>NZ_JAELXT010000010.1 GCF_016427565.1 Microvirga splendida
AGGCCGAATACATTGATGCAGCTCTCACGTTTGTCACTCTGCCAACATCATCTTGCGACGCACGGCCGGACCATACATACTTGGCACCTAGAAAGGCCCCCGTGAGATTGACCGCGAGAGCTTCGTTCCATCCCGCAAGCGATACGCCGGGCGTCGGCCCCATTTCGCCATTCGTGCCGGCATTGTTGAAGGCAATGTCGAGGCCGCCAAAGTGGCGGAACGCTGTCTCGACCAACGCATGGGCCAAAGTCTCATCCCTGATATCGCCAGCGAGAGCGACGGCCCGGCCGCCCTCCGCCTCGATCTCTGCAACCAGGGTATTGAGGGCGTCCACACGCCGTGCGGTGACGACGACATTGGCCCCTTCGCGTGCGAAAAGCCGCGCCGTCGCGTAGCCAATGCCTGAGCTGGCGCCAGTCACAATGGCAGTTTTGTTCCTAAGTGATGTCATAGCTGAGATCTTTCCTCGTTGAGCTTGTAGCTCCGTGTTGGGATCTCAAATTACTTGCTGGCTTCCGACCCGCTTTCTGCGCCCGATTCCTGTGTTGAGGGATGGGTATCGCGTCCTCAACCTGACTTTGGCCCCGGGAAGAAAAGACGGTAGGCTCTGCTTTCATCCGAGCAGTTGCGGGATATCCCGAGGGAGCCGATGAACACGTCTCATATCCCCGAAACCCTTCACACCCGCTGCTGCATCGTTGGCGGCGGACCAGCCGGGATGATGCTGGGGCTTCTGCTGGCCCGGCAGGGCATCGAGGTGCTGGTTCTCGAAAAGCACGCGGATTTCCTGCGCGACTTTCGCGGCGATACCATCCATCCCTCAACGCTCGAGGTCATGGGTGAACTCGGGCTGCTCGACGAGTTCCTGGACCGGCCGCATCAGCAGACGCAGACGGTGAGCCTCGTGGTCGGCGGCGAGACCCTGAAGCTCGGTGACTTCTCCCATCTGCCGACGCGCTGCAAGTTCATCGCCTTCATGCCGCAATGGGAATTCCTCGACTTCCTGGCGGATCACGCCCGCGCCTATCCGCATTTCCGCTTGAGGATGCTGGCCGAAGCGACGGACCTTGTGGAGGAGCAGGGCAGGGTGGTCGGCGTGCGGGTCTCGACGTCCGATGGGCCTCTCGAGGTGAGGGCCGATCTCGTGGTTGCGGCCGACGGCCGGCGCTCCGTCCTGCGCGCGAAGGCCGGCCTTGAGGTGATGGATGTGGGCGCGCCCATGGACGTGCTCTGGATGCGCGTGTCGAAGCACCCTGGCGATCCGAGCCAGCTGCTCGGGCGCATCGAGGCCGGGCAGATGCTGGTGATGATCGACCGGGGCGACTACTGGCAATGCGCCTATCTCATCCCGAAGGGTTCGCTGGAGCGGCTCAGGCAGGAAGGTCTGCCGGCCTTCCGGGCGAATCTCGTGAAGGTGGCGTCCTTCCTGGCGGACCGTGTCGAAGAGCTGCGATCCTGGGACGACATCAAGCTTCTGACCGTCGCGATCGACCGGCTCAAGCAATGGTACGAGCCTGGGCTGCTGTGCATCGGCGATGCCGCTCACGCCATGTCGCCCGTCGGCGGCGTCGGGATCAACCTTGCGATCCAGGATGCGGTGGCGACCGCCAATATCCTCGGGCCGCTTCTCAAGCGCGGTCCCGTCGACGCCGAGCAGCTGGCTCTAGTGCAGAAGAGGCGCGAGTGGCCGACCAGGATGACCCAGAGGCTCCAGGTGCTGCTTCAAAACCGGCTGATCACGCCTGTCCTCAACAGCGCAGGGCCGGTCTCACCGCCCCGGCTCGTCCGGTGGCTGGCGCGCTGGTCCCTGTTCCGGCGAATCCCCGCCCGTCTTGTCGGCATCGGCTTCCGGCCCGAGCACGTTCGCTGAAGCCTCCGCTTCCTCATCGTCCAGGATGTCGTCCGCTTCGTCGACGGAGGACAGCACAGGCTCCCGTCGTGCGTTCGGCACGGCGGCGAACATGGCGCGGGCGATTTCCTGCTCGCCCATGACGATCCTGGTCGCGCCGCGTTTCATCACGTGCTCTTCCTCGGCGCGGGAGTGGGCGCGCACGATGATCGGCAGTTCCGGATTGATCCTGCGGGCCTGCTCGACCACCTGGCCACTCTCGAAGGCGTCGGGGATCGCGACCAGGAGACAGCGGGCCTGCGGGATGTTGGCGGCTGCGGCCACGTCCGGATCGGCGGCATTGCCGACGATGACTTCACGGCCGTCCCTCTGCAGCTCGGACACCTGCTCCCTGTTGGTTTCGATGACGAGGAGGGGGGCGCCGATCAATGCCATCTTGCGGCTGATGTACTTGCCGACCCGCCCATGCCCCACGAGCACCACATGATCGGCGAGCGATGTGACCGGCAGCGGCTCCCGGGCAGCTTCGGCGGCCACTCTTTCGGCCTCCTCGACCGCGGCAGCCACCGCCTTCGCCTCGGCCCGTGCCGTCTCCCGTTTCGCGAACCACCGGTCCAGCAGGGTGAACAGGAAAGGGTTCATCAGGATCGACAGGATGGCGCCGGCGAGGATCAGATCGCGGCCTTCCTCGGGCAGGATCTGAAGAGCGACTCCCAAGCCTGCGAGAATGAACGAAAATTCGCCGATCTGAGCAAGGCTTGCGGCAATGGTGAAAGCGGTCGAGTTGGGATGCCCGAAGAGCCGGACGATGGCGAAGGCCGCGAGCGACTTGCCCACGACGATGATCAGGAAGGTCGCCAGAACCGGTCCGAACTCGTTGATCAGGATTATCGGGTCGAACAGCATGCCGACCGAGACGAAGAACAGGACCGCGAAGGCGTCCCGCAGGGGCAGGGTCTCGGACGCGGCCTGGTGGCTGAGTTCCGACTCGCTCAGGACCATGCCGGCAAAGAAGGCCCCGAGGGCGAAGGATGCGCCGAACAGCTCCGCGGCCCCGAAGGCCGCGCCGAGCGCGATGGCAAGCACCGCGAGGCGGAAGAGCTCGCGCGAGCCGGTATGGGCCACATAATGCAGGATCCAGGGGATAACCCGTCGGCCGACGATGAGCATGATGGCCACGAACGCGACGACCTTGCCGAGAGTCAGGCCGAGGGAGATCACGATGGATTCGAGATCGGTCGAGGAGGTGGCGTTCGCGAAGGCCGGCAGCAGCACCAGCGTCAGCACCATCGCCAGGTCTTCCACGATGAGCCAGCCCACGGCGATATGGCCGCGCTCGGTCTCGACAAGACGGCGCTCCTGGAGGGCCCGCAGCAGCACGACCGTACTGGCGACCGAGAGGGCCAGACCGAACACGATGCCGCCGCCGATGCTCCAGCCCTGAAGCCAGGCGAGCCCCATGCCGAGAAGCGTGGCGCTGGCGATCTGCACGACGGCGCCGGGAATGGCGATGGCCCGGACGGACAGGAGGTCCTTGAGTGAGAAGTGAAGCCCGACGCCGAACATCAGCAGGATGACGCCAATTTCGGCGAGCTGGTTGGCAAGCCCTTGGTCCGCCACGTAGCCGGGCGTGAAGGGCCCGACCATGACGCCGGCGAGCAAATAGCCGATCAGAGGCGAGAGACGGAAGCGGTGCGCGAGGGCGCCGAGAGCGAATGCCAGGACCAGGCCGATGACGATGGTTGAAATCAGCGGCGCGTGATGCGGCATTTCCTCTCCTTCGAAGGGCTGAGTGTCGGGTGATGTCTCCGATATGGTCGACCTGGGCTGTTCGGGCAACCCTGAACGGTCTCGACGTTTGCCCTTCGACCTCTTATCTATAGATCAGTGAACTCGTTCTGCCCGGGCCTTGAACCCGGCTGTCAGGAGAGAAGGATTATGGCTCTACCCGGCTTCAAGGTCGTGACCTTGACCGACGCGGCGGCGAACCGCGTCAAGGACATCATCGGCAAGGCGGACCGCCCCATCGTGGGGGTGCGCGTCGGCGTGAAGAATGGCGGTTGCGCCGGCATGTCCTACACGATGGAATACGCGGAGAGCGTCAACCCGCTCGACGAGGTGGTCGAGGACAAGGGCGTGACCGTGCTCATCGACCCCAAGGCGGTGCTGTTCCTGCTCGGCACGGAGATGGACTTCCAGACGAGCAAGATGTCGTCGCAGTTCGTCTTCAACAATCCGAACCAGACCTCGGCCTGCGGCTGCGGTGAGTCCGTGGCCATCACTCCAGCCACTCCGCCGGCCCTTCAATCGGCAGGCTAGTCCATGGATGCCGAGACCATCCGCGACGTCTTTCGTGGCTTTGGCCTCTTGCAGATCCGCCGGATGTTCGGCGGGCAGGGCATCTATCGGGACGGGCTGATGTTCGCCCTGGAGGCCGGTGGCGAGCTGTACCTCAAGGTTGATGAGGAAAGCGTCGGGACGTTCCAGGAACTCGGCTCCCGCCCATTCACCGTCGAGATGAGGAACGGCCGCGCGACCCTTACGAGCTACTGGCTCATGCCGGAATCGGCCCTGGACGATCCTGACGAGGCGCGGGACTTTGCCGCCCTGGCACTAGGCGCAGCCCGGCGTGCCAAAGCCCGCAAGGGCACCAAGGCGGCTTCCACCAAGAAAGCTCCGAAGAAGGCCCGGAAGGCTGCTTCCGAGCCCGCTACTTGACCTTCTTGACCGGCACCGGCCGCATGAGGAAGGCCGGAACGTGATCGCCGAGGCCGACGACGCGCTCGTCGTCATCCTCGCGGCGGGAGCGGCCCTGGTATCCACGGTCCGAGGACCTGTCGCGCTCGGGCCTGTCCCGGTCGCGCCGCGGGGCGCGGGACGGCTGCTCCTCACGCGGAGCCGGAGCCGAACGAGGGGCCGGAGCTTCCTCTCTTGTCGCTTCAGCAGGTCTTGCCGCTTCGGCAGGCTCCTGTGATCGTCCCGAGGACCTGACCTTGACCTTGCGGCCGCGCGACGGCCGTTCCTCACCTCTGTCGCCCCGCTCACCACGTCCGCCGCGACGGCGGGAGGAGCCCTCGGATTGCGGGCGCTCGGCAAGGGTCGGGCCCTGCCACTCGACCGGCTGACCGATCAGCTTCTCGATCGCCGCGAGGGACTTCTCGTCGCCTGGACCCACCAGCGTGAAGGACTGGCCGGCGCGTCCGGCCCGGCCCGTGCGGCCGATGCGGTGCACGTAATCCTCGGCATGGTGCGGGATGTCGTAGTTGAACACATGGCTCACGGCCGGAATGTCGAGGCCGCGGGCCGCGACGTCGCTGGCCACCAGGATGGGCATCTCCCCGGTGCGGAAGCTGTCGAGGGATGCCATGCGGGCGTGCTGATCCATGTCGCCGTGCAGCGCCGCTGCGGCGAAGCCATGCTTCTGCAGGGAGCGGTGGAGGACGGCCACATCGCGCTTGCGGTTGCAGAAGACGATGGCGTTCTTCAGGTCCGTGGCGTTGCGGATCAGCTCGCGCAGGGTCTCCCGCTTCTCGAAGTCATCGCGGCCCGTCGCCACGAGACGCTGGGTGATCGTCGAGGCCGTCGAGGCCGCGCGGGCCACCTCCACCTTGACCGGGTTGTGCAGGAAGGCGTCGGCGAGGCGCTGGATCTCCGGCGGCATGGTGGCCGAGAAGAACAGGGTCTGCCGGGTGAAGGGCACGAGCTTCACGATGCGCTCGATGTCCGGGATGAAGCCCATGTCGAGCATGCGGTCGGCTTCGTCGATCACGAGGAGCTCGACGCCCGTGAGCAGGAGCTTGCCGCGCTCGAAATGGTCGAGCAGGCGGCCGGGCGTCGCGATCAGCACATCGACGCCGCGGGTGATCTTGGCGTCCTGGTCGCCGAAGGACACGCCGCCGATCAGCAGGGCCACGGAAAGCTTGTGATTGATTCCATACTTGTCGAAGTTGTCCTCGACCTGGGCGGCGAGCTCGCGGGTCGGCTCGAGAATGAGCGTGCGCGGCATGCGCGCCCGGGCGCGGCCCGTCTCCAGGAGCGTCAGCATCGGCAGGGTGAAGGCCGCCGTCTTGCCCGTGCCGGTCTGGGCGATGCCCAGCACGTCCTTGCGGGCGAGCACATGGGGAATGGCCTGAGCCTGGATCGGGGTCGGCTCCGTATAGCCTGCGCTGGATACGGCCTGTTGAACTTTCTCGCTAAGTCCGAGTTCGGCGAAGGACATGAATTCTCATTACCGTTGGGGCTGGGCGCGCTCTTCAGTGCCGGCCGCGCTCTACGGCAACAAACAGGCGCGAAACTGGTTTCACCTGAGGCTCTTGCTCAAGTTAAGACGTGGCGGGACCATAAGAGAAGCTATGCGCTTGTCAATCCAGCCAAACTTGCCGAGGGACAACTGAGGAACATTTGATGGCCGAAACACTCGTTTTGATTCCCGGGCTGGCCTGCACCTCCCGCCTCTTCGAGCCGCAGGTGGCCGCCCTGGCAGGCGAGCGCACGATCCTGATCGCGGACCACACCCGCGATGATTCGATCCCGGCCATCGCGGCCCGCCTCTTGCGGGAAGCTCCCGAGCGTTTCGCGGTCGCCGGACTCTCCATGGGTGGGTACATCGCCCTGGAGGTGATGCGGCAGGCGCCGGAACGGGTGGCGCGGCTCGCCCTGCTCGACACGAGCGCCCGTCCGGATACGGTGGAGGCGAGCCAGGACCGCGAGCGGCTCATTGCCCTGGCGCAGGCCGGGCGCTTCACGGACATTCATTCCAAGCTCTGGCCGCGCCTCGTGCATCCGGCCCATCGAGAGGACCGCGCGCTTCAGGATATCGTGCTCGGCATGATGCGCGAGACGGGCGCCGAGGCCTATGCCCGCCAGCAGCGGGCGATCATGGCCCGGGCCGATTCACGCCCGAACCTTCCAGGCATCGAGGTGCCGACGCTGGTGCTCGTCGGTGAGGGGGACGCCATCACGCCGCCGGAGGTCGCCCGGGAAATGGCCGAGATGATCGAGTGGGCGTCCCTGGTGGTCGTGCCCGAGTCGGGGCATCTCTCGACCCTAGAGCAGCCCGAGCGCGTCACGCAGGCTCTCAGATTGTGGCTGAACAAGGATTAACCACGATTCAGCCTCTCGCTTGCGGAGCTCTTCGCGATCATGGTCAATGATTGGTTACCGCCCATCCATGCGGTGGCCGGCGACGTTCGATAGTCAGACAAGTAATTGAATATGCTAATATTTCTCTGGTCGCTCAGTGAAGGCTATGAGGTGTTCGGATCTGCCCCGATGGGTTGCGGGACCCGGGTCGGCGGCCAGGAAGAGGGCACGGTCACTGTTGAGATTTGGACTGTGGCAGGAAAGTGACAGACGGAACGTCACGTCTAGGCTAGAAGCTGAGCCACATCCTTCCAACAGATGGACCCGAAACATGAAAAAGATCCTCCTCTCTTCGGTCGCTCTGCTCGGCCTCGCCACCGGCGCTGTCGCTGCTGACCTTCCCTCCCGCCGCGCCGCTCCGGCTCCGGTGATCGTGGCTGCTCCGATCTTCACCTGGACCGGCTTCTACGTCGGTGTGAACGCCGGCTACGGCTGGTCGAACGACGACTTCGACGCCATTGATCTGGCGGACGAGGATGACGACGGCGGCTTCGTCGGCGGCGCCCAGGTCGGCTACAACTACCAGATCGGCTCGTTCGTGGTCGGTCTCGAAGGCGACATCCAGTACGCCGACTTCGGCGGCTCGTTCACCTTCGCTGACGGCCCCGATGCCGACACGGACCTTGACGTGTTCGACCGCGGCGACTGGTTCGGCACGGTGCGTGCTCGCGCCGGTGTGGCCTTCGACCGTGCTCTGATCTACGCCACCGGCGGCTTCGCGTTCGCGGATGACGCCAACGGCTGGACCGTGGGTGGTGGTGTGGAGTACGCCTTCACCAACAACCTGTCGGCGAAGATCGAAGGTCTGTACGTCAACCTCGACCACGACGATAACGACTTCCCGGGCTTCGACGGCGAGACCGACTTCGGCGTCATCCGCGCCGGTCTGAACTTCCGCTTCGGCAGCTACTAAGATCCGTCGCCTCCGCGACAGACGAAAAGGCCCGGGTCACCCCGGGCCTTTTTGCTTTTCCGGCTGATGAAACGGCCGCCCATCAGCATGGGCGGCCTTTCGTACTCTTACGTTACTCGACGATGGTCACGACCTTGCGGGTCTTCGGGTCCACCAGCACCACGTTGTCGTTGTAGACGAAGTAGCGGTGGCCCTTCACGGACGGAACTTCCGAGACGATGGTCTCGGGAACAGTCCGCAGCTCCACGGTATCCGGCACCATCGCGCCGACCGTCACCTTTTCCTTGATCGTGGCCGGTGCGCTCGAGCCGAGCTGCTGGCGGATGATGGTGCGCTTCTCGGGAGCGATGGTGACGGAGCCCGTCGTCTCGGTGGTGGTCGTGGTCACCGAGGTCTGAGCGCCGGCCGGGACGGCAGCCAGCAGGCCGATGGCGGCCGCGGTCGCAATCACAAAGCTTTTCATGGTTCAATCTCCTCTGAAGTTTTTGGGCTTGCGGCTCCATTGCGGGAACGGATCCTCCGCTCGCCTCGGGTCGAATAATTCGGGCCGGGGCGAACCGTTCCCCTCTATCAGGTGCTTTTTGTCTCCCTGCCAGGCTTAAGTTCCTGAGAAGCCAGAACAAAAAAAGCCGGAGCCCGAAGGCTCCGGCGAAGGAAGGCTGCGGATCCGCAGCCGGGAGGAAACGCGTCCGTTAGACGGAGTAGTACATCTGGAACTCGACCGGGTGCGGGGTCATCTCGAACCGGGCGACCTCTGCCATCTTCAGCTCGATGTAGCTGTCGATGAAGTCGTCGTTGAACACGCCACCGGCCTTGAGGAACCCGCGGTCCTTGTCGACGCTTGCAAGAGCTTCGCGGAGCGAGCCGCACACAGTCGGGATCTTCTTCAGCTCGCGCGGAGGCAGATCGTAGAGATCCTTGTCCATGGCCGGGCCGGGATCGATCTTGTTCAGGATGCCGTCGAGACCGGCCATCATGATCGCAGCAAAAGCGAGATACGGATTGGCGGTCGGATCGGGGAAGCGGATCTCGACGCGCTTGGCCTTCGGCGAGGTCGTCCACGGAATACGGCACGAAGCCGAGCGGTTGCGGGCCGAGTAGGCCAGCAGCACCGGAGCCTCGTAGCCCGGAACGAGACGCTTATAGGAGTTCGTCGACGGGTTGGTGAAGGCGTTCAGCGCCTTGGCGTGCTTGATGATGCCGCCGATGTACCACAGGCATTCCTGGGACAGGTCGGCATACTTGTTGCCGGCGAACAGAGGCTTGCCGCCCTTCCAGAGCGACTGGTGGACGTGCATGCCGGAGCCGTTGTCGCCATAGACCGGCTTCGGCATGAAGGTGGCCGTCTTGCCGTAGGACTGTGCGACGTTGTGGATGCAGTACTTGTAGATCTGCATCTCGTCGGCAGTGCGCACGAGGGTGTTGAACTTCGTGCCGAGCTCGTGCTGGGCGGAGGCCACCTCGTGGTGGTGCTTCTCGACGGTGACGCCCATGGCCTTCATGGCAGCCAACATCTCGCCGCGCATATCCTGGGCGGAGTCGAGCGGGGGAACCGGGAAGTAGCCGCCCTTGGTGGGAATGCGGTGGCCGAGGTTGCCGCCCTCGTAAGCCGTGTCGCCGTTGGTCGGCAGCTCGGCGGCGTCGAGCTTGAAGCCGGTGTTGTAGGGGTCGGCCATGAACTTCACGTCGTCGAAGATGAAGAACTCGGCCTCGGGGCCGACATAGACCGTGTCGGCGATGCCCGTGGACTTCAGATAGGCCTCGGCCTTCTTGGCGATTCCGCGCGGATCGCGGTTGTAGGGCTCGCCGGTGGCGGGCTCGAGAATGTCGCAGTTGATCGACATGGTGGAAGCCGCGAAGAACGGGTCCATCTGAGCCGTCGTCGGGTCGGGCATGAGGGTCATGTCGGACTCGTTGATCGCCTTCCAGCCGGCGATGGACGAGCCGTCGAACATGATGCCGTCGGCGAACATATCCTCATCGACCATGTCGACGTCGAAAGTGACGTGCTGCCACTTGCCGCGCGGGTCGGTGAAACGGAAGTCGACGTACTTGACGTCGTTATCCTTGATCGCCTTCAGCACATCCTTGGCGGTCTGCATGGTCGTCTGGTCCTCTTCTGCCCTTGAGAATCATCCTTGGCCTTCCGGCCTTGGCTTGGAAAAGCGAGGTTAGATCGCGTCGGATCCGGTCTCGCCCGTGCGGATACGAACGGCCTCTTCGACCGTCGAAACGAAAATCTTGCCGTCGCCGATGCGGCCGGTCTGGGCCGCCTTGCGGATGGCCTCAATGGCGGCATCCGCCATGTCGTCGTTGAGAACGATCTCGAGCTTCACCTTCGGCAGGAAGTCCACCACGTATTCCGCGCCCCGGTAGAGCTCGGTGTGGCCCTTCTGGCGGCCGAAGCCCTTGGCCTCAATGACGGTGATGCCCTGGAGGCCGACTTCCTGGAGAGCTTCTTTGACTTCATCGAGCTTGAAGGGCTTGATGATGGCTTCGATCTTCTTCATCCCGTTCAACCGTTCTCGTTCGAGGTTTTGCTGCTTTTAGCATCGGCAGGGAGGAGCCTTCCATGGCCTCATCGAGTCAAAACCGTCCATTCTGCTGCCTTGCTGAGCATCTTCTGCTCAAAGATTGTGCAGTTGCGAAAAAGCTCGCCAGTTCCTCGAAAACGGGTCCATTTTGCTCCCATGACAGCCCCTGAACTCGTTCTGACCTCCTCCGAAATGAGGCAAGCCGACCGGGAGACCATCGAAAGCGGGATTCCGGGCATCGAACTCATGCGGCGCGCCGGGCGCGCGGTTGCCGACGGTGCCGAAAAATTAGCCTCTCCGGGCGGCAGGATCGTCGTGGCGGCAGGGCCGGGCCAGAACGGCGGGGACGGCTTCATCGCGGCCACCCTGCTGGCCGAGCGGGGCTACCGGGTCAGCCTGGGCCTTCTGGGCACTCCCGACCGGCTGACCGGCGATGCGGCCGAGGCCGCCAAGGACTGGAGAGGCGAGGTCGGACGGGTCGAAGACCTCTCCTTCAAGGAGGCGGACGTCATCGTCGACGCGCTCTTCGGCACCGGTCTCGCGCGCGATCTTGAGGGGGCCGCGCGCCTTGCCGTGGAGCACATGAACGCCTCGGGGCGGCCGATCCTTGCAGTGGATCTGCCCTCCGGGATCGACGGCGACACCGGCCAGCTGCGGGGGCTTGCGGTCAAGGCTGCTCGCACCGTGACCTTCGCGGCCCGCAAGCCTGGCCATCTGCTGATGCCGGGGCGGGCCTATAGCGGACCGGTCGAGGTGGCCGATATCGGGATCGGCCGCAGGACTCTGGAAGCCAAGGGCGTCACGCTGTTCGCCAACGATCCCGCATTGTGGAGCCACACGCTGCCGAGGCCGGGGCTCTCTTCCCACAAGTACGAGCGCGGCCACACGCTGGTGGCCTCCGGCGGCGCCACACGGACGGGCGCCGCGCGGCTGGCAGCGCGGGCGGCACTGCGGATCGGCTCCGGTCTCGTGACGGTGGCCTCGCCCCCAGAGGCGCTCGGGGTCAATGCGGCCCATCTCACGGCGATCATGCTGCGGGGCTGCGACGGGCCGGAGGGGCTCAATACGATCCTGCAGGACCCGCGCTTCAACGCCCTGGTTCTTGGCCCGGCGCTCGGCATCCATGCGGGAACGCGCGCCATGGTGGCGGTGGCGGTTCACGCCCGGCGCAGCCTCGTCCTCGATGCGGATGCCCTGACCTCCTTCGAGGGGCTCGCCTCGGAACTGCATGGAGCGTTCCGATATGCGCCGACGGTGCTCACGCCGCACGATGGCGAGTTCACCCGGTTGTTCAAAGGACACCAGGATCTTCTTGATCCCGCGTCGAAAATCGAGCGCACCCGCCGCGCCGCCGCTTATACGGGCGCGGTGGTGCTGCTCAAGGGGCCCGATACGGTGATCGCCGCGCCGGACGGCCGCGCGGCGATCAACGAGAACGGCACGCCGTATCTGGCGACGGCCGGGTCGGGCGATACGCTTTGCGGCCTCATCGCCGGCTTGATGGCCCAGGGCGTGCCCGCCTTCGAGGCGGCCTGCGCCGGGGTGTGGATCCACGCGGAAGCGGGGGCGAGCTTCGGACCGGGGCTGATCGCCGAAGATCTGGCGGAGCTGGTGCCCGGGGTGCTGAGGGACCTGCTCAGGTGACCTCGATCCAGGTCCACAGGCCCGCATCGAACCGTTCCAGCACGGTCGAGGCCAGAAGCCACTTGCCTGGGTTGTCCGCCACGAAGGCGATGCGGATTGTCTTGTTCTCCGGCACCTGCACCGTATCCAGCCAATAGGGCTCCCAACCGTCGTCGAGCGCATGGAGGAGACGGAAGGCATGGCCGTGCAGGTGGAGGGGCTGCATGAACGCCGTCTGGTTCGTCAGGGCCAGGACCACGGGAGTGCCGCGCTTGACCTTCACGAGCGGGGCGCCCGTCGGCTGGCCGGCCGCTCCGTTGATCGTCCAGGGGGCGTTCGGCGCCTTGGGGTCGCCCTTGAGCACCACATCTTTGCGGGTAGCATTCTGAAGCTTGATCGTCTGAGGCAGCTTCGTATTCGCGGGCAGCGGGGTGACGGCGGGCAGAGCCGGGCGCTTCTCGCCCACGGTCGTGATTTCGAGGAGAGGCAGTCCGTCGCCGACCATCGCCGTCAGGGCGCCCGTCACGCCGGCTTCGAGGGCGAGGTCCACGAGCAGGTCGTAGCGGGTGCCGGGCGCGAAGGGCAGGGAGGCGCGCAGCGGTTCGAAGGTGCTGGTCGGCTGCCCGTCCGCAGCGATCACATAGGCCTTCAGCCCATCGAGGCGCAGGCGCATGGCGCGGGCGTTGCAGGCATTGGCGAGCCGCAGCCGCAGCCGCCCGCCGGGAGGCGCCTCGATCCGTTGCGGCGTCGGTTGGCCGTTCAGGCTGAGCCAGTTCCCGAGCCGACCCGCGGGAGCAGCCTCGGCCGGCTGTTCGAAAGGCGCCAGCGATCCATCGTCGTTCAGGCGCCAGTCGTCGATGAGGAGCGCAAGATCCCGCTCGACCTCGGGAGGGTTGGCCTCCTCCACGATCAGCAGGCCCGAGAGGCCGCGCTCCTGCGGTTCGGCGCTGCCGCCGAGCACGCGAGCGCCGATCAGGAAGGTGCCGGCATCGGGCGGGGTGAAGCGGTAATCGTAGGACTGGCCGGGCACCACCGGCTCCTGCGTCAGGCCGCCGACGCCGTCCATGGCGTTAGGACCTCGAACCCCATGGAAGTGCAGGGACAGGGGCAGGGCGGTTTCGTTCCGCAGCCTCAGTTGCAACTCCACGCCCTGCCTGATCCGTAGCGCGGGAGCCAGGGAACCGTTGAAGGTCCACGCCTCCGCCTCGCCGGCTGCGTCCAGGCGGAGCTTGAGCGGGACAGGCTTTGCCGTGAACTCCGGGACGGGCGAGCCTGCCTCTTGAGCCAATCCCGCTCGAGGAAGCCCGATCAGGGAGGTGGCGAGGCCGGCGGTGACGGCGCGGCGGGTGATCATGCAGGGGCTCGCGAATGGCTCGAGGAGTTCGGTACCGGTACAGCGTTGAACGTGAACGGCCAAGTTCGGTTGCCAATTGGCCGCATACGAACTTTTTTGATGCACGCTTTCTCAACCATGCTATAGAGCCGCGTCCCGGAAGAGGGGCGCGTTCGCGCGCGCTGCTCCCGCGCGGGCGTGGCGGAATTGGTAGACGCACTGGATTTAGGTTCCAGCGACGCAAGTTGTGGGGGTTCGAGTCCCTCCGCCCGCACCAATCCCGTCAGGGTTGGATCCGGAGGCTCCGAGCGGCTGAGGTGACGGCGTGACGCCGCATCGGCCGGAGCTTGGATTTGAGATTCATATTCGAGTGGATGAAGGCGAATAGTACCATGCAGGTGACGGAAACACTGTCCCAAGGCTTGAAGCGAGAGTTCAAGGTCGTGCTCCCGGCCACCGAGTTGGAAGAGCGCCTGAACAGCGAATTGTCGACCCTGAAGGACCGGGTCCGGCTCAACGGTTTCCGTCCCGGCAAGGTGCCGGTGGGTCACCTGCGCAAGGTCTATGGCCGTTCCGTCATGGCCGACGTCCTGCAGAACGCCGTCAACGAGGCGAACCGCAAGATCGTCGAGGACAACAGCCTGAAGCTTGCCAACGAGCCCCAGGTTCAGTTCCCCGAGAGCCAGGAAGAGGTCGAGAAGGCCATGGACGCCAAGGGCGATCTGGCCTTCACCGTCGCCCTCGAGGTCCTGCCGGACTTCGAGCTGGCCGACCTGTCCGACGTCGCCGTCACCAAGCCGGTGGCCGAGGTCACCGACGCTGAGATCAACGAATCGCTCGAGCGCATGGCCAAGCAGAACCGCTCCTTCGAGACGAAGGACGGTGAGGCTGTGTCCGGCGACCGCGTCGTCGTGGACTTCGTGGGCCGCATGGACGGCACCGAGTTCGAGGGCGGCAACGGCCAGGACATCCGGGTCGAGCTCGGCTCCAACACCTTCATCCCGGGCTTCGAGGACCAGCTCCTCGGCCTCAAGGCCGGCGACACCAAGCTCGTGAAGGTCACCTTCCCGGTGAACTACATGGCCGCTCACCTGGCCGGCAAGGACGCCGAGTTCGACGTGACCGTGAAGGAAGTCGAGGCTCCCGGCGAGCTGAAGATCGACGACGAGATGGCCAAGGGCTTCGGCATGGAGTCCCTGGACAAGCTCAAGGAAGCGATCAGCGACGCCATCAAGCGCGACTTCGACACCCAGTCCCGCCGCAAGGTCAAGAAGGACCTGCTGGACGCCCTGGACGCCAAGTACAGCTTCGAGCTGCCGCCGACCCTGGTCGAGCAGGAGTTCGCGGCCGTGTGGTCGCAGGTCGTGGGCGACATGAAGTCCAACAACCGCACCTTCGCGGATGAGGACACCACAGAGGACGAGGCCAAGGCCGAGTACCGCAAGATCGCCGAGCGCCGCGTGCGCCTCGGGTTGGTCCTTGCACAGATCGGTGAGAAGTCCGATATCAAGATCTCCGACGACGAGGTGACTCAGGCCCTCATCGAGCGGGTCCGTCAGTACCCCGGCCAGGAGCGCCAGGTTTGGGAGTTCTACCAAAAGAACCCGCAGGCCCTAGCTGAAATCCGGGCTCCTCTGTTCGAAGAGAAAGTCGTCGACCAGATCCTGTCCCAGGTGAAGGTGAAGGAAGAGACCGTCTCCAAGGATGCGCTCTTCAGCGACGAGGACGAGGACGGAGAGAAAGCCGGCAAGGGCGAGTAACGCTCCCTTAAGCGTCTCGTTGCTTGCATGAATTGGACGGCCGCGAATCTGCGCGGCCGAACTGGAGCAGTGAGACAAATGAGAGATCCGGTAGCGCTCTTTAACAATACGCTCGTCCCGATGGTGGTTGAGCAGTCGAACCGCGGCGAACGCGCGTTCGACATCTATTCGCGCCTCCTGCGCGAACGGATTATCTTCCTCACGGGTCCTGTCGAAGACTACTCGGCCTCGCTGATCGTGGCGCAGCTTCTGTTCCTCGAGGCCGAGAACCCGAAGAAGGAAATCTCCTTCTACATCAACTCGCCCGGTGGCGTGGTGACCTCGGGTCTGTCGATCTACGACACCATGCAGTTCATCCGCTGCCCGGTCTCGACCCTCTGCGTCGGCCAGGCCGCCTCCATGGGCTCCCTCCTGCTGACCGCCGGCGAGAAGGGCATGCGCTTCGCCCTCCCGAACGCCCGGATCATGGTCCACCAGCCCTCCGGCGGCTACCAGGGCCAAGTGACCGACATCATGATCCACGCCCGCGAGAGCGAGGCCCTCAAGCGCCGGCTGAACGAGATCTACGTCCAGCACACCAGCCAGCCCTACGAGGCCATCGAGCGGGCGCTCGAGCGCGACAACTTCATGACCGCCGAGGCGGCCCAGGAGTTCGGGCTGATCGATCAGGTCATCGCGAAGCGTCCGGAGCCGGCCGCACCCCCGGCCTAACCCTTAAAACCTGGGGACAAATTCCTCCAGGGTGCGTCTTTTTGGCGGGCAATTCCGTTTCTATTGATCACGCGGCCTCCGCGTGATTGCATGCGGATTCGGGAAGACTGGGCGATTTGGACGTTCAATTCTTAGCGACGGAACATTTTATTAGCTCCGTCGCTCATAACTTAGAAGTGTTGGGCCGGGAGAGGCCGTCCCGGCACGGATTGGAGATGTGACAATGACCAAGGCTGGCGGCAACGACTCCAAGAGCACGCTGTACTGCTCCTTTTGCGGCAAGAGCCAGCACGAGGTTCGCAAGCTGATCGCTGGCCCGACGGTTTTCATCTGCGATGAATGCGTCGAGCTCTGCATGGACATCATCCGCGAAGAGTCGAAATCGTCTCTCGTGAAGTCCCGCGACGGGGTTCCGACCCCGAAGGAAATCAGCCGCGTTCTGGACGATTACGTGATCGGCCAGGAGCACGCCAAGAAGGTGCTCTCGGTAGCGGTCCACAACCATTACAAGCGCCTGGCTCACGCGACGAAGCACAACGACGTCGAACTGGCCAAGTCGAACATCCTGCTGATCGGTCCCACCGGCTCGGGCAAGACCCTGCTGGCCCAGACCCTGGCCCGGATCCTGGACGTGCCGTTCACCATGGCGGACGCCACGACCCTGACCGAGGCCGGCTACGTCGGTGAGGACGTGGAGAACATCATCCTCAAGCTGCTCCAGGCCTCCGACTACAATGTCGAGCGGGCCCAGCGCGGCATCGTCTATATCGACGAGATCGACAAGATCTCCCGCAAGTCGGACAATCCCTCGATCACCCGCGACGTCTCGGGCGAGGGCGTGCAGCAGGCGCTTCTGAAGATCATGGAGGGCACCGTGGCCTCCGTGCCTCCCCAGGGCGGCCGCAAGCACCCGCAGCAGGAATTCCTGCAGGTCGACACCACGAACATCCTGTTCATCTGCGGCGGCGCCTTTGCGGGCCTCGAGCGGATCATCGCCAGCCGCGGCAAGGGCACGTCCATCGGCTTCGCCGCCAGCGTGAGCTCGCCGGACGACCGCCGGACGGGCGAGATCTTCCGTGAGGTGGAACCCGAGGATCTGCTGAAGTTTGGCCTGATTCCGGAGTTCGTGGGCCGTCTGCCGGTCCTGGCGACCCTGGAAGACCTCGACATCGACGCCCTGAAGACCATTCTGCAGGAGCCGAAGAACGCCCTGGTCAAGCAGTACCAGCGCCTGTTCGAGATGGAGAACGTGCAGCTGACGTTCCAGGACGAGGCCCTGACCCTCATCGCCAAGAAGGCCATCGAGCGCAAGACCGGCGCCCGCGGTCTGCGGTCCATCATGGAAGGCATCCTGCTGGAGACCATGTACGATCTGCCGGGCCTCGACTCGGTCGAGCAGGTGGTGATCGGGCCCGAGGTGGTGGAGGGCAAGGCCAAACCGCTCTTCATCCACGGCGAGCGCAACGATCAGGCCGCCAGCGCCAGCGCCTAAGGGCGGCGGCGAGGGGGCTCCCATGAACCGATCCGTTGCGGGCAATCTTCTTGAAACGAAGGGTCCGCAACGCCACATTATCTCTAGCGCCGGAGCTGTCCGCTCATTGCCCGAGGGAGGGCCCGGCGTACCGGATGCAGCCCATAACAACAGCCTGAGCATCCCGGTTGTCCGTCTGAGGTCCAGCTCATTCGAGGGGATCCCCGGACGCAGCGAAAAGGAAGTCGTCTCATGACACAATCGAAGCCACGTCAGCCTGTCGTTCCAGGCTCGACCGGAACCTACGCGGTTCTGCCTCTGCGCGACATTGTTGTCTTTCCGCACATGATCGTGCCGCTCTTCGTCGGCCGCGAAAAGTCGATCCGCGCGCTTGAGGAGGTGGTCAAGGGAGACCGTCATATCCTTCTGGCGACCCAGATCGATGCGACGGATGACGATCCGGCGACGGATGCGATCTACAAAGTCGGTACGCTGGCGAACGTGCTCCAGCTCCTGAAGCTGCCCGACGGCACCGTGAAGGTGCTCGTGGAAGGCGCGAGCCGCGCCCAGGTGAAGGCCTATACCCGCACCGACGAATATTACGAGGCCGAGGCCGAGGCTCTGCCGGACGCCCTCGGAGACCAGGTGGAGGCCGAGGCGCTCGCCCGCTCCGTCGTGTCCGAGTTCGAGAATTACGTGAAGCTCAACAAGAAGGTGTCGCCCGAGGTCGTGACCGCGGTGACCCAGATCGACGAGCCGGCCAAGCTCGCCGACACCATCGCTTCGCACCTGGCCATCAAGATCGCCGACAAGCAGGCGATCCTGGAGACCCCGACCGTCGCCCAGCGCCTGGAGAAGGTGCTCGGCATGATGGAGAGCGAGATTTCGGTTCTCCAGGTCGAGAAGCGGATCCGCACCCGCGTGAAGCGTCAGATGGAGAAGACGCAGCGCGAGTACTATCTCAACGAGCAGATGAAGGCGATCCAGAAGGAGCTCGGCGACGACGAAGGCCGCGACGAGCTGGCCGAGCTCGAGGAGAAGATCGAGAAGACCAAGTTCACGAAGGAAGCCCGCGAGAAGGCGATGGGCGAGCTGAAGAAGCTCCGCCAGATGTCGCCCATGTCGGCGGAAGCCACCGTCGTGCGCAACTATCTCGACTGGCTGCTCGGGATCCCGTGGAACCGCCGCTCGAAGATGAAGAAGGACCTGAAGGCCGCCCAGGATCTGCTCGATGCGGATCACTACGGCCTTGAGAAGGTCAAGGAGCGCATCGTCGAGTACCTGGCCGTGCAGCAGCGCGCCAACAAGCTCACGGGCCCGATCCTCTGCCTCGTCGGTCCTCCCGGCGTGGGTAAGACATCGCTCGGCAAGTCGATCGCCAAGGCCACGGGCCGCGAGTTCGTCCGCATGTCGCTCGGCGGCGTCCGTGATGAATCCGAGATCCGCGGTCACCGCCGGACCTATATCGGCTCGATGCCCGGCAAGATCATCCAGTCGATGCGCAAGGCCAAGACGTCCAACCCGCTCATCCTGCTCGACGAGATCGACAAGATGGGCATGGACTTCCGCGGCGACCCGTCGGCGGCCCTGCTCGAGGTTCTCGACCCTGAGCAGAACTCGACCTTCAACGATCATTACCTGGAGGTCGACTATGACCTGTCCAACGTGATGTTCGTGACGACGGCGAACACGCTCAACATTCCCGGCCCGCTTCTCGACCGTATGGAAGTGATCCGCATCGCGGGTTACACGGAAGAGGAGAAGGCCGAGATTGCCCGCACACACCTGATCCCGTCCTCCATGCAGAAGCATGGCCTGGCGGTGAAGGAGTGGAAGATCGGCGACGAGGCTCTCCTCATGCTGATCCGCCGCTACACCCGCGAGGCGGGCGTGCGTAACCTCGAGCGCGAGCTGGCCAACCTCATCCGCAAGGCCGTGAAGGAGATCCTGATCTCCAAGGTCAAGTCGGTGGAGGTCACGACCGACAACCTGCCGGAGTTCCTCGGACCCCCGCGCTATCGCTACGGCGAGGCCGAGACCGAGGACATGGTGGGCGCGGTCACGGGTCTGGCCTGGACCGAGGTGGGCGGCGAGCTGCTGACCATCGAAGGCATCATGATGCCGGGCAAGGGCAAGATGACCGTCACGGGCAACCTGCGTGACGTCATGAAGGAATCGATCTCGGCGGCGGCGTCCTATGTCCGTTCCCGGGCCGTCGATTTCGGTGTCGAGCCGCCCATGTTCGACCGTCGCGACATCCACGTGCACGTGCCGGAAGGCGCAACGCCCAAGGACGGTCCGTCCGCCGGCATCGCCATGGCGACCGCCATCGTGTCCGTCATCACGGGCATTCCGGTCCGCCGCGACATTGCCATGACAGGCGAGGTCACGTTGCGGGGCAGGGTGCTGCCCATCGGCGGATTGAAGGAAAAGCTCCTGGCGGCCCTTCGCGGCGGCATCAAGAAGGTCTTGATCCCCGAGGAGAACGCCAAGGACTTGGCCGATATCCCGGCAAGCGTGAAGAACGGTCTGGAGATCGTTCCG
The DNA here is from genome assembly GCF_016427565.1 of Microvirga splendida. GTDB lineage: Bacteria > Pseudomonadota > Alphaproteobacteria > Rhizobiales > Beijerinckiaceae > Microvirga > Microvirga splendida. The sequence continues at coordinate 19,881 of NZ_JAELXT010000010.1, forward strand.
GTCTCCATGATGGATCAGGTCCTCCAGCATGCCCTCGTGCGCACGCCGGAGCCGATCGAGTGGGACGAGGCCTCCGTTCTCAAGGCCCCTAAGCCTGTCGTCGAGGACGATTCGACCGGCCTTGTTGCCCACTAAAACTTGCACCTTACGTAACGAAAGAAGCCCCCGAACGAGCGTTCGGGGGCTTCTTTTTTGGGAAGAACAGCGAAAAAACGGCTGATTTCAGCCACTTCGGGGCTTGCTTACGGACAAGCTTTGCGCCAAACGGATTGTCCCTGAAACGGTGGACCATTTCCTTTTGCGGCTGCCGTGATCACTGGAGGATAAGACATGAATAAAGGCGAGCTCGTTGCGGCCGTCGCCGACAAGGTGGGCCTTTCGCGTGGCCAGGCTGGTGACGCGATCGACGCCGCCATCGAGGCGATCACCGGCGCTCTGAAGCAGGGCGACGAAGTGAAGATCGTCGGTTTCGGCACGTTCGTGGTGACCAACCGCGCTGCCGGCGAGGCGCGCAACCCGCGCACCGGCGAGAAGGTCAAGGTTCCCGCTTCCAAGACCCCCAAGTTCCGCGCAGGCGCCGGCCTGAAGGACGCCGTCAACGCGAAGTAATCGCGTTTCGAGCGGTGTTTAGCTGCAAAGAGGGCCAACGGCGCTTGCGTTGTTGGCCTTCTGTTTTTATGTCAGGCCTGTCGGGCGGTTAGCTCAGCTGGTAGAGCATCGGTTTTACACACCGCAGGTCGGGGGTTCGATCCCCTCACCGCCCACCATTTTTCCCGAATACCAACAGTTCTGGCAAAGCTGGGCGATGTCTCGGCGACCGCATCCCGGTGCTTTGAATTTGGCGACAGGCGGGTCCCGCCGGGATATGGGGTGGAACGCCGCACCGCCTTCATGAAACCAATCATTTATCTGGAGGGTTGGACGAGATCCCTCCAAGGATTGCTCCTGAGACTTGAACCCGCTCCAGCCAACACTGGGGCGGGCTTTTTTATGGCGCCTCAACGTATCATGGTTTTGAGGATGGCTCTGTGCGCGCGGATACCGTTGTCGAGACGAGCGGGATCGTCCGCTGGCGGATGGAACGCCGCATGCGCTTTATATTTTGCGATGCTTGAAAAAATGGTCGGAGCGAGAGGATTTGAACCTCCGACCCCTAGTCCCCCAGACTAGTGCGCTAACCGGGCTGCGCTACGCTCCGACGCCTTGTACGGCCTGTTTCAATTAGCTCCGGCGCTTGCGCTGTGCAACCCCTGAAATTCATTTTGCCGGGAAGCGCTGAGCCATAAGGCGAAATCCTAGCGCGCCAGAGGCGAGCGGGCGATCCGGACCTTCGCAAGGGTCGAACCTGTGACGCTGATGCGAGCGGCCTCGAACGAGGGCGGGGCCGTGCGGCCCGTGCCATTGCTGAAGCCGTAGGGTTCCAGGGGCAGGCCTCTTGGATCGCGGTCGAGATTGTTGTTGGCGTTCGTGTCCTGGAAGACGGCGATGGCGTAGGAGCCCTCCGGGACGTCCGGGAACAGAACCCGGAACTCCGCAGCCGGGGGCTGGACGGTCTGGCTGTACCGGCAGGAGCCGAAATCCAGTGAGCCGGAGCAGATGCCGACCAGGACGGGCCCCTGGCCGGGAACGGCGCCCTCCACCTGCACGGTCAGCTGAGCTGCCTTCGCGCCGCCCGCAAGCATGAGAACAGCGATCATTCCGATGGTCGGTCGAAGCATGAAAGGCGCACCTCGTGAAAAGCGGGATCTTAAACCGCCGGCCAGGACAAACCTGGAGCTTGGCTTCAAGAATGCGAGAGCCCCGCCGATCACATGCCCGCGTGCCCTTCCCGAACGCAGTCGGGGAGCTAGGTTGCTGACGTAGGCAGCAGGCCGGGCCTGCCGCCGTTCCCATGGAGGCAGCCATCCCCGCGCGTCCGATTCTCTCGTCGATCCAGGAGCCGGCGGCTGCGCGCCGGGGGCCGCCAATTGCGCGGCTGGACGGGGTTCATGTCGGGCTGGGAGAGCGCAAGGTTCTGCAGGGGCTGAGCCTGTCCCTATACCAGGGCGAAATCTTCGCCCTGCTCGGGCGCAACGGGACGGGCAAGACGACCCTGATGCGCCTCCTGACGGGTCAGCTCAGGCCATCATCCGGCGACGTGCGGGTCTTCGGGGGCGATCCCGCCAGGGATGCCGCGCCGCGGCGGATGACGGGCCTGGTTCCGCAGGATATCGCCCTCTATCCCCGCCTGACGGTTCGGGAGAACCTGGAGGTCATGGCCGGAATGGCGGGGCTGCCGAGGCGCGAGATTCCATCGCGTGTCGCCGAGGCCATGGTCCTGGTGCAGGTGGAGGACCGGCAGCGGGACCTGATCGACCATCTCTCCGGCGGGTACAAGCGCCGGGCCAATATCGCCGCGGCCCTGCTGACGCGGCCCCGGCTTCTGCTTCTGGACGAGCCGACGGCGGGCGTCGACGTGGACGCCCGGCTGGCGCTGCACCGGACCTTGAGGCGTCTGCGGGAGGAGGGCACGTCGGTCCTGCTCACGACCCATGATCTCGACGAGGCCAGGGGCCTGGCGGACCGGATCGGCATTCTGGCATGCGGCCGGATGGCCGAGGAGGGGCCCGTCGGCGACATCCTCCGTCGCATGTTCGGGGACAGGCGTGAGGTCGTGGCGACCCTAAGCCGGGAGCCGGACGATGTCGTGAAGGGCTCCCTCGAGCGACTGGGACTGGCGCCGACGGCCAACCCGCTCGAATGGACCGCGTGGTCGACGGGCCTGGAGAGCTTCTCATCCTTGCCGGCCGCGCTCCGGCGGTATGGAATCGACCTGCACGAGATCCGCCTGCGCGAGCCGGGGCTGGAGCATGTGCTGGCCCATGTGGAGGGCGCTGGATCGTGATTTTCCCGGCTGCTCGCGTCATGCTCCTGACCCTGCTCCGGGATCGCGGGGCGCTTGCCATGGCGTTCGTCCTGCCGCCGCTCATCTTCGTGATCTTCGCGGCGATCTTCTCGTCCGCCGGCGGCGACCAGCTCCGGCTGCATGTGGGCATTGCCGATCTGGCGCGGACGCCCACGACCGCGCAGCTGGTCCAGGTGCTCCGCGAGGAGCCGACCCTCCGCGTCACCTACAGGGACGATGCGACGGCGGAGAGCGTGCGCGGCCTGGTCAAGGACGGCGCGGTCGACCTGGGACTCATCCTCAGGAGCGATCTCAACGAACGTGGGGCCGGCGCTCCCGTCCTCCTCGTCACCCACGAGGCGCGGGCGATTGCCGGCGCCATCATGGCGGGTCACCTGCAGCGGCTGCTGGCCGTCCACATGCCCGACGTCGCCTTTGCCCAGGTGCTGGCCGATCTGGAGGCCATCGGGGGAATCACGTCCGAGCAGAGAATCTGGATCGACGAGACGTTCAAGGAGAAGGCGGACGAGACGCGGGACGATCCCCGGATGCGGGATGCGGGGCTGGTCGCCAGCGAATCGGCCCTGCCGCAGACGGCCGGATGGGCCGTGTCGTACTATGCCGGCGCGGTCGCGGTAATGTTCCTGCTTCTGGCAGCCGTCCAGGGCGCGGTCGGCCTGATCGAGGAGCGGCGTCTCGGAGTCTATGACCGCCTCCTGGCAGGACCCGGCGCCATTGCGGCCATCATCCTGGGCAAGTTCCTGTTCCTCGTCGCGCAGGGCACCGTTCAGGCCGGTCTGGTGTTCGCAGCCGCTTACCTTCTCTATGACGTGAACTTCATCGCGTCTTTCGGCCCCTGGCTGACGACGACCCTCGCGGTCGCTGCCGCGACATCCGCCCTGGCCTTGGGACTATGTGTCCTCTGCTCCTCGCGCCAGCAGGCCCAGGTTCTGTCCACCTTCGTGGTGCTCATCCTGTCGGCGGCAGGCGGCAGCATGGTGCCGCGCTTCTTCCTGCCGCCCTGGCTGCAGGAGGCGGGATGGTGGACGCCGAACGCCTGGTCGATCCAGGCCTACTCGTCGGCCCTCACGCCGGGATCGTCCCTCATGTCCCTGTGGACCGCGTGGGGCATCCTGATCGCCATGGCGGCAGGGGCGCTGCTCTTCAGCCTGACGATCTCCCTGCGTCGTCGCTCGGTCTGACCGTATGGACGCTCAGATCCTTCGCTCAGGAGGATGCATCCTGCGTCTGTCGCCGTTCTGACCCTGAGACGGGATCCTTCCCGCCCGAGCGCTCTTCGGCATCGCGTTCGAGCTGCGCCATCAGGCTGTCGGCCATCTCCTGAAGCCGGACCCGGTCCGCATCCGAGAACTCGCGCGGCTGCATGTCGATGACGCACAGGGAGCCCAGGGCCAGTCCCGACGAGGTGCGCAAGGGGGCTCCGGCGTAGAAGCGAATGCCCTTTTCGAGCACGAGCGGATTGTTCGTGAAGCGGGGATCCTTGGTCACATCCTCGGACACGATCACCTCGTCGGTGGCCACCACATGGCCGCAGACCGATTCCTCCCGTGGAACCTGCCGGCTTGCATCGAGGTCGGGCGGCAGGCCCTGCGCACCCGGCATGAGCTGCTGCTCGTCCGTAATCATCGACACGAGGGCGATCGGGGCCCCGAACGCCTCGGCGACCCGTTTTGCGATCGCGTCGAAAGAGTGACGGCGTCCACCGGCAAGCCCCAGCTGGTGCAGAACGGCCAGCCGCTCATGCTCGTCGTCGATGGTCGCCGTCAGCGCGCTCCCATCGGAGGCGGTCTGCTGCTGTGCGCGCCACGCATTGACTTGGTCGACGCAGAGTTCGAGCGACAGGATGGCGGCATCGGTGGACATCTGCCGGGCCATATCCTCCGTGTGGGTCCCCTGGGGTGGAGCGTTCCAGCAGCAGACGACCAGCTTGACGTGAGGCGCCCGCCGCCGGAGGCGTCGGCAGATATAACGGGCGAAGACCTGCGGCTGGGGGTGCAGATAGGACAGGCAGACGACCTCGACTCCCGTCAGGTCGAGCTGCGCCAGAGCGCCCTCGCTGACCGCAATCGGCGGCAGGACCCGGGCTCCCGTTCCGGATTCCTCCAGCACCTGGGCGAGCATCTCGGCCGCAGCCCGATCCAGCTCTGTCCGGCCCGCGATGCACAGAACGGGCTTGTTCGGAGCGGGGGTGGAGGGTTGGTCCTTGTCGGCCTCATCGGAGGACGTTTTGTCCCTGATGTGGTCTTCGATTTCCCTGACCACGCAGGTGGCGGTGGTCGCCACCAGGCGCCTGTAATTGGTGTCGGTCGTGCTGCGCTGCCGGTCGTTCTCGGCCAGGCGAAGGGCCGGGATGGCGACTTGGTCGTAGAACTGGCGTGAGGAATGCTCGTCCACGTAATCCTCGGCGATCTCGACGGCTTCCTCGAGATTGCCGGCCAGCAGGCGTTGGTAGAGGCGCTCCTCGGGGGCGAGGACAGGATCGCTGCCGAGGAGGACGCCGAGAAATTCCAGCTGCGGCACGTAGCGGCCGATCACCACGAGACAGACGGTGAGGGGTGTCGCAAGAAAGAGTCCGACCGGCCCCCAGAGGGTGGTCCAGAAGATCGCCGCCATGATGATGGCGAGCGAGGACAGGCCGGTGCTGGAGCCGTAGAGCCAGGGCTCGATGACGTTGTTGCTGATGAGTTCGGCGAGGAGAAACAGCCCCACGACCCACAGCAGCATCGACCAGCCCGGATCGACCGCGACGGCGAGCGCGATGGGAAAGGTCGCGGCGAGGAAAGGACCTAGATAGGGGATGAAACGCAGCACCGCCGCGAGCAGGCCCCACAGCACCGCATTGGGCACGCCGATGAAGTAGAGCGCGATTCCTATGGGTATTCCGTAGGTCAGGTTGACGATGAGCTGCATCAGCAGGTAGCGGCTGACCCGTGCGGCGGCATCGTTGAGCGCCTGCGTGCTCTTCTGGAGATCGCCGGCGCCGGCGAGCTTGATGAAGCGGTCGCGCAGATCCTCCTGCTCGAGCAGGATGAAGATGACGAAGATGATCACCAGACCGGCGGTGGCCAGCGGGGCGAGGAGCGGACCGGCAATCGTCTGAATGATTTCGAGCGGCTGCGATTCCGGGCGCTCGAGCCGGACCGTGATGGGCTCCTGCGGGGCAGGGGGAGCGCCAAGAGCGCTGCCGGCCTGCTCGGCCGCCTTCTCGGCATCCTTCTCCGCCCCCGAGATTTCCTTGCTCAGGTCTTCGATGGTGGTCGTGACCTTGTCGACGACCCCGCCTCCGGTGGCGGAGGATTGCAGGGCGCGGATCTTCTCCGTGATCGTGGTCTGATAGCTCGGAAGGTTGTTGGCAAGCTGCACGAGCTGGCTCCCAACCACGTAGGTGATCCCTCCGATGAGAACGAAGGCCAGAGTCACGGCGATCAGCGAGGCGGCGATCCGCGGGAGCCTCAGCCGCCGGAGCCAGTTGACGAGGGGCGTCAGCGCGAAGCTGAGGAGAATGCCGACGGCAAACGGGATGAAGATGTCACGGCCGAAATACAGGCCTCCGATGGCCAGGACGATTCCGCCCGCCGTAAAGAGCGACGATCCTGCAGGCGGTGGAGCCGGCTGAGCGGGAGGAAGCGCCGGATCGACCATGCACGGGTACTTTCCAGTTGAGCTGTCCTGCAGACAACTCAGCAGCCCCGGGTTGGATCCGGCACGCTCAAGCCGAGCGGCCTAGGCTGCGCCGGCTCAAGCGCCCCTGGAAGCCTGACGCCACCCGTCGAGATCGTCCAAGGACAGGTTGGAGCCGCACAGCACGAGGCCGATCACGCTGTCGTCGGGCAGGGACGGGACGACGGTCTCGGCCGCCGTCAGCACGCAGGCGGCCGCGGGTTCGCAGAGGAGCTTTTCCTTTTGCAGGATCCAGCTCACGTCTGCGATGACCGGCTCATCCTCGACGAGAAGGATCTCCTTCAGGAACAGCTTGGCGCCCGCGACCGTCCTGTGGGTGGCGAACGGCGCGCCGAGGGTCCGGGCAATCGAGGTCGGGCGGATCGTCACCGGCTCGCCGACCTTGAGCGCTTCCGTCATGGTCGGGGCTCCGACCGTCTCGACGCCGTAGACCGTGAGCGAGGGCTTTCTCGCCTTGAGAGCCGCCGCGACCCCGGACATGAAGCCGCCGCCGCCGATGGAGACGAAGACGTGGGTCAGGTCCGGGACGTCGTCGAGGAATTCGAGCCCGAGGGTGCCGTGGCCCGCGATGATGGCCGGATCGTCGTAAGGATGGACGAACAGCCGCCCCTGGCGCTGATAATCCTCCGCCTTGGCGAAGGCCTCGGCGGCATCGTCGCAGAGCTCGATGCGGGCACCATACTTCGTGGCGAGATCGACGTTGAAGCGCGGCGTCACCTTCGGCATCAGCACCAGCGCATCGAGGCCGAGGGTTCCCGCAACGCGCGCAACCGCGATGGCGTGGTTGCCGCCCGACACCGTCACGAGCCCGCGCCGGCGCTCCTCGTCGCTCAGGGTCAGCACCTTGTTGAAGACCCCGCGCACCTTGAACGAGCCCGCCAGCTGCAGGGCCTCCATCTTCAGGGCCGTGCGCCGGCCGAGGCGCGCCGAAACCTCTGGGCTCTCATAGGCGGGCGTGCGCCGGACGCGCCCGGCGACGCGGCTGCGGGCGGCTTCAATGTCGGCAAGCGTGACGTCGAACGTGGTCATGGAGTCTCCGTCGGAGCGGAAGGAGGAAGCGAAAGAAGGGCGGATCATGGTCGCGCGCAGCCTGCCGCGTCAACAGGCACGGCGCCGGTCGGTTGGCGATAAATCCGGCTTGACCCGTCACGCATTAGGATCGGATGCTCACGCCTGACTTTGGGAGAATTCACACATGCACTTATCGCCCCGCGAGATGCTCGCGCGTCTGGTTGCCTTTCCGAGCGTTTCGACGAGCAGCAATCTCGACATCATCCACTTCTGCCGCGACTGGCTGAACAGCCATGGGGTCGAGAGCACCCTCGTCATGAGCCCCGAGGGCGACAAGGCCAACCTGTACGCCACTATCGGCCCGAAGGTGGAGGGGGGCATCGTGTTCTCCGGTCACACGGACGTCGTACCGGTGGAAGGGCAGAACTGGACGACGGATCCGTGGACGCTGACCGAGAAGAACGGCCGCCTCTACGGGCGCGGCGCAACCGACATGAAGGGCTTCGATGCGCTCGTGCTGGCGCTGGTGCCCGAGATGGTGAAATCCCCTCTCAAGCGCCCGGTCCATATCGCCCTGTCCTATGACGAGGAGATCGCCTGCCGGGGAGCGCCTTCCATGGTGGAGGCCATGGCGCGGTCGATCCCGAAGCCGGCTGCCGTGATCGTGGGCGAGCCAACCCGGCATGCGGTGGTGACGGGCCACAAAGCCTCGGTCCAGCTGCGCACCCAGGTGACCGGGTACGCGGTGCATTCCAGCCGAATCGACCAGGGCGTGAGCGCGGTGATGAATGCGGCCCGGCTCATCGCCTGGCACGAAGATGTGATGGAGGAGAACCGGCGCCGGGCCGATTCATCGAATCCTTTCGAGCCCCCCTATACGACCCTTCATTGCGGCATGATGGCGGGCGGCAACGCGGCCAACGTGGTGTCCTCCTCCGCCTGGTTCTTCAGCGACATCCGGGCCATCCCGACGGAGAGCCCGCACGAATATCTTGAGCGCTACCAGGCCTATATCCGGGATGTCGTCGAGCCGCGGATGAAGGCGATCGCACCTGAGACCGGCGTTGCCGTCGAGCTGATCGCCGAGGTGCCTGGGCTCCGGCCCGAGACGGACGGAGAGGCCGAGCGCCTCATGCGCCGCATCACCGGCGACAACGGCACCCATGTGGTCTCCTACGGCACTGAGGCGGGCATCTTTCAGAAGGTCGGCTGGTCGACGGTGGTCTGCGGGCCGGGCGACATCGCCCAGGCCCATCAGCCGGACGAGTGGATCGAGATCAGCGAGCTGGAAACGGGCGAGCGTTTGCTGCGGCGCATCATCGGAGAGCTCTGTGCCTAAATGCTGAGCAGAGAGGTGGAAGACAGGACTAGACCGCCGGCCACTTTCCTGCCTAACTTCATGCCCGACGGAAGGAACGCGGCCTAAGCCGGACTTCCGACAAGAAGAACACCGCGCAAAGACGCGGGGCTTCCAGAGGAGAAAGAGACACGATGACCAGACGTTCGAAATTCCTTGCCGCTACGGTTGCTGTGCTGATGACCGGCGCTGCCCTGCCGGCCATGGCCGTGACCCTGCGCTATGCCAACCAGGGCGACCTGAAGTCGCTCGACCCCTATACCCTCAACGAGACCACCACCATCGCGCATCACGGCCACGTCTACGAGGGCCTGACCAAGCGCGATAAGGATCTTTCCATCATCCCGGGTCTCGCCGAGCGCTGGGAGATCAGCGAGGACGGCCTCACCTGGCGTCTGTTCCTGCGCAAGAACGTGAAGTTCCACAACGGCAATCCGTTCAACGCCGATGACGTGATCTTCTCGGCCAACCGCGTGCGCGCCCAGGGTTCGAACTTCCAGACCCGCGTTCCGAGCGGCTCCGAATGGGTGAAGGTGGACGACCACACCGTCGACGTGAAGCTGAAGTCGCCGAACCCGATCATGAATGCCCAGTGGGATACCTGGTACATCATGGACAAGGAATGGTCGGAGGCGAACAACAGCGCCCAGCCGACTCCGGCCGCCGCTACCACGCCGAGCTTTGCTTCGTTGAACGCCAACGGCACCGGTCCGTTCAAGATCGAGAGCCACCAGCCCGGCGTGAAGACCGTCTTCAAGGCGAACAAGGATTGGTGGGGCAAGGCCGAACATAACCTCGACGAAATCGTCTTCACCCCGATTGCCTCCGACGCCACCCGCGTGGCCGCGCTTCTCTCGGGCGAAGTGGACGTGATCGAGCCGGTTCCGCTGCAGGACGTCCAGCGCGTCAACAGCAGCGCCAACGCGAAGGTAAAGGCGGGCCCCGAGCTGCGCACCATCTTCCTGGGCTTCGACCAGACCCGCGACGAGCTTCTGTTCTCCAACGTGAAGGGCAAGAACCCCTTCAAGGACAAGCGCGTGCGCGAAGCCTTCTACAAGGCCATCGACATCGAAACCATCAAGTCCCGCGTCATGCGCGGCATGGCGACGCCTTCGGCCCTGATGATCGCGCCGCAGCTCTTCGCGCATTCGAAGGATTTCGAGCGTCCGAAATATGATCTCGAAGGGGCGAAGAAGCTGCTTGCCGAGGCCGGCTACCCGAACGGCTTCGAGGTCGGCATGGACTGCCCGAACGACCGCTACGTCAATGACGAGGCGATCTGTCAGGCCGTCGTCGGCATGCTGGCTCGCGCCGGCATCAAGGTGAACCTTATGGCTCAGCCCAAGGCGCAGTACTTCGCCAAGGTGCTGAAGTCCGGCAACTACAACACCTCGTTCTACCTGCTGGGCTGGACGCCGGGCACCTTCGACAGCCACAACGTGCTGTTCGACATCCAGGGCTGCCGCAACGATCCGAACTCCTCGCGCGGTGAATCGAACCTCGGCAATTACTGCAACAAGCAGCACGACGAGCTGACCGACAAGATCCTGGTCGAGAGCAACAAGGAAAAGCGCGACCAGATGATCAAGGAGGCGTTCAAGATCTCGACCGACGAGTACGGCTATATTCCGCTGCACCAGCAGGCTCTGGCCTGGGGCGTCTCGAACAAGGTCGACCTGACCCAGCGCGCCGACAACCAGGTGCTGCTCTACTGGGCCCAGAAGAAGGAATAGTCAGCGCCTGATCGCATGTCCCGGGCAGCTTGCTGCCCGGGACAATTCATTCGAAGGCTCCGGACGGCCAGGCTCGCCCGGGGCGCAGCGATCAAGAGATTGTGCATGTTTGCTTTTATCATCCGGCGTGCCCTCCAGGCCATCGGCGTTCTTCTGGCCGTCGGCATCATTTCGTTCGCCATGTTCCGCTTTGCCGGCGATCCGGTGAACCAGATCGTCTCCCTCGATACCCCGGCTGCGGAGCGCGAGCAGGTTCGCCGCTCGCTTGGTCTGGACGACCCGGTCCCCGTTCAGTTTGCCCGCTATCTCGTGAGTGCCGCTCAAGGCGAGTTCGGCGTGTCCTACCAGTTCCGGCAGCCCGTCTCGGATCTCCTGGCCGAAAGAATGCCCGCAACCCTGGAGCTGGCTTTCTGCGCGACGCTCTTCGCCATCGGGTTCGGGGTGCTGATGGGGGTCTATTCGGGCCTGAAGCGGGACAGCTTCCTGGCCAAGGTGTTCCAGACGGTGTCGCTGATCGGCATCTCGCTTCCCACCTTCCTGATCGGCATCCTGCTCATTTATCTCTTCTCCGTCATCCTCGGCTGGCTGCCGTCCTTCGGGCGGGGCGACACTGTGCGGATCGGCTGGTGGTCGACGGGATTCCTCACGACCTCCGGGCTCAAGGCGCTGATCATGCCATCGATCACCCTGGGCCTGTTCCAGATGACCCTGATCATGCGCATCGTCCGGGCCGAGATGCTTGAGGTGCTGCGCACGGACTACATCAAGTTCGCGCGGGCGAGGGGGCTCACCACCCGGGCCATTCATTTCGGCCATGCGCTCAAGAACACCCTGGTGCCGGTGATCACCATCGTGGGCCTGCAGTTCGGCTCCGTCATCGCCTTCGCGATCATCACGGAAACCGTGTTCCAGTGGCCCGGCATGGGTCTCCTGTTCGTCCAGGCGGTGCAGAACGTCGATATTCCGATCATGGCGGCCTACCTGATGCTGGTGGCGCTGATCTTCGTGCTCATCAACCTCGCTGTCGACATCCTCTATACGATCGTCGATCCCCGCCTGAGAACGTCCATCCGGCAGCCGGCCTGAGGAGGGCACCATGGCAGACGCAATCCAGGCGGCCCCCGCGCCGCATTCCCCACCCACCACATGGGCCGGCCGTTTCTTCGACAGTGACATCTGGGCGAGCTTCACGCGTTCCAAGCTCACGATGGTGGCGGCCCTTCTGACGGCCCTCTTCATGGCCTCCGCGATCCTGGCAGGGGTGCTGTCGCCCCAGGATCCCTTCGATCCCGCGCAGCTGGAGCTGATGAACAGCCGGCTGCCGCCCATTTGGAGCGCCGAAGGGCAGATGCCTTTCATGCTGGGCACGGACGAGCAGGGCCGCGACATCTTCTCGGCCATTCTCTACGGCCTGCGGATCTCGCTGACTGTCGGCATTCTCGGGGTGGTCCTTTCGGCCACTTTCGGCATCACCATGGGCCTCATCGCCGGCTATGTGGGCGGCACGGTCGATGCCATCATCATGCGCATCGCGGACGTGCAGCTAACCTTTCCGGCCATCCTGATCGCTCTCCTGGTCGATGGCGTGGTCAAGGCCGTTCTCGGCGGTCAGCTCAACGAGATGACGACCCTCGCCGTGCTGGTCTTCTCCATCGGCCTGAGCTTCTGGGTGCAGTATGCCCGCACCGTGCGCGGCTCGGTGATGGTCGAGAAGAACAAGGACTACATTGCCGCCGCCCGGCTCATCGGCCTGCCGGCACCGGTAATCATGTTCCGGCACGTGCTGCCCAACGTTCTGGGTCCGGTGCTGGTGATCGCCACCATCAACCTGGCGCTTGCCGTCATCACCGAGGCGACCCTGTCGTTCCTCGGCACCGGCATGCCGGAAACCATGCCGTCGCTGGGCACGCTCATCCGCATCGGCAACAATTACCTGTTCTCCGGAGAGTGGTGGATCGTGGCCTTCCCGGGCATTGCGCTGGCGCTTCTGGTGCTCGCCATCAACCTGCTGGGCGACTGGCTGCGCGATGCGCTCAATCCGAAGCTGCGATGATGAAAAGCAGCATCACAACATTATTGGCTGCTATGATGCTCGTAGCACCAACTCAGTCAGCTATCGCCCAGAAGGCCAATACAGCCTGTGTATGGAGTCTTGCCCGAATGGTGCAGCTGTTTGAGGAGCTATGCCATCCAGATGAGCATAGCGACTATCGAGCAACTCTAAATGAGAGCGTTGCGGCTCTGCATGCGAGAACCAAAGAGCTTGGGACGGTTGCTGATATCGACCGTGTTTCGAACGACATGAAGGGAAGTCTCGAAGGCGAGTTTGCCAAGCAGCCAACCTTTTGCCAGCGTGGTCACCTATTCGATATGTCTCGGGCGATGAGAGGCAAAGGTATTGAACGGATCAAACAAGATACAGCTAACACTCTGGCGGTGCCCCGCGAGAGGCAAGTGAATGGGTGCCTGTAATGACCGTCCCCGTCCTCTCCGTCCGTGACCTGCGCGTCGAGTTCGTAACCCGGCGCGGCATCCTCAAGGCCATCGACGGCATCTCGTTCGATATCGGCAAGGGCGAGGTGCTCGGCGTCGTCGGTGAATCCGGTGCCGGCAAGTCGGTGACCGGCTCCGCCGTCATCGGCCTCATCGATCCGCCGGGCCGCATCGCCGGCGGCGAGGTTCTGCTGTCGGGCATGCGCATCGACAACCTGCCGCCCGACGAGATGCGCCGGGTGCGCGGCAAGCGCATCGGCATGATCTTCCAGGATCCGCTGACCAGCCTGAACCCGCTCTACCGGGTCAGCGAGCAACTCATCGAGACGATCCGCACCCACACGAACCTCTCGGCCAGCGCGGCGCGCAAGCGCGCCATCGATCTCCTGGCGGAAGTCGGCATCCCGGCACCCGAGAGGCGCATCGACAGCTATCCACACGAGTTCTCCGGCGGCATGCGCCAGCGCGTTGTGATCGCGCTCGCCCTGTGCGCGGAGCCGGAACTCATCATTGCGGACGAGCCGACCACCGCACTCGACGTGTCCGTGCAGGCGCAGATCATTTCGCTCCTCAAGCGGCTCGGGCGCGAGCACGGCACGGCCATCATGCTGGTCACGCACGACATGGGCGTGATCGCCGAAACGGCCGACCGCGTCGCCGTGATGTATGCAGGCCGCATCGCCGAAATCGGGCCCGTGCGGGACGTGGTGCAGAACCCGCTGCACCCCTATGCAAAGGGCCTCATGGGAGCGATCCCGTCGCTGGAGAGCGAGACGGACCGTCTCGTGCAGATTCCGGGCTCCATGCCGCGCCTGTCGGCCATTCCGCCCGGCTGCCCGTTCAATCCGCGCTGCCCCTATGTGTTCGACCGCTGCCGCGTCGAGCGCCCGGAGCCGATCCAGCACAGCGAGCACCGCGTGGCCTGCCATCTCTACGATCAATCTTCCGCCCGTTCGGAGGCCGTTGCGTGACCGAGAACTCCTATGTCGAAGTCAAAGACCTGCGCCGTGTTTTCGACGTCTCCAAACCCTGGCTCAACCGGGTGCTGGAAGGCGGCGAGAAGCAATACCTGAAGGCGGTCGACGGCGTCTCCTTCTCCATCGCCAAGGGCGAGACTTTTGCGCTCGTCGGCGAATCCGGCTCGGGCAAGTCGACGGTCGCACGCATGGTCGTGGGCCTGCTGCCACCCACGAACGGCGAGGTGGTGATCGACGGCGTCTCCATGTCGAGCAGGGCCGCGCTGGCCGAGCGCCAGCGCCTGCGGCGGCGCATCCAGATGATCTTCCAGGATCCCTATGCCAGCCTCAATCCCCGCTGGCAGGTGGACCGCATCGTCGCCGAGCCGATCCGGGCCTTCCGGCTGATTGAACGGGAGAAGGAGATCGGGGAGCGCGTGGGTGAGCTTCTCTCTCTCGTCGGCCTTCATCCGGCGGACGGGAAGAAGTACCCGCACGAGTTCTCCGGCGGACAGCGCCAGCGCGTCGCCATCGCCCGGGCGCTCGCGTCGAACGCGGAGTTCATCGTCTGCGACGAGCCGACCTCGGCGCTCGACGTGTCCGTGCAGGCGCAGATCCTCAATCTCATGCGCGATCTGCAGGATCAGCTTGGCCTGACCTACCTGCTCATCAGCCACAACCTCGCCGTCGTGCGCCATATGGCAAGCCGCATCGGCGTCATGTATCTCGGCCGCATCGTCGAGATCTCCAACGGGCGTGAGCTCTTCGCGCAGCCGAAGCATCCCTATACCCGCATGCTCCTCGATGCGGTGCCGGATGTGGGCATGACCGGGCGCCAGCGCATTCCGGTGAGCGGCGAAATTCCGAACCCGATCAGCCCGCCCTCCGGCTGCACCTTCAACCCGCGCTGCCCCTTCGCCAACGAACGGTGCCGGGCCGAAATTCCGCCGCTCCTCGGCGGTGTCGCCTGCCACGCCATTCACGAGGGACGCCTGGCTATCGACGCCGCTGCGTAGGAGCGAGGGGGCAGGCTGGATCGAGCGTGAGTCTCGGGCCTCTTGGCTGACACTGCCAGCCAAGAGGGTTCCAGCACGTGAAGGAAGAGACGCACCTGAACCCTGGTAAAAGCAGGGCCGGGCTCTCATCGTCCATATTCTGCGCGATACGGCAGGACAGTTTCCCCGTTGCGATCATGCACAACGGTGCCGGGGGCCTAGATGGTTTTCAGGGCATGACGGTTCCGCAGGCGAAAGCTTCGCATCTCGGCAATGCGGATGCTGTAAAGCCGCCGGAATTTAGAATAATTATAGATTGCAGCCGTTATCTTTAGCAGCAAAGATCATCTCAATGCAAAGGTTAGCCTGTGATGTTGCGAGAATATGCTTGGCAATATAAAGCTTAGCCTCTCATTAATTGTTCATCACAACTCTGTGGGCAGCCATAACGCTTGGAAACCATTCGACCCGAGCGCGTTAAGCCTGTGTTCTCATATGGCGAGAAGCCATGCCCAACCCAAGCACAGGAGACTTCTATGATGAGGATCGCACTCATTGCTGGCGCCGGTCTGATGGCCCTTTCCGGTATCGGTTCTGCCGTCGCGCAGCCGGCCTCTGGGACGCCGAACTCCCCGTTCCCGTATGCTGCTCCGCACGAGATCCGCTGGATCAACGGCGTTCCGTGCCGCACCATTTATGACCAGACGCTCAAGACCCGCGTTCCGGTGGCCTGTGCCGGCCCGATGGCTGGTGCCATGGCGCCTTCGCCGCTGGGCTACGATGTCGTCGAGACCGGCAGCATTGCGTCCGCTCCCGTTGCCCCGATGATGGGCGCCCCGGTTTCCGGCACGCCGGCCTCGCCGTTCCCCTATGCGGCTCGTCACGAGATCCGCACGGTGAATGGCGTCCCGTGCCGCACGGTCTACGATCAGACCCTCAACACCCGGGTCCCGGTGGCCTGCGTTCGGTAAACGTTGCCCTCACTGCACAGGGCGTGGTCCTTCGGGGCCACGCCTTTTTCTTTGCACACCTGACAAGAGCAAAGCCTACTCGGCGGCCTGCCTGAGGGGCAGGAAGCCGATGGCCTGACGCTGCGGCCCGGTCTGCTTGAGTGTACCGACCAGTTCCTCGTATTCCCGCTCCATCTCCGGAGTGACGGAGGGGCGCGTCTCGCGCAGGGCTTGCTCGAAATGCGCCATGGCAACGCTTTGTGTCTCGAGGGATTCTCGCAGCGCGAGAAGTCCGGCACGGCGCGTCAGGTCCTCAAGGTCGGCACCGGTGAAGCGATCCGTCCGCTCGGCGATGGTGTCGAGGTCGACATCCGGCCCGAGCGGCATGGTCTTGGTATGGATGCCGAGAATATGCCGGCGGCCCTTGGCATCGGGGACCGGCACATAGATCAGCTCGTCGAAGCGTCCCGGCCGCAGCAGGGCAGGGTCGATGAGGTTGGGCCTGTTCGTCGCCGCCATCACGACGACGCCCTGCAACTCCTCGAGGCCGTCCATCTCGGCCAGGATCGTGTTGACCACCCGCTCCGTCACGGCCGGCTCGCCGAGTCCGCCGCCGCGGATGGGGGCGAGCGAATCGATCTCGTCGATGAAGATGACGCTAGGGCCCACCTGACGGGCGCGGGCGAAGAGGCGCGAGACCTGCTGCTCGGACTCCCCGTACCACTTGGACAGGAGGTCGGAGGATTTCGTCGCCACGAAATTGGCCTGGGCCTCCCGGGCGACCGCCTTCGCCAGCAGTGTCTTGCCGGTTCCGGGCGGGCCGAAGAGCAGGAAGCCCTTGGCGGGCCTGATCCCGAGGCGAGTGAAGGATTCCGGGCTCTTGAGGGGAAGCTCCACGCCTTCGCGCAGGCGGGTGCGGGCCTCCTCGACGCCGCCGATGTCGTCCCAGGTGACGTTGGGCACCTGGATCATGATCTCGCGCAGGGCGGAGGGCTGAACGCGCTTCATGGCATTCAGGAAATCCTGCCGGTTCACCTGCAGGCTCTCGAGCACGTTCGCCGGAATGCCGTCGCGCAGGTTGATGCCGGGCAGGATGCGCCTCAGCGAGTCCATAGCGGCCTCGCGGGAGAGAGCGGCCAGATCGGCGCCGACGAAGCCGTAAGTGGTGCGGGCGACCTCGTCGAGGTCCACGTCCTCGGCCAGGGGCATGCCGCGGGTGTGAATGCCGAGGATCTCCCGCCGGCCCGGTTCGTCCGGCACCCCGATGACGATTTCGCGATCGAATCGGCCCGGACGGCGCAAGGCTTCGTCGATGGCCTCCCGCCGGTTCGTTGCGCCGATCACCACGATGTTCTGGCGTGGCTCCAGCCCGTCCATGAGGGTGAGAAGCTGCGCCACGATGCGCCGCTCGACCTCGCCGGTCACTTCCTCGCGCTTAGGCGCGATGCTGTCGATCTCGTCGATGAAGATGATGGCCGGTGCGTTCTGCTGCGCCTCCTGGAACACCTGCCGCAGCCGCTGCTCCGACTCGCCGTAATGCTTGCCCATGATCTCGGGGCCGGCGATGTGGTAGAACTGCGCCTCCGTCTCGTTGGCCACCGCCCGCGCCAGGCGCGTCTTGCCGGTGCCGGGGGGGCCGTAGAGGAGCACGCCCTTGGGCGGGTCGATGCCGAGGCGCTGGAACAGTTCGGGATGGCGCAGCGGCAGCTCCACCATCTCGCGCAACTGGTCGACCGTGCTGCCGAGCCCGCCGATATCGTCATAGGTGACATCGGCGCGGCGCGCCTCCCGCGGCTCCTCGAATTGCGGACGCAGCTCGATCTCCGTCTCCGCCGTGACATGCACGATCCCGCGCGGCTGGGTCGTGACCACCACGAGGCGGATCTCCTGCAGGCCGTAGGCCGGGATGTTGAGCAGCCCGCGCAGCTCCTCCGGCAGGCGCGGATCCGTCGAGCGCTGCGAGTACACGGAGGTCGAGATCACGTCGCCTGCCGTGAGCGGGCGCTGGTAGAAGGTGCGCTTGAGGGCGTCGCCGGATCCCTGAAGCCGGAGCCCCTTCTGGGCCGGCGCCAGCACGACGCGGGTGGCAGGACGAACGTCCGCGCGCTTCACCTCCACATGATCGCCGCTGCCCACACCCGCGTTCACGCGCTGCAGACCGTCGAGGCGCACGATGTTGAGGCCTTCGTCCTCGGCGTAGGGCGTGACCGCAATGGCAGTGGTATGGCGCTTTCCGATGATCTCGATGGCCTGGCCTTCCTGCACGCCGATCTCCGCCAGGGCCTGTCGGCTCATGCGCGCGATGCCGCGGCCGGAATCGTCGGGCCGGGTATTCGCGACCTGGAGCCGTACATTCTGCCCATCATCCGCCATGGCAGCTTTCCCATCGTTCGAGTGGTCGCTCATGCGATGGCAGATGCAGGGAAGGGGCCGGGAGAGCAGGTCTTCCGTGTGCCATGCGTCGGAGGTTCCGCCGGAATCTCGAGGCGGCAAAACCGGAGGGCAAACGCGACATCGGGGGAATCGTTGCAGGTCTGCCGGGGAGCTCGCAGAGTTATGAAGAGGCATCCCTGGACGGGGTCCAAAGCCTTTGCAACGACAGCGCGACTTCGTCCTCTGCGGGCGCCGCATAGTTCGCGGCCCTACCGGCCGGCATGAAGGGCGCAATGGTCGGCAGGCCCGGAGATCCATCGCCGTCTCTTGTCTCCTGCGACGGCGGATCGATCAGCTCCCAGCTGTCGAAGAGGTCCATGGTCGAGTGGCCGGGCAGGTCAGGGCCAAGGTAGGGGACAATCTCGATCCAGGGGCGCCCCTGAGGCCGCGGAGTAATCTTCGTGACGCGTCCGAAGAAATTCGTCAGGGGGCAGCGGACGAAATCGCCGGGTGCGGGCAGGCGCGTCTTCTCGCGTTCGAGTTCGGCCTCGGCCTGCCGCAGTTCGGCCTGCAGCCGGGCGATCCGCGCCTCGAGTTCGGCGACGCGCATCGTGCAGGGGCTTTCATGTTCCTGGTTCAAGGTCGAAACCAGGGCAAGGCTCTTGTCCGAACCAACATCCATCACCAGGGATGCCCTCATGGCGGGCCCTCCATTCCTCCTTAGGATTTTGGTGCGTCTCGCGACGAGAACAAGACGTCCAGAAGGCTGAGCGGGAACCCAAGCTCGGCGCATGGGGGTTATAGAACTGAAGAACATGAGGATTGGAGTTTCGATGGACCTTCGTGGCTGCAGGGCAGGGTGGATCGGCTGGGCCATGGCTTTGCTGCCGTTGCTGACAACGGCCACATTGGCTCAAGCGCCAACCGCGCCGCTGCCGCCGCCGCGCCCCGACTACACGGACAAGCCCGGTCCCGAGCCCAAGGTCGAGAATCCCGCCTCGGCCGAGACTCCGGCCGATCAGACGGCCTCCGAGGACAGCAGCCTCCACGCCGCGTGTTTGGACAGGCTTTCAAAACTCGGATTGCGTTTCGAGGAAAAGCCTCCCGTGCAGGAGGGGCGCTGCAGCATCGACAACCCCGTTCTCCTGTCGGGGCTGCCTAACGGCATCGAGGTTGCTCCTGCGTCGCTCATGGCCTGTCCTGTGGCGGAGAGCCTCGCGCGCTGGATGAGCGAGGTTGTTGTTCCCGAGGCTGAGCGCCAGTTCCAGACCGCTCCGACCAAGCTCCTGATCGGAACGTCCTACCAGTGCCGTGATCAGCGCGACGGAGCAAAGCTCAGCGAGCACGCCCTCGGCAATGGCGTCGACGTCATGGGATTCGAGTTCGCCAAGCGCCCGCCACTGGCGATTGCCGAGCAGCCCGACAGCACGCCGGAGGCGGGCTTCCAGTCCACCGTTCAGAAGGCCGCGTGCCCCATCTTCAATACGGTGCTCGGCCCGGGCTCGGACGCAGCCCATGGCGATCACCTTCACCTCGATCTGCGCCAGCGCAAGGGCGACTACCGGATCTGCCAGTAGATTGCGGGAACAGGGAGGCGCTCCGGGCTTTGTCATTCATGACATTCTCGGTGGAGTTTCCCATGAAGTTGACCGCTTACGCTGCTCTTGGATTCCTGAGCTTCCTCGGACCTGCTCTGGCCGCGCCGCAAGGGCTCGACAAGGAAACGGTGAACGGCGCCGAATGGACCGCAAAGAGCAAGGCGGGCAACGAAATCGATCCGGTCATGATCAAAACCCAGGTCCTGCTCGACCGGGCGCGTTTCTCGCCGGGCGTCATCGACGGGTTCAAAGGCGAAAACCTTCAGAACGCGATCCGAATTTTCGAGAAGGCCAACGAGCTCGAACCGGACGGAGCGCTCGACGAGGAGACCTGGAAAAAGCTCGCCGGCACGTCGACCGAGCCGGTGCTGACCGAATACACGATCACTGACGATGATGTGAACGGCCCCTTCGTCGAGATCCCTGACGAGATGGAGGAGCAGGCGAAGCTCGAACGGCTCGCCTATACCAGCCCGGAGGAGCTTCTGGCCGAGAAGTTCCACATGGACATGGACCTGCTCAAGGCCCTGAACCCTAATAAGCCCTTCGACAAGGCCGGCACCTCCATCCTCGTCGCCAATGTGGACACGAAAGATTCCGAGAAGCCGAAGGACAAGGTAGCCAAGATCGAAATTGTCAAAAGCGAGAAGGTTCTGCGCGCCCTGGCCGAGGACGGCTCCCTCATCGCGGCCTACCCCGCTTCCATCGGCAGCGAGGAGAAGCCGGCGCCGAGCGGCACCCATAAGGTCCGGGCCGTCGCGAAGAACCCGACCTACACCTACAACCCGGAATACGGATTCAAGGGTGTGAAGGCGAAGGAGGCTTTCAAGATCGCGCCGGGACCGAACAACCCTGTCGGAAGCGTCTGGATCGACCTGTCCGTCGAAACCTACGGCATCCACGGAACGCCTGAACCGGCGAAGGTCGGAAAATCGTACTCCCACGGCTGCATCCGGCTGACGAATTGGGATGCAGAGGAGCTGGCCCTGATGGTGGAAAAGGGCATGCCGGTGGCGTTCATTGACTAGCCCGGCGCCAGCAGGCGCGGGAGCCTCAGTCGTCGTTGGCGGAGTTGAGCTGGTCCGGCCTCATGCCTTCATCCACCTCTGAGTCGTGAGCCTGGACGAGCCACTCCAGCTGTTCCTGGACGAAGTTGGGATCGCTGTGAAAACGCATGGCGCAGGCCACGAGAAAGATCGCAATCTCAGGCAGGTCGCTGTCGCCCATGTCCGGAAGGATCAGCTCGAGATCCGTCATGTTGCCGGAGGTCAGGATAGCCGCCTCGGTTGGAGGAATGACGGTTCCGCCGTTGTCAGAATCGTGAGCCATGGGGTTGTTTCCGAGCCTTCCATCTTGGGGTGAGATCCTTGGCCAGCCTTCAGCCTCGGATGTTGTTCTAAGGCATGCGCCTGGGAGGTAAAGGCTGACCGGACAGGGAAGCGGTGTTCACAAACGGAAGCCCTGCGGCAGGGGACTGCCGCAGGGCTTCGGAAAAGGCGACCTGTTATGGCTTAAGGATACGTGCAGACGTACCGCATCCCGTTCGTCGCAAGGAATGTTCCGGTTGCGGGGTCGTAGGAGCGATACTTGCGGGCGCAGTAGGCCGCGACCTGCGGATTGACGACGCCGGGAGGCGGAGGAGCGGCCGGCTGAGCCTGGGCCTGGCTGGCGATCGCGCCGGCGATCAGGGCGCCGGCCGCAAGGCCTGCAACGCCCGCCGCAACGGCGGCGCCATTGTCGCGGCGATAGTAGTACCGCTCACGGTAATAAGGGCGGTAGCCGCGCCGGTAGTATTGGGCGTAGCTCTCGTTCGGGTACGCCTGCTCGATCTGCGGCAGGGGACGGGTCTCAAGAGGGGTTGCGCTGGCCGGAAGGGCAGGCGCTAATACGGCCACGCCAACCAGGGCCGTCATGAACTTGCGCATAATCATCTCCTGTTGCGCCGGATAGGCCGACAGCAATCCTGTTGATCCGGTTGCACTATAGCTTCTGTGGTCAAGCTTGCAAAGCTTAGCGGGTGGGCTGCCCGGAAGGTCACACCCATGTGTGCCCGCTGTTGCTGCCCCTGATGCCGGAGGTGGTTTGTCATTGCAGGTTGCTGCGATTGAACTTGTCGGCAGCTCTCGATAATTCATGATTACATAAATTCATTTCAGATAAACAGAGGCTGAACAGTAATGTATTGGCTGTCGGAAATTTTTCAGCAACGTCACGCGTGATATAATTTCTCCTTGAGCCTTCTGGATTTTTGGGCCGAAATCGGGGAAGATAGCGTCGTTTTATTATAATCTGTCGCTGAACGGGAACTGATGCGTCCGCTCATTGGGCTTATATATTTCGTGATTGCCATGGGCGCGGGCGGCCTGTCCTACGCGCAGGCGCCTTTGCCTGCGCCCAAGGGACCTGTCGTGTTGACCATCTCGGGCAAGATCGAGCAGACCAACGGCGACGGCGTCGCGCGGTTTGATATGGACATGCTGGAAGCGCTCGGCAGGGATTCGTTTGCCACGCGATGGGAATTGTCCGAGACGCCTCAGCAGTTCGAGGGCGTTCCGCTGCGGGCAGCGCTTGAAAGGGTAGGCGCCCAGGGCAAGAGCCTGAGAGCATCCGCCCTGAACGACTATGTCGCAGTCATTCCCATGGAGGATCTCAAGTTCGAGCCGATCCTCGCGACCAAGCTTGATGGCCGGGCGCTGACGATCCGTGACAAGGGGCCTTTGTGGATTGTTTATCCAAGAGACCGTCACAAAGTTCTGCAGGATGCCAGATATGACGCCCGCTGGGTCTGGCAGCTCAACAAGCTGCACGCCGAATAGCCATGCGGTTCAGCTTCCACCACTATAAGACTGCTCTGGTCACGCTCGTTGCAACTGCAAGCCTCGTCGTGTGCCTCGGCTTCACCGTTGCGCGATTGTTCGAGATGGAACATGAGTTTCGCAACGATAGGTCCGTCGCTGCCATTTGGTTCGTGACCCAGGCTCAATTCGAGGCCGTCGTTCTGGCAGAGACCCTGGCTCGTGTCGACGCCAATGAGGGCATCGGCGCGCCGGAGCAGCAGCCCGGCTTTCGTGCCAACATTCTGATCAGCCGCCTGTCGGTCCTGCTGGAGGGGCGCCAGGGCAAGCTGATGGACGACATGGGCATCGCAGGCGACCTTAAGAAGGCTTACCTCCAGCTCACATTGGCTGAGCCGCTGCTGCAGAACGACATCGATGCTTCGGCTGCGGCGCTGCTTCGTGAGCAGGCGATGCAGCTCGCCTACAGGCTCAGGGACGTCGCCAACGAGATGGTTGCGCTCAGCCATGGTCAGGCTGCCTCGAAGCGCTCCAGCTATTTGCAGGTGATCTTCGAAGGCATCGCTTTTCTGATCGGGATTGTTCTGAGCGCCGCGTTCCTTCTGGTGCGCCTCTTCAAGGGCGTTCAGGAGGCGAGTCAAGCGAAGCAGTTGCTCAAGCAGGAGCAGGAACTGTCCGACCTGGTGATCAACAACATCAGCAACCAGGGCATCATCATGTTCGACAGCCAGCTCCGCTGCCTGCTGTGGAACCCGGGCATGGAGGGCCTGCTCAACCTGAAGCCCGACCAGGCCATCGGCCAGAGGATGGAAAATCTGGACCGGCTGTTCAGCAAGCCCGAGGTCGTCGATGCTCTGACCCGGGCCACCGAAGGGGCCAGCTCTATCCTGGAGCACGAGGCCGTGACATCGGAGGGGCACGAGCGCTGCCTGGAGGTCAACAGCTTCCCGATCTATATGGCCGACCGGAAGCTGGGGATCGCCTTCATCCGCGATGTCACGGAGCAATGGCTCGCGCGCAAGCAGGCGGAGCGGCAGAACTTCGATCTCGAGATCAAGGTTCTCCAGAGGACTGCGGCCCTGCGCCAGGCCGAGCGTCGCCTGATCGCCGCCATCAACTCCGCCTCGGAAGGCTTTGCGGCCTTCGACTGGACGGGCAAGCTCCTCTTCGCCAACGAGCAGATCTGGGCGGCGGCTCCTGTGTCCCTGTGGTGCAACGAGGACATGAGCCTGCCCGTGTTCCTGCGGTGCTTCGCCATGTGCGAGGGAGCCGACCTGCGCCTCCTGAAAGCCAGCGCGCCCTTCGAGGAAATCGAGTACGATCTCCTGGTCAGGAAAGACACCTGGCACCGGCTCTCGCTGACCAAAGCCGACGGGGCCACGATCTTCGTCCGCCTCACCGACATCAGCGCCTACAAGCAGGCCGCGAAGGCCCTGGAATCGGCGCTGGAACGCGAACGCGAGACGACGAACGCCTATCGCAGCTTCGTGTCAATGGTCTCGCACCAGTTCCGGACGCCGCTCGCCATTCTGGATTCGAGCGCTCAACGCATCCTGCGGCGCGGCGCGGCTCTCACCCAGGACGAGCTCGTCACCCGGGTTCAGAAGATCCGCAATGCGGGAACGAGGCTGACGCGTCTGGTGGACAGTGTTCTGAATGCGGCCAAACTCGATGCGGGAACGATCGAACTGAACCCCGCCTCGTACGATCTCACCCACCTGGTCATGGATATCTGCGAGCGGCAGCGGGAGGTCAGCTCCCAGGCCGACATCCGTTTCGACGTGCCGGATGTTCCCGTCCGCGTCTATTGCGACGGCATGCTCATCGAGCAGGTTGTCGTCAATCTCCTGTCGAATGCCATTAAGTATTCCGGCGTTGCACCGGTCGTTGAGATCAAGATCTGGATGGACGGCTCACGAGCCTATTGTTCCGTTCGCGACTGGGGCATCGGAATTCCCGCCAAGGAACTGCCGAAGATCTTCGAGCGCTTCTATCGCGCCAGCACGGCCTCCGGCATCGCCGGCACAGGGATCGGCCTGAACTTTGCCCAGCGGATCATGCACCTCCATGGGGGCGAGATCCATGTCGAGAGCTATGAGGCGGCAGGCTCCCTGTTTACCTTCGACCTACCCATCGCCAATGCGGATCAAGCGCAGCAGGCTGCATGAGTGACTGATGATGATGACAACACAAAAAACAATTCTCTGCGTTGAAGACGAAAATGACCTCCGGGGCGATATCGCCGAAGAACTGGAGGCTGCCAAATATCGCGTGCTCCAGGCGGCCAATGGCAGCGAGGCGCTGGCGCTTCTCGAGAGGCATCGTCCCGATCTGGTCCTTTGCGACATCACCATGCCGGGACTCGGCGGCTATGACGTTCTCAAGGCCCTGCGCGAGCAGGGGAACATGGTGGACGTTCCCTTCATCTTCCTCACGGCTCTGGCCGAGCGAAACGACGTGCTGACCGGCAAGCAGGCTGGAGCGGACGATTACCTGGTCAAGCCCATCGATTACGAGATCCTGCTCGCGACCGTGGCCGCCCGACTCGATCAGGTCGCGCGGGTGCAGACGAGCGCCGTTCACCGGGCGGAGGAATCCTGGCAGGAGGTCCTCAAAGCCTCTCAAGGGCGCACCGTGGATGCCCTCGACAAGGCCACTTTCGCCTTCGACCGTTTCCTCGTGGGCGTCGTGATCGTCGACGAGACCGGAGCGGTTCGGGTGATGAACAAGGAAGCGCAGCGCATCCTTGCCGAAGAGGATGGGCTGGGTGCGGCGCAGGGCATCCTGAAAGGCTCCGTCGCCAAGCAGAACAGCAAGCTCTATTCAGCAATCGAGAAGGCCTTCGAGGAGGAGACCCTCGACGAGATCATCTCATTCCCGCGCCTCTCCGGCGGGCGGCCCTACCTCGTCCTGATCCCGGGCCAGCGCTTCTCGCCCGAGGAGCGCCCCGAAGCCGTGGTGCTGCTCGTCATCGACACGGAGCAACGCGCCAAGGTGTCCGGCGACACGCTGGTTCGCCTCTACAACCTGACCCCGTCCGAGACGCGGGTCGCGCTGATGCTGATCGACGGCAAGCGCCTGGACCAGATTGCCGAGGAACTCGAGGTGGCTCAGACCACCGTGGTCTTCCACCTCAAGAACCTGTTCCGCAAGACGGACACGAACCGGCAGGCGGATCTGGTTCGTGTGCTCCTCTCGGTGCCGCTGCGGACCGCGGCGGACTGACCCGGTCGCTTAATCCGCGTTAAGACCTTGCTCACCATTCCGGCAAGATCGGCCAAAACCCAAGCTTCGCCACAATCTGTTCAGCTTTCAGAGAGGTTTCGAACAGTATATCTCATGACATGAAGAGGGAGACATGGAGCCTCCCTTCTGTCGGGGGTGACGATCATGAAGATCTTCCGTCTAGTTTCCGGTACGGCTGCCGCTCTGGCGCTGGTTTCCGGCCTGGCTGTTGCCGAACCGGCTGCAGCGCGCGATCGCCTGTCGCCGGGTGCCGCTGTGGCTCTCGGCGCTCTTGGAGGTCTCGCCGTGGGTGCCGCGGTCGGTGCCGCGGTGGCTCAGCCGCAGCCGCCCATCGTGTATCGGGCTCCGCCTCCGCCGCCGCCGGTCTACGTGGAGGAGCGCCGGGTGCCGGTTTACTACGAGCGTCCGGTACGCGAGCGGGTTTACGTGGAACAGTGCACGACCGAGCGCTTCCGTGAGTGGGTTCCCGGCTGGGGTTGGGAGCACCGCACCCGCAGGGTGTGCCACTAACGCATCAGACCCGAAAGTGGACGCCACTTTCGGGATCGAATCTGACGCGTTCCTCCTGAACGAAAGCAACGATCAGGCCCGCCTCCGAGCGGGCCTTTTCTTTGAACGGCGGAGAACCGGGGTTTTGCTGCCGCGTTGATCGCATGAGAACCATGCGAGATTTGCCATGACCAGCACACCGAAGGATCAGGCCGGCTCAGATCGGACCAAGCTGAATCCCGGCGATCAGGCCGAGCCGGGCACGCCCGGCACCGGGGAGAACGTGTGCCCGGAATGCAAGGGTAGCGGCCGCATCGGTGCGGCGGCGTGCCAGACCTGCGGCGGCACCGGCACGATCATCGAAGGGATCGGCGGCGCTTGAGGTTCAGGACTTGTCCGGCTTGGCCATCCAGCGGATGAGCGGCATGAGCGGGACGATCCAGATCAGGCCGAGAACGATGTAGGCCAGAGTCTGAATGAGCTTCGGTGCCTCGGAGATCCGGCCTTCGGCGGCAGCCATGGCGAACAGCGCATAGAAGATGATGAAGGCCAGCATCACCACTGTGCCGATCAGCTTGCGTGCGCTCGTGCCCATGGTCGAAGTCCTTAAAGCTTGGCAAAATCTCATCACGACGGTGCGTCACCGGCATGAATTGCCTCTTGGAGGCGCAGCCTCTATGTGACGTTCGTATCCGGGGTTCAAGCCCTAATCGATGATGAGAGTGAGCATGGCTGTCGCAGCCTCCACCGGGAGCATGCCTCTGGCGCGCGTGCCCCAAACCCGTTCCCTGTCCGCTGTTCGCGTCTGGATCTACACCCTTGCCGCCCTGGTGGTGCTGATGGTCGCCGTCGGCGGCGCCACGCGTCTGACCGGCTCGGGTCTGTCGATCACCGAATGGCGGCCCGTCACGGGCGCCATCCCGCCGCTGACCGAGCAGGCCTGGCTGGTCGAGTTCGAGAAATACAGGCAGATCTCCCAGTACGAGCTCGTAAACAAGGGCATGACCCTGTCCGAGTTCAAGTTCATCTATGGCTGGGAATGGGGGCACCGGCAGCTCGGGCGCCTGCTCGGCCTGGTGTTCTTCCTGCCGCTGGTCTGGTTCTGGGCGCGGGGCGCGATCCAGGGCAGGCTTGCCCTGACCCTCCTCGGCATCGGGGCCCTCGGCGGGCTGCAGGGTGCCATCGGGTGGATCATGGTCGCGTCCGGCCTCGAGCCGGGCATGACCGCTGTCGCGCCCATCAAGCTGGCCCTGCACCTGACGGTCGCCAGCATTATCCTGGCCTGTCTCGTCTGGGTGGCGGCCGGCCTGAAGGACCGCTCCGACGCAGGGCCGGAGGCGCGCGCAGGGTATGCGCCGCGCATTCTCGTGGGGCTGATCCTGTTCCAGATCGCTCTTGGCGGCCTTGTCGCGGGCTCGAAGGCGGGGCTGACCTATAACACCTGGCCGTTGATGGACGGCGCCTTCATTCCGCCGGCCTCGGCCCTCTTCTCGGTCTCGCCCTGGATCGAGAACTTCGTCGACAATGTTGTGCTGGTGCAGCTCAACCATCGCCTGGTCGCCTATGCCATCGTGGCTTTCGCCCTGTGGCATGCCTGGACCCTGCGACGGACCGCACCGGGATCCAAGGCCGCCAGCCGGGCCACGGCCATGGCCGGCCTGACCCTGGGCCAGATGGTGCTCGGCATCGTGACCCTGCTGCTCGTGGTGCCTCTCTGGGCGGGCCTCGCTCATCAGGTCTTCGCCATGGCCGTTCTGGCGATGGCCGTCGTCCATGCCCGCGTGAGCGCGGCCTGACATAAAGAAAAGGGCGGCCTTTCGGCCGCCCCGATCTTCAACCGCTCCAGCAATTAGCGGATGACCTGAACGATGCGGCGGGTGCCGGGATCGACCAGAACCGGGGTCTCGTTGACCACGGTGTAGCGGTAGTTGGACACGCCGTACTCGGCCGGAACCTCATAGTACTGCACGCCCGAGGCCGGCAGGGTCGCGCCCACGCGGATCTCTTCCTGGACGCGGTAGGACGGAACGTCCTGGGTCACCACATACTGACGGAACTTCGGCTGCTGCTGCTCGGCAAGGCCGCCGACGATCGCGCCCGTCACGCCGCCGATGGCTGCGCCGACCGGGCCGCCGACGATGGCGCCGCCAACGGCACCGGTGGTCGCGCCGGCCGCAGCACCGCCGCCGGACTGAGCAAAAGCGCCAACCGGGGCGAGGGCCACAACAAGGGCGCCTGCAAACAAGATCTTCTTCGACATGTGTCAGCTCCTAACTGGTGAAGTCTGGGGCTTAACGGCCATCCGGAAGAGTGGTTCCGAGTCTCTAAAGCTGCCTGAAAAACGAATTATGAATAAATTTATCCGGTTTCTTGCGTGGCCGCATGGAGCGCCGCTCAAAGCTTGATCCGAGCTTTCGAACAGGCCCGTGCCGTGGAAACTTTTCTTCCCGAGACAGGGGGCGAAGCTCCGCACCGGCTGATGCGCATACCGTTCAGGAACCGAAATTTTGAGCGCTTTTGGCTCATGAGCAATGAAATCACAGTGGGAACAGGGCCGAAATTAGGAAATCAGGTCTTGCCCTGCTACAGGTGAACAATATTAAGATGGCCTTAACCCTCAAGCGCAGTGCTGCAGGAACAGGCTGATAAGGAGTCAGGCATGAACGTGCTGGTCTTTGCTTCGCGAAAAGGCGGCTCGGGTAAGAGCACGCTCGCTGCTCATCTCGCGAGTTATATCGCCAACCCTTCACGCCCCACGTTGCTGATCGACAACGACCCGCAGGGGTCCTTGTCCTTGTGGCACAAGATCCGGAATCAGGAATACCTTGGCCTCAAGCACAACGTCCGCAACATCGCGGATGCGATCCGGGACGCCAAGCGCGAGGGCTATGAGTGGGTTCTCGTCGACACCCCTCCGAACAAGTCCTCGATCGTTGCCGAAGCGATCAAGCAGGCAACTCTCGTGATCATCCCGACCAGGGCCAGCCTGTTCGACATCGCAGCCCTTCAGGATACGGTTGCGATTGCCCGCGAGCACCGCAAGCCCTACGCGGCCGTGATCAACGCCGCGCCGGCCAAGCACGGCGATAATGAGTCAGCCGTTGTGGCCGACGCGCGCGGAGCCCTGAATGCGCTCCAGGTCCCCGTCTGGGCCGGCCAGATCACGCATCGTCCCGAGTTGACCCTTTCGCTCGCCACGGGTGAAGGCGCCCGGGAATACGATGCGAACTCGCAGGGCGCGGACGAGATCGGACGCCTCTGGACGGCGCTCGAACGCTCGCTCAACGCCATTCACAACACCTACAAGAAGGCGGGCTCGTCCCGCGCTGCGTAGCGCCGAGCTTCACGAAACGAATTAAGAAGGGCGGCCTTGAGCCGCCCTTTTTGTTTTTCCTGAGTGGCAGTGAGGACTATCCGCAACCTGCCTAAGCTGCGTCCAGCGCCTGATTGAGGTCGTCGATCAGGTCCTGCGTATCCTCGAGCCCGATGGACAGGCGCACCACCTCAGGGCCCGCACCGGCCTGGGTCTTCTGCTCGTCCGTGAGCTGGCGGTGCGTGGTCGAGGCCGGGTGGATCACCAGGGAGCGGGTGTCGCCGATATTGGCCAGGTGAGAGAACAGCTTGAGGTTCGACACCAGCTTCACGCCGGCCTCGTAGCCGCCCTTGAGGCCGAACGTGAACACCGCGCCGGCGCCCTTGGGGCAGT
This sequence comes from Microvirga splendida, assembly GCF_016427565.1. GTDB lineage: Bacteria > Pseudomonadota > Alphaproteobacteria > Rhizobiales > Beijerinckiaceae > Microvirga > Microvirga splendida. Next base: position 50,169 of record NZ_JAELXT010000010.1, read on the forward strand.
ATTCCTGCGCGAGGTTGTGGTAGCGGTCCGCGCGCAGGCCGGGATAGCTCACCCAGGAGATCTTGCTGTGGCCCTGCAGATGCTCCGCGACAGTCAGGGCATTGTCCGAGTGACGCTGCATGCGCAGCGGCAGGGTCTCAATGCCGTTGAGAATCAGGAACGCATTGAACGGCGAGAGCGCTGGGCCGAGATCGCGCAGGCCCAGCACGCGGCACGCAATGGCGAAGCCGAAATTCCCAAAAGTCTCGCCCAGCACCATGCCGGCATATTCCGGCCGCGGCTTGGAGAGCATCGGGTAACGATCGTCGCCGGCGAAGTTGAACGTGCCGCCATCCACGATGAGACCGCCGACGGAGTTGCCGTGGCCGCCGAGGAACTTGGTGGCCGAATGCACGATGATGTCGGCGCCATGCTCGAACGGGCGGATCAGGTAGGGCGAGGCCATCGTGTTGTCGACGATGAACGGGATGCGGTGCTTCTTGGCGATGGCCGCGATGGCTTTCAGATCGACGATCACGCCGCCCGGATTGGCGATGGACTCGACGAAGATCGCCTTGGTCTTCGGGGTGATGGCGGCCTCGAAGGAGGACGGATCGTCCGAATCGGCCCAGACCACGTTCCAGCCGAAGTTCTTGTAGGCGTGGTTGAACTGGTTGATCGAGCCGCCATAGAGCTTGCGGGCCGCAATGAACTCGTCGCCGGGCTGGAGCAGGGTGTGGAAGGTCAGGAACTCGGCCGCATGTCCTGATGCTACGGCCAAGGCAGCCGTGCCCCCTTCCAGCGCTGCCACACGTTCTTCGAGCACCGAGCAGGTCGGGTTGCCGATACGGGAATAGATATTGCCGAAGGCCTGCAGGCCGAAAAGAGAGGCGGCGTGATCCACGTCGTCGAACACGAAGGACGTGGTCTGGTAGATCGGCGTCGCCCGCGCGCCGGTGGCTGCATCGGGGGCCGCTCCGGCATGGATGGCAAGCGTGTTGAAACCTGGCAGGCGGTCGGACATGGCAGCAGCCTCTTCCTCTCAAGGACGACGTTCTGTTCTCTATAAAGAACGAAACGTTCTTCCGGTCAAGGCAGCCTTTTGTCCGTTCTGCTGTCATCCCCGGCGAGCCGCAGGCGAGGGAAAGGGATCCACGATCAGGCTCAGAGCTATGGATTCTTCCCCTCCGCTACGCTCCGGCCGGGAATGACAAGAGGTGCAGCTAAGACCGATTGAGGCTGAGTTTCTGGAAGCCTTTTCCCGACAGAACCGGCTTCTTCGCGCTGATCATCCGCGAATTCACGCCCTGCCAGGAGATCTCGCCGGAGAGACGTCCGAACTCGATCTTCGGGCAGCGGTCCATCACAACCTGTAGGCCCTTCGCCTCGGCCCTGGCAGCGGCCTCGTCGTTGCGCACGGAGAGCTGCATCCAGATCACCTTGGGCAGCGGATCGAGGGTGAGCGCTTCGTCCGTAATGGGCCCGGCGGCCTCCGAGTTGCGGAAGACCTCGACCATGTCTATCGGCACGGGCACGTCCTTCAGGGAGGCGTAGACCGTCTTGCCCAGAAGCTCGGTGCCGGCCAGCCCTGGATTGACTGGGATGACATCGTAGCCCCGCTCCAGCAGGTACTTGGTGACGATCCAGCTCGGGCGCGCCGGGTTCTGCGAGGCGCCGACCATCGCGATGGTCTTCACGCCGTTGAGGATGCCGCGGATGTAATCGTTCGGATAATTGTCGTGATTCATAAAGGGAACGTATGGGATAGGGCAGGGCAGTTCAATGAGCATCGCACATCCATGGCATCGCACCATCCCATCATGACCCGAGACGAACTCGCGGCTTTCCTCGACCGGGAGTTTCCCCAGATCCACGTGGGCGGGCAGACCTATTTCGTGGATGAAGTCGGGCCCCTCTCGGCGAAGATGCGGATGACCTATCACGAGCGCCATATCCGACCGGGAGGAACGATCTCGGGACCGGCCATGATGGCCCTGGCGGACCTCACCCTCTACGTGGCGATCCTCGCCCATATCGGTCCGGTGGCGCTCGCCGTCACCACGAGCCTGAACTTCAACTTCCTGAGGAAGCCCGAGCAGCGGGACCTCATCGCCGATTGCCGCCTGCTGAAACTGGGCAAGCGGCTGGCGGTTGGGAAGGTGTCGATCTACTCAGACAGCAGCTCGGACGTTGTCTGCCATGCGACGGGGACCTATTCGATCCCGGATCGCCGCTGACGCCAAAGCCGGTCTTTAAGTCTCCGGAGGCAGGAGCGCATCGTCGATCTCTCGGGCGCGCAGGGCCGCCGGCCGATTGCCGATGCGGTTCCAATAGGCCTCGAAGGCGGGCCGCTTCTCGATGGTTCCGAACATCATGCCCCAGCCGAGCTGCGAGCCGACATAGACATCGGCGGCGCTGAACTGATCGCCAGCAATGTATTCGGATTGGGAGACCGCATGCTCCAGGGCGCTCAGCACGTCCTCCATGGAACCGTAGCCGACCATCCCTTGACGCTCCGACGGTACCTCGAAGCCCAGCGACTTGTTGCTCACGGCGGCCTCCACCGGGCCGGCGGCGAAGAACATCCAGCGGTAATAGGTCCCCCGGCGAGGATCTCCTGGCGGGGGCGCCAGCCTTGCATTGGGGAAGGCATCGGCCAGATAGGCGCAGATCGCCGCCGCCTCGGTGACGACCACCCCTTCGTGAAGGATCGCCGGCACCTTCCCCATCGGGTTGACGGCCCGGTACCCGGGCGCCTTCATCTCGGGGCCGAAAGCCAGAACCTCCGTGCGGTACGTACAGCCCGTTTCCTCCAGCATCCACCGCACGATACGGCCGCGCGACATGGGATTCGTGAAGAAGATCAGTGCATCAGCCATGGGGAGCCCCTTGTTCTCGTTGTGGGCCGATTGTGCCTCAGACTTACGGCCAAGCAAAGTGCGCGATAGTTTAGGGCAGAAAGAGTGTGGTGCGGAAATACCGTATATGTGGTGCCGTATTACCTATCGCATCTAAGGCGTTGTTTATAAGGGATTTTCTACTGGACCGGTCTTGTTTGTTTCCGGTTGACTTGCCCGCCTGAAAACACTAAACAGCCCTCACTCGCCGCCGCACCTCGCGGCGGTTTGTCGTTTCAGAACCTGAGCCCCAGGGCTCCAACGGGATACAGCGCAATGAAGACTACGACTTCGCTGAAGCCCGCCGAGGTCGAGAAGAAGTGGGTTGTGATCGACGCGAAGGGCCTCGTTGTGGGCCGTCTCGCGTCCGTGGTTGCCATGCGCCTGCGCGGCAAGCACAAGCCGAACTACACGCCCCACGTCGACTGCGGCGACAACGTCATCGTCATCAACGCCGACAAGGTGGTGTTCACCGGCCGCAAGCGCGAGCAGAAGGTGTACTATCATCACACCGGTTATCCGGGCGGCATCAAGGAGCGCACCGCGCGTTTCATTCTCGACGGCCGCTTCCCTGAGCGCGTGGTCGAGAAGGCTGTGGAGCGCATGCTCCCCCGCGGCCCGCTTTTCCGTCAGATCATGGGCAACCTGCGCGTCTATGGCGGCACTGAGCATCCTCATACCGCTCAGCAGCCGGAAGTCCTGGACGTCGCGGCCCTCAACAGCAAGAACGTGAGGGCCTAATCCATGGCGACCCTTCAGTCTCTCGCCGATCTGGGTGAGAACGCCCAGACCTCCGCTCCGGAAGCTCCGAAGCACGTCCAGAAGCTCGACTCGCTCGGGCGCGCCTATGCCACCGGCAAGCGCAAGGACGCGGTTGCCCGCGTGTGGATCAAGCCCGGCTCCGGCAAGATCGTGATCAACGGCCGTACGGCCGAGGTCTATTTCGCCCGTCCCGTGCTCCGCATGATCCTGGCGCAGCCGCTCCAGATCGCCCAGCGCGAAGGCCAGTACGACATCACCGTCAACGTTGACGGCGGCGGTCTCTCCGGCCAGGCCGGCGCGGTCCGTCACGGCCTCGCCAAGGCGCTGACCTACTACGAGCCGGAGCTTCGCGGCCCGCTCAAGAAGGAAGGCTTCCTGACCCGCGATCCGCGCGTCGTCGAGCGTAAGAAGTACGGCAAGAAGAAAGCCCGCCGCAGCTTCCAGTTCTCGAAGCGCTAAGGCTCCTTCAGCCAGATCATTTGAAAAGGGCGGCCTTCGGGCCGCCCTTTTTGCATCTATGCCAGGGCGCGCTCCAGCTCCGCCTTCGTCATCCGCGAGCGGCCCGGGATATCCCGTTTGCGGGCACGCTCCATGAGCTGGGCCTTCGTAGTCGACGAGGCGCCGCTCCGAGTGGCGCTCTTGCGTGCGGCAGCGGCCTTCTTCGCCACGTCACGCGGCTGCTTAGAAAACTGCTTGCCCTTACGGGTGTCGGCTCTCTTCTTGTCCGACGACCGCTTGTACTCGCTTTCCGTCAGCGCTTCACGGCTCTTGGCCGGCAGGTAGCGCTCGCCGGTCTCCCGGCTCTTCCGGCCCGACTTCGTGCCCCAATCCTCATCTTCCCACTGCTTGAGATGGTTGTCCGGGGCCTTCCGGCCCTCGTAGCCGCCGCCTTCCTTCTTGTACTCGGCCACAGCCATCTGTGCCTTGCGGGCCGACCACTGGCCCGCCTTGCCGCCCTTGGCGCTTTTCGTGACCTTTGCCTTCACCGTCTCCCAGAGCTTGGGATTCGTCTTCTTCGCCGTGCCTGCCATTGGAGCCGCCTGCCTGTTGTCCGAGATTTCGGATGCAACCGCGCTGGCGCATGAGGGTTCCGGAAGCTTCAGGCGGGCACAATTCTTGACAAGCCAGGCTGTGTGGCTTCATAGATCGGCTCATGATCATCATTTCAGACATCCGACGTAGCCTGTCTGCCGCGCCTGCGCGCCTGCGATGACGGCTGCCTGTCCGTTCGTCTGCCAGCCGCGCCCTCTGCGCGGCTTTTCTTTTTTCTGAAACCTTGCGGGGCCTGTGCGCTTGGCCCTATCTCAGCCTCGACGACAGAATGGATCGACCATGACCTCGACCCTCGACAGATCAACAGGCCTCAAGACGAAAACCGTCTTCATCGACGGGGAGGCGGGCACCACCGGCCTTGGCATCCGCGAGCGCCTGAAGGACGTGCCCGGCGTCGCGATCCGCAGCATCGACCCGGAGCGGCGTAAGGACCCGGCCGCCAAGCGCGAGATCCTGGCCGAGGTCGATCTCGTGGTGCTGTGCCTGCATGACGACGCGGCGCGCGAGACCGTGAGCCTCGTGGACGGCCTGAGCGGCCACAAGCCCCACATTCTCGATGCCAGCACGGCCCATCGGGTGAGCCCCGGGTGGGTCTATGGCTTCGCCGAACTCGATTCTGCACAACGGGAGGCCGTCGCCAACGCTAACCGTGTGGCCAATCCCGGCTGCTACCCGACCGGCGCCATCGCGCTCATCCGGCCCCTGGTGGATGCGGGTCTCGTCCCGGCCGATTACCCGATCAGTGTGAACGCGGTGAGCGGCTACAGCGGCGGCGGGCGCTCCATGATCGAGGCTTATGAGACTGGCACGGCGCCGTCCTTCGAGCTCTACGGCCTCGGCTTCGAGCACAAGCATGTGTCCGAGCTGCAGAAATACACGGGCCTGACCCGGCGGCCGATCTTCATTCCGTCGGTGGGCAATTTCCGGCAGGGCATGCTGGTCAGCGTGCCGCTCCACCTCGACATGCTGCCGGGCAAGCCGAAGGCTGCCGACATCGAGGCTGCGCTCATGGGACATTATCCGGGCGGCGGGCTCGTGAGCGTGGTCCCGACGATCCGCGACAGCAAGAAGGTCGAGCGGCTCGAGCCCGAGGCTTTGAAAGATACGGACAGGCTGGAGCTCTTCGTCTTCCAGCACGACAGCTACAGCCATGCGCTCCTGGTCGCCCGCCTCGACAACCTCGGCAAGGGAGCCTCGGGCGCAGCGGTGCAGAACATCCAACTCATGCTGGGGCTGGTGTAGGATCTGTCATCCCCGGCGAGCGTCAGCGGAGGGAAGGGGATCCAGTCTCACGTGCAGCGCCATGGATTCCCTGCCCCTTCGCTACGCTCCGGCCGGGAATAACGCTGAACGATTCGATAGCGCCCTCCACCGTCATGGCCGGCCTTGTGCCGGCCATCCACGTTTTGAGCCGTCGCAAAGACGTGGATGCCCGCAACAAGTGCGGGCATGACGAGCCTATCAATCGGTCCGTTTCTTAGTGCCCCTTCCAGCTCTTGCTGGTGTCCACCTCATTGCCCTCGAAAGCGACAAAGCGCTGGCGCTGTTCGCCGAGCCCTTCGATGCCGAGCGACACCACGTCGCCGGCCTTCAGGAAGCGCTGCGGCTTCATCCCCATGCCGACGCCGGGCGGGGTGCCGGTGGTGATCACGTCGCCGGGCTCCAGGATCATGAAGTGCGAGACGTAGGACACGATCTGCGCGACGTTGAAGATCATGGTCTTGGTCGAGCCGTTCTGCATGCGCTCGCCGTTCACGTCGAGCCACATGGAGAGGTTCTGCGGGTCCGGGATCTCGTCCCTGGTCACAAGCCAGGGGCCCAGGGGCCCGAAGGTCGGGCAGCCTTTGCCCTTGGTCCAGGTGCCGCCGCGCTCGATCTGAAACTCGCGCTCGGAGACGTCGTTGCAGACGCAGTAGCCGGCGACGAACTCCAGCGCCTCGTTGGCCCCCACATAGGACGCCCGCTCGCCGATCACGATGGCGAGTTCCACCTCCCAGTCGGTCTTCTGCGATCCGCGGGGGATGATCACGTCGTCGTTGGGGCCGACGATGCACGAGGGAGCCTTGTTGAACACGATGGGCTCCGCCGGAATCGCCGCCCCCGTCTCGGCGGCATGGTCGGCATAGTTCAGCCCGATGGCGATGAAGTTGCGGACCTGTCCCACGCAGGCGCCGAGGCGCTGGCCCGAGGGTGCGGCCGGGAGGCTCGCCGGATCGGTCTGGCGGATGCGGTTCAAGGTCTCCGAGGACAGCGTGGCGCCGGTGATGTCGGGCACGAGCCCCGACAGGTCGCGGACCTGTCCTTGGGTATCGATCAACCCGGGCTTCTCCCGTCCCGCTTCCCCAAATCTCACCAGCTTCATCAAACGCTCCTCTCTTTGCGTCATGTGCATAATTGGCGCGGACGCGCCTCGCTACAATGCATGTTCTGGGCGTAAATATGTTGCTGTTTTGCCACGAGCGCCCACAAAGTGCGCGATATCCCTTATCTCAGAGGGGTTAGGAAACAGCCGGCAATTAGCCGCCAATACATCTGTTTATATATGAACCATTGTTCCATGCTTACTTTTGCTATGAGGTTCCCTAAGTATAACCAAATATTTGTTGAAGAAGATACATGAAGTTTATGAACTCTTAATGAGGCTGTCGGGTCTCATAATCAGATTGCGGCGAAATTTAAGCATTGGCAGACTGTGCTTCAGGCGGGATTCGCCCGCACAAGAAACAAATGGGCAGGAAAACTCCATGAGTCGTCTCTCTCGTTCTTTGTCGCTGGCTGCAGTCTCCCTGGCAGCTCTCGTCGCCGCTCAGGGCGGCGCTCATGCCGGTGCCTTCGGCATCCGCGAGCAGAGCGCTACTGCTCAGGGGCTTTCCTTCGCCGGCGCTGCATCCGGCTCCGGCCATCTGTCCTCCATGTTCTGGAACCCGGCCGTCATCACGATGATGCCGGGCTGGAACACCGAGGCGAGCCTGTCTCTCATCGTTCCGCGCGTTGACATCAACCCGCTGCCGTCCGTTCCCACCTTCGCGTTCGGCGCCTCCGGCGATATCGGCCAGGACGCCATCGTCCCGGCGAGCTACAACTCCTACCAGATCAACGACATGCTCTGGGTCGGCCTGTCGACCACGTCGCCCTACGGGCTTGTCACCGATCCGCGGGACAACTGGGCCGGCCAGGTCTATTCGCGTTCGTCCAAGGTCTTCTCCTTGAACGTCAACCCGGTCCTCGGCATCAAGGTGAACGACTGGCTGTCGGTTGCTGCCGGTCCGTCTCTCCAGTATTTCGATATCCGCCTCAAGCGGGCGGCCGCCGTCACGCCGGGCGCTCCCAGCGTCATCCTCGACGGTGACGATATTGGCTTCGGCTTCACGGCCGGTGTGACCCTCACGCCGTTCGCCGGCACCTCGATCGGTATCGGCTACCGCTCGCGGATCGACCATGAGCTCGAGGGCACGGTGACCGCTCCCGGCAGCCGGATCCCGATCAGCTCCGACCTGACGACGCCGGACCAGCTCACCATCGGCATCTCGCAGGCCATCACCCCGGCCCTGACCGTGCATGCCGGTTTCGAGTGGACGAACTGGAGCGTTCTCGAGACGCCTCTCGTCACCGGTCCGGGCGGTGTCGTCGTGACCGATCTTCCGCTCAACTACGATGACGGCTACTTCTACTCCCTCGGCTTCGACTACAGGCTGAACAACCAGTGGACCCTGCGTGCCGGCGTGGCCTACGAAGAGTCGCCGATCGATACGGAAGTCCGCTCCACCCGTCTGCCCGACAACGATCGCATCTGGGCATCGATCGGCGCCAGCTACCAGTGGAACGACAAGCTGTCCTTCGACGTCGCCTACACGCACATCTTCGCGAAGGAGACGGATATCCGCATCCTTCCGGGTCACCAGGATTACGAAGGGCTGCCTTTCGTGGCCGATGTGGACTCGAGCGTCGACATCGTGTCGGTGGGCCTGCGCTACCGCTGGGACAACCCGGCCGTTGCCATCCCGGCCGCTCCGATCGTCCGCAAGTACTGATCCTTTCATCACGGATCAAAGCGAAAGGCCGGCGAAAGCCGGCCTTTCTTTTTTGCTGTTCGGAAAATGTTCGAGGCTTCAGGACTTCGCGAGAACGTAGGTTCCCGGCGCATCGCACAGGGGCTCCAGCTTGCCGCCTCCGGGCTCTCGCGCCGGCACCGTCTTGGGGCCTTGAGCCTTAATCCACTCGAACCAGTAGGGCCACCAGGAGCCGGGCGTCTCGGCCGCCTGCTTCATCCAATCCTCCAGTTCGCCCTCGACAGGGCCGCCGGTCCAGAACTGGTATTTCGGCTTTCCGGGAGGGTTGACCACGCCGGCAATGTGCCCCGATCCGGCAAGCACGTAATGGACCGGGCCGCCGAAGGCTTTCGAACCGACGAAGACGGAGCGGGCAGGGGCGATGTGGTCTTCCTTGGTGGCGAGGTTGAAGATCGGCACCTTCACCTTCTTCAGGTCCAGCTTGACGCCCGCAAGCTCCATCTCGCCTTGCGCGAGCTTGTTCTCCAGGTAGCAGTTGCGCAGATAGAAGGCGTGATTGGCCGCCGGCATGCGGGTCGAGTCGGCATTCCAGTAGAGCAGGTCGAAGGGAAGCGGCGCCTTGCCCTTCATGTAGACATTGACCACGTAGGGCCAGATCAGGTCAGTCGGACGCAGCATGTTGAAGGCATTGGCCATGCGCGCTCCTTCGAGATAGCCGCGCTTCTTCATGGAGGCTTCCAGGCTTTGGACCTCCTGTTCGCCTGCGAACACCTTCAGGTCGCCCGCATGCGTGAAGTCCACCTGGGCGGTGAAGAGCGTCGCGCTGTCGATGCGCTTATCGCGCTTCGCCGCCATGTAGGCCAGCGTGGTGGCGAGCAGGGTGCCGCCGACGCAGTAGCCGATGGCCGTCACCTTCTTCTCGCCCGTGGCCTGCTCGATGGCCTCCAGCGCCGCGAAGATGCCGTCGCGCATGTAATGCTCGAAGCCCTTCTCCGCATGCTGCTCGGCTGGGTTTACCCACGAGATGCAGAAGACGGTCAGGCCCTGCGACACAGCCCAGCGGATGAAGCTCTTCTCCGGGTTGAGATCGAGGATGTAGTACTTGTTGATCCAGGGCGGCACGATCAGAAGCGGGCGCTTCAGCACCTTCTCGGTCGTCGGCGCGTACTGGATCAGTTCCATGAGTTCGTTGCGGAAGATCACTTTGCCCGGGGTATTGGCGATGTTGGCCCCGATCCTGAAGTTGCTCGGGTCGGACTGGCGGATCTTCAGCTCGCCTCCGCCGGCTTCGATATCCTCCGCCAGCATGCTGATGCCGCGCACAAGGTTGGCGCCGTTCTCGCGCAGGGTTTCGCGGATGAGTTCGGGATTGGTCAGGAGGAAGTTGGAAGGCGAGAGCGCGCTTGAGAGCTGCTTGAGGTAGAACTGCGCCTTGTGGCGCGTGCGCTCGTCGAGGCCTTCGGCATCCTCCACCAGATCCTCCGCCCAGCGCGAGGAGATGAGGTACGCCTGCTTGAGGAAATCGAAGACCGGGTTCTCGGACCACTCGGGATCCTTGAAGCGGTTGTCCTTCGGCTCGGGCTCGGCGACCGGCTCCGCCGGCTCGCCCTGGGCGCGCTTCAGGGTCGAGGCCCACAGGCTCATGAACTGGGTGCCGAGGCGGGTCTGGGCCTCCAGGCTCTTCTGCGGGTCAGTCATCCAGGCTTCGGCTACCCGGGTCAGGGACTTGATCGCCTCCGATGCATCTCCCGGAGGCTCCGACAGGGTTTTGCCCTCCTGGACGGGCTTGAGATAGGCGGCTGCGGCCTTGCCGGCGCCCTCGATGAATCGGGCGACATTCTGGGAGAGTGCCTCGAAGTCCGGGGTCGGGCTCTGAGCCTTCTCTTCACCATATGGCTTGTCCATAGGGCGATCTCCCTCTATCGCAGCAGCATTGCCCTCGAGCGGCACTTCCGACATCTTAGCGTTCGAAACGCTGGGTTTGCCAGAGTCATGTTGCCATCCTTAGGTATCAGAAATGCGTATGAAGCCCCTTTCGATCCCTCGCTGTGCGGCCCTTACCCTGACCTTGTGCACGGCTGTCGGTCTGGCAGGCTGCAACAGCAATCCCGTGCGGGACGTGGCCACGTCTCTCGGGGCCGGCCCCCGGATGGCGCCGACGCCTGATTTCGTGGAGCGCTCAAGGCCGGCTACTCTCGACTATATGCCGATCGGCACCAGCGCTCCCGAACGCGCGACCCCCGCACGCACGGCGGAGGAGATCAAGGCCGCCGAGGCGGAACTCGACGCCCTGCGCTCCCGCAACGAGGCCGCCGGCGCCGCGGCCGCGGAACTGGGCAACACGCCGCCGCCCGAGCCGGTCAGGCTGCCTGCAAACTCCTCTGCCAACACGTCGCAGCAGACGCGCCAGAAGGCGAATTCCAACAGAAGGCCTTAGTGCCTATACCGGGATCAGGTGATTCCGCTCGGGGACGAGAACCATGTCTGATTTCTACCGGATCAAGCGCCTTCCGCCTTACGTCTTCGAGCAGGTCAACCGGATCAAGGCCGCGGCCCGGGCCAACGGGGCGGACATCATCGACCTCGGCATGGGCAATCCGGACCTGCAGGCCCCCCAGCACGTGATCGACAAGCTGGTCGAGACCGTGGGCAAGCCCAGGACCGACCGCTACTCGGCCTCCAAGGGCATCGGCGGCCTGCGCCGCGCTCAGGCCGGCTACTACGAGCGCCGCTTCGGGGTGAAGCTCAACCCGGACACGCAAGTTGTGGCGACGCTGGGCTCCAAGGAGGGCTTCGCCAACATGGCCCAGGCGATCACGGAGCCCGGCGACGTGATCCTCGTGCCGAACCCGAGCTATCCGATTCACGCCTTCGGCTTCCTGATGGCAGGCGGCGTCATCCGCTCCGTTCCGGCCGAGCCGACCCCTGACTTCTTCGTCGCCGCCGAGCGGGCCGTGGCCCACTCGATCCCGAAGCCCGTGGCGCTTGTGGTCTGCTACCCGTCTAACCCGACCGCCTATGTGGCCTCCCTCGACTTCTATCGGGACCTCGTGGCCTTCGCGAAGAAGCATGAGCTGATCCTGCTGTCGGATCTCGCCTACTCGGAAGTCTATTTCGACGAGTCGAACCCGCCGCCCTCGATTCTCCAGGTGCCCGGCGCCATGGATGTGGCGGTGGAGTTCACCTCCATGTCCAAGACCTTCTCCATGGCCGGCTGGCGCATCGGCTTCGCGGTGGGCAACGAGCGGCTCCTGGCGGCACTCGCCCGGGTGAAGTCCTATCTCGATTACGGGGCCTTCACGCCCGTGCAGGTGGCGGCCACCGCCGCCCTGAACGGGCCCGACGACTGCATCCGCGAGATGCGCGCCACCTACAAGCGTCGCCGGGACGTGATGGTCGATTCGTTCGGGAAGGCCGGTTGGGACGTGCCGGTGCCCACCGCGTCCATGTTCGCCTGGGTGCAGATCCCGGAGAAATTCCGGTCGCTGGGCAGCCTTGAGTTCTCCAAGCTCCTGGTGGAGAAAGCCGACGTGGCGGTGGCGCCCGGCATCGGGTTCGGTGAGCACGGCGACGATTACGTGCGTATTGCCCTTGTGGAAAACGAGCAGCGCATCCGCCAGGCCGCCCGCAACATCCGCAAGTTCTTCGATCAGGCGGACCAGATGCTCCACAACGTGGTGCCGATGGTTCGCCGGGGCTGATCCTCGCGGCAGGAATTGATGCCGGTGCCTGTGACCGGGGTTCCGGTGCGCATGGACATGGAACCCTGGCAGTCGTAAAAGCAGCCCCAGATTTGCAAGGAGCTGCTGTTCGTGACACGTCCCCTTCGGGTCGGCATCGCCGGCCTCGGCACCGTCGGCGCATCGGTCATTCGCATCCTCGACCGCCAGAATGAGGCCATCGCCCAGCGCGGTGGCAAGCCCGTTCAGGTTGTGGCCGTTTCGGCCCGTGACCGGTCGAAGGACCGAGGCTTCGACCTCGCGCGCTTCACGTGGTTCGACAACCCGGTGGAGTTGGCCGGCGCTGCCGATGTGGATTGCGTGGTCGAGCTCGTCGGCGGCGCGGACGGGGCGGCCCTAGAGACGGTGCGCACGGCGCTCTCGGGCGGCAAGCATGTGGTCACGGCCAACAAGGCGCTGCTCGCCAAGCACGGGCTCGAGCTGGCGAAGCTGGCGGAAGACAAGGGCGTGTCGCTCGCCTTCGAGGCTTCCGTCGCCGGCGGCATCCCGATCATCAAGACCCTTCGCGAGGCCCTGCCGGCCAACCGGATCTCGCGCCTCTACGGCATCCTCAACGGCACCTGCAACTACATCCTTTCCCGGATGGAGCTGGAGGGCCTGACCTTCCAGGAATGCCTGAAGGACGCCCAGCGTCTCGGCTATGCGGAGGCCGATCCGACCTTCGACGTCGAAGGCTTCGACACGGCCCACAAGCTCGCGATCCTCACCAGCCTTGCCTTTGGCACGCAGATCGACGCCGAGGCGATCTACGTCGAGGGCATCTCCTCCATCGCGCCGCTCGATCTGGCCATGGCGAAGGAACTGGGATTCCGCATCAAGCTTCTCGGCGTCGCCGAGCGCACGAAGACCGGCATCGAGCAGCGCGTCCACCCGACCATGGTGCCCCGCACGTCCTCCATCGCCCAAGTCATGGGCGTGACGAACGCGGTCACCATCGACGCCGATGCGGTTCGCGAGCTGACCCTGATCGGCCCGGGGGCAGGGGGCGATGCCACCGCGTCCGCCGTCGTGGCGGACATCGCCGACGTGGCCACCGGCAAGGTGCAGCCGCTCTTCGGCGCGCCCATCGACCGGCTGGAGAAGGCGGCCCGTGCGCCCATGCAGCGCCACGAGGGCGGCTACTACATCCGCCTGACGGTCCACGACCGACCCGGCGTTGCCGCCGGCGTGGCGACGCGGATGGCCGAGGCCGAGATCTCGCTCGAGAGCATCCTCCAGAAGCGCTCCGAGACCGCAGCGAGCAAGGATCCGCACGGCCGTTCGGGCACCCCGGTTCCGCTGGTGCTCATCACCTATGCAGCCACCGAGGCGTCGATCCGCTCCGCCCTGGAAAACATTATGGGGGATGGTCTTATTGCCGAGCCGCCCCAAGTCATTCGCATCGAACGCGAGTAACCTACGCCCGGGCCGCACGGCCCGGCAACGACCATCATAAGGGAGACGACACGTCCATGTCGCAAGGCATTACCGTCCAACCGGGCCAAATCATCGAGCGCATCCTGACCCTGGAGCTCGTCCGCGTCACCGAGCGCGCGGCGGTGGCCTCCGCCAGGCTGCGCGGCCGCGGCAACGAGAAGGCTGCCGACCAGGCCGCCGTGGATGCCATGCGCCGTGAGCTGAACAAGCTGCCCATCGACGGCACGGTGGTGATCGGCGAGGGCGAGCGCGACGAGGCCCCGATGCTGTTCATCGGCGAGCGCGTGGGCAACAAGCAGGGCCCGAAGGTCGACATCGCCGTCGATCCGCTGGAGGGCACCACGCTCTGCGCCAAGGACATGCCGGGCTCCATCGCCGTCATGGCCATGGCCGAAGCCGGCTCCCTGCTGGCCGCCCCCGACGTCTACATGCACAAGATCGCCGTTGGTCCGGGCTACCCGGCCGGCGTCGTTGACCTGGATGCCAGCCCGGAGGAGAACCTTCACAACCTCGCCAAGGCGAAGGGCGTGAAGGTGAACGAGCTGACCGCCCTGGTGCTTGACCGCCCCCGCCATGCGGACCTCATCGCCGCGATCCGCAAGACGGGCGCTGGCATCCGGTTGATCTCCGACGGCGACGTGGCCGGCGTGATCTTCACCACGAAGCCGGAAGAGACGGGCATCGACATCTATCTCGGCATCGGCGCCGCGCCCGAGGGCGTGCTGGCGGCAGGGGCGTTGCGCTGCATCGGCGGCCAGATGCAGGCCCGCCTGATCCTCGACTCGGAGGAGAAGCGCTCCCGCGCCCTCCAGATGGGCGTGACCGATCCCAACAAGAAATACGACATGACCGACCTGGCTCGTGGCGACGTGATCGTGGCCGCGACCGGCGTGACCGACGGCGCCCTGATCAAGGGCGTTCATTTCGGCAAGGACGTGATCACCACCGAGACGGTGGTCTACCGCTCCGCAACCGGCACCGTGCGCCGCATCTACGGCGAGCACCGGGAGCTGTCGAAGTTCCACCTGGATTAATTCTGTTCAGAAGCTTGTTTTCTCATGGCCGGGTTCGTCCCGGCCATTTGCATTTTCATGATCTCTCACCGCATCCTGGGGCGCAGTGCCCTCGGGATCAAAAACACGATGCTTCGAATCCGCCCCTTCCGCCCTGACGACCGTGCCGCTTGGGAGCCCCTGTGGCGGGGTTATCTGACCTTCTACAAAGCCACCCTGGCCGCAGAGGTGACCGGGGAGACGTGGCGGCGGCTCAACGATCCGGGCGAGCCCATGCATGGCCTTGTGGCTGAACTCGACGGCAGGATCGTCGGCATCGTGCATTACATCTATCACCGCTCCACTTGGACCACGGGCGACTACTGCTATCTGCAGGACCTGTTCACGGCCGAGGAAGCCCGCGGCCAGGGCGCCGGCCGTGCCCTGATCGAGGCGGTCTACGAGCGGGCGAAGGCTAATGGCGCAAGCCGCGTCTACTGGCTGACCCACGAGACCAATACCGCAGCCCAAGCGCTCTATGAGAAGGTCGCCTCCCGCAGCGGCTTCATCCAGTACCGGCATCTGCTGGGCTGACACGTCCGCGGGCCGGTGCCCAAGAGTGACGCCCAAGAGTGACGATGTGGCGAGGGTGCTTTGACCACAATTCGGGGGTAAGAGTCCCATTGTGACCGAATCATCTCCTCTTCACCTGCCCAAGCCCTTCCTGGGCGTCGCCAATTCCGCCCTCGGGCGCACCTGGGTCGAGCGCTGCGATGCCGCCCAGAGCACGATTGCGCTCGCCATTGCCCAGACTCACGGCCTGCCGGATATCCTCGCACGTGTGCTTGCAGGGCGAGGTGTCGGCATCCATGAGACGGACGGCTTCCTGAACCCGCGCCTGCGGGACCTCATGCCGGATCCGCACAAGCTCACCGACATGGAAGCGGCGGCCTCCCGCCTCGCCGACGCGGTGACGCGGGGCGAGAAGGTGGCGATCTTTGGCGACTACGACGTGGACGGCGCCTGCAGCGCCGCGCTTCTGGCCGAGTATCTGCGCGCCTGCGGGGTGGAATACGCCATTCACATCCCCGACCGGATCACCGAGGGTTACGGTCCGAACGTGGATGCGATCCGGGCTCTGAAAGAGCAGGGCGCCGACATCCTGGTGACGGTCGATTGCGGCACCGCCAGCATCGAGCCCCTGGCGGAAGCCCGCCGCCTCGGCCTCGACCCCCTCGTTCTCGACCACCATCAAGCCCCCGAGCAACTGCCCGAGGCGCTCGCGATCGTAAACCCGAACCGGCAGGACGACCTGTCGGGCCTCGGCCATCTCTGTGCGGCGGGCGTGGTCTTCCTGACCCTCGTGGCCCTCAACCGCACCCTGCGCTCGCGCGGGTTCTTCAATGGCCGCGCCGAGCCCGACCTGATGGGCAGCCTCGACCTCGTGGCCCTTGCCACGGTGGCCGACGTGGTGCCGCTGGTGGGTCTGAACCGCGCCTTCGTTCGCCAGGGACTGGCGATCATGAGAAGCCGCCGCCGGGTGGGCCTGGCGGCGCTCTTCGACACGGCAGGCCTCGCAGGCGCGCCGGAGAGCTGGCATCTCGGCTATCTCGTCGGGCCCCGCATCAATGCCGGCGGGCGCATCGGCGATGCGGCTCTCGGCTCGAGGCTTCTCCTGACCGAGGATCCGGTCCAGGCCGGCCGCCTGGCCGCCGAGTTGGACCGGCTCAACCGGGACCGGCAGGCCATCGAAGTCGTGGCGGTCGCTGAAGCCGAAGCCCAGGCCATGATGGCTCTGGAGCGCATGCCGGACCTGCCGGTTCTCGTGACAGCTTCGGCCGAGTGGCACCCTGGCGTGGTTGGGCTGATCTCCGCCCGGACCAAGGAGCGGTTCCGACGCCCGGCGTTTGCGTTCACCCTCAACCAGGATGGCACGGCCACAGGCTCGGGCCGTTCGGTGCCGGGGGTTGATCTGGGCTATGCCGTACGGGCTGCCGTGGAGGCGGGCCTGGCGATCAAGGGCGGCGGCCACACCATGGCGGCGGGCGTAACGATCCAGGCCGCGGATCTCCAGCGCTTCCTCGACTTCATCACCGAAAGGCTCTCGGAACCGGTGAGCGCCATGCGGCTGCGGGACAATTTCGCCATCGACGCAACCCTGACCGCCGGCGGCGCTCAGCCTTCCCTGGTGACGGCGCTGGAGCGAGCAGGGCCGTTCGGTCAGGGGCAGCCCGAGCCCATCTTCGTTTTCCCGCAGCATCGGGTGGTCGAGGCGAGGGAGGTCGGCAGCGGCGGGCATCTGCGCGTGAAGCTTCGCGGCGGCGACGGCAGCTTCATCGGCGGAATCGCCTTCCGGGCTGCGGGCCAGCCGCTGGGCAACGTCCTGTCCCAAGCCATCGGCAACCCGCTCCATGTGGCGGGCACGCTCTCCATCGACCGGTGGGGCGGCGGGGAAAAGGCCGAGCTTCGCATCGCGGATGCCGCAAGGCCGGAATAATTCAAATCCGGTGCTTGCGATGCGTCACGAACCCATCTATAGCTTCGCCCACTTCGGCGGCACCGCCCCGAACGACCCGCGCCCTTCGTCTATCGGTTAGGACGCCAGCCTTTCACGCTGGAGAGAGGGGTTCGACTCCCCTAGGGCGCGCCATTCTTATCTCCATCCCGAAAATATCAGTAGTTCGAGCGGCTTGAGGGCGTTTCTGCGTCCGATGTCTGATCGTGGGAGCCGGTTGTCGATGAGCGGCGCGGCTCTCGCAGGTTCGACGGGAAGGCAAGTCGCGCGGCCGTATATTGCTGTACCTTACGATGCCCGCAGCCACTGGCGCGGATTGCTTTTCTCCGACGGTTCGCCCGAGAGCGCGCGGCAAAGCGCCTGCATCGATGCCAGGCTATGAATAGGCCGGAATTCGTCCACATGGGGCAGCATTGCCCGGATGCCGGTGGCACGGGCCTCGAAAGCGTCGAAGCGCAGGAGCGGGTTCAGCCAGATCAGGCGGCGGCAGGAGCGCTTGAGCCGGTCCATCTCGAAGGTCAGTTCTCGCGTCACCTCCCGCTCAAGCCCATCCGTGAAGAGCAGCACGATGGCACCCTGGCCGAGCACCCGGCGGGACCAGTGGCGGTTGAAGTCGTGGAGCGCATGGGCGATCCGCGTTCCGCCCTCCCAGTCCTGCACGCGTTTCGACGCGCGGGCCAGCGCCTCGTCCGGGTCGCGGCTCGTCAGCTCGCGGCTGATGTTGGTCAGGCGCGTGGCGAAGACGAAGGAGTGAACCTTTCGCCTCTTCTCGGCAATGGCGTGCAGGAAATGCAGGAAGAGCCGCGAGTAATCCGCCATGGAGCCGGAGATATCCATGAGCGCAACCACCGGCGCGTGCCGCACGGCAGGGGAACGGTAGGCGAGATCAATCGCGGCTCCGCCGCCGCGCAGCGAGCGCCGGAAGGTCCTGCGCGGATCGATCCTCCGGCCTCGCGGATCGGACAGGAATCGGCGCGTGCTCACCTCGTCGTCCGGCAGGGACATCTCGGCAATCAGGCGCTTGGTGACAGCGATCTCGGCCGCCGACATCTGGGCGAAATCCTTCGCCTTCAGAACCTCACGATCCGAGACGGTGAGGCGGGCCGTGAATTCGGTCTTCTCCACCGGCTCCGGCTTCTCCTGCCGGGGCGTGGCCAGGGCCTCGGCCACCCGAAGGGCGCCGGCCTGGGGCTTCTTCTCCTCCTTGGCCCCGCCGGGCGCAATCGGCGACATCTGGGCGATGAGCTTCTCGACGAGCGCGCGCCGCCGCCAGAAGATCCTGAAGGCTTGGTCGAACAGGATGCTGTGCTCGTGCCGCTTCACGAAAACCGCATGAAGGGTCCAGTAAAAGTCCTCTCGCGTGCCGATCCGCGCCGCTTCGACCGCCGCGATGGCATCGAGAACCGCCCCGGGGCCGACCGGCAGACCTGCGGCCCGCAAGGCACGGGCGAAGTAAGCGATGTTGTCTGCAAGGCGACCTTCCCCCTGGCGGGCGGGCGTGTCGGTCACGCAGATGCCCTCAGCGCGCTCTGGACCTGATCGAGCATGTCCTTAGCCCGGCTGCCCTGCATCTTCTGGATATCATCCTGGTACTTCAACAGGACGCCCAGGGTATCCGAGACCAGCGCCGGGTCGAGCGCCACCGCATCGAGTTCCACGAGTGCCGAGGCCCAGTCGAGGGTTTCGGCCACGCCCGGCGCCTTGAACAGATCCTCCTTCCGGATCGCCTGGACGAAGGCGACGACCTCCTGTGACAGGCGCTCGGCGGCCTGCGGAACACGGCGTGAGAGGATGGCGAGTTCCCGCTCGGCATCCGGATAATCGACCCAGTGATAGAGGCAGCGGCGCTTGAGCGCGTCGTGGATCTCGCGGGTGCGGTTGGATGTGATGATAACGATGGGCGGATGCTCCGCCCTAATCGTGCCGAGTTCAGGGATCGTGACCTGGAAGTCGGACAGCACCTCCAGAAGAAAGGCCTCGAAGGCCTCGTCCGTGCGGTCGAGTTCGTCGATCAGGAGAACCGGCGCTCCGGCGGTGTCGGGCTCCAGCGCCTGAAGGAGCGGGCGCTTCACCAGGTAGCGTTCCGAGAACAGGTCGCTCTCCAGCGTGTCGCGGTCCACCGTTCCGCCGGCCTCGGCCAACCGGATCGCCATCATCTGACCGGCATAGTTCCACTCATAGACCGCCGAGGCGACATCGAGGCCTTCATAGCATTGCAGGCGGATGAGACGGCGCCCGAGCGCGGACGAGAGCACTTTCGCGATCTCCGTCTTGCCCACGCCGGCTTCTCCTTCGAGGAAGAGCGGTCGTCCGAGCTTCAATGCGAGATAGAGCACGGTCGCTAGCGGGCGGTCGGCCACATAGCCGGCGCTCTCCAGAAGGGCCAATGTGCTGTCGATGGAACCGGGTTTGTCGGCCACGGGCTGTGTTGCCTCCTCAAGGGCATGATGCCCGGGGCGGGCCCGGGCATCAGGTTAAGGTCGTTCGCGAGTGGCCGTTCAGCCCCGCGCGGAAGCCGCCTGCACGGCTCGCCGTGCCATGACACCGACGAGGTGAGCCCGATAGGCGGCATCCGCATGGATGTCGCTGTTCATCTCGTCCTGCGACACGGCAATGCCGTCGAGAGCCTCCGGGGCGAAATTTCCGCTCAGCGCCTGTTCCATCTCCGGCACCCGGAACACGCCGTTCGAGCCCGCACCTGTGACGGCGACGCGGGCACCGTCCGCGTGCTTGGCGACGAACACGCCGACGAGGGCATAGCGCGAGGCAGGGTTGCGGAACTTGGCATAGGCTGCCTGCGATGGGATCTTGAACGACACCTGGGTGATGATCTCGCCCTCCTCCAGAGCGGTCGTGAAGATGCCCTGGAAGAAGTCGTCCGCGGCGATCTTGCGCTGGTTGGTGATGATCGTCGCGTTCAAGGCAAGACACGCCGCTGGATAATCCGCGGACGGATCGTTGTTGGCGATGGAGCCGCCGATGGTGCCGCGGTTGCGCACATGCGGGTCGCCGATGAGCTCGGCCATCTCGGCAAGGGCCGGGATCGCCTGCTTCACTTCGGCCGAGCTCGCGACCTCCGCGTGCTTCATCATGGCCCCGATGGTGATCGTGTCGCCGGAGCGCTCGATGCCGCGCAGTTCGGCGATCTGCCCGAGATCGATCAGGTTGGACGGGCCCGCGAGCCGCAGCTTCATGGTCGGCAGCAGGGTGTGACCGCCGGCGAGGAACTTCATGTCCTCTGCCTGACCGGCGAGGCTGGCGGCCTCCTTGACGCTCGTGGGGCGGTGATATTCGAAAGCGTACATGGACGTTCTCCCTTATTCCGCCGCCATGGGCATGCGCGCCTTCTGAGCCGCTCGCCAGACCGCCTGAGGCGTTGCCGGCATGGCGATGTCTTCGTGTCCCAGCGCATCGGTGATCGCGTTGATGACCGCCGGCGGAGCCGCAATGGCGCCCGCCTCGCCGCAGCCCTTGATGCCGAGCGGATTCGAAGGGCAGGGGGTCACCGTCATGCCGACCTGGAAGGACGGCAGGTCGATGGCACGCGGCATGCAGTAGTCGTTGAAGCTCGCCGTTATGAGCTGGCCGCTCTCGTCATAGAAGGCGCCTTCGAGAAGTGCCTGCCCGACGCCCTGCGCGATGCCACCGTGAACCTGACCTTCGACGATCATCGGGTTGATGATCACCCCGAAATCGTCCACCGCCGTCCAGCGCTCGATCTTGGTCACGCCCGTATCCGGGTCGATCTCCACCTCGCAGATGTGGACGCCCGCCGGGAAGGTGAAGTTGGTGGGGTCGTAGAACGCTCCCTCCTTCAGGCCGGGCTCCAGATCCTGGCCCGAGAACTTGTGGGCGATATAGGCCTGAAGGGCGATTTCGCCGAAGGCCATGGAACGGTCGGTGCCGGCAACGCCGAACCGGCCGTCCTTGAACTCGATGTCGCCCTCGGACGCTTCGAGCACATGGGCCGCCACCTTCTTGCCCTTGGCGATCACCTTGTCGATGGCTTTGGCGATGGCCGACATACCCACCGCACCGGAGCGCGAGCCGTAGGTGCCCATCCCGAACTGCACCTTGTCGGTGTCGCCATGGACGATGCTGACCTGATCGATGGAAATGCCGAGCCGGTCGGAGACGAGCTGGGCGAATGTGGTCTCGTGGCCCTGGCCGTGGCTGTGCGAGCCGGTGAGCACCTCGACGGAGCCGGTCGGGTTGACGCGCACCTCGGCGGATTCCCACAGGCCCACGCCCGCGCCGAGCGAGCCGACCGCCTGCGATGGAGCGATGCCGCAGGCCTCGATATAGCTCGAGAACCCGATGCCCCGCAGCTTGCCGCGGCGGGCGCTTTCCTGCTTGCGTTGCTGGAAGTTCTTGTAGTCGGCAATCTCCAGCGCCTTGTCGAGGGAGGCGGCATAGTCGCCCGTGTCGTAGGTCATGATGACCGGCGTCGCATGAGGGAATTGCGTGATGTAGTTCTTGCGCCGGAACTCGGCCGGGTTCTGCCCCAGTTCACGCGCGGTCTTCTCGACGAGCCGCTCGACCACGAATGTTGCCTCGGGCCTTCCAGCACCGCGATAGGCATCGACCGGCGCCGTGTTTGTATAGACCCCGTCCACCTCGCAGTAGATCGCGGGAATATCGTACTGGCCCGACAGGAGCGGAGCATAGAGATAGGTCGGCACCGACGACGAGAAGGTGGAAAGATAGGCGCCGAGATTGGCCGTGGTGTGGACCCTCAGGCCGATGATCTTGCCGTTCTCGTCGGTGGCCATCTCCGCATGGGTGACGTGATCGCGGCCATGGGCGTCGGACAGGAAGGCTTCCGAGCGGTCGGAGGTCCACTTCACCGGCCGCTTGACCTTCTTGGCCGCCCAGACGCAGACCGTCTCTTCCGCATAGATGAAGATCTTGGACCCGAACCCGCCGCCCACGTCCGGCGCGATCACGCGCAGCTTGTGCTCGGGCGCGACGCCGATGAAGGCGGAGAGGACGAGACGGGCCACATGCGGGTTCTGGCTCGTGGTGTAGAGCGTATAGTTGTCGGTCCCGAAATCGTATTCGCCCACCGCCGCACGAGGCTCGATGGGGTTCGGCACGAGGCGGTTGTTGACGAGGTCGATCTTGGTCACGTGCTTCGCCCGTGCGAACGCCGCTTCCGTCTCGTCCTTGTTGCCGAGATGCCAGTTGAACACGGTGTTGTCGGGCGAGACCTCATGCACCTGCACCGATGCCTTCGTGGCCTGGGCCGTGTCGACCACGGCCGGAAGAACGTCGTAATCGACCACGATGGCCTCCGCCGCGTCCTTGGCCTGGGCGAGCGTCTCGGCGATCACCACCGCCACATGGTCGCCAACGTAGCGCACCTTGCCCTGCGCCAACGCCGGATGCGGCCCCGCCTTCATCGGGGAGCCGTCCTTGGAGTGGATCATCCAGCCGCAGATGAGGCCGCCGATCTTGTCGGCCGCGAGATCGTCGCCCGTGAAGACGGCGATCACGCCCGGCATGATCGTCGCCGGTCCCGTGTCGATGGACCGGATCGCCGCGTGGGCATGCGGCGAGCGGAGGAAATATGCGTGAGCCTGGCCAGGCCGGTTGAAGTCGTCCACGTAGCGTCCCTGGCCGGTGACGAAACGCTGATCCTCTTTCCGGCGTACGGGTGCGCCGATCCCTGTTGCGGTCATGAAATCCTCCCTGTCTTCGTTGGCCCTCAACCGGAAACGAAAAGCGAACTGGGAAGCTGGAGAGGGCTTCGAGTGAGCGCCTTCTCCGCGGCTCGCCTGCTGCTCGCACCTCTTCGGGAGGGCACCGTGCGTTGAACGAACGTGTCGGGCCGTCTTACTCCGCCGCCTGCTGCACAGGCGCCTGGGCCATGGCCTGCGCGCCGGCCGCAACGGCCTTGACGATGTTGTGATAGCCTGTGCAGCGGCACAGATTACCTTCGAGCTCGGCCCGGATGGTTTGCTCGTCGAGGGCGTTCCCCTTGCGGTTCACGATATCGATAGCCGACATGATCATGCCCGGCGTGCAGTAGCCGCATTGAAGGCCGTGGTGCTCACGGAAGGCCGCCTGCATCGGGTGCAGATCGCCTCCTTCAGCGATGCCCTCGATGGTGGTGACAACGCTGGCGTTCGCCTGAACGGCCAGGGTGGTGCAGGACTTCACGGCCTGGCCATTCAGGTGAACGACGCAGGCTCCGCACTGGCTGGTGTCGCAGCCCACATGGGTTCCGGTCAGCCTCAGGTTTTCGCGCAGGAATTGAACGAGCAGGGTGCGGGGATCGACGTCTGCGGTGACGGATTGACCGTTCACCGTCAGGGAGACGGTGGTCATGCGTGGCTTCCTCCTCAAAAGCCGGGAGTCAGGCCAACCTTCAGGTGGTCTCAGACACCGGCAGGTATTCTTATTGGACGACCGCACGGATGCGATCCATCGACGTTGAGTGTGGCCCGCCTCGTGTGAGCGGTCAAGCATTGGAATGATTCAAAGAACGCCGTCCGAACACGCGGTCAAGCTGCGGACTCCGCAGGCGAGAGGATCTTGGCGAAGTTCGCAAAAAACTCGTCGGCATATTTCTTGGCGACGCCGTTGATGAGTCGACCGCCGAGCTGGGCGATCTTGCCACCCACATTGGCTTCGACGTCGTAGATCAGCTTCGTGCCGCCCTCCATGTCTTCGAGCCGCACCTTCGCGCCGCCTTTGGCCCAGCCGGCAACGCCGCCTTGTCCTTCGCCGCTGATCGTGTAGCCGTTGGGCGGGTCGAGATCGGTAAGGTTCACCCCTCCCTTGAAGGTTGCCTTCACAGGGCCGACCGATACCTTGGCCACCGCCTGAAACTCCGTATCGCTGATCTTCTCCAGTTCCTGGCAGCCGGGGATCGCGGCCTTCAGAACCTCGGGATCGTTGAGGGCCGCCCATACGGTCGCCCGATCGGCGGGAAGCGCGACTTCGCCCTGCATCGTCATCGCCATGCTGAGTTCTCCTCCTGTCAACAGCCCGACAGCAGAGTAAGGGCAAATCGGGCGGCGCGTCACCTGCCAAGCGTTGCTGCAGCGCACCCGGATCGGTGGCTGCGCTCGATCTGTCAGGACTCGGCGTCGTGACCCTGTCGAGCCGCCTCGGCTCTGCTGATAGCATCGACGACGGCATCGAAGGTGAGAAGGATCGAGGCGTGACGGGCCTTCAGATCCCGCGCCGGTTCCAGCAGGGCGAGGTCCGCCCACTTGCCGGATGGCGGCTTGCCGCCGGCCTTCAGCATCCGTTGGACTTCCTCCCGGACTGTCCGGAGTTCCTCGGTCGTGGAGCCGATCACATGCCGCCCCATGATCGACGAAGAGGCCTGCCCAAGGGCGCAGGCCTTCACCTCGTGGGCGAAGGAGCTGACGACGTTGCCGTCCAGCTTCAGATAGACCGTGACCGTCGACCCGCACAGTTTCGAGTGCGCCTTCGCGCTGGCATGCGCATCAGGCAGCGTGCCCTGATGCGGGATGGCGGCCGCAAGCTCCAGGATGCGGCGGCTGTAGATATCGTCCAGCATCCCGACCGCGACCCATCCGACGGAGGTGCTTGTTCGGGAGGGATCAGACGCCGCAACGCCGTGCCTGTCAATGCACGAGGTGTTGACGTTCTCATGCCGGTTGCCGTCCCACGGCCTGTGGTGGCAGTATCGACCGGCACGCGGTGTTCGGAAGCCACCCGCCGACGGGAAATCTAATGCTCTCGACCGACACGGATATCCTGAAGACGGCAGAAGCCTGGAAGCGCGAGGGCAGGGGCGTCGCCATCGCGACCGTGGTAGAGACCTGGGGATCGGCCCCGCGCCCCGTCGGCAGCCACCTGGTGATCGACCAGGACACGAATTTTCTCGGCTCCGTGTCCGGCGGGTGCGTCGAGGGCGCAGTCATCACCGAAGCCATGGATGTGATTGCCGATGGCAAGCCGCGCATGCTCGAGTTCGGCGTCGCCGACGAGACAGCCTGGCAGGTCGGGCTCTCCTGCGGCGGCCGGATCAGGGTCTATGTGGAGCGGGTGGATTAGAGCGCATGCGACTGAGGCTCCTGTCCGATCTCAACGCAGAGCGCGCTGCCCGCCGTGCCGCGATCCTCGTCACCGACGTCGCTTCAGGCGAGCAGCGCTTCGTCCGAGAGGCGGAGATCGGGAGCGATCCGCTGGCCGAGGACCTTCAGGAGAGCCTGCGCAGGGGCAAGAGCGGCCTTGTCGAGCGGGATGGCGGTCAGTTCTTTCTGACGGTGCAGACGCCGCCGGTGAGGGTGGTGGTCATCGGAGCCGTCCATATCAGCCAGGCGCTTGCCCCCATGGCCAAAGGCCTCGACTTGGACGTGACCATCATCGATCCGCGCACGGCCTTCGCAACGCCCGAGCGGTTTCCCGATGTGCCGGTGCTGGCCGAGTGGCCGGATGCCGTACTGCCGGGGATCGGAATCGACCGGTACACGGCTGTCGTGGCGCTCACTCACGATCCGAAGATCGACGATCCTGCGCTCAGCGCTGCCCTCCGGTCGGAATGCTTCTACATCGGCGCGCTCGGCTCGCGCAAAACCCATGAGCGCCGTGTTCAGCGCCTGAGCGCATCCGGATTCTCCGAAGCGGATCTCGCCCGCATCCATGCCCCCATCGGCCTCGATATCGGGGCCGTCTCGCCGGCGGAGATCGCCGTTTCCGTTCTGGCCGAGATCGTTGCGAGCTTGCGCAAAGAGCGGAGGCGCTCGGCGTGAAGTTCGGTCCTGTTCCGGTCGAGGAGGCCATCGGAGCCCTGGCTGCGCACAGCGTGCGGGCCGGCGAGACGACGGTGAAGAAGGGAACCCACATCACAGCCGAAATCGCCATGCGGCTGAAGCAGGCTGGGGTCGAGAGGGTGATCGCAGCGCGGTTCGAGCCTGGTGACATTGCCGAGGACGAGGCAGCCTCCCGCCTCGCCCATATCCTGGCCGGAGGCAACATCGCCGTCGAAGCGCCCTTCACCGGGCGCTCCAATCTCTATGCCGCAAGCGCGGGCGTCCTCCTGATCGACGCTAGTGCAATCGACAGCCTCAACGCTGTCGACGAGGCCATGACGGCAGCCACCCTGCCGGCATATAAGCCTGTAGTCGCAGGCGAGATGGTCGGCACCGTCAAGATCATCCCCTATGCCATACCGGAGATCCTGCTTCAGCAGGGGATCGACCGGGCCGGCACGGGCGCCCTACGCGTGGCGCCGTATGTGCGCCGCTCGGTCAGCGTTGTCTCGACGGTTCTTCCGGGACTCAAGCCGAGCGTCATCGACAAGACCCTGTCAGTGCTCGGCAAGCGGCTGGAGCCGGCACAGGCGCGGATCATGCAGGATCGTCGCGTGCCACATGAGACGGCAGCTTTGGCGCGGGAACTTGTCGGACAGGCTGAGAGCGACGCGGAACTCATCGTTGTCTTCGGGGCCTCGGCCATCGCCGACCGGCGCGACGTCATTCCATCCGCCATCGAGATGGCAGGTGGTCGAGTGGAGCATTTCGGAATGCCCGTCGATCCGGGAAACCTGCTGCTCGTCGGCTCCATTGCCGGCAAGCCCGTCATCGGCGCCCCCGGCTGTGCCCGGTCGCCGAAGGAGAACGGCTTCGACTGGGTCCTGCATCGCCTGCTGGCGGACGTGCCGGTGACCCGGGCCGACATCATGTCCCTCGGGGTTGGCGGGCTTCTCATGGAGATCGTCTCCCGGCCGCAGCCGCGTGAGGGCGGCGAGAGCGAGGGCGAGGAATGAGCGGAGTGGCGGCCATTCTCCTGGCGGCCGGGCGCGGCACCCGTTTCGGCGAGGAGCCGAAGCTGCTGGCCCGCCTTGATGGCAAGGCCCTGGTTCGCCATGTGGCCGAGGCTGCCGTCGGTTCAAAAGCTGATCCGGTCATCGTGGTGACGGGCCACCGGGCCGAGGCCGTTCAGGCTGAGCTGCGGGAGTTGCCCGTCCTGTTTGTTCACAACCCTGTGTTCGCGGAGGGGCTCTCGACATCGCTGAAGGCCGGTTTCACCGCACTGCCACAGGACGCGCAGGCCGCAATCGTCCTCCTGGGCGACATGCCTTTCGTGAGCGTCCGCCTCATCGATGCGCTCGTGTCAGGCTGGCATGAGAGCGCAATGCCCGCTGCCCTTGTTCCCACCTTGAATGGGCAACGCGGCAATCCCGTCGTGATCTCGCGTGCTCTGCAGCCCTCGATCGAAAGCCTTTCCGGCGACGTCGGCGCAGGGCTCATCCTTCGCGGAAGGTCGGATGTTGTCGAATGGCCGACGGCAGACCATGCCGTTGTCCAGGACATCGACACAAGGGAGGAATTCGGCAAGCTCCGCATCTAGAGGACCGTGCTCTTCACGCGGTCGGCTTAGATGGGGTTGCCCTTGAGCTTGGTCATCATTTCCCAGTTTTCGCCGGCCGCGATCATGCAGGCCTTGCCGTCCGGCATGGTCATGACCATCGTCCAGGAGCCGTTCGAGGATGCGAAGACCTCAAGCACTTGTCCGGGCTGGGACAGGCCCATCCCGACGGGATCTTCCTTGTACCGGTCGGACAGCAGCTTGGCGAGCTGTTCGCGGGGCCCGCAGGCCGATTGGGCGCTGGCCGGCGACGCGGCTGCCGCCGCCAGAGCGGCCAACGCCGCAAGCGGGGCTAGGGAGGAACGGATCATGGCTTCTTCCTCTACGGTTGACCCGCACTGACCCTTGGCCTGCGCGATAAACGCCTCATGAGGAAAAAGGCTCCATGGGCCGGTTGTCGGTTATCGTCCTGAACCGGACCGTGTATAGGAGGCGGAAGGCTCTCGGTTGAACCTGCCGCCGGCGGGAGCGTTTTTCCCGCCAAACATCAGAATGAAGCTAGGACCATGCCCCGCTATTTCTTCAACATCCGGGATGGACACGACGTCGACGAGGACGAGGAGGGCATCGAGCTTCCGGACCTCGAAGCCGCCAAGGCCGAAGCTCTGGCGACGGTCGAGGAATTGCGCGACGAACTTGCCGATGCGGGCAATATCGAGCTTGAGATCGCCGATGAGACGGGGCGGCGGCTCCTGACCGTCCCGTTCTTTCGCGGCGGGCGGCGCCGGTAAAAGCTACCGGGCTGATGTTTAAGAGCTAGGTTCGCAGAACGCTCAAGCGGCGCTGAGGGCCTGCCAGGCGGCCGCGAAATCGCGGGCTCTGCGGCCGATCTCCTCGACCGACATGGCTGGCGTGAATAGCGCCGAGCCCAGCCCGAATCCGTTGGCTCCGGCATCCACGTAGGGCTTCATGTTATCCGGCTTGATGCCGCCGACCGGCACGACGAGAGCGTCCTTCGGCAGCACGGCCCGCCAGGCCTTGACGACGGCGGGCGGAATGGCCTCGGCGGGAAAGATCTTGATGGCATCCGCTCCGGCCTTGAGGGCCGCAAAGGCCTCGGTGGGCGTCGCCACCCCGGGGGTGCAGATGAGCTCCAGCTCCTTGGCCCGCCTGACGACATCGAGATCCGCGTGAGGCATGACGACCAGCCTGCCGCCCACATCGCGGATGCCATTCACCTGCTGCGGGTCGAGAACCGTTCCGGCCCCGACGAGAACGTTCTGGGGCATGGCCCTGGCGAGACGCTCGATGCTGCGGAACGGCTCCGGGGAGTTGAGGGGAACCTCGATGATGCGAAAACCCGCCTCGACCAGAACATGGCCGACGGCTTCGGCATCTTCAGGTTTCAGACCGCGCAGGATCGCGATGAGAGGGAGTTCAGCCAGACACTCGCGCAGCACAATTCGCCTCCCATGGGTACGGCCAGGGCACCTGCTGCCCGCCGGACGCTACTAGTTGGACAGGTTCAGGGCCGGTTTCAACCATTCAGGGACTGGGCGCGAGAAATCGCGTCATGTAGGCAGCCGCGCTGGCGAGCGTGTCCCGCCCATCGGCACTGTGCTCCACGAACCAGTCCTCGAGCGCGATGCCGGGATAGAGCTGCTCGATCCCGGCAAAGAATTGCACGAGCTTGAGGGAATCGAAGGCAAGGGTGCGCGTCAGGGACACGTCCATGGCGATGTGGGGCGTCTTATTCCCGTCGATAAACTGGCAGAGCGCGATCACGTGTTCGGCGACATCTGCCCTCAATGGAAACGTCACAGGTGGGCCCTTCGTCTATTCCGTAGCGGACATAAGAGACATGTTCTTCTTCCGATACCGAAATGATATAAATAATCAATCAACGACCGAGCAAAAAATCGCAAAAATTGTGGAATATGCCTCCTTTTGTGTCGAAGATTCCGTAGAGGAATGACGCGACGGTAGTTCCAGGCGGATGATCTTCGACAGGGCGCCTATGGTCGGAGTTAGCCACTTACGATGGCGGGCTCTGGCGCAGGCACTGCTGGGCGGCCCGTGAAATGTGCGTCTGGTCTTCGGCCGTCGTGGTGTTGCTGAGCACCTTCTGCCAGAGGTTGCTCTGGCGAAGCGTTTCGACGGTGCAGGAGCAGAGGGCCCGGCAGGTCTGGGGCTGAGCATTCTGCAGGCAGGTGGCCTCGCATTGGTTCAGGAAGGGTCTTGCCTCGGCCATCCGGTTGGGGCCGACGATTTGCAGCACGCCGTAGAGGATGCCCAGCAGGATGATCTGGTGCGTCAGGTAGATCGGCAGGCTCTTGCGCCCGGCCCAGATCAGAAGCTCAGAGACTCGGCCTTTCGAGCGCCAGCCGGCAAGGCTCATGGTCTCTCGTCGTGCCAGCAGGCCACGGCCTGCGGCGACGCCGATCAGCACGAGGCCGAACCAGGGAAAGATCGGCACGTAATCATTGGTGGCCGGATCGGTCGAGCCGAGGCCGAGCCAGTCGAGCCATGGGGCATCGAGAGCCGGATCCGTGAAAGCATAAGGAGCGACAAGGCAAAAGACCGCGGTGGCCAGAGTGATGAGCGGATGGAGCCTCAGGAAGGGCAGGGCCAGCACGCCCGAGACTGCGATGCAGTGAAGGATGCCGAAGAAGATGTAGCTGTCGGGGAAGGCAAAGTACGTCGCCACGGTCACTGCGAGAGCCGCGCCGCCCACCTTCATGAGGCGCCTCAGGAAAGCGCGCCCGTTGACGCCCTTTGCGTGGGCCAGGACGAGGCCAAGGCCCGAGAGCATCAGAAAGGAGCCTGCAATGATGCGCGCGAACCAGCGCCACGCCGGGACCTGCAGGATGTTCGTCTCGATCAGTTGCAGGAAGCTCAGGTCCCAGCTGAAATGGTAGACGATCATCGCCAGGATCGCGAGGCCGCGGGCGACATCGATCGCATCCCACCGCTGGGCCGCAATCGCTTGCGGCAGGAGGGGGCTGGCCTTCACATCCGAATGTCTCATGGGTTGGGGCGTTCCTTCCTGATCTTCCAGTCTTAGATGAACAGAGATGACCGAAAGTCTCACAGCTTCAATCGCCACATTGCAGGACATGATTCAAGATGCCCGGATCGTGGCGGGATTCACGGGGGCCGGAATCTCGACGGAGAGCGGCATTCCCGACTTCCGCTCGCCGGACAGCCCATGGATGCGCAACAAGCCGATCCCCTTCGAACTCTTTCTCCAGAGCCCGAAGGCTCGTCGGGAGGCATGGCGGCGAAAGTTCACCATGGATGATCTCTACCGCGGGGCTTGCCCGAGCGCCGGCCATATCGGCTTCGCGTCCCTCGTTTCCTCAGGGCGCATGCCTGCGGTGATTACCCAGAACATCGACGGGCTCCATCAGGAATCCGGCCTGGCCGAAGACCAGGTCATCGAGTTGCACGGGAACGGCACCTACGCCAAATGCCTGTCCTGCGGCCGCCGGCATGAGCTCGACTGGGTGAGATACCATTTCGAGAGGAGCGGCGATCCGCCCGAATGCATGGCCTGCGGGGGCGTTCTCAAATCGGCGACGATCTCCTTCGGGCAGGCCATGCCGGAAGAACCGATGCGGCGGGCGCAGAGGCTGACGGCGGCTTGCGACCTCTTCCTGGTGGCCGGATCGTCGCTGGCAGTCTTTCCCGCGGCGGCATTTCCCGCCTTCGCCAAGGAGAACGGTGCCCGCCTCGTCATCGTCAATCGGGAGCCGACACCTCTCGACGGGGCCGCCGATCTGGTGATCCATGCGGAAATAGGCGAAGTCTTCTCGAAATTTGTTTCGTAACTTCAAGAAGATGCAGCGTGCCGAAAATTTCGTCGCCCGTTTGGGTGTGTTTCTGGCTTCCCCTGATTCAGGACGATGTTATCCTCTTATTAAGAATCGGGTTCATGATTCGAGTTTGGGTTATTTCATGACTGGCGATTACGGCTCCAATTCTTTTAGTCTCCGAGAGGAGAATCCTTCCTTGGATCATGGGCGCCGGGAGGTTTCCCAACCGGCCTCTGAGGAGGGCGCTCTCGAACTTGTCCAGGTCAGCGGCCGTATCAAATGGTTCGACGTGGCCAAGGGGTTCGGTTTCATCGTTCCCGACAACGGCATGCCCGATGTGCTGCTGCACGTGACGTGCCTGCGGCGCGACGGCTACCAGGCCGCCAACGAGGGCGCCAGGATCGTCGTCGAGGCCGTTCAGCGCCCCCGGGGGCTGCAGGCGTTCAGAATTGTTTCCCTGGACGAGTCGACGGCGCTTCATCCGTCGGAGCTTCCGCTGCCCCGCACTCATGTTCAGGTCGTGCCGACCAGTGGGCTCGAGCCTGCCGTTGTGAAGTGGTTCAACCGCTTGCGCGGCTTCGGCTTCCTCACGCAGGGCGAGGGCAAGCCGGACATCTTCGTCCATATGGAAACCCTGCGCCGCTACGGCATTGCCGAGCTGAAGCCCGGTGAGCGGGTCTTCGTGCGGTTCGGCGACGGCTCGAAGGGCCTCATGGCCGCCGAGGTTCGTCTGGCCGATATGGCCCTGCCGCACTCCCATTGATGAGACGATCCGTGCTGCAGCGGTTCCGGCCGGTTCTCCCGGCTCTAGGCTTTGTCGTCCTTCTGGCCGGTGCCGTGTACGCGCAGGCTCTCGAGACCCTGTCGATTGCCACTCAGGGTGGTCAGAAGCAGTCCTTCAAGGTCGAAGTGGCCCGCAATGACGCGGACCGGGCGCAGGGGCTGATGTTCCGGCGCTCCATGCCGGCGGACCAGGGCATGCTGTTCGATTTCGGGCGCGTCGAACCCGTGTCCATGTGGATGCAGAACACCTACCTGTCGCTCGATATGCTGTTCATCCGCCCCGATGGCACAATCGCCCGCATCGCCGCCAATACTGAGCCCCTGTCCACCCGCACCATCCCGTCCGGCGAACCGGTGCTGGCCGTTCTCGAGCTGAACGCCGGCACAGCGGCCAAGCTGGGGATCAAGCTGGGAGACCGGGTGGAGCATTCCATCTTCAAGCGCTGAGACGGATGCGGGCAGGTATGTGCGGCAGGCTCCCGAGAGCAGGCGCTGTCCTGGCCGGTCTGCTGATGCCGGACGCGGCGCTGGCCCAGGTCGGCCCTCATGCGGTGATCAACGTCTCCCAGGATCTGCTGCGGGTCTACAATGCCAGGGATGCGGTCGCGCTCCGGGAGCTTTTGGCGCCGCCCCTGCAGGCACGATACTCCGTGGAGGACCTGCGCCTGATCCTGGCCCAATGCCATGGCCTGACGCATGAGATCGACCGTTTCAGCCTCCCGTCGTGGGGAGCGCGCCGCTACGGCTTCTTCGGGGTCTATGCGGAAAACACCGTTCTCGAGATGGTGCTTGAGATCGATGAGAACGAGAAGATCGTCCACTGGGTGATCACCGACGACGTAACCGCCAGGAGCCACCAGTGTGCGCTCAGCGGAGTACCTGAATAGGAACCTGCTCCTGAAGCACCTGGCCCTCCTTAACAGTCGCCGGGTCGGGGACAATCGCCCATGTTCCGCGTTGGCAGGTCAGACCCCTGAACCAGCCGGGAGAAGCCCCATGGACCGCCGAGATCGCAACAATGCCCTGACCGTCGCAGGCTTCGCCGGTGGCGTCGTCGCCCTCAGTGCGCTGATCACGATCATGCTGGCGTTCGGGTGATCGAAAACGCGCCCATGGCTCTGATGGACGCGCCAGTGTTCGGCCCGCCCCATTGAGGCAAACAAGGCTGGTTTCGGGATGTATTCTAAGCAATCGTGTCGCCACTGCGGCAACTTTGAAGATAACAAGACATGTCAATACGCAGAATTGATATCACATGGCAGATAAACGTTCATCTATGAACGAAAACGGGTTGATCGAGCATAATTATTGCCCTACGGAGGATTCTCCCGTAGGGGCAATACGGGCCGGTAGGGCCGCGGACACTGTCAGGCAATGACAGGGCGCGGCCCTTTTTCATGCATGGAAGGCGTGAATACTTTCTCTGCATTAGGAATGTGCTTGCTCTTATGATGCCTTTGGAGTGATGCTCTTGATCCTGGTCCGGCAGATATCTCCTCAGGCCGAGCTGTTAGGTTCCGTTCACAGCCGTACGTTTATCCAAGATAAAGCATTGGATGGGCCAGAACATGCCTCGGGCTAAGGCCTCAGCCAGCGGCCCCGCAGGAGAGCCCGACAAGGAACTGTGGGGCTTGCACAGGGGTTCTCAAATCGATAGAGAAACCAAGCTGTTGAAGATGTCGGGGTGTAGCGCAGTCTGGTAGCGCATCTGCTTTGGGAGCAGAGGGTCGCGGGTTCAAATCCTGCCGCCCCGACCATTTTCATCGGACGAGTCTTGGAGAGAGACCAAAACCAATGCCTGCACGGATTTACAAGCCCGCCAAGTCCGCAATGCAGTCCGGATTGGCCCGGACGAAGCAGTGGCTTCTCGTGTTCGAGCAGGACAAGCCCCGCGAGATCGAGCCCCTGATGGGCTGGACGAGCTCAGGCGATACCCGCCAGCAGCTCCGCCTGTGGTTCGATTCGAAGGAAGAGGCCATGGCCTATGCCGAACGCGAGGGCATCGCCTATCGGGTCGAGGAGCCGCATGAGATCAAGCGGCGGACGATCTCCTATTCCGACAACTTCAAGTTCAACCGCGTCGGCCCCTGGACCCACTGAGGTCGAGGCTGCCGCCCGATGGCTCCGTAGCTCAGCTGGATAGAGCAGCCGCCTTCTAAGCGGCAGGTCGTAGGTTCGAGCCCTACCGGAGTCGCCATTTTCCCGGAAGAAGGCGTCCAGACTTTACGGCTCTGAGCCCTGCCGGCATTTTGTCCGGGAGGCTCCTCGGCTGGCTCAAGTCAGCTGGTGGCGGCCCGGATCGTCCGCCAGCGGCAGCAGCTCTTCGTATTTATCGCGAAGGGTGCCGTAGCACTCACATGCAGCTTGCTGCAGGCCGGGTCGGTCAACGACGGTGATGCTCCCGCGCTCCTGGTGGATGAGGCCCCTGGTCTGGAAGCCGTGCAGGATCGTGCTGACCGTCGAACGCTGGACGCCGAGCATATCTGCCAGGAACTCATGCGTGAGAGGGATGTTCTTGCGGCTCACCCGGTCGCAGGTCGCAATGATCCACCGACCGGCCCGTGCTTCGACAGAGTGGGCTGCATTGCAGGCCGCCGATCGCAGGGTCAGGGACATCAGGATCTCGGTGTAGCGATGAAGCATGTTCCGGATGGCCGGTCGCGCTTCGGCGGCCTTATGCAAGCTCGCCATATCGATGCGCAGCGCTGAACCTGGGATCTGCACGATATAGCGCCCGAACGACCGCAGCGGCATGCCCCCAAGCGCTAGGCCGACGAGACCTTCGCGGCCGAATGTGGCCATCTCGGCGACCCGGCCATCCTTCAACGTACGCACGAGGGAAACAACAGCGGATTGGGGGAAGTAGGTGTGTTGGAGAGGTTCACCCTCTTCGGCGAGCACCTCGCCGCGCGCGAGCTGTGTACGTTCGAGTTGGGGCTCCAGCCACTGGAGGTCCTCGGGCGTCAGGGTCGCCAGAAGCCGATTGCGAGGATCATCCATCGTCGTTGAGCCCTATGTCGGTTCTGAGACAGGATGGTAGCCTTCTCCATGTCGGCAAAGGAAGTCACAATCGGGGCAATTCGGAGAGACCGGGTGGTCATGTTCGTGCCCTTGCCATCTCCACCGATCATCCATGGATCATGAGCCCGCGATGCAGGTTTGACTAGACGGCCTGTGCTGCCTCACCGTCCTTCTGGTGCTCATGGAGATATTTCAGAAGCGACCGGCCGGCGCCTTCGATGTGGGTCTTCAGGAGCCTGCAGGCTGCACCGATCTCGCCGCTGGCGCAGAGCCGGAGCAGTTCGTCGTGCTCGGCCTCGGCGCGCGCGCGCCCGTTGGTCAGGGCGAGCTGGAGGCGGGTGTGCCGGTCGCATTCCTGGAGGAGGTTCGCCACGATGGCCAGTGAGCGCGGCTGGCCCGCGTGCTGGTACAGGACCATGTGGAACTCCCGGTTCAGCTCGCCCCAGCGGCTCACATGCATGGCGTGAAGCTCCGAGCTGTATTCCTGAAGAATGCCCCGTAGCCGCTGGTAGTCGGCTTCCGTGAGGTGCGGGGCTGATGCTTCCAGAAGGCGTGGCTCGAGCAGGGCTCTGAGGTCGAACAGTTCCTCCACTTCATGGGGCGAGAGCGCCGACACGATGGCGCCGCGATGAGGGTGGATCTTCACGAGCCCCTCGGCCTCGAGCTGCATCAGCGCCTCCCGGACCGGAATCCGGCTGACGCCGAACTCTACGGCCAGGGCTTCCTGGCGGAGTTGGAAGCCCGCCTGGAACTCGCCGTCGACGATCCGCCGGCGCAAATCCTCGGCCACGGACGCGGAGATCGTCCGGTGCTGGATGGTCCGTTGGGTCGGCTTTGGTGCTGTTGCAACTCGGTTCGTCATCAAACTCGCGCTTTAAGAGGGCAGGGTCTTGCTTGACAGTGTAGATTTTATACAATCTACAATACCGAACTTCAATCTAGTATTGGGAGCAGGACCACGATGGCGAACAAAATCGGTTGGGAAGGGGTCTTTCCCGCGGTCACGACGCAGTTCAAGCCCAATTTCGAGCTCGACATCGACGCCACCGCCAAGGTGCTGGACGGACTGATCCGCGACGGCGTCTCAGGCCTGATCGTCTGCGGCACCGTCGGCGAGAACACTTCTTTGAGCCGCTCGGAAAAGGTGGCCGTGATGGAAACCGCCACGAGCGTGTCCCGCGGCCGGGTGCCGGTGATCGCCGGCATCGCCGAGTTCACCACGCAGTTCGCCTCAGAGGTGGCCAAAGAAGCGGCACGAGTCGGCGTCGACGGCGTGATGGTCATGCCGGCGCTGGTCTACTCCTCGAAGCCGCATGAGACGGCCGCCCACTTTCGGGGCGTCGCCAAGGCCACAGACCTCCCGGTGATGGTCTACAACAACCCGCCGATCTACAAGAACGACGTGACGCCCGACATCCTCGCTTCGCTTGCCGATTGCGAGACCATCGTGTGCTTCAAGGATTCGTCCGGCGACACGCGCCGCTTCATCGATACCAAGAACATGGTCGGCGACCGCTTCGTCCTGTTCGCGGGCCTCGACGACGTGGTGGTCGAGAGCGTGATGCTCGGCGCCGAGGGCTGGATTTCGGGCATGTCGAACGCTTTCCCGCAGGAGGGCGAGACCCTGTTCCGCCTGGCGAAGGCCGGCCGGTACGAGGAGGCGAGGGCGCTCTACGAATGGTTCATGCCGCTCCTGCATCTCGATGCCCGCCCCGACCTCGTGCAGTGCATCAAGCTCTGTGAGGAGATCATGGGCCGCGGCTCGGCGCTCACCCGGCCGCCGCGTCTGCCCCTCGAAGCGGCTGACCGTGCCCACGTCGAGGCTGTCATGGACAAGGCGCTCAAGAACCGTCCGAAGCTGCCGGATGTGGGCCTTAAGTCCGCAGCCTGACAAAACAAGAGCGGGGCAACCACGCCCCGCCATCCGTCATCGACACGATCTCTTTTGAACAGCGAGTGAGGCCATGGCGCGCCACACCTTCTTCTGCATCGACGGTCATACTTGCGGCAACCCGGTTCGCGTGGTCGGCGGCGGCAGCATTCCCCAACTGAAAGGGGACACGATGTTCGAGCGCCGCCAGCACTTCCTGGCGGGATACGACTGGATCAGAACCGGCCTAATGTTCGAGCCGCGCGGCCACGACATGATGTCGGGCTCGATCCTGTATCCGCCGACGCGGCCGGATTGCGATGTGGGCATCCTGTTTATCGAGACGTCGGGCTGCCTCCCCATGTGCGGACACGGCACCATCGGCACGGTGACCATCGCGCTGGAGAACGGCCTCATTCACCCGAAGACACCGGGCCTGCTGCGGCTCGATACGCCTGCGGGCGTCGTCGAGGCGCGCTACGAGCAGAACGGTCCCTTCGTGGAGCGGGTGCGCATCACCAACATCCCGTCATTTCTCTATGGCACTGGCTACGAGGTCGAGGTCGAGGGCCTTGGGCATCTCACCGTCGATGTGGCTTATGGCGGCAACTTCTATGCCATCGTGGAGCCGCAGACGCTCTTTTCGGATGTTGCAGACGTCAACCCGTCCGACATCCTGCGCTGGAGCCCGAAGCTGCGCGAGGCGTTCAATGCCCGCTACCAGATCGCCCACCCCGAGAACCCGGATATCAACCGCCTGACCCACGTCCTGTGGACCGGGAAAGCCCAGAATCCCGGCGGCACCGCCCGCAACGCTGTGTTCTACGGCGACAAGGCCATCGACCGCTCGCCCTGTGGGACCGGCACCTCCGCCCGCATGGCGCATCTCGCCGCCCGCGGCGCCCTGAACGAAGGCGATGCCTTCGTGCATGAATCCATTATCGGCTCAACCTTCACGGGCCGCATCGAGGGGCGCACGAAGGTCGGCGACCGCGATGCGATCATCCCGTCGATCGAGGGCTGGGCGCGGGTGACCGGGTTCAACACCATCTTCATCGACGACCGGGATCCTTTCGCCAACGGCTTCCAGGTCGTCGATCAGAGCCGCTAGCCTTAAGCTGTTGTAGGGACAACCATGAAGGTTGCGATCATCGGCGCAGGCATCGTCGGGCTTGCCACCGTGCATGCGATGCTGGACCGCGGGCATGAGGTCGTCCTGGTGGAGCCCGGCGGAAAGCAGGGGCGTCCCACGGACGGCAACGCCGGCTGGATCGCCCATACCGATATCATGCCGCTCGCCTCGCCGAAGGCATGGCGCAACCTGCCGCGCTGGCTGATGGACCCGCTCGGGCCGCTGACCATCCGGCCGGGATACTTGCCGCATCTGGCGCCCTGGCTGATGCGCTTCATGCTCGCGTCCTCGCCCGGCCGGATAAAGGCGAGCATCGGGGCGATCCGTGCCATCAATGCGGAAGCCCTGCCTGCGTGGCAGAGCCTTCTGTCTTCGCTGGACTTGAGCAGACATCTGCGGGAACACGGCATCCTATCGGTCTGGCGGCAGAAGGACGCCTTTCTCCGGTCGCAGGACATCATCGAGCGCCAGCGCAGCTTCGGCATCGCGGTGGAGGCCTTGAGCCCGGCAGCCCTTGCCGAGTTGGAGCCGGCGCTGCGCAATGTCGAGGCCGCCGTGCTCTACCCCGACGCCTGCCATGTTGCCGATCCGGCCGTGCTGGCCGCCGAACTCCTGCGGCTGGCGCAGGAGCGGGGTGCTGCCCATGTGGCGGCGGATGCGTCGAGAATCGAGCTGCGGGATGGTGCCGTTCACGTCCATGTCGATGGAGGCGGCTCGGAAGTCGTCGCGGACCGGGTCGTGGTCGCGGCCGGGATCTGGTCGCGCGGCCTGGCAGCTCAACTGGGCGACCGGATCCCGCTCGATACGGAGAGGGGGTACAACGCCACCTATCCGAAAGGCACCTTCGGGATCGGGAGGCCGATCATGTTCGAGGGCGAGGGCTTCGTCACCACGCCCTTGGATACGGGCGACCGGGTCGGCGGCGCGGTCGAGTTCGCGGGGCTCGATGCTGCCCCCAATCATGAGCGCACGGACGCCATGGTGCAGCGCCTGACGCGATTCCTGCCCCATCTTCAATCCGAAGCACCGGCAAAACGGTGGATGGGGTTCCGCCCCTCGATCCCTGACTCCCTGCCGGTGATCGGCCCTTCTGGGCGGGATCGGCGCGTCGTCTATGCCTTCGGCCACGGCCATTACGGCCTGACGCAGGCTGCAATCACCGCCCAGATGGTGGCGGGTCTGGTCGAGGACCGGGCAAGCCCTGTCGACGTGAAGCCTTTCTCGGCGCAACGCTTCTGAGGCGGCTCACGCTGTTCACAAGCCGGGAGCACGGCGCGAGCGCTATCCGGAACCGCTTCGGTTCACCGGAAAAGTCCGGCATGATCGGGCGCCCTCACGCCGGATGCTCCATGACCTCTTCAAACCTTCTGAACAACCTCGAAAGGCCTTCCCGCGCCCTCGTCATCGGCGCTTCGGGCGGAATCGGCTCAGCGGCGACGGCGCTGCTGGCCTCCGAAGGGTTCGAGAGCGTTCATGCCCTGTCGAGGCGGGGCCACGGCTCCGACCGCGCCGGTGTTCGGCCGGGTCGCATCGACATCGAGGATGAGGGCAGTATCGCGGCGGCCGCCGAGCAAATCCGCGCTGGTGCCCCTCTTCGCTTGGCTTTTGTGGCCACAGGGCTGCTCCATGACTCGGTCCAGCAGCCGGAAAAGTCCTATCGCAGCCTCGACCCGGAGCTTCTCGCCAGGAGCTTCCGCCTCAATGCCATCGGGCCTGCGCTTGTCGCGAAGCATGTGCTTCCGCTGCTGCCACGGAACGGAAAAAGCATCTTTGCGGTGATCTCGGCCCGCGTCGGCAGCATCGACGATAACCGGCTCGGCGGGTGGTATGGCTATCGCGCCTCGAAGGCGGCCCTCAATCAGCTGATGCGGACCCTAGCGATCGAGCTTCGTCGCCAGAAACCGGACGCGATCTGCGTCGCGCTCCATCCCGGCACGGTCGATACGGCCTTGAGCCAGCCTTTCCAGAGTGGCGTCGAGGACGGCAAGCTGTTCACGCCCGCCTATGCGGCCGAGCGGCTACTCACCGTTCTGGACGGCCTGACGCCTGCCGATACCGGACAGTTCTTCGCCTGGGACGGGCAGCGCATCCCATTCTGATGCCTTTGCCCGGACAGACCTGAAGCTGTGGCAGATCGCCCGTGAAGGACCCCGTGTCCCCGGTCGGCGTTCCCCGCTGAAGGAGATGCCACATTGAACGCCGGATTGGCCCTGGACGGAAAGAGAGAGGCTGCGCCAAAGCTCTGGCGGCCCAGGCGCGTGCTCGTGACCCCGGCTGCGCTCGAGTGGGGGGCACGGGCGCGCCATTCTTGAGCGGGCCGCCTCCTTCGGGTCCGAGATCGTCGAGCTGAAAAGCAACCGGCTCACGGGCCTGGGTGGTGACAACGAGCGTCAGAGCTACGTGAATGCCAAGACGACCCTTGCAGTCGTCGTGGCGTCGCCGGGCAAGCGCCGGTTGCAGCCGATTCCGCCGAGTGCCGACTGGCGCGTCGATCTGGCAGAAGGGTGCCCGGCCCACTGCCAGTACTGCTACCTTGCGGGATCGCTCTCCGGTCCGCCGGTCACGAGG
This sequence comes from Microvirga splendida, assembly GCF_016427565.1. Classification (GTDB taxonomy): domain Bacteria; phylum Pseudomonadota; class Alphaproteobacteria; order Rhizobiales; family Beijerinckiaceae; genus Microvirga; species Microvirga splendida. The sequence goes on from NZ_JAELXT010000010.1 coordinate 91,012, forward strand.
GTCTACGCCAATCTTCCCGAGATCCTCGGCAGTCTGGAAGACTACGTCGGCAAGGGCGCGGTGACCTCCCGCTCCACTGAGCGAATGCATGAGGGCACCACGTTCGAGGCATCCTGCTACACCGACCCGCTGGGGATCGAGCACCTGAGCGGATCGCTGGCGGCGACGATTGCGCATTTCGGATCCTGGCAGGCACCCGTGCAACTCCGCTTCACAACCAAGTACGATGCCGTGCAGCCTTTGCTCGGCATTGCGCACGGCCGACGCACCCGGATTCGCTTCTCCGTCAACGCGAAACCCGCAGCCCGCTTCGAGGGCGGCACGGCCTCCGTATCGGCGCGGCTGAACGCCATGCGGATGGCGGCCCTGGCCGGCTACAGGGTCGGCCTGACGATTGCCCCGATCATGCCGGTCGAGAACTGGCGGGAGGCCTATGGTGCCTTGCTCGACGAGGCTGCTGCCGCGATCCGCGATGTGCCGAACCTCGACCTATCCGTGGAACTCATCACCCACCGGTTCACGCCGGGCTCGAAGACGGTCCTGAACGGTTGGTATCCGGGCTCGGACCTGGAGATGGACGAGCAGACACGGACGCGGAAGACAACCAAGTTCAACTCGGTCAAATATGTGTACGCCTCAGACATCATGAAGGAGATGCGGGGCTTCTTCGAAGATGCGGTCGCAAGCCGTCTCCCGTCCGCCCGAGTTCTGTACTGGACCTGAGAGCCGCCCCCTGGCTCATCTTGATCGGGATCAAGGCGCTCCCGGAATCCCCGGTCATGATGCGAGAGCGCTTGGAACAGGAACGGAGGCTCCCATGCTCAGCTGGATCGTTCGGCTCTTGATGATTGCGGCCGGCTTCGTGACGAGTTGGTTCGTCGCCAAGGATGCGCCGATCTTCGGCGTGGCTCAGGTGATGATGACTCTTGTCCTGATGGCGCTCATCGTCGCCGTGGTGGCGTTGTGGCCACGGCGCTGGACGGCAGCTCTCAACCGCCTTCAGAGATCCCGCTGAGGGCCGCGACGCTCTCCCTCCATTCCGCACGACAGGCTAGTGCTGAACCCCGATGGGCCAGGGCTCAAACAGGCTGGGACGCCGCCACAACACGAAATGATCCTGAACGGCGAGCTTCAAGCCGGCTTCTTTCTCCAGAAGTGCAATCTGCGCCTCGACGATCTTCAGTTCCCGCTCAAGCTTCGCAGAGTGGCGGGCGTCGGAAGCGATGGGCTTTCTTTTCCTGCTCTTCATCTGGCACCTCATGGTCCGAGAAGCAGCCTGTGGTCTTCCTGCCGAGGAAGACGACGACCGGCGCCCGGATGGCCATGCTTGTGCCCCCTGCAAATCGTTCGTTCTCTGTTTGATTCGAATCCTAACCGAGCGGGACTCCTTTCGTCTGTCAGGAACCCGACACAGGCGTCACATTCGCTAACTTGGATCAACCTTCGAAACCTTGATGGGCAGCGTCGGTTGAGAGAATGGAACAGCTCTCGAACCTTGGGCGTGTCGTGGCAAACACCGCATCTCGTCGCTATCATCCGTGGCCTGGCTATGTGCTCGGCTTTGCCCTCGGCGGCTTCTTCGATGGGATTCTGCTCCACCAGATCCTGCAATGGCACCATCTCCTCAGCACCATCAACGGCGAGGACATCCGGTTCCAGGTCGCGGCCGACGGCTACTTCCACGCCCTGATGTACGTGATCGCCGCCATGGGCCTCTGGATGCTGTGGGCGTCGCGGCGCGATCCTGCGGGCCTCTCCGGCCGTCTGCTGTTTGCGGGAATCCTGATCGGCTTCGGCACTTGGCATAGCGTCGATGCGGTGCTGTCCCACTGGCTGCTCGGGATCCACCGCATCAGGATGGACCGGGGCAACCCGCTGTTCTGGGATCTCCTCTGGCTGGGTCTTTTCGGTCTCGTGCCGATCATCCTCGGGTGGATCATGGGCGGTCCGCGAGATGACGGGTCTCACGTTTCCCGGACGTCCGGCCAAGCGCGGGCTTTGGCCGTTCTTCTTGTGGTCGGAACAGGCGCGCTAGGGATCTGGCCGCTGCGCGGCAGCGAATTCACCACGGTGCTCTTCGCCCCGGGCGCAGGGCAGGATCATGTCCTGCGATCCCTCGCATCGGTGGATGCGCAGGTGGTCTGGACGGACGGCAGCGGGGAACTCGCTGTGGTTCGGCTCGCGGACGGGCAGTCGGGCTGGGGGCTGTTCAGGCACGGGGCCATCCTCGTCACCGGGGCGGGCCTTCCTGCCGGCTGCCTCAATTATCTGCGCACCTGACCTTTGCCGTCCCGTGTCAGCGCTTGCGCAGCCGCTCGATGGCATCCTTGTGGGCTGCGGGATCGACATCGTACTCGGCCGCGAGGCGTTCGATTTCGGCACGCCTGTCCTCGGCGCTCAGCCGAGGATTGAGGCTTGCAACGGCGGCCAGAAAGGATGCCCCTGCAAAGACCGGGTCGCGGCGGCGGGCCGTCTGCTCGCGCTCCTTCTTGAGATCCGCCTGCCGCTGCTTGTAGCTCTCCAGCGGGCCGAAGGCGCGCAGCGCCCGGTTGCGTAGTGCTTGGGCCGGTAGATCGTGCTCCTGGGCGATGTCCTGCAAGGCGCCTTCCGGATCCTCCCCGGCGAGCAGGGCTTCGGAGAGTTCCTCGAGGGCGGAAACGAACGGATCCATCGTGGCCCCTTTCTGTGCGGTTTGATCGTCAACGGACGGTGATCGGTTCGGTTCTCGCGCAAAGTGTTGCCGAGGGCCCTGGCTGACCAATAATCCCTCTCATCGATTCTCATCCGCCCGTCACCCCCAGCCGAACGGAAACCGCACGCCATGGCCGAACAGACGCAGGAGCGCCCCGATCCCTATCTCTGGCTGGAGGATGTGGAGGGAAGCGAGCCGCTCGCCTGGGTGCGCGCCCACAACGAGGTCACGAAAGCCGCCCTGTGCGATGCGGCTTTCGAGGCCGACAAGAGGGCCCTCTACGAGATCTCGACGCGGCCGGACAACATTCCGTTCATCACCCGGCGGCAGGGACAGCTCTACAACTTCTGGCAGGATGCCGCCCATGTACGGGGGCTCTGGCGGCGCACGACGATGGGGGATTATCGCGGCGCGGAGCCCGCCTGGGAGACGGTGCTCGACATCGATGCGCTGGCGCGGGCCGAGGGCGAGGACTGGGTCTGGAAAGGCTGCGGCACTCTCCAGCCGGAGCAGCGCTACGGCCTCGTGAGCCTGTCGCGAGGCGGCGCCGACGCCGTCGTCGTCCGCGAGTTCGATCTTGTCGAGAAGCGGTTCGTCGCGGACGGCTTTGCCCTTCCCGAGGCCAAGGGCGGCGCCGCCTGGCTCGACCGCGATACGGTTCTCGTCTCGACGACCCTCGGCGAGAATGCCGCAACGGGTTCAGGCTATCCGCGCACCGTGCGCCTCTGGCGTCGTGGTTCGGATTTCACGAACGCGCCTTTGCTCTTCGAGGGCGAGGCGAGCGATATCTACATCTCGGCCTCGGTCGATCGTGAGCCCGGATATGAGCGCACCTTCTACCGGAGGCAGATCACTTTCGAGGAGGGGATCAGCTATCTCGCTCGGGAGGAGGGCGAGCCTCTGCGGATCGATCTCCCGCTCGATGCCCGCTTCGACGTGGAGAAGGACTGGCTGGTCGTGAAGCTGAAAAGCGACTGGGCCCTGCCGGAGCGCACCTATCCGGCCGATGCGCTTCTGGCGATCAGCTTCTCCCGCTTCCTCGACGGCGACCGCCGGTTCGAGGTGCTGTTCGAACCGGGGCCGCGCCGCGTCCTTTCCGGCTTCTGGTGGACCAAGTCCCGTCTGGTCCTCACGGTTCTCGATAATCTCGCAAGCCAGATCTGGCTCGGGACGCCGGGCTCACCCTGGGGCCTGGAGCAGCTGCAGGGACTGCCGGACACGGCCTCCGTCAACGCCATGCCGCTCGATGTGGGCCAGTTGGAACGGACTGACGAGTTCCTTCTGACGATCTCCAGCTTCGTGGAGCCCACCAAGCTTGCGCTGGTGGCGGAGGACAGGCGGATCGAGGTGCTGAAGGAGGCGCCCGCCGCCTTCGATGCCTCCGGTCTGGAGGTGACGCGCCATGAAGCCGTCTCCGTGGATGGGGAGCCGATTCCCTATTACCAGATCGGACCAAAGGACCAGGACGGGCCGCGTCCCGCAGTTCTCTACGGCTATGGCGGCTTCTCGGTCTCGATGACGCCCGGCTATTTGGGCGGGATCGGCAAGACCTGGCTGGAGCGGGGCAATGTGTGGGTCGTCGCCAACATCCGCGGCGGCGGCGAGTTCGGGGCCGCCTGGCACAAGGCGGGAATGCGTGAGGGCAAGCGCCTCTCCCACGACGATTTTGCCGCCATCTCCCAGGACCTCGCCCGGCGTGGCGTGACGACCCCGCAACAACTCGCGGCTTATGGCGGCTCCAACGGGGGCCTTCTCGTCGGCAACATGCTGACCCGCTACCCGGAGCGTTTTGGGGCGATCTGGTGCACCGTGCCGCTGCTGGACATGCAGCGCTACACACGCCTGCTGGCCGGCCCGAGCTGGGTGGCGGAGTATGGCGATCCGGACAAGCCCGGGGATTGGGCCTACATGGCCGGCTTTTCCGCCTACCAGAACCTGGACGAGGGCCGCGGCTATCCGCCGGTGCTGCTCGTGACCTCCCGGCGGGACGACCGGGTTCATCCCGGCCACGCCCGCAAGATGGCGGCCAAGCTGGAGGCGATGAAGCAGCCGGTCTTCTTCTACGAGCCGGATGACGGCGGACACGGAGCGGCCAACAAGGAGCAGGCGGCCTTCCTCTCAGCCTTGGGCCTGTCCTTCCTGCGAAGAACGTTGACCGGCACGGGACATACTTGAGCCGGCGGAGGCGCCATTCGGCAGGGGATAAAGCCTTGCGAAGGGGAGGCGCCCATAGCCAGCGGCTCCCTTGATATTGCACTCTGCCATCATCACATGAGAGCAGAGGAAAAGCGCGGCACCTCAACATCTTAACCCTGCACCCGCTCACCACAGGAATGGTTGGAGCAGCGGGGTTATCGTCGCTTTGCGGCGACAATCGAAAACATCTGCAGCCTTCTGGAGTTTACCCCCGGCGCGCGGCGCAAGCTGTGACGACAGGCTGCCACCTTGAAAGAGGAGGAGCCGCCTTTGGCGCGTTCCACCTTTCGGAAATCTGAATGTCCAAGAGATCGAAGAACCTTGTCAGCCTCAATCATCTGCCGGGCATCCTGCTCGCCAGCCAGGCCGAGTGCGAGCGTTGGATCGACGCCGGGCTGATCCCGGTGGCGGAACGCCGGACCGTCCAAAGGCGCGGGCGCAGCGTCGAAGAGCCGATGTTCGACCCGGAGGTGATCGCGCAGCTTGCCGCCGAGGTTCCGGCTTGGCGGGAGCAGGGCGGTAATGCCGGATCCGAACAGCGGTCCCATGGGCGCCGCAGGGAAAGCGACCCATCGACCGACGATGCGACGCACCGCCGGCGCCAGAGCATCCTCGCACCCGTCCGCAAGAATACGGGCCTCTACGTCGCCGAGGACATCCGCCGGATCGAGAGCGGCCGCTGGAAGCCGGAACGCGTCTTCGCCGGCTACAGGGCGGTGTTCAGCCAGCCCATGCAGGTGCTGCCGGACAGCGATCCCATCGAAATCGCCGTCGAGTTCGCCTTTGCCGAGCCCCTGGAGGTCGCAGCCGTCGTCCTTGCGCCCGCTCGCGTGGAGCGCACGGAACTGGCTGCCGCGTCCGAGGCTCTGGAGGCCAGGCTGATCGAGCTGCGCGACGCCACGTTCGAGGCTTGCAGGCAGGAACTGGCGAACTGGCGCGACGAACTCGAGATCTACCTCGACGCCTTCGAGGACGCGGACGAGCGGCAGGCAATCTTAAGCGGCATACGGGCGGCACTCGACAAGCTCGACCGGGTTCATGCCTCCGACAAGGGCGGCCCGGCCGGTGCTGCGCGCAAGCTGCGCCAGAAGCTCGACGATTTCCGCTCGAAGGCCGCGGCCCGGCGACTCCGGCACCTGCGCGAGGCCCAGATCCGCGAAGCCTCCGGCTATGAGCGCTACGCGGCGATCTTCCCGGTCGCCCGGTCCCTGAATCGGCGCTTCCTGTTCCTGGCCGGGCCTACCAATTCGGGCAAGACCTATGAGGCGCTGAAGCTCGCGCGCGAGGCCGAGACGGCCGAGATTCTCTCGCCCCTGCGGCTCCTGGCGCTCGAACATTTCGAGCGCATGAGCGAGGAGGGGCTTCCGGCCGGCATGGTCACGGGCGAGGAGCGGGTGTTGCCGGAAGGCGCAACGCACATCGCCCGCACCATCGAGACCCTGGACCTGCACCGTGTCGTCGATGTCTGTGTGATCGACGAGGTGCAGATGCTGGGCGATCCGAGCCGCGGCTGGGCCTGGACCCAGGCGATGATCGGCGCGCCCGCCCGGCTGGTGGTTCTCACCGGCGCCCCGGAGGCGATCCCTCTCGTGGAGCACCTGCTCGCCATGACCGGCGAGCCCCTGGAGGTGAAGATCCTCAAGCGCAAGGGCAAGCTGCGCGTCGAAGGCGTTCCGGCCAATCTCAACAAGCTGACCCGCGGCGATGCCGTGGTGGCCTTCACGCGCCGGGATGTTCACGATCTGCGCACGCGCCTCGTGAAGGCGGGGCGCACCGTGGCGACCGTCTATGGGGCGCTGGGACCGGAGGTTCGTCGTGCGGAGGCCGCGCGTTTCCGCAATGGCGAGGCAGAGATTCTCGTGGCGACGGATGCCATCGGCATGGGCCTGAACATCGGTCCGCTCCGCCGTGTCGTGTTTTCGACCCTGCGCAAGTTCGACGGGGTGCGTGAGCGGCAGCTCACCGCCATGGAGATCAAGCAGATCGCTGGCCGGGCAGGGCGCTTCGGCCACCATGACGAGGGTCTCGTCACGGCTTTGCCGGAGGTTGGAGCTTACGCGCAGGTCGAGGCCGTTATCGGCAATGCCTTGAGGGGCGATGCCGCTAAACTGCGGGGCAAGGCGTATGTCCGCCCGAACCAGGAGACGGTGCTTTCGGCCAGCGAAGTGCTGCAGACGGATCGGCTCGGCCGCGTGCTGCAGCACCTGAACGACACGCTCGTGGCAGGCCACCCGGATCTTCGCATGGCCGACATGGAGGAGATGATCGCACTGGCCACGCTGCTCGACACCGTCAGCATGCCGATCCTCGACCGCCTGTCCTATTCCATGGCGCCGGTCGATGGGCGCGAGCAACTGGCCGTGGAACTGCTGATCGACTGGGCCCGGCAGCATGCCCGCGACGGGCGTGTGCAGGCGCCCGACTTCGGCGTCAACACGGACCTTCTGAAACTCGAAGCGCGCGTGAAGATCGCGACCAGCTGGCTTTGGCTCGCCCAGCGTTATCCGGACGTTTTCGAAGATGTGGAGGCGGTGGTGGACCTGAGGGCGAGCCTCAATGCGCATATCGAGGAGAAGCTCGTCGCGACCTCCGTCTCCCACCGCCGCAAGCCCGAGGACAAGTCCCGGCGGGACCGGGGCGGGCAGGCCGAACGGCAGAGGAAGAACCGCAGGCGTCGATCAGAACGGGACGTCGGCGAGACGGAGAGTTATCGTGTCAGGGGCCGCTAAAGCATGGGCCTAGAAGGTGGATTTTCACTCTTGGAACCCACCCTCCCGCACTGACCCGGAGAATGCAATGACGAGCGAGACGCCGAAGCCGGAGCCGGACGAGGAGACGATCGCTTTTGCGCAACGGGTCTTCCAGCATGCACGAGCGGGGCAGGTGCAGGAGCTTGGCGATCTGCTTCGCATGGGATTGCCACCCAACCTGCGCAACGAGAAGGGCGACTCGCTCCTGATGCTGGCGAGCTATCACGGACACGCCGACACGGCGCGCCTTCTTCTCGACCATGGCGCCGATCCGGAACTCGCCAACGACCGTGGCCAGACCCCTCTGGCCGGAGCGGCCTTCAAGGGGGACATGGCGACGGTCCAGGCCCTTCTGGATGGAGGAGCGGACGTGAACGGTCGCAGCGACGGCGGCAAGACCCCACTCATGATTGCGGCCATGTTCAATCGGGTGGAGATCCTCGATGTTCTGCTGGCGCGGGGCGCGGACGCTCAGGCGTGCGATGCGGGAGGGCTCACGGCCGAGGCGCTTGCAAGCGCTATGGGCGCGACTGACGCGGCCGAAATGCTGGGGCGTCCCGAGCGGGCATAACGAGCGGATGGCTTATCGAGGCTTGTGCGCCGTCAAAAGGCCGTAGCGCATCGACCCGGTGAGATAAGCAATCCAGATGCGTGGGACGCTCAGGGCGAAGATACGGTTCTTGGCGCGGGCATCCAGCAGATAGCGTCTGTACGGCGCATGGGTCAGAAGTTTTTTCGCAACGCGCCCGGTGCAGAGCGCCCAAGTGCGGCGGACCCTGGTGCTGAGATCCTCGAATCCATCCACGACGAACCCGGCCTCGCTCGCCCATGCCCGATATTCGGCCTCGCTCCCCATGCCCGGCAGGCGCCCCTCGCGGCAGATCGGCTCCAGCAGGTGGCGCTGCTCCCAGGGGCGTGCATCGTCTCGGGCGAGCCAGGCATAGATTGCCAGCCGGCCGCCTGGGCGAAGCGTACGGTGGGCCTCGTTAAAGAAGCGGCGCTTGTCGGGCATGTGCTCGGAACTTTCGATGGCGATCACATGGTCGAAGGTGTCGTTCTCGAAGGTGTTCTCAAGCCAATCCTGCTTAATGAAGTGGAGCTGAGGGGAGGCGGCGCTTCGCGCCTGCGCCTGCACAAGTTGTGCCGCCGAGAGCGTGACGCCGGTGACGTGGACGCCGTGATGACGGGAGAGCCACTCCGCCGTCGCGCCATAGCCGCAACCGACATCGCAGATGTGCTGTCCTGGCCGAAGATCCAACGTTTCCGCGAGATGCGCCACAAGGGCTTCCACGGCCTGATCCGGCGTCTCCCGGCCTGTGGACCAGAGACCGTGATGAACGTGCTCGCCCCAGATCTCCCGGTAGAACGGATCGAGCTCGTCGTAGTGCTCCGCAACGGCTGCCGAGGTCTGGACGGTTCTCGGCACGATCATGGCGGGACCAGTGCCCTTTGCATGGACGCCTCCCGCATCCGGGTGAAAGATGCGACCTGCCGCATGATGGAAGGCCATGTCCGGCAGAGATGAAAGATGGCTGCTTGGCCCAGATGTTGTCGTGCGGCCTTGTTGAGCAGGAAGGCCAGCCGGATCTGGCCCCGGATGTCGGCCGCCATCTGCTGGTGAAAGCTCGTGCTTCTGCGGCCAAGGCGAAGATAGGTCGTGGCTGCAAGGCATCCGCTGTGCAGGGCCATCGACATTCCCTCGCCGGTGAAGGACGGGATCACGCCGATCTGGTCGCCGAGGCGGAAGATCCCTTGAGGCTCTGTTGTGTCGGGGCGATGGACAAAGCCATAGGGGATCTGAAAGATCGAGAGAGGCTTGTCGAACAGCATCGCCGCGCCCCGCAGCGTTTCCGCCAGAGGCGGGCACTCGAGGGCAATCTGCTCGGTGAGGCTGTCCCAGCTTCGGCCGATCGTCTCGAAACGCTGCCGTGTCACGACCAAGCAAAGATTGGCGATGTCATCCTCGATCAGCTGTAGCCCGGCATAGCCCTCATCGAACAGAATGATTTCGATGGTGCCGTCGAGGGCGGCGCGCTGCTCCTCCGACAGGCGGTAATGCATCTTGAAGCCGATGAAATCGTTCATCGAGCCGGATGTCGGGCGCCTGGCGCCTCTGACATCATGCTTGCCGCTGGCCAGGAAGAGGGAATCCGCATGGACCGTTCCGAACGGGCTTGCATCGACCTGATGGCTTGATTCCTCGCTGGAAATCGTTCGGACCGCCACGCCACGCGCAACCTCGGCTCCGAGCGCCATGGCCCTTTGCAGCAGGGCCTCGTCCAGAGCCTTGCGGGAGAGGCCGCGTGCGAGAAAAGGCAGGTCCGTTTCCGTCCGCTTTTCACGGTGGAAAAGGCGAAGGCGCGAGATCCGGCTTGCCCCCAGGAGGTCGAGGTCGATCCCGAGATGGGCCAGATAGGTTTGGGCCTCGATGCTGAGAAACTCGCCGCAGACCTTGTGCCGGGGCTCCGGGTCGCGCTCGAGCAGGAGGACGGAATGTCCCGCCCTGCCGAGAACACAGGCCGCTGATGCTCCTGCGAGGCCGCCGCCCACGATCACGATCTCCTGACGGCGCTGCCCGCTCATTTCAGCCGACTCACGCACAGGCGGAATGGAATGTGCCAGCGGATCTCGGCAGTTCCATGCTCCAGCCCGGCGGCGCTCAGGATCTTCTCCCAATCCTGCTTGCGGAAGCTGCGGGCGATGGAGACCGGACCGTCATGCCGGACGAAGCGATGCCAGCGGGCTGCGCGGGCAAGGACGCCGAAGGCGTGAAACGGAACCGGGTGCCGGTGGAGGTCGGCAATGTACCAGCCCCGTGCCGCGACTTTCTCCATCCAGCGGATGAAGGTCGTCAGTTCCTCGTTCGACATGTGATGCGTCGTCTGGGAGCTGATCACGAAATCGATGGGCCGTTCGGGATTGTAGTCGAAGACGTTGCCTGTCCTGTACTCGATGGGTGCATCGGGAGGCGTTGCGGCGCGAGCGATCTGTTCGCTCATCGGGTTGAGGTCAACGCCGACCAGATCGACGGCGCGCGCCTTGCGGCGGCTCCAGGCATGGATCTTGCGCAGGAGATCGCCATAGCCATAGCCGACATCGAGCACCGTCACCCGTTCGTTGGGCGCCAAGTTCCGGGTGGCCCGGTCGAGCCATTTCAGGATCGGCACATGGGTCAGCGTCAACGCATTGACCGAGGCGAGGTCCTTCAGGCAGGCCCGGTAGTCGTCGAGGCCGACAGCTTCGGTGTCCATCAGCTCCGTCTCATGGCTGCGCTCGGCGAAGCTCCGGCCCATGGCGGCTTTATCCTGCGATGTCGAACCGGAAGGTCTCGGCGACGAGCCCGGGACCGAAGGCCATGCCGAAGCCCTTCGAGGAGGGCGGGGCTTGCTGCATCATCCGGTTGAGCACGAACATCAGCGTGGCGGACGACATGTTGCCGAAGTCCCTCAGCACGCCGCGTGACCATTGCAGCGCATCCGGTTCGAGTTCGAGCCCCTGCTCGACCGCATCGAGAATCGTGCGGCCGCCCGCATGCACAGCCCAGAGGTCGAAGTCGTCCTTGTGCTGGCCGCGCAGGATGCCGCCGTCGTCGTTGCGGGTGGCTTCGTGGCGAAGCGCCTTCGCGATCTGCTGCGGCACCTCCCCGGACAGGCTCATCTGAAAGCCGGCATCCCCAATGCGCCAGGTGATGAGATCGCCGGTCTCCGGGATGGTGGCGACGCGGAAATCCTTGAGCGCGATGCCTGTCGGTTCTGCAGAGACGAGGCTCGCGGCGCACCCGTCGCCGAAGAGCAGGGCACCCAGGACGACCTCAAGGTCCGAGGTCTCCTGAAGGTGCAGTGTGCAGAGCTCTAGATTGACCACGAGCACTTTCGCGGAAGGCTCTGACCGGACGATGTGATGGGCCAGCTTCAGGGCGTTGACGGCCGCCGCGCAGCCCATGAACCCGACCAAGGTGCGCTCGATGCCAGGGTTGAGGCCGAGCCGCTCCATGAGCTGCTGGTCGAGCCCAGGAGCCGTGAACCCGGTGCAGGACGCCACGACCAAATGGGTGAGGCCCGGCAGTTCCTCCCCAAGGTCGAGAGCCTCGACCGCCTTCTCGGCAAGATCGACCGCGTGGGTTTCGAAGCGGCTCATGCGGGCAGCAGTCCCGGCAAACTGCCCCGGCTGGAAGAAGCCCTCCTGATCGGCAGCGATCTCCAGGTTCTCGCCGGGCGTGAGGGTCGAGTAGCGATGCTCGATCCCGGAGCGCTGGACCATGCGTCTGAACAGAAGCTTGTCTTTTCGCTCCGGGAGGAAGTGATCCATGAAGCCGATGAACGTCTGATGGACGTCGTGCTCCGGCACAGCCGTTCCGATCCGGTTGATATACGCGCCTGTCACGAATTCCACCCTGCCTCTCCGGCCCTTGGCTTCGGCCCGATCCTCAAAGATTGCCTCTCAGGGACATAGGGCGCGGGGCAGGCGAGTGAACGCGGCTGCGGCAGAAGTCGCACCCGCTTCAGTGCGGCGTGGATGTTGCCGCCGGCGCCGGGGGAACGGTTTCGGGCAATGGGACTGCATCCGGGCGGCCCCGCTTGAGGGTCTGTTCGCGAGCGAAGATGAACAGGCCTGCGGCGACCACGATGGCGATGCCGAGCAGGGCGAGGGCATCGGGCCACTCGTCGAAGAAGAGGGCGCCGATGGCCAGGGCCCAGAGGATCTGGCTGTACTGGGCCGCTCCAAGGCGGTCAGCCGGGGCGTATATGGTCGCGACGATGAACAGGGCCTGGGCGGCGAACGCCGTTGCCGCAAAGGCGAGGAGCAGGACCCACTGATGCGCCGTAGGCCAGGCAAAGCCCGGGATCATCAGCACGCCGGCGAGAACGGTGGTCGCCAGGAAGACCGTGCCGATCAGGGTGAAGCGCTTTTCCGTATGGCCGATCATCCGGCCTGTAATGACGCCGCCGGCTGCGCACAGTGCGGCCATGAGTGCCGCAAGGTGGCCGGGCAGGAACTCCCTGAACCCGGGACGCACGATCACCAGCACGCCGATGAAGGCGGCGCAAACGGCGAGGCCGCGCCGCCAGCGGACATGCTCCTTCAGGATGAAGATGGACAGGACCGTCACGAGGCTCGGCATCAGGAACAGGATCGCGAAAGCCTCCGCGAACGGCAGGCTCCGGAAGGCCATGACGCTCAGCGGCGTCGTTGCCGCGATCAGGAAAACCCTGAGCCCCATAAGCCAGGGCCGGTTCCAGCGCACGAGATCGACCAGGCTGTCGCCCCGCTTCATGAAGACGGGGGAAAGGATCAGCGGGATCAGATAACCGAAGAAGGTCACCTCGAACGGGTCGAGGCCATGGCCGATCTCCTTCACGATGGCATCGCCCCAGGCGAAGACCGCGAAGGCGAGGAAGGCGAGGACGATACCTTTGACCATGTTCGAGCATTCAGGGGATGAGAAAAGACAAAGGCGCCGGCCGATGGGCCAGCGCCAGCGGGCAGGAGAACAGAATAACAGGCTTACCGGGGCGTGACGAGGCGGGGGCGCTTGCGCTCGACCACGACCACCTTCGGTCCCTCGTGGCGCTCGGCCATAGAGGTCCGCTCCGCCAGCCGCATGGGACGGCGGATCGGCATCGGAACGGCGGCCTTCTGGGCGATGGGTCGGACCTCGTCCTCGGACATGCCCATGAGTTGCGCGGCAATCTCGATCTGGCTTTCGAGGTCGTCCGTCAGCCCTTGGGCCGCCGCGATGGCTTCCTCAAGGGCAGGAGGGTCGACTCGGGTCACGCGCCGGTTCTGGGGTTCCGAAGATTTCTTCTTGGCTAACATGGGGCTTCTCCTGGGCAGACCCTTAACTCACGACACCGAGGTTTGCGTAGTGCTTGGTTGAGACGGCAGGGCTGCACCTGGCGCAAGCGAGGCTGAAATCTCCTCGATGCTCTTGAACGCGGCTGGAGGAAACAGGATCCATGCCGAATCGTGAAAAGCGGCGAAGAACAAAGCTTTTCAGGAGGGGGCCTATCGACCGACATCCCCATGGTTCATCGCATGTTTCCCCTTTTCGACCCGCGCCGACTCGACCATATCGGTCAGCTCAGGCATCCAGTGTCATCGCCGCCCGGCATCAAACGAAGGACAGCCCCGTGTTCACTGCCAAAATTCTCCTTCTCGGATCCGGCGAACTCGGAAAGGAGTTCGTGATCTCGTCCAAGCGGTACGGCTGCCACGTGGTCGCTTGCGACAGCTATGCGAACGCCCCTGCCATGCAGGTTGCGGACGAGGCCGAGGTGTTCTCCATGCTGGATGCTGATGCCCTGCGTCAGGCCATCGAGAAGCACCGGCCCGATTTCATCGTGCCCGAGATCGAGGCGATCCGCACCGAGGTGCTGCAGGAGTTCGAGGACAAGGGCTTTACGGTCGTGCCCTCCGCCCGTGCAGCGTCTCTGACCATGAACCGGGACCGGATCCGCGAGCTTGCCGCCACCGAGCTCGGGCTGCGCACGTCCAAGTACCGGTATGCGGAGAGCCTGGAGGAGGTGAGGGCCGGGGCCGAGCATACGGGCCTGCCCTGCGTCATCAAACCGGTCATGTCCTCCTCAGGAAAGGGCCAGAGCACCGTGCGGACGGCCGATCAGTTGGAGCAGGCCTGGAACGATGCGGTGGCGAACATGCGCGGCGACCGCAAGAAGGTGATCGTCGAGGAGTTCATCGCCTTCGAGTACGAGATCACGCTGCTGACGATCCGCTCCCGCGAGGGCGTGTCGTTCTGCGAGCCCATCGGGCACCGGCAGGAGCGGGGGGATTACCAGGAATCCTGGCAGCCGACGCCGATGACCGAGAAGCTGCTCGCCGATGCCAAGGAGATGGCCACCAAGGTGGTCGACAATCTCGGCGGCTATGGGATCTTCGGAGTCGAGTTCTTCGTCACCCGAGACGAGGTAATCTTTTCCGAGCTTTCGCCCCGCCCCCATGACACGGGGCTCGTCACGCTCCTGTCCCAGAACCTTTCCGAGTTCGATCTTCATGCCCGCGCGGTTCTGGGTCTCCCGATCCCGCCGGTCCGCCTTTACGGACCGACCGCTTCGGCCGTGATCCTGGCGGATCGCGAAGCCGAACGGTTCGAGATCCGGGGATTGCGGGAGGCGCTGGAGCTGGGTTCGAAAGACGCCGATGTGGAGGTCCGCCTGTTCGGCAAGCCGACGACCCGCAAGCACCGCCGCATGGGCGTTGCCCTGGCCTCCGGGAGCACGGTGGAAGAGGCCCGCGAGCGGGCACGCCAGGCGGCCGATCGGGTGCAGATCACGTATGAGGGCTGAGCCTGCGGGTCAGACCGCGCTGCTCTCCCGGTCGAGCACCTCGGTCGTGCGGCGGTAGAGCGCTTCCGTTTCCTCATGGGAGGGAGCGATGCAGAGGACGCCCAGCTTGCCGAATTCCGACAGCGCGCCGATCAGGTGGAAGACGACGCCCTTCTGGCAGGCTCCATCGAAGTGGAGCCTGTTGAGCGCCGCGATGTCGATCAGATCGCCAGGCGTGAGGCCGCGATAGAGCGGCGATTCGAGATTGTCGGAGGCGTAATAGCAGCGGGGCTGGCCGGCCGGGGTGAGGAAGCTGCCGCTGGCCGGGTCGTAGCAGCCGTCCGTGAGGAACTCGAGCATCATGAACGGGTGCGTGGTTCCCCCGCGCCTCAGATTGATTTCAATGGCGTAGTGGCGCCATTCATTGCCTTCCAGGACGGACAGGAAATCGATGGCGAAACGCCCGCAGACACCTTTTTCAGCGAGAGCCCGCGCGGCCTTCAGGCCATCCTCCTGAATCTCGAGGCGGTAGTGCTCGTCGGCCGGGAAGGTGCAGCCGAGGAAGACCTGTCCGCTGTCGCCGCCGAGAACCTGATCGTGGGTCGCGACGGGCTCGAGCTGCCCGAGAGGGTCGACACGGAACTGAGCCGAAGGGGACCGCTTGACTTCGCCCTCGATGAACTCCTCCACGATGCCGCCCATGGCGAGAAGCTTTCCCTCGAACAGCTCCCAGGTCATGTCCTTGGCCTCGAAGGCCAGTTCGGGAAGGCGGTCGCGGATCCAATTCCGCAGCCCGGCTCCTTCGGGGGCTCCCTTGTAGGCGAAGATCGCATTGCCTTCGCCCGAAAACCCTTCGTTGAGCTTCACGACCGCCCGCCGGATCGCAGGCCGGCGGTGCTTCAGCTCCAGCAGCGCGTCCGTGATCTGATCCGACGTGGAGAGATCCTCAAAGCCTTCCGGCATCGCGATGCCGGCCTCGCGGAAGATCTTCCTCGAGCCGCTTTTGGACCCCAAGGACAACAGGTCCGGGTCGCAGCCATAGATGGGCAAGTCTAGGCTGAGCGCGAGATCGCGCTCAAGTTCCGTGACGTTGAAGCAGATCATGTAGGCGGAGGCCGGATCGGGAATGGCGTCCCGGATCCGCTGCTGCAGGCGGGGGCGTTCGATGATCTTCTCGGTCAGCGATGTCCCGGAGCCGTCGTGGCAGGAAAGAAGGGTCAGGCGCTTCCTGGCGTGCTGCGCCGGGATCCCGGGCAGCAGGTGCAGATAGTAATCGATGATCGGCTCCGGGATCGGATGGCTCGTCACATAGACGATCTGCGTCCGCGGCAGTCGCAGGAGCATCAGATAGCAGAGCATCCGCTCCTCGTAATGATGAGCCCCCGCAATGTTGGCGAGGACCTCCCGGTCCATGGTCAGGCTTGGAACGATGACGACGGTTCTGGGAGTGTCCTGTTCCGAAAAGCCACGAAACATGGAGGTCAGGCGAGCCTGCAGCCGTGAAAATGCTTCCGGTTCATGGGAAAGCCCCGTTGCGCCCGCTCCGCTCGTCATCGACCTTGTGTCCCCTTTCGTGGAGGCTGTGGACCTCTGCCTTGCAGCGGAACGCTTGTGGCCAAGGTTTTGTTGCGCTGCGGCCGGGTGCCGAACGCCTTGCTGCCGTTTCCGAATGCGGAATTTCTCAGGGGCGAGGCTTCCATGCGTTAAGAGGCGCGCAATGGATGCGCGCCTCTTAACGGGCAGCTCCGATAAATCTGGCAGATCTCAGATCAGGTAGAAGTGGCTGTGCTTCAGATTGATGCCAGCGTCGATCTTTGCGAACTCGATCGCCTTCACCTTCGTACCCGCGCCATCCGCATCGTAGGAGAGAACGCCGGTCTTCTTGTTGTAAATCAGATAGTCGTTCTTGTCCTCGGCCTGTGCGCCGACGGTGAAGAAGTTCTTCTTTAACTGAGACGGCTTATCGGGCGATCCCTTGCCGAGTTTCTTGAACACGGCATCGTCGAGGTAGAACTTGTCATCGTTCACCTTGAAGTCGGTGATCGTATCGAAGTTCACCTTCCTGTCGGTCGTGGAGCTTCCCAGCTTCTGGTCGAATATGAACTTGTCCCTGCCGGCGCCTCCGGACAAGGTGTCGTTGCCGTAGCCGCCGAAGACCATGTCGTCGCCCTCGGCAGCGGCAATGAAGTTCTTGCCCGGATTGCCGATCATCACGTTGTCCAACCTGTTGCCGGTGAGGCTGAGGGAGGTCTTGCCGGTAGCGGTGATGTTGCTGACATCGGCCGCAAGCGTCATGCTGGAGGAGGTGACGAGCGTCCTCTCGTCCTGCAGCCAGACGAGATCGCCGGCGAATTGTCCTGGGAGGATAAAGCCTGCGGGCATCTCGTCGCCGAAGATGTAGTCCGCTCCGCCGGTGCCGTAGAGTCTGTCGGAGCCCGCGCCGCCGACGATCAAATCGTCGCCGCCATTGCCGTAGCCGATGTCGTCACCGCTTCCGCCGATCATCACGTCGCGGGAATTGCCGCCATACAGCTGATCGTTTCCGTCTTTGCCGTTCAGGCCATTGACGCCTTCATTGCCGTAGAGATTGTCGTCGCCGCCGGCGCCAATCAGCTTGTCCCGGTCGTTGCCGCCG
The DNA here is from genome assembly GCF_016427565.1 of Microvirga splendida. Classification (GTDB taxonomy): domain Bacteria; phylum Pseudomonadota; class Alphaproteobacteria; order Rhizobiales; family Beijerinckiaceae; genus Microvirga; species Microvirga splendida. The sequence goes on from NZ_JAELXT010000010.1 coordinate 108,568, forward strand.
TAGCCGTTCTGGCCCTTGCCGAGATCCCGCCATTCGTATTTGCGAAGAGCGACCTGCCGCTCGTCGTTGACTTCGACATCCGCCGGCTTGCGGCCGGCGCTCGCGATCAGGCTCGCGAACGAAACCGCCGTTCCGTCATCGAGCTTGAGAGCCGTGGCAGAGCTGGTGTCGAGCCCCGAATAGTCGTTGAAGACGATCGCCCCACCATCGCCGAACACCAGCGCCAGCTTGTTGTGCTTGGGCGTGTCGATCCAGTTCGCAACCTTGCCGACCCAGGTCGCCTTGATGTCCTTGAGGGCATAGCCGGAGAGCTCGATGACGTCGTCGCCGGGCCTGAAGTCCCAGATCATGTCGACACCGTCGCCCTTGGCGTAGCGATAGGTGTCCCGGCCGTCATTGCCGTAGAGGTTGTCTCCGATGAGAACCTTGTTCAGCTTTCCGTTGCCAGGGTTTCGGGCGGTCTCGCCGCGATCCGTGCCGCCGTAGATCGTGTCGTTGCCGCCTTCACCCTGCATCTCGTCATTGCCGCTGCCGCCATGGATGAAGTCATCGTGGTCGCCGGCTTCGATGAGATCGTCGTTTCCGATCTCCTGCGGAGGGGTGACGACGGGAGGCTGGACATCGACCTTGGACAGCCCGGCGTCGACAGCCGTGACATGCCTCTCCGTCTCTGTGATCGTGTAGGATCCGGTGCGGCCGGTGCTCGCATCGGCGTCGCTGTCCCGCGTGTCGTCTGAGCCCGCATTCGACCCGGTGAACCGGTATGTTCCGTCCGGACCTTTTCCGAACTGAACGTCGTAGGTCCCGAAGGACAGATTGCTGAATCGGTACTCGCCCTGGCCGTCCGTCATCGCCGTCGACACGACCTTGCCGGTGGAGTCGATCAGCTTGACCTCGATGCCGGGCAGGCCGGTTTCCTGGCTGTCGTCACCCTGAACGCCATCCCCGTCGAGATCGAGCCAAACGCGCCCTGAGAGGGAGCCGGTCGGTACCGCCGTTGGTGCGGCGGGTGCCAATCCCCACAGCTTGAGGCTGTCCTCGCGCCTGGCTCCGTCCGTGCCGACGCTCGTGAGGCGCGCACCGAAGCCCTGCTGGGCCAGGTGCTCCAGGGTCAGGTTGTCGGTGATGTGGTCCAGGATGATGGAGACAGTCTTGATGTCATCGTGCCCGATGCCGGACGTTCCGATTCCAATTCCCACGTCGTAGGGGGTGAGGGGGCGACCGTTCATGGTGTCGCTGTTGCCGCTCCCCGGCACGGCTTCGACCCCGTCTCCGTCGAATGTACGTCCTTCGATCAGGGACTCGAAACCGGCTGCTCCGGCAACCGAGAGGCCCTTCAGCCAGGTTTCGTCCGAGGGATCGTTCTCGATACCCGCCATATGGAAGAAGATGCCGCGAAGATCGGCGGTATCGGCGGTCCCATCCTCGTTGTTGTCGAGAATGGCTGCGGTCAACCGTAAGGTGCCGTCGTCCAGCTGCTCTACGAGAAACCTCACCGCAGGAGTTCCGATTTCGTATACGGAACTGCCTTTGGCGACCAGTTCATCCTTGTCGATGATGAACTCGAGCGCCCGAACTACGCCAGCCATGCAACTTGCCCCAGACAGGAGTGAGCCGACGCAGTGAGGTCAGAGCGAGCCACTCCATATTTTGGGATCCATCAACTCCTTCCATACCGTAAAGTCAATCGCTGCTTAGGATTGAGCTGGCAGTCAAACAAATACCAGCGGCAGGACTTTCCTCCGTTCATGGAACTAAGTTGCAGCACATCCCTGGAGGGGGCCGCAAGGTAAGTGCCAGATTCTCAAGTGAATCTCTAACGGATGGGATGAGACGATCGTGCGGATACGTGGAAGGGAGAGGCGCCCGGGCAGGCTTTATCTGTGCGGGCTTCTTCTGGAGGATGTCATGTTCAATCTTGTTCGGATCTCACCGACAAGGATGTTCAACTCCCGCTGCAGCCGGTTCAAGCGAGACAGGATTTCCTGATCCGGCATGTCGGGAGCAATGGCAGCATCGGCCCTGTTTGGAAGCTGCTGCGTCATGCTGCGCAGCTCCTCCAGGGTCGTTGGGCCGATATTGGGCACCGTCAGCCACTGGGCATCGGAGATGCTGGCCACCTCACGGATTGTCGGACACCGCCCCTGGAACTCTGCCAGGATGGCTCCCCGGACGCGTCCGGAGCATTTCTCAATCGGAAATGGATCGTCCAAACCCATCTCACACCCTCGCATACTCAGCAGCGGAATTGTGTCCATCAAGAATGCGACCCTCAAGACTTGGCCGTGTCGGATACTCATGCGTACCGGCTAATTGTGGAAAAGAGCAGACGTCATTTCGGGGGTGATGGCATGCGTTGGGAGTAGCCAAATTGTTCCACTTCTACATTCGGTTGTCCCTGGGAGGGTATGCCACCTCAAACCCTTGAGCTAATTGTAGAATAGGGGTTAGGTCCTCGCCGGGCCAGGATACCCTCCCGCTCACTCCGTCATTGAAAAATTCCGTGCCTTGCCTGCTGCCGACACGCATTATTAGCCGGCAACCTGATTGCGGTCTCGGTTCATGACGGATAAGCAGGTCGATTGTGCCGTATTTTCCTTTTTCGAGGGCTGAATGTCTGCGACCTCCGTTCTGATCCACCTTTTCGGTGAGATTGCCCTGCTTCTCTGGGGCATCACCATGGTCAACAGCGGGGTGCAGCGCGCTTTCGGGAGCGACCTGCGCTGGATGCTCGGGATAGCGTTGAGAACGCGCCTTCAGGCCTTCCTGGCGGGCGTCGGCGTCACGACCGTTCTCCAGAGCAGCACCGCCACGGCCCTGATGGTCGCGTCCTTCACGGCGGGCGGGGCCGTGGACATCGTGCCGGCCCTTGCCGTCATGCTCGGCGCGAATGTGGGCACCACACTGATCGTGCAGGTGCTTTCCTTCGACGTCTCCCTGATCTTCCCGGTCCTCGTCCTCGGGGGCTTCACAGCCTTCCGGCGCGGAAAGACGAGCCGCACGAAGGACCTGGGGCGCGTTGCCATCGGCCTCGGATTGATGCTGCTCTCGCTCCGGTTGCTGAGCGAGACGATCCATCTGATCGAGGGTTCGGCCATCCTCAAGGAACTCCTCGCATCGATCGCTTCCGACCCGCTGATACTGGTGCTGATCTCGGCGTTCTTTGCCTGGATTGCCCATTCCAGCGTCGCCGCGATGCTGTTCATCATGTCTCTCGCCGGGGTGGGCGTCATCGGACCCTCCGCGGCTCTGGTGATGGTGCTCGGCGCCAATCTCGGCAGCGCGATCAATCCATTCCTCGAGGCCATGGGAGGCGACCCGGCCAAGATCCGCGTCCCGGTCGGCAATCTGGCCACCCGCGTCGTCGGCTGCGCCGTGGCCCTTCCGCTGATCGACCCGATTCTCTCTGCGATGGCCGCGTTCGATCCGAACCCTGCCCGAATGGCGGCGAACTTTCACACCATCTTCAATGTGGCGTTGGCCGCAATCTTCATCTTGCCCTTGCCCTGGATCGCGAAGCTGCTCGTCAGGCTCTTCCCGGAAAAACTCCAGGCCTCGGATCCGGGGGTTCCGCAATATCTGGACAAGGATGCCCTGGATACGCCCTCCGTCGCATTGTCCAACGCAGCCCGCGAGGTCCTGCGGATGGTCGATACGGTGGAAGCGATGCTGCGCAGCTCTCAGGATCTCTTCCGGGAGGACGACATCAGCCGCGTCGATCAGGTCAGCCGGACCGACGACGTGCTGGATCGGCTGTTCAGCGCCATCAGGCGCTATCTCAGCTCCATCAACCACGAAGCCCTCAGCGAGACGGAGGCGAAGCGCCTCTCGGATATCCTCGCCTTCGCCATCAATCTGGAGCACGTGGGCGACATCATCGACAAGAACCTGATGGAGCTTGCCGCCAAGCGGATCAAGAACCACCTGCGCCTGCCGAAGGACAGCCTGGAGGACATCACCAGCATGCATGCCAAGCTGCTGGAGCACCTGCAGCTGGCCGCATCCGTCCTCATGTTTCAGGACATCGGCTCGGCCCGCAGGCTCGTCTCTGAGAAGGAGCGGTTCCGGGATCTCGAGCGCGCGGTGGCCCAGAAGCATCTCGATCAGCTCCGGTCCGGCAGGACCGCAGGCGACACCGGCACGCTGCAGCTCGACATCGTCCGCGATCTGAAGCGCATCGAGGCTCATATCGCCTCGACCGGCCACTCCCTGCTGGAGCAGAGCGGGGAGCTCAAGCCGAGCCGCCTGACGTCCTGATCGCCGGCTATTTCTGATCCTTTAGGATCCGCCAGTCCATGTAGCGGGCCGGCTCGGGCAGACCGATGTCGCGCCTCTCGTGGTCCGACAGGTGGCTCAGATCCGAGATGGCCGTATCGGGCCTGAGAAGGGCCGGACGGAGCCAGAGCTTCAGGCGCAGCCAAGCGTTCTCGATACCGCGCAAGCGGCGAGTCTCTTCGTACCTCATGACAGCCTACCGATTTGTTTCGTGAGAGGGCTTCAGTGCCCTCGATCGAGCATCCATAAGGTGCGCCTGTTGCAGGAGCTTGACAAAGCGAAAGCCAATGGGCTGGCATAAGGCAGCCTTATGGATTGCCCATGTCAAAGCTGCCCTCGAAACTTCCTCCCATGAGCGCCGTCAGAGTCTTCGAAGCTGCGGCGCGCCATCAGAGCTTTACGCGCGCTGCGGAGGAACTGGGCATGACCCAGGCCGCCGTGAGCTACCAGATCAAGGTTCTCGAAGACCGGATCGGCGCGCCCCTCTTCGTCCGCCTGCCGCGCCAAGTCACCCTCACGGCCAAAGGGCGGCAACTGGCGCCTGCCGTGACCGAGGCGTTCGAGGCATTGCGCACCGCCTTTGCGAGCGTTGAGGCGACGGCTCAGACCGTTCTCTCGATCTCCACGCTCACCACCTTCGCGGCCAACTGGCTGGTGCCTCGGCTGGGTCGCTTTCAGCAGCTTCATCCGGGCATTGCCGTTCAGATCAATGTTTCGGGACAGGTGGTGGATTTCGGCCAGAGCGATCACGACCTGGGCATCAGGAGCGGGAACGGGAACTGGCCCGGCCTGGAGGCGCATCTCCTGTTTCCGAATCTGTTCACGCCCGTCTGCAGCCCTGACCTGATCCGGGGCGTCACCCTGAAGGAGCCGGCCGACATTCTGAAATTCCCGATCATCTCACCCGGCGATCCGTGGTGGCAGGATTGGTTTGCCGCGGCCGGGGTGACGGAATTCGATCCTTCGCAGCGTCCCGACAATAACCTCGGGGCTCAGCAGTTCGAGGGCATGGCCGCCATGGCAGGGCAGGGATTTGCCCTGATCAATCCCTACTTCTTCCCAGGCGATCTCGCAGCAGGGCGCCTCGTTCAGCCCTTCGACCTGCTTGCCACATCCGAGCGCGGGTACTGGCTGGTCTATCCCAAAGCCCGCCGTCGCTCCGCGAAGATCGAAGCCTTCCGCGACTGGGTCCTGAGCGAGGTGGCGGGAGATGCAGAAAAGACGCCTGCACTCGCTCCCATCGAAGCCGGGATCTGACGGATCCCGGTCCGACCTACTCGGCAGCCTGCGCTTCGGCCGGTTTGGGCTTCAGATTGACCAGCAGGTCGATGAGGGCGCGGTCGTGGAGAACGACCATGCGCTCCTTGTTGTGAAGCCAGCTCACCGCATCCTCGATGGTTTCGGCATCGACGAGCTTGGCCTCCGCGAGAGCGCGCTCCGTTTCGATGATCCCGCGCTTGCGGGGCGGCGTGGCCGGCAGCATCTCGATATGACGCTCCCGCAGGTCCGGGTCCTCATAGATGGCCCTGAGGCTGTCTGCATCGTCGAACCCAAAGGCGACATTGCGGGCCTGCAACTCGTTGGCGCGGGTGGCGATGGCCGGGGGCTGGTGCTCCTCGGGCGTCATGAGAAGCCCGAGCCGCTTCAGCGCAAGACCCGCCCCCAGCTGGCCGCTGAGCCAGGAGAGAGGGATCGCCAGCAGCAGGCCGATGATCGTCGGCGACATCCAGAGGAACAGGGATGTGGCGATCATGAAAGCCGAGATGCCGGCCAAAGCTCCGAGAACCGTGTGAGCCCTGTGGCGACGGACGATGTCCTTGAACGGAATGGAGCCGTCGTCGCGGCGCTGCGGCTGCCAGCCCGTGTCGCGTCCGAGCATGATCTGGAACACCGAGCCCGACTGGATGAGCATGAGGATCGGCGCCAGGAGAGCCGACAGAATCATCTCGATCGTCGAGGAGATGATCAGCCGGATGCCGCCCCCCGACGCACGCCGGTCGCGGCCGCGAATGAGCATCAGGATCAGGCCGAAGACCTTCGGCGCAAGCAGGATTCCCATGGTCACCGCGAACAGCGTCAAGGCTCGCTCGGGGTCGAACCGCGGCCAGATCGGGTAGAGACGGAAGTCGCGGGCGAAGTATTCCGGGCGGATGTAGGTGGTCTGCAGGACCAGGGCGATACCGACGATCAGCTGGAACAGCCAGAACGGCGAGGCGAGATAGGACATGATGCCGGTGGCGAAGTGCTGTCGCGTCGGCAGCTTCAGACCCTTCGCCGTGACCACCCGCATGTGCTGGAGATTGCCCTGGCACCAGCGCCGGTCACGGGCCGAGAGGTCGATGAGGGAGGGCGGGCTTTCCTCGTATGATCCCTGCAGGTCCGCCAGCATGTAGACCGACCAGCCGGCGCGCCGCAGCAGGGCCGCCTCCACGAAGTCGTGGCTGAGGATATGCCCGCCGAAGGGCGGCTTGCCTTTCAGGTCCGGCAGGCCGCCATGGGCCGCGAAGGCCTTGGTGCGGATGATGGCGTTGTGGCCCCAGTAATTGCCGTCGCGTCCCATCCAGACCGCAAGTCCCATGGCGATCACCGGACCGGTGACGCGCGCGGCATATTGCTGAAGGCGGGCAAAGAGGGTGTTGCGGTTGATGATCAGCGGCAGCGACTGGATGATGCCGGCATCCGGGTCCGCCTCCATGGCGGCGGCGAGGCGCACGATGCACTCGCCGGTCATGAGGCTGTCGGCATCGAGCACCAGCATATGCTCGTAATGCCCGCCCCAGCGCGAGACGAAATCGGCGATGTTGCCGGCCTTGCGGTGATGGTTTTTCTGGCGGTGGCGGTAATAGAACCGCGCGCCCGGTCCCAGGCGCTCCCTCAGGGCAAGGAAGGCCCGCTCTTCCGCAATCCAGGCATCCGGCTGAGTGGTGTCGGAGAGGATGAAATAGTCGAAGCTGTCCCCGAGGCCGGTCGCATGAACAGACTCATAGATGGCTTCCAGGGCAGCGAAGGTGCGGTCCGTCTGCTCGTTGTAGACCGGCATGACGATGGCGGTCTTGTGCTGGAGCGTCGAGGGCAGCGGGCCGCGATGCCCCGGGCGGCGGAGCAGGGCGAAAAAGCCCAGGAGCGCGCTGGTGAACGCAACCGCGATCCATGAGAAATTGACGGTGAACAGGCCGACGAGCACCCACTGGAGAGCCGTGGTGCGGCTCACCGACACGACCTGGTACATCTCCCAGGTGCCGTAGGCCGTGAGCAGGAGTCCCCCGCCGAACACGAACAGGCGTGCGAGCCATGTTCCCAGCTTCGGATGCTGCAGAACCGGCTTTCGCTCCTCCGAGGCCGACCAGCGCCGCAGCGACTGAGTCGGCATGTTGAGGTGCTTTTCGGGAGGCATAGCGGCTGCAGGCCGCCCGAGGGCGGCTACATTTTCCTTCGAGTCCTGACTTACGGTGTCCAACGGTACAGCCATGTCTCGCTAATCGGTTTCCCGCCTGCTTCTAGGATCAGGCGCATCTCACACGCGTTTTCGTTGCCCGGGTCAAGCTCGAATGCGACACGTACTGTCTTTCTCTCCGGATATGGCAAAAGTTTGAGGTTTTGGAACGTTCCAGGGCCAACGGTCAGGACGGATCTTATGTCCGCGGGAAGGCCCTCGCCCAGGATGTCGCCGCTGAAATCGACTGCGAACAGCCGCCGACGACCGCCGAGGCCCTTGCCGGAGCGGGTCTGCGCTACAGTCGCGAGCGGCGGCCGCTCCGGCGGATTCCAGCACCAGTACTGCCGGTACGCGAGGGCGACCTCGGAGCCTGCCGCCATCGGGCCTTTCGGGCGCCAGTAGGTGAGAATGTTGTCGTTGATCTCGGCGTCGGTCGGGATCTCGAGCAACTGCACGCTGCCCTGGCCCCAATCGCCGAGGGGTTCGTTCCAGACGCTCGGCCGGCGGTCGAAGCGCTGATCGTCATCCTGGAAAGCCTCGTAGGACCGGTCCCGCTGAAGCAGGCCGAAACCCTTCGGCGAATTGTCCACGAAGGCGGAGATCTGGAGCGTCTCTGGATTTTGGACCGGCCGCCAGAGCCATTCCCCCGACCCGTTCCACATCTGAAGACCGGACGCTTCATATACGGCCGGTCTGATGTCGTCGGAGTTCAGCAGATCGTTGGGGCCATAGAGATATGTCGAGGCGATGCCGCCCAGGCCCACATGCTCCAGATTGACGCGCGGGAAGAGGGTCGTCTCCACATCGACGATGGTCATGTCCCCCGGGCGGAACGTCATGCGGACCGCGCCGGTGGTCGATTCCGAATCGAGTACGGCGTGAACCGTGATGCTGTTGCTGCCGACGGCTGGCCGTTCCAGCCAGAAGGCGCGGAAAGCCGGGAACTCCTCTCCTCGGGCTTCTGCCGGACGCAAGGTCAACGCCCGTGAGATGGCCCCGTAGTTCTGCCCGCGGGCGATGGCGCGGAAAAAGGTGCCGCCCTGCACGACGGCGAAGTCGAAAGGTTTGCCGTTGCCTGTTTGAGCAATCAGCTTGAAGCCGGAATAGCGGATGTCGCCGAGATTGTTCGGCAGGTTGGTCCGGCCGAACTCGAACTGAGCGGGATTGTAGCCGATCCGGCGGACAGCCCCGTCCTCGACCGTGAACAGCTCGACCCCGTCCCGGAACACGAATCCGCGATGGAGCGGCTCGACCGCGATTCCGCGGGCCTCGGAACTCCAGACAGGCGGCTGCGTGTAGCGGATCGCCGCATACTGCTCCGGATTGAGATTCGCGAAAACATCCGGCAGGTCATTGGCGGGTGCGGCGAACGGCTTCTTGGCGAGCTGGCGCGCAATGTCGACGACCACCGCCGGATCGAAGCGCTGATTCTCTCCCATCCTGGCGGAAATCGTTTCCTGGGAGGGCTGCGCCCTGACGGCTGGCGCGTATGCCAGCCCGGCGACGGAGGCACCGATATAAGCCAGCATGTCGCGCCGGCGAGGATGGAAGGGGGATCGACCCCTTGGCGGAACCGGCACAGTAATACTCTTGCGTGAACGAAGGCTCTTCAGCCAGACAAGTGGGATGCTCTATACATATCGTCAATCGTGAGCACGAAGTAAACGCGGCCATTCGGCAAACTGCCTGATTGCTCATGAAATGATTGCCGATTTACCCCTTCTGATTTAGCTGCACGGCAGAGCCTCACTGGATTGAAACTGTATGACCCTGTCTCACACCTCCCAAACGTCGTCCCGGAGCTGCCTGGCTATCGTGCTCGCAGCCGGTGAGGGCACCCGGATGAAATCCGCGAAGCCCAAGGTGCTGCATCAGGTCGCGAACCGCTCCATGCTCGGCCATGTGCTGGCGACCCTGACCCAGGCGGGCGCCACGAGCACGGCGGTCGTGATCGGCCCGGAGCGCGAGGATGTGGCACAGGAGGTTCGCAAGATCCTGCCCGGCGCCGGGATCTTCGTCCAACGGGACAGGCTTGGAACCGCCCATGCGGTCCTCAGCGCCCGGGAGGCGCTGGAGCAGGGCGCCGACGATGTCATCATCGCCTTCGGCGATACGCCCCTGATCCTGCCCGAGACATTCGCCAAGCTGCGGTCCCCCTTGAGGGAGGGAGCCGCCGTCGTTGCCATGGGGTTCGACGCGAAGGACCCCACGGGCTACGGCCGCTTCATCACATCCGGCAGCGAACTTCTGGCCATCCGCGAGCACAAGGATGCGACCGAGGCCGAGCGGGCCATCACCCTGTGCAACGGGGGCCTTATGGCGATCAGGGGGGATCTTGCGCTGGCGCTCCTCGACCGGGTCGAGAACAAGAATGCCAAGGGCGAGTACTACCTGACCGACATCGTCGAGATCGCCCGAAGCCTCGGCCACAGGACGGCAATCGCGGTCGTGTCCGAGGAAGAAGTGCATGGGGTCAACGACCGTGCTCAGCTCGCAGCCGCCGAGCGCATGATCCAGGATCGCCTGCGTCTGGCCGCCATGGCGGATGGTGTGACGCTGGTCGCACCGGAGACGGTCTTTTTCAGCCACGACACCCGGCTGGGTCAGGATGTGGTGGTCGAGCCGCATGTGTTCTTCGGTCCGGGCGTGGTCGTCGAAGCTGGAGCCGTCATCCACGGCTTCAGCCATTTGGAGGGCACACGGATCGCTTCCGGGGCTGGGGTTGGCCCCTACGCCCGCCTGCGCCCCGGCGCGACGATCGGCCCCAAGGCCAAGGTCGGCAACTTCGTCGAGATCAAGAACACGGAACTCGGGGCAGGCGCCAAGGTCAGCCACCTGACCTATCTCGGCGATGCGAGCGTCGGCGCGGAGGCCAACATCGGTGCGGGCACCATTACCTGCAACTATGACGGCTTCGGCAAGTACCGGACCGAAATAGGAGAGGGTGCCTTCATCGGCTCGAACTCGGCGCTGGTCGCCCCCGTGACGATCGGCAAGGGCGCCTTCGTCGGCTCCGGCTCCGTCATCACGGAGAGCATTCCCGACGATGCCCTGGGTCTCGCCCGTGGGCGTCAGACCATCAAAGAAGGCTGGGCCGTCTCTTTCCGGGAAAAAGCCCAGGCGGCGAAACGGAAATAAGCCCGGCTGTCACAATAGGTTATGCAAGTTGATTCTGCCTTCGTGGCCTCTCTCTGTAAGAGAGGCTTCAAGCGTAGCGTTGGCGGCGTTGCAAAAGGAAGTTCTTCATCATGTGCGGAATTGTTGGAATCATTGGGAAAACGCCCGTGGCCCCACAGATCGTGGAGGCGCTCAAGCGGCTCGAGTACCGGGGTTACGACTCGGCCGGCGTCGCGACCCTCGAGGAGGGTCGTCTCGACCGCCGGCGGGCCGAGGGCAAGCTGCGCAACCTTGAGACCAAGCTCTCCCAATCCCCGCTCTCCGGCGTCATCGGCATCGGTCACACCCGCTGGGCGACCCATGGCAAGCCGAACGAGACCAACGCCCACCCGCATGCCACCGACAAGCTGGCGGTCGTGCATAACGGCATCATCGAGAATTTCCGTGAGCTGAAGACGGCGCTGGAAGCCAAGGGCATCCGCTTCGAGACCGAGACGGACACCGAGGTGGTGGCCCAACTCGTCACATATGAGATCCATCAGGGCCGTGGACCCATCGAGGCCGTGGCCGTGACCCTGCCGCGCCTGCGCGGGGCCTTTGCGCTCGGTTTCCTGTTCTCGGGCGAGGAAGATCTCTTGATCGGCACCCGCCACGGCGCGCCACTGGCCATCGGCTATGGGCAGGGCGAGATGTATCTCGGCTCGGACGCCCTGGCGCTGGCGCCTTTTACGGACGAGGTGGCCTATCTCGATGACGGCGACTGGGCCATCCTGAGCCACAGGGGCGCCGACATCCGGGATGAGAGCGGCAAGCAGGTGCAGCGGGTTCGTCACAAGATCCCGGCCGGCTCCTTCATGGCCGACAAGGGCAACTACCGCCACTTTATGGCCAAGGAGATCCACGAGCAGGCGGAAGTGGTCGGGCGCACGCTCGCGCATTACGTCAATTTCGCGGGCGAACGGGTTGAGCTGCCGTTCGAATTGCCTTTCGACTTCAAGGATCTGAATCGCATCTCGATCTCCGCCTGCGGCACGGCCTATCTGGCCGGATTGATCTCGAAATACTGGTTCGAGCGCCTGGCGCGCATTCCGGTCGAGATCGATGTGGCATCCGAGTTCCGCTACCGGGAAGCCCCCCTCGAGCCGGGCGGCCTGGCGCTCTTCGTCTCGCAATCGGGCGAGACGGCGGACACGCTGGCCTCGCTGCGCTACGCCACCGCCGAGAAGCAGCACACACTCTCCGTGGTGAACGTGCCGACTTCGACCATGGCGCGCGAGAGCAACGTGGTCGCGCAGACCCTAGCCGGCGTCGAGGTGGGCGTGGCATCGACCAAGGCCTTCACCTGCCAGCTCACCGTTCTCCTGTCGCTCGCCATCGCGGCCGGCCGCGCGCGCGGGACCCTCAGCGCCGAGGATGAGAAGGAGCTGGTCAACGCTCTCATCGCCGTTCCGGGACAGATGACCGAGGCGATCAAGCGGGAGCATCAGATCGAGGTTCTCTCGCGCGAACTCTCCAAGGCGAAGGACGTGCTCTATCTCGGACGCGGCACCTCCTATCCGCTCGCCATGGAAGGCGCCCTGAAGCTCAAGGAAATCTCCTACATCCACGCGGAAGGCTATGCGGCCGGCGAGCTGAAGCACGGCCCCATCGCGCTCATCGACGAGACGATGCCCGTCATCGTCATCGCACCGCACGACAGCATCTTCGAGAAGACCGTATCGAACATGCAGGAAGTCGCGGCCCGCGGCGGACGGATCGTCCTGATCACGGACGAGAAGGGCGCCCTGGAAACCGGCCTCGACACCATGGCCACCATCGTGATGCCGTCGGTGCATCCGATCGTGGCGCCGATCATCAATGCGGTCCCGATTCAGTTGCTCGCCTATCACACGGCCGTCTTCATGGGGAAGGACGTGGACCAGCCGCGCAACCTCGCCAAGTCCGTGACGGTGGAGTGAACGCGCGCTCCGTACCGATCCGCCTTGCACAGCCGTCCGATCTGGAAAGGCTTGGGGCTGTCGAGCGTTCGGCAGCCTCCGTCTTTCGGGGCGTGGGGCTGGCGTGGCTCGCCGATGGCGACACGATGGATTCCTCCGTCCTGGCACAACTTTGTCGGGACAAAACCCTCTGGGTTGTGGTCGAGGAAGGCGACGAGCCGGTCGGGTTCCTCGCCGCTCATGAACTGGATGAGTGCTTCTACATCGCCGAAGTGTCGGTTTCGCTATCACACCAACGCAGAGGGCTGGGTGCACGGCTGATCGAGACCGCCATCGATCACGCGATAGGAGCAGGGTTCGGTAGGGTGACGCTGACGACGTACAGGGACCTAGCCTGGAACGAACCGTTCTATGCCCGACTCGGCTTTGTGGAAATCGATCTGGCCGAGGCGGGCCCGGAGCACAGAGAGAAGCTGCAGGCAGAGGCCGAAGCCGGACACGATCCGGCATTGCGCTGCATCATGGCATTGGGCCTCGATCAGCCTGCCCGCAGCAGCCGGATCGCGGAATCCCGCTCGAACAGATAGAGCAACACCCGAAGGGCTTGTCCGCGTTCGCTGACGAGGTCGGGGTCCCGATCCACGATCAGGCGGGCATCGTCCCGGGCTGCGCCGAGGAGGTCGCCGTCGACTTCCAGGCGGGCCAGCTTGAACCCCGGGGTCCCTGACTGGCGCGTGCCCAGCACCTCGCCTTCGCCGCGAAGGCGCAGATCCTCCTCGGCGATGCGGAAGCCGTCTTCCGTCTGGCGCATCATCTCGAGCCGTGCCTGAGCCACCTGGCCCAGCGGCCCCTTGTAGACGAGGAGGCAGGTAGAGGATTTCGAGCCGCGCCCGATGCGTCCGCGGAGCTGATGGAGCTGGGCGAGGCCGAAGCGTTCCGCGTGCTCGATCACCATGATTGTGGCGTTCGGCACGTCGACGCCGACCTCGATCACGGTGGTGGAAACCAGGATCTTGGTCTCGCCTCCCGAGAACCGCTCCATGGCGGCGTCCTTGTCCTTGCCGGCCATCTTGCCGTGAACGAGCCCGACCTGATCGCCGAAGAAACCTTTGAGCATCTCGAACCGCTCCTCGGCGGCGGCGAGATCGATGGACTCGGATTCGCCCACGAGTGGGCAGACCCAATAGACCTGATCGCCATTGGCGATGGCCCGCCCAATGCCGCCGACGACCTCGTCGAGCCGGTCGATGGCGATGAGCTTTGTCGAGATGGGTTTGCGGCCCGCCGGCTTCTCGCTCAGCACCGACACGTCCATGTCGCCGAAATAGGTGAGTGCCAAGGTGCGCGGGATCGGCGTTGCGGTCATCACCAGGATGTCGACCGCCTCGCCCTTCGAGCTGAGCGCCAGCCTCTGATGCACGCCGAAACGGTGCTGCTCATCGACGACCGCGACGCCCAGATCGTGGAAGGCGACGCCTTCCTGAAACAACGCATGGGTGCCGACCGCGATCTGGACGCTGCCGTCGGCAAGGCCTGCCAGAATCGTCCGGCGTGCGACGCCTTTCTCACGCCCCGTCAGGAGCGCGATGGTAAGCCCCGCCTGTTCCGCCATAGGCGCAAGCCGCTCATAGTGCTGGCGGGCGAGGATTTCGGTGGGCGCCATCATGGCGGCCTGACGCCCGGCCTCGATGGCGCTCGCCATGGTCAGCAGGCCCACCACGGTCTTGCCGGAGCCGACATCGCCCTGGAGCAGCCGTAGCATCTTCTTGTCGGAGACCAGATCGTGGCGGATGTCCTCCACGGCCTTTGCCTGCGAGGACGTGAGGCCGAAGGGCAGGGCGGCCTTCAGGCGCTCGACCAGCTGCCCGTCGCCGGCATTCACCCGGCCGGGCAGGCGGCGCATGCGGCTGCGCACCAGGGCGAGGGCGAGCTGGGAGGCCAGCAGTTCGTCGTAAGCAAGGCGCCGGCGCGGGGCGGACTTGGCAAGGGCGTCCTCGGACAGCTGAGCGGCATTGTCGGGCCGATGGAGGGCAAAGAGCGATTGCCGGAAGTCCGGCAGAGCGTTGCGATCCATCCAGGCGGGATCCTGCCATTCGGGCAGGTGCGGGGCCTTTTCGAGGGCTGCACCGATGTACTTGGCCACCATGCGCGAGGAGAGACCCTCGGTGAGCCCGTAGACAGCCTCGACCGCAGGCAGATTCTCGATGCCGCGCTCGTCGAGGATGCGGTCCGGATGGACCATCTGGCGACGCCCGTCCCACAGCTCGATCTTGCCGGAGACGTATCGCCGCTCGCCGACGGGAAGAACCTTCTCGAGGCGTGCCTTCTGGCCGTTGAAGAAGATCAGGGTGACGTCACCGGTCTCGTCCTCCACGAGGATCCGGTAAGGCGCCCGGCGGCCGGGCGGTGGCGGGCGGTGCGCGACGACGCTGACGGAGAGCGTGACCGGCTCCCCGACGGGCGCATCGGCAATGGAGCCCTTCATCTCCCGCGAGACGCCGCTGGTCGGAACATGGAACAGGAGATCAACGACACGCGTGGGCCTACCCGGCTCGCCGAGCAGCCGGTCGAGCAGGGGCGCGATCTTCGGGCCGACGCCGGGCAGGGTGTTGGCCGGGGCGAAGAGCGGATCGAGAATGGAAGGACGCAGTGACATTCAAATGGGTAGCAACTGGGAGGGAGATGGTTATATAGCGGCCAAGCCGCCCGGTGGCGACGCAATCTTACCAGATCGGAGCATTGTCATGAGCGGCACGACCCGCAGCAGCGCCGGACTCGACCCCCGCCGCAGGCAGATCCTCTATCGCTCCTGGCACCGGGGCATGCGGGAGATGGACCTGATCATGGGCCGCTTTGCCGATGCGGAGATCGGGGAGCTCTCCGAAGAGGATCTGGCCGAGTTCGAGCGCCTCATCGAGGTGACCGACCGCGACCTGCTCGGCTGGATCACCGGCGAGATCGAGACTCCCTCGAACTACGACACCCCCCTGTTCCGGCGCCTGAAGGCCTTCCATACCCACACGTCGCCGATCCACAGCTGACGGGAGAACCGTCTCCTACTCTTGTCCGGCCGAACCGGGCGGAATCGCCCGCGTTCCTCTTGATCTCTGACTCGATAGTTCATCATGAAGCCTGCCCTGACCCGCGCCCTCGATGCCCTCAAGAAGGGCCTAAGCCTGACCTTGTCCGGCGCACCGGACGGCTTCGATGCGCTCGCCGTCGCCGATCTTGCGCGCGGCCTCTCGGGGCTGGTGGAGGGCCCGGCCGTTCTGGTCCATGTGGCCCGTGACGGTCAGCGGCAGCAGAATTTCGCCAACAGCCTCGGCTTCATCGCGCCCGAGATCGAGATCCTGACCTTCCCGGCCTGGGACTGCCAGCCCTACGACCGGGTCTCGCCCAATGCGGCCATCACGGCGCAGCGCATGACGACCCTCGCGCGGCTCGCCCGGTCCAAGACCTCCGAGGACAAGCCGCGCATCCTCTCGACCACGGTGAACGCCCTCGTCCAGCGCGTTCCGCCGAAGGCGCGCATCGCCGCCGAGACCTTCTCGGCCGCGCCCGGCAACGTGGTCGACACGACCCAGCTGATCAACTGGCTTGAGGCCAACGGCTTCCTGCGCACCGGCACCGTGCGCGACACCGGCGAGTATGCGGTCCGTGGCGGCATCATCGACCTCTTCCCGGCAGGACTGCCCAACCCGGTCCGCCTCGACTTCTTCGGGGATGCGCTGGAATCGATCCGCGCCTTCGACCCGGAGAGCCAGCGGACCATCGGCACCCTGCGCTCCCTCGACCTCGTGCCCATGAGCGAGGTGCAGCTGACCACCGAGAGCATCAAGCGTTTTCGGCAGGCCTATGTGGCGGCTTTCGGCGCGCCCACCCGCGACGACAGGCTGTACGAGACGATCAGCGAGGGGCGGCGCTATCCGGGCCTCGAGCACTGGATGCCGCTCTTTCACGATCACCTCGACACGCTTTTCGATTACCTGCCGGGCATTCCGGTGGTCTTCGATGCCCTGGCGGACGATGCCGCGGCCGAGCGCCTTGCCCAGGTGAAGGACTATTACGACGCCCGCCGCGAGGGCATGGGCCAGAACCAGGCCGGCGTGGCGCCCTACCGCCCGCTGCCGCCGGACGCGCTCTACTTCAAGCCGGAGGAATGGTCGGAGCGCACGGCCTCGCTGCCGCTGGCGCGGCTGACACCGTTCGCCGTGCCGGAATCGGCGGGGCGCATGGTTGTCGACTGCGAGGCGCGACAGGGCCGCAACTTCATCGCCGAGCGGGCGGACGAGAACGCCAACGTGTTCGAGGCGGTGATCCGCCATATCCGCGATCTCCAGGCCGCCAAGAAGCGCGTGATGCTGGGCGCCTGGTCGGAAGGCTCGCGCGAGCGGCTCTGCCATGTGCTGCAGGACCACGATCTGCGCCAGACCAAGCCGATTGCGCGGTTCTCCGAGGCGCAAGCCTATCCGCGAAACGAGATCACGGTGGGCATCTGGCCCCTGGAATCCGGCTTCGAGACGGCCGATCTTGCCGTCATCAGCGAACAGGACATCCTCGGGGACCGTCTGGTGCGCCAGAAGCGCAAGTCCAAGCGGCCGCAGGATTTCCTCACCGAAGTAGCGGCGCTGACGCCGGGCGATCTCGTGGTGCACGTGGATCACGGCATCGGGCGCTTCGAGGGGCTCAAGACCATCGAGGCGGCAGGCGCCCCGCACGACTGCCTTGAGCTGCACTATGCCGGCGGCGACCGGCTTTTCCTGCCGGTGGAGAACATCGAGCTTCTGACCCGCTACGGGTCCGAGGAGACCGAGGTCCAGCTCGACAAGCTCGGCGGCGGAGCCTGGCAGGCCCGCAAGGCGCGGATGAAGCAGCGCATCCGCGAGATGGCGGGCGCGCTCATGAAGATCGCCGCCGCCCGCATCCTTAAGGACGCCCCGCGCCTGACGCCGCCGGAAGGCCTCTACGACGAGTTCGCCGCCCGCTTCCCCTATGACGAGACCGAAGACCAGCTCAACGCCATCGAGGCTGTGCTGGACGACATGGGCTCCGGACGCCCCATGGACCGCCTCGTGTGCGGCGACGTGGGTTTCGGCAAGACCGAGGTAGCGCTGCGCGCTGCCTTCGTGGCGGCCATGAGCGGCAAGCAGGTGGCCGTCGTGGTGCCGACGACCCTTCTGGCCCGCCAGCACTACCGGACCTTCTGCGACCGCTTCCGCGGCCTGCCGCTGAACGTGGCGCAGGCCTCCCGCTTCGTGCCCGCCGCCGAGATGAAGAAGACCAAGGAAGGGCTGACGGACGGGTCCGTCGATATCGTCATCGGCACCCACGCGCTTCTCGGCAAGGCCATCAAGTTCAAGGATATCGGCCTCATCATCATCGACGAGGAACAGCATTTCGGCGTGACCCATAAGGAGCGCCTGAAGGAGCTGCGCGCCGAGGTCCACGTCCTGACTCTCTCGGCGACGCCGATCCCGCGCACCCTGCAGCTGGCGCTCACCGGCGTGCGCGAACTCTCGCTGATCACGACACCGCCGGTGGACCGCCTGGCGGTGCGCACCTTCATCACGCCCTTCGATCCGCTCCTCGTCCGCGAGGCGCTGCTGCGCGAGCGCTACCGGGGCGGGCAGGCCTTCTACGTGGTGCCGCGCCTCGACGACCTCGGCGAGGTCAAGGCCTTCCTCGACAAGGAGGTGCCGGAGGCCAAGGTGGCGGTGGCGCACGGCCAGATGGCGGCGGGCCAGCTCGAAGACGTCATGACGGCTTTCTACGAGGGCAAGTACGACATCCTGCTTTCGACCACGATCGTGGAATCGGGCCTCGACATCCCGACCGCCAACACGCTGATCGTCCACCGGGCCGACATGTTCGGCCTGTCGCAGCTCTATCAGCTGCGCGGCCGCGTCGGGCGCTCCAAGACCCGCGCCTATGCCCTGTTCACGGTGCCGGCCAACAAGTCCCTGACGGTGCAGGCCGAGCGGCGCCTGAAGGTGCTCCAGACCCTCGACACCCTTGGCGCCGGCTTCCAGCTTGCCTCCCACGACCTCGACATCCGCGGCGCGGGCAACCTGCTCGGCGAGGAGCAGTCGGGTCACATCAAGGAAGTGGGCTATGAGCTCTACCAGCAGATGCTGGAGGAGGCCGTGGCCCAGCTCAAGGCCGGCATCGAAGAGCCCACCGAAGATCAGTGGTCGCCGACCATCGCGGTCGGTGCGCCGGTCATGATCCCGGAGAGCTACATCGCCGATCTGCAGCTGCGCCTCGGCCTCTACCGCCGCCTCTCGACCTTCGAGACCGACCAGGAGATCGACGCCTTCCGGGCGGAGATGGTCGACCGGTTCGGGCCGGTGCCGTCGGAGGTCGATCAGCTTCTCAAGATCATGGCCATCAAGGTGCTCTGCCGCCGGGCCAACGTGGAGAAGGTGGATGGCGGGCCAAAGGGCATCATCATCTCGTTCCGCGACAATTCCTTCGCCAACCCGACCGGCCTCATCTCCTATGTCACCGAACAGGCCTCGTTCGCAAAGGTCCGTCCGGACATGAAAATCGTGTTCATCCGGGACATCGAGACGCCGGACGAACGCATCAAGGCGGCGACCACGATCCTGCGCAGCCTCGCCCGGATCGCGGAGAAGAAGGCCGCCTGATGATCGAGGCCTGGGCTCTTGTCGAGGACGGCGTGGTGGTGAAGAGCCACGATGCCGGCCGGCTCGTGCCCTGGTGGAGCTTTACCAAGACCGTTCTAGCGGCCGCGGCGCTGGTTCTCGTCCGGGACGGCCTCGTCGGGCTCGATGAGCCCGTGGAGGACAAGCCTTACACCCTCCGGCACCTGCTGCAGCATCGCTCCGGGCTGGTGAATTACGGCGGGCTTCGCGCCTATCACGAGGCCGTCGAGCGTGGCGACGACCCCTGGCCGGTGCCGGAACTCATGCACCGGCTCGATGCGGAGAGGCTCCGCTATCGGACAGGCGAGGGGTGGGATTATTCCAATGTCGGCTATCTTATCGTCGGCCGGTTTATCGAGGCGGTTACGGGCTCTCCATTGAACGAGGCTCTACGGCGCCTCGTGTTGGGGCCGCTCGGGGTCGAGACGGCGCGCATTGCCCGAGAGCGGGACGATCTCGAGCCGGTCGCCATGGGCAGCGCCAAGGGCTACCACCCGGGCTGGGTTTATCACGGGCTGCTGGTCGGGAGCGTCTCGGACGCCGCGCTCCTGCTCGACCGCCTGCTGGCGGACAGCCTGCTGGCGGACAGCCTGCTGGCGGACAGCCTGCTGGCGGACAGCCTGCTGACCCCGGATTTGCTGCAAGAGATGCTCACTCCGTTCGTGCTGCCGGGACCGATCCCGGGGAGGCCCTGGCAGAGCCCGGGCTATGGGTTGGGGATCATGACAGGCGAGACGACATCGGGCCTCAGGGTCGGCGGGCACACGGGCGGAGGACCGGGCAGCACGATTGCGGTCTACCGGGGCCTGGATGGTGCAAGACCGCGGACGGCGGCCTTTTTCAGGACGAGCGAGGACGAGGCAAAAACGGAAGAGGGAGCTTTCCGGCTCCTGAAAGCCTAGAGGTCCGGGGCCGCGACGGCGCGGACGCTGAGTTCGTTCTGGAGCATCGTGGCGGCTCCGTTGACCCCACCCGTGATGATCACTGGGGTTCCGCTCTCGGCGAGGTTCTTGCGCAGCCGGCGGGCGAGGTCGAGGAAGCGCTTGCGCTCTGACCAATCCGCATGGCGGGGCATCTGCAGCACCACGGCGGCCGGGCTCGGGATCAGGGCCAGAACGTCGTCGGCAGCCTCGAAGGGTGTGGTCACGCTCGCATAGCCCATGCCCGCCAGCTCGACGGACAAGGCGCCATCGGGAGCGCGCTCGCCGCTATCGACAACGAGGACCTTCGGCATTGCGTTCATGACGATACCCTGCATTTGGACGCGACGGTGGGACAAGGAGGTACTCACCTAACGTCGAAGCACGGCATTAGTTTCATCATCTACATGAATGGAAGCTCAACAATGGGCCAAGCCGGAATGTCATGGGGATTTGTGCGGCTGCCGCCACCATGTATCGATGTTGGGCCCCATGAGCGGCAGCGTCTCGGGTCTGCCGAGATCGCTGCTGTAGGCAAGCCATTGATCTTTCAGATAGAACAGCGGGACGACGTAGAATCCCGACAGGAGGGTGCGGTCGAGGGCGCGGACGGCCGCGACGAAATCCTCCCGGCTCCTGGCCTCCAGGAGCGCATCGATGAGGCGGTCTATCGCAGGCGATGCTACCCCTGCGTGGTTATGGGATCCACTCCTTTGCGCTGCAGCTGAGCCCCAGCGGTTTCGCTGCTCATTGCCCGGGGAGAGGGAGGCAGGCCAGAGCCACTGGACCATATCGAAGTCGAAGCGTCCGAGGCGCCGCCAGTACTGCACGTCGTCCACGAGCCGCACCCGCGCCTGGATGCCGATCCGGCTCAGGGATTGGGAGAAGTTGAGGGCAAGCCGCTCCTGCGAGCGGGAGTTGACCAGCATCTCGAAGGCGAAGGGCTCCCCGGAGCCCTTCCGGCGCAGGACGCCATGTTCGAGAGCCCAGCCGGCCTCGGACAGAAGTTCGAGAGCCCGTCGGGCCATGTCCCGGTCCCGGCCCGAGCCGTCGCTGGCCGGGGGCTCCCAGCGCCCTTCGAGAATGTCTTCGCGCACCGTCCCCGGGAAAGCGGCGAGCAGGGCCCGCTCCCGCTCGTCGGCAGGGTGGCCCGTCGAGGCGAGGTCGGAACCCGAGAAATAGCTGTTGGACCGGGTGAGCTGTCCGAAGAAGAGGTTGCGGTTCACCCAGTCGAAATCGAAGAGGTAGCTCAGCGCCTCGCGCACCCTCGCATCGCTGAAGAGCGGCTTTCGCGTGTTGAGGACGAATCCGTTCATGCCCTTTGGCAGCCGCGTCGCCACGGTTTCCCGGACGATACGCCCGTCTCTCACGGCGGGAATGTCGTAGCCCATTGCCCATTGGCCCGGATCGCCTTCGATCCTGAAGTCGTAAAGTCCCGCCTTAAAAGCCTCGAACAACGTATTGGCATCGCGGTAGAAATCGTAGCGGACCTCATCGAAGTTATAGAGGCCGCGGGTGATCGGCAGATCCTCTCCCCAGTAGTCGCTGCGCCGGGTCAGCACCACCCGTTCGCCGGGCTTCACCTCGGTCAGAGCATAAGGACCCGAGCCGACCGGTGGGGTGAGGGTGGTCTTGTCGAAGGTGTCCGGATCGGTTGCGTGAGCCGGAAACACCGACATCATCCCGATCAGGAGAGGCAACTCCCGATCGTTCGAGCCTGACAGATCGAACCGGATGCGATGCGGGTCCAGGATCTCGACCGCCTTGACCTGTCCGAAGCTCGACCGGTGGAACGGCTTGCCGCTCTTCTTCAGCATCTCGAACGAGAACCGCACGTCCTCTGCCGTGAGCGGATGACCGTCCGAAAAGCGGGCGCGGGGATCGAGATGGAAGGTGATGAAGCTCCGATCGTCCGGCATCTCCACGGCACGGGCGAGCAGGCCGTAGATCGTGAAGGGCTCATCGGCGGAGCGCATCATGAGGGGCTGGACCACGTAGCGCGGCACCACGTCCGGCGCGACGCCGAGAACGATCAGGGGATTGAGACTGTCGAAGGTGCCCTGCAGGGCCAGCGTGATTCGTCCGCCCTTCGGGGCCTGCGGGTTCGCATAGGGCAGGTGCTCGAAGCCAGGAGCGAGCGCGGGCTCCCCATGCATCGCGATGCCATGCCGCAGCGTCGCCGCCTCGTCGGCGGCAGCGGTGGAGGCCGGCAGCGCGAGAGCGGCGAAAAACAGCAGATTTCTGATAAGCCCGCGGCCCATGGCTCTCCCGGTGCGCGTTTCCACCCGAGCAATGTTGTACAGAATTTTACCCAGGGTGACTGGAAACCTACCACATGAAAGGTTAAAGGAGCGCCACGCGTCTTGTCTTCGCCACATTGGGCAAGGATTTGACCACGTCATCACAGGTTAAGAACGCGCCGGATCAACGGCCACTTCGAAAGCCGACCTTTCGACTGAAGAGGATCTAACGATATGTCTTTCGCGACACGCCTCGCGAGCCTGGGGGGCACCCGTGGCCTGGCAACAGCTCTGGCCATTCTGGTAAGCGCACCCGTTCTGGCTCAGACCGCTCCGGCCCAGAAGCCCGCAGCTCCGGCAGCCCAGCCGACCCGCCCTGCCGCTCCCGCCCAAGGCGCGCAGCAGCCGCAGCAGAATGCCGGTCCCACGGTCGTGCAGGTGAAGCCCGAGCCGTCTCAGCCTGAATGGACCAAGGTGTGCGGCAAGGACCAGAACACCAACACCGAGATCTGCTACACAACCCGCGACTTCGTGTCGGATCAGGGCCAGCCGGTTCTCGCTCTCGCCGTCTATGACGTGAAGGGCCAGCAGCCGCAGAAGGTGGTCCGTTTCGTGATGCCGCTCGGCCTGCTCCTGCAGCCCGGCCTGCGCTTCACGGTCGACCAGGGTCAGGCCGTCGCCGGCCGCTACGTCATGTGCCTGCCCAACGGCTGCTTCGCCGAGGCGGCCGTGAAGGACGACTTCATCGCCTCCCTCAAGAAGGGCGCCAACCTGAACGTCAGCGTCCAGAACCAGATGGGCCGCGAGATCACCTTCGCCGTCCCGGCTGCCGGCTTCGGCAAGGCCTTCGACGGTCCCCCGATCGACCCGAAGGTGCTCGAGGAGCAGCAGAAGAAGCTGCAGGAAGAGCTGCAGAAGAAGAGCGAAGAGATGCGCCAGAAGATGCTGAACGGCGCCGCCGGTGCCGCTGCTCCGGGTGCTGCCGCTCCGGCCGCTCAGGCCGCTCCGAAGCCATAAGGCTCGAGCCTCTCCACAAACAGAAACGCCGGGCCCAAAGCCCGGCGTTTTCTTTTGGCGATCCGCACCTTCAGTTCGCCAGGATCGGCTTGGCTCTGTAGGTGCCGTTCTTCTGCCGCGTGAACATCTCCGGAATCATCGGATTGCGCAGCGGCTCGCCTGAATCGTCGGGCAGAAGGTTCTGCTCGGAGACGTAGGCGATGTACTCGGTTTCCGCGTTCTCGGCGAAGAGGTGGTAGAAGGGCTGGTCCTTGCGGGGCCGGACATCCTCGGGGATGGACAGCCACCATTCTTCCGTGTTGTCGAACTCAGGGTCGACATCGAAAATCAAACCCCTGAAATCGAACACCCGGTGCCGGACCACTTGGCCGATCGCGAATTTGGCTGAACTCGCTTTCATGGTCTTAACTCCTTGGTCTCCATATAGAGATCCCGGATGGAATCTCCAAATTCACAGCTCTCACGATCAGGAGAGGGGATTCCTGCCGGCCAGTCCTGCGTTTTAGGACTATGGGCCTTCCGAAAGGTGGGATTGCCGCAAGATTGGAACCTTGCCAGAAGGGCTGCTCACGCCGTCGTCCGCTTCACCGTCACGCCTGGAGCCGCCCATGTCCGATCTGATCGGGCTGTTCAACCTGCTCGCCCCTTTCTTCGGCCTCATCGGGCTCGGCTTCTTCTGCGGCAAGATCGTCAAGCAGCCTGAGGCAGGGCTCGCCTGGATGCAGTTCTTCCTGATCTATGTGGCGCTGCCCTGCCTGTTCTACCGGCTGATCGCCGACAAGCCCTTGGACGAGCTGGCGAACTGGTCCTTCATCGCGGCGACGACGTTCTCGACCTTCTGCGCCTTCGCGCTCTCCTTCGCCACCGGGTGGCGCTACACCAGGGACCTGCCGCAATCGGTGATGCAGGGTGTCGCCGGGTCCTATTCCAATATCGGCTATATGGGACCGCCCCTGATCCTTGCGGCGATTGGCGCCTCCGCCAGCGCCCCTGTGGTGCTGATCTTCGTCTTCGACAACCTGTTCCTGTTCTCGGTCGTGCCGCTCCTGATGTCTCTGGCTGGCGTCGAGAAGCTGAGCCTGTCGGCCACCATCCGCAGGATCGTCTGGCGCGTGGTGACCCATCCGTTCAATGTCGCCACGGCCATCGGCGTCGCCGCGAGCTATCTGCATCTCCGGCTGCCTCAGGCCGCCGATCAGATCGTCACCTGGCTGTCGGGAGCCGCCGCGCCCTGCGCCCTGTTCATCTTAGGGGTCACCGTGGCCTTGCGGCCTCTGCGGCAGATGCCCGGGGAGGTGCCGGTCCTGGTTTTCATCAAGCTGATCCTCCACCCTCTCCTGGTCTGGGTGGTGCTTTCGGCCCTCGGCGACTTCGGCCCGGCCTGGACCTATGCGGCGATCATCATGGCGGCGCTGCCGCCGGCCCTGAACATCTTCGTCATCTCGACGCAGTACAATGTGGGCGTGGAACGGGCCTCGGCGTGTGTGCTCATCGGCACGATCGTCTCGATGCTGACCCTGACGGGCATCCTCTACGTCACCAAGACGGGCGCCGTGCCTTACGACCTCTTTCCCTAAACGGGCGAGGCACCCTGCATCAGCCGGGGCACGCCGACCCGCGGCAGAACCCCCTCACGCATGACAGCCCGGCGCAACGGGCCGATATTGCTAAGCGCCAGAAGTCCAGCCCCGCGGAGGAAGTCCGTGGGCAGCATCCCGGTGAGAAGAGTGCGGTTCAGGCCATCCACGGCAGCCGTCCGCAGGCGGACGTCGAGGTCGCGGCTGGTCTGATAGCGGGTCAGGGTTTCCTCGGACCCGGGCTCATGCCCCACCTTCTGCCCGTCCACGACCGCGTCCCGCAGGGAGGCGACATCGCGGAAGCCCAGGTTGAGGCCCTGTGCCCCGATGGGCGGGAACACGTGGGCGGCCTCGCCCACGAGGGCGACCCGCCGGGCCCAGTAGCGGTTCACGGAAAGACCAGTCATCGGCACGAGACCGCGCGGGCCGTCGACGCGCATGGCACCCAGATGGGACTGGGCCTGCCGCTCGATGGCGAGCGCGAGAGCCGCGTCGTCGAGCTGCGACAGGCGCTCCGCCTCGGCTTTGCTCGTAACCCAGACAAGGCTGGAGCGGCGGCCGGGCAGGGGAACCAGCGTGAAAGGCCCGTGGCGGGTGTGGAATTCCGTCGAGGTTTCCCTGTGGTCCCGGTCATGCGCGAGGATCACGGTCACGGCGGATTGCGGATAGGACCACGTCCGGGTTCCGATGCCGGCGATCTGGCGCAGTTTGGAATTGCGCCCGTCCGCCGCCACGACGAGGCTGGCCCTGATGGTGCCGCCACCGGCGAGCGACAGGGCGGCTCCCGTGTCAGTCACCTCGAAGCCGGTTGCGAATTCCGGGATGTGGGTCAGGTTTTCGCAAGCCCGCGCTGCTTCAGTGAGCTTCTCGACCAGGGCGGTGTTCTCGATATTCCATCCGAAGGCGTCCAGGCCGATCTCCCCGGCCCGGAACGAGGCCGGCGGCGGGCGGAACAGGCTGCCCGTATCGTCGACAATCCGCATGGTCTCGAGCGGTGCGGCCTCCGAGACCAGGGAGGGCCATGCGCCGAGCGCCTCCAGAAAGCGGACCGAGCCGTTGAGAAGGGCGACGGTGCGGCCGTCCCGGCGCAGGTCGAGCCCTCCGACGAGAACGGTCTTGAAGCCGTCGCGGGCAAAAGCCAGGGCCGCGCTCAAGCCGACCGCCCCGGCGCCGACAACGGCAATGTTATAGGTGTTCTCGGACAAGGCCTGCTCTCACCATTCTGTGGACGGGTCTCGGACTCACAATAAAGCACGGATTGGCCATTGCCGACCGGTGCGACGCGTCCCTATGATCGGCTCACTAAGGAGTGACGACCCGGTGCGGCGCTTGCCAGGTTCCGTACAGGCCGTCATTCATGTGCAGATTCCGACCCGGCTTCAACCTTTAAGTCAGAGACGCTTGTGTGAAGGCAGACGTACCACCCTCGGGACCGCCCCTCGTCGAGCTTAAAGGGATCAGCAAGCGCTACGGCGATCTTCTCGCGAATGACGGCATCGACCTGTCCATCGAGCCGGGCGAAATCCACGCTCTGCTGGGTGAAAACGGAGCGGGGAAGTCGACCCTGGTCAAGATTCTCTACGGGGTGATCGAGCCGAGCGCGGGCGAGATCCGCTGGGAGGGACGCCCTGTCACCATCGGGTCGCCGGTGGAGGCGCGGGCTCTCGGCCTCGGCATGGTGTTCCAGCATTTCTCCCTTTTCGATGAGCTGAGTGTGGCGGAGAACATCGCCGTGGCGCTCTCGAATGAGTGGAGCCTCTCCACGGTTCGCAGCAAGCTTGGCGAGATCAGCCGGACCTATGGCTTGGCGCTCGATGCGGACCGGGCCGTCTGGACCCTCTCCGCGGGCGAGCGGCAGCGCATCGAGATCGTGCGCTGCCTGCTCCAGAACCCGCGCCTGCTGATCCTCGACGAGCCGACTTCCGTGCTCACTCCCCAGGAGGCGGAGCACCTCTTCACGACACTCGACAGGCTCTCGGCGGAAGGCTGTTCGATCCTCTACATCTCCCACAAGCTCGAGGAGGTGCGCCGCCTCTGCCGCCGCGCCACAATCCTGCGGGCGGGGCGGGTGGTCGCCACCATCGATCCGCGGGCGAGCAGCGCCCGGGAGATCGCCGCCCTGATGGTCGGGAACGAGGTCGGCGAGGTCCGCACAGACGCGCCGCATCAGGTCAAAGGTGAGATCCTCCGGGTCTCGAAGCTGTCCATGCCGCCGGACGGCCTGCACGGGCAGGCACTGCGCGACATCGATCTCGTGGTGCGGTCCGGCGAGGTCGTCGGCATTGCGGGCGTAGCGGGCAACGGCCAGAGCGAGCTCTTTGCCGCGCTCTCGGGCGAGCGCCTGGCGGACCGGGCGGATGCCATCGTCATCGCCGGCAAGCCTTCCGGCACCCTGGGCATCGATGCCCGCAGGCGTCTGAGCGCCGCGTTCGTGCCGGAGGAGCGCCTCGGCCATGCTGCGGCGCCGAGCCATCGCCTGAGCGAGAATACCCTGATCTCCCATGCGGCGATCGAGGTCAGCCGTTCGGGCTTCATCCTGATGAATGCCGCCAGGCGGGTTGCGCGTTCGATCGTCCAGAGCTTCGACGTGCGCACGCCCGAGGGGGACCCGCAGGCGCGCAAGCTCTCCGGCGGGAACCTGCAGAAGTTCGTCATCGGCCGCGAGATCATCCGCAAGCCCAATCTGATCATCGTGGATCAGCCCACCTGGGGCGTCGATGCAGGCGCCGCGCGGCTCATCCGCCAGGCTCTCGTCGACCTGTCGCGCGAAGGCAGCGCCGTGCTGGTCGTCAGCCAGGATCTCGACGAGCTGTTCGAGGTGGCCGACCGAATGGCCGTAATCCACCAGGGTATCTTAAGCCCGCTGAAGCCCATCGGAGAATGGACCAAGGAAGCCGTCGGCCTCGAAATGCTCGGTGTTGCGCAAGCTCAAGGGGGTACCCGTGCGGTTTGAGCTGACGCCCCGGACCAATATTTCGCCGGTCATGCGGGCTGTCGCGCCCGTCGTAGCCTTCATCACGGCGTTCCTGATCGCGGGCTTCGTGATCTGGCTCATGGGCCGCTCGCCCATCGCAGCCTTCGACGTCTACGTTCTCCAACCTCTGAGCGATCCCTGGTCGCTGCAGGAATTGGTGGTTAAGGCGACGCCGCTAGCGCTCATCGCCATCGGCCTGTCCTATTGCTTTCGCGCCAATCTCTGGAACATCGGTGCGGAAGGCCAGTATACGATGGGGGCGATCTTCGGCAGCTGGCTCGCCCTGAATACCCATGGCACCGACGCCGGGCTCTGGGTCCTGCCGCTCATGCTGCTGCTCAGCATTTTGGGCGGTGCTCTTTACGGGCTGATCCCGGCCTTCCTGAAGACCCGCTTCGGGGTCAATGAAATCCTGACCAGCCTGATGCTGGTCTATGTGGCGCAGCAGATCCTCGACTATCTCGCCCGCGGCCCGTGGCGGGACCCGAAAGGCTTCAACTTCCCGCAATCCGTCACCTTCGATCCGGCGGCGACCCTGCCGTCAATCCTGGAAGAGAGCCGGGTCCACTACGGAGCGATCTTCGCGCTCGTCGCCATCTTGGTCACCGCCGTCATCCTCGGCCGGACGCTCTTCGGCTACCGTCTCAAGCTCACGGGCGATGCTCCCCGCGCCGCCCAGTTCGCTGGGTTCAGTGCCAGAAGCACGACGTTGGCCGTCTTTGCGATTTCCGGCGGCCTCGCAGGCTTGGCCGGGATTGTTGAGGTGTCGGGCCAGATCGGCCAAATCCAACCCTCGATTTCGAATAATTACGGCTTCACGGCCATCACGGTCGCGTTCCTCGGGCGCCTCAACCCCGTCGGGATCCTGATTGCCTCGCTGGTCGTGGCGCTCACGTTCATCGGGGGCGAGAACGCGCAGATCCTGCTCAAGCTGCCGCTCGATCTCACCCAGGCGTTCCAGGGCATTCTGCTCATGTGCGTGCTCGCGGCCGATGCCATGGTCAGCTACCGGATTCGTTTCGCCACACGGGGAGGGGGCAAGTGACCACTTTCGAGGCCATTCTCCTTACCATCGTCACCGCCTCCACACCGTTGCTGATCGCGGCCCTGGGAGAACTCGTGACGGAGCGATCCGGCGTTCTCAACCTCGGCGTCGAGGGCATGATGGCCATGGGGGCGGCCTGCAGCTTCGCCGCCGCCGTGACTTTCGATTCCACCGTTCTCGGCGTCGCCGCCGGCATGCTGGCAGGTGCACTGATGGCGGCGCTCTTCGCCCTTCTCGTCTTAGGGTTCGCGGCCAACCAGACGGGTTCGGGCCTCGCGCTCACCATCCTGGGCCTCGGCCTCTCCGGCCTGGTCGGAGCGCCCTTCGTCGGGGCGAGGCGCGACCCTGTGCCCCCGGTCGACATTCCTGGATTGAGCGACATCCCGGTCATCGGGCGCCTGTTCTTTGAGCAGGATCTCTTCGTCTATGCCTCGATCACGCTGACGATCCTTGTGGCTCTCTATCTCGTCCGCACCCGGTCCGGCCTCACCCTGCGCTCCATCGGCGAGAACCATACCTCGGCCAATGCCCTGGGCCTGCCTGTGTGGCGGGTGCGCTTCTGGGCGATCCTGTTCGGCGGCGCCTGCGCCGGCTTGGCCGGAGCATACCTGGCCCTCGTCTACACCCGGTTCTGGTCGCCGGGAATGACGGCAGGCCGCGGCTGGATTGCCCTGGCGCTCGTGGTTTTCGCCGCCTGGCGGCCGGGTTGGGTGCTGGTCGGCGCCTATATCTTCGGCGCGGCGACGGTACTGCAGCTGCACGCCCAGGCGGCGCAGTTCGGGGTGCCGTCGCAGTTGCTGTCGGCGGTGCCCTATTTGGCCACGATTCTGGCCCTTCTGCTCCTCTCGATCCGCCATGGCAGGGCCATCGGGGCGCCTGGATCCCTGGGCGTGCCCTTCGTGCCTGACCGATGAGCAAAGTGGTGTTAAGCTGACGAAAGTGTAGGCAGAGGAATTCTTGCCAGAAGCCTCCAGACCTGCGACGGAATGTTGGAAATCTAACCTCGAGGGAACGAGCATGTTTTCAGGTAAAGTCTTCGGAGCCTTGGCGGGGGCAGCAGTCCTGGCTCTGTCGGCCGGCGGTGCAGTTGCGCAGCCCAAGGACAAGATCAAGGTCGGCTTCATCTATGTGGGCCCGGTCGGCGACCACGGCTGGAGCTACCAGCACGACCAGGGCCGCCAGGCCATCGAAAAGGCATTTCCGGGCAAGGTCACGACCACGTTCGTGGAGAGCGTGCCGGAGGCCGATTCCGAGCGCGCCATCGAGCAGCTGGCCCGCACCGGCCACGACCTGATCTTCACGACCTCCTTCGGCTTCATGGAGCCGACCCTGAAGGTCGCCAAGAAGTACCCGAACATCAAGTTCGAGCACGCCACCGGCTTCAAGCGCGCCCCGAATCTCGCCACCTACGCGGCAAAGTTCCATGAGGGCCGCTACATCATCGGCCAGATTGCCGGCAAGATGACCAAGACGGACACCATCGGCTACGTCGGCGCCTTCCCGATCCCGGAAGTCATTGCCGGCATCAACGCCTTCTATCTGGGCGCGCAGTCGGTGAACCCCGACGTCAAGATCAAGATCGTGTTCGCCAACACCTGGTACGACCCGGCGAAGGAAGGCGATGCAGCCAAGGCGCTCCTCGATCAGGGCGTCGACGTGCTGGCCCAGCACACCGACAGCCCGGCTCCGATCCAGGCCGCCGAGGCCCGCGGCAAGTTCGGCTTCGGCCAGGCCTCCGACATGGAGCGTTTTGCCCCGAAGGCCCAGCTGACCGCCATCGTCGACAACTGGTCCGACTACTACGTCGCCCGCACGAAGGCAGTCCTCGACGGCACCTGGAAGTCGGAAGACACCTGGGGCGGCCTGGACTCCAAGATGGTCGTGATGACGCCCTACAAGAACATGCCGGACGACGTGAAGAAGCTGGCTGAGGAGACCGAGGCGGCCATCCGTTCCGGGAAGCTCAACCCCTTCAAGTGCCCGATCATCGGCCAGGACGGCAAGGAGATCGAGTGCAAGGGCAACGGCGCCCTCTCGGACGAGCAGGTGCTCGGCATGAACTTCTACGTGAAGGGCATCGAGGACAAGATCCCGCAGTAAGCCCGCGGATTTCGACGGAACGGGGCAGCCGGGAGACCGGCTGCCCTTTTCGTTTCAGCCTCTATATCGACGGGCAGGCATGGAGAGGAGAGCCGAATGACGATCAGGCCGGGCGATGACGATGTTCTCATCGTCGTGGACGTTCAGTACGATTTCCTCCCCGGGGGAGCACTCGCGGTGCCCGACGGCGATGCGGTCATCCGGCCCATCAACCGCCTTGCCAAGGCTTTCCGCCATGTGGTGCTGACACAGGACTGGCACCCGAAAGGCCACGCCTCCTTTGCCTCGACCCACCCGGCCAAGCAGCCCTTCGAGATGATCGATCTGCATTATGGCCCTCAGGTGCTGTGGCCCGACCATTGCGTGCAGGGCACACCCGGCGCCGAGATTTCGAGCGACCTGGATATCTCTCACGCACAACTCGTCATTCGCAAAGGCTACAACGCGGGCGTCGACAGCTATTCGGGCTTCAGGGAGGCCGACCGGCAGACCTCGACCGGCCTTGAAGGTTACCTGAAGGAACGCGGTTTCCGCCGGGTCTTCTGCGCCGGGCTGGCCCTCGACTTCTGCGTCGCCTGGACAGCGCTCGACGCAGCTTCAGCCGGGTTCGAGACCTATGTGATCGAGGATGCCTCACGGGCCATCGACACGAACGGATCGCTTGCGACGGCCCAGAATGACATGAGCGCCGCCGGTGTTCGGGTCATCGGCAGCGCTCAGATTGAAGGTGCTTGAGGGCAGGGCGGTCAGGCCACCGTCCCGTGCAGGTCGTACTCGTCCGAGCTCTCAATCGTCACATTGACGATCTCGCCTGCCTTCAGCGGCTGGCGCGAAGCCACGTAGACGACGCCGTCGATCTCCGGGGCATCGTATTTCGTGCGGCCGGTTGCGACCGTGGCGCCGGTCTCGTCGATGATGACGGGAAGCGTCTTGCCGACCTTGCTCTTGAGGATCCTGGCGCTGATCTTCTGCTGCGTCTGCATGAAGCGGTGCCAGCGCTCCTCCTTCACCTCGGGCGGAACGGCGCCGGCGATGTCGTTGGCTGGCGCGCCCTGGACGGGCTCGTACTGGAAGCAGCCGGCCCGGTCGATCTTGGCGTCCTTGAGCCATTGCATGAGGAAGTCTACATCCTCCTCCGTCTCGCCGGGGAAGCCGACGATGAAGGTCGAACGGATCGCCAAGTCCGGGCAGATCTCACGCCATTTGTGGATGCGCTCCAGGGTCTTCTCCTGGTTGCCCGGCCGGCGCATGGACTTCAGCACCTTGGGCGACGCATGCTGGAACGGGATGTCGAGGTACGGAAGGATCTTGCCCTCGGCCATCAGCGGGATGACCTCATCCACATGCGGGTAGGGATAGACATAGTGCATGCGCACCCACATGCCGAGGTCGCCCAACTCCCTGGCCAATTCGAAGAAGCGGGTGCGGACCTCCCGGTCCTTCCACAAGCTCGGCTGGTATTTGATGTCGAGGCCGTAGGCGCTGGTATCCTGCGAGATTACCAGAAGCTCCTTGACCCCGGCCTTCGCGAGCTTCTCGGCCTCGCGCAGCACGTCGCCGATGGGTCGGCTGACGAGATCGCCGCGCAATTTCGGGATGATGCAGAAGGAGCAGCGGTTGTTGCAGCCTTCGGAAATCTTCAGGTAGGCATAATGGCGCGGCGTCAGCTTCACACCCTGGGGCGGCACGAGGTCCACGAAAGGATCATGGGCCGGCGGCACGGCCTGATGAACGGCCGAGACAACGGACTCGTAGGCCTGAGGCCCTGTGATCGCGAGCACGTTCGGGAACTGGTCCCGGATCTGCTCGGGCTCGGCGCCCATGCAGCCGGTGACGATCACCTTGCCGTTCTCGGCCATGGCCTCGCCGATGGCCTCCAGGGACTCGGCCTTGGCGCTGTCGAGAAAGCCGCAGGTGTTGACGATCACCACATCGGCCCCGTCATGCTCCTTGGTCAGCTGGTAACCTTGAGCGCGAAGCTGGGTGATGATGCGCTCCGAATCGACCAGGGCCTTCGGGCAGCCCAGGGACACGAACGAGACTTTAGGCGCGGGAGCATTCATCCGCCAAATCCACCTAATCTAAACGAAACTGACATCTGTGAGGCGCCGGCTTAAGACCGCATCGATACGAACTCTGGCCAGGAAACCTGTCGATCGAGGGCAGGAACACCTGGCACGCCCGGCGGCTTCACGCGCAGACCTGCTGGATTTGTCGTCTCGACCTGATCCAACGCCTCGCGCAGGCATCCCAGAGCAATGGGAACGCAGGACTTAAGACGCGTGTGTGCCTTTACAACATGAGGCCCGGCTTTACAACGTCCGCTTTGCCGCGGACCTTGGTACCCTTGCGTCGACCTTGGCCAATCACAGATGACTATGTTCTGAATAGGTCGATCCGTCATAGACTGAATCTCGGCCTTGTCGCCGCAGAGACCTAGTCAATCCGAGTTTCGTTTTCTACGGGCCCGGAGTGAACGGATCTTCAGTCGCCTGATCAAGGTCACGCCTGGGCTCACTTCTTGTACTATAAAATCGGGGCTTTCCGTGCCCGCGGAGCAACGGTATGGCGGAGGTCTTCGTGCGCACGATCAAGCGCGATTACGTCCACGTGAGTTCATCGCCCCACATCAACCGAGATGACCCGTCCAATCTTTCGGGAGTAAGAGCACGCCGCAGTGCCACGCGTCACCCTGGATGTCCCCGATAGTGCCTAGTACCGCCTCTACTAACAGGCTGATCAAGCAACCAAGCGGCTGGATGCGGCTGTGGTGCGATTGATTCCGCTCAAAAGGTCGGCATGGCTTGGGAAGCGCGGACCAATCGTTTCGGCCTCGACCAAGACTTTTTCGATCCCTGGAATCTTTGCAGCGTCACCAATTCGTTGGGAGAGTGAGGCTCTCATCAAATCCTGCCTGTGGGCCCCTGGATGGATGTAGCTGTCCCAAAGCAAACATGTGTTGGGAAGAAGCTCGACGACGCTACCTGGATTTGAACTGTCACCTTTTCCAGGTTGCCGCAGCCAGGCGCAGTACATCAGCATACCATTTTCTGAGTATGTATAGCTACGGTCCCCAGCCTCAAGCCGCCTCCAAGCATAATCAAGAAAAGCTCTTCTACTTAGATCCTGCTTTCGCAAGGGCCTGTAAAGCAGAAGGTCGGAGATTGAATTCACTTGAAAGACCGTCTCCGGGGAGCCGGATGTGACGGTAGCGAGATCAATCTCATAGTATTTTTTATATTTGCGAGGGCGCAGCAGTGACAAGCGGTTCGCGACATTTCCGAGATAAATGACTGGGTCGAAAAGAACGTCCCTCACTTTCAAGGCTGTGGATCTGCTCTTGCCGTTCAGACACCGCTTCAGCACGTTCAGAAAAACCGCTTTTCCCATTTCCCGAAAGTGGGCGAAGCGGTGAAACTGGACGCTCAGCACATATACTGGGTCGGTGTGATCGGCCATCTCATCCTTATAACTGTCACCACCCGATGTTAGATCGAGTTGCTGAAGACCACAGTTCCCAAGATACTGCCCAAGTAGCAGGATGAGCATTCTCCCGGGCGAGCTTTCCCCATAGAATGGTGAGTAGCCGAATACACCAAGTGATACAAAGCCATGGCTAATAGGGCCGATATTCGCTGCAATAGGCACATCGTCCAGCATCAGAACCGAAGCATGTGTTAAGCCGGGCTTGTCCAACAGCCGCAGTGTAAATTCCCTTTTTCGTGGATCATCCCGAAATGGGGCAGTGGGACTTATGGCTCCCTGGCGAAGATCGTAGAAGTCCGCCACAGTGTCGATAAGCCGTTCAAGTTCCGCCCGGGATTGAATATGAACGAATGATAGCGTCCCATTGCGCTTAAGACGATTGATGCGGTTTCGATTGCCTCTCTTTTTCAAAGATCTCTCGACACTGCTATCAACGCCGAGCACCAAGTATGGACGCCTATATTCCTGCAATATTGAGGAGTGTCTCCAGCGGCGTCCGGGAGAACGCCAGCCTTGTGGGACATTCGCCGGTAAGTACCTCAACTTAAGTCTTTGCCGTGGATACTGCTCCTTCAAAAGGTCCAAAGCTCTTTCGATAAAGTCGTCAGAACTGGACTCGGAGGCAATCCAAACCTGATACTCGGCCTGGTGAGCGCCAACATGGACTATTTGGTTTGTGCTAAGTTCAACAGCCAGTGGCAGAAGACCAGTCAAACGACCTTTGTCGTCCCGCTGGAACAAGAGCAAAACGTCATAAAGATCCTTATAGACGCTGTACCAAGCATCAGCGAATTCCCAAGCTTGAAAACTTGTCGCCCACGGACAAACAGCCGCCAAATCGATCCACTCGCTTTGAAATGCCGGATCCTCCAATAGTTTCTCCGCAGCAATCCCCCTAGAGAGTTTGACGCTCATTGTTGTGGCAGGGAAAAATTGCTCCATGGGATCCCCTCCGCTGTTATTATGCAGAGACTGGCTTTCTCAATGGCAGATAGCTACGCACCAGATGACTGAAGCGTGCGACGCCATTTAACTTGGCAATGAAGCGAAGCATGTTGTCGTTCCGCCCAATGTATATGCGTGGGATGCTCATGAGCCTGTTGCGGATCATCGGCAACGCTATCGGTCCAGGCTCCAAGCTGAACGCCACAGGCATTCCGCTCTGTCTCACGATCGCTTCGTGAACGTGCGAGTAGTCTCGTGCAGAACCGTTTGGATACGCAAAGGCGAGGGGCGCCGCTCCAAGCCTCGAAGTCAACTCGTTGATCGAATGAATGATCTCCTCATCTGCTTCGGTGGGGGATACTTGCGTCAGGATCGGATGAGAGCAAGTATGAGCCCCGAACTCGACGCCCTGACGTGCGAGAACCTGAACGTCAGACCAATCCAGATAAAGGCGACGGAATGTGTCCTGAGGCGCGGGCGGTACATCCAGCGCAGCCGCAAGCTCGCTCATGGCTTGGTCCCGACCCGCTGCAGGAAGACGCTTTCGTTTCTCCACCCAAGCAACGGTAGCGCTATCCCGCTCTCCTTCTGTGCCGAGACTTGTCCAGCCGATCAGCGGAACCGCGGCACTGTATCTGGGAGTTTGCTGAAAACAATAAGCTGCAAAATCCCATATGAACGGCCGCCCCGCTCCAATGTATTCAGTTGCCAGGAAGATTGCAGCAGGAAGTCCACGATCGCGCATGATGGGCCAAGCGACCTCCGCATTGTCGCGGTATCCATCGTCAAATGTGATGAGGACAGGGCAGGGCGGGAGCTGGCGATCTTCGTCCAGCCATGCAACGAGGTCACGCAAAGAGATCGGATTGTAGTGAGCCTTCAAGTAGTCCATCTGCCTGACGAAGGCTTCCCTGGTTGCACTATATGTCGGTTTGAAACCTTGAAATCCATTGTCGTCAGGGTGTTCAACCCGATGATAGCAAAGGACGGTCAATTGCGCCTCACGGATCGACCTAAGCCATCCCGCCGGAATGTCTTTCTTATGCTGCGACTTGAGCGAGGGTGCGTGCCTGACCGTAAACGTGCTCATGCGGTTACATGTTTGCTAGAGGCGAAGCGCAACGTTGAGTACCAGATCTTCACCAAGCGCGCTGCAACGCTAAATGGGTTGCAAACTTGGATCGCATCCGAGCACCGGTGAAAGATGAGGAGAGGGAAACACATGCGCACCGGTTTACGCCATCTCTTCATTATCGACGTCGACAAGCTTCTGCTTTATTTTGACTAGAACGGCATGAGATTTACGCATCGGAGACGCGCTATAGGTTGCCCAGCGATGTGCAGTTCGCGCAAATATCGCGCTGTGCTTCGGGAACGTATCTGCTAAGGCTTGGAGCTGCGCGACGTGCAGGTCATGATAGAAGGGGCTCGCCAGCCGCCCTCCCAGATCGTATTGAGACCAATAGCCCGTATCATAATCAGGCAATCGCTTTGAAAGAGCTGTCAGGGTGGCATCCAGTGGCTGGGAACTTCTTTCGTTAGGAAAAGCCAATTGGAAATCCTTAAGGCCCATTAAGCTGAAAATCCATCCATTCAAGACGGCTGGCATTTTGCTCGTGGGGTATTCCTCGAGGATGAGTCCATCGGCTTCGTAACGCGCAACGCCAATGCTGGAGCGTTCATCGGCCATCTCGTCTCTGGCACGATATGCCGGTGTGCGATAGCGAGTGTCACCTGTCGCAAGATAGGCTCTCGACAGAACAGAAACTCCTTGTCCTTGCGCCATTGAGGAGTAGGGACTCACAGCGCCCCGTCCAAGCATGTCCCAACATCGCCAACCGCCATTATCATCAATATGATCAGCGCCCCAATTGGCAATGGTCAAAAACCTGTTGCGCTCCGATTCGTCCTCACGTCCTGACAGAAGCCAGAGGTCCCAGTGAGCCAAGCCTTTTTGAAATACGGTGATCGGGAAACTGAAAAGATTGCCGCGGTCGGTTTGAACGATCGGAATTCCATGATTGTCACACAGCCCCTGCCAACGAGACTTCCCGGTGAGATCGTTGAAATAGCCTTCAAGCTGGTTTGGACGGTAGATGCGGCCGCGGCCCTGAGGAACGTGGTGTTGCGAGCTTCCCGCCGCATAGCGAGCCCATTTCCGCAACCTGAAATAATAGCGTCTTGCCAGATCGAGCCTCTCCATCCCGTACCGCCGTTCTTCGCTGTTCGTGACGCTGACTCAAGATCTCTTGTATCATCACGTCTGCAGATAAGCCCGCCGCGATCGGAGATGAGAAGGAAATCATTGATAATCGCGGCGTAAGGGCCGTGAATGCCCAGCAAGGTTAAAATCTAGCAAATTGTACGATGACAGCGAACGTATTTTCAGAGGTCATGAGAAAGAAATGACCGCTCATGCTGGGTAATCCGGTATGGCTATACACAAATCGATTGCGCTCGACTGTTAACGTGGCAGAATTTATCACTGAGAGTAAAACTTTTTGTCGAAACTCAGAGCCGCCAAGGCGTTCACTGGCTATCGACTTGACGCGGAACGTCATTTTAGCAGAGCTGAGCGGTGATGGTCGACATGCACGTCACTTTAGTTGGATCCCACCCACTGCCGGACGAGCCGAGCCAGGGGGGCGTTCAAAGAGTCGTGCAGGTACTGCGCCGTGGATTAGCAGAAAGACTGCGCGTTTCCCTCGTCGTACCAGATTCCTCCCGAAGTCTTAGACATGTCGACGCTTCTGGGGAGATTATCTATCTGAAGATTCCTGCCTGTCCCCGCATTCTTACATATTGGTCTTGGTGTTCCCGGGCCACCTACCGCGCAGTCGAGCGCTTTTCTCCCGACATCGTACATGTGCAAGACTTGGCTGGTTTCTCTCTACTCTGGCCAAGATATCATGGAAAACGGAGCCGGCCATGGATATTCACTCCGCATGGCGTCAATGACAGAGAGGTGGCCTTCAAAGCAGACACCGATATGGCGCGCCGAATGACCGCCTCTCTTCGATCATCCTTTCTGAGATCGGTCGAGAGAATATCGCGGGGACGCTTTGATATCTCAATTGTTATCAACTCCTACCTGTTCGATGCGATGCCAGATCTGACAAAAATGCACAACAGACTGATACCAAACCCAGTCGACGAAGTTTTTTTGACCTCATCTGATGATAGTTGCAACCGGACAGAAGGTTACAATCTGCTTTATGTAGGTGAGGTCAGCGCCCGCAAGAATGTCTTGGCGCTTGTGCGAATGATGAGCGAAATAGTACGTCGGGGCGTAGACGCCCATCTCCATATTGTCGGTCCATTTGCCGAGGACCAGTACCTAAAAACGTGCTTAGGTGCGGTCGAAGACATGAATCTGAACTCCTTCATCACTTTTCACGGCAATGCCTGCCCCCAGGATCTAGTGTGGTGGATGGACAAGTCGGACGTGCTAGTGCTTGCATCTAAGCAGGAAACAGCTCCTATGGTCGTCGCCGAAGCTCATTGTAGAGGTCTTGCGGTCGCCGTGCCTCACGCTTTTGGTCTTGTGTCGATGGTCTCGGAGGGCAAAGACGGAGTCTTTCTGAGCGGACAAGATCTTAGTGAAGATGCATCACGGGTCCTGAACCTGCTAACTTCTGGCTTAGACCGCGAAGCCATACGCCGAGATGCTGCCCGCAAGTACAAACTCGAGCATGTCATCGATAGCACCATTGATGTTTACCAACAGGCTCTGAGAACTCGCCAAACTTAACGGCATCACAGAATGTGCTGTTGGTCGGTAGAAGCTCGCACTCGCTGATTTCCATAGAGTGTGACGTAGGAAGTGCCGACAACTGGGTAGGAGCCGTCGATGTGTGGAATTGCTGGGTATCTTGGCCACTTCGAAAAGGCGGATCTCAACCGGATGAGTTCTCGGATCGCGCACCGCGGTCCCGACGGTGCTGGAATGTGGTGCTCATCGGATCAGCAAGTAGGATTATCTCACAGACGCCTGTCGATCATCGACCTGTCAAATGCTGCCAGTCAGCCTATGGCCGACGAGACTGGCCAAATTGTCCTGATCTACAACGGAGAGCTTTACAACTATCGCGAGCTTCAGCAGCAGTTAGAGTATCTAGGTTTTCACTTCAAGACACGATCCGACACGGAGGTGCTTCTCAAGATGTATCTCTGGAAGGGGGTTGAGATGCTGAATTCCTTGAACGGTATTTTCGCCTTCGCAATCTGGGACAACCGTTCGAAGACTCTGTTCGTTGCGCGTGATGGCGTCGGCGTCAAACCACTTTACTATACAACCACCTCTCGAGGTCTCTTATTCTCGAGTGAGATGAAGTCTTTCCTCGACCTTCCAGATGTAGATTGGACAGTGAATCCTACCGCTTTGCAAAATTACATGACCTATCATTGGAGCCCGGGCGAAACGACTATGGCCGGAAGCATAAGGAAACTTCTTCCCGGTCACGCATTCTTGGCGCGCGATGATCAAATCGTGAAGCTTTGGTCGTACTACGACCTGCCGTATGCATCACCGCCGCAAGATATGAGCAGTCAAGACGCGATCATGATGGTTCATGAGAGTGTCAGGGCGGCGGTTGAGCGGCAGATGGTAGCGGATGTTCCGGTTGGCGCGTTCCTCTCCGGCGGCCTTGACTCTAGCTCCGTGGTCGCATTCGCCAAAGAAAGCGCAAAGGACAGCAATCTTCCTTGCTTTACTATTCGCTTTACCCGACCTGGTGCAAGAGATGAGGGAATGGAAGACGATCTTCCCTATGCACACCGTGTTGCCCGCCATATCGGTGTTGATGTTGAGGAAGTTCCTGTTGGCCCTGAAAGCCTGAGGCTTTTGCCGGAACTCATATATATGATGGATGAGCCGCAAGCCGACGTAGCGCCTATTAACGCCTACCTCATCAGCGCGGCCGCCAAGCAACTAGGAATCAAGGTTCTTTTGTCGGGAATGGGAGGCGACGATATTTTCACAGGGTACCGGCGGCACTACGCTCTGTCGCAAGAGCGTCGATGGAGTTGGTTGCCGCAAGCGGCGCGACAGGCTGCGTCGGAACTGGCTAGCCGCATACCTGTTCGCAATCCCATGGCACGGAAGATACGGAAGGCGTTTTCGTATGCACATCTTCCTGAGGATGAACGGATTGCAAGCTATTTCTTTTGGGAGCAGCCAAGCGCTATTTCCTCATTGCTTGCTCCCGGTTGGGGTATGAACCCTGAAGGAAAGGGAGTGGGAACTCCCTTGTTAGATGCCATAGAGCAATTGCCTGAATCGACTGAGCCAATCAACCGGATGCTCTATCTCGACGGCAAATTTTTCGTGCCAGATCACAATTTAAACTTCTTTGATAAGGTCTCGATGGCATGTGGAGTGGAATGCCGAGTTCCGCTCCTCGACACTGAACTTATCAAAGTCGCGACCTCTCTGCCTACAAAGTACAAACAGGTCGGGCGTGAAGGTAAGTGGGTCTTCAAACGGGCTATGGAGCAGCATCTTCCGCGAGAAGCAATCTACCGACCCAAAACAGGATTTGGAATGCCTCTGAGAGCTTGGATGCAGGAAGAACTCTATGATCTTCAGGAGGAGCTTCTCTCGGTACGATCACTGCAAAATCGGGGATACTTTAACGTCAAAGCGGTCCAAGGCCTTCGTGCAGCAACGCGGCGAGGAAGTGTAGATGGTACTTACACTTTGCTTGCAATCATCTGCATCGAGTTGTGGAGTCGAATCTTCTTGGATAAATCGCTAACGTTTTCAAACGATACTACACAGTCGTCAATTTTAGCCGAGGTGTGAAGAAGGGCATTTCAGCCCACATGCGCTCCTATAAGACGATATAAATACTGTATTTGCGCGGACTCTCGCTCAAGCTTCCTGTCTTTGCGTCTGAGCTTCGTAGTGGTGGTTCGCTTGAGACATGACGAGTTGGTAGACGCCTAACAGACGGGACGTTGTGGTTGCCTCTGACATTATCTTGGCTCGCTCAGCTCCATTCGAGCGCACTTCCATACAAAGAACGTCAACAAGAGCGCTTCCGATTGCAGCAACTTCGGCAGGTACAATTCGCGAAGGAGACACCCCATCCAATAGCATCCTCACATCGCCAACATCTACTGAGATGACTGGAAGTTCGCATGCCATTGCCTCTTTAACTACGGTGGGAGATCCCTCCCAATCGCTCGTAAGCAGGAGACAGTCACATGCATTCATGATGAGTGGAATCCTCTCTGGGTCCACTTTACTGACGGCAACCAATTCAACGTCGCTGATTTCTCGCCGTACATAATCGACAGCACTTTCAGCTAAGGACAAGCGCTTGCCCGAAGGGCGGCCGCTCAAATTGAAGAATATGAACTTCTTTGTCTTACTCCATCCTAGCTTACTGCGTGCCTCATCACGTGAGATGGGATAGAAGGATGATAAGTTGACGCCGTCGAAAATGATCGACGACGGTCGGACCGGCAGCCAGATCCTGCTTCTGATCTCTTCGCTGACACAGATGATGTGCTGTGCGCGCACAGCCGCTATTTGTGAAAAGAGGCGTGCAAATAGACTCCGAATATAGCTGGTGTCGCTGGTGGGGTTGATATCGCTCCCGCGAAAGCTGACGACAAGCGGGCAAGTTGTCGTGGCTGCAGCAAATAAGGCCGTTACTGTGCCGTAATGAGCATGCACAATGTCAGGTTCAAATTCGCGAACGGCGCTGCGAAAGCGTCTAGATTCTCGGGCTAGGGTGCGCAACGAAGTGCGAGAAGATAGGAAGAAAATGCGGACCTCAACTCCGCTCTGCGCAATAGCCGCCATTTGTCGTCGCGCGAAGACCATACTACTCGGATCGTCGGCCTCACCCGGAATTATTGCGAGGACCCTCATCTTCGGGAGTGTCTGGGTTGCACCAGGTGCGTGAACATTCAATCTTGCTTTGCTGTATGGTGACATAGCTTCTTGCCATATACTATCTTGTTCTAGCGGTAGTTCTTGGCGATATGCCTTTAAAAAGTCTTTTCTCAAATTCTGGTGAAATAGGCCCAGTTAATCAATTATCATTAATTATGCGTAGAGTGATAATCTCGGCTTTCTGGATCATTGCTCTATTTCGGGCTAATTCATTTTATTCGCATTCATGCTTTTGAGAAGTCTTCATTGGTAGCATTGCTGGTTTTGATAGAGTTTGAGACTGTAAGGTCGGTTGAGCCCTTCTTCGCCAAGCTCAAGACGCTTCTGCACGAAGCGAGCGCACTCTAGAGAGAGGCCTTAAAACTCCACTATCGTGTTAGTGGCAGAACTGTACCCGCGGTATCGGAGTGCGCCTGAGTTCCGTAGGTGAGGTCAATGTCTTTGTACTGGACGGCGATGGTC
>NZ_JAELXT010000011.1 GCF_016427565.1 Microvirga splendida
TTGTAGGCCGAACCGCCCAGCCCCTCGATGTCGAGGTAGGTGTCGCCGGCGGCTTCACCCGTGTTGGCACCCGACCATGACAGGTTGGCGATCACGCCGGCAGCGGCATGGTAGTAGCTGGCCAGATCGAAGCCGTCCCCGCCGTCGAGGGTATCGGCCCCCTCGCCGCCGAGCAGGTCGTCGTTGCCGGCACCGCCATCGAGGCGGTCATCGCCCTCATGGCCATAGAACTCGTTGGCGAGATCATTGCCGGTGAGACTGTCGTTGTGCCGCGATCCATGCAGGCCCTCGATGGAGACATAGAGGTCACCCGTCGCTAAGCCGCTATTGAGCGACACGTCCCTGAGATTGGCCGTCACAGCAGCAGAGGCGCTGTAGTAATCGACAAAGTCGAAGCCCGAGCCGCCATCGATCAAATCGCTGCCCTTGGAACCGATAAAACGATCATTCCCATCCCCTCCAAGCAAGAGATCGGCTTCGGTGCTGCCGGATAGGATATCGTCCCCTGCTTCTCCGCTCACGACCCCGCCGCCGGAGAGATTGTCAGCCTGATCCGTTCCACGCGTCACGGGTATGTGGGCGGCCTTTTCGGTCGTACCGTCAACAGTAATTGTTCCGTCGTTTATGCCATCGACAAGCGCCTCTCTCTCCCAAAGGAGAAAACTTGTGTCTTGGCGATTGACGCTCTCAAGGTATGAATCAGTAGGACCAAAGAGAGCAATTCCTGGCACTTCCAGCCCAGTGAGTTCGTAGGTTCGTGTAATGACTGATGTCGACCCATTGGACCAAGTAACGGTTGTTGTGGTCGTCACTGTGTCCCAAGTCTGCGTGTAACTCGTGCTGGAACTACTTAGATAAGGCACCACGACGATCGCGTTGTCGAGTAGGATCGTCGTACCTGTGAAATTGTTCGTAGTCGGCGCGGTTGCAGACAAAGTTGCAATATATCCAGCAACATTGACTGTACAGGTCACCGGCGCCGGCCCAGTATAGGTGTATGCGCCCCCAGTACTGTCCCCACTTGCAGTGCCCGTGCCGGATCCGCTTTGAGTGCCTCCGGATGCCGTTCCCCCCGTCGTACTGGACCCGCCAGAACTAGGTCCGATAAAGACCCCGTTGCCGTACCAATTTGAGAGGGTCCCCCCATGTGAGAGCTCGAACAAAACGCAGAGTTGTTCCAACGATGCCATAGCGCCGACCATTCGAAACCCCTTGCCACAGTTCAAGTGTGGAAGGGGCGTACACCCGGTAAATGAGGCTCTATTTCTCGGCTGAAGGGAGCTAGAGTCTACTCCATAATCGTGTAGTAAATCAAAATAACTGCATGAAAAATAAGCTATAACTCTCCCGATAGTTGCATTCCGCAATGAAAGAGATGCGCGCTGGTAGCACCCAACGCCTGCGTCATGCAGTATCGACTACACTACGGACACAT
The DNA here is from genome assembly GCF_016427565.1 of Microvirga splendida. Lineage (GTDB taxonomy): Bacteria > Pseudomonadota > Alphaproteobacteria > Rhizobiales > Beijerinckiaceae > Microvirga > Microvirga splendida. Next base: position 1,436 of record NZ_JAELXT010000011.1, read on the forward strand.
CCCCGCATCGCGCCCAAATGCTCCAGCAAAACCTTCGTGCTCGGTAACCCGGCCACAGTCGCAAGGCGCTTGAGAATGACCGCCGGCACGTTCTCCGCATCAAATTTTCCTTCGATGGTCAGACGCTGCCACTGGAAGATGTCGTTGAAGAGCCGGTGGGCTTCGGCGAGAGTCCTTGCGTTATCGCTCGACAGAAGGCCTGCAGTCTGAGCCTCTGCGAAAGTGGCTTCCGTCGAAAGGCCGGCGAGCGACGGATGCGCATTGGCATGGGCCAACACCAGACCCTGCGCGATGAAGTCGAGATCGGTGAGGCCGCCGCGGGCGAGCTTCATGTCCCACGGGTCGCCGTCGCCCTTCTCCTGCGCGATCAGCTCGCGCATGGCGCGCACTTCCCTGAACACGTGCTTCGGATTCCGCTCGGCGGTGAGGATATCCTTGATGGCTTGCGCTACGTCAGCGCCGAACGCCTCGTCACCGGCCAGCACGCGGGCGCGGGTGAGCGCCATGTGCTCCCAGAGGTCGGCCTCTGTCTTCTGGTAATTCACGAAGCCCTTGAACTGCGACGCGACAGGACCCTTGCCGCCCTGCGGGCGCAGGCGCAGGTCGACATCGTAGAGCAGCCCGCGCCGGGTCGGGACGGTCAGCGCCGAGACGAGGCGCTGCGTCAGGCGCGTGTAATAGACAACTGCGTCGAGGCTGCGTGCTCCATTGCTCTCGCGCACATTCTCGTCGAAATCGTAGATCACTACGAGGTCGAGGTCCGAGCCTGCCGTCAGTTCGCGGCTGCCGAGGCGGCCGAGGCCGAGGATCGCGATGCTCGAACCCGGCACGATTCCATGCTCGGCCTCAAAGGCGCGGCGGACCTCGTCGAACGAGGCGCGGATGACGGCGCGCGCGATGGCCGCATAGGCCTCTCCCGTCTGCGTCGGCGAGAGAACGCCGGAGAGCAGCCGCGCGCTGGTGACGAAGCGCATCTGGCGGGCCGCATCGCGGATGCGGTCGAGAAAATCCTCGAAGTCGCGCGGCGGACCGATGAGCTGCCTGACCTGGCTTTCAATCGTCTCGTCGTCCGTGGTGGGCGTGCCGAAGGCGGGATCGATCAACGCATCGAGCACATGGGGGGACTGCGCCACCGTGTCGGCCAGGCGCGGCGCGGTGCCGAGAAGATCGGCAAAGAGAAGCCGCAGGCGGTCGTGCGATTGCAGGATGGTGAGGAGCTCAACGGCCGCCGGCATGCGCCCGAAGGCGCGGTCGAGGGCAGCCAGTGCCCCATCGGGATCGGCGGTGCCGCCGAGCGCGGAGAGCAGCGCGGGCGTGAGCTCGGTCAGCACCTCGCGGGCCCGCGCGCTCTGGATCGCAGGGCGTCTGCCAAAATGCCAGCCGCGCACGGTCTCGGCCACACGCTCAGGCTCATGGAAGCCGAGGCGCTGCAGGGTCGCGAGCGTATCGGGATCGTTGTCCGAACCGGTGAAGACGAGACTGCCCACGTCGGAGGCAAGCTCCGGCCCTTCTTCGAACAAAAGCGCATAATGCCCCTGCACGATCGTCGCCTGATCCGTGAGGGCCTTGGAGAAGGCCTTGAGGTTGGGATAGCCGCAGAATTTCGCGAAGCACTTCAGCTGCTCCTCGTCCGCGGGCAGGCGCTGCGTCTGCTCGTCGGCCACCATCTGCAGCCGGTGCTCGATGGTGCGTAGGAAACGGTAGGCGTCGGAGAGCTCGTCGCGCGCCCTGTCGGTGATCCAGCCCTCATCGTGGAGGGCTTTGAGCATGTCGAGGGTGCGGCGTCCGCGCAAGCCGGGACGGCGCCCGCCGAACACGAGCTGCTGCGTCTGCACGAAGAACTCGATCTCGCGGATGCCGCCGCGTCCGAGCTTGATGTCGTGGCCCACAACGGCGATCTGGTCATGCCCGCGCACCGCATGGATCTGCCGCTTCATGGCATGCACGTCGGCGATGGAGGCGAAGTCGAAATACTTGCGCCAGATGAAGGGGCGCAGCTCCTTCAGGAAGTTCTCTCCGAGCGCGAGATCGCCGGCGATGGGCCGCGCCTTGATGAAGGCCGCGCGCTCCCAGTTCTGCCCCACAGTCTCGTAATAGACATAGGCCGAGGCGAGCGAAACGGCGGTGGGCGTCGAGCCGGGATCGGGGCGCAGGCGATAATCGACGCGATGCACATAGCCATCCGCCGTTCGCTCCTGCAGGAGCTTGGCGAGCTGCTGCGCGATGCGGGTGTAGACCGTCGCGGCCTCGGATGGGTCCCGCAGCACCTGCGTGTCCGGATCGAAGAAGATCACGAGATCGATGTCGCTCGAATAATTGAGCTCCCCTGCCCCGTGCTTGCCCAGCGCCAGCACGGTGAAGCCGGAGCCCTCGCCCGGCGCGTCCGGGTTCGCGAGCGTGATGCGCCCGAGATCCGCCATCTCGGTGAGAACGAGATCGACGCCGCCGGCGACAGAAGCATCGGCGAAGTCGGAGAGCGCCTGCGTCACCTGCTCCGTGGTCCAGAGGCCGCCGATATCGGCCATGGCGACGAGAAGCGCATGGGCGTTGCGGTTCTGCCGGAAGGCACGAACGGCATCGTCGCGGGTGATCGCGCCGGAGCGCAGCGCGCGGAACAGACCCGACTGGCTTTCGATGATGGCGCGATGCGCCTCCTCCGGCGAGGAGAAGACAAGCCTCGCCATGCGGGCCGGATCGTTGACGATCAGCTGCCAGAGGAACGGGGAATGATCGGCAAGGCCAAGGAGGAGGTCGTGGAAGAGGCCCTGGTCGAGATGCCCCAGCAGGGCAGCGGCCTCGGGCTCGTCGCGCACCCGCTCGGCGAAATCCTTCAGCTGCGCCTTCGCCCGTCTCGAGTCGGCCACGAGCGGCGCCTTGGTCAGGCGGCTGAGGAGGGTGTCATTCGAATCCGGCACGGCGGGTCTCTTTGGGTTACTGGGACCGGCCGAGTGTTCACGCCGGGAAACCGGAGGCAACCGAAAACTGCCGTGGGGCGCTCATCCTTCAGGCTTAAGCGGCCGATTGCAGGGAAGGCTGCGGAAGCTCCACGGCCTTCAGGGGCAGCGCCAGCACGACCCTCAAGCCCGGCTCGTTGTCCTCGAGCTTGAGCGCCCCGCCATGGAGACGCGCCACTGCGGCAGCGAGGCTGAGCCCCAGGCCGAAGCCAGGTCGGGAGCGCGCCGTCTCCAGGCGGACGAAGCGTTCCAGCACCCTGCTCCGATCTGCCTCCGGGATGCCGGGACCGCAGTCGGCCACGAGGATCAGCACCTCGCCGTCCCGGCGGTGGGCCGATACGCTGATTGTCTTGTCGGGAGCGTCGGACGAAGCGCCATACTTGAGGGCATTGTCGAGGAGGTTCGACATGGCCTGCCCGAGAAGCTCGCGGCTGCCGTGAACGGGCAGATCGTCCTCGACGGAGACCTCCAGCTCTACGCCCGCCTCCTCGGCCAAGGCCTCGTAGAGTTCCGCCACGCCGCGCACCGCCTCGGCCGCGTCGAAATCGGCCAGCCCCTCGCGAGCACTGCCGGCTTCCAGCCGCGCGATCATCAGCAGCGCATTGAAGATGCGGATGAGGTTGTCGCTCTCGTCGATGGTGGCCTCGAGCGCCGTCTTCAGCTCGTCCGGGGTGTTGGCGGTGCGCAGGGCCTCGTCGGCCTTGTTGCGCAGGCGCGTCAGGGGCGTCTTGAGATCGTGGGCGATGTTGTCCGAGACCTCCTGCATGCCGCGCATCAGCTCGCCGATGCGGTCGAGCATGGCGTTGAGGTTCTGCGCCAGGCGGTCGAGTTCGTCCCCGGTTCCTGCCACCTTCAGGCGACCGCCGAGATCGCCCGCCATGATGTGGCGCGTGATGTCCGTCATGTCGTCGACGCGCTTGAGCACCCGGCGCGCAATGAACCAGCTGCCCAGGCACCCGAGCACGCCGATGAAGAGCAGCGAATAGCCGAAGGCGCGGTGAATGATGTCGCGCAGGCGGATGCGCTCGCCCACGTCGCGCCCGACCAGGAGGCGAAAGCCGCCCGGCAGAAGATAGACCCGCACGATGGCGGCATCGGGCCGCGCCTCGGTCTCGTCGGTGCGGTTGTAGAGCGTCTCGAACTCCCCCGCGCGGCTGAGCACCTCCGGCGGCAGCGCGCCGACATTGCCGGCAATGCGCTCGCCGTTCTCCGTCGTCACCAGGTAAAGCAGGGCGCCCGGAGCGCGCGAGCGCCGCTCCACGTTGTTCACGAGACGACGCAGGCCGCCGAACCGGTACTGGTCGGACAGGCTGTTGATCTCGGTCTCGATGCTGGAGACGAACTGATCGGTCAGGAGCCTTTGGGCGTTCCAGGCGACATAGCCCAGCGTCACGAAAGCAAAGATGGTGAAGATGAGGAGATAGGCAAAGGACAGCTTGAAGGCGGTCGTGCGGAAGAGCTTGCCGAGAGCGCTCATGAAGGCTGTCATGGCCGCACGCTCATTCCTCGTCTCCGTCCGCACCCACGCGCACCATGTAGCCCGCGCCGCGGATGGTGTGGATGAGCGGCTTGTCGAAGCCCTTGTCGATCTTGGCGCGAAGCCGCGAGACGTGAACGTCGATCACGTTGGTCTGCGGATCGAAGTGATAGTCCCACACGTGCTCCAGCAGCATGGTGCGGGTGACCACCTGATTGGCGTTCTTCATCAGGTACTCGAGCAGCCGGAACTCGCGCGGCTGGAGCACGATCTCCTGGCCCGACCGGGCGACGCGATGCGACAGGCGGTCGAGCTCGAGGTCGGCGACGCGGTAGACGGTAGGCTCCGCACTGGGAGCCGAGGCTCGGCGCCGCGAGAGCACCTCGACACGGGCAAGGAGTTCGGAGAAGGCGTAGGGCTTGGGCAGGTAGTCGTCGCCGCCCGCGCGCAGGCCCTTCACCCGGTCGTCCACCTGGCCCAGCGCCGAGAGGATGAGCACCGGCGTCTCCACCTTCTGCTCGCGCAGGGACCGGATCAGGGAGAGGCCGTCGAGCTTGGGCAGCATGCGGTCGACCACGAGGACGTCGTAATCGCCGGCCTCCGCCATGGCGTAGCCGTCGAGGCCGTCGGCGGCATGGTCAGCCACGTGGCCTGCCTCACGGAACGCCTTGACGAGGTAGGAAGCCGCCTCTTTGTCGTCCTCTATGATCAGAATCCGCATCAGCCTGCACGCCGCACAAGAAAAAGCCCGTCGGCGGACCGGTCCTGGAGGGGAAAAACCGGTCCGCCGCGGGCAGAAGACACCAGGTGTCGGGGGCAATCAACTAAGAAAGCCTGGTGTCCATCTCCTTATCCGAAGGATCAGACGCCCTTCGGCTGGCTCGCGACCTCGAGGGTCACGGTCCGCTCCTTGCCGTCACGCCAGAGGGTGAGCGACAGGCTCTTGCCCGGGGCGACATTGGCCACCTTGCGGGAGAGGTCCTTGGCCTCCTTGATCGGCTGCCCGTCGACGGCGATGATCGTGTCGCCCGTCTTGACGCCGGCCTTGGCGGCGGGACTGTCCTTCATGGCCTCGGCCACGAGGGCGCCCTTGGGCTCGCTCAGGCCGATCGCCTCGGCGATCTCCTTGGTCACCGGCTGCATCTGCACGCCGATGAAGCCGCGGGTGACGGAGCCGTTCTCCTTGAGCGACGCGACGACGGTCTCGACCGTGCTCGCCGGGATGGCAAACGCAATACCCACATTGCCGCCCGACGGCGAGAAGATCGCCGTGTTCACGCCCACGACCTCGCCGGAGAGATTGAAGGTCGGGCCACCGGAGTTGCCCTTGTTCACGGAGGCGTCGATCTGGATGAAGTCGTCATAGGGACCGGCGCCGATGTCGCGGTGCTGGGCCGACACGATGCCGGCCGTGACCGTGCCGCCGAGGCCGAACGGGTTGCCGATGGCCACCACCCAGTCGCCGATGCGGGCCTTCTGGGCGGCTAGGCGGACGTAGGGGAAGTCGCTGCCCTCGACCTTCAGCAGGGCGAGGTCGGTCTTCGGATCAGTGCCCACCACCTTGGCGTCGAGCGTCTTGCCGTCGTCCATGGCGATCTCGACCGCGGAGCCCTTGTCGATCACATGGTTGTTGGTCACGATGTAGCCGTCGGCCGAAACGAAGAAGCCGGAGCCCATCGACTGGCCGAACCGGCGCGGACGCTCGCCGCGCTGGCTGCGGTCACCGCGCTCACCGTCGCGGAACTGGCGGAAGAAGCGCTCCATGGGATGGCCCGGGGGCAGGTCCGGCATCGAGAACTGCTGGCCGTCGTCATCGTCGCGGTCGGCCACGTTCTGCACCTTGACCTTCACGGAAACCACGGCGGGCTTCACGCGCTCGATCACGTCGGCAAAGGCTGGAGCGCTCTGGACCGGCTGGGCCATGGACCGCAGCTCGGCATGGGCGGCATTGGGGGCAACCAGACCGCTCTCGACAGCGCCGCCTGCGATCAACGCAGCCACGGCCACTGCGCCGAGCCATGTCGCGGTGCGCTTGCGGGCGGGAGTGGAAACCTTGTCCAACATCTCTTGTCTCTCCTCGAAGAACTCTTGTCGGTTCGTCATGGGAGCAAGATGGGGGGTGCTGGATTACGGTACCCTCACCCGAAGATGAAATGTTGGTAAGGTTTCGTCAGGAGGCGGATTTGTCCTGGCTGAGCAGCCTCTCCAGCGCCTCACGCTCCTCCTCGTCGAGGGTCGGGGCGGTGGGGTTCGGACGGCGTCTCAGGGCCGCGTAGGCGCCGAGGCCGCCCAGCACCAGCACCAGGGCCGGGGTCAGCCAGAGCAGCAGGGTGTGGGCGCCGAAGGTGGGCTTCAGCAGGACGAACTCGCCGTAGCGCTGGACCAGGAAGCTCTCCACCTCGTCGTCGGTGTCTCCGGCGACCAGCCGCTCGCGCACCAGCAGCCGCAGGTCCTTGGCGAGCTGGGCGTCGGAATCGTCGATGGACTGGTTCTGGCAGACGAGGCAGCGCAGGCCCGCCGAGATCTCGCGGGCGCGCCGTTCGAGGGCCGGATCCTTCAGCACCTCACCCGGCTGAACCGCGAAGGCGGAACCGCTGAACAGAAGGGCCGCGATGAGGGCGAGAACGAAGCGCATGGCCTACTCCGCAGGAACCGCAGCCGACGGCATCGTCTTGGCCGGGGCAGGCGCGCCGATGCGCAGGCGCCGGTCGGTCAGGGAGATGCCGCCGCCGATGGCCATCACCAGTGAGCCGATCCAGATCAGAAGCACCAGGGGCTTGTGGTAGAGCCTGATGCCGACCGACCCGTCCGGCTGCGCATCGCCGATGCTGGCATAGACCTGGCCGAGGCCGATGGTCAGGATTCCGGCCTCCGTGGTCGGCATGCCGCGGGTCACGTAGAGCCGCTTCATGGTCTCGATGGTGCCGATCTCGTGACCGGACCTGAATACGGTCAGGACGGCCGCGTCCTCGCGGTAATTGGCCTCGACGCGCGGGATCACCCGCTCGAGCCGCACCTCATAATCACCGCCCTTGAGGCGCTCGCCCACCTTCAGGCTGCCAATGGCCTCGATGCCCCAGGCGGTGGCCGCGATGCCGATCACCGTGAGGCCGACGCCCGCATGGGCCAGGGCCGTGCCCCAGGCCGAGCGCGGCAGGCCTCGCGCCTTGCGCCAGGCGGCCGAGAGCGGCGTGCCCTTCGACCAGGAGCGCGTCACGATCTCGTTGAGCGAGCCGAGCACCAGATAGACGCCGAGCCCGATGCCGAGGGGCGCCGCCACCGGACCGCCGTAGCTGAAGGCGAACAGGACCATGGTGGCCAGGATCGAGATGCCGAACACCGCATAGAGGCGCTGGGCCGTGCCGAGGAAGTTGCCGCGCTTCCAGGCGAGCGTCTGCCCGAGGGGCAGCAGCAGCAGGAGCGGCACGATCAGCGGCAGGAAGGTGAAGTTGAAGAACGGCGCGCCGACGGAGATCTTGTCGCCGGTCATCACCTCCAGGGCCAGCGGGTAGAGCGTGCCGATGAACACGGTGGCGCAGGCGGTGGCGAGGAACAGGTTGTTGACCACGAGCGCGCCCTCGCGGGAGACAGGCGCGAACAGGCCGCCCTGCCGGAGCATGGGCGCGCGCCAGGCGAAGAGCGCCAGCGAGCCGCCGATGAACAGGATCAGGATGCCAAGGATGAACGTGCCGCGCTCCGGGTCGACCGCGAAGGAATGCACGGAGGTGAGCACGCCGGAGCGCACCAGGAAGGTTCCGAGCAGCGAGAGCGAAAAGGTCAGGATGGCGAGCAGGATCGTCCAGACCTTCAAGGCGTCGCGCTTTTCCATCACCACGGTGGAGTGCACGAGCGCCGTGCCGGCGAGCCACGGCATGAGCGAGGCGTTCTCCACCGGGTCCCAGAACCACCAGCCGCCCCAGCCGAGTTCGTAATAGGCCCAGTAGGAGCCCATGGCGATGCCGAGCGTCAGGAACGCCCAGGCGCCGAGCGTCCAGGGCCGCACGATCCTGGCCCAGACCGCATCGATGCGCCCGTCGATGAGCGCCGCGCACGCGAAGGCGAAGGAGATCGAAAAGCCCACATAGCCGATGTAGAGGAGCGGCGGATGGATCGCGAGGCCGGGGTCCTGCAGGAGCGGATTGAGGTCCTGCCCTTCGAGCGGCGCCGGAACGACGCGCGTGAAGGGGTTGGACGTGGTGAGAATGAACAGCAGGAACGCGATGGTCACGGCAGCCTGCACGGCCAGCGTGTTCGCCTGCAGCCGCATGGGGATGCTGTTGCGCGAGATCGCCACGACCGCGCCGAACAGGGCCAGGATCAGCACCCACAGCAGCATGGAGCCTTCGTGGTTCCCCCACACGCCGGAGATCTTGTAGATTAGCGGCTTCGCCGAGTGCGAGTTCTGAAAGACGTTGAGCACCGAGAAGTCGGAGTTCAGGTAGGCGAAGGTCAGGGCCAGGAACGAGAAGGCGATGCAGGCGAAGACCGCCAGCGCGCTCGCCGGCGCCACCGCCATGAGCACGGGATCGTTCGCACGCGCGCCCCAGAGCGGCACGAGGAACTGGATCAGCGACAGGCCCAGGGCGAGCGCGAGTGCGAAATGTCCAGCCTCGACTATCACGAGGATTCTCCCTTGCTACTGCGTCTTGGGCGAAGCGTCGGCCTCGCCCTGCCAGTGGCCCTGCTTCTTCAGCGTGTCGGCGACCTCACGCGGCATATAGTTCTCGTCGTGCTTGGCGAGAACCGAGTCGGCACGGAAAGCGCTCGGGCTCTCCAGGATGCCCTCGGCCACGACCCCCTGCCCTTCGCGGAACAGGTCGGGCAGCAGGCCCTTGTAGTTCACCTTGATCGTGGCCTCGGCATCCATGACCTCGAAGGTGATCTGCTGATCGGCGCCGCGCTGCACGGAGCCTTCCTTCACGAGGCCGCCGAGGCGGATGCGCGTGCCGGGCTGCACGCTCTTCGCCTGGATGTCGGCCGGCGAGTTGAAGAACACGATCGTGTCGTTCATGGCGTAGAGCACGAGCCCGAGTGCGACCGCGAGGACGCATCCGGCAACTCCGATGAGGGTCAGGCGGCGTTGTTTTCTCGTCATGGCTGTGCGTCGGTGAGTTTCAGTTCCTGGGCCATCGTGTCGATGGTCTTCAAGGCTTCGGTATCCTGCGCCAGAGCCTCCCGGGCGCGCTTGGCCGCATCCGCTGCCTTGTCGCGCTGCCCCAGCACCGCATAGGAGCGCATGAGCCGCGCCCATTCCTCGGCGGTGCCGCCCTGGGATTCGAGCCGGCTTGCAAGGCCGGCCACCATGCCGGCGATGGCCTCGGGGCCGATCTGCGGCGTTGTGGCCGCCGGGGCTGCCTCGGGCTGGGGTGCGCCGAGCGCCGCCAGCTCCTGCCTCACGGCATCCACCCACGGCGCATCGGCGGGCGAGGACGCAAGCATCTCCTGGAAAATCGTCTTGGCCTTGTCAGTCTGCCCATCCTGCACGGCCGCGCGGGCGAGATAGAACTGGGCCTTGGGCGCGCTCGGGTCGAGCTTGAGCGCCTGCTCGAAGGCGGCTTGCGCCTCCGCAGTGATGAGCCCGTCCTTGGCAAGCACCAGGACCTCGCCGTAATTGGCGAACCGGACGGCGTCGGGCGTTTGGTAGCGGATCGCCGATTCATAGGCTTTCACCGCGTCCTCGATGCGCCCCATGCGCAGATAGACCGGAGCGATCACCTCCCAGCCGCGCCCGTCCTGCGGGTTCCTGGCGAGATGCGCCTCGATCTCGGCCACAGCTCCGAGCAGGTTCATGTTGCCTGCCTGCTGGGCCTGCTGCAGCTGCGCGCCCGGAGGCTGGCTCAGCAGCTGGGGCGAGCCGTAGATTTCGTAAGTGGCGAGCGCCAGCAGCGGGACGATCGACAATGCGAGGGTCGATGCGGCGCGGCGGCGGCGCAGGGCCGGCTCGCCGACGGCGGCGAAAGCCTCCTCGGCCTGCAGGCCTGTCGCCCGCAGAAGCCGGCGTCCGGCTTCGGCCTTGGCGGCCTCCGCTTCGCCGGGAAGAAGCACGCCGCGGGCCAGATCCCGCTCGATTTCCCCGATCTGCGAGCGATAGAACTGCGTGTCCGGATCGGCCTGGCGCCCGACCGCATAGTGACGCGACAGCGGCCACAGAACCGCCATCACGGCTGCGGCCGTCATTGCCAGAAGAATGATCCAGATCACCATAAAGTCCTATTTACTCCGTGTCCTCCTGAAGCACGACGGTGGCACGGTGTCACGCGTAAATGTCCTTAAGATGAACTCCTGTCCCCTGGGAGTTCGAGGATCGCGCGCAGACCTCCCATGGGCGAGGCGTCGAGCCTGAGCGAGCCGCGATAGAGGCTCGCCAGATCGCTGACAATGGAGAGGCCGAGGCCGGAGCCGGGCTTTGTCTCGTCGAGCCGCCGGCCGCGCTTGAGCATCTCGGTCCTGGCGGCCTCGGGCAGGCCCGGCCCGTCGTCGTCGATCAGCAGGCGGAAGCGCGGCCGGTCGTCGTCGCGGACGATCTCGACCGCCACGACCACCTTGCGCGCGGCCCATTTGGCCGCGTTGTCGATGAGGTTGCCGGCCATTTCCTCGAGATCCTGCTTCTCCCCGCGAAAGCGCAGGTCCGGCGGGATCGCGAGCTCCACCTCCAGGTCCTTGTCGCGATAGATCTTCGCGAAGGTGCGCGCCAACCCTGCGATCACGGGCTCGGCTTCCGTCAGGGTTCCGAGCGTGCCGGCGAGCGCCGCCGCGCGGGCGCGGTCGAGGTAGTAATTGACCTGGTCGCGCATGAGGGCCGCCTGCTCGCGGACCTTGGCGGCCACATCCTCGGGCGCGTTCTCGGCCTCGTTCATGATCACGCTGAGGGGCGTCTTGAGCGCATGGGCGAGGTTGCCAACTTGCGTGCGGGCGCGCTCCAGGATCTCCCGGTTGGTGTCGAGGAGCAGGTTCAGTTCACTGGCCAGGGGAGAGATATCGCGCGGGTATTCGCCCGCGATGCGCTCCGCCTCCCCCTGCCGGATGGCACCCAGCGCGCTGCGGAGATTCGACAGGGGCCGCAGGCCGAAGCGGATCTGGAGAAGCGTGGTGAATCCCAGCCCGGTGCCGAGCAGGGCGAACGTGACGGTGAGGGCGAAGATGAAGTCCCGCACGGCCGCCTCGATCTCGTCGGACGGTCCGGCCACGCGGATGATGTAACGTCCGTCCTCGCCCAGGTCGATGTCGCGCTCGATGATGCGCAGGGAGCGGTCGTCGGGGGCCCGGCCATAGCCAGGGCGGATCTGGCCGAAGCGGTCGTCGCCCGCGGCAAGGTTCGGCAATTGCCCGCCGAACAGGGATTTCGAGGAGCGGATCTCGGCGGGCGCCGCGTTGGGCCGCGCCACCTGCCAGTACCAGCCCGACAGGGGCAGCTCGAACCGGGGATCGCCGATGGGGCCGAGGTCCCGGTCGGGATCGCCCGGCCCGACGAGGTTCGACGCGAGCGTGTTGGCATAGACCAGGAGGCGCTGGTCGAAAGCCCGTTCCGTGTTCTCCCGGTAGAGGGTCGACAGGATCAGCCCCGCGATCAGCAGGATCACGAAGCTCCAGAACACGGAAGAGACCGCCAGGCGGACCGCGATGGGCCGGCTGGCGAAGCGTTTCACGAGCGGGCCGAGACTGGTCACGTCTTGGTCGGGGCCTGGCTCGCGTCAAGGAGATAGCCCAGCCCCCGGACGGTCTGGATGATGTCGACCCCGAGCTTCTTGCGAAGCCTGCCGATGAAGACCTCGATGGTGTTCGAGTCCCGGTCGAAATCCTGGTCGTAGAGATGCTCGGTCAACTCGCCGCGCGAGACGATGCGGCCGGTGTGGTGCATCAGGTAGGACAGCAGCCGGTATTCGTGCGAGGTCAGCTTCACCGGGTTGCCGTCGACAGCCACGCGGCCCGAGCGGGTGTCGAGCTTCACGGGGCCGCAGCTGATCTCGCTGGTGGCATGGCCGGCTGAGCGGCGCAGCAGGGCACGCACGCGGGCGAGAAGCTCCTCCATGTGGAAAGGCTTCGTTACGTAATCGTCGGCGCCGGCATCGAAACCCTGGACCTTGTCGCTCCAGCGGTCGCGGGCCGTGAGGATGATGACGGGCACCTTGCGTCCCTCGCGGCGCCAGGCTGTCAGCACGGTGACGCCGTCCACCTTCGGCAGGCCGAGATCGAGGATGATGGCGTCGTAGGGCTCCGTTTCCCCAAGGAATTGCCCCTCCTCGCCGTCCATGGCGGCATCCACCGCATAGCCAGCCTGCTCGAGGGCAGTCACGATCTGCTTATTGAGGGTTCTGTCGTCCTCGACAACGAGTAGGCGCACGGTTTTCGCTTTCTCTACTTGACCGATCTCACGCGCCCGGAGGAGCCGTCGATCATCACTTGCACGATGCGACCGTCCTTTTGCAAGGCCATGATCACATAGACAAGGGCATCGCTGCTGCGGCAGAGGCTGGCCCGGACCACGTCGGCGCCCGGCACCTGGCGGCGCGCCGTCATCACGGCGGAAGCCGGGGTGACGACGTCCTTGGACGCCACGGCAGCCTGCATCTCACGTTGCGGAAGGCAGTTCCTGAGGGCTGCGGATGCGCTTTGCGCATGGGCAGCCCCCACCATTCCCCACAACGCTATGACCAGACAAACCAGACGCATGAGGTGACCATGCCTTTACCGCACTGAACGAAGTCTGAATGTAGATAGGGCCGGTTTCGGAAGGATGAACCACCGCTATCCCCTTAAAAATCCTCCTTGTTCAGGATCTGCTTCGTGGCGACGATCCGAAAGGCAGTGGAGGCGATGAAGCTGCCGGCGGCGACGAGCTGGAACAGCGCCTCCTCGACGGCGCCGCTTGCCAGCGCCGAGCCGTCGAAGCCGAACAGCCCGAGAACGAGGGCGGCGAACCCGATGAGGTTGGACCAAACGGTCCGGCTGGCCAGAACATTCTTGGTATCGAACATGTCAGACACTCCTGGAGTGAGGGGGTGAAGAGAAAGCAAGCCGCAGAGCCCCCTGCTCGACGGCAAGGACCCGCCGGCGCCAGCCGCGCCCGAAGACGGGCCAGGCGGCGAGACGGCCGAGAAAGCCGAGGCGGGCCCGGGTGAGACGACGGATCGCTTGCGGGAGATCGGCTTCCCCTGCGGCCTTCAGGGTCACGGGCCCCATGAGCCCGTCCGCGGGAACGCCGAGCGTGGTCTGCAGCATCCGCACGGCCCGGACCGGGCCCGAATTCACGGCCAGGTCGAAGACCGCGAGATCGAGACCGGGCGGCAGCTCGTCGGCGCGCACGGCATCCCAGTAGAGCCTGCGGTAGAGGGCGACCGCTTCCGCGCGGGTCAGCTCCCGCACGTCCGTGACGGAGGCGGGATATCCCCTGGCCCGGGACAGGGTTTCGCGGGTGATGCCGAACTTGGTCGCTCCGCCCGGATCGCCAGGGTGATGCACGAAGCCGCCTTCGTGCTGCAGAACAATCTCGACGGCCTCCCCGAAGCGCGATGCGGTCACGGGCGGTCTCACAGTTCCGCCTCAAGCGCGATGAAGGCATCGGGTCCGAGGTAGATGTTGCCGACGCCGCCGGCCGCGGCGGTGAAGGAGGAGCCGGCGCGGAAGCGCAGAACCACGCAGGACGCGCTCGGAGGCGTTGCGCTCGTCACCGTCAAGGCGCCCGTCAGCGCGGACCAGACGGCGCTGCTGTTGCTGTAGAAGCCCACCTGATTCCCGGAGGGCGGCGCGTTCAGCCAGGTGAACCCGCTGGTGAGGAGCGTGGGATCGGCCCGCATCGGCACCGGCAGAGTGCAGACGGCATCGATGATGTTCATGCCGACGCGCTGCCCGACATAGCCGAGCAAGCAGGGCGCTCCGCCGGTGGTGGCGAGGCGCTGGAAATATCGGCGGCAGCGGAGTTCCTCCATGTCGGGCAATGGAGCGCTCCAGGGGCTGGCATGGGCGCCGAGTTCCAGCTTCACGCGCCTGAAGGTGCAGGCAGCCTCTGGCTGCAGGCGCACCGTGATGTTGCCGGTTTCGGCGCCGTCGAGGGTCACGCTCGCCGCCTGACGGCCGGAGCCTGCCGGAATGACGGCACTCTTCGAGCCGACGAGCACCGGCAGGGCCGCCGAGGGATCCTCCACCGAGAGCGTCAGGGTCGCGCCGGCAAGGTTGCCGGCACCGAACTCCGCCGCCGCCTGCGCGGCATCGACCACTTGGTCGAGAGCGCCCGCAAGGGTGATCGTGCCGTCGGCCGCGCGCGTGACGGTGCAGCCGCCAGGCCCGGCCTTCCAGCGGTCGAAGCCGAAGACACCCTCGGCCAGCGAACCGCCCGCGAAGCGGCGCTGGTTCACGATGAACGCGGGATTGATGAGCAGATTGAGGCGCGGCGCGTTGGTGAGGCCCACGGGGAACGACGCGATGCCGGTGCGTCGGTCGATCATGAGGGCGTCGCGCCACTGGGCCCCATCGGGCGAGACGCGGATACTGAAATCGTCGTTGCCGATCAGGCCCGTCTCTGCGCGCCCGCTGAAGCCGCGCTGGTAGAGCTGCGAGAGAACGTTCGCCTCCGCACTCTTGTTGAGCACGAAGCGCAGATCACCGCTCCCGCCCTCCTCTGCGTTCAGCGCCGCGAACAGCGCAGCGTTGAGCTTTGCCGACAACCGGTTCAGGGCGTCGGCATTCGTGCCGATGCCGAGCCGCTGCAGGTTATGGATCTCGTCGGGCACGGAGCCGAAGGTCTTCCATTCGGCTCCGTCGAAGACAACGACAAGATCCTCGTTCTCCACGTAAGCGCGCCAGCCCGCCCGCGGCGAGAAGAAACGCCAGAGGCCGAGATCGAACAGGGCGATCCGGCCCTCCTGCCCCGCAAAGGCGCCCGTCCCATTCGCGCCAACGAGGAAACGGTCGCCCTCCTCGGGCGCCGCCGGCGGCGCGGTGCGGTTGCGCTCCTTCACGGCGAGCTGCACGAGCGCATCGAGCGATGCGAGCGCCTCGTTGTGGGTGACATGCTTCTGCGCCTGCGCGGCTGCGATGAGCGGCAGGGCGAGATGGGGCGTCGATGACATGGAAGGGTGTGCTCCGACAGGGAAACGGACAAGGATGCGCTGACAACACCCACTCACGTCATCACCGGCCTCGTGCCGGTGATCTCGATTTGGAGAGCGCAGCGTTTTCGGATCGGGATGGCCGGCACGAGGCCGGCCATGACGGGCTGGGTGTCATCCCCGGCGCACGCAGTGCGGGAAGGGGATCCATCGCGTTGCGCATACGGGTGGATTCCCTTCCCCTCCGCTGACGCTCCGGCCGGGAATGACAACCGTCCGGTCAAACGTTAGTCAGTGCGAAAATCATGCAGCCGTTCAGCGGATGGCAATAACGACACGTCGCTCGAAGCCGCGCCCCGCAACGGCGCTCATCTGCGCGACGGCGAGAGCCAGCATGGATTGGACATCGCCGAAATCGGCGATCTCCTGCGCGGCCGTGTAGAGGACGGAAGGCTGCGCACTCGTGAGCCTCCGCACCGGCTGTCCATCTTTGAGAATATCGATCTCGTAGGCCTCCGCGTCCTCGGCGAGCGGCACGTCCACAGCCTCCCAGCCATCGCCGTTGCGGCGCGTGCGGCGGATCCAATCGAGACGAATGCCGCCGGGCTCGCGCCGCGCCGTCACGTGCACCGGGCTGAAGGGCTTCAGCGCCTCGCGCCCCACGGTCGCGGCGATCTCCGCCATGGACGCATCTGCATGGTCGCGCCCGGACGGCCCGATCCTGTAGCGCCATGTCTGGCCGAGATCCTGGAGATTGGTTGCAAGCGGCGCGACCGCCTCGTCGAGCTTCACGATCAGGGCGCCGGCCGGCACGAGGCGGCCGGCCTCCGGCTCGCTGCCCGCAAGCCCGCGCAAAAAGCGCGACAGGCGATAGGTGCGCTCCCCGATCAGTTCGGCGCGCGCGGCGGACAGGATCTCCCAGCGGCCATCGGTGCCGCGCAAGGCGAAGAGGTTGCGCCCGGCCAAGGCCGCCTCGTCGTCGATGGAGCTCAATGCGCCGGTGGAAATTTCCACGTCGAGCGTCGCGTGCACGTCCCAGCGCCAGAGCGGTCCGGACGCCAGAGCGGTCTTCGTGCGGCCGATCAGGGCGGGCAGGTCGAGGATGCGGTAGGGCGTGAAGCTCGCGCCGTTCCCCGAGCGCCAGATCGTCATGGCGCCGGGCCAGGGATCGGCCGCCACCGCGATGTATTGCAGCGGCACGGGGTCGCCGAGCGCCGCCGGCAGGTCGAGCACGACAACCACAGGCTTCCCCGGCACAGGCGGAGGGCGCTTCACCGGACGCGGAATCGCGTAGCCCGGCCGCTCGAACACCGCCGGCTCCACCGCGCGCGTGCTGACCTTGCGCGTCGGTCCATCGGCGATGCGCGTGATACGATGCAGCTTCGGCCCCGCATCGGTGGGAACGGCGATCACGTCGCCCGGCTCCAGCTCGATCCGGCGCGGCGAGACCTCGAACTCGGCGCCCTCGCGCCCCGCCCACAGATCCTGCAGCCAGGTATCGGCGAGGCGCTGGGCCTCGGCGCGGCGGGTGACGACGGCGCTGTCCGCCCGCGCCTCCCGGCGGCTCGATCCGGACAGGCGACGCGACGCGACAGCCGCGCGCCGGTAATCCGTGTCGCCTTCCGTGAACCCCACCTCCACCTGCTGCGGCAATTCGGTTTCCTGCGCGCGGGTGAGGCGCAGCGAAGGCTCCTCCTCGTTCAGCACGAGATCGTCCTTCGTCAGGTTCAGCACGGCGCGGCCGCCCCTGCCCTGCCAGGCGATCGTACCGCCGCGTGCCACCGCATCCACGCCGAAGAGGCGCAGCAGCGGCTCGAGCGCCCCGCGCAGGGACATCGGCCGGTCGATCACGTAACCATCCACGAAGCCGTCGACGGGAAGAACGCCGGGATCGGGGAGGCCGAAATCGCGCAGGACTCGCGCGATCAGGCGGTCGAGGGTCGCACCCTCGATGCGGCCGGTGATCCAGTGGCCGGTGTCCCAGTTGGCACCGTCCGACCACACGCTATCGAAATCGGGAAAGGCCGGATAGGGCCTGGCATCCCAGGCCCAGACGAACACATTGCCCGGGTCCACCATGCGCCCGTTGTAGGACGGCGAGGCGGGATTGTACTCAGGTGCAAAACCGCGCTGCGCCGGATCGAAGCGCGAGAGGATGGCCTCGAGACCGCGCGCCTGCACGAGGTCGTCGCGCACCCCGCGCGAGAATGGCGGATAGGCCGATTCCGACGATTTCGGATCGGGAAAGACGTTCGGCCCGTTTGGCCCCTTGTCGACGGCGGGCACGCCGATCTCGGTAAGCCAGATCGGCTTCGATTGCGGCTGCCATGCGGTGGCGCCAGTCTCGACGCCGCCGACGCGCTCCACATGCCGGTTGGACCACCAGGACACGAGATCCTTCTGGCGGAAGACCCAGGGCTTGTTGAAGGCGCCGTCGGTGATCGGCGTGCGGGTCTGGGCCGCGCGATGCGAGGCACTGGCGTAGTACCAGTCGAACGCCTCGCCGCTGCCGAGCCGCGCGCGCAGGTAATCCACATCATGGATGCTGCGCCCAGCCGCCAGATCCGCATGATCGGGACCGTCGCGCCAGTCGGAGATCGGCGGGTAGTAATCGATGCCGACCGCATCGATGGCGGTGCTGGCGAACAGGGGATCGAGGGGAAAGCGCACCTCGCTGCCGCCGTTCAGCACATGAGCGCCGTATTCCGTCCAGTCCGCCGCATAGACGATTGTCGTGGAGGCGCGCAGGACCGCACGCACATCCTGCGCAAGCTCCCGCAGCCGCGCGACCGCAGGATAGACGCCGGAGGCGGAGCGCACCCGCGTGAGGCCGACGAGCTCGCTGCCGAGAATGAAGCCGTCGACGCCCCCCGCCTGCTCGGCGAGCGCCGCATAATGCAGCACCATGCGGTTGAAGCCCGCAGCCCGGGTAAACCAGAGATTCACCTGGCTGGCGGCGGCACTCGTTCCGTCGGGAGAACCGGATTGGCCCGGCGCGGGATGGCAGGTGATGCGCCCGCGCCAGGGATAGGCGGGCTGGCCGGTGCCGCCATAGGGATCCGGCAGGCTGTTGCCGGCAGGCACGTCCATCATCACGAAGGGATAGAGCACCACCTCGAGGCCGCGATCCTTCAGATTGCGGATCAGCCGGATCACGCTCTCGTCGGACGGCGTGCCGCCATAGGCGGGCGTTCCCTTCACGAGCGAGACCGCCTTCGCGTCTTCCCGCGTCAACCCGGCCACCGACCAGGCGGCGCCGTCGGTGGTTTTCGTCGTCACGTCCACACGCGGCTCGACGAGGCATGAGCCGGCGCGCAGATCGTCGCCGAACCAGCTCACCACGAGGGACACCCGCTTGAGGTTCGGGCACAAGGCCTCCAACGCATCGAGGGAGGCCGACACGTCGGCGGCGCGTTGCAGCTGGTGCCGGTTCTCTGCCTTCGTCTTGCCGAGGTCGAGCACCTGCATCACGGGCTTGGTGTCGTAGCCGAACTCGCTCGCGCCGGGGATGAGGCACACGGCGCGGACCATGCGGTTGAGCCCGTCGACGGGCCGGATCACCTCGAAGGAGAATTGCGGCACGCGGTGGCCGAAATCGGCGAGCGGCAGGCGCTCGAACACCACATAGGCCAGCCCGCGATAGGCCGGCGCATGATCCGCGCCCTCCTTGGCGACGATGAGCGGATCCGGGCTTTGCGTCTCGCTGCCCTTGTGCACGCGCATGGTGAGCGTGCTGAGATCCAACTCGCGCCCATCGGCCCACACGCGCCGGATGAACCCGATGCGCCCCTCGCACAGGCCGACCGCGAGATTGGCGAAATAGGAATAGGTGGTGGTAACGGTCTTCGGCCCGCCCGTGCCCTTGCCGCCCTGACTGCCCCGGTCGGTATCGCTGTTCACCACCTCCTCCAGGCGCGTCGCCCAGATGAGCTGGCCGCCGATGCGCGCCCGGCCATAGACCCGCGGGATCGGCGCGCCCTCCGTGGAGGTGAGCCCGTCGATGTCCTTGAGGCGCGGGCCCTCGACGTATTTGGTGTCGCTGCCGGAGAAGAGCGCATTGTCGATGGCGGCGCCCGCGAGCGCCCCGAGCGCACGCCCCGCCATGGCGCCGATCGGCCCGCCGACCATGCCGCCAACGACGGAGCCGACGGTTTGAAGAACGATGGTGGCCATCAGGGTGCATCCGGAAAACGAAAGGCATGGGACAGGTGACGCCGCCACCAGGGCCGAAACGCGACTTCCGCGACCGCAGCGCCGTCATGGGCGTGGATCATGGTGTCGTCAGATGTGGCGATGGCGCAGTGCTTGGCCGGCATGGTCTCGCGCCAGCGGAAGAGCAGCACGTCGCCGGGAGCGAACTGCGTGGGCTCGATCTCCACGAGATGCTTTCGCGCGGCAGCCACCAGCGTATCCGCCCCGGCCTCGGCCCAATCGGGCGAATACGGCGGCGGCAGCTCGGGCTCGGCCCCCATGACACCGCGCCACACGCCGCGCAGCAGCCCGAGGCAGTCGCAGCCGACGCCCTTCAGCGAGGCCTGGTGGCGATAAGGCGTGCCGATCCAGGACCGGGCCTCGGCGAGGATGAGGTGAGGTGTGGGCATGAGAATGCTCGCGGCAGCACCCTCCCCTCGAGGGGGAGGGTCGGCTCGAAGAGCCGGGGTGGGGTGAAAGGCGCAACAGGGATGATGGGCTGTGCGTTGAGTCCGAGTCTGCTCGGGCAAGGGCGCGCTGCCACCCCACCCCGCCGCCCTGAAGGGCGTCGACCCTCCCCCTCAAGGGAAGGATAAGAACGGCTTCACCTGAAAAAGCTCCCGCCATCCAGCCCCGGCTCACCCTGCTGCGGCATACGGATGATGAAGTCGTTGCCGGGCATGTGTGGGAAGCCGCGGAAATTCGCGACGTTGTCGAACTTCCTGCGGCACATTCCGTGGGTCTTGTCGCAGCCCGCCGTGACCTGGAACGTGTCGCCGACTTGGATCGGTTGCGGCGCACGCTGCCAGAGATCAAACTCGTCCGTGCCGCTCAACGCGCGATGCACCTTGACCTCCACCGCGACGCCCGCATTGTCGCCGGTGAGCCAGGTGAGCTTGCCGGCATTGCACCAGCCGTCCGCAAAGCCTATGCCGGAGGCGGCGATGGTCAGCGCACCGTCGGTGCGCGTCACCGTGCCGGTGTCGGCATACGTTGACGCGGTGAGGTTCACACCGCACTGTACATCGCCGAGATCGGCTGAGCAGGTGGCGCGGAACAGGCGCCCACGCTCCTCGTCGAAGCGGTGCATGAGGCCCCGCACCTCGGCCACGAAGCTGCCGTCGGCGCGGCGGATCTCGCCGATGGAGCCGATGTCGAGGAGCACGCGCTCCTCCACATTGCTCCAGTTCACGAGCCAGGTTTCCACGCTCGCGTCATCGTAGAGGCCGGAGGAGATGTCGTCCTCGGTCAGCCCTGCCGAGACGAGCGCGCCGGCCACCTCGCCGCCGCCGACCGCAAAGCCCAGCTCGGCACTCGCTTCGGCTGCTTCCAACCCCGAGCGCGCTGCATAGATGGTGCCGCCGAAGGAGATGTCGCGGTCGTGATCGGTGAAGCCGAAGGCGGTGCCGTCGCGCCGGATGAGCCGCCAGCAATGGCACAACGTGGTGGCTCCATCGGTGAGATGGGCAGCAAGGTTTTCAGGGATGGTGCGCATGGTTGTGCTCGAATGGTGTTGTGATGCCTGTCGCCTTGCTTTCGTCGTCATGGCCGGGCTCGGCCCGGCCATCCACGCCTTCAACCCGTTCGGTCTCCCTCCAGCCTCATCCTGAGGAGGATTGCGTGAGCAATCCGTCTCGAAGGAGGCTCCGGTGCGCGCTGGACGATCCTTCGAGACGCAGCCTGACGTCTGCTCCTCAGGATGAGGCTGGAGAAGCGGATAGAAAGACGTGGATCCCCGGACCAAGTCCGGGGATGACGAGGAGGGTGTCAGGACCAGAAGGGTGTCATTCCCGGCCGGAGCGCAGCGGAGGGGAAGGGAATCCACTTACACACTCGGCGCTATGGATCCCCTTCCCTCGCCTACGGCTCGCCGGGGATGACAGCGTCTTGCATCTAAGGAACGATCTCGATCAACGGGATCTGCGGGATGCCGCCGGCGTCGAAGGTGGAGAGGTCGATGTCGAGTTCGTCGGTGTCGAAGCGCACCGGCACGTCGAAAGCAAAGCCCGCCGTGATGACGGCGCCCGCAGGCGGCGCGGCCGCGAAGGTCACGAGGCCCGTGGCCGGATCGCAGGTGAACTGCGCACCCACCGCCTGCTCCACGCCGTTCAGCGCCACCCGCACCGTCCCGCCGACGGGCTTGGCGATGCTGCGGCTGTAGGGTGCGAAGGCGGCGCCGTAGGCCTTCACCAGCTGAAAGTTCCGTTCCGCTCCATTGCCCGTGCCGATGCGCTGGTCGAGCGGCGTCGGCTCGCGGGAGGGCGGGCCGGAGCGCCAGTCGGTCCGGTCGCGGAAGCGGAAGCCGTAGAGCCTGCCGCGCCGCTCCTCGAAGAACGCGATCACCGTGTGCAGGGCATCGACGGTCCTGACGCCTAAGCCCGCATCGTAGCGGCGGCGCGAGCCGGCCCAGCGGCTGTTGCGGTGCTCGCGGCCGGACGCGAGCGTGACGATATCGGTCCGCCGCACGGGCCCGCCCCGGCTGCCGAGGCTGACATCGAGGGGAAAGCGGACCTCGTGGAAATCTGAGGCCATGGTGGATCCTGGATAGGGGTGAAACGAAAGAACCGGGGTGGCGTTGACGTCACGAACGCAGTCAACACGGAGGCGGCCGGCGATGAGCAATGCTCCCAACGACCTCGCGCAGGATTTCCCGGACAAGGTCGACCGGATCCACCAGCTGAAGACGAGCAACAATCGCTTCGCGCGGCTCTATGACGAGTACGACGAGCTGAACCGCACCATCCACCGCATCGAGACCCGGGTGGAGCCGAAGCCCGAGGAGGTCGAGGAGGAGCTGAAGCGCCGCCGCCTGCAGATCAAGGACGAGATCATGGCCATGCTCGAGGGCACCGACGCCTGATCGCCCTCACATCCCGCGCTGGCCGCGCGCAACCGCCCGGGCGAGCGCGGCGGAAACCTGCGCCTCGGAGCGGCGGAAGCTGTCCGCATCCGGGGTCGTGACGTTCACGGTCACCGAGACCGGCCGCCCTCCCCCGCCGCCGCGCACGCCGAGCCGCCCGTCCGACCCGCGCGCCAGCGGCATCACGGCCTCGGCTCCCTGCTCGCCCATGAGGCCGAGCCCGCGTCCGAGCGGGAAGTAAGTCGGCGCACCGACCACCCCGCCCTTGGCGAAGGGCATCAGCATCCCACGGGAGAGCACGCCACCCTTAGCCAGAGCGGGACCGCCGGCGCCGAACAGGGAGCCGAGGAGAGACGACAGCCCGCCGCTCAGGCTTTGCCCTGCACCTGACAGATCGGGCCCCATCGGCAGCGCATTGCCGAACAAACCTGCCATCAGTGTTTGCAAGCCACGACCGAGCGCCATCTGTAGTGGAGCCATCTCCGACTTCAGCGCGAATTCTGTGAACGTCTTGCGCACATCCTTTAGAACGTTATCAAATTTCTTGCCTTCCGAGATGTTCTTGGCGAAGGCATTGGACAGGGATTCACCGAACCGTCCGGAGAGGCCGATGAGCGTGTTGAGCTGGCGTTCTCTATCCTTATCAATCTCTGATTTCGGAGATTTGTCTTTGGACACTTGGTTATCATCAGCCAAGATGTATCCTCTTCTATCTCTTGTGTTTCCGCTTGCGCTCCTTACCGGCTGCAACACGTCGGCAAGGCCAGATTTTGTTTTCAAACGACAAGGCTTGTCTCAACAGCAGTATTCGCGAGCCGAAGCAGAGTGCGAACTGGAGGCTGAAAAGGCTGCAATCCAGGCCAAGAACAGCGTCACGGCTGGAGAAAACTGGCGGAAAATCTTTGTGCTCTGCATGGAAGCGAAAGGCGCTCGCTACCTTGGGACAACTGACCAACTTACTCGGCCATAGTCATGAGCATCCAATCGAGTTCCAAACGCACGCTATGCCATGTCTTCTCGAGGAGAGGCCTCTGAGGGTGTTGAGCTCACAATCCACATTCATTGATCCGGAAACGCTTCCATCAACCGCCTGAGATCCTCGCTCAGCGCCGGCTCAGCGCTTCGCCCGTCGTGCAACCCACTCCAAACCGCCATCAGCTCGCGCGGCGTCGCGCGCCAGAAGGGTTCCGGGCTCCACCGCAGGATGCTCAATCCAGCGTCAGCGCGTCGTCCCAGGGGAAGGCGCATGGCTCGCGCCCGCCTCCTGGGATGCCGGAGGGTTTGGCGGTGCCTCGCCTCCGCCGAAGGTCATGAGGAGAAGATCGGCCAGCGCCGCGGCCACGGGCTCGATGCCCTCGTGCAGCGGCAGGTTCGCCACCTCCGCGTCGTTCAACGTTTGACCGCCGCCGCGCAGCGCGACGCCGAGCAGCGTGAGCAGGTCGCGGCTCGAGACGCGCCCGGCGCCGAAGCGTTCCGTGAGCGCGTTGAGATCCTGCACCCCGAAGGCATCCTCCAGCTCCGCGAGCGCGCCGAGCGTGAGGCAGAGCGTATAGCGCGTGTCGCCGAGCTGCAGCGCCACCTCGCCCCGTCGTCTGTTGGCCATGGTGCCTCCTATATCGCCACGAAGGCGAGCGCACCGGCGGATTCGAACGCCATTTCGAACGTCACCTCGCCCGCATGGTCGCCGCGGTATTCGAGGCTCGTGATCTGGAACGGCCCGTCGATGCGGCCGAAATCGGGAATGACGATCTGGTAGGCCAGAATGTCGCCGTCGAAGAAGACCTGGCGCATGCGCGCGTCCGACGCTTCGTCCTTGAACACGCCGGAGCCGGAGATCGCGGCGCGGCGCACGCCGACGCCGGCGAGAAGCTCGCGCCACCGCCCGGCGGATTCGGAATGAGTCACGTCCACGGTCTCCGCATTGAAGGCGATCTGGCGCGTGCGCAGGCCCGCCACGGTGACGAAGGCATTGCCTCCGTCGCTGATCTTGATGAGCAGATCCTTGCCCTTCTGAGCAGGCATGGGATGTCCTTTGTTTAATTGATGAAGCTGTTCGCGGCAGAGGGCAATGGAAGTGCCGTGTCATCCCCGGCGCACGAAGTGCGGGAAGGGGATCCACTCTCACGCTCAGTGCTATGGATTCCCTTCCCCTCCGCTACGCTCCGGCCGGGAACGCACCGGATGGAGAAAAGAGCCTTATCCTGCCACCTCGGTCACCGCGCGCAGGCGCAGGGTGACGCGGGCGAGGCCGGAATCCTTGTCGCGGGCGGAGGCGAGTTCGGTGACGCGCAGGTTGACGAGGCGGTGGCCGTCGAGAACGAGCGGCGCATCGTCGAGGATCGCGAAGAAGCGGTCGGCAGCCATCAGGGCCGTGCGTGCGCCGCCTTTCTCCGACCAGATCACGATGTCCACGCTCTGCGCGTGGCCGCGGTCGAGGTCGGTGGACCAGTCCTCGGCCCTCACGTCGCCGAACAGCGCGTAGACCGGCTCGGCCCCGCGCGGCGGCTCGTCGTAGAGGCGCAAGGTTCCGCCCATCAGAGCACGCAGCTCCGCATCGGCGGATGCCGCGTCGATGATCGCGCGGCGCAAGGACAGCACCGGGCTGGTCATGCCCTCACCTCCTCGACGAGGCAGACGAGATCGCGCTTCGCCCCGTCGGGATCGGAGGCCGCCCGGATAGCGAAGCGGCGCAGCCCGGAGGTGAGCCGCATGGCGCCGGTCACGCCCTCGCGGTAGCGCAGGGTAATGCGGTGGGTGAGGCTCTGCTCCGGCCGGTCGGCGCGCACGCGCTCATGGCCTGAGAGCATCTCGATGGCGCCCCACACCTGAGGCCCCTGCGCATAGGAGCGGATGACGCCGCCGAACCCGTCGGGCCGCTCCAGCGGCAGTTCGAGCACGAACCGGCGCGAACGCGCGCCGATGGGAATGGATTTCGATGTCATGACGAATCTCGACGATTAAGGCCGCGCCCGCTGGAAGGGGGCGACGAGGGCGAGGGCCTCGGGCGGGAGGATCTGCTCGCCCACCACGTCGCCGCGATGTTCGAACCAGTGCGCTACGAGGATGCGGATGGCGAGCTTCAGGGTCGCGGGCACCGCTTCCGCGGTGGATCCATAGCCGGCGCGCAGCTCCACCGAGATGCCGTTGCGCGGCTTCCCCGGCTCCGGCGCACCGAAGACGGCGATGCGGGGCGGGTCGCTTAAGCCATCCGCATCGAAGGCCTCCTCCGGCAGTTCGGTCACGGCGCCCGAGGCGTCCGTGAGCCTGATCGCGTCCACGGCGATCAGGGGTGAGAGCGGCAGCAGGAGCACGCGTTCCCGCGGCCAGCGGTCGAGCACCACGCGCCAGCTTTGCTCGATGAGAATTCGGCGGGAGACCGCCTCGATCGTGAGCCGGGCCGCCTTGATGAGGCCCGAAATCAGGTCATCCTGCGCGGCGTCGTCCTCGTCGACGCGCAGATAGGCCTTCATCTCGATGAGGCTGACGGGCTCGACGGCGGGGCCGCTGACGAATATGGGAATCATCGGAACAAAGGATCCTCGTGCTGTCATGAAACGTCTGATCACGCTCTGTCTCGCGCTGTCGCTGCCGGCGACGGGCGCGCACGCCATCGTCGGCGGCCAGCCCGATGAGGGGCCGCTGTCGCGCCAGAGCGTGATGGTGTTGAGTTCGAACGGCGGCGTGTGCAGCGCCGTGGTGCTGGCGCCCGACGTGGTGCTCACCGCCGCCCATTGCGTCACGGGCGCCGCCGAGCACCGGGTGCATTTCCGCGACGAGGCGGGCGAGCCCGTGCTGATCGTGCCCACTGCCAAGACCGTGCATCCCGGCTACAACGCGAAGGCCATCGAGACGCGCCAGCGCTCCATCGATCTCGCGCTCGTCCGCATCCCCGAGCCCCTGCCCGCGCGGTTCGAGCGGGCGACCCTCAGCGCCGCGAAGGTGCCCGAGAACACCTTCGTGACCGTCGGCGGCTACGGCCTTGCCCGCGACGGCGACGCGAAGAGCACCGGCACCTTCCGCATCGCGTCCCTCACGGCCGTCGAGCCCTATGGCCCGAGCCGAATCCTGCTCTGGGCCGAAGGCTCCGGCACGGCGAGCGCCTGCCAGGGCGATTCCGGCGGCCCGATGGCCTCCGGAACGGCGGTCGCGGCGATCACGAGTTGGTCATCGCCTGCGAAAGGCCGTAGCTGCGGAGGCCTGACCCAGGGCATTCTCGTGGGGCCGCAGCGCGCGTGGATCGACCGTGTTCTCAAGGGCTGGAACCGCGATGCGTTGTGGAGCGGCAACGGGGTTTAGAAATTCATAATGTAACGGAACTATCCTCGCAGCCGAGGTCTTGCCTTACAAAGTCACACCTTCACGGCATCATCAATCCATGCGCGCATTGCCGATCCTCGCCCTTGCTGCCTTCACCCTCGTCGCAAGCCCCGCCTGGGCCATCCTGAAGGGCGCCAACTCGCGGGATCCGAACGGATTGCGCCGCTCGGTGGTCTCCATCGAAAACTCCTTCGGCGAGCTCTGCTCCGGCGTGCTCGTCGGGCCCGATCTCGTGCTGACGGCGGCGCATTGCGTCATCGACCGCGCCGCCTATCGCGTCACCGCGCTCAACCGGGCCCTGAGGCCCCAGCGCTTCAACGTCGCTGCGCTCGCCATCCATCCGACCTTCGTGCCCGGCACCACGCCGCGCACCCAGCCGGGCGTCGATCTGGCGGTGGTCAAACTCGACCGCCCCATCGGCCGCGACTTCCTCCCCCTCGACCCCACCCAGGCAGGCCGCATCGATGTGGGCGATCAGGTGACGATTGCCGGCTACGGCGTGCTCTCGGAGCGCGCCAGGGGCACGGCCCGCAAGCTGCGCCAGACCAACCTCGTCTCGCTCGGCTCCATCGAGGTGGCGAACCGGGTCCTGATCGTCGCCGACCGGGTCCGGCTTGCTGAGACGGAGGGGGCCGGCGCCTGCCGCGGCGATTCCGGCGGACCGATCCTCGCCGCGACGCCGAGCGGCTACCAGCTCTACGGCATCACGAGCTGGTCGAGCGGAGCGCTGCGCACCCGCACGCCCAGCGCCTGCGGCGGCCTCACGGCCGTGACGCCCGTGGTGGAGCACCTGCGCTGGATCGTGAGCAGCATGCAGAGCCTCAACGGCGTGTGGGCGAGGAATTGATCCCGCCCACAACGTATGAGCGCACCCTTTTCTCACCGCATTTGCGAGAGTGACACTCTCTGCGTCATGGCCGGGCTCGTCCCGGCCATCCACGTCTTACACCGCGCAAAGGCGTGGATCCCCGGAACAAGTCCGGGGATGACGAGGCGGGTTATGCAGCAAACTTCAGCAGCTTGATCGCCGCGTAGTCCTGCACGCCGCCGCCCACGCGCTTGGTGGTGTAGAACAGCACGTAGGGCTTGGCGGAATACGGATCGCGCAGCACGCGCATGCCGGCGCGGTCGACGATGAGATAACCGCGCTTGAAGTCGCCGAACGCCACCGCGCAGGCGTTCAGCGCAAAGTCAGGCATGTCCTCGGCCTCCACCACGGGGAAGCCCATCAGGGTCGCGGCCTGGCCGATGCTCGCGGGCGGCGCCCAGAGATACTGGCCGTTGTCGTCCTTGAAGCGGCGGATCGTGCTCTGCGTCTTGCGGTTCATCACGAAGGCGGCGTTCTGGCGGTAGCCGGCCTTGAGGGCGTAGATCAGGTCCACCAGCACATCCGACGGGCTCTCCACCGGGAAGGCTGCACCGCCGGTGTTCACCGTGCCGAGGCGCCCCCACTCCCAGATTTCGTTCTCCACGGTCTCCGTCGCCAGAAAGCCCTTCGGCCTGTTGACCCCGTCACCGTTGACGAAGGCGGCGCCCTCCTGCTCGGCGAAGGCGGCCTCGACCTCCTCGGCGATCCAGCTCTCGATGTCGATCACCGCATCGTCGAGCAGGGTCTGGGTGGCGGCCGGCATGGCGTAGAGCTCCATGGCCGGAAAGCTCATCTCGGAGAGCGCAGGGCTTGCGGTCTGGGGCCGCGCCGCCGTCTCGCCGACCCAGCCGGTGGCCGGGCCCGTGGCCGAGAAGGCGCGCTTGTACTGGCCGCCGGAGATCACCCGCACCGACGAGATGGCGCGGATCGGCGACACATTGGCGAGACGGCGCAGCACCTCGCGCTCGACCGTGTCGGGCACGAGATAACCGCCGTCGGGACCGGAGCCCGCCGAGAGCGCCTTCTCCTCCAGGCGCTTGAGGCCCGCGGCCTCGCCGGTGCGCACATAGGCATGGAATGCGCTCTTGTGCTCTCCTTGAGCCGGGTCGCGCGGGGCCTCGGTGCCGCCGAGCGGCGGGCGGGCGCGCTCGAGGCTGAGGCGGTCGAGACGGCGCTTGGCATCGTCGAGGGCCGTGTCGATGCGGGCGAGCTTTTCGTCGGTCACCACGTCGCTCGTGAGCCTGGTCTCGATCTCGGACAGGCGCGTGTCGTTGGTGTCCTTGAAGGCCTCGAAGGCGCGGGCGAAATCCTCAAACGCCGAGGCGACGTCGTCGGAGATTGTTTTGGTTTCAACAACGGGAATCATTGCAATCCATAGGTTTGAAAAGAACAGCTTCGGAAATGAGCATCGGGTGGGTGCGAAAAGCGGAATCCCCGTTTCGGCCCGATGCCCAAAGAAAAAGGCCCGCCGAGTGGCGGGCCCGTTGTTTCCCGGTGAGGGGAATATGGACCTCTGACCTCATCCTGAGGAGCCGCTGCAAGCGGCGTCTCGAAGGACGATCCAGAGAGCACTGAAGCATCCTTCGAGACGGACCTGCGGTCCTCCTCAGGATGAGGGTTTGGCGGAGCCGACGCTTTAGCGGCGACGGACGCGGCGGACCGGACGGGTGTCCTCCACCGTGTCGACCACGGCCGGGGCGGTCGCTGCGCCGATGGCGCCGCCGGCCACCGCACCGACCGGACCGGCCACGGCACCGACGCCGGCGCCGACGGCCGCGCCGCCGATCCGCTCTTCCGTGGTGGTGCAGGCCGCAGCCGCAAGGCCGAGGAGCGCAACGAAAGCAAGCTTCTTCATCAGAATCTCCCGAGACAGCGAAGAACAGACGCCTTTCACGTGAGGAAAGGGCCCGCAGCCTCCGCATCCATGCGGGCTTTCAGCTAACGCGCTCCCACGGACAAGGTTCAGGAAAACAGCCTGACGGCGGCGCTGCGAATATGGGTAGCAAGTCTCGGCGTCTGCTTGACGGTCTCGACCCGCGCGCCGGGCAGCATCGGGAAGGTCACGACCGAGATCTCCCACAGGTCGAGCCGCTCCAGGCGCCGCAAGCCGGTCGGCCGCTCGGCCCTGGCCCGCTCGACGCGAAAGCCGATGGAGAGCCCGTCGACGGCCCCGTCGCGCATGAGCGCATGGATGTCGCGGGCGCGCTCCACCGCGAGGTTGAGCCTGCCGCGCACGCGCAGGCCGCGCCCGTCCTCCGCGATGGAGAGCCAGCGCCCGATGGGCTGCGCCGGATCGTGCTGCCACAGCAGGCGCACCTGCGCCGTGCCGCGTTTCTTCAGGCTGTCGCGGAAGGCGCCGGGCATGACCACGTCCTTGCCAAGATCGGCCTCGCCGAACAGGCTGGCATAGCCCTCAAACACGCCATCGGCATCGACGCCGCTCAGGGGCTCGGGCAGGAACTTGCGCTCGCGGAATGTGGGGACGCCCGCCTTCATCGCGCGGCCCCGCGGGCGGCCTTCGGCGGTTTCGCATCGAGCTTTTCGAGCTGGCGCACGAAGTCGCGGAACACGGTTGTGGCGCGGCTCGTGTTGTCCTGCCGCGTCGCCGGCTTGCGCGCGGAACGGGCTGCGGAACGGGTCATCAGAGGTCTCCCGAATGGCGGCGGTTGAACAGGGACAGCTCGCGCACGAACGCATCGAACCGGCGGTTGGCCGCGAACAGGTCGCGCAGGGTCATGGCAAGCAAGGCAGAGGCCCCGCTGGCCCAGACGAACAGGGCCAAATGGGCAAGATCCCCGCGCCGGATGACGGCCTCGGTGATCTGATCGAATGTGTTCATGATTTGTTCTCGTGAAAGGCTCCGTTGTGAATGGAAGGCTCCTTGGAAGGGAAGCGAGAAAAGCATCGGCTTTCGCGACTGCTGTTCGTGAACGCCGTCAGTGTCGTCATCTCGGACGAGCAAAGCGAGATCCGGGATCGCGTGCAGGATGGTGCGCAGGCTTCCCTCCCCCTTGCGGGGAGGGTGGCCGCGGCAAGCGGCCGAGTGGGGGTCGCAAAGTCGAAGCACTTGCTCATTCAAAGTGCATGAAGGGCACTACAGCATCCCCTCTCCCGAGCGGGAGAGGGGCAGGGGTGAGGGCGTGCGGCTGCACCAGCCCGGCACCATCATGTCCGCTGCAATACGTCACCCGCAACCCTTCATCAGGCACCGATCTTCCCTCACCCCAACCCTCTCCCACACGGGAGAGGGAGGCGCGTTGCGCTGGTTGTCTGGCTCACCCGGTCGCACCACCCCACCCGAGCGCTGGCGCGCCCACCCTCCCCGCAGGGGGAGGGAAAACCTGCACTACGCCCGCCTCCCCTTCCCACTCTCCGCACGCCCATACCCCACCGCCTCGCGCTTCTCGTCGTCGCTCAGAAACCCCGCCGCCGACACGCGCCGCCACAGGCTTTCGCGTTCATCCGCAAGCGCCTCGATGGCATCGAGGTCAGGCTCGAGGGAAAGCGTCTCGCGATAGGCCGGCGCCAGCCATTGGGCGAGCGCTTCGGCGGTGCGCTTGACCAGCGGGATCACGGTCTGGCGGTAGAAGGCGCGGTTGGCTTCGGCGTAGTTGGCAAGCGTGCTGTCGCCGGGCAGGCCCAGCAGCAGCGGCGGCACGCCGAAGGCGAGCGCGATCTCCCGCGCCGCCGCCGCCTTCGCTTCCACAAAATCCATGTCCTTCGGCGAGAGCGAGAGCGGCTTCCAGTCGAGGCCGCCTTCGAGCAGCAGCGGGCGGCCCGCATTGCCGGCGCCTTGATAGTTCGTTTCCAGTTCGCTCTTGAGCCTGTCGAACTGCGCGTCCGTGAGGGTCGCGCTGCCCACCACCAGGGCGCCCGAGGGCCGCGCCGCGTTGTCGAGGAGCGCCTTGTTCCAGGCGCCCGCCGCGTTGTGGATGTCGAGCGCCGTGGCGGCGGCTGCCATCGGGGATAAACCGTAATGATCGTCCGCCGGATGGAACAGGGTGAGGTGCAGGATCGGCGCCGGCGCCTCGTCGTCGCGGATCGGGAAGCGCACGGATTGCGCGCCGACCGCATATTCGTAAGCGGCTGGCCAGCCATCCGCATCGGGCACCACGCGCATCCGGTCGGGCCTCAAGCAATGCAGTTCGTGCGGCGCGCCGTCGAGGCTCACTGCCTCCACATAGGCGTTGCCGGACACCATCAGGTGTCCATACAGGCTCTCGAGAAAGCGCTGGCCGCCCTCCCGTGCGTTGGGCCGCGCGAGCAGCGCCAGCAGCGGATGGGAATCGAGCTCCCTGCCCTCGCTCATGAGCGCCAGCGGCAGCGACGCCGCCGCCTCGCTCACCAGGCGCACGGCACGATGCACGATGGCGTTCTTCTGGAAGCCCTCGCGGGCGAGTGCCCCGTAGTCGCGCGGCGTCCACACGGCGCGTCCGGCCACATAGAGCGCAACGGCGCCCTGCGCCCGCGAAGCCTTGGCCTCAGGCGGCGCCTGGAGCCAGCGGGTCAAACGATTCAGCATGAATAGGTCCTCGTTGCCAGGGTGTCATTCCCGGCCGGAGATGGCGAAGCCATCGGAGGGGAAGGGAATCCATCGGGTGCAGAACATAGGAGTGGATCCCCTTCCCGGCCTGCGGCCGCCGGGGATGACAAGTGTGCCTGCGGTCGCTTCAACGTGCCGACAACTTCCGCACCCGGTGACCGCAAAGCAGGCAGGTTCGGCGCGTTCGTCATTGGCCCGTCACATCCCGCAGGGTAATCTTGAGATGTTGCGGGGGCACCCGGCGACATTCACGCGCCAGCCGGGCCGCTTTCCTCGGATCGGCTGGCGCGACCATCAGTTTCAAAGCTCTGCCGTCCTGCTCCTATGGGACGGCATGAGGCAGACGGCGGGGCGGACCGGCACGGATGGACTGCCGTCCGCCCCAGCCCTGCAGCCATATCCTTTCGAGACAGGGCCGGCGCGAAAGGCTCACCCCATCAGAATCCTTGAGGAATCCCGGCACCGGCATAGCTTATGCCGAGTGGCTTCATTTTTGCCCCTACGGTAGCCACGGCGCCCCGGCTGGAGATGTGCGTGAACACCACGCTTCGGCTGGGGCGTTCTTTTTACAACATCCGCACCCGCGGCTCGCGGCGTTCGCGCAGCATCAGCTCGGTGAGCGCCCAGACGAGCGCATCCATGCGTTCGGGCGAGCGGCCGGAGGTCAGGCCGCCGGGGCCGAAGTCGCAGAGCTCGTCCTCCAGCTCCGGCAGCGCGCCCACATGGCGGACGCGGTTCTGCGCGTAGAGCACGGAGACCGGCTCGGCACGCAGGTATTTGCCGCGCGTGGCGCGCACGCTCACCACCGGCACGGACGGGTCGACCTCACGGATCACGTTGCCCACCATCTCGCCGCCCTGGTTCGTCTCGACCACGAGCGCGTCGGCCTGCAATCTTCGATATAAAGCGACGGCTTTGGCGGCCCATTCGGGCGGCTTCAATCCTGAGGCGCTAGCATCCTCCAGCACATAGGCCGTGCCGCCTTCGTCCACCCCGGCGGCCACGATCCCGCAGGCATCGGCGCGCTTCGAGGACGACGCCGGCGGATCGACCGCCACGACGATGCGCATGAGCGGTGGCGCGGACTCAGTCCGGTTCACCTCAAGCACCTCGCGCGTCCACAGCGCATCGGGGCGATCCTCGACGATGTCGCCATCGAGTTCCTGACGGCCGAGGCGCGTGCCGGCATAGCGGCGCACCACCGTGTCGAGGAAGGCCGGCGCCAGGTTCTCCGCATTCTCCGCCGTGCGCATGCGCGAGACCGCCACCTGCGGGTCGCCGAGAAAGCGTTTGATGAGCGGGATCGGCCGCGGCGTCGTCGTCACCATCTGGCGCGGATGAAGCCCTAAGCGCAGGCCGAACTGCAGCATGTCCCAGGTCTCCTCCACGTGCTTCCACTTGGCGAGCTCGTCCGCCCAGGCGGCCTCGAATTGCGGGCCGCGCAGCGAGTCCGGATCCTCCGCCGAAAACACCTGCGCGACCGCGCCGTTCGGCCATTCGAGCTTGCGCAACGAGGGCGACCAGGTGGGCCGCTCGTCGCGCGCATGGACGGCGAGGATGCCCGCAGGGCCCTCGACCATCACGTTGCGCGCATCCGCGAATGTTTCGCCGACAAGCGCGATGCGCCGCGAGGCGCCTGCGCCGAAATCGGGGTCGCCCAGGGCGATGCCGCGCACCCATTCGGCGCCGGTGCGGGTCTTGCCCGCGCCGCGTCCGCCGAGGATGAGCCAAATCGTCCAGGGGTCGTGGTGCCGGGCGAGGCCCGGCAGGCGCTGCTCGGGCCGGCAGCGGATCGGCCAGAAGCGGAGGATGCTGCTGAGTTCGGCCTCAGATAAGAAGGCCGTCGCGTCCGCGAGCCTCCTCCTCCGCGATAACCCGGTCAAGATGGCGAGCAAGCTCCTCTCGAAGCTCGTGCAGGCTGCGCCGGGGTCCGTTGTCATGGGGCTCGCTGTCATCGAGCGGTGAACTTTCCTGTTCCACAAGAGCCCGGGCGGCTGCGAGCGTCTTCGCATAAGACGCGAGCCTGCGGGCCGTCTTGTCGTGATCCTTGGCGCGGCCGGTGCGCTGCTCGTCCATGAGCGTGTCGATCTGCGCCCGCGTGGCCTGCGCCAGGGCGCGGGCTGCGTCGTTGACCGAAGCGGCCGCGGCCTTCGCGAGGCCCGCCGCGCCGCCCTCGTCCTTGGCGGCCTTGCTTAAGCTGTTCTCGTTGAGAGCCACATGGCGATGCGGCCAGCCCCAGCGCTGGCGCATCCGCACGAAGGTCCCTGCACTCACCCCGAGAAAGGCCTGGATCTCGGGCAGATGCTTATGCGGCTCTCGGGCATAGATCTCCCAGGCCTGCTGCCTCTGCTCGTCAGTGATCTCGATTCTCTGGGGCATGGGACGCGCCAATAAAAAACCGCCCGGGCGGGGGCGCCGGGGCGGTGGAGGTTTGGCCTGACGCGGTGAATGCGGGCGGGGGCTCTTCATTCACACTTCGTCAGTGTTCTTGTTTTGTACTCTAAGAGCGTGACGCTGTCAAGCCTGAAGATGCAGGCATGACAAGAATGCTTCAAACGTTCCAACGTGGCCACGGCCCTGCCGCCGTTTTCAAGGACCTGCGGCAGGAGCGGCTTGGCACCGCGGGACGATTCTTGAACGGGAGCGGACGATGACGGCGACGATTGTGCGGCTCGGCGATGAGGAGCAGGTCAACCCCATTTCGGTGGGCGCCCAGACCGAGCCGGATGTGACGCATCTGGCGGATGGCGGCTGGGTGGTCACCTGGCGCTCCACCGACGCGGCCGGCACGATCCTCAACGTGCACCAGCAGCGCTTCAACAAGGACGGCTCGCTCAACGCCGTCACGGAAACGCAGGTCAGCGATATTCCGCTCAAAACCGTGTCGAACACGTCCACGGCGGCCCTCGACGACGGCGGATGGGTCGTGGTCTGGGTTTCGAACGATCCGAACAACCCTGCGGCCCAGGGCCTCGACGTCTACATGCAGCGCTTTACGAAGGACGGCGCAGCGGTCGGGGGGCGGCAGACGATCAGCACCTCGTCCGACGAGATGAACCTGAGTGCCACCGTGACGGGAGTCGAGGGCGGCGGCTGGGTGGTCGCCTGGCAATCGAACACCCTCGACGGCACCAGCTATATCTACCAGCGCGAATACGATGTGAACGGCGGCTCGCCGGACGGTCCCGTCGAGGTGAACACCTCCACGCGGCCCCAGCATAGCCGGCCGAGCATCGACCGCCTGGAGGGAAGCGGCTGGGTTGTCACGTGGGATCAATTCGTCCCGGGCGAAGGACACAACGTCGTCCAGCAGCGCTACAAGGTCGACGGCACGCCCGCCGATGGCGAGACTCCGGTCAACACGTTCACGGCCTTCGACCAGTATCACTCCAGCGTGGCGG
Organism: Microvirga splendida; assembly: GCF_016427565.1. Taxonomy (GTDB): domain Bacteria; phylum Pseudomonadota; class Alphaproteobacteria; order Rhizobiales; family Beijerinckiaceae; genus Microvirga; species Microvirga splendida. The sequence continues at coordinate 37,092 of NZ_JAELXT010000011.1, forward strand.
CTCTCGAGGATGGCGGATGGATCGTGACCTGGACATCCGCGAGTCGGGAAGGCCCCGACATGGATATCTATCAGCAGCGCTATTATGCGGACGGAACGCCGAGGGGCGGGGAGCAGAGGGTCAACACGCACCGCACTTACGACCAGAGCCTGTCCAAGGTCACGGCGCTCGACGACGGCGGCTGGATCATCACCTGGCAATCGTACTTCCAGGAAGGTGAAAGCTACAGCATCCATCAGCAGCGCTACGACAAGAACGGCAACCCCATTCGCGGCGAGCAGCGCGTGAACGTGAATGACGGCGGCGCGCAGCACTTCCAGAATGCCGTCGCCCTCGACGACGGCGGCTGGGTCGTCACCTGGCAGTCGCAGGACAGCCACAACGCCGGAATTTTCCAGCGCCGCTACGAGACGGTGGCGGCCTTCGGGGAAGGCCTCGAGGACGGATTCGGCACGGACGATAACGACGTCTTCGCCGTCCTCAACGGCGGCCTTGGCGCCGGCGACACGCTGGAGGCCGGCGGCGGCGTCGATACGCTCCGCATGGCCGAGAGCGGCACGCTCGATCTCACCGCGCCGGCCCGGTTCTCCGGCATCGAGGCTCTGCAGGGAACGAGCGGCAACGACATCGTTGTGGCCGACGCGGCGCGGCTTGCCGGAATCGTCGGCCTGCAGGGGGGCGGCGGGCGGGACGAGCTGCGCCTGCAGGCCGACGATTACGACCTTGCTTTCAAGTTCATCTCCGGTTTCGAGGCGATCACCCTTACGGGCATCGGCTCCCTCGCCTTCGCCGACAAGGCAACCGCACTTCTCGCGCACAGCCTGACACAGGACGGCTCGCTCACCCTCACCGGCGATGCGTTCACCCTCGCAGAGCGCACCCAGCTCTATAACCAGGGCATCCGCAAGGCGACCGATGCCGGCGGCGTTCACATTCTGGAGCAGGCGCGCGCCTCTCTCAGCGTGCAGGCCGTCACCGAGAACACCAGCCCCGGCACCGTCGTGGCCACCCTCTCGGCCACCGACCCGAACCCCGGCGACGCCCTGCGCTTCGAGCTCACCGACAGCGCCGGCGGACGCTTTGCGCTCGTCGGCAACCAGCTCGTCGTGGGCAGCGGCAGCCCACTCGATTACGAGCAGGGCGCCTCGCACCGCATCGCCGTGCGCATCGTCGACGAGGGCGGCATCACTACCGATGCGGCGTTCACGATCACGATCAGCGACGTGCCCGTGGAGTTTCTCAAGGGCACGTCCCGCGCCGACGTGCTCGTGGGCGGCTCGGGCCGGGACGTGCTCTACGGCGGAGGCGGCAAGGACAGGCTCACGGGCGGCGCCGACCGGGACATCTTCGTGTTCAACACCAAGGCGAACAAGAAGAACCTGGACAAGATCACCGACTTCAAGGTGAAGGACGACGGGTTCTGGCTCGACAACAAGGCGTTCTCCAAGCTCGGCAAGAAGGGCACGGAGAAGAAACCGTTTCAGCTGAAGAAGGACTTCTTCACCGTCGGCTCCAAGGCCAAGGACAAGAACGACTACGTGATTTACGACAAGAAGAAAGGCGTGCTGTTCTACGACGTCGACGGCTCAGGCTCAAAGAAGGCGGTGGAGATCGCCACCCTGTCGAAGAAGCTCAGCCTCACCCACAAGGACTTCTTCGTCATCTGAGTCGGTCAGAGACTGACCTCCACGGCGATCATCTCGTGATCCGACACCGCCCTGCCCTCGCGATCGAGGGCGGGGATCACCTGCGGATGACGCGCCTCGACGCCGCGCACCGCGAGCCAGTCGAGCTTGCCGAAGGGCGGCTCGTGCTTGTCCGTGGGGCCTGGTGTCTGCGTCGGTAGGGCGAGGTTGGCGTGCCGCCAGTCGAAGCCGGCCGCGCGGAGGTCGGCGAAGAGCGGCTCGGTGCATTCAGGCTCCTCCAGCAGGAGATGGCGCTCGTCCTCGCCGCGCGGCAGGGCCTTGGTGTTGAAGTCGCCGCCGATCACGCAGGCCTCGCCGGGAGCGATCCCGTCGAGGGCGCGCAGCAGAGCCCCGATCTGCGCCCGGCGGTCGGCCGGATCGGTCTTGCTTTCGAGATGCGTGCTCACGATCCAGAGCGGCCGGGGCGCCTGCGCCACCCGGGCGGCGAGCGCCATCCGCCCGCCGACGCGCCGTTGCAGGCCGTCGATGCCGGTGAACCACAGGCCATTCTCCTCGAGCGGGATCAGATGCGGTTGCGTGAGAGCAAGGCGGGTCACGATGGCGTTGCCGTGCAGGCCCCGCGCATTGCTCCGGCCGGCGCATTGCGCGATCTCGTCGGCGCCGCCGAGGTCGAGCTCCACGAACTCGACTCCGTAGAGATAGCCCTCCCCTGACCCGGCGATCAGGTCGCGGATCGTGTGCGCGTTGCCCGACCGGGCCATGCCGAGATCAACCTCGCTGAGCAGCGTGACCTGCGCGCCCGCCTGCTCCATGAGGTGCCGGGCCGCCCGCCTGTCCTTAAGCCGCTGGGCGTTGAACGCCGCGATCTTGAGCGAGCCGGGCCAAGGCGGCGGATCGGTGGGTATACCCTGCTCGAGCGCATGCAGGGCGGGAAGGCGGGCGAGCAGGCTTGCGTGAGCGGCCTGCCTCCCTTCGGCGGAGGCCTGCCGGGCCTCGGCCAGAACGGCGGCGTCCGGCGCGGCGAGATCCGGCACGATCCGGTCGATGAGGGGGCGCATGGGCAGGCCTTCAAAAAACCGTCATGGGAGGTCTCCATCATAGAACAGCGCCGCCTGCGGGAAAGCCAACGGTCAAGAGATATTTTAGCTTGGCCTTAGGAACTCTTGGGCTAGTCAGGCGTTGTGTTGCCGCATCAAGCTTAGCCGGGGAGAAGGCCCATGTTCATTTGGGCTGCCATAGTCGCGCTCGTCACGGGCGCCTTCGCTTTTGTCGGCGATCTGTCTTCCGCACTCGTGAGCTTCGTCGAAATCCTAGGCGTCGTCGCCCTGTTTACCGTGATCTGCGCCGCCGAGGCTTTCAGCATCCCGAAGGCCTCGACCTTGGACGGGAACTCCGTTCAGGCCGAATCCTGATCGCTCCGAAGGGAGCCGGCGTGCGGATTCGCACCTCGGGCTCGCAGCGTTGATCGGAGGACCCGCCGGGTCCATTGCTCACGCTGCGAAACCGTGATTATGTTTCATATCATGAGTATCCCCAACCCGGCTCCGGCTGTTTCCATCGATCTGGAGCAGCTCACAAGCGATCTTGTGGCCTCGATCTCGGCCTCTCCGCGGGGAGCGCTGAGCGATGCCCTGCAGCAGGCTCTCGCCCGCACGGTCGAGGCAAAGGTCAATGCCCAGCTCGCGGTGGTCCTGGAGGGCATCGGCGACGCCTTTTACTCTCTCGATGCGCATTGGCGCTTCAGCTACATCAACCGGGCCGCAGAGGGCTATTTCGGCCTTCCGCGCCAAGCGATGCTCCACAAGGTCATCTGGGACATGTTTCCCGAATCCGAGGGCACCGACCTGCGCGGTCGCTACGAGGAGGTATTTCTCTCCGGCAGACCGCTGTCGTTCGAGGGCGAAGCCGTCGGACGCCCCGGACGCCACCTGGAATTCCACGTCTTCCCCTATAACGGCGGCATCGGCGTCAGCTTCCGCGACTGGACGGAGCGTCGTCGGGCCGAGGAGGAGCTGCGGGCCAGCGAGGCGCGCCTGAGCGCGCTGGCCAACAACGCGCCCGCCTGCATGTTCTATCAGACCAGCCATTCCCCGGCCTATCATGCACGCAAGGTGCTCTACGTCTCGAAGACCTGCGAGAGGCTCACGGGGGTCCCCGCGGAGGAGGCCCAGGCCAACCCGGACCTGCTCTACAACCTCGTGCTGCCGCAGCACCGGGAGCGCCTGCTCGCGCGGCGGCTGGAGAGCCTTCGCGACTTCGCCGAATGCGAGGAGGAGTTCGAGATGCGGCATGCGAAGACCGGCGAGATCCGCTGGCACCGCATCATTACGACCCCGCGGCGGCTGGAGAACGGTGGCATCGTCTGGGACGGCATCGAGATCGACATCACCGACCACAAGCGCTCGGAGGAGCACCTGCGGCTCCTGCTCAACGAGCTGAACCACCGGGTCAAGAACACCCTGGCGACCGTCCAGTCCCTGGCGTCCCAGAGCTTCCAGGTGCGAGGGGCCAACAGGGCGCGGGACCTGCCCGCCCTCTACGCCACCTTCGAGGCCCGCCTCTTCGCCCTGGCCCGGGGCCATGACATCCTCACCCGGGAGAACTGGGAAGGCGCAGGCCTCGTCGAGATCGTCGCCCAGGCCTTCGCCCCCTACCGGGACCTCTCGGAGGATGGCGGCCGCATCCGGCTCGAGGGGCCGGACCTGCGCGTGAGCCCCGCCATGGCCCTGAGCCTCTCGATGGCCATGCACGAGCTGTGCACCAATGCGGTCAAGTACGGCGCCCTGGGGGCGCCGGAGGGCCGGGTCCGGGTGTCCTGGTCGACCCTCGACGCCGCATCCGGGCCGCGCCTTTCCATGCGCTGGGAGGAGCATGGCGGCCCGCCCGTCTCCCCGCCCTCGCGCAAGGGGTTCGGCTCGCGCCTGATCCAGGACGGGCTCGCGCGCGAGCTCAACGGCGAGGTTCGCCTGGTTTACCAGCCGGAAGGGGTGGTCTGCACCATCGACGTGCCGCTTTCGTAGGCAGACCCGACACGTTTTCAAGAGCCGCATAGGTCATTAGTCGATATCGGCCCGAGGGTTCTTGCGGAGGGAACCCCATTTGGTGTCAATAGGGCGCAAGTGACGAAGTCACGATCCCAGAGGGAGGAGTTTGTTTATGAAACGTCGTCAGTTTTTGCAGGCCGCAACGGTCGGCGCCGCCTCGACGGCAGTGGCCGCTCCGGCGATCGCCCAGTCGATGCCGGAAGTGAAGTGGCGCCTGCAGTCCGGCTTCCCGAAGTCGCTCGACACCATCTACGGCGGCGCCGAGGTGATCGCGAAGTACGTCTCGGAAGCGACGGACGGCAAGTTCCAGATCCAGCCCTTCGCAGCCGGTGAAATCGTCGGCACGCCCCAGATCGCCGACGCGGTCGGCGGCGGCACCATCGAGCTGGGCCACACCTGCTCGTACTACTATTTCGGCAAGGATCCCACCTTCGCCATCGGCACTGCCCTGCCCTTCGGCCTCAATGCCCGCCAGATGAACGCCTGGCTGTATCACGGCGGCGGCAACGACATGCTGAACGAGTTCTACGCCAAGCACAACATGTACGGCATGCCTGCCGGCAACACCGGCGTGCAGATGGGCGGCTGGTTCCGCAAGGAGATCAAGACCGTTCAGGACATGCAGGGCCTGAAGATGCGCATCGCCGGCCTCGCCGGTCAGGTGATGCAGAAGCTCGGCGTCGTGCCGCAGCAGATCCCGGGCGGCGACATCTATCCGTCGCTGGAGCGCGGCACCATCGACGCGGCCGAGTGGGTCGGCCCCTACGACGACGAGAAGCTCGGCTTCGCGAAGGTCGCCCCGTACTACTACTATCCCGGCTTCTGGGAAGGCGGCCCGGCGATCCACCTGTTCGTCAATCAGGCAAAATGGAAAGAGCTCCCGAAGGCGTATCAGGCCGTCCTGACCACGGCCTCCGCTTACGCCAACGCCGACATGCTGGCCAAGTACGACGCCCGCAACCCGGCCGCCCTGCGCCGTCTGCTCGGCGCCGGCACCCAGCTGCGTCCGTACTCGCAGGAGATCCTCGAAGCCGCCTACAAGGCCGCCAACGAAGTCTATGACGAGGTTTCGGCCAAGAATGCCGACTTCAAGAAGATCTACGAGAGCGTCCGCGGCTTCCGCAACGAGGAATACCTCTGGTTCCAAGTGGCCGAATACGCCTACGACACCTTCATGATCCGGGCCCGCGCCCGCGGCTGATCCTCAGTCCAGCCAATCTCGACAAAGGGCGATCCTCGGATCGCCCTTTTTTATGGCCGGGGGCATGATTACCTGAGGTGCCTCACCGGTCGCACCGCTTCTTGCGGGCGCCCTCCGCACTCTGCCCCTCGAGAGACGATGCGCTGGACCCTTCGCATCAGCTTCCTGCTTCTTCTGGCGTGGGCCATCTTCATGGTCTCGCCATTCGTTGCGCTCTACGATCTCTCCAAGGCCGTGCGGACCAAGGACGTCGCGCGCATCACCGAGCGCGTCAATTTCAACGCCCTGCGGGCTTCCCTTGCCCGTCAGATCCTCGGAGAGTACCTGAAGACCCAGGACATCAGCGAACGCGACCGGCAACTGGCTGAACGAGCCGGAGCGACAACCCTCAATCCGGTCCTGGAGGAACTTGTCACACCCCAAGCCCTGATCGATCTCCTCGGAGACGGACAGCTGCAGCAGATTCAGCGGGAAGGCATGGGCGGGACGGAAATCGGCTTCGATCCCGGTTCCCTCGGGCAAGCCTGGCGGATCTTCATCCTGTCCGAATCCCAGGGCTTCAGGGCCATCACGATCCCGCTCACTCCGGACGAGCCCCGGGACCGGCAGTTCAGGGTCACCCTGCGCCTGAGCGGCACCACTTGGCGCCTGACGGGAATCGACCTTCCTGCTTCGCTGCGGGAAGAATTAACCAAGCGAGCCGCTGCGGCCTCGAAGTAGAACCGCAATTCCACGCAGCTCACGGCAGGAACCCCGCGGATCAGCTCAGCGTTCTTCATCAAATGTATTGTATTGAAGGATCGAGTTATGCGTAAACTTGCTATCGGGCTTTCCGCATCCGCTCTCTGTATCATACCTTATCTTGCTGTGGCCCAGGAAGGTACGGCTGCGGGTGCTGCAAGCGGTGCGGTCACCGGCGCGGTCGCGGGCGGATCCGAAGGCGCCGTGATCGGTGCGGGAACTGGCGGCATCGCAGGCGGAACTGCCGAGCAGAACGCCAGGACGCAATCGGGCTCGAATGCAGCCGTGATCCCAAGCGCTTCCGCCACCGCCTCCGTCCGCCAGCGCACCTGCAGCGTGGACATTCGGGGCAACCAATCCTGCACCGAGGTCGTTCGTTAAGCAGCGCCAGGAGCGGGCATGCAAAAGCCCGCCTGAACGTTTCAGGCGGGCTTTTGCATGCCTGTCGGCAGGACCAGAGCAGTATTCGCCGCAAGTAATGAACTGCTTCTCCTTCAATGCACGAATAGCCAGCCTACCGTTGCAAGCGGGAATACCGTACCGAGAATAAAACAGATAACATCCGAGGTCATTTGACTTCCCTCCATACCAATAACAACAAGGGATAGCTCAGAACGTTCCATCCTATCTGGGTACAAATTCTTCATGTATGACCAAGCTATATCGTGCTAATCCATGTTTTCTTAGCGATTGTGCTCAGGGCAGCTGGCGGAACCGAGCTTCGCCGTTTCCATTGTCAAAGCGGACGTGGAGACGCCGTAAACGATGAATGACCTGGACCGTTCCCAGAGAGGGCTCATGCGAGATGCGGAATTCATCCGCAAGGTCCTGATCGCACTCGGCTTGCTGGCGTTTGCTCTCGTCCTGTGGAAGCTCTCGGACGTTCTGCTGCTCGCCTTCGGAGCCGTTCTCGTAGCCATCATCCTGCATGCCGCAGCCGACGCCTTGGTGCGGTATCTGCGCGTTCCCGACCGCTGGGGCCTCACTGTGGCCGGCCTGCTCATCTTCGTGGCCTTCATCGGCCTCGCTGCGCTGTTCGGAACCCAGGTCCGCGCGCAGTTTTCCAATGTCGTCGAGCGCCTTCCCTTCGCCGTCGACAACTTTGCCAAGAATCTCGGCCTCGGATCCGTCAGCGACGAAATTTCGGAGATGGTGTCCGATGCCCCTACGGGCGGGCTTGCTTCGCGCATCGCAGGAATCGGCGGGGCCATTCTCAACGGGATTGCCAACTTCCTGCTGGTGGTGATCGCAGGCCTGTACATCGCAGCGGATCCCCGGTTGTACACGCGCGGTCTGGTCAAGCTCTTTCCCAAACACCAGCATGAGCGGGTGGAGTCTTCGCTTGACGCCTCGGGCCAGGTCCTGCGGCTGTGGCTGACCTCGCAGCTTATCGCCATGACCTGCGTGGCGCTGCTCTCGATGGGAGCATATTGGCTGATCGGCCTGCCGTCGCCCATTGGTCTTGGCCTCATTGCCGGCGTTATGGACTTCATCCCGTTTCTCGGCCCGATCTTGGGAGCGTTGCCGGCAGTTCTGATTGCCTTCACCGTCAGCGGAGAAGCCGCGCTCTGGACAATCCTCGCCGTTCTAGTGATCCAGCAGATCGAGGGCAACGTCATCCAGCCCATTGTCGCCCAAAGCGTGATCAGCGTTCCGCCGGCGATGGCGCTGTTCGCCATCCTGGTCGGCAGCATCCTGTTCGGAACGCTCGGCCTGATCTTCGGCTTCCCCTTGGCGATCGTCACCTATGTGCTGGTGAAGAAGCTCTATGTGCGGGAGACCCTTGGCGAGGAAACGGAGGTTCCGGGCGAGGACAATGGCGACAGCCCGCAAAAGGTGCAGTCCTAACCCAGCGTAGGGCTACCCGCCTCAGTCCTCAGGATTCTCCATCGGCCAGTCGGTGATGCGCTCCAGGAGCTCGGCGATGCTGAAGTTCTCCTCGGGGCCCGCCACCCGGTCGCGGACGGAGATGCCCGCCGCATGGACGGTTTCCGGGTCACCGGAGACGAGCGGGTGCCACCAGTAGAGGTCCCGGCCTTCCGCCAGCAGGCGATAGGCGCAGGTCTGCGGCAGCCAGGAGAGGTCCCGGACCGCCTGAGGGGTCAGGCGCACGCAATCGGCCACCTTGGCCTGGCGGTTCGGATAATCGCGGCAGCGGCAGGTCTGGTCGTCGAGGAGGGTGCAGCCCACATTGGTGTACATCACCTCGGCCGTGTCCTCGTCCTCCAGCTTGACGAGGCAGCAGCGGCCGCAGCCGTCGCACAGACTCTCCCATTCCTCGAGACTCATGGTTTCGAGGGATTTCACGCGCCAGAAGGGTTGCTCCTCCGGCTGAGGCTGGATCGCGGGTGCGGCATTTGGCATGTGGGCGCTTTGACGTCTCTTTGAGGCGGTTTAAAGGAAAGTGCTAAACCGCACGTCCGGCAGCCTTTTACCCCCTAAGAGGTAAATCTCCGTGAACCTACAAACAAGGTTCTGAGTTATATATCAGCCTCGCCACGCTTCAGCGTTGCCGCTAGGCAACCGAACGACCATAATATGAGCCAGGTCAGGACGCCTGACCCGCCCCGAAGGACCGCCGTGAGCCAGCAGCCTCCCCTCCCGTTCATGACACGGATCAAACGTGCCTCGCTCGCGTTCGATGCCTGGCTCAACTCGGCCCTGTTCCAGGGGCGCCGCGGGTTGGCGAGCGGGTGGGAATGGTATTCGGAACGGATGAAGTGCCTGCGGTTTCGCGGCGCTCCCCGCGTTATCCTCGACCTGACGAGCGAGGCGACCACCCTCGGCGCGGTTGGCGCCGTAGTCATGCTGGCGCTTGCCCTCCCGGCCTTCCGGGAGACCGAGGACGATTGGCTGAAGACCCAGGACCTCGCCGTCACCTTCCTCGACCGCTACGGCCAGGAGGTCGGGCGGCGCGGCCTGCACCTCGACGATTCCTACAAGCTCGAGGATTTCCCGGATCATCTGATCAAAGCGGCACTGGCGACCGAAGATCGTCGATTCTACGATCACTGGGGCATCGATCCCATCGGCACCTTCCGCGCCCTCCTGGTCAATGCCCAGGGCGGCGGCGTGGTCCAGGGCGGCTCCTCCATCACCCAGCAGCTGGCGAAGAACCTCTTCCTGACCAACGAGCGCTCCCTCGAGCGCAAGATCAAAGAAGCGTTTCTGGCAATCTGGCTCGAGTTTCACCTCACCAAGGACGAGATCCTCAAGCTTTATCTCGACCGCGCCTACATGGGCGGCGGCGCCCACGGTGCCGTGGCGGCAGCGGATTACTATTTCGGCAAGCCGGCCAAGGACCTGACCTTGGCGGAATCCGCCATGCTGGCCGGCCTTTTCAAGGCTCCGACCAAGTATGCCCCGCACATCAACCTGCCAGCGGCCCGCGCCCGTGCGAACGAGGTGCTGCGCAACATGGTCGAAGCCGGTTTCCTCACCGAGGGCCAGATCCAGATCGCCCGGCGCAATCCGGCCACCCCCGTCAACCGCGAGCGCGAGACAACGCCGGACTTCTATCTCGACTGGGCCTTCGAACAGGTGAAGCTCCAAGCCTCGCAGAAGAAGTTCGGCAATGAGCGCGTGCTGATCGTGAAGACGCCCCTCGATACGAACCTCCAGCGCCATGCGGAGCAGACCCTCGAAAACATGCTTCGCCAGCACGGGCGCCAGTATAAGGCAGGCCAGGGCGCCCTCGTGGTCATGGATGTCGACGGCGCCGTCCGCGCCATCGTCGGCGGTCGCGATTACGGACAGAGCCAGTTCAATCGCGCCACCGGCGGCCTGCGCCAGCCGGGATCATCGTTCAAGCCCTTCGTGTATGCGGCCGCGATGACCACCAACCCGAAGCTGCGGCCGAATTCCACCGTGGTCGACAAGCCGATCTGCCTCGGAAACTGGTGCCCGCAGAACTACGGCCGCTCCTTCTCGGGATCGATGTCGCTCACTTCGGCCCTGGCGCGCTCGATCAACTCCATCCCGGTGCGGATGTCGCTCGAGATCGGCAAGGGCAACGCCAAGGCGGGCCGCGCCGTCATTGTCGATACGGCCAAGCGTATGGGCATCACCCATCCGCTCACGGATTCAAGCTCGCTTCCGATCGGCGCCGCCGAAGTCACCGTCATCGACATGGCCGCCGCCTATGCGGTCTTCGCCAATGGCGGCAGACGTGCCGATCCCTATGCAGCCTGGGAGGTGCGAAACTCCTCCGGCGAGGTCATCTTTCGCCGCGACCGGGACACCCCGCCCAAGCAGGTGCTCGACACCCGCGTGGTCAACGACATGAACTTCATGCTCAACAAGGTCGTCGAAGAAGGCACGGGCAAGCGATCCGCTCTCGATGGCATCAAGACCGCAGGCAAGACCGGCACCACCAACGGCTACAAGGATGCCTGGTTTGTCGGCTATTCCGGCAATCTCTCTGCCGCGGTCTGGTACGGCAACGACGATTCGAAGCCCATGAACGATATGACGGGCGGAAGCCTTCCGGCCATGACCTGGAAAGAGGTCATGGCGGTAGCGCACCAGAACCTGGAAATCCGGCCGCTCCCCGGCGTGGATACAGGGAACCAGGAGCGTCCGGTTGCCTCGAAGCGCCAGGATGCGGATCAGGCACAGGCACCCTCGCAGACCTTCCTGGCCGGCACTCTGTCGCGCAAGTCCTATGAGGTTCTCGGCGGGATCGGCACCCTCTTCCAGTCGGTGGACCGCTCCGTCACGACCGGCAAGGCTCCGGAAATGCCGCGCAGCTCGGCGGCCGTGAATACCCCTCGCCAAGTCGCCATGCCCTGATCATGCAGAGTGAGGCTCTCTTGACGAACGCCCCTGCGGCCGCTTCGATGCGCGCCTCATCGAGGCCATCCCTGTCCGTGTCCATCCGCCGAGTCCCCACAGCCATCCTGGTCGTCTACACGCTGCTTCTGGCGCTGGGGCTCGGCCTGGGCTCGGCCTATTGGGCCATCAATGGCGCCCCGCCTTTCGGCGGCCTTCGGCTCGGTCCCTGGCAGGCATGGCCCAGGCTCGGCTCCCCTGAGGCCGATCCCTACATGCGCGCCATCATCGCGCGCCGGAGCGACGTTCCCTTCGCCACGGGTGAAGGGATCGGGTTCACGGCCAGCGTGGACAGTGACGGCAGGCTGCTCGACTCGGCCTGTTCCTACAGTATCGGGCCGAGCGCACCCATCGCCCGTGTTTGGACCCTGACCCTTTATGACCAAGCCGGCCGCCTGCCAGTCACGGAACTCGGACGCGGGAACTTCACTTCGGCCGAGGTGTTGCGCGACACGCAAGACCGTTTCTCCATCGCCCTGTCCCGATCTGTGCAGCCCGGCAACTGGCTCCAGCTTCCCGCCGGAGGGGCCTTCACGCTGGTGCTGCGCCTCTACGACCCTCCGGGAGCCGCTGGCGCCAATCTCGAGGAAAGCGAAATGCCGGTCATCCAGCGGCTGGAGTGCGGCGCATGAGGGGATTCGGCCGTTTCGTCATCGCTACCCTCTGCGGCCTCGTCATAGCCCTGGGTGTGCACATCGCGGCCATCCTGGCCAGCCCCTATCTGGCCGATCAGGATGCCTTCTCCAAGGTCCAGGCGACCCTCACCGCCGACAAGGCGCAGATCATCAGCGCTCCCGGCGGCGCGAATACCTGGCTGCCTGCTCCCGATCCAGCCACGGCAGTGGCAACCTGCGCCTTCGACCTGCGGAACGGGCCGATGCGGGTTGCAGCCCGCACGGGCTCGCTCCCTCTCTCCTTCTCGTTCCACAAGGAGACGGGCGGCGTGTTCTTCGCCGTGACGGATCGAGCCGCCGTGCGCGGCGAGCTTGAGATCGTTGCCATGACGGCGCGCCAGCTCGACGAGGCCAGGGCCGCCGAGGACGAGAACGACCCGTCCCGCGACGTGAGGATCGTTGCCCCTGAATTGCAGGGCTTCGTGATCGTGCGCGTCGTCGCACCCGCACCCAGTCTGCGGCCCCAGGCAGAAGAGATGGCGAAGGCGGTTTCCTGCACGGCTGAGCAGGACGCCTGACGTTCATGCCCTGGCGGCCGATGACCCCGCAGGACCTGGGCGAGGTTCAGGCTCTGGCGGACAGGATCCATGTGAGCCACCCGGAGGATCCGGAAGTCCTGGCCGAGCGGCAGAGCCTCTATCCGCAGGGCTGCTTCGTTCTGACCGAGGCTGAACGCGCCATCGGCTATGCCCTCACCCATCCCTGGCGCTTCGCGGAGCCGCCGCCCTTGAACCGGCTTCTCGGCGCAGTCCCGTCCCCGGCTACGACCTATTACATTCATGATGTCGCCCTGCTGCCCGATGCGCGGGGCAAAGGCTATGCCGCGCAGATCACGGACCGGCTGGTGGCCCATGCGCGCGAGGCAGGCTTCAGCAACCTGTCGCTGGTCGCCGTCAACAAATCGCAAGTCTTCTGGGAAAAGGCGGGCTTTCGCGTAATCGCTATTCCGGGCCTGGGGGCAAAGCTCGCAAGCTATGGACCGGATGCGGTGCTGATGGTGCGCGACGTGACCAGCCTCTAACGACGCCTAACGGCGCTACTTCGGCAAAAAAGATTAATCAAGAACGGCGACGGCCGGGACCTTTGGAGGCGAAGGGGCGGGAGGGACCTGGATTGGACGCCGGCCTCTCGTAGCGGACGCCCGTGAAGAGCAGGATCTCGCCTCTGGGCTCGTCAGCCGGCAGATGCGGACGCGCCGGCCGCTCGGTAACATTCGGGAATGCGATCACCACTCCTGGCGATCTCGTCCAGACGTCTTGCATGCTGCCCTCCTCTTCTACGGTGCCACTGGTTGCCTCGACGACTGACTCACAAAAAGAGACTCATGGTTAACAGATGGTTTCCGCCGGGCTCCGTCATGCTGAAAAATGCCGGGCCTGACATGAAAACAACATTCACGGCTGCGCTTATGTTCCGGTTGGAATCGATCACATTCCGTGCAGCGGCCTCCCGTTAAAGATGCGCTAAGATGCGCCCTCTAGCTTTTGAGCAGTTGCGTTGAAGCGAGTTGCGTATGACGTCCTCCTCGAACCCGGATCTGTGGTCGGGCCTGTCGGGCTTCGGATCCTCCGAGAGCGCAACGCCCGACATGCGCGCCGCCCTCCTGAAGGTGAACGCGGAGATGTTTGTCGCCGCGCCCGCCCGCGACAGGGAGAGCATTGAGACTTTCGAAGCACTCATGCTCGGCTCCCTGCCGCGCGCGGATGCGGCCACTCTCCTGGCGCTCGCCCGCATCCTCGCGCCCTGTGCCGATGCACCGCCACCCGTTCTCGACTATCTCGTTCAGCATTGCCCGGAGGCACGATCCTTCGTGCTCCAGCACGCCACCCATCTCCCCGAGACGGTGAACCGCCGGCAGCTCGCAACGCCTGCAGGACGCCTGCGGCTCGCCGCCCGCTCCGATCTCGATCCCGCAACTGTCCGGAGGCTGCTGCTGCTCGGCGAGGAAGCTGTCGCGGAAACTCTTGCGGCCAACCAGGCCGTTGCACCCGAGACGGGCTCGTTCAAGCTCCTGGTGCAGCGCGCACGCTGCCGGCCTGCTCTCGCCCGCATCCTTCTCAGGCGCGACGATCTTCCGACTGGCGACGAAGCGCTCCTGTATCTCGCGGCCGACACCGAGCGGCGCGCAGCGATCCGCGAACACGTCGCCGCCATGCTGGCCCGGCGACGCATCACTCTGTCGTGCGTCCTCACCGAAGGGGATGTTGCAGAACTGCTGGCCGTCAGCCGGCGGGGCGATGCGGAGCGGCTGGAGGCACTTCTCTCGGCTCTGCTGGGGTTTCCGATCTCGACCGAATGGCGGGTGCTCGAACTCGGACGGCATCGTCTGCTCGCCCTCGCCTTGAAAGCACTCGGTCTGGACAGGAGGGATGCGACGCGGATTTTCCTGTGCCTCCACCCTGCCCTGTCCTATCCACTCTCGGCGATCAGGGAGCTGGTACGCGAAGTGCGGGACGTTCCCGGCCCGGTCGCGCTTGCGCTCGTCGAGGCGATCCTCGGAGTGCGGGTGCTGTCGCGAGAGCATCAGGCATGAACAGCCGGCGCACCGCCTGCGGATGCGGTGCCTCCGTTCAGAGGAGGATGCCTCCAGACCAAGGTTTCTGGTAGGATTTCTCATTCTGTCACATTGGCCGGAGGTTGGGATGTTCCTGGAAACGATTGAGGAAGAGAACGCAACCGGCAGGGTCGCAGAGATCTACGAGCGGCAGAGGGAGCAGCTCGGATTCGTCATGGAAGCGACGAAATGCTTCACCGCCCGTCCCGACCTGCTGCCGATCTACACAGATTTCTCGGACAGGATCCGGGCCGGCTTTTCCCTTGGCCTGCGCGAATGGCGTTTGATCACGCTGATTGCCGCAAAGCACATCCCGTCGACCTATTGTTCACAGGTCTACAGCAAGCAGCTCATCGCGGACCTCGGATCGAAGGACGCCGTCCTTGCGGTTCAGCACGACTTTCGAACGGCAGGGTTGTCGGCGAAGGACGTAGAGATGCTGTCCTATGCAGAGAAAGTCGCCACCGATGCGTCGCGTATTTCGCAATCCGACATCGACCGACTGCGGTCAGCAGGATTCTCGGACCGGCAGATTTGCGACATTGCTCTCTGCGCAACCTTTCGGTGCTTCGTCAGCCGGTTCTTCGACGCGGTCGGGGCCGGTACGGAAGCGGCCTTCATCGACAGCGACGAAGAATTCCGATCGCAGATGACCGTCGGCAGGGCCCTCTGACAGGGATCGATCCGCGAAACTAGTCGCCCGGCGCCAGATCCAGGAGATGGCGGCCTTGCCTGTCGTCGACCTCGACGAGCCAGAGATCGGGATCGAAACGCAGTTCGCGGGTCATGCGCTCCTCCA
Source organism: Microvirga splendida (assembly GCF_016427565.1). Classification (GTDB taxonomy): domain Bacteria; phylum Pseudomonadota; class Alphaproteobacteria; order Rhizobiales; family Beijerinckiaceae; genus Microvirga; species Microvirga splendida. Next base: position 52,581 of record NZ_JAELXT010000011.1, read on the forward strand.
CGTCGAGGGGCATCACGCCCTGCAGGATGGGAGCGAAGAGTCGCTCGCCGCTGTCATCGAGGAATACCTGCGGCGCGGGGCCGTACAGGCTTGCAGTGCCGTCGAGATGATCGACCTTGACGAAGATGGCTCCGGCCTCGGCCGCTCCACGCTTGCGCAGGGCAGCGTCGAGGCCTTCCACCGAGCAGCGGCGGAGATAAGCGGAGACCCAGAAGTCCGAGCGGAGGCGTGCCACTACTGAACCGCGATGCCGGATGCGTTGGACAATTCGCGCATGGTGCGCCCGTTGAACTCGCCCGTCACCGGCAGGCGCCGGTCCTGCTCGAAGCGTTCGATGGCCTGCCTGGTTCCGGAGCCCATCAGGCCGTCTACCTTCACGCTGTAGCCGAGCCGCGCAAGGGCGCGCTGTCCTGCAAGAACCGTGTCGCCAGGATCGGGCCGGCCTACATTGCCGGGCGGCACCGGCACGGGACCGCCCATGCGGATCATGTCCGCGATCGGATCGCGTGCGGCGGTGCGCGCCGGCGGCGCTGCCGGCGCAGGCTGCTGTGCCCGGGCAGGAGGCGCGGCGGCCGGCGCGGGCTGTCCGCCGTTGCGGATCATCTCCGTGATCGGGCTGCGCGCCACGGGCTTCGTTGCCGCTCCAACCGCACCTGCTTCAGGCGCAGCTGCATGCGGAACGAAGGCATGCGGATTCGGTCCTGTCGACGATTGCTCGGTCAGTTCAGTTCCAGGGCGCACCGGAGGCAAGGGCTGATCGGCTCCAGCCTCAGGAGATGGCTCAGGGGCAAGCACGATCTCGCGCGTGTTGAAGAGAGGCGCGGGATGGCGGCTGTTCTGCAGCGCCAGCGCGTTCCAGGCAATCGCCCCTCCGCATCCGGTCAGAAACAGGGCCGCGAGAATCTGCCGCGGATGACCGAAGACGAAAGCGGCGGCCTGCTCGGCCATGCCCAGCCTGCGCTGAGGCTTCGCGGCCCGCCGCTGCGGTGGCCGCGCCGGCGCCTTGCGCCGCACGACGGCGGGAAGGTCCAGATCGTCATCGGGCTGATCGGCAAAAGCTTCGCGCAAGGGATCGTTCCGTTCTCATAAAGATGAGGTCGTTTTGGACCACGTCAGCAAAAGGACAAGCCCGCGGCGTGTTCCGCTCGCTGTCCCTCTAGCAATGGAGCCTGCCAGAGGGCGCTTAAACGAAACCTAATTGCCGCAGCCGTGCGACCGGGGAGATGCCAAGGCCGCATCGATTCCGGCATCCGCAGGCTGCGGGTCGGCGAAGAGCGCTCAAGTTTTCCATTGCCCCACAACAACTTGGCGTCGACTAAAAGCGGCAAGGTTTCGTTCATCCTGTTTGCAGGTTTCCCGCGACACGCCTACGCGGGACGCGCCGGGTCCGGTATGGTGCTGCATCATTGTTCGCTTCAGGCCATACAGTCACCTCCGATGTTGTCCATTCTCCGTTTCGTCCTGATCGTCGGCGCCATTTTCTACTACTCGCCGGTTCGCCAGAAAGGCGAAGGCACCGCTGCCCTCGAGGCGTTCTTCACGCCGAAGGCGAGCGAGCCTGCCGCCTCTTCTCCGTCGCCCAAGCCTGAGAGTCCGGGCCACCTGGAGACCGTCTGGAAGGCCCTGCCCGACAGCGCCAAGCAGGCCGTGGTCGACAAGATCATGACGTCCTCGGGCTTCCCCCTGGCGGACGCCTCCAGGCCGGCCGATACCCTGAAGTCTGAGGACCGCGCGTCGGCCGCAGCGAAGCCTCGCACGTAGATTCCGGCGCACCCGTCGCCAAACGGCAGCCCTGTGGCTATATGAGCGGCAGACATCACAGGTTTTCCATGCTGCCGACCATCGACGAAATCGTTTCCAACTTCGAGCTGCTCGACGAGTGGGAGGAGCGTTACCGCTACCTCATCGAGCTCGGCCGGCTGATGGAGCCGCTGCCGGACGATGCCCACAGCGACGCCAACAAGGTCCAGGGCTGCGCCAGCCAGGTCTGGCTCCAGACCGACGTGCAATCCTCCGGGGGGCAGCCGGTTCTGCACCTGCTCGGTGACAGCGATGCCCACATCGTGCGCGGCCTCGTGGCGCTCCTGATCTCCCTCTATGACGGCAAGACCGCGTCCGAGGCGCTCTCCACGGACGCGCTCGGCCTGTTCAAGGAACTCGGCCTGTCCGAGCATCTGACGCCGCAACGGTCGAACGGCGTCAGATCCATGGTCGAGCGCATTCGCCGGGATGCGCAGATGGCGCTGGCTGCCTCCTAGATCCGCCCGCCCTCGATTACCACCGCCTGCCATGTGCGGATGCCGCGCGAGGCTGCCGGTCCGCGCGCTTCCGCCTCGATGCCGTAATGCTCCGCGAGACGCGTGAGGGCGAGGCGCACGACGATCTTGGCCGAACGTGCGGGCCATTGCCGCTCCCGCTCGATCTGCTCCAGCCCCTTGAGGAAGCCACACAGGTCGAGGAGCAGGTCGCTGAAATCGCCCCCGATGGCATCGAAGGCGTGGCGGAGTCTCTGGCGTGCTGCGACCATCCGCTCCGTGGCCTCGCCCGGTGAGGCAGGGCCGCCGGTCTTCGGCATCGCATCCCACCGCGCCGTCACGCCCGGCAGGAGGCCTGCGAGCATGATGTCGGTGCGAAGCCGCTCTCCCGCTTGGTAGGCTGTCTCATCGATCATCGGCGCGCCGTTGCGGTCCCGGCGCCGGCGCAGCCAGTCGAGGGGGCTCTCTTCCGTGTCGATCCGCACGCGCGTCGTGCCCATGGCGGTCTCGACATTCGTGGCCTGCGTCTCGCGGTGCTGATGCAGGAAGGCGAGATCCGCATCGGGCGCGGCGGCCCGGCGCAGATGGGCTTCGCCGGCTGACGTCAGTTGCAGCGTCCGGCGGCCCGAGCCTGCCTGCTGCCAAGAGGCGAGGTCCCTGCCGACGAGGTCCTCCGCCGACGCCGCCGCGAAGCTCCCTGCCCCGACCGAGACGCCGCTGCGGCGCCTGTGGATAAGCACGCTCGACGGATCGGTCGGATCGACGAACGCCCAGGTCTCCGGCTGGCCGAGCGCCCCCAGCAGGCGCCTTGCCTCCCGGGTCAGGGAATCACCTGCCGGTTGTCCTGCTGCCGGAACAGTCTTGTTCTTCGCATGTCCTCTGCGCCTCTTCGAACCACCCTTCTCCACGGGTGAAAATCCTGCCGCGGCAATACTTTGATGAAGCGCATCGCCGTCTTCAATGTTCATGTTTCGTTCCTATAAATAAAGTAAGGAAGGGCTGCCCCTTCCTTCTTCGATAGTGGGGTCATATTCCTAGTTGTCAACGCGATTCAAAACTGTTGATAAGACTGAGGATAACTGGGACAGCCCAGGGTTCGCCCGCACATTGGCCGCAATGCTCCCCCGCTTTTTTCCGGCGGGGGAGCATACTGGATCATGCTGCAGGCATGAGGTTCAGCGCTCCGGGCTCAGCCCCTTCCGCGAAGGGAAACCCCTCGTCGGCCCAGCCGGTCATGCCGCCGAGCATCAGTTTCACCGGTCGTTCGAGCTGCGCCAGCTTCAGTGCGGCCTTGTCGGCGCCGTTGCAATGCGGGCCAGCGCAATAGACCACGAACAGTGTCGAGCCGGGCCAGGCCGACATCCGCTCCGGCGTGATCTCCCGATGGGGAAGGTTGAGCGCGCCCGGCACATGGCTGCGGGCATAGGCCTTGGGCCCGCGCACGTCGAGGACCACGAAGTCGGCCTCACCGCTCGCGGATGCCTCGTGCACATCGGCGCAATCGGTCTCCAAGGAAAGGCGAGCAGCGAAATGCGCCTGCGCGACGGCGGGTGCGGCTGCCGGAATGGCCGCGACGGAACTGGCTGGCATGTGATCCTCCTTGTGGAAAAGCCGTGGCCAGAGTTCCGCAGAGGCGTCATGGTGGAAAGCGGCGCTCCCGCCAACAGACGTAAAGATCATGCCAAACCGCCTCGTCGTCGCCCTCGCCTATGACCGCCTGAGCACCTTCGAGTTCGGCATTGCCGTCGAGATCTTCGGGCTGCCGCGCCCGGAGATGGGCCCGGACTGGTACCGCTTCGCCGTCTGCGCCATCGAACCGGGCCCCTTGCGCGCCATCGGCGGCTTCCAGATCATGGCCGATGGCGGCCTCGAGCTCCTGGAGCAGGCGGACACCATCGTGATTCCCGGATGGCGCGGAGCCTCCGCCGAGCCGGTCCCGCCGGCGCTTGTTGACGCTCTGCGGCGGGCGCATGAGCGCGGCGCGCGGCTGATGTCCATCTGCTCCGGTGTCTTCGCGCTGGCAGCCACCGGCCTCCTGTCGGGACACCGCGCGACGACCCATTGGCATTACGTGGAACAGCTCTCGAGGGCTTATCCCGAGATCAAGGTCGAGCCGGACGTGCTCTACGTGGACGAGGGCCGGCTGCTGACATCCGCCGGCAGCGCGGCGGGAATCGATCTCTGCCTGCATGTGGTGCGCACCGATTTCGGCCCCGAGATCGCCAACCGGCTTGCCCGCCGCCTCGTGGTGCCGCCCCATCGCGAGGGAGGCCAGGCGCAGTTCATCGAGCGCCCCGTTGCACCGGCCCGGGAGGGGGCACGATTCGCTCCCCTGTTCGACCGGATGCGGCAGCGGCTCGGCGAAGAGCAGCCGATCCACATGCTGGCCGCAGAGGCAGGCATGAGCACGCGTACGTTCCTTCGCCGCTTCAAGGCCGCGACAGGCCTGCCGCCGGGCGAGTGGCTGCTGGGTGAGCGCCTGATCCGCGCCCGCGAAATGCTGGAGACGACCCGGCACTCGATCGAGGATATTGCCGGCGCAACCGGCTTCGGCTCCGCCGCAACGTTGCGCCATCATTTCCGGTCGCGGCTCGGCACCAGCCCTGCCGCCTATCGAAGCCGCTTCGCGCAAGGAGCCAAGATCAGCTCCAGTCTCAGCGGAGCTCCGGAATGAAAAAAGCCGCCCGAGGGGCGGCTGATTTCAGAGAATGCGTGTCGTTCAGCTGGCGCTGCGCGAGGAGCGGCGCTTCCGGCGCTGCTGGCCGAGGCCCATTTCCTTGGCGAGCTCGGAGCGAGCCTTCGCGTAGTTGGGAGCCACCATCGGGTAATCGACGGGCAGGCCCCACTTCTCGCGGTACTGCTCGGGGGTCATGTTGTACTGCGTGCGCAGGTGGCGCTTCAGCGACTTGAACTTCTTTCCATCCTCGAGACAGACGATGTAATCCGGGGTCACCGACTTCTTCACCGGGATCGCGGGCTTGGGCGCCTCGACCGGAGCTTCCACCGTGCCGCCCCCGACACGCAGAAGAGCCGTATGGACTTCATTGATCAGGGTCGGAAGATCGGACGAAGGAACAGAATTATTGCTGACATAGGCAGAAACGATATCAGCAGCCAGCTCAATGTAGTTCGAAGCAGCGATGTTGTCGCTCATTTTGATTTTCTTCCTTTCCGGCTCTTTAGAACAGCTCAAAAAAGCTTTTCAACCTATCTTTGAGCATTCTCGTCTGAAGCAATGCTTGCCTCTTCCTAGAACCGCACCGTACTTGCACAGAAATCGTGCCTGCTCGTCCAAGTATGGCAAATTCAGCCGCAATGCAAGATGTTCAAAAGGAAAACTTTGGAAAACTTCGTATCATCTTTCACTGTGCAATAAACCTGCATTCAAAAGTTAATGCCTGTGCCCATAGGTTAGGGCCTTGATCACACGAATTTCATCGTTGGTCCCAAAGAAGTAACTAAAACAGAACCTCCCGGCACCTGTTCTGCCCCCTGCGGACCCTGCATGGGAAATCGGAGTTATCTGTGCATAATCCCTTCCCGCTCCCCTCACCGGAAGATTTCATGAAACCCGAACGCCTCCCCTTTCACCCTTTGCCTGCTGCTCCCTCAATTCCGGCCAGACCGCACGTCTTCGCGATGCATGGGGTGGAGGTTCGGGACGACTATGCATGGCTGAAGGCTGAGAACTGGAAGGAGGTTCTCAAGGATCCGGCGGTTCTCGATCCGGAGATCCGCGCCTGCCTGGAGCGGGAGAACGCGTACGCTGCCGCAGCCTTCGCGGGCACCGAGGAATTCCAGTCGCGCCTCGTGGCCGAGATGCGCGGCCGCATCAAGGAAGACGATTCCACCGTTCCCGAGCCGGACGGTCCTTATGCTTATTTCACCCGTTATCGCGAGGGCGGGCAGCATCCGCTCGTCTGCCGCCAGCCCCGCGACGGTGGGGCTGAGACCATCATGCTCGACGGCGACAGGCAGGCCGAAGGCCATCCCTTCTTCGATCTCGGCGGCGCGGACCATTCCCCCGACCATCGGCTCCTCGCGTGGGGCGCCGACATCAAAGGCTCGGAATACTTCACGATCCGCGTGCGCGATCTCGAAAGCGGCACCGATCTGCCGGACGAGGTGGCCCAGACCTCCGGCGGCGCCGTGTGGCTCAACGACTCGTCGGGCTTCTATTACGTGGAACTCGACGAGAACCACCGCCCCGTGCGCGTCAAGCGCCATCTCCTCGGCACCGCTCCCGACCGGGACCAGGTCGTCTATGAGGAGAAGGACCCCGGCTTCTTCGTGAAGCTCGGCACCACGCAATCGGATGCCTTCGTGCTCATCGAGGCGAGCGACCATGAAACCTCTGAAATCTGGCTCCTCGACCGGTCCGACATGTCGGCCGCACCGCGCGTCGTCGAACCTCGCACGCCGCAGCTCAAATACGACGTGGAGCACCACGGGAGCGATCTGATCATCCTCACCAACGCGGACGGGTCCGAGGATTTCAAGATCGTCGCCGCTCCCGTCGCCACACCCGGGCGCGATCATTGGCGCGATCTGGTGCCCTACCGCCCGGGCACGATGATCCTCTCCCACGTGGCGCTCGCCCGCTATCTCGTGCGCCTCGAGCGGGAGAACGCGAACCCGCGCATCGTGTTGAGGGAGTTCGCGACAGGAGCCGAGCAAAGTGTGGCCTTCGACGAGGAAGCCTATTCCCTGGGCTTCTCGGCCGGCTACGAGTTCGACACGGACACGATCCGCTATCATTACTCGTCGATGACCACCCCGAGCGAGGTGATCGACTACGACCTGCGCACCGGGGAGCGCAGCTTACGCAAGCGTCAGGAGGTGCCGAGCGGGCACAACCCGGCCGACTACGTGACCCGCCGCCTGTTCGCCACCGCTCCCGACGGAGAGCAGGTGCCGGTCTCCATCGTCCACCGGCGCGAGGTCGCCCTCGACGGCTCCGCCCCCTGCCTGCTCTACGGCTACGGCTCTTACGGCATGTCCATGCCGGCGGGCTTCCGCACCGGCATTCTGTCCCTCGTCGACCGGGGCTTCGTCTACGCCATCGCGCATATCCGCGGCGGCACGGAGAAGGGCTGGCGCTGGTATATGGAGGGCAAGCGCGAGAAGAAGATCAACACCTTCACGGATTTCATCGCCTGCGGCGAGGCTCTGGTCCAGGCGGGCTACACCTCACGCGGCCGCATTGTCGCCCATGGCGGCAGCGCCGGCGGGATGCTCATGGGGGCTGTGGCGAATCTGGCGCCGGACCTCTTCGCCGGAATCATCTCCGAGGTTCCCTTCGTCGACGTGCTCAACACCATGCTCGACAGCGAACTGCCCCTCACCCCGCCGGAATGGCCGGAATGGGGCAATCCGGCCGCGGACGAGGCCGCCTTCCGCACCATCCTGTCCTACTCGCCCTATGACAACGTGAAGCCTCAGGCCTACCCGGCCATCCTGGCGCTCGCAGGCCTCACCGACCCGCGGGTCACCTATTGGGAACCGGCCAAATGGGTGGCGCGGCTCCGGGCCACCATGACGGGCGGCGGCCCGATCCTGTTCAAGCTCAACATGGAGGCCGGGCACGCGGGCGCCGCCGGCCGCTTCGACCGCCTCGAGGAGGTCGCCCTCGCCTATACCTTCGCGCTGAAGTGCATCGGGGGGTTTCAGACCTGACGCAGAGCCCTATGTCTCGTTGTACCGTATCCTGCCGCTCAGCTCGAGGCAGCCGGGAGAGACCAGGGATTCCGAGAGTATGCGTCGATGACCGAAAGGCGCCCTTCAGAGACGGCCGCCGATGTTGCTTCCTATGGAGAGAGCGACAGGCAACGCCTTGCCGATCTGGAACGCCGCCTGCGTGAGACGGAGAATGCCCTGCGCCTGAGCAACGGCAAGTTGCGCATGGCGCTCGACATCGGCAAGGTCGGGTCCTGGGAGCGCGATCTCAGGACCGGAGAGGTGACGGGAACTGCCACCTTCAAGGCCACCCTGGGCCTGCCGCTGGATGCTTCCTTGAACTACGAGGAGTTCCAGAAGCTCATTCATCCCGGCGATATGGACCGGATAGACCAGGCCATCGTCTTCGCGCTCAAGACGAAAACGGACTTCAACGTCGAGCACCGGGTGATCCGGCCCGATGGGGGCATCGGACGCGTCCTCGTGCGGGGAGGCGCGATCTTCGAGGGTGAGGAACCCGTTCGCCTGATGGGGATCATCCAGGACGTGACGGCCCGCGAACAGGCCAAGGAGGACATGCACTCGGCCCAGCGCCGTCAGGAGTTCCTCCTGAACCTGAACGATCAGTTGCGCAGCCTCGAGGATCCCGACGCCATCATGGAGGCCACGGCCAAAAGCCTGGGACGCTTCCTCAAGGTGGATTGCGCCGGCTACGGCGAGGTCGACGAGGAGCGCGGCGTTATCCTGGTGGAGCGCGAATGGTCGAAGGGGGCCATCGGCAACGAGGGACGGGCCTACCGTCTCTACGATTTCCTGCCCACCATGATGGCGGAACTCAAGCTGGGCCGGCCGATCTTCGTCGAGGACATCAGGACCGACCCGCGCGCGGACAATCCCGAGGTCCAGACGGCTTACAGCACGATCAATGCCCGGGCGGCTCTCGCGGTGCCCCTGCTCAAGAACCAGAAGCTGACGGCCGTGCTCTACATGCACACGTCCCAGCCCCGCGCCTGGTTCGGAGACGAGTTGTCCCTCGTCGAGGACGTCGCCGAGCGGACATGGACGGCCGTGGAGAAGGCCCGGGCCGAGAGGGATCTCCGGGAAACGGATGCGCGGTTCCGATTGATCGCGGAGTCGCTGCCGGCCCTGGTCTGGATTCTCAATCCCAAAACCGAACTGCTCTATACGAACGAGCGCTGGGTGACCTATTCGGGCCTTCCCCGCGAAGATGCGCTCGGCCACAGCTGGACGCGGGCCATTCACCCCGACGACATGGCCAGAATGAGTGAGGAGCTTGTGCCGGTCGTCACCCTCCATACACCCTACACGACGGAGGCCCGCTACAGATCGCACGAGGGCCATTACCGTTGGCATCTGATCCAAGGCGCCCCCATCCACTCCGCAACCGGTGAGTTCAAGGGTTGGGTCGGCACCAGCGTCGACATTCACGATCTGAAGGTGACGGAAGAGGCGCTCAGAAAAAGCGAGGAGCAGCTCCGCATTGCCCTTCAGGCTGCCAGGATGGGGGATTGGAGCTGGGATATCGGCACGGATATGTTCGCCCTCTCGGACAGGGCTGCCGAAATCTTCGGCCTCACCCGCGGATCGATCAAGAAGGACGAACTGGCAAGGCAAATCCATCCAACCGATCTGCCTCGGATGATCGAGTCCAAGATGGATGCCATTCAAAACCAGCAACAGTTCAGCACCGAACTCAGGGTCAGACGCCTGAACGACAATGCTCAGATTTGGGTCGCGGCTCAGGGCCAGGTCATCTACAACCAAGACGGTACCCCGAGCGGCATGACCGGGGTCGTTCAGGACATCACCGACCGCAAGCAGGCCGAGGAGCGTCAGCAGCTGCTGATCCGCGAGCTGCATCACCGGGTCAAGAACACGCTCGCCACCGTCCAAGCCATCGTCGGCTCCACCGCCCGCACCGCATCCAGCATCGACGAGTTCTACCAGGGCTTCGTCGGCCGCATCGTGTCGCTCGCCCGCACCCACAACCTGCTCACCGAGGACCTGTGGCAGAAGGCTGCTCTCGAGGACCTGATCCAGACCGAACTCGGCCCCTACGAGGACGAGGCGCGAAACCGCATCATCGTCGAAGGTCCTCATGTGGAGCTGCCCTCCGAGGCGGCGGTGCCCATCGGCATGGCCATTCACGAGCTGACCACCAACGCGGCCAAGCACGGAGCTCTGTCGACCTTTGGCGGTCAGGTGGAGGTGCGCTGGCGGGTGGAGCCGGGCGAGGAGCGGCCGATCCTGCATTTTGCCTGGACCGAGCATGGCGGTCCGCGGGTGAGCACGCCCACCCGTCAGGGCTTCGGATCCCGCCTGCTGCGGCGCGTGCTGGCCACGCAGCTCCAGGCTGAGGTGCAGATGGAGTTTCCCGAGGAGGGCCTGCACTTCACCATGACCATGGTCATCCCAGGCGAACCGCCCATTTTCAACCCGGACCGTCCCGAGAATTAACCTTCCGTTTATTCGTCACTCCCTCTTATGATCTATTGCCGCCCTCACGCATGACTTTGTGGCATGAGGTGACGTAGCCTCCAGAAATGCTTAGAAAGCAGCAGGCGCAGCTCCAGAGCATTGTTCATGATCAACAGGGTCGACGTTCCTCCGTTTCCAAAAGCCGTTGCGCCGCAAGGCGAGCGGCAGCCCAGCACACAGGAGAAGGGCCGAGACATCAGCGGGACGGACTCACGCGGGAACAGCGCCATGCTGCGTCTGGCGCTTGAGATCGGTCGCCTCGGATCGTGGGAGCGGGATCTCGTGACGAACGAGATGACGGCCAATCCGATCTGCAGGGCCCACCTCGGATTGCCGGCCGATGAGCCTTTGACCTTCGAGAAGCTGAAGAAGCTGCAGCATCCGGGTGATGTGGAGCGCATCAACCAGGCCGTCACCTATGCGCTGGCGACCCGGTCGGACTTCAATGTGGAGCACAGGATCGTCCGTCCTGATGGCTATATCGGTCGCCTCCTCGTCAGGGGCACGCCGATTTTCGAGGATGGCAGGCCGGTCCGCCTGGTCGGCGTCACGCAGGATGTGACCGAGCGCGAGCGCGCCAAGGAAGAGCTCAAGGATGCCCGGCGCCGCCAGGACTATCTCCTGAAGCTCAATGAGCAGCTTCGGAGCTTCAAGGATCCGTTCGCCGCCATGGAGGCGACCGCTCAGAGCATCGGCCAGCTCCTGAAGGTGGACTGCGTCGGCTATGGCGAGGTGGACGATGGCCGCGGCGTGGTGCTCGTCGAGCGCGAATGGTCGAGAGGTGCGATCAGCAATGAGGGCCGGGCGTATCGCCTGCAGGAATTCCTCCATGGCATGATTGACGACTCGAAGGTGGGGCAGACCCTGACCATCGAGGATATCGCCACGGATCCGCGAACGGGAAGCCCTACTCTCCAGAGCTTCTACAGCACCATCAATGCCCGGGCCGTCTTGACCGTCCCGCTGCTCAAGGAAGGCCACATCACGGCCATTCTCTACGTGATCTCGTCCATGCCGCGCTCCTGGTCGGATGAGGACGTGGCCCTGGTCGAGGATGTGGCTGAGCGCACCTGGACGGCCGTCGAGAAGCTGCGTGCGGAACGCGGCCTGCACGATACCGAGTTCCGGTTCCGGACCTTTACCGAAGCGCTCCCCGGATTTGCATGGATCGCCACGCCGGAACTCGAACTGGTCTATTACGTGAATGAGCAGACCTGGTTCGAATTCTCAGGGCTTTCGCGGGAGCAGACCCTGGGCCATGGCTGGCTGTCGATCGTCCACCCCGAGGATCTCGCCGCCATCATGCAGGATGCAAAGAAGGCGACCGACGATGTGATGGAAGCCGAGATGCGCTATCGCTCGGTCGACGGCACCTATCACTGGCACATCGTTCGGGTTGGCTCGCTTTACGATTCCAGTGGCGAGTTCAAGGGCAAGATCGGGACGAGCATCAACATCCACAACCTGAAGGAGACCGAAGCGGCCCTGCGCAAGAGCGAGGAGCGGCTCGCCCTGGCTCAACGGGCCGCGCGGATCGGGGTCTTCGACTGGGATGTGGGCAGCGGCGCCATTACCTGGATGTCGGAGCAGGAAGAGCTGTTCGGGATCGAGCCCGGCAGTTTTGAGGGCACCTACGAAGGCTGGAGCTCCCGCATTCACCCGGCTGACCTGAATGCGTTCGAGAAGAGTTTTAGAGAGACGATTGCCCGAGGCGATCGTGAGATGGCCTTCACGTATCGTATCCCGCTCCCGGATGGCTCCTTCCGTCACATCGAAGGCAGCCTGATGATCTTCTACGGGCAGGACGGCACTCCGGCCCGGATCATCGGCGTCAATATCGACGTCACCAAGCACAAGCAGGCGGAGCACCGCCAGCAGCTGCTGATCCGCGAGTTGCATCACCGGGTCAAGAACACGCTCGCCACCGTCCAAGCCATCGTCGGCTCCACCGCCCGCACCGCATCCAGCATCGACGAGTTCTACCAGGGCTTCGTCGGCCGCATCGTGTCGCTTGCCCGCACCCACAACCTGCTCACCGAGGATCTGTGGCAGAAGGCTGCTCTCGAGGACCTGATCCAGACCGAACTCGGCCCCTACGAGGACGAGGCGCGAAACCGCATCATCGTCGAGGGACCCCATGTGGAGCTGCCTTCGGAGGCGGCGGTGCCCATCGGCATGGCCATTCACGAGCTGACCACCAACGCGGCCAAGCACGGAGCTCTGTCGACCTTTGGCGGCCAGGTGGAGGTGCGTTGGCGGGTGGAGCCGGGCGAGGAGCGGCCGATCCTGCATTTTGCCTGGACCGAGCATGGCGGTCCGCGGGTGAGCACGCCCACCCGTCAGGGCTTCGGATCCCGCCTGCTGCAAAGGGTCCTGGCCACCCAGCTTCAGGCGGACGTCTCGATGAACTTCCCCGAAGAAGGGCTTCGTTTCACCATGACCCTGCCGATCCCCGGCGCTCCGCCGATCTTCAACCCGGATCAATGACGCCATGCTGATGAACGCAAGCCGCTCGCACCTCGTCGTGGTCGATGTTCAGGCCCGCCTGATGCCCGCGATCCACGACAGCGAAGGCCTTGTGCGCAACTTGGCCATCCTGCTGGAGGCAGCCAAGCGGCTCAAGATCCCCGTCACGGTGACGGAACAGTATCCCAAAGGGCTGGGAGCCACCCTTCCATCGGTGGCGGAGGCGCTCCCTTCGGAGGCCGTCACCCTGCCGAAGACCACCTTCTCGGCCGCCCGGGAGCCTTCGATTGCGGAGCGGATCGCAACCATGCGGGGCAGCAGCCGCGATCAGCTTGTGATCTGCGGGGCCGAGGCGCATATCTGCGTGCTGCAGACCGCCCTGGAGTTCAGGGCCTCAGGCCTGGAGGTCTTCGTGGTGGCCGATGCGGTGTCGAGCCGCTCGCCTCATAGCGTCAACGCCGCCTGCGCGCGCCTGCTGCATGCGGGATGCCATTGGGTGACCACGGAGATGGTGGCTTTCGAGTGGATGGAACGGGCTGCGACGGACGAGTTCCGCGCCCTGGCGCCGCTCTTCAAAGACTAGCCGACGAATTGCCTTCGCCGCCGGCTGCGATGAACTCCTTCAGCTCGTCCAGGGACTGGAAGCGGAAGGTGCCGCTCGGGGTCTGAGCTTCGATGGAGCCATCCGAGAACATCACGTACTTGTTGTCGCCGGAATTGTAGGTGCCGATGACCGTAGCCGGGCTCTCCTCGTCGGACGGCGCCTCGTCTTCGTACCGGGTCTCCTGATCGGCCTCCGGAGCGGCAGTATCGTCGCCACGCTGCAACTCTGTCTCGGAATCGACGGCAGCAACGGCCTCGGCAGGCTCATCGCTCCGGTCACGATCCTTGCCTCCGGGCTCGCGGTCATCACCCAGCTCGAAGACCTCGACCTCGAGACCCGGCTCGGCAACGAGAGGGCCCTCCTCATCATTGCGCCGCCGGTCTGCCAGGAGGAAGTCAGGCACCTTGAGGTCCTGCTCCTGCTCGTCCCCGGCAGGCGGGGCAATCGGGGTGGTCCGCGGTGGGAATGGAATGACAGGGGCGGCATCCCTGTCGGTGGGCCACTCGGCGGCGGCCACCATGGGCTTGTCCTGAGGCTCGTCCTGCTCGCGTCTCTCCTGCTCCTCGAAGAGAGGCAGGGTCGGCTGGCTGTCGTCAGTGCGATCCTCGTCGGCATCGGCCGTCTCTGCCGCAGCGACACCCGCAAGCCCGGCGCCGGCAAGTGCCCCGGCGTGACGGCTCATACCGAACTCATCGATCCCGGAGCCCGCCTGCAGCTCCGAGAGCCGCTTTTCGATCTTCGCCAGCTTGGAGACCGCCGCCGCAAGGCCGAGGAGAAGCGCACCGCTCGCCGCCGTGACGCTGCCGGCGATCACCATGGTCCAGCCGCGTTCGACCAGAACGATATCCCATCCGAAGAAGGCAGCCAGCAATCCGCCAACGATCATCGCGAGAGCGAGGGCCAGAAGAGCGATGATCATGCTGTCTCCATCATACGCAAACTATAGTTATTGAATGCAAAGCTATGCTTGTATAGGCAAAAGACAACCGCGATGGAAGCTTGGGCAGAAAAAAGTCCGGAGCTTGGCCGTTGCTCTTAGGGCTCCTGCGCTTTAACTAACGCTCAAGCGCATCCGGCGATGCGCGGTCGCACAAGACGGGCATCGGATCGACCCCAAAGTCGCCACTACTTTCGGGTCCGATGCCCCGGGTCGCTCAATCCAAAGGAGACGCCGATGTCGTTCACCCTGCCCGAACTGCCTTATGCCTATGACGCCCTGCAGCCCTACATGTCACGCGAAACCCTGGAGTTTCACCACGACAAGCACCACGCGGCTTACGTCAACACCGGCAACAACCTGCTGAAAGGCACGGAATTCGAGGGCAAGAGCGTCGAGGAGGTCGTGAAGGGCTCCTACGGCAAGAACCAGGCCCTCTTCAACAATGCGGGACAGCATTACAACCACATCCACTTCTGGATGTGGATGAAGCCCAATGGCGGCGGCGCCCTCCCCGGCAAGCTCGAGAAGAAGATCGTCGAGGATCTCGGCTCGGTCGACAAGATGAAGGAAGATTTCATCCAGGCCGGCGTGAGCCAGTTCGGTTCGGGCTGGGCCTGGCTTGCGGTCAAGGATGGCAAGATCACCGTCATGAAGACCCCGAACGGCGAGAACCCGCTGGTCCACGGCGCCCAGCCGATCCTCGGCTGCGACGTGTGGGAGCATTCCTACTACATCGACTACCGCAACCGCCGCCCCGACTACGTGAAAGCCTTCCTCGACAATCTCGTGAACTGGGAGCATGTCGAGGAGATGTTCGAGCAGGCGACGAAGTAAGCGATATACCGCACCGTCAAACGGGCCTCTTCGGAGGCCCGTTTTTATTTTATCCTGCGCCGCTCGCGCGCCAGAACTCCGCATTGGGCGTCACCCCGTCCGCGTCGGCGCTGAACTCGGGCCGGATGCGGTCGAGGAAGTACATATCGGTGGCGCCGATATGTTTGACGCCGACCGATCCTCGTGCCTCCGCGTCGAACAGGCGGGAGACATGATGGAACGTGCTGGCGGAGATGTTGACCCGCCCGGGCTCGCAGGCCTCCTCGAGGCGCTGCGCGACATTCACCGCATTGCCCCAGATGTCATAGGTAAAGCGGCGATGCCCGACGATACCGGCGATCACCGGGCCTGAGTTGATACCGATCCTCAGCTCCCAGGGCGCGAGGCGAAATTTTTCGCGCTGGCGATTGGCGCTCCGGATGAAGGCCTGCATCTGCAACGCCGCCAGGCAGGTGTCGATGGCGTGCGTACGGCTCGGCATGGGCAACCCGCCTGCACAAAGATAGGCATCGCCGATGGTCTTGATGGTCTCCAGCCGGTTGTTGACCGCGATCTCGTCGAAGCGCCCGAAATTCTGGTCGAGCTGATCGATGAGCCGCGCGGGGTCGAGGGACTCCGTGAGCAGGGTGAACTTCTTGAAATCCGCAAACAGGATGGTGGTCGCCTCATGAAAGCGGGGCTCGACCTTTCCACGATGCTGCAGCTCGTGGGCCACCGGCTCCGGCAGAATGTTGCGCAGCAATCGCTCGGATTGGTCCCGCGCCTCCTCGGCCGAGGCCTTGGCCTGAGCCAGTTCGGTCAACAGGGCGTTGCGCTCCAGAAGCTGGCGCCGCAGCTCGAGCAGGGCCATGGCCTGCTGCGCGAGACGGCGCACGGCCTCCCGCTGGGATGGGCGCAGCTCCCGCGGCTCGAAGGCCACCACACATAGGGTCCCCAGGCCGTAGCCCTCGCGCGAGATCAGCGGCATGCCGCAATAGAAACGCAGATGCGGCTCGCCCGTCACCACGCCGACATGCTTGAACCGCTCATGGGCCGTCAGGTCGGGCACGTAGACGAGATCGTTCGCGCAGACCGTGGAGTTGCAGACGGTGATCTCGCGAGGACATTCGGTGAAATCGGCCGGCAGGCCATACTTGGACTTGAACCATTGTCGCCGCTCGTCGATCAGGCTGACGATCGCCACGGGGCAGTTGCAGATCTCCGCCGCAAGCTCGGTCACGGCATCGAAGGCGAATTCGGGCGGCGTGTCGAGCACCTGATAGAGGGCAAGCGCAGCCAGCCGCTCAGCCTCGTTGACGGAGGACGCCTCCTGCATCGGCCTTCTCCCTTGGCCCCTCAGCCCCCGGATAAGCCTGCACTGTCCTGACTATACGCGATATTCCTTGAATTTCAGGGAAAATTGAGGCCCTGCTCCGTCTCAAGGGACAGGAGCGAGCTTCAACCGCCTGTCCGCCAGCAACTCACCGAAAGCATCGGACTTCAGATAGTCCAGCTCCGCGACACGGCTTTCCACCGCCGGATCGAGCGCCCGCAGCTCGTCGTCCACATACCCCGGATGGCACATGACGACCGGGTGAGGCCCGAGCCTCGAGAATGCCTCCTCGAACACGCGGGCCGCCGGGACGGAGAGGTCGAGCGGGGCAAAGCCCGAAAAGCCCTTGTTCGTCTGAAATCCGGCAGCATGAGCGCCTCGTGCAAAGCCCCGGCTCAGGGACTTCACGACCAGCGCCTTGCTGCGCCCGATGGGGCGGCGCAGGATCGCGGCCACCCGATCCGAGGGATCGCGAAGCCAGACACGCCCGGCATACCCCCTCTTCCGCAGAACCTCGATCAGAGCAGGCCTGATCCCCGGAAGCACATGCACGTGCTGGTGGCCGTCGACGAATGCCGGCGCCGCTCCATGGCCATCGATGAAGGCGTCGAGCTGACGTTCGATCTCCCGGGCGATTTCATCCGCCGAAAGCTGGCGCTTCAAAGCCTTCGGCAGGAGATCCCCGAGCGTGGGAAGCATGCCGGACGGGGCAAGCTGCGGCATGGGGGCCAGGGGCGATCCCGTGGTGAGATTGAGGTGAAGGCCTACGGCGATCCGGCCCCTCAGCGGCTTCAGACTCCCCGCAGCCCGCCGCCAGCCGGGCATGTTGGTCATGGCTCCCGTGGCCGAGAGGCGGCCCATCTCCGACAGCTCGACGATGCCCCGGCTCACCCCTTCGGCGAGGCCGAAATCGTCGGCACAGAGGATGACGTTGCGGGAGAAGCTCATGAATGTCCTGAAAACGGTTCTGCCGCACCCTAATCCTCTTGAGCAAAGGCGCAAACTCGGCTCTTGATGCAGCCCGACAATCAAGGGGTCATCCAGTGGCGTCGCCCAAGCTCAGCGTCATCATCCCGGTTCATAACGAGAGCGCCAACATCGCGCCCCTCTGCGAGCGCCTGCTGCCGGTCCTCGACCGGATCACCTCCGCTTGGGAAGTGGTCTTCGTGGACGACGGCAGCCGGGACGACACCCTGGCCATCATCAAGGACATCGGCCGGAAGGAGCCGCGGATCGGAGCCGTCTCCTTCAGCCGCAACTTCGGCAAGGAGATCGCCATCGCGGCCGGGCTCGATCACGCCAGCGGCGATGCGGTGGTGATCATGGATGCCGACCTTCAGCACCCGCCGGAAATGATCGAAGCCTTCGTGGAGCGCTGGCGGGACGGCTACCTCATGGTCTACGGCCAGCGGACCGACCGCTCGGACGAGACCCGGGCCAAGCGCGGCTTCGCCCAGGCGTTCTACAAGCTCTTCTCCCGCTTCGGGGAGATCCCCCTGCCCGAGGGCGCGGGCGATTTCCGCCTCATCGACCGCAAGGGGGTCGAGGTCCTGAGGACGTTGGGCGAGAGGGCGCGCTTCTCGAAGGGGCTTTATGCCTGGATCGGCTTCAAGGCCACGGGCGTGCCCTTCGTGGTGGAGGAGCGCCGCTTCGGCACCACCCAATGGAGCTTCAGGAAGCTCTTCCGCTTCGCCTTCGACGGCATCGCGGCCTTCTCCACCGTGCCGCTGCGGATCTGGACCTATATCGGGTTCCTGGTTTCGTTCCTGGCGATCGCCACGGCCCTGTTCTTCATGGTCCGCACGCTCCTGTTCGGCACCGACCTGCCCGGCTTCCCGAGCCTGATCGTCTCGATCATGTTCTTCTCTGGCATCCAGCTCATGTCGCTCGGCATCGTCGGTGAATATGTCGGCCGCATCTTCGCCGAGGTGAAGCGACGGCCGCTCTACGTGGTGGCGGAGCGGATCGGCGGCGCTGCGGAGATCTCGAGCGACCTCGTTCCCGACAATTACCGACTGCGCCGGGCCTGATCCATGTTCAAGAAGATCCTATCCGTCGGCGGCTGGACGCTGGTGTCCCGCCTGACCGGCTTCGTCCGCGACGTGGTGCTGGCCGCCGTCGTGGGCGTAGGCCCCATCGCCGACGCCTTCGTGGTGGCCTCCCGCATTCCCAACCATTTCCGGGCCATCTTCAGCGAGGGGGCCTTCAACAGCGCCTTCCTGCCCACCTATGCGGGTGTCCTCGAACGGGAGGGCGCCGCCCCGGCCCGCTCGTTCGCGAGCCGCATCAGCACCCTCATGCTGATCGTCCAGGTGGTGCTGCTGGCAGCAGCCCTCATCGGCATGCCCGTGGTGGTGACCCTGCTCGCTCCCGGCTTCGCCGACGACCCGGCCAAGTTCGACCTGGCGGTGACGCTCACCCGCATCACCTTCCCTTATCTCCTCTTCATCACCCTGGTGACGATCCTGTCGGGGATCCTCAACGCCCATGAGCGCTTTGCGGCCGCCGCTGCCGCGCCCGTGCTGCTCAACGTCTCCATCGTGGCGGCGCTCGCCGTGGCCTTCCTGTTCCCGAATGCCGGCTATGCCGCCGCCTGGGGCGTCACGGCGGCGGGCGTGCTCGAACTGCTGCTGGTCTGGGTCTCGGCCAGGCGCCTCGGCATCGCGCCGAGGCTTGAGGCGCCGCGCTTCGATCCGGCCATGAAGCACTTCTTCAAGGTGCTGGGGCCGGCGGTCATCGGCTCGGCGGGCGTGCAGCTCGCCCTCTTCGCCGACACGATCATCGCCTCGCTGCTGCCGACCGGCGCGGTCGCCTCGCTCTATTATGCCGAACGCATCTATCAGCTCCCTCTCGGCGTGATCGGGATCGCCGCCGGTACCGTGCTGCTGCCGGAGATGAGCCGCCGCATCGCCGCCGGCGACGTGACCGGCGCCCACGGCGCCCAGAACCGGGCCGTGGGGCTGACCTTGGCGCTGGCGGCTCCGTTCGTCGTGGCCTTCGTCACCATGCCCGACCTGATCATGTCGGCCCTGTTCCAGCGCGGCGCGTTCGATGCAGCCGCCGCCGAGCGCTCCGGCGCCGTGCTTGCCGCCTATGCCATCGGCCTGCCCGCCGCCGTGCTCATCCGCTCCGCGGTGGCGAGCTTCTATTCCCGCTCCAACACCGTGACGCCGCTCATCGCATCGCTGACGGCGGTGGCGGTGAACGTGGCCTTGAAAATCGTGCTGACGGGTCCTTATGGGGTTGTCGGCCTGGCGCTTGCTACCGCGATCGGCATCTGGGTCAATCTCGGGCTCCTCGTCCTTCTCGCCGTGCGGAAGGACTGGATGGCCCCTGGCGGCACCTTGGGCCGCACGGCAGCGGCCGTTGGCGTGGCGAGCCTCCTGCTCGGAGCCTTCGCCTGGTTCGCACCGGTTCCGCTGTCCGAGTGGACCGCCCGGCTCCCCGCCTGGAACAGCGAAATCCTGCTCGCAATCCTCGGGATAACCGGCGCCCTCCTCTATGGCGGTGCGCTGCTGGTGGGGCTGAAAGCCCTCGGGGTCAGGCTGTCGCGCCGCTGACGGGCGCGAGGGTGAACAGCTCCCGCTCCGCAGCGATGCCCCGCAGGCGATGGCTGCCGAGGGAGCGGACCGGCACCGGGCTCACCGAGGCCACGCTCTCCGAGAGGATCAGGGCGCAGTCGAGGGTGCTGCACAGGGCTTCCATGCGGCTCGCCTCGTTCACGGCAGGGCCGATCACCGTGAAGTCGAGGCGCCCGGCGGCCCCGATATTGCCGTAGAACACGTCCCCGCAATGGAGCGCGATGTCCAGGCTCAGCGGGGTCCTGTGCCGGCGGTTGACCGCCTCGTTGCGTTCGAGCGCCGTTTGGGCGGCCCGAATGGCGGCCGCGCAGGCCTCCTCCCGGGAGCGGTGCTCCGAGATCGGAAAAGCCGCCAGAACGCCGTCGCCCATGAACTTGAGCACCTCGCCGCATTGCTCCGCGACCGGCTCGGCCATCGCCTCCAGGTGCTGGTCGAGACGGCCGATCAGATCCATGCCCGAGGCATCGGCCAGGGAGGTGAAGCCGCGCAGATCGGCAAACAGCAGGGCGGCTGTCAGGGTCGTGCCGACGCCGCGCCGGATCTCGCCGCTCAGCACCCGCCGGCCGGCGGACAGGCCCACATAGGTGTCCAGCATCGCGACCGTGAGATCGAAGAGGGTCATGCGGTAGGCGGCGAGCCCCAGGAGCGGCAGAAGCGCGTCGATGCGGGCGACTTCCGCCGGCAGAAAGCCTTCGGGGCGGCCGGACGAGAAGGAGATGCCGATGCCGCGCAGATCGGGCGCGCTCGCATTCTCGAAGCTGAAGAGGCGCGCGAGGTAATCCGTTCCGCCTTCGCGCCGCACATCCTCGAACACGCCGAACCGCTCGGCGTCCGGACCGTCGACACGCCAGTAGCCTTCGGTCTGCTCAGTCCGCATCATGTAGGCAAAGGGGCTGGACTCGAAGGCATTCGTGTTTCGCTCATGCGAAACGCCCTCGACCATCGTGCCGGAAGACCGGGTCCACACATGGGTATAGACGCGGATCGTCGGGTTGACGGTCGGCAGGGCAATGTAGGCCCGCACCAGCGGCACGCCCTCCGCGCTCAGCCCGTCGACGAAGCCGGAGAGCAGCGCCGTCACGTTCGCGCCGCGCAGCCCCTGTTCGATGATCCAGCTTTCGAGATTCGCCATGGGCTCACTCTAGCATCCCGATCGGGAATGTCCTCAGGCAGAAGGTCTTCCGTCAACGCCTTGCATGGCGCGTAGCCCCGCCCGTCCCGGCGATCTCCGTCAGGAGCTTGCGGCGGGCGGCCAGCGCGAAGGGCCGCATCTCGTCGGCGATCTCGACGAAGGAGCCGGGCCCGCCGATGACGTTCTGCGCATAGTAATCCTCCAGCGACATCCCGCCGGGCCCGCCCGGCCGGCCGCTGCCGGGGCGGCGGATGGCGAGCGCGTTGATGGTGAAGCCCTTGGCCAGCGCCTCCTCCCTCACCTGCTCCAGGGACCGGCCGTTCATGTTCGGCCCATCGCCCGAGACGTCGATGACCTTGCGCGTTCCGTCATGGGCATTGCTCTCCACGAGACGCACGGAGAAATCGATGGCGTTGGAGATGGAGTTGTAGCCCGTCGCGCCTCGGGGAGCGCTCAGGAGCTTGTCGGCGAACACCTTCGCGCTCGCCTCGTCGCGGATCACGTGCCAGTCGACGATGAGCACCTGGGAACTCGGCCCGCCCCATTCCATGAAGGCGACGGCGATGGCCCCGAGGGGGCCGTCCTTGATGCCGGTGAGCACATCGGGGCTGGTCAGCGCATCGGCCCAGCCCTGCCGCTGGAGGCGCAGTTCCTCATTGTCGATGGAGCCCGAGCCGTCGGCCGCGAAGACCAGCTCCAGATCGACGGGCTCTGCCGCGGCCGGAGCCGTTAGAAGACAAAAGGCCACAAGGCTTTTCAGAACGAACCGCATCGAAGGCTCCAGCTTTGAGCGCAATGCTGGAGCCATGTAGGGCACGAGGCGACCATCGCCGCCTCGTGCATCGTTCACAACTTCGTTGAAGGCGCTCAGGCGGCCTTGAGGACGCCCTTGTCGTGGGCGAAGGCCCAGTAGAGCTCGCGGGCGCGGCGGTAGAACGGGCCGGGCTGGAGATCGCGGGAATCGATGCGCAGCACCGGCATCACCTTGGAATAGTTGCCCGAGATGAAGATCTCGTCGGCGCCGGCGAAATCCTCGTAGCGCAGGGTGCCTTCGACCACCTGGACGCCGTCGTCGCGCAAGAGCTGGATCACGCGCTGGCGCGTGATGCCATTGAGGAACGTACCGTTCGGATACGGCGTATGGACCACGCCATTCTTGGCCATGAACACGTTGGAGGTCGCGGTCTCGGCGATGTTGCCGAGAGCATCGCACACGAGAGCGTTGTCGAAGCCCTTCTCCTTCGCCTCGCGGATCACGCGGGCGTTGTTGGGATAGAGGGCACCGGCCTTCGCATCGGTCGGCATGGATTCGAGGGTCGGACGACGGAAGCTCGACTTCGTCAGCGAGCTGCCGCCCGGCACCGGCATGGGCGCCTCGAAGAGGGACAGGCAGAACTGGGTCGATTCCGGATCTGGCGCGATGGTGGCCAGGCCCTCGGCCTCGCCCCAGTACATGGGCTTCACGTAGAGCGCCGTGCCGGGCGCGAACTTCTTCACGCCCTCGCGAACGAGATCCACGATGGCGCGAGGCTCCATGGTGGGCTTGAGGCCGATGGTCAGCGCGGAGCGGTTCACACGCTCGCAGTGAAGGTCGAGATCGGGGGCCACGCCCTCGAACACGCGGGCGCCGTCGAACACCGAGGAGCCGAGCCAGGACACGTGGGAGCGCGGCCCGATCAGGGGCGGATTGCCCTCCTGCCAGCTGCCGTTGAACCAGTTCCAGGTTTGCGAATACCAAGCCACGTGCATTGTCCTTATCGGTCAGAAATCCTGTCCCATCGAACCCTCTGGAGCCGCCCCCGTCAATCGCTTGGTTGCTGGCCGGGGCATAAAGTCTTGTGATGGGTCCCATGCGAAGGGCTGATCGGTTGCCTATGGGGAAATCCGGTGCGAAGCTTGCCTTCATGTCATCTTCCGCAACCCTCCCCGCCCCGATCCGCGCCGTCGTGTTCGACGCCTATGGAACCCTGTTCGACGTGCATTCGGCCGTCGGCCGCCACATGGGAGCCGTCGGGCCGGACGCTGCGCGGTTCTCCGAGGTCTGGCGTTCGAAACAGCTTGAGTATTCGTGGGTGCTGTCGCTCGCCGGGCAGTACGAGCCGTTCTGGTCCCTGACGGAGAAGGCCCTGGACTATGCCTTCGCCCGATTTCCCGATGTCGACCGCTCGGTCCGGCCGATGCTGCTCGAGGCCTATCGCTCGCTCGATGCCTATGCCGAGGTTGCGGCGGCACTGGACAGGTTGCGGTCGCGCGGCCTGAAAACCGGCATCCTGTCGAACGGCGACCCGGGCATGCTGAAGGCCGCCGTGGAATCGGCGGGTCTCACCGATCGCTTCGATGCTGTCCTCTCGGTCGATGCAGCCAAGGTGTTCAAGACGAGCCCGCGGACCTACGACCTCGCGCTCAAGGCCCTGTCGTTAAGCGCCGACAAGATCGCCTTCGTGTCCTCGAACCGCTGGGACATTGCGGGCGCCGCCGCATTCGGCCTGCACGCGATATGGGTCAACCGGCTCGGCCTGCCGGACGAGTATGCGGAACTCGCGCCCCGAGCCGTCATCCCGTCCCTCGACGGGCTCGTGTGAGATCGACGCCCGAGGCTCACCGCCTGGCCGCCAGCCGGCGAAAGGCCAGATCGGCGGTTGGAACGGCGATCACCGACAGAACGAGCGCACCCCAGAAGCCCCAGCCGGCGGTAAGGGCAAGGGCGATCGATGCCGCGACGCTCAGGCCCAGGACGACAAGGCGCCATCCCGTCGGCCATGCCTGAGTTCCTGGGACAGGCCAGCGATCCATAAGCATTCCCCATAAATCGGTGATGAATGATGCGGGACAGGAAACGGAGGGGTGATCAGCCCGCCCCTCCTTGGCTCTTGCTTCAGCCCTTACTTCGCCAGGGCCGCCAGGATCCGCGCCCAGGAGCGGGTGCCCTTGTGGAAGCTGTTGAGGTCGTACTTCTCGTTCGGCGAATGGATGCGGTCGTCGTCGAGGCCGAAGCCGACGAAGAGCGTGTCGAGGCCGAGCGTGCGCTTGAAGTCGCCGCCCACCGGGATCGAGCCGCCCATGCCGATGACGATAGGATCCTTCTGCCATTCGTCGTGCAGCGCGGATTTCGCCGCCGTGATGGCCGGGAAGTCGTGCGGCAGCGCCAAGGCCCGCGAGCCCTTGTGGTGGATGAACTCCACAGAGCAGTCGGCGGGAATGCGCTCGCGCACGAAGGCTTCAAAGTTCTTGGAGATCGCAACCGGGTCCTGATCGCCCACGAGGCGGAAGGAGACCTTGCAGCGGGCTTCCGCCGCGATCACCGTCTTGGTGCCCTCGCCCGTGTAACCGCCGATGATGCCGTTCACGTCGCAGGTCGGGCGCGACTGGATCTGCTCGATGAGCATGTGCTCCTTCTCGCCGGCCGAGTGCTTCAGCCCGACCTGCCCGAGGAACTCCTCCTCCGTCAGGTTCAGGCCCTTCCACTGCTCCAGCACCTGCGTGGGCGTTTCATGAACGCCGTCGTAGAACCCGGGAATGGTGATGCGGCCGTTGTCGTCGTGGATGGCGGCAATGATCTTCGAGAGCACATGGATCGGGTTGCGCGCAGCGCCCCCGAAGGTGCCGGAATGCAGGTCCCGGTCGGCGCAGCGGACGATGATCTCCTCATAGACCATGCCGCGTAAAGACGAGGTGATGCCGGGCGTGTTCTGGTCCCACATGCCCGTGTCGCAGACGAGTGCCACGTCGGCCTTCAGCTCGTCCTTGTTGGCCTCGATGAACTCGGGCAGGAACTTGGAGCCGTCCTCCTCGGCGCCCTCGACCAGGAAGGTGATGTTGATCGGCAGCGAGCCCGTCACGGATTTCCAGGCGCGGCAGGCCTCGACGAAGGTCATCACCTGACCCTTGTCGTCGGAGGAGCCGCGGGCGCTGATGGCCTTGCGGCCGTCGGGCAGGGTGATCATGCGCGGCTCGAAGGGCGGCCGCTCCCACAGCTCCAGCGGATCGACCGGCTGCACGTCGTAGTGGCCGTAGAACAGCACATGCAGCTTCGCGTCGCCCTTGGCGTGACCGACCACGGCCGGGTGCCCGCCCGTCTCGCGCAAGGATGCCTCGATGCCGATGTTCTTCAGCTCGTCGACGAGCCACTGGCCGGCCGTGCGGCAATGGTCCTTGTAGGCGGGATCGGTGGAGATGGACGGAACCTTGAGCCACTGGAACAGGCGCTCCAGGGAGGTGTCGAGGTCGGAATCGATCTTTGCAAGAACTTGGTCGAGCTGGGACATGGTGGCCCTGTGTTGGTGTGTATGGCGGCCGACAAGGTGCATCCAACGGGAGGATGCCGCAAGAGGAGAAAGACGGATCGGCTAGCGCCGCAGCAGCCCGCCCAGGGTGCCGCGCACGATGGCGCGGCCGATGGAGCTGCCCTGGCGGCCGCCGATGGACTTGCCGATCTCGGCCGCGAGGTTGCCGACCGTCTGGTTGACGATGGTTCGCGTCACCTCGCGGGTGACGCGCTGGCCGACCGTCATCGAGCCCTTGCGCTGGCCCGTCGTTCCGAAGAGGCCGCCGAGCATGTCGAGGATGCCGCCTCCCCCTTCCGCCGCCTTCGCGTCGGCGGCGGCCTGCTCGGCGCGCTTGGCGAGCATCTCATAAGCCGATTCCACATCGACCGACTGATCGTATTTGCCCTTCATGGGGCTCGACGCGATGATCCCCTGGCGCTCGGTGAGCTCGATCGGCCCCACCTGCGCCATGGCGGGCGCGATGAGCGTGCGCTCGACCATGGATGGCGCGCCCTTGCCCTCGAGCGTCGAGACCAGCGCCTCGCCGACGCCGAGTTCCGTGATGGCCTTCTCCGTATCGAAGGCCGGGTTCTGCCGGAAGGTCTGCGCGGCCACGCGCACGGCCTTCTGCTCGCGTGGGGTATAGGCGCGCAGCGCGTGCTGGATGCGGTTGCCGAGCTGCGCCAGCACGCTCTCGGGAATGTCGGCCGGGTTCTGCGTGATGAAATAGACGCCGACGCCCTTGGACCGGATGAGGCGCACGACACGCTCCACCGTCTCGACCAGGGCCTTCGGCGCGTCGTTGAAGAGCAGATGCGCCTCGTCGAAGAAGAACACCATCTTGGGCTGGTCGAGGTCGCCCACCTCCGGCAGCTCCTCGAACAGCTCCGACATGAGCCAGAGCAGGAAAGTCGCGTAGAGGCGCGGATTGCTCATGAGCTTGTCCGCCGCCAGGATGTTGACGATGCCGCGCCCATCGCGGTCGGTGCGCATCAGGTCCTTGATGTCGAGTGCCGGCTCGCCGAGGAACTCGTCGCCCTGCTGGTTCTCCAGCACGAGGAGCTGACGCTGAATGGCCCCGATGGTGGCCTTCGACACGTTGCCATAGGCGGTGGTGAGTTCGCTGGCATTCTCGGCGATGAGCTGCAGCAAGGCGCGCAGGTCCTTCAGGTCGAGCAGCAGCAGCCCCTGCTCGTCGGCGATGCGGAAGGCGATGTTGAGCACGCCCTCCTGCGTGTCGTTGAGATCGAGCAGGCGCGAGAGCAGCAGCGGCCCCATCTCGGAGATCGTCGCCCGTACCCGGTGGCCCTGCTCGCCGAACAGGTCCCAGAACACCACCGGGAACTTGTCCGGAACATACTCGATGCCGATGTCCTTGGCGCGCTTGACCAGGGGCTCCTTGCCGTTGCCGGGGGCGGCGATCCCAGAGAGATCGCCCTTGATGTCGGCGGCGAAGACCGGAACGCCCGCGTTGGAGAAGCCTTCCGCCAGCACCTGCAGGGAGACGGTCTTGCCCGTGCCCGTGGCTCCCGTCACGAGGCCGTGGCGGTTCGCGAGCCTCAGATCGAGATATTCCGGCTTGGTGCTTTTGCCGATGAAGATTGTCCCGTCCTGTAGCATCGTGCTTCTCCAATACTCCTGAATGGATCTTAGAAGCGTCGCCACGAGTTTCCACTCTCAGGTTTCTTGATTTAACAGTTCAGCTGTGAACTATCGTGCCGAACCTTTCCCAGGAGAATCAAATGGAAGAGCTCATCGCCCGCGTGACGCAGAAGACGGGCCTCGACGCAGCGACCGCCCGCAAGGCGATCGGCATTATTCTCGGCTACCTCCAGAAGGAAGGGCCGCAGAACGAGGTCAACCAGCTTATCGAGGCGATGCCCGGTGCCATGGATGCCATCGAGCAGTCGAAGACCGGCGCCAGCGGCGGCCTCATGGGCATGATGGGCTCCATGGGCGGCGGCGTGATGGCGCTCGGCGGCCAGCTCATGGGCATCGGCGTGTCCATGGGCCAGATGCAGCCGCTGGGCAAGGAGCTCTTCGCCTATGGCCGCGAGAAGGCCGGCGAGGACGTGATGGGCCCCATCGTCGGCTCGATCCCCGGTCTGTCGCAGTTCGTCTGATCGACAGGTCTAACGACGCGTCATCACCGGCCTTGTGCCGGTGATGACGAGCGGCACCTCAGAGGATCGGGATGGCCGGCACAGGGCCGGCCATGACGCGGGTGGGTCGAGGACGACGCCTGTGTCAAAGAGCCAGCGCCTTGGGGCCCGCAGCGATGTGCTGCGAGCCTGAAGGTGTGTCGAGGGTGGCGTGCTGGGCAGCCCGGCTCGATGGTTGTGTGGAAGGTGAGAGCCAGACTGCTCGTCACGCGCGGTTTGTTTCAGCGGACCTGGTCAGAGCCAGGATCGGCCACCCGCGATCACAGGGGTGCGAGACCTGCGGCGGGACCGCTTCCCACCCCACTCCTGCGACGCCTCGCGAGCGCGCCCCTCGAAGGGCGGGAATGCACAACGATATAGCCGAGCTTAAGACAACTGTCAAGAACAGAGTGAGAACATACGTGCGCCTTCCCTCTCCCCTTCAGCGGGAGAGGGTGGTCCGAAGGACCGGGAGAGGGGCCGAGTTCAAATGAGGACTTCCCCTCTCCCGGCTCGCTCCGCTCGCCACCCTCCCCCGCAACGGGGGGAGGGTTCGCGCGCCTCATCCTGTACCTGACCCCGAGGCTTTCGCAATTCGCTCGAAACTAAAAATTCTCGTGTCATTCCAAGTGACGCAGGACGGGATGACACCTTGGACAAATTGAATTTATACAACATTTCATTTCGATAGAGCGTACGGAGAGGTACAGCTACTACAATAATGTGGTCATGCGTTCATGAGATACCTGCACCAGAGCGTGGAGCCGATTGCGGAATTCCTGGAAAGCCGCGGATTGAGGCTGTTTCTTCTCGATTTCAAGGGTGAAGAACCGTCAAAGCCAGTCGACGCAACTGCCCTCAAGCCATACCTGGAAGAAAGTAACCTTCTGTGGGGTGACAACCCCAACACCTATCTCGTCGCCGCTCATGGAGCCCAGCCGCCTACGATGATGGTACACGAGGCGGTCGAACAGGCTGAAACAGAAAGCCCAATCATTCTCGCCCTCGTTGCTTATGCTGATGGAGGCATAATCTCCGTCTCGAACCAGCAGTTTGATTTTCAGCGGGAGACCCAATCCGGCGAATGGTGGAAGCCTACAAATCTGTCTCAACCTGCCCTGTCGTCCCTCTGGCTTCGGAAACTCTTGGCGATGTTCAAGCGGGAGTGATGAGTTCTCCACTCAGCGGTGATGGTCTCTTGGAAGATGGAGGCATTTCCCTCACCGCCCCACCGCGGTATTGTCCCGCACCATTCGCGCAGCCCTGCTCCGGACGAGGCCCTCATGGACGATCTCTCTCTCGCCGCCGATTTTCCGCAAGCGACCCGCGAGCAATGGCTCAAGCGGGTCGAAGGCGTGCTGAAGGGCGCGGATTTCCAGAAGAAGCTCGTCTCCCGCAGCCACGACGGCATCGCCATCGAGCCGCTCTACCCGAAGGCGGAAGGTTCTGCGCCGGTGGCGCGCGAGCAGGCCGGCCGCTGGCGCGTCTCGCAGCGGGTCGATCATCCCGAGCCGGCAAGGGCCAATGAGCTGGCGCTGGCTGATCTCGAAGGCGGCGCCGACGCGCTGACTCTCGTCACCCGGAAAGCGCCTGCCGCACGCGGCTTCGGCGTCGCGATCGACTCCATCGAGGATCTCGACCGGGCGCTCGACGGCGTCATGCTCGACCTCATTCATCTGCGCGTCGATGCGGGCGGCCACGGCCGCCAGATGGCGGCGCTCGTGCTGGCGCTCGCCGAGCGGCGCGGCCACAAACTCGCCGACCTCTCCCTCGATCTCGGCCTCGATCCGCTCAGCGCCATGGCCGCCATGGGCCGCATGTCGGCCGCCTGGGACGTGATGGCCCGGCGGATGGGCGACACGCTTGCGCACCTGAGCGAGCAGGGCTTCGGCGGCCGTGCGTTCCTCGCCGACGGACGCGCCTATCACGAAGCCGGCGCCAGCGAGGCGCAGGAACTCGCGGCCGTGCTGGCGACGGGTCTCGGCTATCTGCGCGGCCTGGAATCCGCAGGGCATTCGCTCGATGCGGCGCGACGCTCGCTGTCGTTCCTGCTCGTGGCCGATGCGGACGAGTTCCTCACAGTCGCGAAGCTGCGGGCCCTGCGCCGCCTGTGGGCGCGGGTCGAGCAGGCCTGCGGCCTGGAGCCGAGGCCGATCCGCCTCCATGCGGAAACCGCCTGGCGCATGACCACGCGGCGCGATCCGTGGGTGAACATGCTGCGCACCACGGTGGCCGCGTTCTCGGCCGGCATCGGCGGGGCGGACGCGATCACGGTGCTGCCGTTCACGACAGCGCTCGGCCTGCCCGATGCGTTCGCCCGCAGGATCGCGCGCAACACGCAACTGATCCTGCTCGACGAGTCGAACCTCGCCCGCGTGGCCGATCCCGCGGCCGGCGCCGGCGGGTTTGAGGCGCTCACCGATGCGCTCTGCGACAAGGCCTGGGGGCTGTTCCAGGAGATCGAGCGCGAGGGCGGCATTCTGGAGAGCCTGAAGGGCGGAACGCTGCAGGCCCGTATCGCCGCCGTGCGCGCCCAGCGGGACAAGGCCGTCGCCACCCGCAGGGAGCCGATCACCGGCACGAGCGAGTTTCCCAACATCCATGAGGCGGACGTGACGGTGCTGATGCCGATGCCGGATGCGAAGGAGAACGGCGGCCCGGCATCGCCTGTTGCAGCGGGCGCAAAGGAAACCTCATTCGCCTCCCTCGTGCAGATGGCCGCGGGCGGATCGACGCTGCCGCAGCTTGCTGCCACGGCTGCGGCCTCGGAAGCGGTGGCGGTCGCCCCCCTGCCCTCGGTCCGTACGGCGGAAGCTTTCGAGCGCCTGCGCGACCGCGCCGACGCCTATCGGGCCCGGACGGGATCGCGGCCGCGCGTCTTCCTGGCCAATCTCGGCTCCGCGGCCGATTTCACCGCCCGCGCAACCTTCGCCAAGAATTTCTTCGAGGCCGGAGGAATAGAAGCCATCATGAACGATGGATTAACGGACCATAAGAAACTTGAACAGACATTCATCGACAGTAAAGCCAAGATTAGCTGCATCTGCTCTACTGACGAAATTTACAAACTTCATGCCCCTGCGACCGCAAGGACCTTGCATCAGGCGGGAGCAAAACTTATGTTCCTGGCTGGCCGACCCGGGGAAGATCAGAAAGAGCTGACCGGAGCGGGCATCACAACCTTCATTTTTTCCGGGTGCGACACCCTCAAGGTTCTCGGCGAGGCTCTCGATATGGCCTGCGCGGAGGCTTGAGGTCTCCTCCCGGCCACCAACCGGGGGGACCGCGGTGACGAATTTCATGAAGACAACGGCTGTGGCCCTGAGCCTCGGCATGGTTTGCACCGGCGCGGCCCTGGCCGCTCCCAAGAGCCAGCACGACGGCACCTGGCAGGTGCAGATGGTGACCGAGTCCGGCATCTGCGGCACCAACACCTATGCCATCACGGTCGAGCAGGGGAATGTGCGCTACCACGGCACGCCCGGCGACACGCCGGCGCAGATCAACGGACGGATCGCCACCAACGGTTCCGTGAGCCTCGACATCCGCCGCAGTTCCGCCCAGGCCCAGGCCTCCGGCAGCCTGGCGGGCCAGTCCGGCTCCGGCGTCTGGAAGGTCGATTCCTACGGCTGCTCCGGCCGCTGGAACGCCCAGAAGCGCTCAAGCGTCGCGCAGAGCTGACCTGCCGCGCTTCCCTCAAGCCGCCGCATCGTCCGATGCGGCGGCTTTTTCATGCCTGCGGCTGCCCGTCCCGGGAGAGGAACCCCGCCCGAAACACCCACGTTGGTTCAACCAATTCATTGTTGTTCAAGGAGTGTTTCATGCGTGTTCTTTCCTGGCTCGGCGGCGCCGCCCTCGTGGCCCTCGCGATGTCTCCCCAGGCCCAAGCTCAGACCAACCGGTTCGACGGCAACTGGAGCGTGGAGGTGGTCACCGAGCAGGGCGCCTGCGACCGGGCCTATCGCTACCCGGTCATCGTCCAGAACGGCCAAGCCCGCTACGGCGGTCCCGAGAGCTTCAACGTGAACGGCCGGGTTCAATCGAACGGCTCCGTCTCCGCCAGCATCTCGCGCGGTCAGGACCGGGCCAACGTCTCGGGCCGGCTCTCGGGCACCATGGGCCGCGGCACCTGGACCACCTCCGGCGGGCGGGTCTGCTCCGGCTACTGGAACGCCGAGAAGCGGGGGTGACGGCTCAGACCTTGCGCCGATAGCATCGCGCAGACGGATGCCCTAGAATGCACCTCATTCGATCCGTTTCCACCGGCAAGGGCATCCGTTTCATCCCATGACCAGCATCCCGGATTTCGCGAGCGTCGCCTTTGCCGACGCTCCCCTGGCATCCTCCCCGAAAGCCTCGGCCGAGCCGTGGCTGACGCCGGAGGGCATTGCCGTGAAGGGATCCTACGGGCCAGAGGATCGCGCAGGCCTCGACTTCCTCGACACCTATCCGGGCATCGCGCCGTTCCTGCGTGGTCCCTATCCAACCATGTACGTCAACCAGCCCTGGACCGTGCGCCAGTATGCCGGCTTCTCCACGGCTGAGGATTCCAACGCCTTCTACCGCCGCAATCTGGCGGCCGGCCAGAAGGGCTTGTCGGTGGCCTTCGATCTCGCCACCCATCGCGGCTACGATTCCGACCACCCGCGCGTTTCGGGTGACGTAGGCATGGCGGGGGTCGCCATCGACTCCATCTACGACATGCGCACCCTGTTCGCCGGCATCCCGCTCGATCAGATGAGCGTGTCGATGACCATGAACGGCGCGGTGCTGCCGATCCTGGCGCTCTATATCGTGGCGGCCGAGGAACAGGGCGTGCCCGCCCCCAAGCTCTCGGGCACGATCCAGAACGACATCCTCAAAGAGTTCATGGTGCGCAACACCTACATCTACCCGCCAAAAGGGTCGATGCGCATCATCTCGGATATCTTCGCCTACACCTCCGCGAACATGCCGAAGTTCAACTCCATCTCGATCTCCGGCTACCACATGCAGGAGGCAGGCGCGACGCAGGATCTGGAGCTCGCCTACACGCTGGCCGACGGCGTCGAGTACATCCGCGCGGGCATTGCGGCCGGCCTCACCATCGACCAGTTCGCGCCGCGCCTGTCGTTCTTCTGGGCAGTCGGCATGAACTTCTTCATGGAAGTGGCCAAGATGCGCGCGGCGCGCCTCATCTGGGCGAAGCTCGTGAAGGGCTTCAACCCGCAGAGCGAGAAGTCGCTGCCGCTTCGCACGCACTCGCAGACTTCCGGTTGGTCGCTCACCGCGCAGGACGTGTTCAACAACGTCACCCGCACCTGCATCGAGGCGATGGCGGCGACGCAGGGCCACACGCAGTCGCTGCACACCAACGCGCTCGACGAGGCGCTGGCGCTGCCCACCGATTTCTCGGCCCGCATCGCCCGCAACACGCAGCTCTTCCTGCAGCAGGAAAGCGGCACGACGCGCATCATCGATCCGTGGGGCGGCTCCTACTATGTCGAGCGGCTGACCTATGAGCTGGCGCAGAAGGCCTGGAGCCACATCCAAGAAGTCGAGCAGCTCGGCGGCATGGCGAAAGCCATCGAGGCCGGCATTCCGAAGCTGAAGATCGAGGAGGCCGCCGCCCGCACGCAGGCGCGCATCGATTCCGGCCACCAGAAGATCATCGGCGTGAACAGCTTCAAGTCCACGGACGAGGCCTCCATCGACATCCTGAAGGTCGACAACGCCGCCGTGCGCGCGAGCCAGATCGAGAAGCTCAAGCGCCTCAAGATGGAGCGCAACCAGGCCGATGTGGATGCCGCGCTCAACGCCCTGTCGCAGGGCGCTGCAGGCAACGGCAACCTGCTCGACCTTGCCGTGAAGGCGGCCCGCGCCAAGGCAACCGTGGGCGAGATTTCGGACGCGCTGGAGAAGGTCTGGGGCCGTCACCGGGCCGAGATCAAGGCGATTTCGGGCGTCTACAAACGGGAGGTCGGCATGGCGTCTCCGGCCGTGGAGAAGGTGCGCAACCTCGTCGAACAGTTCGAGCACGACGACGGGCGCCGCCCGCGCATTCTCGTCGCCAAGATGGGCCAGGATGGTCACGACCGCGGTCAGAAGGTGATCGCCTCGGCCTTTGCCGATCTCGGCTTCGATGTGGATATCGGCCCCCTCTTCGCCACCCCGGCGGAGGCGGCGCGCCAAGCCATCGAGAACGACGTGCACATCATCGGCGTCTCGTCGCTGGCGGCAGGCCACCTGACGCTCGTGCCGGAGCTGAAAGCCGAACTCGCCAAGTACGGCCGCGAGGACATCATGATCGTGGTCGGCGGCGTGATCCCGCCGCAGGATTTCGATGCGCTGTATCAGGCTGGCGCCTCGGCGATCTTCCCGCCCGGCACCGTGATTGCCGATGCCGCTGTGAATCTCATCGAGGATCTGAACGGCCGGCTCGGATACGGGCCGAAGCAGGCGGCGGAATAGCGCCGCCTCGCCGTCCCTGCCCGTGACGATCCGGAGCCTGTCAACCCTGCGATAACCCTCTGAACAAATGAGGGACCCGACCTCTCCGGCCCGGGCGGGTTACACCGCCCGTTTCATTGATCGGTAATATTCCCCATGGGAAGCTTCCTGCAGTTCTTTAAAGCAATTGCGGGGACCCCATGGCCATCAATCTCGAAAATTACACGCTGACCTTCTCCGACGAATTTACGGGCAATTACC
Organism: Microvirga splendida; assembly: GCF_016427565.1. Classification (GTDB taxonomy): domain Bacteria; phylum Pseudomonadota; class Alphaproteobacteria; order Rhizobiales; family Beijerinckiaceae; genus Microvirga; species Microvirga splendida. The sequence continues at coordinate 86,976 of NZ_JAELXT010000011.1, forward strand.
TCGATACGTCCGTGTGGGGCACGAAGTATTGGTGGGGCGGGCGGACGCTGGCGAGCAACGGCGAGATGCAGTACTTCGCCGACCGCTCGACCGCGGTGGTCCAGCAATACCCGAGCCTCGATCCGTTCCGGATCTCCGGGGATCCGTATCAACCCGGCGACGGCGTTCTGACCATCACGGCCCAGCCGTCCCCCGATACGAGCCTGACGGATGGGCTGCCCTATGTGTCGGGGCTCATCAACACCTACGGGACGTTCTCTCAGACCTACGGCTATTTCGAGATATCGGCGCAGGTGCCGTCCGGCCAGGGCCTGTGGCCCGCCTTCTGGCTCTTGCCGCAGAGCGGCAACTGGCCGCCGGAAATCGACGTGCTCGAACTGCTCGGCCACGATCCGTCGACCTATTACGTCGGCTCGCACTGGAAGGATGCCACGGGCAAGCATGCGTTCAAGACTCAAGGGATCTCCACCGGAATCGATCTCTCGGACGGCTTCCACAGCTACGGCACGCTGTGGACCGCCGATACGATCACCTACTATCTCGACGGCACCCAGGTGTTCTCCATGGCGACGCCGGCGGGCATGAACGAGCCGATGTACCTCCTCGCCGGTCTCGCCGTCGGCGGCAACTGGCCCGGTGCGCCGGACAGCACGACCGTGTTCCCGGCCGAGTTCCAGATCGACTACATCCGCGCCTATGCGCCCAGCATCAAGCCGACGATCTCGGGCAACGACAGCAACAACTCGCTGGTCGGCGACAAGGTGGCGACGGCGCTCAACGACATCATCTTCGCCTATGGCGGCAACGACACGCTCGAGGGCCTGAAGGGCAACGACACTCTGGCGGGCGGCAGCGGTGCGGATACCTTCATCTACCGCAGCAGCCCGACCGGGCACGACGTGATCCTCGACTTCGATCCCCTCGGCGGAGACGTGGTGCGCATCACGAAGGCGATTGCAGGCCAGAAGAACTTCTCCGGCCTCTACCGGATGATCAAGGACAATGGCGCCGGCGATGCGGTCCTCAAGCTCGCCGATGGCGGCTCCATCACCTTCGACGGCGTGAGGAAGGCCCAGCTCGGCTACGACGACTTCCTCATCGTGTGAGCGCCGCTCCTGTTCGAGCGGTCGATCGAGCATCGGACCCAAAAGTGGACTTGCACTTTTGGGGATTCATCCGATGCTCAACTGTGAGAGCAGCGCATCGTGTGGTCCGGACCCAGCGGGCCGCGCTAGCGAAAACCGGGTCCACTTTTCCTCACGATGCACTACGACCGCTCGATCGCGCGCTTCACCACCTGCTGCACTTCCTTGTTCGACAGGAACAGGTCGTGGTTGATGATGCCGCCGCCGAACTCAGAGGCGTCGGCCACGCGCACGCCCAGAGCCTCCAGCCGCTCGCGGTCGGCCGCCCCGGCCCGCACGATGCCGCCGGCGAGCCGGCTCGAGACGGCGAGCGCCCGGTCGTTGGTGGAGCTGATGACGGTGATCTTCTTCGCGTCCGTCCCCAGGCGCTCCAGCCCGCGGGCGAACAGGTCGATGTCGATGTCGGGCGCGGCCAGCACCACGGCGCCGATGCGCTCCATGGCGCTCTCGCCGCCCGACGCGCGCAGCATGCGCAGGGTTTCCAGCGTCAGCAGCGTGCCCATGCTGTGCGCCACGATGTGGATGCGCCCGCCGCTCGGGGTATTGGCGATGGCAGCCAGCAGGTCCTCAAGCGAGTCGCGGGACCACATGGCGCTCTCGCGGTCGGCCACATAGCTGAAGGTCGACGCGGCGGACGGCCAGGTGAAGAGGCCGGTGACGCCCGCGAACTTGATGCCATCCGACAGATCGACCGTCGAGGTGGCGGCGGTCTCGAAGCTTTCCTTGTAGCCGTGGATGTAGAGCAGCAGGTCGCGGCCGAAGGCGGCTTGAGCGAAGGCCTGCGCGGCGTTGCTGCGATTGATGTTATCGACCTTGGCGATGGTCCAGTCGCTTGCGGTCACGCGCCCGAGGAGCGAATCCGAGGGCGGCGTCAGGCGGGCTTCCGCGAAGATCATGTCGGCCGAGCGCTCGCTGCTGAACCAGGGTTTCTGGGGCGGGTCGCCCGCCGGCAGCCGCGTGGTGGCGATCAGCAGCTTGGGATCCTTGCTCAGGCCGACCTTGAAGGCAGCAGGGCTGACGAGCGCCGAATCCTCCCCGACGCAGCCGGACAGGGCAACGCCGGCAAGGCAGAGGATCGCAACACGGGAGAAGGAGAAACGCATGAGGCCTGAATTTCGAGAGGGGACGGGGAAGGTCATGCTGTTTTGCCCTCGATCATGGCATGCGCAAGGCAAGGCCCTGCCGCAATCCCCACTGGTGCCGGATCCCGGTAAAGCATTGGTGAACATGAGCATAGGGTCCGGTGCCTTGATGCAGGCAGGGCCCGACCGTACCTTCACCCCATGCTCGCCGCCCTCGCCCGCATTCTCCTTGTCATCGTTGCCCTTTTCATCCTTCCCCTGGGGGCCCATGCCCTCTGGTGGACCATGCGCGACGATGTCGCGCCGAATTGGGGCGCGGCCGACTGGTCGAGCGCGAAGCTCCTGCCCGCCGCCTCGGAGGCTCCCGAGGCCATCGTGGCGGTCTATGCGGCGCGGGTCGGGCGCTGGCGCGGCATCTTCGCCCACCACACCTGGGTGGTGGTGAAGGAGGCCGGCGCCCGCACCTATACCCGCTACGACAAGGTTGGCTGGGGCAGCCCGGTGCGCACCAACGGCTGGGCGCCGGACGGGCGCTGGTTCGGCAATGCGCCCCAACCCGTGGTGGTGATCGAAGGGCCTGAGGCCGAGCGGCTGATCCCCCAGGTGCGCCGGGCGGTGGCGAGCTATCCCTACCAGGGCTACGGCGCCTACAACGCCTGGCCGGGCCCGAACTCCAACACCTTCGTGGCCCATGTGATGCGCTCCGTGCCCGAACTCGCCGCTCCCCTGCCCCCGACGGCGCTCGGGAAGGACTGGCAGCCCTGGCGCGACATCGTGGGCCTGACCCCCAGCCGCACCGGCATTCAGATCTCGCTCGGCGGCTATGCGGGCATCGCGGTCGGCTGGATCGAGGGAATCGAGATCGACTTCATGGGCCTCGTCGCCGGCCTCGACCTGCGCCGCCCGGCGATCAAGATTCCCGCCTGGGGACGATTCGGCATGGACCCGATCACGTGGTGAACGCGCAGCCCGGATGATTGTCCCGGTCACGTGTGAGACCTATGCTCGCGACGCAGGGGCCTCGTGAAGGCAGGCCCTGAAGGGAACTGACATGCTCCTAGGTCAGCTTGCGCTCCTTGCTGCCGCCGTGTTCTCCGGTGCAGCTCTCTACATCAATATTGCCGAGCAGCCTGCGCGTCTGGAGTTGGACGACCGATCCCTGCTGATCGAGTGGAAGCCAGCCTACAAGCGCGGCTTGTCCATGCAGGCCCCGCTGGCAATCGTGGGGTTCCTGCTCGGCATCGCGGAATGGTGGCAGTCCGATCACGTCGGATGGATTCTTGGGGCGTTGCTCATGATCGCAAACTGGCCGGTAACGTTCTTCGCCATCATGCCCACCAACAACAGGCTCATGGCGACCGATCCTGCGGCGGCTGGCCCCGAGAGCCGAGCGATGATCGGGCGGTGGGGCATGCTTCACGCGGTTCGCACCGCGCTTGGCTTTGCGGCCTGTCTCGCTTTCCTGTGGGCCTCCCTCTCCTGACTTGGCATCCCGGCGCCTCCCTCACGGATATAGGGTTCAAAAACCGGATCCACTTTTCCGCACGATGCGCTAAAGCTCTCTCATGACCGGGGGCTTGCAGAAAAAGACGCAAATATCGGCTGAAGCTGTCGCCAGCGGCGACCGCGCGGCGCTCGCGCGCGCCATCACGCTCATGGAATCGCGCCGGCCCGACCACCGGGAGGCAGCGCGCGCGCTTCTCCAGGAACTCATGCCCCGCACCGGAAAGGCCGTGCGCATCGGCATCACCGGGGTTCCCGGCGTGGGCAAGTCCACCACCATCGACACCCTGGGCTCCATGCTCACCGAGAAGGGCCACAAGGTGGCGGTGCTCGCCGTCGACCCCTCCTCGACGCGCACCGGCGGGGCGATTCTCGGGGACAAGACCCGCATGGCGCGGCTCGCCGCCGACCCCAATGCCTTCATCCGCCCCTCGCCCTCCTCCGGCACCCTCGGCGGAGTCGCGGCGAAGACCCGCGAGACCATGCTGCTCTGCGAGGCCGCCGGGTTCGACGTGATCCTGGTTGAGACCGTGGGCGTCGGGCAGTCGGAAACGGCCGTGGCGGACCTCACCGATTTCTTCCTCGTGCTCATGCTGCCGGGCGCTGGCGACGAGCTCCAGGGCATCAAGAAGGGCATCCTGGAGCTCGCCGACCTGATCGCCGTCAACAAGGCGGACGACGTGGGCGCGAAGGCCAAGGCGGCGGCGGCCGAGTACAAGGCCGCCCTGCACATCCTGGCCCCTGCCTCGCCGACCTGGACGCCGCCCGTGCTGACGGTCTCGGGCCTGACCGGCCAGGGGCTCGACGAGCTCTGGACCAAGGTGCTCGACCACCGCAAGCGCCTGGAAGCCACCGGGGAGCTTGCCGCCAAGCGGCGGGCGCAGGACACGAAATGGATGTGGGCTCTCGTCCACGAGCGCCTGCACGAGCGCCTCACCCACGATCCCGCCCTGCGCCGGCGCGTGCCGGAGATCGAGCGCGCCATCGCCGACGGCACCCTGTCGCCCAATGCGGCGGCGAGCGAGATCGTGACGCTGCTGGGAATCTAGCCCCTATCCGCAATTGCACCTGATCCGGGCTCGAAAACCGGCTTCAATCCTGAGGCGCCTCTATGGCCTGTCAGGACAGGAGCGGATCGCATCGTGATCGACCAGCTGCATCAGCTGCCCCTTCTGCTCGGCGGCGCCATCGTCTGCCTGATCTTCGTAGTGCCGACCCTGATCGGCTCGGCGCTGCTGCAACCGGTCGTCAGTCGTCTGCTGCGTGGGGAGAGGGACGCGAATACGGTTGTCGGCCTGCTCCTGAACGCCTTCTCGCTCTACTACGGGGTCCTTCTGGCCCTGCTCTCGATCGCGGTTTTCGAGAATTACAACAAGGCGCAGGATGCGGTTGGGCGGGAGGGCTCGAGCGCAGTTGCTCTCTACAACATCTTCAGCGGCTATCCGGAGCCTGCCCGCACGTCACTTTCAGAAACATTGCTCAAGTATGTCGATGAGGAGACCGGCCCCGGCTGGGCTTTCCAGCAAGGCAATCAGGTCTCCACGCCGGGCATGCGGCTGGTTGATCGCTTAAGCCGGGAGCTTCTCGGCTTCAGGCCCGACCGGGCCACTGGCGAGGACCTGCTTCATGGCGAGGCCTTGAGAGCTTTCGCCGAGTTCATCGAGCAGCGGCGTCTTCGGGTGCAGGCGGCGGGAACAAGCATTCCGAGGGTGATCTGGACCGTCGTCATGGTCGGCGCGGCGCTCAACGTCTTCACCCTCTGGCTCTTCGATCTGAAGCGGACGACCCACTTTATCCTCGGCGGCGTGCTGATGGCCTTCATCGGCCTCGTCGTCTACATGGTCGCCGTGCTCGACCGACCGTTTCACGGCGCGCATGGTCTTCGACCCGATGACCTCATCCAGGCCCGCCAGCAGATGCAACCACGGGCCTGAAACGGCTTAAGCCGCGCCCGTCATCTCCGGGGTCGGCCGGATCTGGCCGACCTCGATGCCGTTCCAGTTCTTGAGCACCGGCTGCGCCAGCGCCTCGACGGTCTGGCGCTCCTCATCGCTCAGGTCGAGGAAGCGCAGGACGAGGCTGGCCATCATGGCCTCGGCAGCCCGGGCATGGCCGTCGTCGGCCTTCAGGGCGATCCCGTAGCCGAGTTCCGGGAACGAGGCGCAATAAACGCCCTCCGCGCCCACTTTCACGAAGACGCGCTCGCCGAGACACTCCATCAGCTTCGTGTCGAACCGGCCGGTGCCGGCTACCATGAAGGGATGGCGGGCCACGGCCTTGCGGATGCGGGCGGCGGCCGCCTTGCCCTCGCCCGGCAGGCCGATTCCGGTGCCGAACCGGGCGAACCCGAAGGCGAGCGACGGAAGCCGGACCGCATAGGTGGGGATCGAGCAGCCGTCGATGCCGCTCTTCTCGATCGAGTGGCAGGCGCCCGTGATGTCCTCCAGGGCCTCGCGGATGGTGCGCTGGACCGGGTGGTCCGCCAGCACGTAGCCCGCAGGCGCCTCTCCCTGGCCGCAGGCGAGGCAGATGAAGCCCGCATGCTTGCCCGAGCAGTTGTTGTGGAGCGCGCTGGGGCTTGCCCCCGAGGCCGCCAGGGCCCGGTTCGCGGCCTCGCCCATGGGCCAATGGGTGCCGCATTCGAGGCAGCCCGCATCCTGGCCCGCCTTGGCCAGCATGGAGGCGGCCACCCTCACATGGTCCGGCTCACCGGAATGGGACGCGCAGGCGAGCGCGATCTCCTCGTCGGTCAGGCCGTATTTCTCGGCGATTCCGCTCTCGACCAGCGGCATGGCCTGGAGGGCCTTGATGGCGGAGCGCGGAAAAACGCGCCGGTCCACATCGCCGATCGACAGAACCGTGGCCCCCTCGGCGTCCACCACGGAGACGCTGCCCCGGTGGCGCGACTCGACCAGATGGCCGCGGGAAACCTCGACAAGAAAGGGATTATCCATCAATGCCCCGTTCGAAAAACGGCGGTGTTGTGGAGGCACCGGCCGCAGAAGTCAAAGGGGACGTTGTTGCAATTCACCAACGGGTCACCGCGAAATCGTCGCAACCGACCGCTTGCGACCAAGCGCTGCTCACCCTAAACCCTAGGTTCAACAAACAGGGAGCCCCTGATGCATGTCGCGATGATCGGAGCAGGCTATGTGGGCCTGGTCTCCGGCGCCTGCTTCGCCGATTTCGGCCACGAGGTCTGCTGCGTCGACAAGGACCCGGCCAAGATCGAGGCCCTCAACCGGGGCGAGATTCCGATCTTCGAGCCGGGGCTGGCCGATCTCGTCGCCAAGAACGTGCGCGAGGGCCGCCTCACCTTCACCACCGACTTGTCCCAGGCGGTCAGGAGCGCCGAGGCCGTGTTCATCGCAGTCGGCACCCCGTCTCGGCGCGGCGACGGCCATGCGGACCTCTCTTACGTCTACCAGGCCGCCCGCGACATCGCCGCCGCCATCGACGGCTACACGGTGGTGGTGACCAAATCCACCGTGCCCGTGGGCACCGGCGACGAGGTCGAGCGCATCATCCGCGACGCCCGGCCCGATGCGGACTTCGCCGTGGTGTCCAATCCCGAGTTCCTGCGCGAGGGCGCGGCCATTGCCGACTTCAAGCGCCCGGACCGCATCGTCATCGGCACCGACGACGAGCGCGCCCTGAGCGTGATGAACGACATCTACCGGCCGCTCTACCTCAACCAGTCCCCGGTGCTGGCCATGTCCCGGCGCACGGCGGAACTGACCAAGTATGCGGCCAACGCGTTTCTCGCCACCAAGATCACCTTCATCAACGAGATCGCGGACCTGTGCGAGCATGTGGGCGCCAACGTGCAGGACGTGGCCCGCGGCATCGGGCTCGACAACCGCATCGGCTCCAAATTCCTCCATGCCGGTCCCGGCTATGGCGGCTCGTGCTTTCCCAAGGACACGCTCGCCCTGATCAAGACCGCCCAGGATTACGAGGCGCCGATCCGCCTCGTGGAGACGGTGGCGGCGGTCAACAGCCAGCGCAAGCGCGCCATGGGCCGCAAGGTGATCGCGGCCTGCGGCGGCTCGGTGCGGGGCAAGACGGTGGCGGTGCTGGGGCTGACCTTCAAGCCCAACACCGACGACATGCGCGATGCGCCCTCGCTCGACGTGATCACGGCGCTGCAGGATGCAGGCGCCAGGGTGAAGGCCTACGACCCCGAGGGCATGGAGGCCGCCCGAGGCATGCTGACGGATGTGGCTTACGCGAAGGACGCCTATGACTGCGCCCGCGATGCGGATGCCCTGGTGCTGGTGACCGAGTGGGACCTGTTCCGCGCGCTCGACCTGCGCCGCCTGAAGGCGGCGCTCGCCTCGCCCGTGGTGGTGGACCTGCGCAACGTCTACCGCCCCGACGAGATGCGCCGCCACGGCTTCACCTATGTGAGCATCGGGCGCCCCTGAGTCCTCCCTGCCCTCTTGCCCGGGATCGGCTTGCGCGCCGGTCCCGCCGATGCCATGAGAGAGGCATTCTGAAGATTGCGCCACCGGGAGCGGCCCATGCAGACCTTCTTCGTCGAGATCAAGTGCAAGCTCGGCAAGACCTACGCCGTCGCGAACGCGCTCGCGGACCGGGAGATCGCGTCCGAGATCTACTCGACCGCCGGCAATTACGACATCCTGGCCAAGTTCCACGTGGACGACGGGGTCGATATCGGCCACTTCATCGCCGAGAACGTGCAGGTCATCCCCGAGATCGCCGACACCCACACGATCATCACGTTCAAGGCGTTCTGATCCGCCCTGCCCGGATGTGATCTGGCTCACATCGCAAGACGCCGGCAAGGGATAATGTCGAGGCTCCTTGAGCGGAGGAGCCGATGGTGTCACGCATCGACTGGCAGAAGATCTACGATTTCTGGTTCCCGATCGACCTCACCGGCGCCGATGTGGCGGCCCATTGGCAGATGCTCGCTTGGTGGATGCGCGGGGGCGCCAACACGGATCTTGCGCGGTTCGCGCCAGCCCTGCGGGCGGCACGGGCCGGCCAGCTGGATCACTGGCTGGAAACGCCCCGCGGACGCCTGTGCCTCATCATCGTTCTGGATCAGTTTCCGCGCGGCCTGTTTGCCGGGTCGGCCGAAGCCTATGCGTCGGACCGGGCTGCGCTCGACATCGCCGAGGACGGTTTCCAGAACGGGCATTACGATGCCTTGGAAAGCCCGTATGAGCGGTTCTTCCATCTGCTCCCCCTCGCCCATGCGGAGGGTCCGGACCATCTGGAACGGATGAGGCGCATCGTTGCGATCTCGGAACAGGCCCTTGAGGAGGCGCCGGAGCATCTCAAGCCCGTCTGGCAGTACTCGCTCAGCCAGGCCGAAGGCAATCTCGACGTGATTGCCCGCTTCGGCCGGTTCCCGCATCGCAACCCGGTTCTGGGCCGCGCCTCAACGCGGGAGGAGCTGGCCTATCTGGCGAAGGGAGACTTCGTGCATATGCGGACGCTGCCGGCCTCGTCCTCGTCGGCGATCAGCGCCATCGGGTGACAGGCTCCAAGGAGCCTGTCCCTTACTGGACGATTGCGGCCGCCTCGGCGGTGCGCTCGGACTGCCGGGTGATCTCCGCGAGGTACGGGCCGATGCCCTCGTAGCGGTCGAGGCGGCGGACGATCTTCGAATCGATCTTGTTGTAGAGCTCGGCGACGCTCACGGGACGGCGCTTGCGGCCCTTGCCGTCCATGAAGAGCCCGGTATTGGCCCGGGCGGCCTTCGGGAAGAGCTTGGAGGCCTTCATGTTCGGGTCCTGGTCGAGAACCTCGAGGAACCGGACCGCGCTGGACGCGCCCAGGAAATGCGCGAGGTACAGCTCGGCCTCGGCCAGCTCGCGCTCGCCCTGAGCCTGGAGCGCACGCTCCACGTCCTTGATCAGCTCGCCGGCCATGAGGGCGGAGAAATAGGGATCCGTGCGCAGGCTCATGATCCATTCGCGGTCCTTGGGCTCGACCGCGAGTTCGCCGTTGACATAGCGGATGGCCTCACCGGCCGCCTTGAAGCCGTAATCGGCCGCATGCTGGTAAACGGTCTCGATCCAGGTGCTGTCGATGAACTGGAACAGGCCCTCGGCCGAGGACGTGCGCGCCTTGGCTTCCGGCGAGAGGCTCGATTCCACATCGGCCAGGGTCATCATGTAGACCGGGTCGACGCCGGTCACATGGGCGGCCTTGAGGATGGAATGCACCAGCCAGCGCGGCACGGTGCGGCCGTTGAAGGGGATCAGCTCATCGGGATCCCCGATCTCCGCCTCGGAGATGGTGGGGGACGCGGGCTTCTCGCCGCGCGGCTTCACGATGGAGAAGGCTCCGTCCAGGATGGCCTTGAACAGACCCGGATCCTTGGCGAGCTTCGGCGTGAAGGTCACGGACGCGGTCACCACCGAGCCGGTGATGTCCTGCGGCGCCTGCGGCACCACGGAGGGCCGCGCCAGCAGGGCGCTGGGGACCGTGGCCACGGCGGCCGGTCCGGCCGTGAGGCCCTGGAAGCCCAGGATGAGGCCTGCGGCCAGGGCGAGGCGGAGAGAGCGGCGACCCCCGGTCTTGCGCACATCCGCAGCAGGCTGCGGAACCGCGCACAGCAGCGTTCTCGCGTTACTCATCATCACTTATCCCGCATGGCCCGACCGGACGGCTGGGCCTTCCCTTGTGTCGTTCTGGAGACAAGGGTTGACGGGTAGATGTGTCGAGAATCGGTCAGCTTGACCATAAGAGGTAGGATTTTGCTAACCTTACCCAGCTTTTCCCCGACGAATTTTCAGGTTTTTCCCGGAAATTTAGGATGAGGATTGCGCGACAAGCTGGGCGTTGGTGCGTTCGAGGCGCTTCGCCAGCTCCCGCATGATGGCCAGGGACATCTGGGGGAACTGGGCCAGGAGCTCCAGGAACACCCGCTTGTCGATTCGAAGCGCCGTGGTCGGCTCGGCCGCCATGATCGTGGCCGACCGGGGGGTGTCGGACAGGATGCCCATCTCGCCCACCAGGGCGTTGCTCCCCAGCTCGGCCACCTGGATGTCCCCGCCCGGGGTGTTGAGCAGTACGCTGGCCCGGCCGTCGAGAATGACATAGGCGGCATCGGACGGGTCCCCCTGCGAGAAGAACCGCTGCCCAGCGGCGAACTGCACCCGCTCGCTGGTGAAGGCGAGAAGCTTCAGACGAGCGGGGTCCACGTCCCGGAACATCGGGACCTGCCGCAAGGACTGAACTTCCGTCTCAAGGGTCATGCCACCTCTCCTGTTATCCTCTGGGGGGCGTCCGGCTCGGGCGTCGAAGGCTTCGAGGCCGGAGCGGCCGTCTTGTCGGTTATGATCTGTCCATCGCGGAACCGCATCTGAACACCGAAGTCACCGGCCTGTCGATCATTCGGCAGGACCATGAACAGGCTTTGTTGCTCGAACATCTCGAGAAGCAGCTGCATCAGCTGCTGGCCGCGGGCCTCGTCGAAGGGCGCGAGGGCTCCGTCGATCACGAGAATGTCCGGGCGCTTCACCAGGCAGCGGACCAGGTTGACGCTCGCCCGCTCCTGCGGAGAGAGCAGCCTGCCCGCCGTGCCGACCTGGTATTCCAGGCCGACCCTCTCGACCTCCTCCTGAAGGTTGAGTTCGCGCACGACCGCGGCAACCGCCTCCGCGACCCGTCCACGGGCATTGGCCACCTGATAGCTGACACGCCCGAACAGGAGGTTGTCCCGCAAGGGAGCGGCCGTGCAGATCCCTTCCGGGTCGTAGAATTCGACGCCGGCGGATCCCGATTTTTCGAGGACCTCCCGTACGAGCGCCCGCGCCTCGACGATCCGGCCCATCATGGCGTCGTCGAGAAGGCCCAGGCGGTGCCGGGCCTCGATATAGGCCAGCGGCAGGGACAGGAGGCGTGTCCGGTCCTCGCGTTTCAGGCTGCCCTCGTCCCGGCTGCGGCGGCGCAGGATCGCCTCGAACTCGGTCAACTCGTCGGCGCCGATGAAGGAAAACTGCTCGAACAGGGAGTGGCCGGGCGGCAGCCCTTCGAAGATCTCGGTCATGGTCTCGGCGATCTGCAGGCCCATCTGGATGAGGTCGCCCGTGATCTCCGCCCTGTCGAGGGCGCTGCGGAACTGCGCATTCTCGGCGAGGTTGCGCCCTTTGAACTCGTCGGACACCGGCACGCCGAAGAGAAGGTTTTCCGCGATCGTCGCCTGGCTGTTGTAGCGCTCCGGATCGAAGGGCTCGACCAGATCGCCCATGCCGCTGGATTGGAAGGTCTCGCGAAGGCGATGCCGTGCCTCGACGAGGCGCTCCGCGAGGCTCGCATGGCGCTCGGGATCGATCCTGCCCGCCAGGCCGAACAGGTAGATCGTGTCGCCCATGCCGACCCTGTCGAGGAGGTCGAGGAGGATGCGGTCCAGCTCGTTCTCGTCCTTGGCGCCGAGGCGCTCGTAATCCACCCACTGATCGGAAATGCTCTCAATCGGATTGCCGGTTCTGAGCGCCTCCGCGATCCGGCGGTCCATCTCCTGCCTGTCCTCCTTCAGCCGACCGACGGGCTTGGAGCGCAGACCATAGACGAGATTGTCGCGGATGCTGCCGGGAAAGAGGATCGGGTCCACGCCCGCATAGGCGATCCGGCGCCCTGTGACCGCGGCGGGAAGCTGGGTCAGGTCGCGCTCGCCGATGCGGATGCGGCCGCTGAACTCCAGGCTCCGGCGCGCCAGGATGCGCGCCAGGAGGCTGGCGGCCGCACCGCCGTTCGAGATCAGCGCGACGCTTGCGGGCAGCTCGACCGCGAAGGCGCCACCTTCGACGATCAGATCCCCATGCGGCCCGGCGATCCGGATGTCCTCGGCCATCAGAGGGCCGATCAGGGGCTGATCCGCTTCCGCGGCCTCGCGCGCCTCGATCATCGGGCCGAGCCGTTCCTCGGCGAAGTGCTGCGTGACCTGGTCGTACTTCACCTGGACGTCGAGACGCTGCTGGTCCCAGTCGATCAGCTCCTTCAGGGGCGGCGGCAACTCGCGATAGGCGGCGATGACCGCGACGAGCTGGCCGATATCGAGGGTGCCGCGCAGGGCGAAATAGCCGCCGATGGAATAGAAGAAGAACGGGGTCAGCTGAGCCAGAAAATTGTTGAGGGCTTTGACGAAGAATTTCCTGTTGTAGATCTTCAACCGGATGGAAAAGAGATTGAACAGGCGGTGCCCGATTTCGGCCCTTTCCCAGCCATAGGCGTTGTGAACATGCACGACCTCGATGCCGTCGAGGACCTCCGCGATGCGCCCGGCGAGCTGGCGGGACGCCAGCTGCCGCTGCTTGCCGAGGCGCAGCAGCTCGCGCCGCAGCCGCGGGATGATCGTGAACTGCACGGCGATCACCGCCAGGGCGATCAGCCCGAGCCAGACGTTCTGCACCATGATGAACACGAGCGCGGTGATGGCCTGCGTGCCCAGGAACACGGGCGTGATGAAGGCGTCGCCGATGAAGCCGCCGATCGGCTCGACCTCATCCTTGATGATGGTGGCGGTCTCCGACGACTTGACGGTCCGCAGGGCGTCCGGCGTGAAGCGCAGCACCATGGCGAACAGGTCGAAGCGCATGCGCCTGAGCATCCGCTCGCCCAGCACGCCCTTGGCGACGTTGATCCAGTACTTGAAGGCCCCGTTCACGATGACGAAGAACAGGAACACGAAGGACAGGCCCATGAGCAGGCCGACCCGGCTGACCTGGAAGCCCTCGAAGATCTCCCAGGTGCCGCCGCCCAGCCAGCCCGGCCAGTCGAATGAGAGATTGAGGAAAGGGGCTGTCGGATTGCCGTCCCGGAAGGCCTCGCCCTGAATCGCCTGGTTCACGATCTGGCGAGGCAGATCGAGGGACATGAAGTAAAACGGCAGGGACGCCAGCACGACGGCGCAGACAATCATCTGGTCGCGCTTCGAATGTGTCCAGATATAGCGGAAAAGGCTCTTTTCCATCAGCGCCGGGATGCCATGTTCATTTGCCTGTGAGTCCCTCTTTCCGTTCTGGGGCACCGCCATAGTTTGACGAGGGGGGCTATTGCAAGGGTAGAGATAGCTGGCCTAACGTCAACCAACGATACGTCAATTGCCTTAATCGCCCACCAGGGGAAGCCTGCATGGCAAACGCGGTCATGGACCCGAGAACAGAGACAGGCTCGCCCCTGGTCAAGTCCCGTCCGGGAGCAAGGGTCCTCATCTACAGCCACGACACGTTCGGGCTCGGCCATCTGCGCCGGTCGCGGGCGCTCGCCAATGCCATCGTGGAGGCGCAGCCCGGCACCTCCGTGATCATCATCTCGGGATCGCCGGTGATCGGCAATTTCGAGTTCGAGACGGGCGTCGACTACATCCGCATTCCGGGGGTCACCAAGCTCCACGACGGGGATTACCGCAGCCTCAACCTGAATGTGAGCCTGGACGAGGCGGTGGGCCTGCGCCAAGCCCTCATTCTCCAGGCCGCCAAGGCCTTCCAGCCGGACGTGTTCATCGTCGACAAGGAGCCCACGGGCTTCCGCGGCGAGGTCGTGCCGGCGCTCGACTACCTCAAGGCTGCCGGCTGCAGGCTCGTTCTCGGCATCCGGGACGTGATGGACGAGCCCGCCCTGCTCGTCCCGGAATGGGAGCGCAAGGGCGCCAAGACGGCCCTGATCCGCTATTACGACGAGATCTGGGTCTATGGCCTCAAGGACGTCTATCAACCGCTGAAGGCCCTGGACCTGCCCCGGGACATCGAGAGCCGGATCACCTATACCGGCTATCTGCGCCGGGACGTGCCGCCGACACCCTCTCTCACCAAGTACCCGAAGATCACCAAGCAGCCCTTCATCCTGGTGACCACCGGCGGCGGCGGCGACGGGGACGACCTGATCGACTGGGTGATCTCGGCCTACGAGGCGGATGCGGAACTCGACCAGCCCGCGCTGATCCTCTTCGGCCCGTTCATCGACCGGGACAAGCGCCGCTCCTTCGTGGAGCGCCCCGCCCGGCAGCCCAAGCTCGACGTGATGTCCTTCGACAACAAGATCGAATGGCTCATGAAGAAAGCCGACGCGGTGGTGGCCATGGGCGGCTACAACACCTTCTGCGAGGCCCTGTCCTTCGACAAGCGCACCCTCATCGTGCCGCGCACCCGGCCCCGACTCGAGCAGTACATCCGGGCGGTGGAGGCCGAGCGGCTCGGCCTCGTGCGCATGCTGAGCGACTACAAGGAGCCGCGCACGCCCGAGCGCATGGCCGCGGCCCTGCGCGCCCTCTCGTCCCAGCCGCGCCCGTCGAAGGTGGTGATCCCCGGCCTGCTCGACGGGCTTGACCGGGTGCGGGAACGGCTCACAGTGCTGACCGAATCCCGACCCCAGTTTGCCGCTGCCTATCATCAGGCGGCCGAGTAGCGTGAAGAATGCTTCCCTCCCCAGCAGCCCGACGCATCGCCGTCGTCGTCAAAGGTTATCCACGCCTTTCTGAGACCTTCATCGCCCAGGAGATCCTGGCCCTTGAACAGCGCGGTCTCGACCTCGAGATCTGGTCGCTCCGGCACCCGACCGAACGCGCCGTGCATCCGATGCACAAGGCCATCAGGGCAAAGGTCGCGTACCTGCCGGAATATCTCTACGAGGAGCCCCTGCGCGTGCTGCGCGGGGCCCTGTGGAGCATGGGCCGGAAGGGCTTCGGGGCCACGATCAAGGCCTTCTGGCGCGACCTGAAGCGTGACTTCACGGCCAACCGCGTGCGCCGCCTGGGCCAGGCCTTCGCGATGGCCCGGGAACTGCCGGCGGACGTGCGGCACCTGCATGTCCATTACCTCCACACGCCCGCTTCCGTGGTCCGCTATGCCGCGCTCCTGACCGGCCGGACCTGGACCTTCTCAGCCCATGCCAAGGACATCTGGACGACGCCGGACTGGGAGAAGCGGGAGAAGATGGCCGAGGCCCGCTGGGGCGTGACCTGCACGGCGCAAGGCGCCGCGCACCTGCAATCGCTGTCGCGGCCGGAGCAGGTGTCGCTGGTCTATCACGGGCTCGACCTCTCGCGCTTTCCCGCACCGCCCGAGAGCCGCCCCGCCCGCGACGGTTCCGACCCGCTCGACCCGGTCCGCATCGTCTCCGTCGGCCGGGCCGTGGCGAAGAAGGGCTACGGCGACCTGATCCAGGCGCTCGCGGCCCTGCCGCAGGATCTGCACTGGCGCTTCGCCCATGTGGGCGGCGGAGAGCTGCTGGGCAGCCTGAAGAAGCAGGCTGAGCAAGCCGGCATCGGCGACCGGGTGGCGTTCCTCGGCTCCAAGGCGCAGCCCGACATCATCGCCCTGCTCCAGGAGGCGGACCTCTTCGTCCTGCCCTCCAAGGAGGCGAAATCGGGCGACCGGGACGGCCTGCCGAACGTGATCATGGAGGCGGCGAGCCAGGGGCTTGCCATCGTGGCGACGGACTTTGCCGGCATTCCTGAATTCATCCGCAGCGGCACCGAGGGCGAACTCGTTCCGCCGGGCGACTGGACGGTCCTGTCCAACGCCCTGAACCTGCTCGCCCGCGAGCCGGACCGGCGCAAGGCCCTCGGCTCCGCAGCCTTCACGCGGCTGCGGCGGGACTTCTCCATGGAAGGCGGGATCGACGTGCTGGAAGCGCGCCTGCGTGCCGTGACCGACACCCCGCTCAGAGAGCCGGAGCGGGTGTGACCCACGCGCGGCCAGTGGCGTTCTACGCCCCCTTGAAGAGCCCGAACCATCCGCTTCCGTCGGGCGACCGCACCATGGCGCGCCTGCTGCTGAAGGCCCTCGACCGGGCAGGCTTTGGGCCGACGGTCGCAAGCGAGCTGCGCAGCCTCGACAAGGCCGGCGATCCGCAGCAGCAGGCTCTCATCAGGCAGCAGTCGCTGGAGGAGGCCTTGCGCCTCGTCGAGCGCTACAAGGCCCTGCCGGAGCAAGGCCGTCCCTGCCTGTGGTTCACCTACCACGTCCATTACAAGGCGCCGGATTGGATCGGCCCCCGCGTGGCCGACGCGCTGAACATCCCCTATGCGGTTGCGGAAGGATCGCGGGCGGCAAAGCGCGCGCATGGCCGCTGGGCTCTGGGGCATGAGGGAGCCGAGGCCGCTCTCGACCGCGCCGATGCGGTCTTCGTCATGACGGCCCACGACCGCGAGGCCCTGGAGGCCGCAAAGCCGCCGCATCAGGCGCTCGTCGATCTGCCGCCCTTCCTCGACGCGCAGGACTGGCCGGCACCGAGCGCTCGCCGCTCGCCCGGACGCGTGCCGCGCCTGCTCACGGTCGCCATGATGCGAAACGGCGACAAGCTCGCCTCCTACCGCATCCTGGCCGCCGCCCTCGAACGCCTTCGGCACCTGCCCTGGTCGCTCGACATCGTGGGCGACGGCGAAGCCAGGCAGGAGATCGTGCAGCTTTTCGCGCCCCTCGCAGACCGGGTGCGCCATCATGGGCAGATCGAGAACAGGGCCGATCTAAAAGCGCTGTACGACACCGCCGACCTCTTTGTCTGGCCTGCCGTCAACGAGGCCTATGGGATGGTGCTGCTGGAGGCTCAGGTGCTGGGCTGTCCGGTGCTTGCCGGCGCCTTCGGCGGTGTCGCCAGCGTGGTGAAGCACGGCGAGACGGGACTGCTGACACCGCCCGGCGACATTGCGGCCTTTGCCGATGCCTTGAGCCTTCTCCTGCAAAGCCGCGACCAGTTGCGGAGGCTCGGCGCCAATGCCCTGCGCTTCGTTCGGCAGGAGCGCGATCTCGATCAGACGGCTTTGCGCTTGCGCAATGCGCTCGAACCGCTCACGGCTAGAACGGGAGCATGACATTGCGCGTTCTGATCGCCGTGACGCATCTGCTGGGCGCAGGCCACCTGACGAGGGCGGCCGCCCTGGCGCGCGCCTTCGCCGGGGCTGGGCATGAGACCGTTCTTGTGTCGGGCGGCACCCCTGCGCGCCTTGCCGGTTTGGGGCAGGTCAGGCTCGTTCAGCTGCCACCCGTGCGCACCGTCGGCACGAACTTCAAGACGCTGCTCGACGAGAGCCTTCAACCCGTCGACCGGGCCTATCTGGACGAACGCCGGGCCGTCCTGATCGACACGCTCCGCAATGCCCGGCCCGACATCCTCATCACAGAACTCTTCCCCTTCGGCCGTCGCGTGCTGGCGGACGAATTCACCGCGTTGCTTGAGGCCGCGCGCGCCTTGAACCCGCGCCCGCTCGTGCTGTGCTCGATCCGCGACATTCTCGTGGCGCCTGCGAAGCCCGAGCGCATCGCGCAGGCGCATGAGCGCATCCTGCGCGACTATGACGGGATCCTCGTCCACGGCGACCCGGACCTCGTTCCCCTGGAGGTTTCTTGGCCAGTGGATGAGCGGATCCGGCCGCTCCTGCGCTACACCGGCTATGTGGACGAGAACGAGGAGACCGTGCCCGAAGAGCGCCGGCACGGCATCGTGGTCTCGGGCGGATCGAGCGCCGCGAGCCTGCCGCTCTATCGCGCGGCGCTCGAAGCCGCGCACCTCATCCCCGAACGGCCCTGGCGCATCCTGGTCGGGCGCGGCGTGGCGGAAGAAGACTTTCAGGCGCTCCGGAACAGCGCTCCGGCCCATGCCGCAGTCGAGCGGGCGCGTCCGGATTTCCGGGCCCTGCTCAGCGGCGCGGAAATCTCCGTCAGCCAAGCCGGCTACAATACGGTGGTGGATCTCCTGCGCTGCGGCGTGAAATCGGTGCTCGTCCCTTTCGAGGCCGGACACGAAACGGAACAGCGCCTGCGGGCCGAGCGCCTGAAGAGCCTTGGGCTTGCCAGCATCGTTCCGGAGGACGAACTGTCGGGGCGGCGCCTGGTCGACGCGATCCTCCACGGGCTGTCGCAGCCCCTGTCGTCGCCTCAGGCCATCTCCATCGACGGGGCCCGGCAAAGCGTTGTCATTGCCGAGAGCCTGATCCTGTCCAGGCCCGCCCTGCACAGGGCTGCCGACTGGTCATCTCTGAATGCCGCCTTGGAGCGGGCGCGGGATCGGGGCTGTCATGTTCGTTTCTGGTGGCGGGATGACGACGCGGTCGCCGATACCCCTGCCCTCGACCGCCTTCTCAAGCTGGCCACCCGCTACGGCGCCGGGATCGGCCTGGCCGTCATCCCAGCGGGCGTTCAACCGTCCCTGGGCTCGCGCCTGGCGGATGAGACTTCAGCTTTCGCCCTCGTGCATGGCTGGAGCCATGCCAGCCATGCACCGGCGGCTGCCAAGAAGGCGGAGTTCGGCGCCCATCGCCCCGTCCCAATCATGGCCGCGGAGGCACAGCGCGGCTTGCTCTCGTTACGCGAGCACCTTGGAGCGAAGCTGCTGCCGGTGTTCGTGCCGCCCTGGAACCGGATCTCCGGCGAACTGGTCCCGCATCTGCCCCGCCTGGGCTTTGCGGGATTGTCCACCTTCACGGACCGGAGCGCGGCCTTTCCGGCGGCAGGTCTTCTCCAGATCAACACCCATGTGGATCCGATCGACTGGCGCGGCTCCCGAAGCGCGATCGACCACGCTCAAATCGTCGCCGGCCTGACAAGCGCCGTCGAGCGCCGCATGAACAGCGAGGCCGACAGAGACGAGCCCATCGGCTTCCTGACCCATCATCTCGTCCATGACGAGGTCATATGGTCGTTATGCGAGAGGCTTATCGCTCACCTCGCTGCGCGGGACCTCCATTTCATGCGCCCCGATGCGTGTTTCGGAATGGAAACAGGGTCACATTTGCGATCTAATGGGGTTTGAAGCGTTATGCTCGTAGGCTTGGAGGAGCATATGGAAGCGCCGATCCTGTCGGTTCGCCAGCTGACAGTGGATTTCAGCACCGATGCCGGAAACTTCCGAGCGGTCGACGGCCTGACCTTCGACATCCCGAAGGGCAGGACCGTGGCGCTCGTGGGCGAGTCCGGGTCCGGCAAGTCGGTGACCGCGCAGGCCATCCTCCAGATCCTGTCGAAGAAGGCCCGGATCACGAGCGGCTCTTTGGTCTTCAACGATCCCTCGAACGGCGGCAGCGTCGACATTGCGGCGCTGCCCGCCGAAAGCGACACCATGCACGCCCTGCGGGGCGGGCGCATCGCCATGATCTTCCAGGAGCCGATGACGTCCCTGTCCCCGCTCCACACCATCGGCGACCAGATCTCCGAGGCGCTGATGATCCACGCCGACGTGGACCAGGCCACGGCCAGCCGGCGCACCATGGAGGTGCTGGACCGGGTGGGCTTCCCCGATCCGAAGCGGGCGCTCGGAACCTACCCGTTCGAACTCTCCGGCGGCCTTCGCCAGCGCGCCATGATCGCCATGGCGCTCATCACGCGGCCTGCCCTGCTGATCGCCGACGAGCCGACGACGGCGCTCGACGTGACTACTCAGGCGCAGATCCTCGACCTCATCAAGGAATTGCAGGCTGAGACCGGCATGTCGGTTCTGCTCATCACCCACGATCTCGGCGTGGTGGCCAACGTGGCCGACGAGGTGGTGGTGATGTATCGCGGGCGGATCATGGAGGCAGGCTCGCGGGAGGACATCTTCCGCAATGCCCAGCATCCCTACCTCCAGGCGCTCATGCGCGCGGTGCCGCGCTTCGCCATGGCGGACGACGAGCGCCTGACGCCGATCCGCGAGGTGAAGAGCGCAAGCCTCGCAACCGCCCATGCGCCGGAGCGCATCCAGCCGGCAGGCCCGATCCTGAAGGTGGAGCACCTCACGAAATCCTTCACGCTCCGGTCCGGCTGGTTCGCAGGCAAGTCGCGCGAGATCCGGGCCGTGAGCGAGGTGGACCTCTCCCTTCCGGCCGGAAAGACCCTGGGGCTCGTGGGCGAATCCGGCTGCGGCAAGACCACCGTGTCCAAGATGATCATGCGGGCGATCACGCCCAATGCCGGGCACGTGCTGTTCGACGACGGCACCGGCCCCAAGGACGTGCACAAGCTCGAAGGCGAGGCGCTGACCACCTATCGGCGCTCGGTGCAGTTCATCTTCCAGGACCCGTTCTCGTCCCTCAACCCGCGCATGACGGTCTACGAGTTGCTCACCGAGCCCCTGCGCATCCACGACATCGGCACCTCGGACGAGCGCTACGAGCGCGTGAAGCAGCTTCTCGAGATGGTGGGCCTCGACCAGCGGGCCCTGCGACGCTACCCGCATTCCTTCTCCGGCGGCCAGCGCCAGCGCCTCGGCATCGCCCGGGCGCTCGCCCTCGAACCGCGCGTCCTGCTCTGCGACGAGCCAGTCTCGGCCCTCGACGTGTCGGTGCAGGCGCAGGTGCTGAACCTGCTCAAGGACCTGCAGGCGGCGCTCGGCCTGTCCTATCTCTTCGTGTCGCACAATCTCGCGGTCGTGGACTACATCGCCGACACCATCGCGGTCATGTGCCGGGGCTACATCGTCGAGGAGGCTCCGAAATCCTCCCTGTTCCGCAACCCGGTTCACCCCTATACTCAGGCGCTTCTCGCGGCCGTGCCCGATCCGGATATCGACCGGCCCCTCGACTTCACCAAGCTGCGGACGGGCGGCTTCTCGCAGCCCTCCGCATGGCCGGAGCCCTTCCGGATCGAGCCGGGCGAGTTCGGGGTGATGAAGGAAATCGAGCCCGGCCATAAGGTTCGCATGGGGCGCCTGACAGCCCGGGAGGCTGCATGATGCTCGACATCCGCAAGACCACGCTCGCTCTTGCTCTGGCATTCGGATGCCTGGCAGGGCCGGCCCTGGCGCAGGATTACAAGGAGCCGCCCTTCTTCGCCGACCTGCCGCAGGACAAGAAGCTTCCGCCCATGGCCGAGCGGCTTCCGACACCGCCCATCGTGGTCGGCTCCTCCGGCCAGTACGGCGGCGACATCGTCACCCTGGTACCCCGCCCGCGCGACATCCGCTACATCTCCACCTACACCTACACGCGCCTCGTGGGCTACGACCGGAACCTGGATCTCCAGCCCGATCTCCTGGAGAAGTTCGAGAACGAGGACGACCGGGTCTTCACCTTCACCCTGCGCGCCGGCCATCGCTGGTCGGACGGCTCGCTCTTCACGGCCGAGGACTTCCGCTACTACTGGGAGGACGTGGCGCACAACCTCGACCTCTCGCCGGCCGGCCCGCCCGAGTTCATGCTGGTGGACGGAAAGCCTCCCCGCTTCGAGGTGCTCGACGAGCGCACCGTCCGCTACACCTGGGACCAGCCCAATCCGCGCTTCCTGCCGCAGCTTGCAGGTCCCCTCGATCCCGGCATCTACCGGGCTTCCGCCTATCTCAAGCAGTTTCACGCCAAATACGCCGACAAGACCGCCCTTGAGGAAAAGGCCAAGGAACAGAAGCTGAAATCCTGGGCGGCGCTCCACAACCGCATGGACGACATGAAGGAGCAGACCAATCCCAATCTGCCGACCCTCATGCCGTGGCGCGTCACCAATGCAGCGCCGGCGAACCGCTTCGTCTTCGAGCGCAACCCCTATTATCACCGAGTCGATGCCGAGGGCCGGCAGCTTCCTTACGTCGACCGGATCCTGATGGACGTGTCGGCCAGCGGTCTCTTTGCCGCCAAGGCCAATGCGGGCGAGGAGGACCTGCTGTTCCGCGGCCTCTCCATGGGCGACATTCCCGTGCTGAAGCAGGGCGAGAAGGCCAAGGGCTACAAGACCCTCCTCTGGCCCTATGCCCGCGGCACGGAGCTTGCGCTCTATCCCAATCTCAACACGGTGGATCCGGTCTGGCGCAAGCTCAACCGGGATGTCCGCTTCCGCCGCGCCCTGTCGCTCGGCATCGACCGCAGGACGCTCAACAACGCCCTGCTCTTCGGGCTCGGCATCGAGGGCAACAACACCATCGTGGCGGAAAGCCCCCTCTTCATGCCGGAGCTGCGCACGAAATACGCGGGCTACGATCCCGCCCAGGCCTCGCGCCTGCTCGACGAGATCGGCCTGACGAAGCGCAACGGCGCGGGCATCCGCCTGCTGCCGGATGGACGCGAGCTGGAGATCATCGTCGAGACCGACGGTGAGAGCAGCCTCGTGGTGGACGGGCTCACCCTCATCGGCGAGTTCTGGCGCGAGGTCGGCGTGCGGCTCTTCGTGAAGCCGCAGGACCGGACGGTGCTGCGCAACCGCTCCTATGCGGGCCTCACCATGATGGTGGCGGCTCCCGGCCTCGACAATGCCATCCCGACCGCCATCATGCCCCCGACAGAACTTGCCCCCATGCGCCAGGACAATTACGCCTGGCCGAAATGGGGGCAGTACGTGGAGACCAAGGGCAAGATGGGAGAGCCGGTCGACGTCCCGGAGGCGGAGCGTCTTCTCAAGTCCTATGAGACCTGGATGACGACCGGAAACCGGGAGGTTCAGCGGGCGGCATGGCGCGAGATGCTGCAGAACCATGCCGAGAACCAGTGGACCATCGGCACCGTCGCGGGCGCCCTGCAGCCCATCGTGGTCAGAAACGGCCTGAAGGGACTTCCCGCCAAGGCCCTCTACAGCTGGGAGCCGACGGCGATGCTCGGGATCTACCGGCTGGACGAGGTCCACTGGAACAAAGCCGCCGGCAAAGAGGCCCGTCGATGATCCGCTTCCTGTTGCGTCGCATCGCCACCATGGCGGTGACCCTGCTGATCATTTCGGCCCTGGTGTTCTTCATCATCAAGCTGCCGCCGGGCGACTTCCTGACCAACCAGATCGCCGAGCTGAGGGCCCAGGGCGAATCCGCCTCCATCGCCAAGGCGGAGTTCCTGATCCGGCAATACGGCCTCGACAGGCCGGCCTGGCAGCAATACCTGGTCTGGCTCGGGGTGATGCCGGGACCGAACGGCTTCTCCGGCCTCTTGCAGGGCGACTGGGGCTGGTCGTTCGAATACGACAAGCCCGTCGTCGACGTGGTGGGCGATGCCCTGTGGCTGACGCTTCTCGTCAACTTCGCGGTGGTGATCTTCATTCACGTGGTGGCGATCCCGATCGCGATCTATTCGGCCACGCGGCAATATTCCATGGGCGACTACATCGCGACCTTCATCGGCTATATCGGGCTCGCGACCCCGAGCTTCCTGCTCGCGCTGATCCTGCTCTACTACATGAACCGCTGGTTCGGCATTTCCATCGGCGGGCTGTACGACGCGCATTATGCGGGCGAGCCCTGGACCTGGGACAAGATCCAGTCCCTTCTCTCCCACCTGGTGGTGCCCACGGTGGTCATCGGGCTCGGCGGAACCGCCGCCATGATCCGTCGCATGCGCGCGAACCTCCTCGACGAACTCGGCAAGCAGTACTACGTGACCGCCAAGGCGAAAGGGCTCGGCCCCACCAAGGCGCTCGTGAAATATCCCTTCCGCATGTCGCTCAACCCGTTCATCGCCGATATCGGCAATCTCCTGCCGCAGCTCGTCTCGGGCTCCGTGCTCGTCTCGCTGGTCCTGAGTCTGCCGACGGTCGGGCCGATCCTCCTGAGCGCGCTCAAGAGCCAGGATCAGTTCCTCGCCGGCTTCATCCTGATGTTCGTCGCGGTGCTCACCGTCGTCGGCATGCTGGTCTCCGACCTGCTGCTGGCATGGCTCGACCCGCGCATCCGCATGGGAGGCGCACGATGAACAACGTCGTGACCTCCAGGCGGCACTACGTCGATCCCGCGCCCTTCGATCCGGGCGCCACGGAACCCGTCGGCACGGAGAACGAAAACTTCTATCGCGCCTCCTCGTGGCAGTTGATGTGGTGGAAGTTCCGGCGGCACAAGGTGGCCCTCGCCGCCGCCTTCGTGCTGCTGGCCTTCTACGCGCTCGTGCCCTTCGTCGAAGTGGTCGCGCCCTACAACCAGACCAAGCGGCACGGCGACTTCCTCTATGCCCCGCCGCAGGGCATCCACCTGATGCACGAGGGACGCTTCATCGGCCCCTTCGTGTATCCCTACAATTACAGCTTCGACCTGGAGAACTTCCGGCGCGTCTACACGGCCGACACCTCGAGGCCGCAGCCGATCCGCTTCCTGTGCCGGGGCGACGACTACGAGTTCTGGGGGATGTGGCAGGCGAACCTTCACCTGGTCTGCCCGCCGGAAGACGGCACCATGTTCCTGCTCGGCACCGACCGGCTCGGACGAGACCTGCTCTCGCGCATCATCTACGGGGCGCGGATCTCGCTCACCATCGGCATCGTGGGCATCGCGGTCTCGTTCACCCTGGGGCTCTTCTTCGGCGGGCTCGCCGGCTATCTCGGCGGCTGGGTCGATCACGTGATCCAGCGCATGATCGAGATCCTGCGCTCCCTGCCGGAGCTGCCCCTGTGGCTCGCGCTCTCCGCTGCCCTGCCGCCGAACTGGAGCCCGATCCTGGTCTTCTTCGGCATCACGATCATCCTCGGCCTGCTCGACTGGCCGGGCCTCGCCCGCGCGGTGCGCTCGAAGCTGCTTTCGCTGCGCGAGGAGGATTTCGTGAAGGCCGCCGAGTTGATGGGCGCCTCCAAGCAGCGCGTGATCGCGCGCCATCTCATCCCGAACTTCATGAGCCACCTGATCGCCTCGGCGACGCTGTCGATCCCCTCGATGATCCTCGGCGAAACCGCCCTCTCCTTCTTAGGATTAGGCCTGCGCCCACCGGTGACGAGCTGGGGCGTCCTGCTCAACGAGGCGCAGAACTTGGCTGCCGTGCAGCTGCATCCCTGGCTTCTGTTCCCGATGCTTCCCGTGGTGCTCGTCGTGCTTGCCTTCAACTTCATGGGCGACGGTCTGCGCGACGCAGCGGACCCGTATCATTAGGCGAATGGCCTGTTGTCCTCGATCCGAGGGAATGCGAGACATCCTGCATCGATGAAGATGGCAGAGGTGTTTCGTGGCCGAATACCGGATTGATGCGTCGCCCGAGAGCGTTCACTGGGGTTATTTCGATGCGGGCATTCCCCCCCGCCTTACGGTCAACTCCGGCGACACGGTTACGATCTCGACCGTGTCTGGCGGCCCGGAGGCGATGCCGAAGGCGCCCTTTGTCATCCCGCAAGCGCTGTCGGATATTCATGCGGCTCACAAGCCGAAGCTGCCGGGCCACATCTGCACCGGCCCGGTCGCCGTGCGCGGCGCCAAGGCCGGTCAGGTTCTCGAGGTCCGCATCAAGGACATCCAGCTGCATTACGACTGGGGCTTCACCTATTCCGCTCCGCAGAAAGGTGCCCTGCCCGACGATTTCGATGAGATCCATTTCATGACGATCCCGCTGAATCACGAGCGGATGACAGGCAAGCTGCCCTGGGGCCTGGAGCTGCCCTTGAAGCCCTTCTTCGGCGTGATGGCCGTGGCGCCGCCGGCTGCCTGGGGAGCACTCAGCACCCTGCCGCCGCGTCGCAACGGCGGAAATCTCGACAACAAGGAGCTGGTGGCCGGCACCACGCTCTATCTGCCGATCCATGTGGATGGAGCCCTATTCTCGGTCGGCGACGGCCATGGCGTGCAGGGCGACGGCGAGGTCTGCGTCACGGCCATCGAGACCGGCCTCATCGGCACCTTCGAGCTGCATCTGCGCGAGAGCATGCACCTCACCTGGCCCATGGCCGAGACTCAGACGCACATCATGACCATGGCGTTCGATCCGGATCTCGACGATTGCGTGGTCATCGCGCTGCGCTCCATGATCGACCTGATCGTCGAACGCACAGGCATCACCAAGGCAGAGGCCTATGCCCTGTGCAGCCTCGCGGCCGATCTGCGCATCACCCAGGTGGTCAACGGCAACAAGGGCGTCCACGTGATGCTCGACAAGAGCCTGCTGCAGAAGGCGCAGCGCTAAATATTCTCTGGCGGCGGCTCCTCGCCGAAGATGGAGCGGCCGCCATACGCATGGGATTTCGCTGTCTCCTGACGGATGTGCTCTTCGACGTCCGGGCCGGTGGCATGGCGCTCGAGCGCGCGCGCCTGATCATCCAGACGCTTCAAAGCAAAGAGCTCCTCCTGCTGTCCGAGCTTCGCTTTCTGGACGGCGGATTTCAGCACGCGAATGGTTTCGTCATAGACCCGCACCGGCACCGGATACGGGTGCCGATCCTTGCCGCCATGGGCAAGAGAGAAGCGGGCGGGATCGCTGAAGCGGCAGGGCGTGCCGTGCACGACCTCGGCCACCATGGCAAGCGCCTCGACGGTACGCGGCCCAACGCCTGGAGTCATCAGGAGATCGGAAAAGTCTTCAGGCCCGCGATCGGCCGCGGCCGCGAGGGTTCCGTGGAGCCGTCGCAGCACCACGTCCTTTGCGCGAACATCGTGATGCTCCGGCATCACCAGATGCGGCAGCAGCGGCTGCGAGCTCGCGACCGGCGCCGCCTCGCGCTCTTCAAGCGCCAGGAATTTGCGGGCGATGGTGTCGGGTCCCAGCGAACCGAGGAGATCGATCTGCGCCTTGCGCGAGGCCGCAGCCCGTCGGTCGGTGAGATTGACGATGATGCCCTGCGCCTTGCCGTCGATCGCCGTATGCGGCTCGTCGACGAAGCTCTTCAAATCCTCGGACAGCCAATGATAGCGGCGTGCCAGCCGCGATGCATCGTTCATCCCCTGCTGGACCACGGCCCATTTGCCGTCATCCGTGACGATGAAGCCGTGGAGATAGAGATCGAATCCGTCCTGGATCGCCGCGCTGTCGACCTTCGCCACCAGCCGGCTCGCCTGCGCGAGCGCCGCGCCGTCGAAGCCCACGCGCTCGCCAATGGCGACGAGCTCGTGCGGCGTCTGTCGCGAATGCTTTCCGCGTCCGCCGCAGACATGGATGCCGAGCTCCTGCGACAGCGGGGTCAGTCCGCGCTTGAGGGCGCCGATGACGCTGGTGGTGATGCCGGAGGAATGCCAGTCCATGCCCATCACCGCGCCGAAGGATTGGAACCAGAACGGATGCGCCAGCCGGCGCAGCAGCTCGTCGCGTCCGTAATGATGCACGATGGCCTCGCTCACCACGCCGCCGAGGCGCGTCATGCGGTCCGCCAGCCATTTCGGCACATGGCCGGAATGGAGCGGCAGATCGGCGCTTCCGGCGCGCTTGGCCATCGGACGTTCTCTCCTCGAAGCCTGAATGTAGCAGCAGGGCTCATGCCATGAACCAACACGGTGGACCACTGCGCAAGAAAAAGGCGCCCGAAGGCGCCTTAAACTGTCTTAGCGACGACGGGGGCTCTTTTCGAGCCAGGCCACCTGGGCGCCGTCTCCGCGGCGGCCATCTTGGCGGGCTGCGGCAGGCTTTGCCTGTGCGGGGCGTTGACCCTGCGCAGGCCGTTGGCCTTGAGCCGGACGCTGGCCCTGCGCAGGACGCTGCTGGTTCCCTGTCGGCTGGCCGCCCTGCGGCTGACCGTTGCCTGCGGGTTTGCCACCGCGACCGCGACGGCGCTTCGGCCCACGGTCGGCATTCGGATCGGCACTGCGCGGTTGGCCATGCCCCTGATGCCCGCGGGCATGCGGAGCTGCGCGGCCCCGCGGCTGACCGTTGCGCCCGGACTGCTCGCGGCGCGGCTCGGAAGCCTCGGACACGGCGGAACCGGCAGGAAGACCCTCGGGGAGCGGCATGACCGGCACCTTCAGGCGGGTCAGCTTCTCGATGTCCTTGAGGTAGGCCTTCTCCTCGTCGTTGCAGAACGAGATCGCGGAACCCGTGGCGCCTGCGCGGGCCGTGCGGCCGATGCGGTGGACGTAAGACTCGGGCACGTTCGGCAGGTCGTAGTTGATGACGTGGGACACGCCCTCGACGTCGATGCCGCGGGCCGCGATATCGGTGGCCACCAGCACACGGCACGAGCCGTCGCGGAAGCCCGCAAGCGCACGCTCGCGCTGCGGCTGGGACTTGTTGCCGTGGATGGCAGCGCCCGCGATGCCGGCCTTGTCGAGGCCGCGCACCACCTTGTCCGCCCCGTGCTTGGTGCGGGTGAAGACGAGAACGCGGTCGATGCTCGGGTCGCGCAGGAGCGTCTCGAGCAGAACCTGCTTGCGGCCGGTCTGCACGAAGATCACGCTCTGCTCCACGCGCTCGGCAGTCGTCGCCACCGGGGTGACCGCCACATGGGCCGGGTTGCGCAGGAACGATTCAGCCAGCGTCGAGATCGTCTTCGGCATGGTGGCCGAGAAGAACAGGCTCTGACGCTCCTTCGGCAGCAGGGTCACGATGCGCTTCAACGCATGGATGAAGCCGAGGTCGAGCATCTGGTCGGCCTCGTCGAGTACGAGGATCTCGATCTCGCGCAAGGTCAGCGCCCTGCGGTCGATGAGGTCGATCAAGCGGCCCGGCGTGGCGACGAGCACGTCGACGCCATTGGCCAGCGCCTTCTCCTGGCGGGAGATGGTCACGCCGCCGAACACCACTTCCGTGGTGAGACGCAGGTTGCGGCCATAGGCCTTGAAGCTGTCGGCGATCTGGCTCGCCAGCTCGCGGGTCGGGCTGAGCACGAGCACGCGGGGGCTCTTCGGCTTACGCGGCTTCGGGCTCTCAGACAGGCGATGCAGGATCGGCAGCGCGAAGGCGGCCGTCTTGCCGGTGCCGGTCTGGGCGATGCCGCACACGTCGCGGCCTTCCATGGCGTAGGGAATGGTCTGGGCCTGGATCGGGGTGGGCTTCTCATAGCCCTCGGCCGTCAGGGCCTTCAGGATCGGCTGGGCCAATCCGAAATCGGTGAAGAGTGTCAAAGTGTAACTTTCGAACGGATGCGGTGAGCCGCAAAGCAGGTTCGGCTTGGATAAAGCAAAGGCGCTTCTGGGCTCTTTGGGAAACAGCCCGCGTGATGGGGCCATCTTATGAGGGAGCGATTGAAGAAGGGGACCGGGGTCTTCGCCTTATCGCGATTATCCGTCACGCAGTCCCGCTCAAGCGGCCCGGTATGCCGGTCGCCGTCGCCTGCTGTGCATATGGGGGTTGAGCGCGGCAAAGTCAACGAGTTTACTGCAGGGGATTAATTCTCCCCGGGAGGAGCGGGTGAGCGCACGGCTCGGCTATTCAGACGACGAGGAAGTCGGCGGCGGAAAGCGAGACCTTGGTGGCGATCTTCATCATCTCGACAGCTTTGTACCTCGTGCCCGATCCGTCCATGTCGTAGGAGACCACGCCGGTCTTCTTGTTGTAAGCGATGTAGTCGTTCTTGTCCTTGGCCTTGCCAAGCTTGAAGAACTTCCCTTTGAGCGCCGCAGGCGCGCTCTCCGATCCAGCCTTGCCGAGCTTCTTGAAGATCTTGTTGTCGAGCCAGATCCTGTCTTCGCGCGGTGTGAAGTCGGTGATGGTATCGAAGTTCTTCTTCCGGTCGGTCCGCCAGGTGCCCAGGGTAGCGTTGAATACGAACACGTCCGCCCCGGCCCCACCTGTGAGAACGTCGTTGCCATAGCCGCCCTTGAGCTTGTCGGCTCCGGTGCCGCCGGTAAGCACATCCTTGAGCCTCGTGCCGACCACAATCCGATCCGAAGGGGCTTCGGGTTCGGCAGGGTTGGTACTAAGCAGATCGACAAGCCGCACGGTGCGGTCTGAGAACCCGAAGCTTTCGACATCGGTCACCGTATCGGTTCCGTCACCCGCGCTCCGCTTGTCGGCCACAAGGAACGATCCGTCGGCCTTTTGGGTCACGATGTAATCGGAGCGCCGGCCCGAAAACACGGCGGTGTCGATATCGATGCCTCCATCGATGCGGTCGTTGCCGGATTTTCCCTCCAGCAGATCGGCGCCGCTCCTGCCCCAGAGATAGTTTGCCGCAACGTTGCCTTTGATCACATCGTTGCCCGCCCCCCTTTGGCATTCTCGATCAGCGAGCGCAGATCGCCCTTGTGAAGCAGCGCATTGTAAACATTGGCGGCATAGTAATCCCCTTTTGTGGTCCAACCCAGGTGGGTTCTCTGCGCCTGCGAAAAGATGGATTTTCCGCCAGGATCCAGATCGAGCTGAAGGTTCGTCGTATAGTTCGACAAATCGTATGTATCGATGCCGCTGCCATCCCATAAGGTTTGGAAGATCGATCTCGCATCTTCCAGAAGTCCGTTCGCGTCGCGGCCTTGCGCAACGCCGTTGACGAAGGCCTCTCCGGTGGTCTCGCTCCATGAATAGACCGTGTCGTCTGCCCGGAACCCGTAGTTTGCTCCGTACAGGTACTGCAGGGCTGCGATATCCAGCATCATGTAGGTTTGAGGATGACCGCCGCTGTAGGTGACTGCACCCGCATGCAGCGACGGAGGGATGGTCGGCATCTGGCTATACGCCATGATGGTGTATTCGTAACCGTCTTTGTCGCCCGGAAGCAGAACGTCCTCAGGCATGTAGATCTCAAACGGATGCTTGAGACCCAATGCATGGCCAAGTTCATGCATCGCGACGGCGTGCCCGTAAGTCGTGCTGGTCGGCGTGGCGAACGGATCCTCGCCCATGAAGTTCTGGCCGAACCAGATATCGCCTTCGATTTCAGCTCCTGGATAATAAGCCCATGCCGTATCGACAAATGAGCTGGAGGCGATCCGAATGAGCGAGCTTGCGTCAGGATCGTTGTGCTTAGCAAACCTGAGATTGGTGAAGCCCTCGATCGGCGACAGCGTCATGGCGTTGCTGGTGCCAGACCGAGTACCATGGATGAAGCCTTCGAAAGCTTCCTGCATGAAGAGCGAGACGCCGGCAAAGTTCGAGGTGAGTTCTTCCCCATCCTTGTAGTCCGGAGAATAGGAGCTTGTCGTCGTAGGGAATGCATAGGTGATCGTGGTGCCCGCAGGCCAGCGGAAGCCTGAGATGAGCCCGTCTATGTAAGCATCGCCCGACCGAGTTCCGTCATAGATCCCTGTAACAACACGCGCCATGCTCACCCTCATATGAGGCTATCGGTTCCAATCTGACATTATTATTTATGTTATACCATAAATTTTCTCTACACAAACAAACCCTTTTCATGTGTATTCCTGCTGTTCGTCCCAAGCTCATCCAACTCATGCCGTCCCGGTTCACCGAGGGCGCGGTTCGGGCAGAGACGCAGCCGGCATCGGCACGGTATGTTCACATAAAAACGCGTGCGGCGGGTACGGATCGAGCCAGCACCTATCCGTCAACCGCAAGGCCTGACATAAAGCAAGAATGTCACCCTCCGGCTCCATGCATTGGCGCGTCGTCTCGGCCCTCTCGATCACGCATCTGATCTCCTACGGGACGCTGTTCTACGCCTTCGCGCTCCTCATCGAACCCATGGAGCGGGATCTCGGATGGTCGAAGACGGCGCTCACCGCCGCCTTCTCGCTCGCCCTCATATCCTCCGCCTTCTTCGCCGTGCCCGTGGGGCGGCTGATCGACCGGGGCTACGGGCGGTGGGTGATGACCGGAGGCTCGGTACTGGCCGCTCTCCTCCTCGTTCTCTGGGCCTATACGGACAGCTACCCGGTTTTCGTGCTGATCTGGCTCGGTCTCGGGGCCGCCACGAGCGCCCTGTTCTATGAGGCTGGCTTTGCGGTCCTCACGTTGAACCTGGGCCTTCTGGCCCGCCGGGGCATCACCATCATCACCCTCGTGGCGGGCTTTGCCAGCACGGTGTTCATCCCGCTCCTGCACGTGCTCATCGACCGTTACGGCTGGCGCGATACGATCCTCGTGATGGCGGCCCTGAACATCGGGATCTGCGCCGTGCTCCATGCCGGCGGCATCCCGGCCGCTCCCGCAAGACCGAAGCCCGCCGGCAATGTCCATGTGGCCGCGCCCCCTGCCGTGAAGCCCCGCCGGGTTCTGGCCAAGCCGGCCTTCTGGCTCTTCGTGCTCACCAACATCCTGCAGGGCACGATCTCGACCGGGGTCTCGATCCATCTGATCCCGATCTTTCTCGACCGGGGGTTCTCCATGGATGCCGCCGTGGCAGCCTATGCCATGATCGGCCCGGTCCAGGTGGCGGCCCGGTTCCTCACGGGGTTCGGCGAGCGGGCCATGAGCCTGCGGGGCATCGGGGTCGCCACCATGGCGCTCAGCGCCCTCGCCTTCCTGCTCCTACCCTTCATTCCACCCGGCTCCTGGCTGATCCTGGTCTTTGCGGCCCTCTACGGCGCCTCCAACGGGATGCTGACCATCGTGCGGGCCCTGCTCCCGCCGGAGCTGTTCGGCCGGGAGGATTACGGGGCCATCCAGGGCATGATCGCCATGCCGGTCCGGATCACCATGGCGGGCGCCCCGTTCGCCTTCGGGGCCCTGTGGGCCTGGTGGGGCAGCTACGATGCCGTGCTGATCGCCTGCCTCGTCATGGCCGTGGGCTCCCTTGTGGCTTTCATGCTAAACCTCGCCTTGGCGAAGGAGCCCTGAACAGAGCAAGAAAGTGCTTGCCTTAGGCGGCTGAAGAAACCATGTGCAGGGCACCGGGACAGCCCGGTTTGAGAGAAAGACGCATTCCGTGACGACAGTGACCGATCTTCTGATTGTAGGCGGCGGCATCAACGGCGCCGGCATCGCGCGCGACGCCGTGGGCCGGGGCCTCTCGGTGGTGCTCTGCGAGCAGGGCGACTTGGCCGGCTACACCTCCTCCGCCTCCACCAAGCTGATCCACGGCGGGTTGCGCTACCTTGAGTATTACGAGTTCCGGCTGGTCCGCGAGGCCCTGTTCGAGCGCGAGCGCCTGCTCGAATCCGCTCCCCACATCATCTGGCCCCTGCGCTTCATCCTGCCGCATGAGAAGGGCATCCGCCCGGCCTGGTTCGTGCGCCTGGGCCTGTTCATGTACGACCACCTGGCACCCCGCAAGAAGCTGCCGGGCACGGAAGGCATCAAGCTCACCCGGCATCCGGCCGGTCAGGCTCTGAAGCCCGGCTTCGACACCGCCTTCGTCTATTCCGACTGCTGGGTCGAGGACAGCCGCATGGTGGCGCTCAACGCGCTGGACGCCTTCGAGAAGGGCGCGGACATCCGGGTGCGCACCAAGCTCACCACCGCCCGCCGCGACGGCCAGACCTGGGTCGCCACCCTCCAGAACGTGGAGACGGGCGAGACGGAGGAGGTGCGCGCCAAAGTGATCGTCAATGCGGGCGGCCCCTTCGTGGCGGACGTGCTCAACGCCAAGCTCGGCCTGAACACCACCAAGAGTGTGCGCCTCGTGAAGGGCAGCCATATCGTGGTGCCGAAGCTCTTCGACACCAAGGAAGCCTTCATTCTCCAGAACACGGACAAGCGCATCGTCTTCGCCATTCCGTACCAGGAGAAGTTCACGCTCATCGGCACCACCGACATCCCCGTGGAGTCGGTGCCGGACAAGAAGGTCGAGATCACCCCGGACGAGATCCAGTATCTCTGCAACGTGGTGAACCACTTCTTCAAGCGCGAGGTCACTCCGGCCGAAGTGGTGTGGACCTATTCCGGCGTGCGTCCGCTCTTCGACGACGGCTCCTCCAACGCCTCGGCGGTCACCCGCGACTATGTGTTCGACATGGACGCGCCGCAGGGCCAGGCGCCGGTGCTGTCGATCTTCGGCGGCAAGATCACCACGTTCCGCAAGCTCTCGGAGCATGCTCTCGAGGAGCTGAAAGCCTACTTCCCCAACATGAAGCCATCCTGGACGGAGAAGGCCAAGATGCCCGGCGGCGACATGCCGGATGCGGACTTCGACCGCTTCTTCGCCACCGTGCGCCAGCGCTGGCCCTTCCTGCCCGAGCCCCTCGCCCACCGCCTCGCGCGCGCCTACGGCACGCGGATCGAGGAGCTTTTGGGCTCCGCCAAATCCATGGCCGATCTCGGCGAGGATTTCGGCGCCGGGCTGACCGCCGCGGAAGTCGACTACCTAGTGCGCCGCGAATGGGCACGCAGTGCCGAGGACATCCTCTGGCGCCGCTCCAAGCTCGGGCTGCATGTGCCGGTTGACGCTCCGGCCAAGATCGATGCCTACTTGGCCAGGACCAAAGCGGCGGCCGTCGCAGCTCAATAAGGTTTGGGGCAAATTGGGGAAAGTCATGGCTCAATACGTCGGTGCCATCGATCAGGGCACGACCAGCTCGCGCTTCATCGTGTTCGACAAGGCCGGGAGCATCGTCTCGGTCGGCCAGAAGGAGCACGAGCAGATCTACCCCAAGCCGGGCTATGTGGAGCACGATCCGCTCGAGATCTGGCGCAACACGCAAGCGGTGATCCAGGAGGCGCTGGCGAAGAAAGGGCTGAAGCCCCAGGATCTCGCCGCCATCGGCATCACCAACCAGCGCGAGACGACGCTGATCTGGGACCGGCGCACCGGCAAGCCTCTCCACAACGCCCTCGTCTGGCAGGACACCCGCGTCGATTCCATCGTCGAGGAGTTCGCCCGCGACGGCGGCCATGACCGCCTGCGCGACAAGACCGGCCTGCCGCTGGCGAGCTACTTCTCGGGCCTCAAGCTGCGCTGGCTTCTCGACAATGTGCCCGGCGCCCGGGAGAAGGCCCAGGCCGGCGATGTGCTGTTCGGCAATATCGACACCTGGCTGGTCTGGAACCTGACCGGCGGCGTCGATGGCGGCCGCCACATCACCGACGTGACCAATGCCAGCCGCACCCAGCTCATGAACCTGGCGAGCCTGGATTGGGACGCGGAGATCCTGAGCCTCTTCAACATCCCGCGTGCGTGCCTGCCGCAGATCTGCTCGTCGAGCGAGGTCTACGGCGAGGCCGTGGACAACCTGGCGGGCGTGCCGATTGCCGGCATCCTCGGCGACCAGCAGGCGGCGCTTGTGGGCCAGGCCTGCTTTAAGCAGGGCGAGGCCAAGAACACCTATGGCACCGGCTGCTTCATGCTGATGAACACCGGCGAGACCCCCTACCCGTCGAAATGCGGCCTCCTCACCACGGTGGGCTACCGCTTCGGGCAAGCGAAGACCGTCTATGCCCTGGAGGGCTCCATCGCGATTGCCGGCGCCCTGGTGCAGTGGCTGCGCGACAATCTCGGCATGATCGAGAAGAGCTCCGATGTGGAAACGCTCGCCCGCAGCGTCGAGGACAATGGCGGCGTGACCATCGTGCCGGCCTTCTCGGGCCTCTACGCGCCGCATTGGAACTCCCACGCCCGCGGGCTGATCGGCGGGCTCACCCGCTATGCCACCAAGGCGCATATCGCCCGCGCGGCGCTGGAGGCCACGGCCTTCCAGACCCGCGAGGTGCTGGACGCCATGACCAAGGACACCGGCATCACGGCCACGGAGCTGCGCACGGACGGCGGCATGGTGGTCAACGAGCTGATGATGCAGTTCCAGGCGGACATCCTGGACGTGCCGGTGGTGCGCCCGAAAGTAATCGAGACCACGGCCCTCGGCGCCGCCTATGCGGCCGGCCTAGCGACGGGCTTCTGGAGCGGCACGGACGAGCTGGTGCGCAACTGGGCCGTAGACAAGCGCTGGACGCCCGCCATGGAGGCCTCACGGCGCGAGCGCCTGAACGCCCTCTGGAACAAGGCCGTTTCGCGCTCACTCGATTGGGCTGACTGATTCAGAGGATTGCATCCTCCACGTCATGGCCGGCCTTGTGCCGGCCCTCCCAATCAGACAAGCGCGGTGCCTCACAAATCGAGATCACCGGCACAAGGCCGGTGACGACGTGGGGGCGATCTGCGGACCCGGCAGATCACGAGTCTTGCAGCGCGGCACGGATCCTGGAAGCCAGCTCCGCCAGCACCTCGGGCTTCTCCATCTGGCCCGTATGGGGTTTGAGCGCCACGCCGTCGAAGCGGGGGATCACGTGGAAATGGATGTGGAACACCACCTGCCCGCCCGCGCTCTCGTTGAACTGCTGGATCGTCAGGCCATCGGCTGCCAGCGCGCTCTTGGCCGCCTTACCCACGATCTGCACGGCCTTCGCGAGTTCCGCGAGGTCGTCGGGCGCGATGTCGAGGAGGTTGCGGGCCTTCGCCTTGGGGATGACCAGAACATGGCCGTCGCCGCGGGGCATGACATCCATGAAGGCCAGGATCCGGTCCGTCTCGTAAACCTTGTGGCACGGCAGCTCGCCGCGAAGGATCTTCGCGAACACGTTGTTGTCGTCGTAGGTCATCCTGTCTTCCATCCTCCGCCATTTCGTCAGGAGCGCTCGCTCTCAGCGCTCCGTCTCTTATACCGGTGCGGGCAGCCGGATCGCCACCTCTCCAGCGCGCATCCTTGCAGGTTCCCGGTTAACTTGTTTTCAGGCAGGGGTTTTCGCCCGAATATTCAGGCATCCATGACTTACTCTCGATGACCCGCCTATTGGCAAATATAGAGGCCGATTTTTCCTTGTATCGAGGTAAGTACCTTCTTGGCTCTTATTCCTACCGACAAGATGTTGCCTTGTTTCGCCCGTCCCAACATTTGGATGAGGCGCGACAAATCGTGACAACTGAATAATTTCGTAAAATTTTTTGCAAAGGTTGGCCCTTCCCAACCGGAACCATCGAATCCGCGAGCGGTTGATGATGCACGAACACCACTCGATTAGGAGGCATAAATGGCAGGTGGTTCGACCTCGAAGCGTGGCTTCGCGTCGATGGACTCCGACCGGCAGCGTGAGATCGCCAGCAAGGGCGGAAAGAGCGTTCCCGCCGAGAAGCGGTCCTTCTCGCAGGATCGCGAACTCGCCTCGGAAGCCGGCCGCAAAGGCGGTCAGGCCTCGGGCAATACGCGCGGCAATCAGGAATAATTATTTCATCGGTTGCAACAATCAAAGGGGCCGCTCAGCGGCCCCTTTACTTTGCAGCAATAATTAAAAATCCAGAATTACTGATGCCTAAAGTTGAACTCGGCGCGGGCCAGGGCAGCCTCGACCAGAACCTCCTCGGCCGCACCACTCCCTATGATGGCCCGAAGTTCGGCGAGGCTTGGAACCTCGAACGCCACGGCGCCGAGATCGATCTGCCGGACCAGATCGCCTGCCAGGGCGGACATGAAATCCAGAGACACGATATCGAGGTGGCGGGCCGCCTCGAGAGCCACCCCCGAGGCGTGATCGCGCGAGGCTCCGATCAGCGTCAGAAGGCAGTATTCATCCAGGCTTCCATGCCTTGATCCCACAGGCCTGTGGACGAACGGGCGCCCGCGCTGACGGGTCAGGGCGAAGGCGAGAAGGAGCGCGTCCGAAACGATCCCCTTCGCGGTCTCGGGCTGCGTGTAGGCGGCCAGCGCCTGCTCCGGGCCGTCGAGCATGGCCAGATCGTACTGGTCTTCGAGACGGTTCAAGGAACGGAACACGTCGATGACCGGCACGGTGCTCGGATGGAGCAGAATTGCCACCGGGCCAATTGCGGACGGAAATGACAGAGCTTCAACCATAAACAAAAACCTTGAAGTGCCGATCATTCAGATCCCGGGGCTTCCCCCGGTCGGCAGCACATGGGGCCAGGCCGGAACGACGAGATGCCGCCTCAGCATCAGGGGGCAGGTCACCTCGTCCTGGTGACACACCAGGATGATGCCGCTGAGCATGGACGCCACCGAAGGCTTGTCCCCGGCAGGGGAACTCGAGGTCAGCCGGGAGAACTCGTCCGCCAGTTCCTCCTGGCACAAAACGGCATCCAGCTCATTCGTTGCAGTCATGGCGTCCTCCGCATCTTCCTTGAAACGGCAACGTATGCCCGGAACCCCGGTTCCTTATGCGTCAACAAGTCCGGAGGCTCCGGACCGGCTCCGGCTCGACCGGGCGGCGAAATTTTTTTCGATGTCGGCGGGAACTGGAATGTCCGGCCGTCGTTATGCCCATAACCGGTCCGAATGCCCCCTTGGACTGGCACCTTTGAGGCGCAGCCATCGGCTGCGCCTTTTATTTTGACCTGCACCTGGGCGCGCCCGCAAACATGAAAACGGCGCTTGGGTTTCCCCAAGCGCCGCATCGTCTCTCGACCGATTAAAGATTACGGCTTCGGAGCAGTCGTGGTGCCCGACTGGCCGGCGGAACCGGTGCTCGAGTTGTCGCCATCCTCGTCGAAGGCCGGGGCGGCCTGAAGCTGATCCTTCGTCATGCGCAGCATCACGCGCTCGGGCTGGTTGTTGCTCGAGGCATTGGTGTTGCTGGCCGTCATGTTGGACGTTCCGGCCGTGCCTGCGCCTGTCGTGGCAGCATTGCCCGTGGCGGTCGTGGTGCCGGTCGCCGTGGTCGAGCCCGTCGTCGCGACATTGTTGCCGCCGGCGTTGTTGCTGCTCATGGCCTGAGCCTGCTGGGCGTTCATGAACTCGAGAGCGTTGAACGGAACGGCCACATCCTTCTCGCCGATGCCCAGGAAGCCGCCGACGCCGACCACGGCCGCCATGATCTGGCCGTTACGGTCCACGATCACATCGTTGATGTCGCCGATCGACTCGTTGTTGGCACCGACCACGCGGGTGCCGATCAGGTCGGAGGCCATCATCTGATTGGCTTCCATCTTGGTCATGAACTGACCCTGCATGCCGCCGCTCTGGCTCATGGTCGACGAGGACTGGTTCATCATCGTCGAGGAGCCGGAGGCGCCGGGCTGCATGGCCGGGGAGCCGGTCGTGGTGGTGCCGGTGCCCGAGGCGGCCGGACGGTCCGTCGGGGCCGAAGGGGTGGTGGAGGTCTGTGCAAGGGCGGGCGCAGCCGCGAAAGCCGTCACTACAAGGCAAGCTGCCATATGCTTCTTCAGCATTGCTTATTTCTCCTGAGGGTACATTAGATCGCGTTATGCGCCAAAGTGCGCGAGGGCTAAACGCCCAGCATGAGCAACCGTTCCGAACTATGACTTACTCAAGGCAACGCAAGCACCCGAATCAACATTCCAGCGCAAGATGAATACTTGTTAATATTTTTAGAAACAGAAAAACTTCTCTGCCGCCTCTTGTGAGAAAACAGCAACTCCAAGTCCAACTATAGGAACCTTTGCCATGGGATTTGGTTCCCGCATGAACTTGGCGACGAACTTTGTGAGATCCCTCCGCTCTCGAATGATGCCTGTCCTATGAGCGGCGGCGTCTATGCGCCGGCGCGGCCTTTCCGCAACCATTAGGATAGGGATTGCTGAAGAAGCGCCAGGCAGAGGCTCGGCATCCTGTCGGCGCTGGCCTTGGCCAGGGGGCTGACGTCGCCGAGGCAGCCGACGGGCTTGCGCGTCTTCTGCTTCTGCTCGTTGGGAGCCTCGTTGCCCTCCTGCCGGCTGACGGGGTGCTGGGTCGCGGGCGTCCGCGCGCCTTCCTTGAGAGTGAGGACCGGCAGATCCGTGTCGCGGGCGTAGATGGTGGTCCCCGAATGAGGGTCGGACTTGTACAGAAGCTTCCCGTCACGGTCGCGAAGGATTACCGTCGCCCGGGCGACGCCGACGAGTTCGACGATCGACACAGTCGCCGGATTTGCGCTCGGAGCGGGGGCCATCATGCGATCCCCTTTCGAAGCGCCCCTATGCTGGGGCAGCGCGGCGTCGGCCAGAACCTCGGATTGCGCCTGTGGAGACATGTTGAAGGACGCGGGCACGAAGCTTCCCGCAACGAAGAAAATTCCAGCCAGTCCCACCAGCGCCACGGGGATACGGAACATCCCTCTCTCCTGATCTTGAACCTCAGCGTTTCAGAATTCAACGCGACGACATCTTTGATGTTCCTGCATCCTTCCGTAGGAGAGAAGAATAAAAAGAGGGATAAAAAGCCTGGAACCTTTGTTTTCGATAGGGCGTTCTTTAAGCACCGGCCTCCTGGTCCTCCCCGCATTCCCCTTGTGCATTGGCCGGCACCTTAGACGGGCTTCAGAGCCCGTCTTTTTTTGTGCCCAATACATGCAAACAAAAGAATAGCCCGGCTGTTAAGCCGGGCTATTACTATTCAGGCTGGTATCCGTCTGAAGCTTATGCCGTAGCAGCGCGCGCCTCGCGCCGGCGGGCGCTCTGCTGGAAGAACAGCGCCTGGCTGATGACGGCAGACACGTTCGCAGGCTGGAATGGCTTGGCGATCAGGAAGGCCGGTTCGGGCCGCTCGCCGGTCAGGAACCGCTCCGGATAGGCGGTGATGAAGATCACCGGAACCTCGAAGGATTTGAGAAGGTCGTTCACGGCATCGAGGCCGGAGCTGCCGTCCGCAAGCTGGATGTCGGCGAGGATCAGGCCGGGCTGCTTGGCGGCGGCCAGCTTGACGGCCTCCGTCCGTGTGCGCGCCACACCGGTGACGTTGTGGCCTAGCCCCTCGACGAGGGATTCGAGGTCCATGGCGATCAGAGGCTCGTCCTCGATGA
The DNA here is from genome assembly GCF_016427565.1 of Microvirga splendida. Lineage (GTDB taxonomy): Bacteria > Pseudomonadota > Alphaproteobacteria > Rhizobiales > Beijerinckiaceae > Microvirga > Microvirga splendida. Next base: position 127,754 of record NZ_JAELXT010000011.1, read on the forward strand.
TGAGGATGTCGGTCGCCATATCGGCCGCGAGCTCGCGGCCGGCTTCGTCGACGAGGTCACGCACGGTGCGTGTATCCACGTCGAGGATCTGGCCGACCTCCTCCTCGCCGAAGCCTTCGAGGCAGGAGAGAAGGAAGGCCTGACGGGGAAGCGGCGTGATCTGACCGAGGCGGACCTCCGCCGGCAGATCGCGCTGGATCTGTTCGCTCCGGCCGTTCACCGACAAGGAATTCCAGATGCGCGTGAAGACCTGGAAGAGCTCGACCTTTACGTTCCCGGATGGACCGATGGTCTCAGGCTCGCTCACCAGCGTCTCGAGGGTCGCCGCCACATAGGCGTCCCCGGCCATCTGGCTGCCTGTCAGAGCGCGCGCGTAGCGACGAAGGTATGGTAAGTGCTGGACGACAAGCTGCGCTGTCGACATTCGCTTCCCCTTAACTGTGCTTTTGACTCGTTGTACCGATGGTTCGTTCAACGCGGCAAAGCTGCAAAAGTTCCACTGACGGGAACCGGTCGCGGTAATGAGCGTTATTGCTCGATAACAAATATATGGATACTGCCAAGGTTGGCCACCCCCGCTGATTTGGGATGGCAAGGGGACGAATATGACGGTTGAAAAGGGGAACAAGCTCGCTCGTGCCAGTCGCGACAATGGCCCGGGCGGAAAGCTTGCAACCGATCCTAAGCTCGACAGCGGCAGCCAGAAACGCATCGGCGACCAACTCCGCGCCATGTACGACGAGCTCATGCAGCAGCCCGTTCCGGACCGCTTCAGAGATCTGCTCGAGCAGTTGGACAAGAATGGGCAAAAAGGCGGGTCTCAATGAGTCAGGAGCCGGACCCCGAGTTACGGGAGGCTCTTCTCGCAGCGGTTCCGGGGCTTCGCGCCTTCGCCATCTCGCTCTCGGGCCAGGTCGACAGGGCCGACGACCTTGTCCAGGACACGCTCCTGCGAGCCCTCTCCAATCTGCATCGCTTCGAACCCGGCACGAACCTGAACGCTTGGCTCTTCACCATCCTGCGCAACCTCTTTCACTCGGAATACCGAAAGCGGCGCCGTGAGGTCGAGGATCCCGACGGATCCTATGCCGGACGGCTGAGGGTACAGCCCGAGCAAGGCGCTCACCTGGATTTCGAGGACTTCCGCAGCGCCCTGTCCCAGCTTCCCTCCGACCAGCGCGAAGCCCTTCTTCTGGTGGGAGCATCGGGCTTTTCCTATGAAGAGGCCGCTAACATCTGCGACTGCGCCGTCGGCACCATCAAGAGTCGCGTGAACCGGGCGCGCATACGCCTGGCATCCCTACTCAACGTCGATGACATCGAGGATCTCGGCCCCGACAGCATGACCCGAGCCGCCCTCCAGGGCTGAGCGGCCAGACCTCTTCCCACAACCCTTCTGCTCAACCCACCTCGAACGGCAAACGCCGCCTCTGGGAGGCGGCGTTCGGGTTAATTGATCTGCCGCAGCGGCGTCACATCGGGTTGCGCCCGCGGAGCAGGCCGATCACGGCGGAGATGGCGAACAAAACGATCGCCACGAAGAAGATCAGCTTCGCGATCTCGACCGCGGTGCCGGCGATGCCCCCGAAGCCGAACAGAGCCGCGACGAGAGCGATGATGAGAAAAGTGACTGCCCAACCGAGCATGATGTTACCTCGCTAACATGACAATCGACCGTAAGCCGACGATGCTCAAACAACGCCAAGCGCAACTGTAAGGTTCCGCATCGAGGGCAGTCGCCAAGCCCGTTCATCAGTCGTTCAAAAGTAATCCTTCAGGCTTTTATTCGCATGGAACCCGACTTATCCCCACACGTTTTCCAAAACACTTGGGAGAGATGGCCAATGAATCGTTCGGTTGCCCTTCGTTCGCTTTTCATCTTTGCGGTTCTTACTGTCTTTGCAGCGATCACCGGTGCGGCTTCTCAGGTTGAGATCGCGGAAGTTCTGTTTCTGATCGGCGGCTCCCTCTCGGCCGTCATGCTGCTCTTCGTTCTGGCCACCCCTTCGCCCAGCCCGGTTCCGGTGCGCGTGCGCCGCAGGCGCTGATTTTTCCTGCACGGCTTCATGAAGGTCGGGCGGCTCGAAAGAGCCGCCCTTTTCGTTTCATGCCTCCGTCGGGTCGCCGCCGTTTGGGTGCAGGACCGTGCCGGTGATGTAGGAGGAATCCGCGCACGCCAGGAACAGATAGCAGGGCGCCACCTCGTTCGGTTGGCCCGGGCGCTTCATGGGCGTGTTGGCCCCGAACTGCTTCACCTTCTCGGCCGGGAAGGTCGAGGGGATCAGCGGCGTCCAGATCGGCCCCGGCGCCACGCCGTTGACGCGGATGCCGTCACCCGCAAGCTTCTGCGCCAGGGACCGCGTGAAGGCCACGATGGCGCCCTTGGTGGCGCTGTAGTCGAGAAGCTCCGAGCTGCCGCGATAGGCTGTCACCGACGTGGTGTTGACGATGGCGGCGCCTTTCTTCAGATGGGGCATGGCCGCCTGCACCATGTAGAAATAGCCGAAGATGTTGGTGCGGAAGGTGCGGGCGATCTGCTCGGGCGAGATCTCCTCGATCTCCTTCTTCGGGTGCTGCTCGGCGGCATTATTGACCAGCACGTCGAGCTTGCCGAAGCGCTGGATCACCTGGTCGACGGCCGAGCGGCAGAAGCCGGGATCGCCCACGTCGCCTGCAATGGTCAGGCACGAGCGCCCTTCCCTCTCCACGAGCCGCTTCGTCTCCTGCGCGTCCTCGCTCTCGTTCAGATACATGATCGCGAGATTGGCGCCCTCGCGGGCGAACAGAACGGCCGTCGACCGCCCGATGCCGCTGTCACCGCCGGTGATGAGCGCGACCTTGCCCTGCAGCCGGTTGCTGCCCGGGTAGCGCGGCTCGTAATCGGGCCGCGGGTTCATCTCGGTCTCATGACCGGGCTGCTGGTCCTGCACCTGGGGCGGCAGGGTCTGTTTCTCGTCGGAGCTCATGCTGTCATCCCTTGTGCGGAACGGATGCGGACCTCCTGCCGGCCAAAAACAGGGCGGCTTGAACGACGAAGCCCGCGTTGAAGCTCAACGCGGGCTCGAAAAGCGTGTTCCTGGAAAGACAATGTCAACGCATCGGATTGATCCCAAAAGTGCAAATCCACTTTTGGGTCTGATGCCCTAGTGCACCGTCTCGGTGCGGTCGGTCATGCCGGGCGCCATGCTCAAGAGGTGGTAGAGGATGATGGCCCCGAAGGTCGCCGTCCCGATGCCGTCGAGCGTGAAGCCGGCCACGTTCAGCTTGAAGTTGCCGGCGCCCAGAACCAACGCCACCGCAACCGTGATCAGGTTGCGCGGGTTCGAAAAATCGACCCGGTTCTCCACCCAGATCCGGCCGGCCGTCGCGGCGATGAGACCGAAGACCACGATGGAGAGACCGCCGAGCACGGGGCCCGGGATCGTGCCGATGAAGGCGCCGAACTTAGGCGACAGGCCGAGCAGCAGCGCGAAGGCCGCGGCGATGAGGAAGACCAGCGTCGAGTAGATGCGGGTCACGGCCATCACGCCCATGTTCTCGGCATAGGTCGTCATGCCCGTGCCGCCGGCGGCACCCGACAGCATGGTGGCGACGCCGTCGCCCATGAAGGCGCGGCCGAGATAGGGGTCGAGGTTGCGGCCCGTCATGGCGCCGATGGCCTTGATGTGCCCAAGGTTCTCGGCCACCAGGATCACCGCCACCGGGGCGATCAGGCTGATGGCGCGCATGTCGAAGACCGGGCTCTGGAAGGACGGCAGGCCGAACCAGTCCGCCGCGCCTATCTTGGCGAAGTCGATGGGCTGGCCGAGGCCCAGGACATTGGCGCAGATGAAGTAGATCAGGTAGCCGAGCGCTCCGCCGACCAGCACCGGCAGGCGGCGCCACATGCCGGGCGCATAGACCGCCACAAGGCCGACCGCCACGACGGTGGCGAGTGCGATCCAGCGGGCGAAGTCGCTGCCGTTCTGGTTGTCGGGCGTGACGCCGGAGGCGCTGTTGATCGCGATCGGCGCGAGCACGAGGCCGATGGCGGCCACGATGGCGCCGGTCACCACCGGCGGCATGAGCCGTTCGATCCAGCGGTGCCCCGCCAGCTGCACCACGAGGCCGATGAGGAAGTAGAGCGCACCGGCCGCGATGATGCCGCCGAGCGCCAGGGGGATGTTGGGATTGGGGCTGCCCACGCTCGCCCCGGTGGCGACGAGGACGGGACCGATGAAGGCAAAGCTCGAACCCAGATAGCTCGGCACCCGGCCGCCGACCACGAGGAAGAAGATCAGCGTCGCGATGCCGGAGAACAGGATCGAGACGTTCGGATCGAAACCCATCAGGATCGGCGCCAGCACGGTCGCGCCGAACATGGCGACCACGTGCTGCAGGCCGACGACCACCATCTGGCCGGTCGGCAGCCGCTCGTCCGGCATGACGACCCCTTCGGTCTTCAGGCTCCACCGCGGCAGGAAACCATCGCTCATTGTTGCACCCCCAAGTATGACATCATTGTCCGACACCTGGGGCTGCACCGTAGCCCCGCAGCCTGTGGAATGGCTAGGTGGAATAGGCACTTATTAACCGGCGCGAAGGCCGGGATTCTGGACAAGCGCCGTTTTGGCAGTCACATCTTGGGCGATTGACCTGACAGGGGATAACGATGCGCAGGAACCAGGACGTGCCGGCTGGCACGGTGCACAGCCTTTGGATCGACAGCCAATGCTTGAAGGGCAACCTTCTCGGCGATCCGTCCCGGCGCCGGGTGGATGTCTACGTGCCCGCAGGCCATGACGGCCGCGGACTTCCCCTCCTCGTCGACCTCGTCGGCTACACGGCCGGCGGTCCCGCTCACACCAACTGGAAGAACTACGGCGAGAACGTGCCCGAGCGCCTCGACCGCCTCATCGGCACGGGCGCCATGCCTCCCGTCGCGGTGGCTTTCCCGGATTGCTTCACGCGCCTCGGCGGCAACCAGTATGTAGACAGCGCCGCCATGGGTCTTTGGGAGACCTTCCTGATCCGCGAGATGCTCCCCCTCGTCGAAGAGCGCTTCGGCTGCGGCGGCGGCGGCCGCCGGGGCGTGTTCGGCAAGAGCTCGGGCGGCTTTGGCAGCATGGTCCACGCCCTGCGGCATGGCGGCTCCATCTGGTCGGCCGCAGCCTCGCATTCGGGCGATGTGGGCTTCGAGTACCTCTATCACCTGGGCGAGTTCGCCGGCACGCTCCGCCACCTGGTGGAACACGACATGTCCATCGAGAAGTTCCTCGCCAAGTTCGAGGCGGGCCCCAAGGCGAAGGACAAGGACTGGCACACCCTGATGCTGCTCGCCCAGGCGGCGAGCTTCGACCCTGACCCGAGCCGGTTCTGCGGCATCCGCCTGCCGGTCGACATGGAGACCTGCGAGATCATCGAGGAGCGCTGGGCCAACTGGCTCGGCTGGGACCCGCTGCGCATGGTGGACGACCCGCAGCACCAGGAAAACCTGCGCAAGCTCAAGGCCTTCTACATCGATTGCGGCGACATCGATCAATACAACATGGTCTATGGCTCACGGATCATGCGCCGGAAGCTCGAGGACGCGGGCATTCCCCATATCTATGAGGAATTCCACGACGACCATTCCTCCGTCGACTACCGCATGGACATCAGCCTGCCGCTGCTGGCGAAGGCGCTCACTTAAGACCGGCGCTCAAGCCCCGCCGGGCTCGTCCTCGGTGGGCAATTCGCAATGGTTGTGGATGTGGGTTGCGGCGAAGGCCGCATGGCCCATGCCGACCACGATCTGGTCGATGCCGCGCACGATGTCGCCGGCCGCGTAGAGGCCCTTGACGCTGGTCTGGCAGTGGCTGTCGACGATCAGGCTGCCCGACGGGTCGTGCTCGGCTCCGAGGGCAAGGGCGAGATCCGAGCGGTAATTGAGGCCAAGCGCCGAGTAGAGCACGTCGAAGCGGTGCTCCTTGCCGGCCACGTTCACGGCGGAGATCCGGTCCTTGTCCATGGAGAGGGCCTCGACCGGGGCCTCGACCACCTTGATCCCATGCTCGTCGAGCCTCCCCTGCTGCTCGGCGTCGAGGTCCAGATGCTGCCCCAAGGTCAGCAAGGTCACGTCCCTGGAATAAGTGCGGGCGATGAAGACAGCCTCCCCGATGCCGTGGGCGCCATAGGCGATGACGGCGATCTTCTGGTCGCGGGACTCATAGCCGTCGCAGATCGGGCAATAGCGGACGAGGCCGCGCTGCACGGCGTTCGGCACGTCTGGCAGGTCGGGCTCGATGTCCACCGCCCCCGTGGCAAGCACAACCCGGCGGGCGGCGATCTGGCTGGTGCCGCCCTCGTTGTCCTCCACCACGGCGATGAAGCGGTCCGGTTGCTTGCGCAAACCCGTCACCCGCCCGGGCAGAATGCAGTCTCCATACTGCTCGAGATTGGCCCGGGCCCGGGCCAGGAGGTCCTTGCCCGAGATCCCTTCCGCGAACATGGGGATGTTATGACTCGTCGGGATCCAGGCCGCCCGAGGCGTGCCGCTATCCACCACCACGAAGCGGCGCTTGAAACGGGCCAGGTACAAAGCCGTCGTCAGCCCCGCCGGCCCCCCGCCAACGATCAGGCAATCCAGAATATCCCCGTTAACCGCCATTCCTCTCCGGTGCTCCTGTGCATGCAGGAGTCACAACACGCGAGGGCGGGAAAAGATCGAGGTGGCTTCAGGCATTGCAGCATGACGCGTCTAAAGGCCGACCACGACGGATACATTTGGCTTCGTTTTGCCAAAAACCGATCTTTGAACCCTGGGTGTGGGATAACGGAGTGAGACCTCGGAGGCGAAAAGGGAGGAGTCCCGACGACTAAAGGGAACCTTTCACCCCTAGGGCCGTTGACGTTACGTCAATTAATGTTATATCGTTAAACAAATGATTGGGAGGTTCGCCGCGTGACTGATGGTCGAGATCGATCTACTCATCCCTTAGATCTACATTCTGACCTTCGCTATTCTATCCGCTCGGCTCGCGCCGTTGTTGAGGCTCTAATTGCCCGTGATAGCAACGCTGCTGAAGAAGCGGCTCTGCGTACATGCCGTGATTGCGATCTCCTGATCCGCCTGATCCGGGAGCTTGCGCTGCTCCTACGGGATCCGCTCAATCAGCGCCTCGGATTGGATCCCGTCATGACGGCGGCCCTCGTTCGCCGCGCAGACCGCGTCCTTGCCCTTGTTGACGCTTTGCCGTCACCGAACCTGCCTTCGGCGACGTCGGACCACGACCACGACGGCGAAACTGTTCTGGCTCATCAGCCGTGCGATGCGCGCTCTGGAAGCCAGACCCTCGACGCCGAGTTGTTGTCCGCGCCTCATGACGTCCCAGGGCTCACCGTCGCCTCAGTCGGGCTGCGGGTTCGGCTCGTTCCGTATGAGATTTATGGCAGCACCAACCCTCTAGCCGAAGAGCGGAAGGACAGCGCATCAGCACCGGCGGTGGACAAAGCCCCTCCCGATGCCAGCAGCGACTGAGGATCGGGGAATGCCTCTTGTTGAACCATCAGAACTCGGGACAACAAAAAGGTCTCAGCTCTCGCCACGGGTGCGGCTTGCCATATGGGAACGGGCCAAAGGGATCTGTGTGCTATGCCAGGGGCGCATTGACGGTGTTCGCGAGCGCTGGATCATCGAACACATTCGGGCGCTGGAACTGGGAGGCGCGGACGAGCCCGACAACATGGGCCCTGCGCATGAGACATGTGCAGCGGCCAAAACACGCGACGATCATCGGCGTGCCGCCAAAGCCAAACGGCAGAAGATCCAGCATCTGGGCGCTGCAAAGACCAAACGCCCCCTCCCCTGCGGAAGACAAAGCCGCTGGAAGAAGAAGATCGACGGTACCATCGTGCCACGGAAATAACTCTCCTTCTCATCGACAAGTTCGCTTGCAGTGATGCAACGAGCGCAGCGGCAATCTCAGGGCAGCCATCGAAGAGCATTTATCCCTTGGCCCAGTTCTCGATTGTAAGGCCATCCACCCGCTGAAACTCCTTCTCGTTATTAGTAACCAGGATCACCTCGAGGCTCCTGGCATGGGCGGCGATCCAGAGATCGTTGTTGCCAATCAGTTCGCCGCGAGCGGCCAGATCGGCTCGGATGGCTCCATACGCCTCAGCCACATCAACGGCCAGCGGCAGGACCGGGATCAGCGCAGTGAGCTCTTCCAAGATCATCATCGCTTTACGAGGCTCTAGGCTTTTGCGAACTCCGTAGGTCAACTCCCCGTAGGTGATGACCGAGATCGCCGTCGAGCCAGGAGGCAACACCTTGAACCGGTTCAGGACGGCTTGCGGCCGCTCTCGGCGGATGTAGATGCAGATGTTGGTGTCGAGAAGATAACGAGGTGGAGCTGTCATAACCCCTCGCGCTCCTGCGGCGGACTATCCTCGCGCTCGATCTCCGGGAGATCGCACAACAGCTCAAATGCGCGGGCCAGATTGCGGGGTTTCTCCCGCAAGATGATTTCGTCGCCCCGGCGATAGATCTCGACCTCATCACTGGTCAGCCGAAACTGCTTGGGCAGTCTGACGGCCTGACTGTTCCCCGACTGAAAAACCTTTGCAGTGGCCACGCGCACCCTCCGTATATACATGGTAGTATATACAAAATTTGTGGTCCTTCAAGATGTGACTCGTGCAGGTCAAGGCGTTTTTCCCAATCCACCAAGCACATGGGCAAGGTTCGCCGCCGCTTTAGGCAGCACGCCAGTTCAGGAGCCGCCTGACCTCGTCGCCTGCGGGAGACACCGATAGCTCGTTCAAGGCCTTGGTCAGATCACGCACCGCGAACTTGCGGCGCGAAAGGGCGCGGCGCTCGTAGCGGTCAGCACGGGTGAGTTGAGCCAGCAAGGCCACCACGCTTGCATCGAGAGCGTCCTCCTTAATCTGGTTCAAGAGATCCTGCAGCAGGCTCGCTCGGATAGAGCGGGCGCGCAACAGGTTGACCTCTGCCTCAATGATCGCACGAAGTTCCGGCACGTACTCTTGGCTTATCTCTAACTCGTCGAGCAGATCCTGTACGAGCTCGCCGACCATGCTGGCATGGCCAGAATCCCGGTCTGCGGCCGCGAGTCCATGCTTAAGCGCGTTGCGGCTTGCGCGAGCGAGCCCGGTTGGACTGCGGGGACCGGTGCTCTTCTGGGCGTTGCGCCGGTTGGCTTCTTGTTTCCGGGTTGATCCCATCGACCGTGACCTCAGTAAACTCGGCGTCCTCAATCTCCGGCTCTGCATCGTGTAAAGTAGAATTCCGGTACCACTCGAGGTCCCGGATTGCCGCATCGCGCAGAGCCTCAGCGCGGGTCCGCTGGCGGACATTCTGTTCCAGGGAGGCAGCGTGCTTCTGATAGGCAGCAAGAAGTGTCGTCCGTGCTGCGATGCGATCTGCCTCAGATGGCGTTGTCAGCCTGCTACGGCGCGGTGCTGGGCCCTGGCCTTCCGGTAGCCCTGCGGGTTGGCTGGTAGACGTTAACATGGCTGTCGCGGTTTGGCGCGCTCCGTCCTGTTTAGGACCCGCCAACAGGCACGCCTCGATCATCCGGCAACGTTGAATTTTCCAGATCTCATCGATGATGGTTTGAACGAGCGAAGTCTCGATGGCATCGCATGGACGGGTATCAGCAGTGATCGCTTGGTGAAGCGCCCGATAAGCCTTGTGATCCTCGCCCCGGGCGAGCGTCAAGCCTGCTGCAGATGCCGCAGATCTCCGCCGAGGCTTGGTACGCAAACGGGTGCGGGTCATCGGGGAGGCTCTCGTGCTGTACGATCTGCTGTCAGTACGATCCAACAGGTTCAATGAATGAAGCGCGGTTTCTCCCTGCCTTACGGGCCCGAACGCGTCGGGCCGCGCGGTAATGCTCCAGCTCCTGGAGAACCGATCGGCGTCGGGCTTCCAAGATCGCGATCGTGCGCCCGATCCGATCAAGCTCGGAGCTGTGTTGAATAAAGGACTGAGCTATATCACTCGGACCCGCTGGACGAGCTTGTGAGACTGGACCCTGAGAATCCGTGGCAAGATACTCTTCTACTATTTTGGCAAATTGTGCCCTGATCTCTGGCGTGTTCGACCGGTGGTCCAGCCCTCGCTCTCGAGCCCAGCTATAGAGTTTGATGCCGGCAAATCCCTCCGCCATTTGCCTTTGGATTGTATCGTTAGTGCGGTCTGCATCACGCGCCTGCGCCTCAAGAAGTCCGGCCTCAACCTGTCTTAGGCGCTCGATCTCTAAAGTCAGATCGACGATGTCCTTGGCCCAGAATGCCTCAATTGAATTCTTTGGCTGCAAGGTTGCAAGCATATCGGCGAGACGCTGCCTGTATGAGTGCTCGTCATCCCCAGCGACAGTGGGAAACGGCTCGAAGAGCTTGCGGGCCGCGGCGGGAAGAGAGGGCGGCAAGACGAGGGAGTTGCGCTTTGAGCTCATAGGCCACCTCGGAACTAAGGCTTAAGTCTTGTTCAGGCGGGGAAACGCACAAGTTCAATCTTTGTTCTCACCGTGAGGTGACAGATTTTGTCACCGATAGATGAGCGTGTGCGCCCCGGCATGCTCAAGCAAACTCGCGAGCGCTCCGTCAAATGTCTTGCATACAGTCTCGAAACGGGACGTCCGTGCCACTTGATGCTGCCGCCGCGCTACTTTGATGCAGCGTGGAACGGCCCCGCGATCAGCAAAGTTAATGACACTGCTGCCCGTCAGGGGCCCTAGAATCGCCGAGTTGCTCAAGGAGTTACCCATGCCCACCGTTATTGCCATTGAAGCCAAGCCCGTAGAATTTGAGGGAATAGACAGCGGCTTTCTCCACCTATACCTCGTCAAGACGGTTACAGATGAACAGGGGCGTGTTGTCTCGGAGAAAGTTATTCGGGGCAACGAGCCAGGTTCGGCCGGTGGCCTTGAGACCCTTGCTGATGTGAACCTATCCACCTCGCCCGATCGGAGAGGCTCGGACACCCGTGAGGAGAGGCATCGTGAAGTCCTCGATCTCGGCATCAGAGATGCCAACGACGTCTGGAAGATCATGGTGCAGCATGCTAACAACATCGAGAACGCAGATCTCAACTACAGCGTTGATATCTTCGAGAAAATTTCCGGAGGCGACGTCAACAGCAATTCCGTCGTCGCATCTGTGCTACATGCCGCCGGCCTGAGTTGGACGGCAAGTCTTCCGGACGATATCAGCAGGTCCGATGTACCTCTCTATGGCCAACTCCCGTACATGAGGGTCAATGATACCCTTACAGGGACGGTTAACAGCGACCGTATCCTTAGTGGCGTCGGAAACGACACGATCAACGGCCGTTTGGGCAACGACACGCTCTCCGGTGAAAGCGGCAATGATCGTATTTACGGCAGTTCGGGTAACGATAACTTGCATGGTGGCGCGGGCGACGACCGGCTCTACGGCGGCTGGGGGACGGACCTGTTTCGCGGCGGAGGCGGGCAGGATGCCTTCGTCTTCTATTCGGCGCCGAAGGACACAAACATTGACACAATCCGGGATTTCTCCGTCGCTGACGACACAATCTGGCTCGACAACAACGTGTTCACGGCTCTCGGATCGGCAGGCCGCCTAAAGGGTACTGCATTCTGGATTGGCCTTGAGGCGCACGACGCAACCGACCGTGTTATCTACGACAGCGACAATGGCCTTCTGTACTACGATCAGGACGGCACCGGCTCGACCGAGCAGGTCATCATGGCAAAGCTCTCCACAGGTCTAAAATTGACCAACGCAGACGTTCTCGTTGTCTAGGATCGATCTGATGAGACTCTGACACCAAAACCGAAGCCGCAGTGATCACGATAGACGCGACGCTATCTCGACGGTTGTGAGACATGCTCACCGGATGCGATACCAATCGCTCCGGTGCAGTTTCATGGAATTTCGGTACGGGCGCCTTCCTTTGCTGCTGTTCTCCCTGCTCAACATGGACCATCTTAGGACCGGACGGCGATTTGCGGCTGGTTTGATCGGCACAAGCAAGGCTTCTCGGTTTTTGATCACGGAATGAACCCGTCCGTGCGAAATCGGAGGTTGAGGTTCAATAGTTCAATCCGTCTGCCGAGGTGGAAACTCCTCATAAGTCCATCGACGTACCGGTCGCATCCCCGTGAGGCGCGAGGAAACAGCCTCCGAACCAAGCACAGGGCAACGTCCAGTTGTATGGGTTAACCTGAATTCCGGTCGGCGGCTTTGAAGTGCAATAGTGGCGCCAGCTTTTCTTCCATCGGCCTGCCAAGGGTTCGCGCAAACGTTGCCGTCATATGGTGGCTGTCTCGGTAGACGAGGACGTCGCCAATGATGACCGGACAATGTTTGGCATCGCAGAAATAGTCTGAAAAGTCTAGGATTGGGATCTTGAGCTGCTCGGCTGCGAAATAGAGATTATTCCGCTTCAACACTTTCTCACGTGAAGGCACACATTTGGCCTTCCAATCGTGATGGCCGGCAATGCATTTGCCGACGTCAAATGACGGACGGGGAATGGATCGAACGTGCCGAACATCCAACCCCATGTCGACCAGCTGCTTCCAAGTTGCCGCCAGCACCTCAGGGGTGACTTTGCCCTCACCCGGCGAGTGGGAGATGAGAACCACATCGGGGCGCTCGCGTGACAGCCAGTCGATGACGTTCTTGGACCACTGCGCGCATTCTGTATACGGGCGCTTCAACTCAGCATCGTAGACGGGTTCCACGGAAAAGATGCATGCGGACTTTGCCAGGCCACGGAAGTAGATGGGCTGCGCGCGTGCAAGTTCCTCGAAAGCCGGAAACCAGTGGGTGGCATGGGAATTGCCCACCATGACGATCTTGGCATCGCTTCGCGGATCTCCGTAGTCGCATGTCAGGACTTCGGTTGCCTGCACCGTCTGGTGGCACTTGGCCGCATAGGCCGAGGAAACATCGGCTCTCACCTTCTCGAGCCTCGGCACAACCTTTGTGGGATCCTCGCTCCTCCAGTCGTACTGGGGATCTTTCATGGCTGCCGCGCCTCGCGGGGCCGCCGCAATCGCGGTCGGCATCGGATCATTCAGGTCGCGCATCAGATAGGCTGTACCGGCAAGAGTGGTCAGAGCAATGCTGCCGATGCCAAGCATGAGGGTGCGTCTCAGCGCAAATCTTGCGGTCCGAAACGGGTCTTCGACGAGTGTTTTGCTCACGTGAGCGAGGATGAGGGCGGCCAGCAGCAGCAGGGCACCGGAGCGCGGCCCGATGGCTCGCCCGCTGATCTCGACATAGGCGACGATGATCGGCCAGTGCCAGAGGTAGAGCGAATAGGATACATCGCCGAGATACTGGAACACCCGCGTATTCAGGATTCGGGCGGCCGACCATGGCGATTGTACGCCGCTCGAGACAATCACCGCCGCCGCCCCGAGGGTGGGCAGCAGCGCCGCATAGCCGGGAAAGCTCGTCTGGTCGCTGTAGGCCCAGCAGCCCCCCCCGATTGCGAAAAGCCCCATCAGCCCCAGCCCGGCGCGCACCTGCCGGGCGTAGCCCGTCCCGACCACCTTGCCCCTCACGTGAAGCACCGCCAGCGCGCCCCCGAGCGCCAGCTCCCAGGCGCGGGTGGTTGTGGCAAAGTAGGCCACCCCCGGGTTCTGCGGCGTCAGCAGGATCGAGTAGACGAGCGAGCCGATGCCGATTAGGCCGATGAAGCCTAGAAAGACCGCCCGTGGGCTCACACCCGCCCGGCGCGCCAGGTGCACCACGGGCAGAAGCACGAGCGGCCAGACGATGTAGTACTGCTCCTCGACCGAGAGCGACCAGAAGTGGTTCATCGGCCCCTTGGAGTCATCGGCCAGATAGTCGACCGCCTGGGCGGCCAGGAACCAGTTCTGAACGTACAGGGCGCTCGCGACGATACTGCTGGCGATGTCCGCCCACTGGGCGCGGGCAAACAGCGGGATGGCGAGCGCCACCGTCAGGCTGACCAGGGTGGCGGCCGGCAGCAGGCGGCGGACGCGGCGGGCATAGAAGGCAGGGATGTCGATCCCCCCGGTCCGCTCAAACTCCTTGAACAGGGAGCCGGTGATCAGGTAGCCGGAGATGACAAAGAACACATCGACCCCGACATAGCCACCGGGCAAGATGTTCGGCCAGATATGGTAGATCAGAACAGCCAGCACCGCCACGGCGCGAAGGCCCTGGATCTCTGGTACAAGGTGATGCCGGAAGAGGATCATATCTTAACTTTATAACTTGAGTATCCGAGGCTCATACCCAGAACCCGGGCTCATTGGCAAGCGTGAGCGCAGACTGGTTTTATGTGGCGATAATCCCGTGGGCCCACGGTAGACCTGGCTGAGACTGCCAGACTTCGCTCTTCCTGCCTCTGGCACTCGACCTTTTGACGGGAGCCTACTTATCTGGATTGCTTGGGAAGCCAGCAGCCCTCCTGAGGACTGCCCAAGCCCTCCCTATCAGGCCTTGAGAAATTTTGTTACAGAGGTTGCGTTCGGGAGCCTGCGCGACTAACGCATTGTTTTAGCAATCGCATATAGACGAATATGATACGGTACGCTCTCAGATCCGCATTTTCCCTCATTCCTCAGCCCGTTCGGCAGTGGTTGAAGCTCCTGCTGTCTGACCGGGCAACGAAAGCCATTGCCCAGCGTATCACCGCTCCCTCTCCTGCAACATCGAAGCCGATCAAGGCTGCCAAGCCGCCCAAGGTGGAGGCGGCCGAGCAAACAGCGCGAGTTGACATCTCGAGGCAGCTTTTTGATGCGGCTTGGTATACCACCTTCTATCCTGAAGCCCCCCAGGACCCTGATGAGGCGTATCGATTCTACCTTGAGACCGGGATGAGGGACGGACATCATCCGAATTCGGCTTTTGAAAACCTCCGCTATCCCGATCGTGCGCATGTTCCCCAGGGGCATCTCTACCGCGTCACCGCCTCCCCTCTCCTCTGCCGTGTGCCGCCCACGAGATACCTGGCCCCCTACCAAATCAAAATCAGGCTCCACAAACTCTACAATACCTTCGACGATTATCGCCGGCGGGCTATGATCATGCCCGATACGATCGGTCCAGAGCTGTGGGAAAGCGATCTGCGGGTTGTCGCCTACATGGACAACAGCAAGAGGAAGCTCGCGTCCGATTATGCGGCGCTTTCACAGGACACGCTCATCTCTGTCATCATGACCACGCATGACTGCACGGCTGCAATTGCCGATGCGGTGGTTTCGGTGCTCCTGCAGTCCTACGAGAACTGGGAACTGGTCGTTGTCGACGATGCGAGCGCCAATCCCGACACGGAGAGCGCCATCAGGCAGTTCGGCGACAGCCGGATCAAGTATGTCCCTGTAGCCACTCCGGTGGGGGTCGGAGGCGCTCGCAACTTAGGTGTCGAACACGCATCCGGTACGATCATTGCATATCTCGACGACACCGCTCAGTGGGATCCCGACTTCCTCCTCATTCTCTTCAATCAACTCCGGTCACAGAGCGCACGGATCGCCTACGGCGCCCATGTGTTGTGGGACAGCTTCGATGCCGATGCCCGTCTAGGAAGGGCCTTCAAGGGCATCAGATTTGCCCCTTTTAGTCGTCCACGTCTGGAAAACAGGGACGACATCGCCCCTGTTGCACTTTTGCATGACCGTGAGCTCTTGCGCGAGATTGGAGGATTCGATCCGTCCCTGACACACCATGTCGGATGGGACATCATCCTCCGGATGACCGAGATCGCGCAACCGCTCGCCATTCCCTGCCTCCTCGGCCATTCCTTCCAGGGCAAAGCAGGCAGCGAACATGTGACTGATGAAGCTTCGATCTCGGCACTCAAATTGGTCCACGCGAAACTCGTCCAGCGATCGGAATGGTCGCAGGCGTTTACGACAACTGACGGGCGCGATCAGCTGGCCTTCTCCCTTTCCCGTTCGGCACGGGCTCGGCGTCAGCCGAAACTGAACCAGCTGCCCGTCGAGCCGGTTCAAATCGTCATTCCGAATTACGAGTCGGCCAGCGAACTCGAGATGTGCCTGAGATCGATCGCGGAGCAGACATCTGTCCCCTATCAGGTTCTCATCGTCGACAATGGCTCCTCCGAGGAAACCTATGCCCGCCTGGAGGATCTGCCCGGGCTCTTCGAGAATGTGCGTCTCATCAAAGAGGACCGGAATTCCGGTTTCAGCTTTGCCGTGAACCGTGGTCTGGCCGAGGTCATGGACGGTGACGACAAGATCCTGATCCTCAACAACGACACCCTTGCCACGCCCGGCTGGCTTGATGAATTACGTTATGTTCTCTTCAAGCATGACGATGTGGGCATGGCCGTTCCGCGGCAGGTTCTCCCCGCCGGCAACAGGATCACCAGGGTTCACGTGCCAGGGGCCGTGGATGCCTTCGAGTGCGACATCAATCTGTCAATCCATCACAACAACATCCTCGATCTGGAGTTTGACCGGGAGGACGGGTTGATCGAACTCACCTACGCCCCCCTGTTCTGCGGCCTTTTGCGGCCGGAGACGATCAGGGCTGCCGGAGGCTTGGATAGCGGCAATGCCCCGCACTACCGCTCCGACTGGATTCTGTGCGACTTCATCCGCCGCCATCTCCAGCAGCGGATCGTCTATACGCCGCACAGCAAAGTATATCACCTTCAGGGCGTTGCAACGGAGAGGCGAAAGTCTTCTGACGAGTCCTTCTTGGGGCAGAGCGTTAACGTCCAGTCCGCTTCGCGCTCGTCACAGCGGCGGATCGAGGCAGCTGGAGAATGACAGGATCATCGATGCCATTGCAATCCCCTGAGCTTCGGACGATTGTACATCTTGTTCAGGATGTGTCGAAGATCGGGGGCATTCCCGGCCGTGTGCGCAACACCATCGCCGCAGCCCAGGGCCGCCCCATCCGCCACGTCTGCCTCACGGCCAAGCGCGATCCCGCCTTCCCGCACGCCCCCGACACCCTCGTGGCCGAGGACAACGAGGCTGAGGTGCTCGCTTTTCTGAACACCTGCCATGCCACCGACACCATGGTTATCACCCCCAACTCGGTGATCCGCGCCTTCTCGCCCGCCGTCCAGGAGCAGCTCACCCGCCTGCCCCTCATC
>NZ_JAELXT010000012.1 GCF_016427565.1 Microvirga splendida
CCCATGGAGAACTTGGCCCATAGCGCGTCCCTCCATCCTGAGGATAATATCGCACCATCAAACCCTGGGATCAAACATCTCTAGCTCAAGTCAAGAAAACAGCGGAGATATGCCAAGCCTACGAGCCGCAATTAGCTGCAAAGCTAAAAGCCGATGTCAGTGCCGGTCTGGAAGCGCTCGATTCATCCAACAATACCTGCAACGCGAAATCGAGGGCCGATCTTCTGGCTGAGAAACGTTGCATGGACTCACAAAAGGCAACCAAAGCCAAGAATGAAATGTTTCAGAGGGCACAGGTCAATTATAACACTAATAAAAATAATCATACGTTATGCTCATGGTTGAAAGTATCTCTTGAATACTTCAATGATGCCGAAAGAACACAGAAGCTCTGTGAAGCCGCCTCGGGGACTGGCGAACCCTCCAAGGCGCCCGAGATTCGGAGCTGGATTCAGCAAACAAAAACAAAGCAGAAAGAATTGTGTAAATAATCTACATAATTAATGCCGAAATCCGTTCATTATCTACTACAGCCCTTTGCAACACTCCAAGCCATTGACGGCCCCGCAACTTTAGATCAGTCTTCCATAGATCGTATGGAGGCTCTCCGGCGGTCGGTCGAGGGAGTCTTCCCGTTCTCGCGTGGAAGATTGTTCATGAGCTCGCCCAACCGCTCGACCCATATCCGGCTCACCTCCCATCCCGAGCCGAACGCCGGCACCATCAAGCATCCGATCAAGTGGGGGTCCAAGGACCCGAAGGAGCGCGGGCCGATCATCGGCACCGTGACCAACCCGGCCGACCGCAACGTGATCGGCGCCCATGGCGGCTCCTATTCGCTCTACCGGGCGCTCGCCATCTCGGCCCGGGCGATGAACCCCCTGGCGCGGCCCGACCTGCACAACACGCATCCGACTGCCGAGATCGGCCCGCATCCGCAATGGTTCGAGCCGGGCAGGATCGTGTCCCTCGACCCCTGGGGTCACATGGTCGGAGAGGTCTTCCAGGACGATATCGCGAGCGGCGTCGACATCCGGCCCAGCATCGCCGTCACCAAAGCGCGCCTCAACATGCCCGAGATCCTGGCTGCCATGGGGGCGAAGCGGCTCAAGGCCGATGGCGGCTTCCTGCACGAATCCGGCGACATCTCGGTCACCAAGATCGCGGTCGATCCGGTCTGGCATCTCCCCGGCATCGCCGAGCGCTTCGGCTGCTCGGAGGGCGAATTGCGGCGCACCCTGTTCGAGCAGACCGGCGGCATGTTCCCGGAGCTCGTCACGCGGCCCGACATGAGCGTGTTCCTGCCGCCCATCGGCAACATCACGGTCTATGTGGTGGGCGACGTGGCGCGCCTGAGCGATGCGAAGACGCGCATCGCCTGCCGGGTGCATGACGAGTGCAACGGCTCCGACGTGTTCGGCTCCGACATCTGCACCTGCCGGCCCTATCTCGTGCATGGCATCGAGGAATGCGTGCGCGAGGCGCAGACAGGCGGCGTCGGCGTCATTGCCTATAACCGCAAGGAGGGCCGCGCCCTCGGCGAGGTCACCAAATTCCTCGTCTACAATGCGCGCAAGCGGCAGGAGGGCGGCGACCAGGCATCCACCTATTTCGAGCGCACGGAATGCGTGGCGGGCGTGCAGGATGCGCGCTTCCAGCAGCTCATGCCCGACGTGCTGCACTGGCTCGGCATCCGCCGCATCGACCGGCTCATGTCCATGTCGAACATGAAATACGACGCCATCACGGGCTCCGGCATCGAGGTTGTGGAGCGCGTGCCGATTCCCGCCGATCTGGTGCCGCCGGATGCGCAGGTGGAGATCGAGGCGAAGAAGGCGGCCGGCTACTACACCCCCGAGGGAGCGCCGGATGCCTCCGCACTGGATCAGGTGAAGGGCCGCGATCTGGAGCGGTTCTGACGCGACGAGCCATGACGCGGGTGCCGGCTTGCCGCCGGTGCCCGCTTCGTTTTTAACCTTATCCCGAACCGCCCTGCCCAGGGTTGATGTGTTGCCTGAAGACTGTGCTATCGCATCCCCACCGAGACGCCGGAGCCCTGAGTGACCGACCAGCCTGACCTGTCGCCCGACACCAAAGCCGCCCGCAGCCTGCTCTCCGCCGCCGCGGTGCGGGACCGCTCGCACCAGCTTCTGCAGGCGGGTCTCGAAGGCCGCCTCCAGCACTTCACGGTCGATCTCGAGCGGCTCGAGCCTTGCGCCGACGAGGTCGTGAGGACGATCCGCGAGGCCTATCCTTCCCTCGACATTCCCTTCCATGCCCGCTGGCGCCACTTCGCCGCCGGAGGGCATGAGCGCTGGGGCGCGGTGATGCATGGCGCAGCATGGGAGTCGGCGGCCGAGATGGGCCGCGCCGCCTTCGACCTCGCCATCGTGTCGGTGCTGCTCGATGCCGGCGCCGGCGCGCAATGGCGCTACGAGGAGGGCCGCACGGGGGAGACTTATATCCGCTCCGAAGGGCTTGCGGTGGCAAGCTTCGACATGTTCGTGAGCGGCGCCTTTTCCAGCCGGCCCGAGGATCCGTTCCGCGTCGATGCGGACGTGCTGATGACGCTGACGCCCGAAGATCTGGCCGAAGGCTTCCAGGTCTCGGGCGACAACCCGCTCGTCGGGCTGGAGGGTCGCGCCGCGCTGCTCAACCGCCTCGGGCGCACGGTTGCGACCAACCCCGACATTTTCGGCCAGGGCGACGATCCACGCCCCGGCGGCCTGTTCGACGTCATCGCTGCAACCGCCACGGACGACCGCATCAAGGCGACGGCGATCCTGGAGGCGCTGCTCACCTATCTGGGCCCGATCTGGCCGGGCCGCATCACGCTTGGCGGTGTCGACCTCGGCGACACATGGCGCCATCCGCTCGTCCAGACGCCGGATGCCACGAACGGGCTCATCCCGTTCCACAAGCTCTCGCAGTGGCTCTCCTATTCGCTCATCGAGCCGCTCGAATGGGCGGGCTTCTCCGTGATCGAGATCGACGGCCTCACGGGCCTGCCGGAATACCGCAACGGCGGCCTGTTTCTCGACACCGGCGTGATCGCCCTGAAGGATGCGGCCGATGCAGGCCGCGCCCATGCGGTGGATTCACCGCTCGTCGTGGAATGGCGGGCCTTGACGGTGGCCCTTCTCGACCGCATTGCCGAACCGATCCGCGCGAAGCTGGGATTCGCAGCAGCAGACTTCCCCCTGGCCAAGGCGCTCGAAGGCGGCACCTGGGCGACGGGGCGGCGGCTGGCGAAGGAGAAGCGCGGCGACGGCTCGCCCCCTCTCAGCGTGATCAGCGACGGGACGGTGTTTTAGATGAATCAGCATACGACGATCAAAGAGGGAAAAAACATGCAGGGCGTCACGGTGGTCGATCATCCGCTGGTTCAGCACAAGCTGACCCTGATGCGGGACAAGCAGCGTTCGACGAAGGGCTTCCGCCAGCTCCTCAACGAGATCGGCATGCTGCTCTGCTACGAGGTCACCCGCGACCTGCCTATGGAGCGCATCGAAATCGAGACGCCGATGACCACCATGGAAGGCGCGCAGATCGCCGGCAAGAAGCTGGTTCTCGCCCCGATCCTGCGCGCCGGCGTGGGCTTTCTCGACGGCATGCTCACCCTCGTGCCGGCCGCGCGTGTGGCGCATATCGGCCTCTACCGCGATCCGGAATCGCTCCAGGCGGTGGAATACTACTTCAAGGCGCCGTCCGATCTCGCCGACCGCATGGTGCTGGTGCTCGACCCGATGCTCGCCACCGCCAACTCGGCCGTGGCCGCCATCGAGCGCCTGAAGGAGCGCGGCGCCAAGGATCTGCGCTTCGTCTGCCTTCTTGCCGCCCCCGAGGGCATCGAGCGGCTGCGCAGCGCCCATCCGGACGTGCATATCTGGACGGCCGCCATCGACGAGCGCCTAAACGACCACGGCTATATCGTGCCGGGTCTGGGCGATGCCGGCGACCGTATGTACGGAACGCGCTAGAGCCCGCGCGACTTATCCCGTCATCTCTCGCAACGGGGATTATTGGCCTTGCGCTTCATCGTCGCTGACTGGGGAACCACCCGTTTTCGCGGCTATCTGATCGAGAACGAGACAGTTCTCGATCAGGTCTCGTCGGACGAGGGTGTTTCGGCCTTGCAAAAGGGCCAGCACCGTGACGTGTTCCTGCGCCAGTGCGGGCGCTGGCTGCAGGCTGAGCCCGATGCGCCGGTGCTGCTCGTCGGCATGGTTGGCAGCCGCGAGGGCTGGGTCGAGGCGCCTTACGCCACCTGCCCCGCCGGTCCTGCGGAGATCGCCCGGGCGCTCGTGCCGGTGGATTTGGGAGAAGGCCGCAAGGGCTACATCATTCCGGGCCTGTTCTGCGAGCCGGCTCCCGGCGCCGCCGACGTGATGCGCGGCGAGGAAACGCTGGTTCTGGGCGCAGGCATCGAAGACGGGCTGATCTGCTCGGCCGGCACGCATCCCAAATGGATTCTGATGCGGGGCGGCCGCATCGAACGCTTTGCCACCTACATGACCGGCGAAATGTACGCCATCTTACGTGAGCATTCCATGATCGGCCGCCCGGCCACCGAGCCGGAAGATCCCAAAGGCTTCGATCTCGGCCTCGAGGCCGCCGAGCGCAATGCCGGCGAGGCCCGCGTCGGCCTGCTGCACCTTCTCTTCAGCGCCCGCGCATCGGTGGTGTCCAACCGCATGCACAGCAGCCTGCTCGCGCCCTACCTGTCGGGCCTGCTCACCGGCGACGAGATCAACGGGGCGCTGGCCCAGTTCGGCCGCCCGGACTCCGTGACGATTCTCGCCGCGCCGGAGCGTGCGGAACTCTACGTCCACGCGCTCAAGCGCCACGGCATCAAGGCCGAGATCAAGGATACGCAGCAGGCCCTGATCGCGGGTCTCGCGCGGATTGTGCGCCAGCATGCGCTGGGCTGACATACACTCCATTCGCCCTTAAGACTCACCCGAACACTCGTCCTTGAACGCTAAGGTCAAGCCTCATGCCTCACCCCCTCCTCGCCTCCGCGAATGAATCCTCGAAGCCCATCTGGCTCGTGACCGAGCAGACATGGCCGGACATTGCGGGGCAGCTTCCGCAGTTGGCGCAGGGCTTTGCGAAGGCGCAGGGGTTTGCGGGCAAGGCCGGGAGCCACTGCCTGCTGCCGGATGCGGACGGCAATCTCCTGGGCGTCGCGTTCGGTCTCGGCGGCTCCGATGCAAAGAGCAACGATCCGTTCCTCCCTGGCAAGCTCCCGACCCTGCTGCCAGAAGACATCTACCGTTTCGAGACCGAAGCCCCGAACCCGACGCTCGCCACGCTTGCCTGGCTGCTCGGCGCCTACAGCTTCAACCGCTACCGCAAGCGCGGCGAGAAGGCCGTTCGCCTGGTGGTGCCGAACGGCGTGGATGCGGAGGATGCGGCGCGCATTGCCGATGCCGTGGTGGCAAGCCGCGATCTCGTCAACACGCCCACCAGCGATCTCGGCCCCGACGGCATTGAGGCGGCGGCGCGCCAGCTGGCGGAGCGCCATGGCGCTGCCTTCACCAGCATCGTCGGCGACGACCTGCTGGAGCGGAACTTTCCGATGATTCATGCGGTCGGCCGCGCGTCGATCACCCCGCCGCGCCTCATCGACTTCACCTGGGGCGACGCGAGCGCTCCGCGAATTACCCTCGTGGGTAAGGGCGTCGCCTTCGACACCGGCGGCCTCGACATCAAGCCCGCCTCCTCCATGCTGCTGATGCGCAAGGACATGGGCGGCGCGGCAGCCACGCTGGCGCTGGCCGACATGATTATGGGCGCCAAGCTCCCCGTGCGCCTGCGCGTGCTGATCCCCGCTGTCGAGAACGCGATTTCGAGCAATGCCTTCCGCCCCGGCGACATCCTGCCGAGCCGCAAGGGCATCTCGGTGGAGATCGGCAACACGGATGCGGAAGGGCGCCTCATCCTGGCCGATGCCCTCGCGCTCGCCGACGAGGAGAGCCCCGATCTCATCGTCGATTTCGCAACCCTCACGGGCGCCGCCCGGGTAGCCCTCGGCCCCGAGCTGCCGCCCTTCTACACCGACGACGACACGCTCGCCGCCGACATCGCCCGCCACGGCAGCGCCGTGAACGATCCCGTCTGGCGCCTGCCGCTCTGGTATCCCTACCAAGCCCAGCTCGATTCCAAGTTCGCCGACATGAACAACACCGGCGGACCCATGGGCGGCTCGATCACCGCGGCCCTGTTCCTGCGCCGCTTCGTGGAAGCCGCGAAGGCGCATGTGCATTTCGATATCTTCGCCTGGAACAACTCCACCCGGCCCGGACGGCCTGAGGGCGGCGAAGTGCAGGCAGCGCGCCTGATGTATGCTCTCCTAAGGGAACGTTACGCTTCCTAAAGCATGGCAACAGGCCCTGCTTGCACTGGTCGTTCGAACCTTCAACTATGCGGTTCCGAACGAACGGTGGATCCGGCATCACCCCGGCCCCGAACCTCGGCAGGATCGCCCATGTGTCGTGTTGCAGGGGCCATTCAAGCATATGTGACGCTATCGAGAGTTATACAGTAGCTGGCGCTTTGGCTGTGGAGATGCTAGGAAACTCGATCATTGCTCGCGCCAAGGAGCCGACTCGATGAGCTTTGAACGCCGTATTACCCCCGTCCGCGCCGATCTGGCTGATGAGCGCCTGCGTGGGCAGGTCGAGGCCGAGCGCTTCACGTCGGGTACGGTCAAGCGCACCATAGCTTCCTTCTGCCCCCTGCATCGCCACCCCTCGCAAGAGGCGCGCATGGATACGCAGGCGATCTTCGGCGAGAGCGTGACCGTCTATGACGAGCACGAGGGCTATGCCTGGGTGCAACTGCACGATGACGGCTATGTGGGCTATGTGCCGAGCGCGGCCCTCGGCCAAGTTGGGCCGGAGCCGACCCACAAGGTCAGCGCAATCCGTACCTTCATCTATCCGGGTCCCAACCTGAAGCTGCCCTATCAAGATTACCTGACCTTGAACTCCAGGGTCACTGTTACGGAAACTCAGGGAGAGTACGCGCAACTTGCCACGGGAGGCTGGGTCTTCGCGGCGCACTTGAGCGACCTTGATGCGTATCAGGCGGATTATGTCGGGATGGCCGAACGGTTCCTGCACACCCCTTACCTCTGGGGCGGCAAGACGAGCCTCGGTCTCGATTGCTCGGGATTGGTCCAGAGCGTGCTGACGGCAGCCGGCATCAAGGCTCCTCGCGACAGCGACATGCAGGAGCGCGATCTCGGCACGCCTGTCGAGGTGAAGCCGGACCTGAGCGGCCTGCAACGCGGAGACCTCGTGTTCTGGGACGGTCACGTGGGCCTGATGATGGACGAAGCGAACCTCATCCACGCCACCGGCTACAGCATGACCGTGATGATCGAACCGCTCGCGGTGGCCGAAGAGCGCATCCGTCTGAGGAGCTACGGCCCGATCAGCGCGATCAAGCGGCTGTAAGCGGACAGGTGCACGCCATTAATCGCGCTGACCGAAAGGTATGCCTTCGGGCTCCTGGGGCAGCGCGTCCGTAATCTCCACCCAGGGGGCCTTGGAGCCGACATGATAATGCATGCCGGCTTTCATGCATGGATCAGAGTCGAGTGTGCCGAGCCGAAACCCGAGCACATTCGGATCCGCCTCATCGCGCTTGTAGATGGGCGAACCGCAGCAGCCGGCGAAGAAGCGCTGAACACCTGGACTCGATTGCCAACTGCGCAGCAAATCCTCACCGGCGGTGAAAGTAAGCGCGGCGGCATCCAGGCCTGCGGTTGTCCCGAAGCTTGATCCTGAATGCTTACGGCACCGCCAGCAATGGCAATACGTGATGGGACCTGAGAGCTGACCTTTGATCTCGTAGCGGATTTGCCCGCAGGCGCATGAGCCTTTCAGCATCGACAGATCCTTCTCACAAGATCGCGTCTCAATATCCCCGCACCCGATCCACCACGGCGTCGAACGGCTCGCCCGCCTCATGGCGGCGGATCTGCTCGGCGATGTAGCGCGCCGTCGCCTCGGGCTCGCTCGTCGCCGAGTTGTGCGGCGTGACCGTGACGCGCGGATGCGTCCAGAGCGGCGATTCCTCCGGCAGCGGCTCCGTCTCGAATACGTCGAGGGTTGCGGCCCGCAAGGTTCCGTCTTCGAGGCAGGAGAGGATGTCGGCCTCCACCTGCAGCTTGCCGCGCCCCGCATTGATCAGGATCGGCCCGCCGAGCCTGCCGTCGCGGGCGAGCTTCTCGAACAGGGAGCGGTCGAGGATGCCCTGCGTATCGGGCGTGAGCGGCATGAGGGCAATCAGGATATCCGTGCGGTTCAGGAACGGCACCAGCCCCTCCTCGCCCGCATAGACCTGGAAGCCTTCCACATCCTTTGCCGTGCGGCTCCAGCCGGCCACATCGAAGCCCATCATCTTCAGCTTGCGGGCGGAGTCCTGCCCCAGCACGCCGAAGCCCATGATGCCGACGCGCACATCGCCTGCAATCGGCGGGGCGCGATCCGGCTTCCAGCGCTTCGCTTTCTGGTCCTCGTCGAAGCGGCGCTGATCGCGCAGGTACATGAGGCAGTGCAGCACCATGTACTCGCTCATGCGGTGGGTGAGATCGTCCTGCGCCACGCGCACGATGGGCACGTCCGGCAGGTCGGGATAGCTCATCAGGTGATCGACGCCGGCGCCGAGCGAGAAGATCGCCTCGAGGTTCGGCAGGCCCGAGAGGCTTCCAGGCTTTGGCCCCCAGGTCGCCACGTAGCGGATTGCGTCCCTATCGAATTCCTCGCCGAGCACGACAATGTCGCGATCCGGCAGGTACCGCTTGAAGCGCTCGACCCAGGGCTGCGTCTGCCAGGTGACGGCAACGAGAAGGCTCATGCCGTGGCTCCTATGCGCTCGAGAATGCTCGGGCCTGAAGCGGCTTGTGCATCACCAATGCGATAAGCAGCACGCACAGCGCGCGCCGCCGCTTCGGCCGCGTCTTCGCTGCGGGCATGCACGATCGCGAGCGGACGCGAGGCATCGACTCTCTCGCCGACGGCAGCGAGCTCTGTGAGCCCGACCGCATGATCGATGGGATCCTGCGGACGCGTACGCCCCCCGCCGAGTGCCACCACGGCCACACCGACGTCGCGCGTGGCGATGCTCTGCACGATGCCGGAGCCCTCCGGGTGAATGGAACGAACGATGGGCGCTGCCTGCAGATGCTTCTCGTGATTGTCGAGGAAGTCGGCGGGGCCGCCGAGGGCGGACACCATGCGCTGGAAGACCTCGGCGGCCTTGCCCGATGCAATCGCATGCTCGATCTTCGCACGCGCCTCATCGATATCGGCAGCGAGCTTGCCGAGCACGAGCATCTCGGCGGAGAGTTCCACCGTCACCTCGTGGAAGCGCTTCTCACGGCGACGGCCGGTCAGGTAATCGACCGCATAAGCCATCTCGACCGCGTTGCCGGCAGCCGATGCGAGCGGTTCGTTCATGTCGGTCAGCAGCGCGCTCGTGGGCAGACCTGCGCCGTTGGCGACGAGCACGAGGCTCTGGGCGAGCTTTCTCGCATCGTCCGCATTGTCCATGAAGGCGCCGGAGCCGAACT
The DNA here is from genome assembly GCF_016427565.1 of Microvirga splendida. Classification (GTDB taxonomy): domain Bacteria; phylum Pseudomonadota; class Alphaproteobacteria; order Rhizobiales; family Beijerinckiaceae; genus Microvirga; species Microvirga splendida. Next base: position 9,584 of record NZ_JAELXT010000012.1, read on the forward strand.
TCACGTCCATCACGAGGCCCTGGAGGCCGGCAGACAGCTTCTTCGACAGGATGGAGGCGGTGATGAGGTCGATGGATTCCACCGTCGCCGTCACGTCGCGGATGGCATAGAGGCGCTTGTCGGCCGGCGCGAGATCGGCCGTCTGGCCGATGATGGCGCAGCCCACGTCGCGCGTGACACGGCGGAACGTGTCGAGATCGGGTTGCGTGACATAGCCCGGAATGGAATCGAACTTGTCCAGCGTGCCGCCCGTGTGGCCGAGGCCGCGCCCGGAGATCATCGGCACGTAGCCGCCGCAGGCGGCGACCGCCGGTCCGAGCGCAAGGCTCACCGTGTCGCCGACGCCGCCGGTGGAATGCTTGTCGAGCACCGGGCCGGGCAGGTCCCAGGTCAGCACCGTGCCCGAATTCATCATGGCGCGGGTGAGCGCCACGCGCTCCGGCACGGAGAGGCCGCGAAAGAAGATCGCCATGGCGAAGGACGCCGCCTGGCCCTCAGTCACACGGCCTGCGGTCATTCCCTCGATGAACTGCTCGATGTGCTCCGCCTCGAGCGTGCCGCCGTCGCGCTTGCGGCGGATGATTTCCTGCGGAAGAAGGCTCATGCTAGTAGGCTCCGGTAGCGGCCGCGCCGGCCCGTCCTTCGATGGCGGCGATCAAGGTGTCGTAGACGCTGCTCGCGCCGATGCGGAATGTCTGGGGCGTAGCCCAGCCCTCTCCCATGATGCGCTCAGTGAGATCGAGATAGATCTTCGCATCGGCCAGGGTGCGGATGCCGCCGGAGGGCTTGAGGCCGACGGAACGCCCCGAAGCCTTGATGGCGTTGAGCATGATCTCGGCCGCTTCCGGCGTGGCGGAAACCGGCGTCTTGCCCGTGGATGTCTTGATGAAGTCGGCACCGGCCTCGATGGCGATGCGGCTTGCGGTTTCGATGAGCTTCGGATCCCTCAGCTCGCCCGTTTCGAGAATGACCTTCAGCAAAAGATCGCCATTGATGCGTTCGCGCACGGCCTCCACCATCTCACGCGCGGCTGCGAGATCGCCACGGCGCACGGCCTCGTAGGGCAGCACGAGATCGATCTCGTTGGCGCCGTCGGAGAGCGCCTCCTGCGTGTCGTCGGTGACGCGGCTCACATCCTCGCCGCCGGCGGGGAAATTCACCACCGTGGCGATGCGCACGGAAGAACCTTTGAGATTGGCCTGTGCGCGCTTGACGAATTGCGGCCACACGCACACGGCCGCCACCGGCCCGCGCGGATCGAGCGCCTTCTGGCACAGCGCGTCGATGGCCTGGTCGGTGCAGGTATCCGTCAGGTCCGTGAGATCGAGGCTGCGCAGGGCGCGCACGGCAATAGCCGCATCAGACATGGGGCAGCTCCGCAATGAAGGACCGAACGAGACGCTTGAACTTCTCGGAGGCTTCCGCCGCCGTGTCCTTGGTCTCCTGGTGCGAGGGCGATGCGCCCTCGATGCCGGCCGCCAGGTTGGTGACCACGGAAATGGCCGCGACCTTCAAGCCGTAATAGCGGGCGAGGATCACCTCCGGCACGGTCGACATGCCGACGAGATCGCCGCCGAGGATCTGCACCATCTTGATCTCCGCCGGCGTCTCGAAGCTCGGCCCCGACAGCCAGGCATAGACGCCTTCCGGCAGTTCGATCCCGGTCTTCTGCGCAGCACGCTGCAGCGTCCGTCGCAGGCCCTCGTCATAGGCGCCCGTGAGCGACACGAAGCGGCCTTCCGTGTGATCGCGCAGCAGCGGATTGGCGCCCGACAGGTTGAGGTGATCGCTGATCGCCACAAGGCTGCCGGGGCGGATGTCGGCCCGCACTGAACCCGCCGCGTTGGTGGCGACGAGAACCGGGATGCCGAGTTCCTTCACGAAGGCCACGGGCACGCGCATCGCGCCCGCATCACCCGTCTCGTAGTAGTGCGCGCGGCCTTGGAAGAGCAAAACGCGCTTGCCCTCGAGGGTGCCGGCCACGAGCTTGCCCGCATGCCCGGAGACGCCGCTTCTCGGGAAATGCGGGATCTCCGCGTAAGGCAGGCTCACCGCGTCGCTGACCTCGTCCACCAGAGTGCCGAGGCCCGTGCCGAGCACGAAGGCTGCATCGAAATGGCCGTCGAAGCCGCGGCTGCGCACGAAGGCGGCCGCTTCCTGAATCATCTGCTGCATCGTCATCTCAGGCCTGCCGGGCAGGCCTTCCTCTTATCAAAGCAAAACGCTTTACCGATCCGTCAAATTGTCGGGGCCGAAGGAGAACGGCAGCAGCTCGTCGAGCGTGAAGCTCCTGCGGATGCCCTCGGGTCCGGCAACGTGAACGGGCGTGTCGGGCGCGGCGAATTCGCGGATGCGCTGGCGGCATCCGCCGCAGGGCGTGCACAGAACATCGCCCTCCCCCATCACGACGATCTGCGCGATGCGGTTGCCGCCGGCGGCGATCATCGCCGAGACGGCGCCGGCCTCCGCGCAGGAGCCCACCGGGTAGGCGGCGTTCTCCACGTTGCAGCCGGTGAAGATCCGGCCGTCCGGCGTGGCGATCGCCGCACCGACCTTGAACCGGGAATAGGGCGCATAGGCCTTGGCCTGGATCGCCCTGGCCGCCTCGAACAGCGTGTCCAACGATACCATGCTCAGCGCTCCTTCACATAAGGAATGCCGGCCGCACGGGGCGGAATGGCCCTGCCGATGACGCCGGCGAGCAGGATGACCGTCATGAGATAGGGCAGCGCCTGGATGGCCTGCACCGGCACCTCGCCGATGCCCGGCAGCGACAGCCCTTGCAGCTGGTTGGCGCTGGCATCGAGCAGGCCGAACAGGAAGCAGGCGCCGAGCGCCGGCCATGCACGCCACTTGGCGAAGATGAGGGCGGCGAGCGCGATGAACCCGCGGCCTGCTGTCATGTTGGGCAGGAAGCCCGCTGCCTGCCCGACCGACAGATAGGCGCCCGCAAACCCGCACAGAACGCCCGCGATGACGACGGCGGTGTAGCGCAGCCCCGTCACGGAGATGCCCGCGGTATCGACCGCAGCCGGGTTCTCGCCGACAGCGCGCAGGCGCAGGCCGAAGCGGGTGCGGCCGAGCACGAACCATGTGACCGGCACGGCGAGCAGGACGATGTAGACAAGCGCCGAATGGCCGAAGAGAACGCTGCCGAAACGCTGATCGCCTTCGAGCGGCGGCGTGCGCCCGCCCTGGCTATACCAGGCATTGCCGATGATCGCCGTGAGGCCCGCAGCCAGCATGTTGATGGCGACGCCGGAGACGATCTGGTTGCCGCGCTGGCTGATGGACGCGAAGCCGTGAACGAGCCCGATGGCCACGGAGGCCGCGATGCCGATCAGCAGACCGGCCCAGGCGGAGCCGAGCGCATAGGCACCGGCCGCGCTCGCGAAAGCCGCCACCAGCATCTTGCCCTCGAGGCCGATATCCACCACGCCGGAGCGCTCGGACCAGAGGCCGGCGAGACAGGCGGCGAGAAGCGGGATCGAGAGCCGGAGGGCCGAGTCGAAGATCGTGACGAGAAGACCGAGATCCATGATCTTATGCCCTCGCCAGCTTCTGGCGCGTGAAGAGATGCGCCACCAGGCGCCGGAACAATCCGTCGAGCGCGCCCGCAAACAGGATGATGATGCCGCCGATCACCACCACCATGTCGCGGGTGATGGCCGGCTGCTCGAAGGCGAGCTCCGCGCCGCCCTGATAGAGAATGCCGAACAGCAGCGAAGCCAGGATGATGCCCACCGGATGCGCGCGCCCCATGAGCGCCACCGCGATGCCGACGAAGCCGTAGCCGGAGGTGAACTCCAGCAGCAGGCGATGCTGGTAGCCCATCAGCTCGTTGACCGCGAGGCCGCCGGCGAGCGCCCCGGACAGCACCATGGCGATGATGATGATGCGCGCCGGCGAGATGCCGGCATAGACCGCGGCGCTCGGGTTCGAGCCGACGACACGGATCGCAAAGCCGAGGCGCGAGCGGTAGATGAGTAGCCAGACGAAATAGGCCGCAGCCAGCGCCAGCACCAGCGTGAGGTTGAGCTGCGAGTTCGGGATCTCGACGCCGAAGGCGGCGAACACGTCGTGCATGAACGGGATGTACGACTGCTCGGGAAAGGCCCGCGTCTCCGGGTTCATGGATTGCGGCTCGCGCAGCACGTTCACGAGCAGGTAGACGATCAGCACGCTGGCGAGCCAGTTGAACATGATCGTCGTGATGACGATGTGGCTGCCGCGCTTGGCCTGCAGATAGCCCGGAATGGCGGCCCACATGGCCCCGAAGGCCGCAGCGCCCAGGATGCCGAGCGGGATGAGCAGGAAGCCCGGCAGGAAGGTGAAGTTGTTCAGCACCAGCGCGATGCCGAGGCCCGCGAGCGTCGCCTGTCCCTCGCCGCCGATGTTGAACAGCCCCGCATGGAAGGCGACCGCCACGGCGAGGCCGACGAAGATGAAGTCGGTCATGTAGAACAGGGTGAAGCCGAGTCCCTCCCCGGTGCCGAGGCTGCCCTGGAGCAGCCAGCGGGTGGCCGTCAGCGGGTTTTCGCCGATGGCGAGCACGACGAGGCCGGCAACGAGGAAAGCCGCCGTCACGGAGATGGCGGGCACGAGAACCGTATCGGCCCATCTGGGCAGGTCGAGGGGAGCACTCACGTCTGAGAATCCGGCAGGAACAGGTGGCCCTGTTCGTCGAGAGGGAAGGACGGGTTCCAGGCCACCTCCCAGAGGTGCCCGTCGGGATCGGCGAAATAGCCCGAATAGCCGCCCCAGAACACATCCTGCAGCGGCTTGACCGGGCGTGCGCCGGCCTTCACGGCCAGGGCGAAGACTGCGTCGGCCTCCTCCCTGGAGTGAGCGTTGTAGGCCAGCGTGATGGCGGCAAAGCCGGTGGGCCTGTCCTCGACGCCGGCATCCTTGGCGAGATCGGCGCGCCCGAAGAGGGCGAGCGCCAGACCGTTCGCCTGATAGAAGGCGACGCTGGGCTGGCTGGCGGAGGACGCCTTCCAGCCCCAGGCTTCGTAGAAGGCGCGGGACTTCGCAAGGTCGGCAACGCCGAGGGTGACGAGGGTCAGTCGCGGCTGCATCAGGCGGCCTCGTCCACGACGCCGGCCATGAGCAGGCCGAGCTCCTGCTCGTTGGTCTGGGAAGCCTTGCGCTCGCCCGTGATCTTGCCGCCGCACATGGTGAGGATGCGGTCGGACAGGTTCATGATCTCGTCCAGCTCCACCGAGACGAGCAGGATGGCGACGCCCGCGTCGCGCAGGGCGATCAGGCGGCTGTGGATGAACTCGATGGCCCCGATATCGACGCCGCGGGTCGGCTGACCGACGAGCAGCACCTTCGGGTTGCGCTCGATCTCGCGGGCGAGCACGATCTTCTGCTGGTTGCCGCCGGAGAATTTCGACGATGTCAGCCGCGGCGCCGGCGGGCGCACGTCGTACTGCTCCATCTTCTGCGCCAGATCCGCAATGAGGCGGTCGTGATCGAGGATGGGGCCGCGGCCGAGATGCGGCTCGTGGCTGAAGCCGAGGATGGCGCTCTCGAAAGCCGGGAAAGCCGGCACGAGCCCCATGCGCAGCCGGTCTTCCGGCACATGGAGCAGGCCGAGCTGGCGCATGCGGTGCGGATTGTGCCCCCTGGAACGGATCGCCTGGCCTTCAAGCCTGATCGAGCCCAGCACGGGCTGGCGCATGCCGGCGATGGCCTCGAGCAGCTCGCTCTGGCCGTTGCCCGCGACACCGGCGATGCCGACGATTTCGCCCGCCCGGACGGTGAAGGAGGCGTTGGCCACGCGCAGCACGCCGCGCGGATCGACGACGGAGAGGTTCTCGACCTCCAGCAGCGGCGCGCCGGGCGTCTTCTCCGCCTTCTCGACGCGCAGGAGCACGCGCCGGCCCACCATCAGCTCGGCGAGTTCCGGCGGCGAGGTTTCGGCGGTCTCGACGGTCGCCACCATCTCGCCGCGGCGCATGACCGAGACGCGATCCGTGATGGCCATGATCTCGCGCAGCTTGTGGGTGATGAGGATGACGGTCTTGCCCTGCTCCTTCAGGGAGCGCAGCAGGCCGAACAGCGCATCGGCCTCCGGCGGCGTGAGCACGGCGGTGGGCTCGTCGAGAATGAGGATATCCGCGCCGCGATAGAGCGCCTTCAGAATTTCAACACGCTGCTGCAGGCCCACGGAGAGGTCACCCACGGTGGCGTCCACGTCGATCTCGAGGCCGTAATCCTGGGCGAGCCGGGCCAGCTCCGCACGCACCTTGGCCTCGCCGGCCCGCAGCATGGCGCCGCCTTCGGCGCCGAGCATCACGTTCTCGACCACGCTCAGGGGCTCCACCAGCATGAAGTGCTGGTGCACCATGCCGATGCCGGCCTGGATGGCGTCGTCGGGAGAGCGGATGGCAATGGGCTTGCCGTTGACCCGGACCTCGCCGGAATCCGCCTCGTAGAAGCCGTACAGGATCGACATGAGCGTCGACTTGCCTGCGCCGTTCTCGCCGACGATGCCGTGGATCGTGCCGCGCGCGACGGAGAGGTTCACGTCCTTGTTGGCGTGAACGGCACCGAAGCTCTTGTTGATGGCAATGAGTTCAATGGCGGGGGACATCGGCCTCAAGGTGGGTTGTCCGGCAACGGAAAAATCGGGCGGGATCTTATCGGAAAATCCGCCGACCCCAAAAAGGAAACGGCCGCAGGCCCTCTCTCGAGGAGCCTGCGGCCGGAGCGATGCGTCAGATTACACCGGGCACTTGGAGTCCGACATGTAGTCGTGGACCTTGATGGCGCCGGACTTGATGTCGGCGGCGGCCTTGTCGGCGGCGGCCTTCATCTCGGGGGTGATGAGCGGCTTGTTGTGCTCGTCGAGCGCCCAGGCCACGCCGTCCTCCTTGAGGCCGAGCACGGACACGCCCGGCTTGAAGGTGCCCTTCTTGGCCTGGTCGAAGGCGTTGTAGGTGGCGACATCCACGCGCTTGACCATGGAGGTCAGCACCTTGCCCGGGTGCATGCCGTTCTGGTTCGAGTCGACACCGATGCCGAGCTTGCCCGCGTCGGCGGCCGCGCGCAGCACGCCCACGCCGGTGCCGCCGGCCGCATGGTAGATCACGTCGGCGCCGCGATCGATCTGGCCCTTGGCGAGCTCGCCGCCCTTCACCGGATCGTTCCAGGCCGCACCCGTGGTGCCGGTCATGTTCTGGAACACTTCGGTCTTCGGATCGGCGTGCTTGGCGCCCTGCACGTAGCCGCAGGCGAACTTGCGGATGAGCGGGATGTCCATGCCGCCCACGAAGCCGACCTTGTCGGTCTTGGAGGCCATGGCGGCCAGGAGGCCGACCAGGAACGAGCCCTCATGCTCCTTGAACACGACGGACTGCACGTTCGGCTTCTCGACCACGGCGTCGATGATGGCGAACTGGGTCTTCGGGAACTCCTCGGCGACCTTCTTCAGCGCGGTCTCCTGGGAGAAGCCCACGGCCAGGATCGGCGAGAAGCCGTCGCGGGCGAAGCGGCGCAGGGCCTGCTCACGCTGCGCGTCGTTCTGCGGCTCGAAATCGCGGTAATCGGTGCCGGTGTCCTTCTTGTACTTCTCGGCGCCGGTGTGGACGCCCTCGTTGAAGGACTTGTCGAACTTGCCGCCGAGATCGTAGACGATCGCGGGCTTGAAGGCCGGAGCCTGAGCGAAGGCAAAGGAAGCGGAAAAGGCGAGGCCCGCGAGCGCGAGGCCGAACTTGGTTACTGTCATCGGCTTTGTTCCCTGTTAGACGCCGGCTTATCGGCCGGTTGCCCCATGACGATGGCACGGCAAGGGTCACAACGCCAAGGCCTCTGTCAAGGCGGCATGTTATTTCCTTCACGGAAAGGTTGATAGCCTGCTCCGTTCCCGTAAGGTCACAGGATGTCCTTGAGCCCTGACGAAATCGACCGCTATGCCCGCCACCTCGTTCTGAGAGACGTCGGCGGGCCGGGGCAGCAGAAGCTGAAAGCCGCTCGCGTTCTCGTGATCGGCGCCGGCGGCCTGGGCGCGCCGCTGATCCAGTACCTCGCCGCAGCCGGGATCGGCACCCTCGGGATCGTGGACGACGACGCGGTGAGCCTCTCCAACCTGCAGCGGCAGGTGATCCACGGAACCCCGGATCTCGGCCGTCCCAAGGTGGAGAGCGCGGCGGAGGCGGTCCGGCGGCTCAACCCGCATGTGGCGGTGGAGGCCCATGCCACGCGCCTGACGCCAGGGAATGTCCGGGAGCTGGTCGGCCGCTACGACATCGTGGCCGACGGCTCGGATAATTTCGACACCCGCTATGCGGTGTCGGATGCCTGCTTCTTCGAGAAGAAGCCTCTGGTGACGGCTGCCTTGGGGCAGTTCGACGCCTCGCTCACCACGATCCGGGCGCACGAGACCGGCCCGGACGGCCGTCCGAACCCCACCTATCGCTGCCTCTTCCCCTCCCCGCCCCCGCTCGGCGCGATCCCGGCCTGCGCCGAGGCCGGCGTCCTGGGGGCGCTCGCCGGCGTCATGGGCAGCCTGATGGCCATGGAGGTGATCCGGGAAATCGTGGGCTTCGGCGAGAGCCTCGTCGGGCGGCTGCTCATGGTCGATGCCCGCTCCATGCGGTTCGACACATTCCGCTACGGATGGGACGAGGGGAACCCGTTGAGCGGCACAGGCGCGCCTTAACCCTCTCCCCTCTGCGGGAGAGGGTGACCTGCAAAGCAGGTCAGGAGAGGGGGGCGTGCCTATCACCGACGCCCCCTCTCCCGGCTCACTCCGTTCGCCACCCTCCCCCGCACCCAAGTCGGAAATTTCCGACTTGGGCACAAGGAATGTCCAGATCGGGAACACCCGATCTGGATGGGGGGAGGGTCACGCGTTCTACGAGCGCAGCACCGCGCCGGTCTTCTTCGACACCTCGCCGACGATCTTGGCGGACACCGCCTCGATCTCCACGTCGGTGAGCGTCTTCTCCGTGGGCTGGAGCGTAACAGCGATGGCCACGGACTTCTTGTCCGGGTCGATGCCGGTGCCCTCGTAGATGTCGAACACGTCGACGCCCACGATGAGCTGGCGCTCCGCTCCTTGCGCCGCCTTCACGATGTCGCCGGCCGCCACGTCGCGGCCGACCACGAAGGCGAAGTCGCGGGTGAGCGGCTGGAAGTCGGGCAGATTCAGCTTCGGCTTCATCTTGGTCGGCTTCGCCTTGGGCGGCGGCAGCGCGTCGAGATTGAGCTCGAAGGCCACCAGCGGACCCTTCAGGTCGAGGGCTTTCAGCACCTTCGGGTGAACCTCGCCGAAAGCGCCGACCACGTTCTTGGGCCCGAACTGCAGGGTGCCCGAACGACCGGGATGGAACCAGGCCGGCCCGCCGGCCACGATCTGGAGACCGCCCGAGGGGATGCCGAGCGCCGCCAGCAGCGCCAGCACGTCGGCCTTGGCGTCGAAGGCGTCGACGCTCTGCGCGCCGCCGTCCCAGTGACGGCCCACGCCTTCGGCCCGTGCCGTGCCACGGCGCACGGCCGCTGCCTTGATCGACTGGCCCTCAGGCTCGTCCGACGCGAAGGTCTGGCCGACCTCGAACAGAGCCACGTCGCCGAGGCCGCGATCCGCGTTGCGCTGCGCCGCCTTCAGGAGGCCGGGCAGCAGGGATGGGCGCATGTCGGAGAGCTCGGCCGCGATGGGATTGGCGAGCGCCAGCCGCTCATCGCCGCCGCCGAACAGCTCCGCCTCGCTCTTGGCGATGAAGGACCAGGTGACGGCCTCCACCAGACCGCGCACCGCGAGCGACCGGCGGGCTAGCCGCGTGCGCTTCTGGATCAGGGTCAGGATAGGCTTGGCAACCACGTCTTCGAGGCGGGGCAAGGGCTTGGGCTCGATGCGGTCGACGCCGGCGATGCGGATGACTTCCTCGACGAGATCGGCCTTGCCCTCGATGTCCGGGCGCCAGGACGGAGCCGTGACGCTGACGCGCTCGCCCGAGCCCTGCACCTGGAAGCCGAGCTTCTTCAGGATCTGCTCGGACTCGGAAGGCTGCACGTCGAGACCCGACAGGCGCGGCACCTCGCTCCAGGGGAACTCGATCACGCGCGTCGCCTCCGGCACCTTGCCGGCAATCACGGCCTCGGTCGGCTCACCGCCGCACAGGTCGATGACCAACTGCGTGGCGAGATCGAGCCCCGGCACGGTGAAGGCCGGATCGACGCCACGCTCGAAGCGGTAGCGCGCATCGGTGATGATGCCGAGCTTGCGGCCCGACTGCGCGATGTTCAGCGGATCCCACAGGGCGGATTCGATCAGCACGTCGGTGGTGGTCTCGTCCGATCCGGAATGCTCGCCGCCCATGATGCCGGCGATGGATTCCACGCCGCTCTCGTCGGCGATCACCACGTTGCCGGAATCGAGCTTGTAGGTGCGCCCGTCGAGGGCCAGCACCTCCTCGCCCTCCTTTGCCCGGCGAATGGTGAGATTGCCCTTCACCTTCTTGAGGTCGAAGACGTGCAGCGGACGGCCGCGATCGAAGGTGAAGTAGTTGGTGATGTCCACCAGGGCGTTGATCGGGCGAAGGCCGATGGCGAGCAGGCGGCGCTGCATCCAGTCCGGCGACGGGCCGTTCTTCACGCCGCGCACGAGGCGCAGCGCGAAGGCCGGGCAGAGCTTCGCGTCCTCGCCCGAGAAATCGAGCGTCACGGAGACCGGGCAGGCGCCCTTGCCCTGGACGGGCGTAACAGTGTCATTCTTGAGGGTGCCGAGGCCGGCGGCCGCGAGATCGCGGGCGATGCCGTGGATCGACGTGCAATCCGGGCGGTTCGGCGTCAGGTTGATCTCGATCACCGGATCGTCGAGCCCGGCATAGGCCGCGTAGGGCTGCCCCACCGGCGCATCCTCGGGCAGGTCGATAATGCCGTCGTGATCGTCGGAGATCTCAAGCTCGGAGCCCGAGCACAGCATGCCCTTGCTCTCGACGCCGCGGATGGTGCCGACGCCCAGCGTAATGTTCTTGCCCGGAATGTAGGTGCCGGGCGGCGCGAACACGCTCTTCATGCCGGTGCGGGCGTTGGGCGCGCCGCAGACGACCTGGATCGGGTCCCCCTCGCCCGTATCGACCATGCACACGCGCAGGCGGTCGGCATTGGGGTGCTGCACGGCGGAGACCACATAGGCGACCTTGTATGGCGCCAGCGCCTTCGCCTTGTCCTCCACACCCTCGACCTCGAGGCCGATGCGGGTGAGCGTCTCGACGATCTCGTCGAAGGAGGCCGAGGTCTCGAGGTGATCCTTGAGCCAGGAGAGAGTGAATTTCATGACACTGTTCCTTGAGTGTCATCCCGGACTGGCGGGGCCAGATCCGGGATCGTGATCAGAATGGGGTGCCTTCTCGTCTTGCGATCCCGGCTCTTCGCGATGCTTCGGCCGGGATGACGCTCAAGACGTGAGGCCGCTGACGAGGCTCGGGATGTCGAGCGGGCGGAAGCCGTAATGGTTCAGCCAGCGCACATCGGCCTCGAAGAAGGGGCGCAGGTCCGGCATGCCGTATTTGAGCATGGCGATGCGGTCGATCCCCATGCCCCAGGCGAAGCCCTGGTACTCGTCCGGGTCGAGCCCGCAATTGCGCAGCACGTTCGGATGGACCATGCCGCAGCCCAGGATCTCGAGCCAGTCGGTGCCCTCGCCGAAGCGGATCTCGCCGCCCTTGCGCGAGCACTGGATGTCGACCTCGGCGGACGGCTCCGTGAAGGGGAAGAAGGACGGGCGGAACCGCATCTTCACCTGATCGACCTCGAAGAAGGCCTTGCAGAACTCCTCCAGGATCCACTTCATGTGCGCGATGTTGGCCTGCTTGTCGATGACGAGGCCTTCCACCTGGTGGAACATCGGCGTGTGGGTCTGGTCGGAGTCGTGCCGGTAGGTCCGGCCCGGGATGATCACCCGGATCGGCGGTGCCTTGGAGGTCATGGTGCGGATCTGGACCGGCGAGGTGTGCGTGCGCAGCACCTTGCGCTCGCCCTTCTCATCGGGGGCAAGGAAGAAGGTGTCGTGCATCTCGCGGGCCGGATGGCCCTCGGGGAAGTTCAGCGCCGTGAAGTTGAGATAGTCGGTCTCGATATCCGGCCCCTCGGCCACGGAGAAGCCCATGTCGGCGAAGATCGCCGTCAGCTCCTCGATCACCTGGCTGATCGGGTGGATGCGGCCGCGGGATTCGGGAGCCTCGGGCGCCTGCAGCGTCACGTCGATGCGCTCGGCGGCAAGCCGGGCTTCGAGCGCTGCTCCGGCCAGCGTCTCCTTCTTGGCTGCGATGGCGCCCTGCACGGTGTCGCGCAGGCCGTTGATGAGCGGGCCACGTTCTTTCCGTTCCTCGGGCGTCATGGCCCCGAGGGTCTTCAGCAATTCGGAGACGGAGCCCTTCTTGCCGAGCGCGGACACGCGCACGGTTTCCAGGGCCGCTTCGTCGCCGGCGGCCTCGACCTGGGTGAGCAGGTCACGTTCGAGTTGGTTGAGATCGGTCATCGGTCCCTGGCCAGATGCAAGCGCCACATGAGAGGCGCCCTGAGTGAGGCGCGGCGCGGGAACCGTCAAGTCGTCCGAGCCGCGAAATGGCAACCGACAGCGCGGGGCCGTCAGCGCGGGTGGTCTCGGAGAAGGGGGAGAAGGCGGTGCGGCTGAACGAGCCAGCCGCACCGAAAGCTAGTCTATCCGGCTTTTAGGCGGCCTGCTGCGGCAGGGCGGCCTTGGCGCGCTCCACGTAGGCGGCGAAAGCCGCCGGCTCGTGGATGGCCAGCTCGGACAGGACCTTGCGATCGACCTCGATCCCAGCCTTGCCGAGACCGTCGATAAATCGGGAATAGGTCATGTCATGCATGCGGACAGCGGCATTGAGGCGCTGGATCCACAGAGCGCGGAAGGTGCGCTTCTTGTTGCGACGGTCGCGCGTCGCATACTGCATGCTCTTCTCGACCGCCTGCTTGGCAATGCGGATCGTATTCTTGCGGCGGCCGTAGAAGCCCTTGGCTGCCTTGAAAACCTTCTTGTGCTTGGCGTGAGATGTTACGCCACGTTTGACGCGGGCCATTTAAAAAACTCCTTCAAAATCCGGGATGTGGGAAGAAACGCCTCAGCCGTTGGGCAGGAAGTACTTCTTCACGTTGTACGCATCACCCTCGAACATGGTCGTGGTGCCGCGCAGGTTGCGGATCTGCTTGTTGGTCCGCTTGATCATCCCGTGGCGCTTGCCGGCCTGGGCGTAAACGACCTTGCCGGTGCCAGTGATCTTGAAGCGCTTTTTCGCGCCAGACTTCGTCTTCAGCTTGGGCATTTGGCTCTCCTTTGGACAGGCCTCGGGAGCGGTAGAACCGCCCCTCGGCCTTTTCATTGCTGCATTGAGCAAAACAAACCGCCACGGCAGCCCTAACGGCCGGGCGGTTCGATGAAGGCGGCCTTATGACAGAAGGCCGCCCAAAAAGCAATGGCCGCCGGTGCCCCGACGGCCATGAATTTCTCTGTTCAAGGAGCGCTTTAGCGCGGCGCCAGGACCATGACGACCTGACGGCCCTCGAAGTTCGGCTCCATCTCGACCTTGGCGATATCGCCCACATCGGCCTTGACCCGGTCCAGGACCTTCAGGCCCAGGGACTGGTGGGCCATTTCGCGACCGCGGAAGCGCAGGGTGATCTTCACCTTGTTGCCTTCCTCGAAGAAGCCCTTCATGGCCTTCATCTTGACCTCGTAATCGTGGTCATCGATGCCGGGACGCAGCTTGATTTCCTTGACCTCGACCGTCTTCTGCTTCTTGCGCGCCTCAGCGGCCTTCTTCTGCTCCAGAAAGCGGAATTTGCCGTAATCGAGGATCTTGCAGACGGGGGGGGTTGCGTTCGGCGAGATCTCCACGAGATCGAGGCCCGCGTCTTCAGCAACCTTCAGGGCATCGAAGAAGGGAACCACGCCCCGGTTCTGCCCTGCATCGTCGATCAGCTGCACTTCGCGGACACCGCGAATGTCTCGGTTGGCGCGCGGTCCGTCCTTTTGCGGCACCGGCATGGCTCTCATTGGTCTGCGAATGGCTCGTATCTCCTGTTGAGGGCTTAAGCTGAGGATTGGAGATCCCGGGGGATCCCTGCTGTGCATGCTCAGCCTTGCCACGAATGATTCGACATTTCGCGCAAACGCGCGGGAAGTCAACTTGTTCTATGGGTAAATCGGCCCTCCAGGAGGGCGGAATAGACATCCAGCGTGCCGGCCACCATGCGTTCGAGGGAGAAATGCCGCTCCACATGCGCCCTGGCTCTCGCAGCCAAGGCGATTCTCGCGCTGGCTCCGAGGCCGAGCGCAGCGCCGACCGCCTCGGCCAGCGCATCCGCATCGCCGGCCGGGATGCGCCAACCCGTCCGCTCGTGCGGCTGGACCGCCGGCGGGGCCAGCACCGTCTCCGGCACGGCCCCGAGATCGGAGACCACCACGGGCGTGCCCATGGCCTGCGCCTCCACGGCCGAGCGCCCGAAGGCCTCCGGCTCGGTGGACGGCACGGTCACGACGGAGGCCGCCAGGAAAGCCGCCGGCATATCGGTGCAATGGCCGACCCGGCGCACGACGCCCTTGAGCTTCTTCGCGTCGATCAGGCTGTCGAGATCCTTCACATAGGAGCCCCGCCCCTGCGGATCGCCGGCCAGGATATAGGCGACATCGGCGAGGCCTGCATCGCGCAGTTTGGCAGCGGCCTCGATCAGCAGCTTCTGGCCCTTCCACCCAGTCAGGCGGGCGGCGAGCAGCACGACCCGCTCATGGGGCGCCACCTCCCAGGCCTTGCGCAGGGCCTCGACCCGCTCCGGCGCCACAGCGCGGGGCGAGAAGACGGAGAAGTCCGTGCCCCGGTGGAGCACCCGGATCCGCTCGCCGGCCTGGGGATAGACCGAGCGGATCAGCTCGCCCGTGTAGTGTGAATTGGCGATGACCGCATCGCCTCGGGCCATCACGGAATTGTAGAGGACCTTCACCGAGGAGCGGCCGGAATAGCTGCCGTGATAGGTGGTCACGAACGGGATGTTGAGGGAGCGCGCCGCCCCCAGACCGACCCAGGCCGGGGCCCGCGAGCGGGCATGCACCAGGGAGACCCGCTCGTCATGGCAGATCCGCGCGAGCTTTCGCACGTTGAGAAGCATGGAAAATGGGTTCTTCGTCGCGGCCGGAAAGGGAATCCAGATGCCGCCCTTGGTCTGGAGCTCTCCGACAAGGCGACCGCCTTCCGTCGCCACCAGCGCCCTGGCACCGGCATGAACCAGCCCCTCGGCGATGTCCACGGTGGTGCGCTCCGCCCCTCCCGCCTCGAGTTCGGGGACGATCTGAAGAATGGTCCGGCCCGCCAGCGGGTGCAGGTGGGAGGACGGAAATGCCATCCCTCCGCCGGGTCGCGATGAAAAACTCACGGAAGTCAGAGCCTTCTCAAAAGAATCGTCCCAAAGAATCGTCTATGACGCTTGCTTCAAAGCAGTTGAGGATGAGTTAACCATGCCGCAAAGCGTCACGGTCGGCCAGGATGCCCGCCCTATCGCCGTTCTCGCCCGGGAGGGCAAGGGCCCGCCCGTGGTCTGGCTCGGAGGCTTCATGTCGGACATGCGGGCCACCAAGGCCACCGCCCTCGACGAATGGGCCGAACGGAACGGCCGCGCCTTCGTGCGCTTCGATTACAGCGGCCATGGCGAATCGGGCGGCGCCTTCGAGGAAGGCACGATCTCCCGCTGGCTCGAGGATGCGCTCGCGGTCATCGAGCGCTTCGTCCGGGAGCGGCCGGTTCTCGTCGGCTCGTCGATGGGCGGCTGGATCAGCCTTCTGGCGGCCCGCCATCTCATGGACAGAGGGCCGGACCTCGCCCCCGCCGGCATGGTGCTGATCGCGCCTGCCGTGGACATGACCGAGCGGCTGATGTGGGAGCGCTTTCCCGAAGACCTGAAGCGGAGCATCCAGGAGACGGGCGTCTTTCACCGCCCTTCCGCCTATTCCGACGATCCCTACCCCATCACCTTGGGGTTGATCGAGGACGGCCGCGATCACCTGTTGCTCGACCGGCCGATCCAGACCGGCTGCCCGGTGCATATCCTGCAGGGGATGGAGGATCCCGACGTGCCCTGGAGCCATGCGATGGAACTGGTGGAGCACCTGCCGGGAGACAGCGTATCGCTCACGCTGATCAAAGACGGAGACCACCGGCTCTCGCGACCGGAGGACATAGAGCGGTTGATCGCAGCCGTCGCGGCCATTGCTTGAGAGTGATTAGGTGGTGAGCCTAGTGCAGGCTCACCATCGTCAGGTCATGCGCCCAGGCGTTGGCCACGGCCGCATCGTGGTTGTCGGTCAGCAGGATGGGTTCGCCGCTGGCGGACAGGAGCGCGAAGAGGCGCATGCCGGGCTCGAGCTTGGGAGCCTGGGGAAACAGCCGGGCGACCTCGTCGGACTCGATGGGCTTCACATAGGCCATCTGCCCCAGGCCCAGAGCGGCGAGCTCGGCCATATCGAGGACCGGCTCGTGATGGTTCTTGATCTCGAAGTTCATGGACATCTCCTTTCAGTCGATGCCGTCACACATTGTCCGGAGCGCTGATGTCGATCTTGCGGACGATCCGCTCCGGCTCGGGCCGGACGAGATCGATCGACAGCAATCCGTTGGACAAGTCCGCGCCCATGACCTCCATGCCGTCGACGAGGAGGAAGGTACGCTGGAACTGACGCGCGGCGATGCCGCGATGAAGGAAGTGCCTTGTCTTGTCGTCGGACTGGCGCCCCCGGATGACGAGCTGGTTTTCCTCCAGGGTCACCTCCAGCTGATCGCGGGTGAAACCGGCCACGGCCAGGGTGATGCGGAGGCGCTCGGGGGCGCTTTCCGTGCGAGCCAGACGCTCGATGTTGTAGGGCGGGTAGCCGTCCCCTGCCGCCTTGGCGACCCGATCGAGCGCCTGCTCGATCTCGTCGAAGCCTAACAGAAACGGATGCCCGAAGGGCGACTGACGCGACATGTTCGAAGCCCAAGGTTAGAGGCACTTCGGTTGGTTCTGAGCCCGCCGATGCGGCACTCAAGTGGCTCGCAAACGAGCCGCTGTCAGCAATATGGATACGGCGTCCCGGCCGATCAAGACCCTGGCCAAGCCGCCCGGACAAGGGCCGGCTGTCACGGTAAACAGAGCGTGAGGAGCGGGCTTAGACCCGCCCGCGCCACCAGGCAACCTGCTCGGCCACCCGCACGGGTGACGTGCCGCCGAAGCTCGTCCGGGAGCGGACGGAGTTCTCGACGCCCAGCACGTCGTAGATGCCCTGGTGGATCTTGGGCTCGACCGCCTGCATGGCTTCGAGCGGCAGCTCCTCCAGGGTGCAGCCGCGGCTCTCCGCCTCGGACACGATGCGCCCGGTAATGTGGTGGGCGTCGCGGAAGGGGATGTTGAGGCTGCGCACGAGCCAGTCGGCAAGATCCGTCGCCGTGGAGAAGCCGGCGCCGGCCACGGCGGCCATGCGCTCGGGCACCGGCTCCAGGTCTCGGATCATGCCGGTCGTGGCGGCGAGCACGATCTCGAGGGTGTCGGCCGCATCGAAGACCTGCTCCTTGTCCTCCTGCATGTCCTTGGAATAGGCGAGCGGCAGGCCCTTCATGACGGTGAGCAGCGACACCAGAGAGCCGATGACCCGCCCGGACTTGCCGCGCACCAGTTCGGCGGCGTCCGGGTTGCGCTTCTGCGGCATCATGCTGGAGCCGGTGGTCCAGCGGTCTGGCAGGCGCACGAAGCCGAAGGGCGCTGACATCCAGATGATGATTTCTTCCGCAAGACGTGACAGATGCATGGCGCAGATGGAAGCCGCCGCCATGAACTCGATCAGGCTGTCCCGGTCGGACACGGTGTCGAGCGAATTGCGGGTCGGCCCGTCGAAGCCCAGCGCCTTAGCGGTCATATGCCGGTCGATGGGGAAGGACGTCCCGGCGAGCGCGCCGGCGCCGAGCGGGCACTCGTTCAGGCGCCCGCGGGAATCCCGGATGCGGCTGCGGTCGCGGCCGAACATCTCCACATAGGCCATAAGGTGGTGCCCGAAGGTCACCGGCTGGGCGCTCTGGAGATGGGTGAAGCCCGGCATCACGGTGGCGGCATGGGCCTCGGCCTTGTCGAGGAGGGCCTTGATCAGACTGGTGAGCTGCTCGTCCGTCCGGTCATGGGCCTCGCGCACCCAGAGGCGGATGTCGGTGGCCACCTGGTCGTTGCGGCTGCGGGCCGTATGGAGGCGGGCTGCCGGATCGCCGACGATCTCGCGAAGCCTGCTCTCCACGTTCATGTGGATGTCCTCCAGCGCCGTGGAGAAGCTGAAGGAGCCGGACTCGATCTCGCCCAGCACACGCTGGAGCCCCTGGTGGATGGCGTCCCGGTCGCTCTCGGCGATGATGCCCTGCCTGGCCAGCATGGTGCTGTGGGCGATGGAGCCCTGGACGTCCTGGGAGGCCAGCCGCTTGTCGAAATCGATGGAGGCGTTGATGGCTTCCATGAGCGCGCTGGGCGAGGACGAGAACCGCCCGCCCCACATGGAGTTGGCACCCGGTTTCTTGGCTTCTTCAGACACTGTGCTTCATCCGATCGAGAGGGTCCAGGAGCCTTTGCCACACTTTACCTCTTCAGGCCAAGCCGGATCGCTGCCCGGCCGCTGGGCAGGCTGAACAAAGGCCTTGCACACTTTGCCAGTTTAAAACCAGTTACTAGACTCGACATCGCTTGTATGATTTGCATTCATACTGGCGCAACAAAAAGCGCTCAGAGCGCTCCAAGGGAATGGCCAATGAAACGACTTCCGAAAATTCTCCTATCCGCTGCCCTGGTTGCCACCATGGCAACCTCTTTTACTGCCGTTAAGGCAGCCACCCCGCCGGACACCCTGGTCCAGGCCTGGCAGATCGACGATATCATCACGCTCGATCCGGCCGAGGTGTTCGAGTTCACTGCCGCCGAACTCATGGGCAACACCTATGAGCGCCTGATCAACTACGATCCCAAGGACGTGTCGAAGATCTACGGCGAGGTAGCCGAGTCCTGGACCGTCTCTCCCGACGGCAAGACCTTCACCTTCAAGATCAAGCCCGGCAAGAAGTTCGCCTCGGGCAACCCGCTGACTGCCGAGGATGTCGTGTTCTCGCTCCAGCGCGCAGTTCTGCTCGACAAGTCCCCAGCCTTCATTCTCGGCCAGTTCGGCCTGACGAAGGACAACGTGAAGGACAAGATCAAGCAGACCGGCCCCATGGAACTCACCATGGAAGTAGACAAGGCCTATGCCCCCACCTTTGTTCTCTATGCGCTGACGTCCACGGTTGCCTCCGTGGTCGACAAGAAGCTCGTGATGCAGAACGAGAAGGACGGCGACCTGGGTTATAATTGGCTCAAGACGCATTATGCCGGCTCCGGCCCGTTCTCGATCCGCGACTGGAAGGCGAACGAGGTCGTCGTTCTCGAGCGCAACCCGAACTACGTGAAGCCGACTCCGCTCGCCCGCGTGATCGTCCGTCACATCAAGGAGACGGCCACACAGCGCATCCTTCTCGAGAAGGGCGACGTCGACATGGCTCGCAACCTGAACCCTGAAGAACTCACGGCCGTTGCGAAGAATCCCGACATCGAGGTCGAGTCCGGTGCGAAGGGTGGCGTCTGGTATCTCGGCCTCAACCAGAAGAACCCGAACCTGGCGAAGCCCGAGGTCCGCAAGGCGCTCAAATATCTCGTGGATTATTCGGCGATTGCCGACACGATCATGAAGAACAAGGGCGAGGTTCACCAGTCCTTCCTGCCGAAGGGCTTCCTCGGCTCGGTGTCCGACACGCCCTATAAGCTCGACGTAGCGAAGGCCAAGGAGCTTCTGGCCAAGGCCGGTCTGAAGGACGGCTTCACGGTCACCATGGACACCCGATCGACCGCCGAGGTGACAGGCATCGCGCAGGCACTGCAGCAGACTTTCGCTCAGGCCGGCGTGAAGCTCGAAATCATCCCGGGCGACGGCAAGCAGACCCTGACCAAGTACCGCGCCCGCCAGCACGACATCTATATCGGCCGCTGGGGCGCGGACTATCAGGACCCGAACACCAATGCCGATACCTTCGCGGCGAACGAGGACAACTCGGACGACGCCAAGGCGAAGCCGCTGGCCTGGCGCAATGCCTGGGATCCGGGCCCGCTGACGGCCAAGACCCGCGCCGCCGTGCTGGAGCGTGACAGCGAGAAGCGCGCTCAGATGTACAAGGAACTGCAGCAGTCGGTTCTCGATGACGGTCCGTTCGTGGTGTTCCTGCAGGAAATCGAGAACGTGGCCATGCGCAAGAATGTCGACGGCTTCATTCTCGGCCCGTCCTTCGACACCAACAGCTACGCTCAAGTCACGAAGAAATAATCTCTCGATGACATCTTCAACCGCGATCGGAAGCGGAGGGCACGATGCCCTCCGCTTCTACCTTACAAAGACCGTTCAGTTCATTGCCGTGCTGGCGACGACCCTCTTCGGGCTGGTTGCCGTCACCTTCTTCATCGGGCGCGTGGTCCCCATCGACCCCGTTATCGCCATCGTCGGCGACCGGGCCTCGCCGCAGGTTTATGAGCGCGTGCGCCAGGAACTCGGCCTCGACCTGCCGCTCCTGCAGCAATTCTGGATCTACCTGAAGAAGGCTGCGACAGGGGATTTTGGCAACTCGGTCCTCACCACCAATCCGGTGATGACGGACATTGCCAACGTCTTTCCCGCCACGCTGGAACTGGCGACGCTCGGCACCCTGATCGGTGTGGTGTTCGGCATTCCTCTTGGCATTCTCGCTGCGGTCAAGCGCGGCAGCCTGATCGACCAGTTCGTGCGCCTGCTCGGCCTCGTCGGCTATTCGGTGCCGATCTTCTGGCTTGGCCTCATGGGCCTGCTGCTTTTCTACGCCAAGCTCGACTGGGTGGCGGGACCGGGCCGCCTCGACGTGACCTATTCCTATCTCTACACGCCAGTCACGAACATCGTGCTCCTCGACACGGCCATGCAGGGCCAGTGGGACGCGTTCTGGGACGCGCTCTGGCACATCATCCTGCCCGCCTCCCTGCTGGGCTATTTCTCGCTGGCCTATATCAGCCGCATGACGCGCTCGTTCATGCTCAACGAGCTGGCGCAGGAATACGTGATCGCAGCCCGCGTGAAGGGCCTGTCCGAGATGCGCGTGATCTGGCGCCATGCCTTGCGCAATGCCGCCGTACCCCTCGTGACCGTGATCGCGCTCTCCTACGCGAATCTGCTCGAAGGCTCCGTGCTCACCGAGACGGTCTTCGCATGGCCGGGGCTCGGCCAGTACATCACCAATTCCCTTCAGAATGCGGACATGAACGCAGTGCTCGGCGGAACCCTCGTGATCGGCGCCACCTTCGTGGTGCTCAATCTCGTGTCCGACCTGCTCTACCGCCTGCTCGATCCGAGGACCCGCTGATGGCCGGAGCCCCTCCCTTCCCTCAACCGTCGGGCCTGCAGGCCTGGCTCCTTTCGGCTGAGCCGAATTCCCGCTGGCAGGCCCGCCTCGGCCGCGGCTATCTCGGCTGGCGTTCCTTCACGAAGAACCCGCTGGCGGTGCTGGGGCTTGCCATCGTCATCCTGCTGGTGCTCGTGGCCGCCTTCGCCGATTTCATCGCGCCCTACTCGCCCATCGTCGGCGGCGACCTGCGCACGGAACGCCTGCTGCCACCGAGCGAAACCTACTGGCTCGGCACGGATGACCAGGCGCGCGATATCTTCTCGCGCATCATCTACGGCTCGCGCATCACGCTCTTCGTGGTGATCCTGGTGTCGATCATCGCAACGCCCGTCGGGCTTCTGGTCGGCACCGTCTCTGGCTATCTCGGCGGCTGGGTCGACACGGTCCTGATGCGGATCACGGACATCTTCCTGGCATTCCCGCGCCTCGTTCTGGCGCTTGCCTTCGTGGCAGCCTTGGGACCGGGCATCGAGAACGCCGTCATCGCCATCGCCATCACCTCCTGGCCGCCTTATGCGCGCATCGCCCGGGCCGAGACCCTGATGATCCGCAACAGCGACTTCATCGCCGCCGTGAAGCTGCAGGGCGCATCGACACCCCGCATCATCATGGGTCATGTGGTGCCGCTCTGCGTCTCCTCGCTGATCGTGCGCGTGACCCTCGACATGGCGGGCATCATCCTGACCGCAGCGGGCCTCGGCTTCCTCGGCCTCGGCGCGCAGCCGCCGATGCCGGAATGGGGCGCCATGGTGGCCACGGGCCGCAACTACCTCATCGATCAATGGTGGGTCGCCGCCATGCCGGGCATCGCCATCTTCGTGGTGAGCCTCGGCTTCAACCTGCTCGGCGACGGCCTGCGCGACGTTCTCGATCCGAAGGCCGCCAAATGACGAAGCCGCTTCTCGACGTCGAAGACCTGCGCGTCCGCTTCCACCTGCGCACCGGGACGGTGGAAGCCGTGCGGGGCGTGTCGTTCCAGCTCGGCCGCGAGCGCCTCGGCATCGTGGGCGAGTCGGGCTCCGGCAAGTCGCAGACGGGCCGCGCCATCCTCGGCCTCACCCCGCCTCCCGGCGAGGTGACGGCGAAGCGCCTCGCCTTCGACGGCATCGACCTGCAGAAGGCCTCGAAGCGAACCCTGCGCGACCTTCGCGGCGGGCGGATCAGCATGGTGATGCAGGATCCGAAATACTCGCTGAACCCGGTCATGACCATCGGCGAGCAGATCATCGAGGCCTATCAGGCGCACAGGAAGGCCAGCAAGGCCGAGGCGCGCGACAGGGCCCTCGCCATGCTGGAAGCCGTGAAGATGCGCGATCCGACCCGCGTGTTCTCCCTCTATCCGCACGAGGTTTCCGGCGGCATGGGGCAGCGCGCCATGATCGCCATGATGCTGGTCACCGATCCGGACCTTCTGATTGCCGACGAGCCGACCTCGGCGCTCGACGTGACGGTTTCGATGGAGGTGCTGCGCATCCTCGACGAGCTCGTCACCGAGCGCGGCATGGGCCTCATCTTCATCTCGCACGATCTCAAGCTCGTGTCCTCCTTCTGCGACCGGGTGCTGGTGATGTATGCCGGCCGCGTGGTCGAGGAGCTGGAGGCGAAGAACCTTCGCGACGCGCAGCATCCCTACACGCAGGGCCTCATGCGCTGCCTGCCGACGCTGGCGGACGACGTTCGCCCGCTCCCCACCCTGAACCGCGATCCCGCATGGGCATTGTGACCTGGGCGATGTAACGATGCTCGATATTCAAAACCTCAAAGTCGTGTTCGGCACCGGCCGCCTTCGGGTCGAGGCCGTCAAGAACGTCAGCTTTCACGTTGAGCAGGGCGCGGCCTACGGCCTCGTGGGCGAATCCGGCTCCGGCAAGTCGACGGTGCTGCGCGCCATCTGCGGCCTTGCGCCGATCACCGGCGGGCGCGTCACTGTGAATGGAGAGGCCGTCACGTCGCCGCGCAGCAAGGCGTTCTATCGCACGGTGCAGATGGTGTTCCAGGACCCCTACGCCTCACTGCATCCGCGCCACACGGTGGACAGCACCCTCTCCGAGCCGCTCGCGATCCATGGCGAGAAGGATGCGGAATCGCGCATCCTGCAGGCCCTGCGCGAGGTGGGCCTCGGCCCGTCCTTCCGCTTCCGCTACCCGCACCAGCTCTCGGGCGGCCAGCGCCAGCGCATCGCCATTGCCCGCGCGCTGATCCTGCGCCCGAAGGTGCTGCTCCTCGACGAGCCGACCTCGGCGCTCGATGCCTCAGTGCAGGCCGAGATCCTGAACCTGCTCGACGACCTTCGCCGTCGCCTGGGGCTCACCTATATTCTGGTCAGCCACGATCTCGCGGTCGTGGCGCATCTGTGCGAGCGTTTGCTTGTGATGCAGCACGGCGAAGCCGTGGAGGAGACCACGGCCGCTGCCCTGCGCTCCGGTGCGGCCTCGAACGAGTACACGCAGTCCCTGATTCAGGCGAGCCAGGGCTTCACGCGCGCTGCGCCGCAACCGGCCCAGGCTCCCGCCGCTTAAGCACGTTTCTTCCACCAACCCTTTTTGATGTGAACCGATGTCCCGCTCTTCTCTGATGCCTGTCTTCGATGGTCACAACGACGTGCTGCTCCGCCTGATGCGCGGCAAGATCCAGCCCGAGCAGGCTTTTCTCGAGGGAGACAATATCGGCCACCTCGACTGGCCACGCATGAGGGAAGGCGGCTTCGTCGGCGGCTTCTTCGCCGTCTACGTGCCGTCCGAGAGCGTCGGCATTGATGTGGATGAGCTGATGACTCATGCGCAATACGACGTGCCCCTCCCCTCGCAGCTCGCGCTCCCGACAAGCCAGCAGGTAACGGTGCACATGGCCTCGCTGCTGATACGCATCGAGCGCGCCTCGAAAGGCGAGGTGAAGATCTGCCGCACGGCCGCCGACATCCGCCACTGCATCGATGCGGGCAAGCTCGCGGCAATCCTGCATATCGAGGGCGCGGAAGGGATCGACCCCGACCTGTACATGCTCGATGTGCTCTACGAGAGCGGCCTGCGCTCCATCGGACCGGTCTGGAGCCGCCCGAATATTTTCGGCCACGGCGTGCCGTTCCGCTATCCCTCGACGCCCGATACGGGCCCCGGCCTCACGGATCGCGGCATCGAGCTGGTGCGCGCCTGCAACCGCCTGAGGATCATGATCGATCTCTCCCACCTGAACGAGAAGGGCTTCTGGGACGTGGCGCGGCTATCCGACGCGCCGCTCGTGGCTACCCACTCCAATGCCTGGGAGATCTGCCGGCATTCGCGCAACCTCACGGACAAGCAGCTCGGCGCCATCCGCGAGAGCCGCGGCATGGTGGGTGTGAACTTCGCCACCTCGTTCATCCGCCCCGATGGCATGCGCAGCGAAGATACGCCCCTTGAGGAGATGATCCGCCACATGGATCACCTGATCGAGCATGTTGGCGTGGACGGCGTGGGCCTGGGCTCCGACTTCGACGGCGCGACGATTCCTGCCGAGATCGGCGACGTGCGCGGCCTGCCCCGCCTCGTCGACGCCATGCGCCGCCACGGCTACGACGAAGCGACCCTGCGCAAGCTCTGCTACGAGAACTGGATCAACGTCCTGGAGCGCACCTGGGGGCGGTGAGTCCGGCAGCTCAAATGGGAACAATCAGCTACCTTCTGAGCACCCATCCCCTGATCGGGCGCTGGCGGTCGGATGAGGATGACGCTCGTTCCGAATACGTGATCTCGGCAGTACCTGAAGGCCTCAAAGTCACCGGCCGCGACTTTATCGATGACGAGGAGTTTCACATTTCAAATGTGAAATGGACCGACGATAGTGTTGATTTTGATACTTATATGCCATCGACAGGCCGGCGAGGACATCTTGCTCTAAAGATCACTGGGTCTTCTCATGGAGCGACACTGACCTACACGTTCATAGATACGTGCCCTGCATACAGACTTAATGAAGGGTGATCCTTAGCGCCTCAACCCTTCATCAAGTGTGTCACCTTTCCTCTACCGCTCCGCCTTCGAGGTCAGCGCGAACACGCTCGCGATGCCGCCGACACCGAGCATGAGCAGCAGGCTCACCGCATTGATCGCCGGCGATGCGCCCTCGCGCATCTGGCCGTACATGGTGATCGGCAGCGGCGACTCGGAGCCCACGAGCATCAGGGTCGTGTTGAAGTTCTCGAAGGACATCAACAGCGCCACGAGGCCGGCGCCGATGAGCGCGGGGCTTAAGAAAGGCAGCGTGACGGTTCTCAAGACTCTTGCGCGGCTGGCACCGAGATCGAAGGCGGCTTCCTCCAGCGAACGATCGAACTTGCGCAGGCGCGCGGCGATGATGAGCGTCGCGATGGTGAGGATGAACGAGAGTTGGCCCAGCACCACCAGCGGCAGGCCGGGGCGCAGGAAATCGAGATCGGTCTGAAGCCAGTCCTCGAGCCCGTTCGCCATGCGTGAGAAGAAGGCTAGGATCGAGATGCCGAGCACCACGCCGGGAATGACCAGGGGCCAGAGCATCATCATGGCCACGAACGTCTTGCCGCGAAACTCGGCGCGCTCCAGCACCCAGGCGTTGACCGTGCCGAGCAGCACGGCCAGCAGCGCCACCGGAATGGCGACCCTGAAGCTGTTGCCGATGCTATCGAGCCAGATCGGGTCCACCAGCACGCCGGGTTTGCCGGTGACCGCGCCGGAGCCGGTGAACCATTCCAGCGTGAAGCCGCGCCAGGGCGGCGACGGGAACGGGCTCGCGTTGAAGGCGAAGATCGCCACGACGAGAAGCGGCGCGAACAGGAAGAGGTAGAACGCCGCGATATAGAGCTTCCAGGCAAGGGACAGACGGTTCATGGCGCCTAAGCCTGTTTCAGGGTGGTGCCGAGGCTCTGGCCGGTGAGGCGCAGGCCCAGCCACACGATGGCGGAGGACAAGAGCAGGAGCAGCATGCCGAAGGCCGCACCCTGGGGCCAGTTGAAGCGCGTGATGAACTGCGCGTAGATTTGCTCGGTGAACCACAGGCCGTTCTTTCCGCCAAGGAGCACCGGCGTCGCGAAGTTGCCGATGGTGAGCATGAACACGATGATCGAGCCTGCCACGATGCCGGGCATGGCGTGGGGAATGACGATGCGGCGCAGAACGGTCCAGCGGCTGCCGCCGAGATCGTAGCCGGCCTCGACGATGGCGGGCTCCAGGCTCTCCAGGGCATTGGCGAGCGGCACGATCATGAACAGCAATCCGCCATAGACGAGGCCGAGGATGACCGCGCCGTCGTTGTAGAGGAACTCGACCCGCTGCTCGGTGAGTCCTGTCGCCAGGAGCACGTAGGAGATCACGCCGGTCTCGCGCAGCAGGATCATCCAACCGAGCGTGCGCACCAGTTCCGACACCCAGAACGGCAGCAGGCAGAGCAGGAGCAGCATGGCCTTGAGGCGGCCCTGCGCCACGCGGGCGATGTAAAGCGCGATGGGAAAGGCGAGCACCAGGGTGAGCGCCGTCACCAGGATCGACATGAATGCCGTGCGCGCGAAGGTGCGCCAGTAGAGCGGCTCGGTGAAGAACTCGAGGTAGTTGCCGAGCCCGAAGGCATAGACCCGCGGCGCTACGCGCTCGCTGAAGGAGAGGACGAGGATCTCCACATGCGGCAGCACGATGAGCAGCCCGAGCCATAGAACGGCAGGGGCGAGCAACAGGAAGAGCGTGAGGCGCTGCGCCGGCTTTGCGGTCATGCGGCGAAGACCTTCATGGCATCCGCCGTCCAGCCCAGATGCACCGGCGCGCCGACATGGATGCCGGCGAGCGGGCCTGCCTGGGGCAGCACGGCCCGTACCGGCTGCTCGAAACCGGCGGTGTCGATCAGCAGGCTCGAAGCGGCCCCGTCGAAGAGCACGGCCGAGACCCGGCCCTCGAAGCGGTTGGGCAGGGTGCTCAAGGATGCGGGATCCTGCGCCAGCGCCACGGCCTCGGGACGCACGAAGGCGAGCGCCCCACTGGCGGCCCTGCCCTGCCCCTGCACCACCGCACCGGAAGGCAGCCGCACCGCGATGGCGCCACCGGAGGCGGGCGCCGCCTCGCCCTGCCAGCGGTTCGTCTCGCCGACGAAGCTCGCCACGAAGGGCGTTTCGGGATTGTGATAAAGCTCGCGCGGGCTTCCCACCTGCTCGAACCGGCCCTGGTTCATCACGGCGATGCGGTCGGACATGACGAGGGCCTCGGACTGGTCATGCGTGATGTAGGCGAAGGTAGTGTTGAACGTGCCCTGCAGCTGCTTCAACTCGATCTTCATGTGCTCGCGCAGCTTGAGATCGAGCGCGCCGAGGGGCTCGTCGAGCAGCACGAGGGTGGGCTCCAGCACGAGGCAGCGGGCAATCGCCACGCGCTGGCGCTGACCGCCGGAGAGCGCCGTCACACGGCGCTCTCCGAACCCTTTGAGACCCACGCGATCCAGCATGCGGCTCGCGCGCTCCTCGGCTTCCGCGCGGGAGACGCCGCGGCAGGTGAGCCCATAGGCCACGTTCTCGCCGACGCTCATCATGGGGAAGAGCGCGAGGCTCTGGAACACCATGTTGACCGGGCGCTTGTTGGCCGGAACGCCGAGCATCGACTGACCGCGGATGCGGATGTCTCCGCTCGTCGGATGCTCGAAGCCCGCGATCATGCGCATCAGGGTGGTCTTGCCGCAGCCGGAGGGGCCGAGGATCGAGAAGAACTCGCCGGGAGCCACGCTGAAGCTCACGTCATCGACGGCGGCGTGAGCACCGAAGCGCTTGGTGACGTTGACGATGTCGAGATCGGTCGAAGAGGCCATGACGCTGCCGATACAAAAGTGTCGTCCCCCGGCGTGAGCCGGGGGACGGTGAGACATGACGATGGGTTCTTACGAACCGGCCTTCAGGCGGTCGAGAACCTTGCCCTCGATCTCCTCGAGGCCGGCCGGCACGGCCGGGTACCAGCGGATGTTGTCGATGGCGGCCTTCGGGAAGCTCTCGGCGAACTGATCCTTCAGCTTGCCCTGCATGAGCTTGTCGGCGCCGTTCGAGGCCGTGAAGTTGCCGGCAGCGGCGGCGACCTTTGCGGCGATCTCAGGACGCATGTTGAAGTTGATCCACTTGTAGGCGGCATCGTCGTTGCGGCCCTTGGAGGGGATCGCGAAGGTGTCGACCCAGCCCAGCGCGCCGGACTTCGGAGCGATGAACTTCATGTCCGGGTTCTCGGCGTTGAGCTTCCAGCCGCCCGTATCCCAGGCCATGGCGGCGACGATCTCGCCGGACCGCACGGCGTTGAGGAGTTGATCGGAGCCCTCCCAGAAGAACTTCACGTTCTTCTTGCACTCGGCGAGCTTGGCGCCGACCTTGTCCATCATGGCCGCATAGGCCTTCGGGTCGCTGTAGGCCGCGAAGGGATCCATGCCGTTGGCGAACGCGAAGGCGATCAGCGCCGGGCGCTTGGCGCGGAAGCTGGTCTTGCCGGCGAGAGCGGGATCGCAGAGATCGTTGTAGTCAGCGACCTTGGGAGCAGCCTTGGTGTTCACCACGAGGCCGTCCGTGCCCCAGATATGGGGAACGCCGTAGACCTTGCCGTCCACGGTGGTGTTCTTCTTGGTCGCTTCCAGCATCGAGCCGATGAACTGGTCCGACTTGAGCTTCGACATGTCGAGCGGCTTGTAGATGCCGAACTCCGCCTGCGGACCGGCGATGCGGTCCTGGCTCGGCTGGGCGAGATCGAAGCCAGCTCCCTGCGTGGCGCGCAGCTTGGAGATCATCTCCTCGTTGTTCGAGGTCGTCACCTCGACCTCGATGCCGGTTTCCTTCGTGAACTGGTCGATGACCTCCTGCGGCGCATAGCCCGACCAAGTCAGGAGCCGCAGCTTCTCGGCGGCGTGAGCCGATCCGGCGACCATGAGAGCGGCAAGAGCCGTAGCCAGCTTCAGGCTGGCGCGTTTCGTCAACATTCTCGTCCTCCAATGTGGTTGGGCTTTGCCCTTGTTCCCCAGTTGCAAAACTATATGACAGTTGCACGACGCGCTAGGGGTCTGAAGCCGGCTCATGAATGAACGGCCAGGCTGACAGGGGCCGCTCCCCCGGCTATGGATGGTCTCCCTCCGCAGGAATGCTCGGCCATGCGCACCTTCTACCCCGAAATAGAACCCTACGATCACGGCATGCTCGACGTGGGCGACGGGCACCACGTCTATTGGGAATTGTGCGGCAATCCGAACGGCAAGCCGGTGGTCTTCCTCCATGGCGGGCCCGGCGGCGGCTGCACACCGACCCAGCGCCGGCTGTTCGATCCGGAAAAATACCGCATCCTGCTGTTCGATCAGCGCGGCTGCGGCCGCTCCACGCCCTATGCGAGCCTGGAGGCCAACACCACCTGGCATCTCGTGGCCGATATCGAGCGCCTGCGCGAGATGATCGGTGTGGACAAGTGGATGGTGTTCGGCGGCTCATGGGGCTCGACCTTGGCGCTCGCCTATGCCGAGACCCATCCCGAGCGCGTTACGGAGCTCGTGCTGCGCGGGATCTTCACCTTACGTCGCTCGGAGCTGCTCTGGTACTACCAGGAGGGCGCCTCGTGGATCTTCCCCGACAAGTGGGAGGATTTCCTCGCGCCGATCCCTGAGGCCGAGCGCGGCGACCTGATGGCGGCCTACCGCAAGCGCCTGACCGATCCGGATCCGGCCGTCCAGGCGAAAGCCGCCCGTGCCTGGAGCCTGTGGGAGGGCGAGACGATCACGCTGCTGCACAACCAGGGCTACAGCGACATCTTCGGCGACGAGCATTACGCCATCGCCTTCGCCCGGATCGAGAACCACTACTTCGTCCACGAGGGCTGGTTCGAGGACGGACAGCTCATCCGCAACGCCGATCGCCTCAAAGGCATTCCGGGCGTGATCATCCAGGGCCGCTACGACATGGCCACGCCGCCCAAGACCGCATGGGACCTGCACAAGGCCTGGCCCGAGGCGCAGTTCATCATGGTGCCGGATGCCGGCCACGCGGTGAGCGAGCCGGGCATCACGCATCATCTCATTGAGGCGACGGATGCGTTTGCGAGATAGCAGCGCCTGACCAAATCGTCATCCCGGACGGCGCAGCCGATCCGGGATGACGGGAGAGCAGGTTACTTCGCGGTCCAGCCGCCATCCATCGACAGGTTGGCGCCCGACATCTGGCTTGCTGCATCGGAACACAGGAATACGGCGAGCGCCGCCACCTGGTCGACGGTGACGAACTGCTTGGTGGGCTGGGCTTCGAGAAGCACGTCGTTGATCACCTGCTCCTTTGTGAGCCCGCGCGCCTTCATGGTGTCGGGAATCTGCCTTTCCACGAGGGGCGTCCATACATAGCCGGGGCTGATGCAGTTCACGGTGATGCCGTGCGTGGCGACTTCCAGCGCCACCGTCTTGGTGAGGCCTGCGATGCCGTGCTTGGCCGCCACATAGGCCGACTTGAACGGGGATGCCACAAGGGAGTGAGCCGAGGCCGTGTTGATGATGCGGCCCCACTTGCGCGCCTTCATGCCGGGAACGGCGGCCCGGATGGCATGGAACGCGGAAGTCAGGTTGATGGCGATGATCTGATCCCATTTCTCGACCGGGAACTCCTCCACCGGCGAGACGAACTGGATGCCTGCGTTGTTGACCAGGATATCCACGCTGCCGAAGGTGCGCTCGCCGAGACGCACCATCTCCTCGATCTCGTCGCTTTTCAGCATGTTGGCCGGCGAATAGACCGCCTTCACGCCGAACTCGCTCTCGATGCCCGCGCGGGTCTTTTCGATCTCGGCCTCGTCGCCCAGCCCGTTGAGGACGATGTTGGCGCCTTCCTTGGCAAGTGCCCGGGCAATGGCCAGGCCGATGCCGCTGGTCGAGCCGGTGACGACGGCAGTCTTCGATGTCAAGGTCATGGTCTTCTCCGCATGGGCCTGGGCTCAGGCATCAGATGAGGCGTGGAATAGCACGAAGGACAAGGCTAAGGTGAGCCTAGCAAAAAGGAGCATGGAAGACCGACCTCCTGCGCCGCTTTGCCCATGTGCCGGGCGCATGTCCACCGCCCCTCACCGGCCGTTGTCTGTCTCGCCTCGATATGAGATGGATCGAATGCCGTTTCGACAACGCAATGGGGGCGTGGTGCCAACACCCAAGATTCTTCCCTGTGGCGACAGCGCCCTGACCGTCGAGTTCGGGAGCACGATCGATCCGGACATCAACGGCATGGTCCTGGCCCTCGACGAGATCGTCCGCGCCCGGGCGCCGGCCGGCCTGATCGAGACCGTCCCGACCTATCGTTCGCTGACGATCCAGTTCGACCCGGTGGCGACCGACTACGACGCCCTGATTCGGCTCCTGAACGATGAAACGAAGGGTATCGCCCCTCGCAACGCGGTTGGCCGCCGCTGGCGCGTGCCGGTGGTGTATGGCGGCGAGTACGGGAGCGACCTGGAGGAGGTGGCGGAGATCCACGGACTGACACCCGCCCGGGTGATCGACATCCATTCCTCGGCCGTCTACCGCATCTACATGATCGGCTTCCTGCCGGGCTTCACCTATCTCGGCGGCCTCGACAAGCGGATCGCCACGTCCCGCAGGCTTCATCCCCGGGCCAAGATCCCTGCCGGCACGATCATGATCGGCGGCGAGCAGGCCGGCATCGCCCCTATGGACATGCCGAGCGGCTGGCACAATCTCGGCCTCACCCCCGTGCGGCCCTACGCACCGGAGCGGGATCCGGTGTTCCTGTTCGCGGCCGGCGACGAGATCGTCTTCGAGCCCGTCGATGCCTCGCGCTGGGAGGCGATGGAGAAAGCCGTTAAGGCCGGCGAGCCGGTGGCCGAGGAGGTGCGCGCATGACCGACCTCGTGGTGAAATCCTGCGGGCCCATGACCGCCCTGCAGGATCGCGGCCGCATCGGCTATCAGGGCTTCGGCGTCTCCCCCTCCGGCGCCATGGACCGCCGCGCCCTGGCGATGGCGAATGCGCTCGTCGGCAATCCTGCCGACACAGCGGCCATCGAGTTCGTCAATCTCGGCGGTGCTTTCATGGCCGCGGGCGGCGACCTGCACCTTGCAGTCGCGGGTGCGGGCGCGTCCGCCAGCGTCGACGGCACGCCCGTCCCACCCCTGACATCGTTCGTGCTGAAGGAGGGCCAGACTCTGGAAGTGGGGCATCCGCGCACCGGCACCTTTGCGTATCTGGCGGTGGCCGGCGGCCTCGCGGTCGAGCCGCAGCTGGGAAGCCTCTCGTTCCATCTGCGCTCCCGTCTCGGCGGCCTCAAAGGATCGCCGCTCCAGGCGGGAAACCACCTGCCCTGCCGGCCGGAGCATCAGGCGGGCGAGCCGATGCAGCTCACAATCGACATCGTCGAGGAGACCGGCCCGCTGCGCGTCATGCTGGGGCCGCAGGACGATTACTTCACGCCGGAAAGCATTTCCTTGCTTCTGGAAAGCGAATTCACCATCAGCCCCCAGGCTGACCGGATGGGCTTTCAGCTCACCGGCCCCAAGCTCGAGCATGCCAAGGGCTTCAACATCGTGTCCGACGGGATCGTCGACGGCCATATCCAGGTGCCGGGCAGCGGCCAGCCCATCGTGCTGATGCGCGACCGGCAGACGGCGGGCGGCTATCCGAAGATCGCCACGGTGATCAGCGCCGATCTCGGCCGCTTCGCGCAGATGCGCCCGGGCGCAAAGGTGCGCTTCAGGGCCGTGGAGCGGGACGAGGCCGTGGCGGCGGCGCGGCAGCTCAAGGACTGGATCGCCTCATTGCCGGCACACCTCATCCCCGTGCGCTACGCCCTGACCACGGAGCATCTTCTCAGCCGCAACCTGATCGGCGGCACGGTCGACGCGCTCTCCACGGCATCGCACGATTGAAAAGGGCGCCTCAGGGCGCCCTTCTCGTTTCACACCGTCCTGACGCCGCTCTCACCCTGGCTGTCCGGCGCACCGGACGCCTTCGCCTCGCGGCGCCGCTCGTGCAGCACGTATTCCGTATAGCCGTTGGGCTGCTCGGCGCCCTTGAAGACCAGATCGCAGGCGGCGCGGAAGGCGGGACCGTCGAAGTCCGGCGCCATCGGCTGGTAGAGCGGATCGCCGGCATTCTGCCGGTCCACCACATCGGCCATGCGGCGCAGGGTCTGCATCACCTGATCCTCGCTGACGATGCCGTGACGCAGCCAGTTGGCGAGGTGCTGGCTCGAGATGCGTAAGGTGGCGCGGTCTTCCATGAGGCCGACATCGTGAATGTCCGGCACCTTCGAGCAGCCGACGCCCTGGTCGACCCAGCGCACCACGTAGCCCAGGATGCCCTGGCAGTTGTTGTCGAGTTCCTGCTGCACGGCGTCGGGCGCCCAGTTGGACTGCGACACCGGAATGGTCAAGATGTCGGAGAGGTTCGCGCGCGGACGCGTCTTGAGCTCTTCCTGGCGGGCCGGCACGCTCACCTGATGGTAGTGCAGCGCGTGCAGCGTGGCGGCCGTCGGCGACGGCACCCAGGCGGTGGTGGCACCCGACTGCGGGTGGCCGATCTTTTGGGCCAGCATGTCGGCCATCTTGTCCGGCGCGGCCCACATGCCCTTGCCGATCTGCGCCTTGCCGGGCAGGCCGCAGGCGAGGCCCACATCCACGTTGTTGTCCTCGTAGGCCTTGATCCACGCGGTCGACTTCATGTCGTTCTTGCGGATCATGGGGCCTGCTTCCATCGAGGTGTGGATCTCGTCGCCCGTGCGGTCGAGGAAGCCCGTGTTGATGAACACGATGCGCTCGGAAGCCGCCCTGATGCAGGCCTTGAGGTTGACGGTGGTGCGCCGTTCCTCGTCCATGATGCCCATCTTCAGGGTGTTGCGGGAGAGACCCAGCATGCTCTCCACGGCGGCGAAGAGGTCGTTGGCGAATGCCACCTCGTCCGGCCCGTGCATCTTGGGCTTCACGATGTAGACCGAGCCCGCGCGGCTGTTGCGCAGGGAGCCCGCGCCCTTGAGATCGTGAATCGCGATGAGCGACGTGATGGCGGCGTCGAGGATGGTCTCGGGGATCTCCTCGCCGGCCTCGTCGAGCACCGCATCGGTGAACATGTGGTGGCCCACATTGCGCACCAGCATGAGGCTGCGCCCGTGCAGGCGAAGCTCGCCGCCGTTCACGGCCGTATAGACCCGGTCCGGATTGAGGCGGCGCTCGACGGTGCGTCCGCTCTTCTCGAAGCTCTCGACAAGGTCGCCTTTCATCAGCCCGAGCCAGGTGCGGTAGACCTGCACCTTGTCCTCGGCATCCACCGCCGCGACCGAGTCTTCCAGGTCCATGATGGTCGAGACGGCCGATTCCATCACCACATCGGCGATGCCCGCCGGGTCCTCGGACCCGATGGGGTGCGAGCGGTCGATGCGGATGTCGAGATGCAGGTTGTTGTGGCGCAGCAGCACCGACGAGGGGCTTCCCGCCTCGCCCTGGTAGCCGACGAACTGGGCCGGATCGGCGAGCCCGGTCTCGGTGCCGTCCTTAAGCGTTACGATGAGGGCGCTGCCCTGGATGGTGTACGAGACCGCATCCCCGTGGCTGCCGCCGGCGAGCGGCGCCGCCTTGTCGAGCACCTCGCGGGCGCGGGCCACGACCTTGGCGCCGCGGGCCTTGTTGTAGCCCCCGGAGCGGGTCGCGCCGTCCTCCTCCGGGATCGCATCGGTGCCGTAGAGGGCATCGTAGAGGCTGCCCCAGCGGGCGTTGGCGGCGTTCAGCGCATAGCGGGCATTCGACACCGGCACCACGAGCTGCGGCCCGGCGATGCGGGCGATCTCGTCGTCCACGTTCTGCGTGCCGACCGCAAAATCCTCGGGCTCCGGCAGCACGTAGCCGATCTCGCGCAGGAACCGCTCGTACGCGGCCTGGTCGAAGGCTTGGCCTTTCCGGGTGCGGTGGTACTCGTCGATCCGCGCCTGGAGCCTGTCGCGGACGGCGAGCAGCTCGCGGTCGCGCGGGGCGAATTCCTTCACGAGGCCCGCCAGCCCCTTCCAGAAGGCCTCGGCCGATACGCCGGTATAGGGCAGCGCCTCCCGTTCGATGAAATCGTGAAGAACCGGGGCGACCTGGAGGCCGTTCGTCTGGATGCGCGTCATCGTTCCCGCTTTCGGTGGATGTGGAGATCCTGCCCTTAGCTTAAGGCGGGGAGACTAAAAATGAAGATGAGCGCCCTTTCCATGAGACAAAGGGCTGATAACGGACTTGCCCAACAAAAAAGCCGCCCGAGGCGGCTTTTTGGAAGGATTTGGTGGAGCCAGGCGGGATCGAACCGCCGACCTCTTGCATGCCATGCAAGCGCTCTCCCAGCTGAGCTATGGCCCCTTTGAAATCCGCGGCGTTGGGGCGCCGCGGCGTCTCTATAGTCGTGTCTCTTGCGAGGTTCAAGCCTCTTCGTCGTCTTCCAGATCGCTGTCGATCAGGTCGGACACGTCGTCGTCGCCTTCTTCCTCGTCCTCGAGGAAGGTGTCGTCATCGGCAACGTCGTCGGCCACGTCGATGTCGTCATCGACCGGGATGTCCTTCTCGTTCTCGTCGGCTTCGACCTCGTCGAGGGACACCATCTCCGGACCGGCGGCCTCGAGCTCGGTCTCATCGTCGTCGGCCACGGCGGCGGCACGGGCGGCCACGGGAGCGGCCACGCGGGTCAGGGCGGTTGCCTGGAACACGGTGCCGCATTTCGGGCAGACGGCCGGGTCCTTGTTGAGATCGTAGAATTTCGCGCCGCAGCTCATGCACTGGCGCTTCAAGCCGAGTTCCGGTTTGGCCACGGGTGATTGCCTTGGATAAGTGTGAATGGTTGGGAAGGCTCCGTTAGTCGGCAGGGCATGGCTTGTCAAATAGGAAATTGCAGCAACCGGAGCCGAGCCCGACCCAGCTTGCGCGTGACGGCGGGAAAACCCCGTGTTAGGAGCCCGCCCTGACGAGAAGGCTCTGAGGAACTCACCACAATGTCGCACGCGCACGGAACGCCGTCCCCGGTCGCCAGCAGGTCCGGAACGCCCCTGAAAGGGCGCATCCGTGTGCCCGGCGACAAGTCGATCTCCCACCGCTCCATGATCTTCGGGCTCCTGTCCATCGGCGAGACCCGGGTCGAGGGCCTCCTAGAGGGCGACGACGTGCTGCGCACGGCCGAGGCCTGCCGGGCGCTCGGCGCCACCATCACCCGCGAGGGCCCGGGCCGCTGGCACATCGTCGGCGTCGGCATCGGAGGCCTGACGGAGCCCAAGGACGTTCTCGATTTCGGCAATGCGGGCACCGGCTCGCGCCTGATGATGGGCGTGGCCGGCAGCCACCCGATCACCTCCACTTTCGACGGCGACGCTTCGCTGAGGAAGCGCCCCATGCGCCGCATCCTCGATCCGCTCGCCCGGATGGGCATCACCGTGGTGAGCGAGGCCGAGGGCGGCCGGGTGCCCCTGACCCTGCGCGGCCCGCGAGAAACCATTCCGATCACCTACGAGACCCCGGCCGCCTCGGCCCAGATCAAGTCGGCGATCCTGCTCGCCGGCCTCAACTCGCCGGGCAGGACCACCGTGATCGAGCGCGAGGCGACCCGCGACCACACGGAGCGGATGCTGCGCCATTTCGGAGCGAGCGTGGAGGTCGCCCCTCACGGCACCGATGGCCGCGCCATCACCCTGCAGGGCCAGCCGGAGCTGCGCGGCACCGACATCGTCGTGCCGACCGACCCCTCCTCAGCGGCCTTCCCCCTGGTGGCGGCCCTGATCACCCCCGGGTCGGACGTGGTGCTTGAGGGCGTGATGATGAACCCGCTCCGCACCGGCCTCATCACCACGCTGATGGAGATGGGGGCTGCCATCGAGCGCCTGAACGAGCGCAACGAGGGCGGCGAGACCGTGGCGGACCTGCGCGTCCGGCACAGCCGCCTCACCGGCGTCACGGTTCCCCATGCCCGGGCGCCGGCCATGATCGACGAGTACCCGATCCTGGCGGTCGCGGCCTCCTTCGCCGAAGGCACGACCCGCATGCAGGGGCTTCATGAGTTGCGCGTGAAGGAATCCGACCGGCTTGCGGCCGTGGCGGCAGGCCTCGAGGAGGCCGGCGTCGCGCATGAGATCGAGGGCGACGACCTGATCGTCCATGGCTCCGGCGGCAAGGTCCGGGGCGGCGGCAATCCGGTGGCCACCCATCTCGATCACCGCATCGCCATGTCGTTCCTGGTCATGGGCTTGGCGACGAGCGAACCGATGACGGTCGACGACGGCGCCATGATCGTGACCAGCTTCCCCACCTTCATCCCGCTCATGCGGGAGCTCGGCGCCACGATCCAGGATTGAGCCCGCCCATGATCATCGCCATCGACGGCCCCGCCGCTTCCGGCAAGGGCACCCTGGGCAAGCGCCTCGCCGAGCATTACGGCTTCGCCCATCTCGATACCGGCCTGCTCTACCGGGCGGTCGCCCGCGTCCTCATGGACCGGAACGTCCCCCTGGCGGACCGGGATGCGGCTGCGGAAGTGGCGCAGAACCTGGATGTCTCGCACCTGGAGGACGATTCCCGTCTTCGGGGCGCCGCCATGGGCGAGGCCGCCTCCGTGGTCTCCGCCTATCAGCCGGTGCGCGACGCGCTGTTGGCCTTCCAGCGCGGGTTCGGGGCCGGGCAACCTGGGGCCGTGCTCGACGGACGGGATATCGGGACGGTGGTCTGCCCGGATGCGGACGTGAAGCTCTTCATCACCGCCGCCCCCGAGGAGCGGGCGCGCCGGCGCCACCTCGAACTCCTGCGGCGCGGCGAGCAGGCGGAATACGAGACCATTCTCGACGACATCCGCCGCCGGGACGAGCGCGACATGAACCGCAGCACGGCCCCGCTCAAAGCCGCCACTGACGCGGTGACTCTCGACACAACGCATCTCGATGCCGACGCGGCCTTCCAGGCCGCCCTCAAGATTGTGGAAGGCAAGCATTCTTAAGCTCCCCTCTGGACCAGGAGCAGCCTTGCCTTACTTCCAGAAGCTGGCACCCCTTTCCGACCAATCCGGCTCCCGCACAGGAGATTCCGATGGTTCGCTCCAGCTTCATCCGCTTTGCCGCAGCATTTGCCTGCCTGTGGGGACTTCTCGCCCTCCCGGCTCAGGCCCAGACCGAGACCGAAGTCGATCTCGCTCTCGTGGTCGCGGTCGACATCTCCTTTTCCATGGACACGGACGAGCAGGCCCTGCAGCGGGAAGGCTTCGCCCAGGCCTTTCGCTCCAAGCTGGTTCATGACGCGATCCGCGGCGGAATGCTGGGGCGCATCGCCGTGACCTATATGGAATGGGCGGGCTCGCCGGATCAGAAGGTGATCATTCCCTGGACGGTGCTCGACAATTCCGAGAGCCTGATGGCCTTTGCCGACAGGATCGCCTCCACGCCCCTGCGGCGGGCGCAGCGGACCTCGATTTCCGGCGCCATCGACTTCAGCGTGAAGCTCCTGGACGAAAGCGGCCTCAACGCCACCCGGCGCGTGATCGACGTATCGGGCGACGGCCCGAACAACCAGGGCCGGCTCGTGCTGGAGGCCCGGGAAGCGGCGCTCGCCAAGGGCATCACCATCAACGGTCTGCCGATCATGCTGCGCCAGGCCGGCTACCTCGACATCCCGGATCTCGACGTCTATTACAAGGATTGCGTGATCGGCGGCCAGGGTTCGTTCACCGTTCCGGTGCGGGAGCGCGACCAGTTCATCGAGGCGATCAAAACGAAGATCCTGCTTGAGATTGCCAATCTGATGCCCGACCAGCCCCTGATCAGCCGCATCCAGTCCCCTCCGCGCACCAACTGCATGGCCGGCGAGATGCAGTGGCGTGACCGCTGGAGCAATTGAGCTGTCTCTCCCATGAAGCAATTGACGCTGGCGCTCGTGGCCCACGACGCCAAGAAGGACGACATGGCCGCGTTCGTGGCCCTGTACGAGGAGGATCTTCGCCCCTTCTCCCTCTTTTCCACCGGCACAACGGGTGCTCGGGTGATGGAGCGCTGCCCTGCCCTGTCGGTCACCCGGCTCAAGAGCGGTCCGCTGGGCGGCGACCAGCAGATCGGCGCTATGATCGCCGAGGGAAGGATCGATGCCCTGTTCTTCTTCGTCGATCCGCTCTCGCCGCATCCGCATGACGTCGACGTGAAGGCGCTGATGCGCCTTGCCCTCGTGTACGACATTCCGATGGCGCTGAACCGCGCCACGGCGGGACGGCTGATCGAGTCGTTCCGAGACTGAGTCAGTGCGGCTTCGCGCGCTGCGTCGGCGGATCCGGCTTCCCGCATTCCTCGATCGATTGGAAATGAACGAGATGGCCCGACTTTCAGCAGAAGAGCGCAAGCGGCAGGCGCAGGCCCGCAGGGAGGCGTACGAGAAGGAACGTCGCGACTACTGGGAGATCCTGATCGAGGGCACGCGGGACGGGCATGAGAAGACACGGCTGCTGTTCGATCAGCGGCAGGAGAACCTCTACCGGCGGCTCGACGACCTTGAACTGAACCTGAGGGACGAAATCCGCGAGCACGCGCGCACCACCCGGGTCTGGCTCGTCTCGCTCAATGCGCTGGTCGTGATCCTGATCCTCGTGTTCCTCTGGCTTTGAGAAAGCAGAGCCGGGCCTCCAAGTCGAACGCTACGTTCCCCGCGGCTTCGCGCGGCGCGTCGGCGGCGCGGTCAGCGGATCTTCGGGCCAGGGATGCTTCGGGTACTGCCCGCGCATGTCGGCGCGCACGGCAGCCCAGGATCCGCGCCAGAATCCCGGCAGGTCGCGGGTGATCTGGATCGGGCGCTGCGCCGGCGAGAGCAGGTGCAGGATGAGCGGCACGCGTCCGGCCGCGAGGGTCGGGTGCTTGTCGAGACCGAACAGCTCCTGCACCCGCACGGCGAGAACAGGCCCCTCCTCGACTCCATAGTCAATCGGGATCTGCGAGCCGGTCGGCACCTCGATGTGGGTCGGCGCCTCCGTGTCGAGACGCCGCTGCAGGTTCCATGGCAGGAGACCGCGCAGGGCTTCGCTCAGCAGGTCGGGCCCGATCTCGTTAAGGCCGCTCCTGCCGACAAGATGCGGCGCAAGCCACGCATCCGCCGTGCCGGTCAGCGCCTCGTCGGACAGGTCAGGCCATTCCTCGCCCTCGGCCTTGCGCAGGAACATGACGCGCTCGCGCCATTGCGCCAGGGC
Source organism: Microvirga splendida (assembly GCF_016427565.1). Lineage (GTDB taxonomy): Bacteria > Pseudomonadota > Alphaproteobacteria > Rhizobiales > Beijerinckiaceae > Microvirga > Microvirga splendida. Next base: position 50,215 of record NZ_JAELXT010000012.1, read on the forward strand.
CTTGGACCAGGGCAGCGCGTCGAGGCCCAGCGACACGAGACCTTCGGCGAGCGCACGCGCCGCCTCTTCGGTTTGCGGAACTTTCAAAGGTCGCTCGTTCAGGAGAAGAGCACCCAGGCGTCGGACGCCGCGCGCCCGCAGGGCCCGTGCCTGCCGGTCGAACGTGACCTCATCGCGCTGCTCGATGGCATCGCCGAAATGTTTCTCGATCTCTTCCGGCGTGATGGCCGCCGCTGCGAGGATGCGCGCCGAGGCCGCGCCGCCGGCGATCTCAGCCACGGCCAGATAAGGCTCCTTGGCCAATCGCTCGTGGGCTTCAAGCGACGCGCCGCGTCCGTTGGCCATCAGATACTCGCCCGGTTTGCCGCGGGCCTTGGCGACGCGGTCCGGATAGGCCAGCGTCAGCAGCGCCCCGATGGAGCGTGGCTCGCCCTTTGCCGGGCCGTTGCTGCCCCTTGCCCAACCCTCCGCCATGCGCCGCATGTCCTCGGCCCGCTTGGAGCGGTCGCGGCGGAAGCGCTCGACGCGGTCCGTGAGATCAACCGCATCACCGCCGAGGCCGCGCTCGACGAGAACAGCCGCCACATCCGCTGCATCGCGTGCCTGCCCGCTCTCACCGGCGATCAGCACCATGCGGGCCAGGCGCGGCGGCAGGGGCAGGTCGCGCAGGCGGCGCCCGACTTCCGTGATGCGGCCTTCGCCATCGAGAGCGCCGAGCTGCTGCAGCAGCGTTCTCGCTTCCTTCAAGGCGGGCGCGGCCGGCGGATCGAGGAAGGCGAGCGACGTGGGATTGGCGACGCCCCAGGCAGCGCAATCGAGCAGCAGGGGCGCGAGGTCTGCGGAGAGAATTTCCGGCCGGCCGAAGGGCTCCAGCGCACCCGTTGCCGCTTCCTCCCACAGGCGGTAGCAGACCCCTGGCTCGGTGCGGCCCGCGCGGCCCCGGCGCTGATCGGCGGCGGCGCGGGAGACGCGCACCGTCTCCAGGCGCGTGAGGCCGATATTCGGCTCGTAGACCGGCACGCGGGCGAGCCCCGAATCGATCACCACGCGCACGCCCTCGATGGTAAGCGAGGTTTCCGCGATGGAGGTGGCGAGCACCACCTTGCGCCGTCCGGGTTTGGCGGGGCTCACCGCGAGGTCCTGCTCGCCGCGCTCCAGGGCGCCATAGAGCGGCGCGATATCGACCACAGGGTCGGCGACGCGCTCGCTTAAGATGGTCTCGACCCGGCGGATCTCCCCCTGCCCCGGCAGAAACACCAGGATGGAGCCACTCTCGGCGCGCAGCGCACGCGTGACCGCATCCGCAGCCTGCTCTTCGATGCGGCGGTTGGGATCGCGCCCGAGATAGCGGGTCTCGACCGGATAGGCACGGCCCTCGGATTCGACGACGGGGGCTTCGCTCAGGAGCTTCGCCACCCGGGCGCCGTCCAGGGTCGCGGACATGACGAGAAGGCGAAGGTCCTCGCGCAGGCCGCTCTGTGCGTCGAGCGCCAGCGCGAGGCCGAGATCCGCATCGAGGGAGCGTTCGTGGAACTCGTCGAACAGAACGGCCGCGATACCCTCCAGGGACGGATCGTCGAGGATCATGCGGGCGAAGACGCCCTCCGTCACCACCTCGATGCGCGTCCTGCGGCTGACCTTGGAGCCGAGGCGCACGCGAAGGCCCACCGTGTCGCCCACCGCTTCGCCCAGGGTCTGCGCCATACGGGCCGCAGCAGCGCGGGCGGCGAGGCGCCGGGGCTCCAGCACAATGATCTTGCCCCCGTTCACCCAGGGCTCGTCGAGCAGCACCAGCGGCACGCGCGTGGTCTTGCCCGCGCCGGGCGGCGCGACGAGAACAGCATTGGGCCGCGCGCGCAGGCTCGCCGTCAGGTCGCCGAGAACGGCATCGATGGGCAGGGAGGTGTCGAAAGCACGCATGACGCCTGATGGCTCAAGCTGCCGGAGAGAGCAAGCGGTCAGACCGGAAAGCCATAGTTCCGAAGCTCTGCCGCCAGATCGATCCCTTCGACGCAGTGGATCGCGTGCATGCCCACATTGCGGGCCGCGTCCACATTGGGCCCGGAATCGTCGATGAACACGCAATCCTGCGCCACGAGCCCATAGCGGTCGAGCAGGAGGTGGTAGATGGCGGGGTCGGGCTTCAGCAGGCGCTCGTCGCCCGACACGATCACGCCGTCGAAGCCGGCGAGGAACGGAAAGCGCTCCTTCGCCAGGATGAATTTGGGGCCGGAGAAATTCGTGATGCAGTAATTCGGCACGCCCGCCTCGCGCAGGCGGAGCAGCAGGGCCACATGGTCCTCGAACACGCCGGAGACGGTCTCGCTCCAGCGGTCGTGGAAGGCGCGGATATGCGGCTCGTGCTTCGGATGATCCTTGACGAGCAGGGCCACCGCCTCGTCCCAGTCGCGCCCCCGGTCCTGCTCCACGTTCCAATCATGGGTGCAGACGTTCGACAGGAACCACTCCATCTCCGCCTCGTCGTCGAAGATGGTGCGGTAGAGATTGCGCGGGTCCCAGCGCAGCAGGACATTGCCGATATCGAACACGACTGTGGTCGGCTTGCTCATGATGGGGCGTTTTCCTTCACGGTTTCCGCCCAAGCGTTTAGCGCGCGGGACGCCACCGCGCTACTCTCAAGAACAGGAGGTCCCAGGTTTGAGGCGCGCCGCGCCTAGCCCCCGATGTTGTAGGCAGCCAGCGCCGCCATGTTGACGATGTCGTTGTCGGTGGCGCCCAGCGACACGATCTGCACCGGCTTGTCGAGGCCCACCACGAGCGGGCCCAGCACCATGGCGCCGCCGAGTTCCTGCAGCATCTTGGTGGAGATCGACGCTGAGTGGAACGCCGGCATGACGAGCACGTTCGCCGTATCGGTCAGGCGGCTGAAGGGATACTGCGCCATGACGTCCCGGTTGAGCGCCACATCGGCCGCCATCTCGCCGTCATACTCGAAATCGACCCGCATGCCGTCCAGGATCTTCACCGCCTCCTGGATCTTCTCCGCCCGCTCCGCTTTCGGGTGCCCGAAGGTCGAGAACGACAGGAGCGCCACGCGCGGCTCGTAGCCGAGGCGGCGCGCGACGCCTGCGGACTCGATGGCGATCTCGGCGAGCTCCTGCGCATTCGGCATCTCGTGGATGGCGGTGTCGGCCACCAGCACCGTGCGGCCGCGGGCAAGGCAGAGCGAGGCGCCGATCACGCGATGGCCGGGCTTGGCATCGATCACGTGCCGGATGTCCGCCAGAGCCGTCGAGTAGTTGCGCGTCGCGCCCGTCACCATGGCGTCCGCATCGCCGAGCGCCACCATGGAGGCTCCGAAGTGGTTGCGGTCCTGGTTGATCATGCGCTGGCAGTCGCGGAACAGGTAGCCCTTGCGCTGCAGGCGCTCATAGAGGAACTGCGCATAGGTCGCGTTGCGCGACGAAAGCCGAGCGTTGTGGATCTCGATGCCCTCGCGGCCTCCGAGATCGATGCCGGCCTGCACCGCCGTCTCGTGGATGCGGTCCTCACGCCCGACCAGGATGGCCTTGCCGAGGCCCTGGTTGACGAAGGACAGGGCGGCGCGGATCACCTGCTCCTCCTCGCCCTCGGCGAAGACCACGCGCTTGGGGAACTTGCGCACCCGCTCGAAGATGCGGTTGAGCGTTCCCGCCACCGGATCGCGCCGGGCGGAGAGTTGCGCCTTGTAGGAGCGCATGTCGACGATGGGACGGCGGGCGACGTCGGTATCCATGGCGGCCCTCGCCACCGCCATCGGGATCGTATGGATCAGACGCGGGTCGAACGGCACGGGGATGATGTAATCCCGCCCGAAGCGCGGGCGGGTGCCCTGGTAGGCCGCCGCCACCTCGTCGGGAACGTCCTCGCGGGCGAGTTCCGCCAGCGCCTGCGCGGCCGCGATCTTCATCTCCATGTTGATCGTGGTCGCCTGCACGTCGAGCGCGCCGCGAAAGATATAGGGAAAGCCCAAGACGTTGTTGACCTGGTTCGGGTAGTCGGATCGGCCCGTTGCGATGATCACGTCGTCGCGGATGCGCGCCACTTCTTCCGGCGTGATCTCTGGGTCGGGATTGGCCATGGCGAAGATGATCGGATTGGGCGCCATGGAGCGGATCATGTCGTCCGTGAATGCGCCCTTGGCCGAGAGGCCGAACACCGCATCGGCGCCGTTGAGCGCATCGGCCAGGGTGCGGGCGTCGGTCTCGGCCGCATGGGCCGACTTCCACTGGTTCATGCCCTCGGTGCGGCCCTTGTAGATCACGCCCTTGGTGTCGCAGAGGATGACGTTGTTGGGCGCAAAGCCCATGGCCTTCAGAAGCTCCGTGCAGGCGATGCCGGCAGCGCCCGCGCCGTTCACCACGAGCCGGGTCTTCGCCATGTCGCGGCCGGTGAGATGCAGGGCGTTGATGAGGCCCGCCGCCGCGATGATCGCCGTGCCGTGCTGGTCGTCATGGAACACGGGAATATCCATGAGCTCCCGCAGGCGCTCCTCGATGATGAAGCACTCAGGAGCCTTGATGTCCTCGAGATTGATGCCCCCGAAGGAGGGGCCGAGATAGCGCACGCAGTTGATGAAGTTGTCCGCATCCTCCGTGTCGACCTCGAGGTCGATGGAATCCACATCCGCGAAGCGCTTGAAGAGCACCGACTTGCCCTCCATCACCGGCTTGGAGGCCAGCGCCCCGAGGTTGCCGAGGCCCAGGATCGCCGTGCCGTTGGAGATCACCGCCACCATGTTGGACCGGGTGGTGTAGTCGAAGGCGAGCGACGGGTTCTCGGCGATGGCGAGCACCGGCACCGCAACCCCCGGCGAATAGGCGAGCGACAGGTCGCGCTGGGTCGCCATGGGCTTGGTCGGAACGACCTCGAGCTTGCCGGGGCGACCTTGGGCGTGGAACTGCAGCGCCTCCTGGTCCGTGAAGGTGGGGCGTTTGCGGCGGTTCGGGCGCTGATCGTCGGTCATGGGGATCCGATTCTTGTGATGCAGGGCGTTTCCTAAGGGGGATGCGACCTTAAGACATAGGATGCGCCCTCCTCAAGACTTGTCCACATTCGTCCTTTGGACCCGAGGTCCCGGATGAAAGGCGCTCCGGGCTTTGCTAAACAGGGCGGATGTCATCCCAAGCCGCCTACCGCCCCTCCGAAGATCCCGAAGCGACTGCCGCAGCGTCCAAGAGCGCGCAGGACAGCCGCGTCACCCCCATGATGGCGCAGTACATCGAGATCAAGGCCGCCAACCCGGATAGCCTGCTGTTCTACCGGATGGGCGATTTCTACGAGCTGTTCTTCGAGGATGCGGAAATCGCCAGCCGGTCGCTGGGCATCGTGCTCACCAAGCGCGGCAAGCATCAGGGGCAGGACATCCCCATGTGCGGCGTGCCGGCGGAACGGGCGGACGACTACCTCCAGCGCCTCATCGGGCTCGGCCACCGGGTCGCCGTCTGCGAGCAGACCGAGGATCCGGCCGAGGCGAAGAAACGCGGCTCCAAGTCGGTCGTGCGCCGCGACGTGGTGCGGCTCGTCACCCCCGGGACCATCACCGAGGAGCGCCTGCTGGAGCCCGGCCGGGCCAATTACCTTCTCGCCATCGCCCGGCGCCGAGCCTCGGACACGCAATGGTGCTACGGCCTCGCCGCCGTCGACATATCCACAGGCCATTTCGTGCTGAGCGAGACGGACGGCACCGGCCTCTCGGCCGAGATCGCCCGCTTCGAGCCGCGCGAGATCCTGGTGCCGGACGTGATCCACGACGATCCGGAGCTGAGGGGCTTCTGGCAGGAGACGCGGGCCTCGATCACGCCCCTGTCCCGCGACGGGCTCGACCCGGCCTCGGCCGAGCGTCGGCTGAAGGGTTACTTCGGGGTCGCGACGCTCGATGCCTTCGGAGCTTTCGGCCCGGCCGAGATCACGGCGGCGGGCAGCGCCCTGTTCTATATCGAGAAGACCCAGATCGACAGCCGCCCGGCGCTCAACCCGCCCTCCCGCGACACCTCCGGCGCGGCGCTCGCCATCGATGCGGCGACCCGCGCCAACCTGGAACTGACCCGCACCCTGTCGGGCGAGCGGGCGGGGAGCCTGCTCGCCACCATCGACTGCACTGTGACGCCGGGCGGCGCGCGGCTGCTCGCCGAACGGCTGGCGGGTCCCCTCACCCATCCGGACCTGATCCGCGACCGGCAGGATTCCGTCACCGCGCTCGTCGAGAACGGCGACTTGCGCGACCGGCTGCGGCGCATCCTCAAGCGCTCCCCGGATCTCGCCCGCGCCCTCTCGCGCCTCAGCCTGGGGCGCGGCGGACCGCGCGACCTGGCCTGCGTGCGCGACGGCCTGTTCGCCGCGCGGGAGCTTGGCCTGGAACTCGCCATCGCGCCCAACCTGCCGAGGGAGTTGGCCGAGGCCGCAGGGGTGCTGCAGCGCCTGCGCACCGACGTGGCCGACCGGCTGAGCGCGGCTCTCGCCGATGAGTTGCCCCTGTTGAAGCGCGACGGCGGCTTCATCCGCGCAGGCTTCGACCCGAACCTCGACGAGTTGCGCGAGTTGCAGCAGGATTCGCGCCGCTTCATCGCGGCCCTCCAGGCGCGCTACGCCACCGAGACCGGCTGCCGGACGCTTCGCGTCAAGCACAACCACATGATCGGCTACTTCGTGGAGGTGCCGCAGAATGTGGGCGAGGACCTGTTGAAGGAGCCGTGGAAGGACACCTTCGTCCACCGCCAGACCATGGCGGGCGCCATGCGCTTCTCGACCATGGAACTGGGCGAACTCGAATCCAAGATCGCTTCCGCGGCCGACCGGGCGCTGAAGATCGAACTCGCGCTGTTCGACGAGATGGTGCAGGCGCTGCTCGACCTCACGGCGGACATCGCGACGGCTGCGGAATCCATGGCCGTGATCGACGTGACGGCGGCGCTCGCCGACCTCGCCATGCGCCTCGACTGGACACGGCCCCTTGTCGACACCGGCCTTGCCTTCACGATCAAGGGCGGCCGCCATCCGGTGGTCGAGGCGGCCCTCAAGCGCGAGGGCGTTCCGTTCATCGCCAACGATTCGGACCTGTCGGGCAAGGATGCGGGCCATATCCTGCTGATCACGGGCCCGAACATGGGCGGTAAATCCACCTATCTGCGCCAGAACGCGCTCATCGTCGTGCTCGCCCAGATGGGCTCCTACGTTCCGGCTAAGCAAGCGCATATTGGCATCGTCGACCGGCTCTTCTCCCGCGTGGGCGCCGCCGACGATCTGGCACGGGGCCGCTCGACCTTCATGGTCGAGATGGTGGAGACCGCCGCCATCCTGAACCAGGCCACCGCCCGCTCGCTTGTCATCCTCGACGAGATCGGCCGCGGAACGGCCACCTTCGACGGGTTGTCCATCGCCTGGGCGGCCATCGAGCACCTGCACGAGACCAACCGCTGCCGGGCGCTGTTCGCCACGCACTTCCACGAACTGACGGCGCTGGCGGAGCGCATGCCGCGCATCTCGAACGCGACCCTGAAGGTCACGGAATGGAACGGCGAGGTGGTGTTCCTGCACGAGGTCGTGCCCGGCGCCGCCGACCGCTCCTATGGGCTGCAGGTGGCGCGTCTCGCCGGCCTGCCCGCAGCCGTGGTCGAGCGGGCGAAGACGATCCTGAGCGAGTTGGAGAGATCCGACCGGGAGGCCCCGAAGCGTGCGCTGCTCGACGACCTGCCGCTCTTTGCCGTGCCCGTGCGCAACGAGCCCCCGCCCGCGCCGAAGCAGGATGCCCTGCGGGAGGCGCTCGCGGCTCTTGATCCCGACCAGATGACCCCGCGGGAGGCGCTCGACGCGCTCTACAGGCTCAAGTCGCAGGGGTAGCGAAAAGGCCGGTCAGGACATCCGGGAGCTACGCTGGCGGGTCGCCGGGTCGAAAGGGACGAAGGTGACCGTTCGCGCCTCCTGATCCTCGCGCGGATGACCGGCCATCACGTAGGACAGGGCTTCCCGCACGCCGCGCTCCGTATAGGGCTTGGCGATGACCCCCCAGGCGCCTGCGAAATCCTCAGGGATACGCTTGGCATTGGCGGTCATGAACAGCACCGTGACCTCATGCTCGTTGCTGAGATGGCGCGCCACGTCGACCCCGGTCGGCCCGTCGGAAAGATGAATATCGACGAAGGCAAGATCGGGCTTGAGATCCCGGCCGAGGGACAGGGCGTCCTGGGACGAGGCTGCGATCCCCACGACGTCATGCCCTAGATCCTGGAGCAGGCTTTCGAGTTCGAGCGCGATCAGGATTTCATCCTCGATGATGAGGACGCGCAAAGGCTTCTCGCTACTCAAACTTCGTCTCCTCCGCCGCCGCGGGCACTCCAGTCCCGGCGCGTGTACCTGGCTTCCAATCGCGCCAAGTCAACCGCCCCTTCAATCGAGAGACCAGCATGGTGATTTCCGAGAACCGTCAACGTTTCATGAGCGGGGCGCGCCTTGCGGCTTCAGCGAAATGGAATCGACCCGCGTCATGAATGGCCCCTCTCTGGCAGGCGCTTCGGAAACCCGTTGCCTTCGGCTCACCTGCAGTCGGACTCAACGCTCATCCGGGCGCAGGGTTCCGCAGGAAAGTTCAAACCCCGCCAATAGATAGAGCAACACTATCGCGTTTCAAAAGACCGCGTTAACATCGGGCTTCTGCGGGAGGTTCAGGCAGGATGGTGACGCGCGTTTCCACTGTGGCGTTCGAAGGGATCGAGGCGCGCGCAGTCGATGTCCAGGTGCAGATCTCACCGGGCGCGGTGGTGTTCACCATCGTCGGCCTGCCGGACAAGGCGGTGGCGGAATCCCGCGAGCGGGTCCGCTCTGCCCTGATCGCCTCCGGACTGGCCCTGCCGGCCAAGCGCATCACGGTCAATCTCGCCCCGGCCGACCTGCCGAAGGAAGGCAGCCATTACGACCTGCCCATCGCCCTGGGGGTCATGGCGGCCATCGGAGCCATTCCGGCGGACGCCCTGGGCGGGTTCACGGTGCTGGGCGAGCTGGCGCTCGACGGCTCGATCACCGCCGTGGCGGGCGCTCTTCCAGCCGCCATGGCGGCCCATGAGCGCGGGTATGGCCTGATCTGTCCCGCGGCCTGCGGCTCGGAAGCCGCCTGGGCCGGCAGCGACATCGAGATCCTGGCGCCGCGCTCGCTCATCCAGCTCGCCAACCACTTCAAGGGTACCCAGGTGCTGGCACGTCCCGAGCCCGCCATCATGCCCGCCTCCGGCATGCTGCCCGACCTCAGGGACATCAAGGGGCAGGAAAGCGCCAAGCGGACCCTCGAGATCGCGGCGGCCGGCGCCCATAACCTGTTGATGAACGGCCCGCCCGGCGCCGGCAAGTCCATGCTGGCCCAGCGCCTCCCCTCCATCCTGCCGCCGCTCTCGCCGCGGGAGCTGCTGGAGGTCTCGATGATCCAGTCCGTGGCCGGGCTGCTGGCGGAGGGCGCCCTGTCGAACCGCCGCCCGTTCCGGGCCCCGCACCACTCGGCCTCCATGGCCGCGCTGGTCGGCGGCGGCCTCAACGCCCGCCCCGGCGAGGCCTCGCTCGCTCATCACGGGGTGCTCTTTCTCGACGAGCTGCCGGAGTTCCAGCCGCAGGTGCTCGACTCCCTGCGACAGCCGCTGGAGGCAGGCGAGATCCTGATCGCCAGGGCCAATCACCGGGTCACCTATCCGGCCCGCTTCCAGCTCGTCGCCGCCATGAACCCGTGCCGCTGCGGACAGGCGATGGAGCCCGGCTATGTCTGCCGCCGCCAGCCGAACGAGCGCTGCATGGCGCAATATCAGGCCCGTATGTCGGGTCCCCTCCTCGACCGCATCGACCTCGCCATCGACGTGCCGGCCGTCACGGCGGCCGACCTGATCCTGCCGGCGCCCGCCGAGGGCTCGGCCCAGGTCGCCGCGCGGGTCGCCAAAGCCCGGGAGCTCCAGGCCCGGCGCTATGGCGCCCTCCAGCTCGACGGCGTGACGACCAATGCCGCCTGCCCGCCGGCGCTCCTGGAAGAGATTGCCCAGCCCGATCCCGAGGGCCTGTCCCTCATCCGCGATGCGGCCAATGCCATGCGGCTCTCCGCCCGCGCCTTCCACCGGGTGCTGAAGGTGGGACGGACCCTGGCCGATCTCGACGGCGAGGAGCGGGTCCGGCGCATCCATGTGGCCGAGGCGCTCTCCTACCGCGCCCATGCGGACCGGCGCCCAGCCGCCGCGTGACGGCAGGCCGGCCTCTCTCCCCGGACTTGTGAATCCCTGGACCGGCCCCGACATTTTCCACCGGCACAGACATGTTTTCTGTCACAAAACAGTTTGGAACGGGTTCTATGTCATGGCGGAAGCGGCCGGTGCCGGAGAGACGACCCTGTGAGGCAACGATGAGTCAGTATCCTTCGAACCATGCCGCGGCCGGCCTGGCGCCTGTCGGTTCGGGTCCTCTCGGGCTCAACCTTTTGCCCGGCGGCGACAGGATCGTCCGCGACTACGGCAGCCTCGATCCCGTACTCGGCCGGATCGGCTCCCTCGAGGTCCGCTTGGCCACCACCGCCAAGGAAATCCGGCGCGCCCAGCGCCTGCGCTTCAAGGTGTTCTACGAGGAGATGTCGGCCTCCCCCAGCGGCGCAGCCCTGATCTCCCGCCGCGACGTGGACGAATACGACCGCATCTGCGACCATATCCTCGTCCTCGATCATGATGTGAAGGCCAAGCCCTTCCGTTCGGCGAAGCCGAAGGTGGTGGGCACCTACCGCCTCCTCCGCCAGGACGTCGCCGAGCGACATGGCGGGTTCTACACCAAGGCTGAGTACGATATCGCGCCGCTCCTGAAGGCCCATCCCGACCTGCGCTTCCTGGAGCTCGGCCGCTCCTGCGTGCTCAAGCCCTACCGCAACAAGCGCACGGTCGAACTGTTGTGGCACGGCATCTGGGCCTATGTGCTCCACCATCGTATCGACGTGATGATGGGCTGCGCCAGCCTGGAGGGCACCGACCCGCGGGCGTTGGCATTGCCCTTGAGCTTCCTGCACCACTACGCCGCCGCCCCGGCCGAGTGGCAGGCCAGCGCCCTGCCGGAACGCTTCACGCCCATGGACATCCTGCCGAAGGAGTCGATCGACCCGAAGGCCGCCCTGCACGCCCTGCCGCCTCTGATCAAGGGCTACCTGCGTGTCGGCGCCACTTTCGGCACGGGCGCCGTGATCGACCGCCAGTTCGGCACTACGGACGTGCTGGTCCTTCTGCCGGTCTCGGCCATCAATCCGCGCTACATCGACCATTTCGGCCCGACGGCGAACCGCCACGCGGCGTGAATCTGGCTCGTCAGCAAAGCCGCACTTCACACCCTCAACCCTCATCCTGGGGAGCAGCCGTGAGGCTGCGTCTCGAAGGATCATCCAGTGCTCTCTGGAGGCTCCTTCGAGACGGCGCTTCGCGCCTCCTCAGGATGAGGTTGGAGGATGATGGTTCGCTTCTCAGGGTTAGGCCAAAGCCTCGATTCGTGGCTCCATCGCCCGGCGCCACTCCTCGCGCACGTCCGGATCGCTCTCCTGCTCCAGCCGCTCCGCGGCATGGAGCGCCATCGCCTTGGGCGGCAGCAAACGTCCGAGCGCCCAGACCGCCATGGCGCGCACCAGCGGGGAGGCGTCGTCCAACAGCCGCTCGGCATTCTCGGCGAGACCCGCATCCCCCGAGTTGCCGATGGCGATCAGCACGTTGCGGATGAACCGGTCGCGGCCCGTGCGCTTGATCGGCGTGCCGGCAAAGCGGGCGCGGAAGCTCGGATCGTCGAGACGGGCGAGATCCGCCAACGGCAGCAGGGCAAGATCGTCGCGCTGCACGAGCCGCGCCTCGCGTCCGGCCTGGGCGAACTTGTTCCAGGGGCACACCGCCAGGCAGTCGTCGCAGCCGAAGATGCGGTTGCCGATGCCGGAGCGCAGCTCTTCGGGGATGTGCCCCTTATGCTCGATGGTCAGATACGAGATGCAGCGCCGCGCATCGAGCTGATAGGGCGCCGGGAACGCGTTGGTCGGACAGATGTCGAGGCAGCGGCGACAGGAGCCGCAATGGTTGCGCTCCGGCGCGTCGGCGGGCAGCTCCGCCGTGGTGAAGATGGCGCCTAAGAAGAGCCAATTGCCGAACTCCCGCGACACGACGACCGTGTGCTTGCCCTGGAAGCCGAGGCCCGCCGCTTCGGCCAGCGGCTTTTCCATCACAGGCGCCGTATCGACGAACACCTTCACGTCGGACGAAGCTTTTGAGGCCAGGAAGCCAGCCACCTCCTTGAGCTTGCCCTTGATCACGTCATGGTAGTCGCGGTTGCGGGCATAGACCGAGATGTAGCCGCGATCCTTGTGGGCGAGTTCCGCGAGAGGATCGTCGGCCGGGCCGTAGTTCAGCCCGAGCAGGATGACGCTGCGCACCTCCGGCCAGAGGGTTCGGGGGTCGGCACGGCGGTCCGCCGTGTCCGCCATCCAGTCCATGGAGCCGTGATGCCCGGCCTCGAGCCAGGCCTGAAGACGCTCCGGCGCGAGCGGGATCGAATCCGGTTGGGCGATGCGAACGATGTCGAAGCCGAGGGCCTTGGCGCGCTCGATGAAGGTGCGCTTGAGCGCGTCCCCGTCTAGAAATCCAGATTGTCGTAATGGTCCGCCGGCGCCATGCCCGGCACCCGGTCCGCCAGGAGCGTGCGAAAGGACGGCCGGGACTTGATCCTGGCGTACCAAAGCTTCGCTGTCTCGTCCTCGTTCCATGGCACGTCGCCGAGATAATCCACCACCGACAGATGGGCCGCCGCCGCCAGATCCGCATAGGTCATCTGGTCGCCGGCGAGCCAATTCCGTTTTGAGATCAGAAAACCGATATATTTGAGGTGGTATCGCACATTGCTCTGGGCCGCGCGAATCGCGCCCATGTCCGGCGGCCCGCCCCCCAGTTCGCCCGGCATGAACCGCTTATAGATCTTTTCTGTGGCAAGGTAGTCCGACACCTCGCCGTGAAACTTGACCAGAAACCAGTCGAGCAGGCGGCGCACCTCCACCCGCCCGGCGAGATCGCCCGGCAGGAAGCGGCGGTCCCGAAGATCCTCGCCCCGCGTCTCGTCTAGATATTCCGCAATGCCGACAGGACCGGGCACCGCGAGGCCGTTGTCGTCGACCAGAAGCGGCAGATTGCCGGCCGGATTGATCTCGAGATACGGGATGCGGCGATCCCACGGCCTTTCCTCGACCACGTGCGGCTCAAGGCCAAGCTCCGCCAGAATAAGGCGCGCGAACCGCGACTGCGGGCAGAAGGGATAGGAATGCAGGGTGGCCATGAATGATGCTGACGCGAAACAGGCGGCAAGAATAAGGCCGTGCTTCGTTAAGGGTTGGTAAGGAATAATGGTGAATCTCATGCCTCTGACGCAGAAGGGCCGCGCCTGCAGCGCAAACCTTTCTTGACAGAGGTCGAGGCGCCCCCGCATCTGGCGCCGTTCTCAGGATTTCCAACGATGTCGCAAATCATCGAGGCGCTCTTTCTCGGCCTCATCGAAGGGCTGACGGAGTTTCTCCCCGTCTCCTCCACCGGCCATCTGCTCCTCGTCGGCCACTTCCTCGGCTTCGAGTCCACGGGCAAGACCTTCGAGGTGCTGATCCAGCTCGGCGCGATCCTGGCGATCCTGTCGGTCTACTTTAACAAGCTCTGGTCGATCGCCAAGGCCCTGCCGCACGACCCGATGGCACGCCACTTCGTCATCGGCGTGCTGGTGGCCTTCCTGCCCGCCGCCCTGATCGGCGCGGTGCTGCACGGCTTCATCAAGGAGGTGCTCTTCGACCCCTGGATCGTGTGCATCACGCTGATCGTCGGCGGCTTCGTGCTGCTGGCCATCGACCGGATGCCCCTGGAGGCGACGAAGACCGACGCGACCCGGTTTCCCCTGTCCATGTACCTCAAGATCGGCCTCATCCAGTGCGTGGCCATGATCCCCGGCGTGTCGCGCTCCGGCGCGACCATCGTGGGCGCCATGCTGATGGGAGCCTCGAAACGCGCGGCGGCGGAATTCTCGTTCTTCCTCGCCATGCCCACCATGGCGGGCGCCTTCACCTACGACCTGCTGAAGAACTACAAGATCCTCTCGGCCAACGATGCCGCGATCATCGTGGCAGGCTTCATCTCCGCCTTCGTGGCCGCACTCGTGGTGGTGAAAATGCTGCTCGACTACGTGTCGCGCCACGGCTTCACGCCGTTCGCCTATTGGCGCATTCTCGCCGGGGCCGCGGGCCTTGCGGGCCTGATCGTCTACGGCTGATCCATGCTGTCGCGCGACGAGGCTCTGGCCGTCACCCTCTCCATTGCAGTCGCGCTGCTGGTTGTAACATTCGCGGTTCTTTTCGGCATGAGCGCGGAACCTCGTGCGGCAAGGAAGGACGGCGCGCCGGATGCGACGTGCCTGGAATGGACCGACGGCTACGTCGTCTGCAGCCGCACGTCGCAAGGGCTCGCCTGCTCGACGCCGGGCATCGCCTGCACACGCTCCGCGCCGCACTGCTTGAGGCGGTAGCTGCACTCACAGTGTCATTCCCGGCCGGAGCGCAGCGGAGGGGAAGGGAATCCACTCGCACGCGCTGCGCTATGGATCCCCTCCCCTCGCCTATGGCTCGCCGGGGATGACACCGAGTTTCACGGAATCGTCTTGTCCGGGTAGCGGCACAGGTCGTTGACCTGGCAGCGCCAGCATTCGGGCTTGCGGGCCTTGCAGATGTAGCGGCCATGCAGGATGAGCCAGTGATGCGCGTGGAGCCGGTACTCGTCCGGGATCAGCTTCTCCAGCGCCACCTGCGTGTCGAGCGGCGTCTTGGTGATCGCGAGCGGCAGGCGATTGGTGACGCGGAAAATGTGCGTGTCGACGGCTACGCGTGGGTCTCGGAACGCGATGTTGACCACGACGCTCGCGGTCTTGCGGCCGACGCCCGGCAGGGTCTCCAGGATCTCCACGGAGTTGGGCACCTCGCCGTTGAACTCTTCCACCAGGCGCCGGGCCATGGCGATGACGTTCTTCGCCTTGGTGTTGAAGAAGTTCAGCGTCTTGATGTGCTGGCGCAGGCCCTCCTCGCCAAGCTCCAGCATCCTCTGAGGCGTGTCGGCGACGGCAAATAGCCCGCGGGTCGCCTTGTTGACGCCGACATCGGTGGCCTGGGCGGACAGCGTCACGGCGACCAGCAGCGTATAGGGATTGGTATAGTCGAGCTCGCCCTTGGGCTCGGGATCGGCCGCATGCCAGCGGCGGAAGATCTCCACCATGGTGGCCCGGTCGACCGGCTTCGGCATGCGCGAGCGCACGGCCTTGCCCACGGCCTTCGCCGGCACGGAGGGCTTCGGTTTCGCCTTGGAAATGCGACGGGAGGTCTGCTTCAGATCGGACATCTCTGCGTTATATCCATGCTATGGCAGGCAGCAAGGCGACATTTGATGGCGCGGACCGGTTCGAGCAGCCGGTGTTTTCGGCCGTCATCCGCCCGCATCGGTCGTTGAGCCCGCAAGGTTTCAGGATCGTCATGGTGCTGGTCTGCCTCACCTCCCTGGTGGCCAGCATCCCCTTCGTGGTCATGGGCTTCTGGCCCGTGGCCGGCTTCTTCGGCCTCGATTTCCTCGGCCTCTACATCGCCTTCCGGGTCAGCTACCGGCAGGGCGACGCCTTCGAGCTACTCGAGCTGACCCCGATCCGGCTCCTGTTCCGAAAAGTCAGCCCCAAAGGCGAGGTGAAGGACTGGCAGTTCAACCCGCTCTGGACCCGCCTCGACCGGGAGGTCGACGACGAATACGGCATGCAGAAGCTTGCGCTCACCTCCCGCAACAAGCACGTGGTGATCGCCCGCGACCTCTCCCCGCCGGAACGGGAGACCCTGGCCGAAGCCTTGGGCCGCGCCCTGGCGGATGTGAAGCGGGGCTATTGAGAAAGAGCCAGCGCCTTGGGGCCCGCAGCGATGTGCTGCGAGCCTGAAGGTCAGTCGAGGGTGGCGTGCTGGGCAGCCCGGCTCGATGTGGTGTTGGTAAGTGAGAGCCAGACTGCTCGTCACGCGCGGTTTGTTTCAGCGGACCTGGTCAGGCCAGGATCGGCCACCCGCGATCACAGGCGTGCGAGACCTGCGGCGGGACCGCTTCCCACCCCACTCCTGCGACGCCTCGCGAGCGCGCCCCTCGAAGGGCGGGAATGCACAACGATATAGCCGAGCTTAAGGCAACAGTCAAGAACAAAATGAGAACACACGTTCGCTCCCTCCCGTCATGGTACGGTGTGTCCTGGCCATCCACGTCACAGCCCGGAGCTCTTTCAGTAGGTCTTGTGCCCCCTCCATGCTTCCGAAACGTAGCCTAAAGTATTTCTGGCCTATCGGATTATTGTCAGATTGAGCATGCTATGAATGCAAAGCTTAACTTAGCTAGGGGCAAAACCTGATGAGCAAGAAGTCCTTCATCGACCTCGACTTGTTCGACGATCTTTTCGAGGATGCCACACCGGACATTACGGCAACCGCCACCACCTGGACGGTCAAGTTCACATCGGGATCCTACGCCGGCTATACGCTGACCCTGAAGGGCACTGGCCTCTCGGGAAGCAGTTTCCTGCCCGACACCGGAATCGTCAGCGATATCACCCTCATGGATGGTGAAACCTCGCTCGTCGCCATCACGGGCCTGTCGATCGAGGCGGCTCGCCTTCTCAAGGCCGCCGACCTCGAAGACGACGAGGATGAGGACGATGAGGATGATGAGGACGAGGACGACGATGACATCCTGTGCGGCGACGACGATGACGACGTCAGGGGCGGCATCGGAGACGATGACATCTACGGCGGCACAGGAGACGATTCGCTCTCCGGTGGGGCGAATGACGATCTTCTCTGCGGCGAGGGCGGCAACGACGACTTGCTCGGCGGACGCGGCAAGGACGATCTTCGGGGCGGTGTCGGCAGGGACGATCTCTACGGCGGGTCCGGCAGGGACATTCTTCGCGGCGGCAACGGCTTCGACAAATTCATCTTCAAGTCCAAGGGCGACAGCGGCGTGACCGCTGCCGCCTGCGACGTGATCACCGACTTCCTGCGGGGCGACAAGATCGATTTCTCCGCCATCGACGCGAATGCGAAGGCCGCTGGCAACCAGCGCTTCAAATTCGTGGCCGAACTCACCGGCAAGGCTGGCGAGTTGGAATGGGACAGGACCTCGAAGGGGTTCAAGGTCAGCGGCGACGTCGACGGCGACGGCAAGGCCGACTTCAGCGTTCAGGTGAACAGTTCCGTCGTCAAGCTCTACGGGTCAGACTTCCTGCTCTGACGGATTTGGCCCTTCCTGCGTGAGAACCCTGCCCTTCGAGGCAGGGTTTTTCATGGGCTTCGATGGAACACGCTCCTTAGGGTCGGCAGTGCCTTGGGATGCGCAACAGAAATCGGGTGTCGCGTGCTCACCCAATGGCTAGGATGGTCGGCAATGAAGGATCATTCCCATGCTCGATACCTTGCGCGACATCACCATTGAGCCGGCAGACCTCATGGTGCCGGACGAGCCCCATTCCGATTATGAGCGGGTGCGCCGGATCATTGCGTTCATCTCCGAGCGCTGGCGCGAGCAGCCCTCGCTGGAGGCGATTGCCGACCATGTGGGGCTCTCCACCACCCATGTGCACCACCTGTTCCGGCGCTGGGCGGGCCTGAGCCCCAAGGCCTTTCTCCAGGCGATCACGCTCGACAACGCCAAGGCGCTGCTGGCGGATTCCGCGAGCGTGCTCGACACCACCTACGAGCTCGGCCTCTCGGGACCGGCCCGGCTGCACGACCTGTTCGTGACCCATGAGGCCATGACGCCCGGCGACTACAAGGCGGGCGGCGCAGGGCTCACCATGCGCTTCGGCTTCCATCCCTCGCCCTTCGGCGAGGCGCTGCTGATCGTGACCGACCGGGGGCTCGCGGGCCTCGGCTTCGTGGACGACGGCGACCGTCCGGCGGCGCTCGCCGACATGACCCGCCGCTGGCCCAAGGCCGAGTACGTGGAGGACCCGGCCGCCACGGGGCCCGTGGCCAAGCGCATCTTCAGCCCGTCGCAATGGCAGGCCGAGCAGCCGCTCCGGGTGGTGCTGATCGGCACGGATTTCGAGGTCCGGGTCTGGCAGACCCTGCTGCGCATCCCCCGCGACCGGGCCACCACCTATTCCGACATCGCCCGCCACATCGGCAAGCCCGCCGCAGCCCGAGCCGTGGGTGCGGCCGTGGGCAAGAACCCGGTCTCCTTCGTGGTCCCCTGCCACCGGGTGCTCGGCCGCTCGGGCGCGCTCACGGGCTATCATTGGGGACTCACCCGCAAGCAGGCGATCCTGGGGTGGGAGGCTGGGCGGAGTGTGGCCCCGCCGGTCGCTTAGGCGCCATCAACCGCGAAACTGCGGACCCGGTCGGCTCCGCAGTTTCGCGCCTCAGGCTCAGGGTTTCTTACGCGGATCGTCAGCGGCGTTGGCGTAGTCGATGTTGGTTGGAGAGGTGCTATGCACTTCGATCACCGTCTCCTCAGGCCCCGTCCAGACAACATGGGTGGTCTTCGCGGGCATGGCGAAGAAGCCTCCGGCCTTGAGCATGCCGGCCGGTTCCATGGTGTAGGCCTCACCCTTTGCCACCCCAAGACTTCCACTGATGACGGTCACCATCTCCATATCGGGATGGGTATGCGGCGGAATGCGGTAATTTGCAGGGAATTTGTGCCGGCGCACGTAGATCCCCGGCTTGTTGGACTCGCCGAGCAGGCCTGTGCTCATCACGCCCTCAGGCAGGGAACGGTTGGGCATCCAGGACAGCTTGTCGGGCTGAACGATGACGGGCTCCCGGAGCTGTTGCTGAGCGTCCTGAGCCAGAACGGACCCTGCCAGCATGGCCAATGCGGCAGAGAGCAGAAGCACTTTCATAGGACTCCTCCTCTGAAGTTCCTTGCCCCCCAACACAGGTCACGTGAGAACCGCAAATATAGCACAGGCGCGGCTCCGGCGCGCGCCTTGGTTTCCGGGCCGCTGAGGCTTTGAGAGGCGTCGCCCCGGAGGGGGGGGGGCCCCGCATGTTCAAGGAATGGGGCGTCTGCGAACCGACGGCCGAACAGACCGCGGCGCAGGAGCATGAGCGCACCGAGCGGTTCAAGAGCGATCAGCTCTTGCCGATCATGGAGAATCGGAGGGGAAACGCCGAGCCCGCCGTCTTGAACCACAGGAAGCTTGGGTATTGCCGCGTCCACCCGTCCCTGTTCAAGCCTTTCCGTCCTGCCGAAGGTGCAGATAAAGCGGGTCGAAATCGCCGGCCTCCTTCAGGCGATCCCAGTCCAGGATCTGGATCTGCGTTCCCCTGCTCCGGATGAGCCCGTCGGCCCGCAGCTCCTGCAGGACCCGGTTGACGTGGACCGTGCTGGCCCCGATGGCATCCGCGAGCTCGGTCTGGGTGACGGGCAGGTCGAAGGTCTCGTCCTCCGCCACGCCCACCGCCTTCAGGCGCACCAGCAGCTCGCACAGGAGATGGGCCATCCGGTTGTAGGCCTCGCGCCGGCCGATGCCGGTCATCCACTCCCGGAAGATCGAGGCGTCCACGAGGGTCTCGCGCCAGAGGGCGGCGGTGATGCGGGGATAGCGGTTGCAGAGGTCGTAGAGGGCCTCATGGGGGATGAAGCCCAGCGTGCACGCGCTGACCGTGGCGACGCTGTGGTCCATGACCTTCAGGTGCAGGCTCTGGAGGTCCGGGAGGTCCCCGGGCACATGGAAGGCCACGATCTGGCGCTTGCCCTCGGCGGTGAGCTTGTAGACGCAGGTGAAGCCCTGCAGCACCATGAAGGACTGGGACGGGCGGTCGCCGATGCGCACGATGTCCCGGTCGGGCTTGAAGGTCGCGACCTGCACCGGGAGGCTGCCAAGGACCTGCCTCTCCTCGTCCGACAGCGAGAAGATGCTGTCCAGCTTGCGGATCATCAGGGCGTTGGGGGAATGGGCCATCCTGGTCGGGCTCCTTCTCGCGGGCACGATGTCCCACAACCAGCCACAGCCATACCGGCTATGCGCCTGCATGGTAGGCCCGAGCCCTCCGCTTGGCCAGCCATTGATCGAGGCCGCCAGCCGCTTGAATTTCCAGGCCTTTCCGTTTCCCCTAAGGAATGCCGAACAAACCAGCCTTTGCTTGAGTTGTCAGACACCAGGCCATGAGGGAATGCCGTTGGCACGCTTTTTTTCGATACTTATGATGGCAGCCGTCTCATCTCCGACACCGACGGAATCGAGCTGGAAAGCGTCGAAATGGCCAGGATCGAGGCCCAGAAGGCCCTGCCCGACCTGGCGCGGGATGCCCTCCCCGACGGCAACCAGAAAACCTTCATCGTCAGCGTCAGGGACGAAGCCGGGCAGGTGGTCCTGCGGGCAGCACTCAGCCTGATCGTCGAGGTCACCCCCGAAAACCGGCCCGCCTGACCCGGATTCCGGGGCAGAGGCCCTGGCCTGCGGCCCTTATTGCAGGAATGCAACAGGGGCCGGCTCCGATGAATTGGCGCAAACTCGCCGCCATGATCGTCTTGCAGCTCTGAAAACCCCTTCTTATATCAGCGCCAGCACGGGGCACGGCTCGGTTGAGGCGGCTCCGGCAATTTGTCAGCAACATGTAAGCCATGGGCCGAGCTGCTTTGAGGGCTCGGCGGTCTGCTTGAAAGTGAGGGATCCCGCCATGGGTAAGGTCATCGGTATCGACCTCGGCACCACCAACTCCTGCGTCGCAGTCATGGAAGGCTCGACGCCCAAAGTCATCGAAAACGCGGAAGGCGCCCGGACGACCCCGTCCATCGTGGCCTTCACGGACGACGGCGAGCGCCTCGTCGGCCAGCCGGCCAAGCGCCAGGGGGTCACGAACCCGTCGCGCACGTTCTTCGCCATCAAGCGCCTGATCGGCCGCACCTTCGACGACCCCATGACCAAGAAGGACATGGGCCTCGTCCCCTACCACATCGTGAAGGGCGGCAACAACGACGCCTGGGTCGAGGCCGACGGCAAGCAGATGTCGCCCTCGCAGATCTCCGCCTTCACCCTTCAGAAGATGAAGGAGACGGCCGAGTCCTATCTCGGGCAGCCGGTCACCCAGGCCGTCATCACGGTTCCGGCCTACTTCAACGACGCCCAGCGTCAGGCCACCAAGGACGCCGGCAAGATCGCCGGCCTGGAGGTCCTGCGCATCATCAACGAGCCGACGGCGGCTGCCCTGGCCTATGGCCTGGACAAGAAGCAGACCGGCATGATCGCGGTCTATGATCTGGGCGGCGGCACCTTCGACGTGTCCGTGCTCGAGATCGGCGACGGCGTGTTCGAGGTGAAGTCGACGAACGGCGACACCTTCCTCGGCGGCGAAGACTTCGACATGCGCCTCGTCGAGTACCTGGCGGCGGAGTTCAAGAAGGAGCAGGGCATCGACCTGACCAAGGACAAGCTCGCCCTTCAGCGCCTGAAGGAAGCGGCCGAGAAGGCCAAGATCGAGCTGTCCTCGACCTCGCAGACCGAGATCAACCTGCCCTACATCACGGCGGATGCCTCCGGTCCCAAGCACCTGGCCCTCAAGCTCTCGCGCGCCAAGTTCGAGCAGCTCGTGGACGACCTCGTGCAGAAGACCATCGAGCCCTGCCGCAAGGCCCTCAAGGATGCCGGCATCTCGCCGGGCGACATCGACGAGGTGGTTCTGGTCGGCGGCATGACCCGCATGCCGAAGATCCAGGAAGTGGTGAAGAACTTCTTCGGCAAGGAGCCCCACAAGGGCGTCAACCCGG
This sequence comes from Microvirga splendida, assembly GCF_016427565.1. Classification (GTDB taxonomy): domain Bacteria; phylum Pseudomonadota; class Alphaproteobacteria; order Rhizobiales; family Beijerinckiaceae; genus Microvirga; species Microvirga splendida. Next base: position 71,997 of record NZ_JAELXT010000012.1, read on the forward strand.
ATGAGGTCGTGGCCATCGGCGCGGCCATCCAGGCCGGCGTGCTCCAGGGCGACGTGAAGGACGTTCTGCTCCTCGACGTGACCCCGCTGTCGCTCGGCATCGAGACGCTCGGCGGCGTGTTCACCCGCCTGATCGACCGCAACACCACGATCCCGACCAAGAAGAGCCAGGTGTTCTCCACGGCGGAAGACAACCAGAACGCGGTGACGATCCGGGTCTTCCAGGGCGAGCGCGAGATGGCGGCGGACAACAAGCTGCTCGGCCAGTTCGACCTCGTGGGCATTCCGCCCGCGCCCCGCGGCGTGCCGCAGATCGAGGTGACCTTCGACATCGACGCGAACGGCATCGTGAACGTCACGGCGAAGGACAAGGCGACGGCCAAGGAGCACCAGATCCGCATCCAGGCGTCTGGCGGTCTCTCGGACGCCGACATCGAGAAGATGGTGAAGGACGCCGAGGCTCATGCCGAGGAAGACAAGAAGCGCCGCGAGCTCGTCGAGGCGAAGAACCAGGGCGAGAGCCTGATCCACGCCACCGAGAAGTCGCTCACCGAATACGGCGACAAGGTGTCGGAGGCCGACAAGCAGGGCATCACCACCGCCATCGACGCGCTGCGTCAGGCGCTGGCCGGTGAGGATCCCGAGGTCATCAAGGCCCGCACCACGGACCTGATGCAGGCCTCCATGAAGCTCGGCGAGGCCATGTACGCGGCTCAGGCCGGCGCTGCGGAAGGCGGCGAGCAGCCCGAAGGCGGCGACGACAATGCCCAGAAGGACGACGTCATCGACGCCGACTTCCAGGAAGTCGACGAAGGCGACAAGAAAAAGCGCGCCTAAATGGCGAGCGCTTTCTGAAGAATTCGGCACCCGGTTTCATGACCGGGTGCCGTTTTCATGAAACGGGCTTGAAACACCGATGACCGATCAACCGACCGCTTTTCGCGATATTCCGGCAAAGGCTTGTGGAGCCTTTCCCTGTGCAGCGCATGCAATGCGGACGATGAACAAGACGGAGCGGCCCATCGCTCCGAGGGGCGCCTGACATGTCCAAGCGCGATTACTACGAGGTTCTGGGCGTCGCGAAGACCGCGACCGATGCGGAGATGAAATCCGCCTTCCGGAAGCTCGCGATGCAGTATCACCCGGACCGAAACCCCGGCAATCACGAGGCCGAGGTCAAGTTCAAGGAAATCAACGAGGCCTACCAGACCCTCTCGGACGGCCAGAAGCGCGCGGCCTACGACCGCTACGGCCATGCGGCCTTCGCCAATGGCGGCGGCGCCGGAGGGCCGGGCTTCAACGGCGATTTCTCCGACTTCATGTCGGACATCTTCGAGAACTTCTTCGGCGATGCCGGCGGCGCGCGGGGCCGCGGACGCAGCGCCGGCGGGCGCGAGCGTGGCGCCGACATGCGCTACAACCTCGAGATCAGCCTCGACGAGGCCTTCCACGGCAAGAACGCGGAACTCAGGATCCCGACCTCCGTCACCTGCGAGGCCTGCACAGGGAGCGGCGCGAAGCCGGGCTCCAAGCCCAAGGCCTGCCCGACCTGCGGCGGCGCTGGCCGGGTGCGGGCGACGCAAGGGTTCTTCTCCATCGAGCGCACCTGCCCCAACTGCCATGGACGCGGCGAGGTCATCGACGATCCCTGCACGTCCTGCGGCGGTGCGGGCCGCGTCACCCGCGAGCGCACCCTCTCGGTCAACATTCCGGCGGGCGTCGAGGACGGCACGCGCATCCGCCTTGCGGGCGAAGGCGAGGCAGGCGTGCGCGGCGGGCCCGCGGGCGATCTCTACATCTTCCTGTCGCTCAAAGCCCATCCGTTCTTCCAGCGCGACGGCGCGGACCTGTTCTGCCGCGTGCCGATCTCCATGGTGACGGCGGCGATCGGCGGGGAGTTCAATGTCCCGACGCTCGGCGGCACCGACGCGCTCGTGAAGGTTCCCGAGGGCACCCAGACTGGCAAGCAGTTCCGCCTGCGCGGCAAGGGCATGCCGGTGCTCCGTTCGCGCGACGTCGGCGACCTCTACATTCAGGTTGTTGTGGAAACCCCGCAGAAGCTCACCAAGCGCCAGCGCGAGCTCCTGATGGAGTTCGACCAGGAGTGCTCCAAGGAAAACCACCCGGAAAGCTCGGGATTTTTCTCGCGATTCCGCGAGTTTCTCGACGGTCTGGGCGGATCAACTTAACTTGACGGTCGTTTTCTCAAGCCATCGTGCGGACCCGCAGGGCCACGTCAGGGAAAAGTGGATCCGGTTTTTCCGCTCTAGACGATGCGCTGCCTGAGAGGATAAGCATCGGATCGATCCCAAAAGTGCCTTCCAGTTTTGGGATCGATGCCTAGGTTCTAAAGAGCGAACGTGATCTGCGAGATCGAGGGGTCAGCTTAGTGGTTCAGTCGTTCCAACGGCCAACGGCCCGGAAAATCCCTCTCAAGAAAGATCGCTTCCAGGATGAGGCGCGCTTCCTGCGCTCCTGGCTCGAACGACCGCTCACCGTCGGCGCGGTCACCCCGTCCGGCAAGGTCCTGGCCCGGACCATGGCCGCCTATGTGGACCCGCGCATTCCCGGCCCGGTCATCGAGCTCGGTCCCGGCACCGGACCGGTGACCGATGCCCTGATCCGCCGCGGCGTGGCCCAGGACCGGCTGGTCCTCATCGAGTACAACCCCGAATTCTGCCAGCTGCTGAAGCGCCGCTTCCCCAAGGCGACGATCATCCAGGGCGATGCCTACGACCTGCAGGAGACGCTCTCGGGCATCCTGGCAGAGCCGGGAGCCGCCACCGTGTCGAGCCTGCCGCTCTTCACCAAGCCCATGGACCAGCGCCTGGAACTCCTGGAGGCCGCCCAGGCGATGATGCATCCGGGTGCGCCCTTCATCCAGTTCACCTACGCGGTGGTGCCGCCGATCCCGGCACGCTCGGACAGCTACAGCGCCCGCGCCTCCAACCGGATCTGGCGCAACCTGCCCCCGGCCCGCGTCTGGGTCTACAACAAGGTCATGAACCCATGAGCGCCGCGATGTCCCTTCCGACCAATCCCGTTTCCGAAGGCGACATCCGCGACAGGCTCATCATCGGTCTCGACGTTCCCTCCGTCGAGGAGGCCCGCGCCCTCGTGGAGCGCATCGGCGACGCCGGCACCTTCTACAAGATCGGCTACCAGCTCGCCTATGCGGGCGGGTTCGAATTTGCCCGCGAACTGATCGGCCAGGGCAAGAAGGTCTTTCTCGACCTGAAGCTGCACGACATCGGCAACACGGTGGAAGAAGGCGTGCGCTCGGTAGCGCGTCTCGGCGCCACGTTCCTGACCATCCACGCCTATCCGCAGACCATGCGGGCGGCTGTGGCCGGAAAGGCCGGCACGGGCCTGAAGATTCTCGCCGTGACGGTGCTGACCTCCTACGACGACAATGACCTCATGGAGGCGGGCTACGCCCCCGTCCCGGCGGCGGAACTCGTGGCGCGTCGCGCCGAGCAGGCCCGCGATACTGGCATCGATGGCATTGTCTGCGCCGCCACCGAAGCGCAGCGCGTGCGCTCCATCGTCGGCCGCAACCGCCTGATCGTCACCCCCGGCATCCGCCCGGCCGGCGCGGACGCAGGCGACCAGAAGCGCATCGTCACGCCGGCGGAAGGCATCCGGCTCGGCGCCAACCACCTCGTGGTGGCCCGCCCCATCGTGAAGGCCGCCGATCCGCGCGCGGCGGCGGAAGCCATCGTGCGCGACATCGCGGGCGCCTGAGACACGCCATGCTGGCTCGCCTGCTCCTTGCATGCTCCTGCCTGCTCGCGCTCGCCGGCGCGGCCCGGGCCGATGCCTGCACCCTCGTCACCGAGCTTGAGACCGGCCGCGTGCTGAAGCGCGAGGGCGATTGCGAGCGCCGCAGCAGTCCGGCCTCCACCTTCAAGGTTCCGTTGAGCCTGATGGGCTTTGACTCCGGCATCCTTGAGGACGAGGACGAGCCTGCCTGGCCCTACAGGCCTGAGTACAAATCCTGGAACGAGGCTTGGAAGGGGACCAAGAACCCGCGCTCCTGGCTGAAGGATTCCGTGGTCTGGTACTCGCACGTTCTGACCCGCGAGCTGGGCGAGCAACGGTTCAAGCGCTATGCCGACGCGTTCGGGTACGGCAACCGGGACGTCAGCGGCGACAGGGGTAAGGCCAACGGCCTGACCCGCGCATGGCTGAGCGCCTCCTCCCTGCAGATCTCGCCTGTCGAGCAGATCGCTTTCCTGCGCAAACTCCTGAAGCAAGAACTGCCGGTCTCAGGCAAAGCCCGCGACATGACGCTCGCGATCATGCCCGTCTTCCCGCTGCCCGACGGCTGGACGGCCTATGGCAAGACCGGCACGGGCTTTCAGCCGCGGCGGGACGGCACGTTCGATCGCTCCCGCCAGTTCGGCTGGTTCGTGGGATGGGCGCAGAAGGGCGAGCGCAGGATCCTGTTCGCGCGGCTGATCCGGGACGAGCGGAAAGAGAACTCCGTGGCGAGCTTCCGCGCCCGCGACGGCCTGCTGGCGGAATTGCCGGCTCTCATCGCCGATTGATCCTCCCCGGAAAACCCGCGACGGCGGCTTGACGCTGCGGCCGCCCTGGCGTTCGCTGCCACACCCGAATCCTCCAAAGGAGCGCCCGATGCCCAAAGGCTATGTCATTGCCCGCGTGACCGTCACGAACCCCGAGGCCTATGCGGAATACGCCAAGGGCGCCACGGAGGCGATCAGGCAATATGGCGGCCGGCCGCTCGTGCGCGGCGGCGCTTATGAGGCGCTGGAGGGCGAGGCGCGCCCCCGCAACGTGGTGATCGAGTTCGACTCGGTGGAGCAGGCCAGGACCTATTATCATTCGCCGGAATACCAGGCCGCGAAGGCCAAGCGCGACGGCGCCTGCGTGGCCGAATTCGTTCTCGTGGAAGGAGCTTGAACCATGAAGGGTTACTGGATCGGCCGCGTCGACGTCTCGAACCCCGACGCCTATCAGAACTATGTGAAGGCGAACGCAGTGCCGTTCGCCAAATACGGCGCCCGCTTCCTGGTGCGCGGCGGCGCCTACCGGGTCGCCGAGGGCGAGGCCCGGGCGCGCAACGTGGTGATCGAATTCCCGAGCTATCAGGCGGCCTTGGAGTGCTGGGACTCGCCCGAGTATCAGGCGGCGAAAGCCGAGCGCGACGGCCACGCGGTCGCCGACATCATCATCATCGAAGGCTACGAGGGACCGCAGCCGGGGTGAAGCAGCGCCTGCCCTCTCCCCACCCGATCCTGGGTGTTCCCAGAATCGGCATTCTGAATGCGCAAGTCGGGAACACCCGACTTGCGGTGGGAGAGGGTGGCCCTCGCGTCAGCGAGGGTCGGGAGAGGGGCCGCAGTAAGATGCTCGCTTCTTCCTAGCTCACGACGTCGGCTTCCGCGATGAACCGGACGCTGCCGGAGTCGAGCGCATACAGACCATCTTGAGGCGTAGGCAACTCCAGCATCTCACTCCTCGACAGCCCCAGGTACAAACCGCGTATAATGCGTCCCGTCACACCATGCGAAATGACGACGGCGGGGGTGCGTGCGTCCTTGAGCCAGGATGAAATGCGCGTGACGAAAGCGTCCAAGCTTTCGCCATCCGGAGAGCGAAAATACCAGTCATAGCGGCTGGATTCGGCCAAAGCCTCGGGATATTCCATCGAGACCTCATAATGAGTCATGCCATCCCAAGAGCCCATCGAGACCTCCATGACTCGAGGTTCATCAAGACGGTTAAGGCTTACATGACGCCCAATGATATCGGCTGATTCCTGAGCGCGCCCAAGCGGGCTGACATAGGCAAGGAGGGGGTCTTTAGAAAATCGGTGCAGTCGGGATAGGATACGACCCAAGGATGCAGCCTGATCACGACCGCGAGGTGTGAGGGGAGAGTCTTGATGACCCTGATAGCGGCCTGCCGCATTCCAGGTCGTTTCTCCGTGGCGAAGCAGGTAAAGCATAAGATTAGCGCCGTGTATCCGACCACCCTCTGGTGGACCTCCCATGTTGGGCCGACAAGGTCAAGCTTCTGAAACTTGACCTGAACTTCTCAGGCGAGCATGAAGCCGCTATATCCGCACGCGACAGAACAGGAGAACGGCCATGAGCGAGATGCGACTTGTCGTGGTGGGAGCCGCCGGACGCATGGGGCGCATGCTCATCAAGGCCGTGGCCGAGGCGGAAGGCTGCGCCCTCGTCGGCGCCATCGAGCGGGAGGGCTCGCCCGCTCTCGGGCAGGATGCGGGGCTTCTCGCCGGCACCGGCGAGCTCGGCGTGACCGTGACCGACGATCCCCTGACCGTCTTCGCCCAGGCCGACGGCGTGCTCGACTTCACGGCGCCTGCGGCCACCGTGGCTTTCGCCGCGCTCGCCGCTCAGGCGCGCATCGTGCATGTGGTCGGCACCACCGGCCTTCAGGAAGCCGATTTCGCCAAGCTGGAGGCGGCCGCGCGCCATGCGCGCATCGTCCAGTCCGGCAACATGTCGCTTGGCGTCAACCTGCTCGCAGGCCTCGTGCGCAAGGCGGCGGCGACGTTGGGCGAGGACTTCGACATCGAGGTGCTGGAAATGCACCACCGCATGAAGGTGGATGCGCCCTCGGGCACGGCGCTGCTTCTCGGCGAGGCGGCGGCGGAAGGACGGAAGGTGTCGCTCAAGGACCGCTCCGTGCGCAGCCGCGACGGGCATACCGGTGCGCGCAACCCCGGCGATATCGGCTTTGCGACCCTGCGCGGCGGCACCGTTGTCGGCGAGCACTCGGTGATCTTCGCCGGAGCCGGCGAGCGCCTGGAGCTGGCGCACCGGGCCGAGGACCGGGGCCTCTTCGCCCGCGGCGCCGTGAGGGCCGCCCTCTGGGGCTTCGACAAGAAGCCGGGTTATTACACCATGGCCAATGTCCTTGGCCTCGATCAGCTCTAAAATCACGCCCACACGATATCTTTCAGGAGACGCTAACGACATGGACCGCCTTCTTGTGCTTGCCCGCCACGGCCAGAGCGAATGGAACCTCAAGAACCTGTTCACCGGCTGGAAGGACCCGGGCCTGACCGATCTCGGCGTGCAGGAAGCCCGCACCGCCGGCCAGCGGCTCAAGGAGATGGGCGTCCAGTTCGACATCGCCTTCACGTCCGATCTGTCGCGCGCCCAGCGCACCTGCAAGCTCATCCTGGAGGAGATCGGCCAGCCCGATCTCAAGACCATCGCCGACCAGGCGCTCAACGAGCGCGATTACGGCGATCTTGCCGGCCTGAACAAGGACGACGCCCGCGCCCGTTGGGGCGAGGAGCAGGTCCATCTCTGGCGCCGCTCCTACGACGTGCCCCCGCCCGGCGGCGAGAGCCTGAAGGACACGGTGGCCCGCGTGCTGCCCTACTACATCCGCGAGATCCTGCCCCGCGTGATGCGCGGCGAGCGCGTGCTGGTGGCCGCCCACGGCAATTCCTTGCGCGCCCTCGTGATGGTGCTCGACGGCCTCACCTCCGAGACGATCCCGGGCCTCGAGCTCGCGACGGGAATCCCGCTCGTCTACAAGCTCAACGAGGACACGACGGTCGCCAGCAAGGAAGTGCTGGAGGGGTAAGACACGGATAGCGTTATTGCACCCTTTCACGTCATGGCCGGGCTTGTCCCGGCCATCCACGTTTTAAGCGGGTTCAAGACGTGGATCCCCGGAACAAGTCCGGGGATGACGGTCGAGAGCAGAGCGTGCCACGATAAAAGATATGTCCGCCATCACCCTTAGCCCCGGCCTCACCTACTATCCCGACTACCTCGACCGCCCGGCTCAGGAGCAGCTGCTCCAATCCCTGCGCGAGATCACGAAGGCCGCGCCGCTCTTCACCCCGCGCATGCCGCGCACGGGAAAGCCGTTTTCCGTGCGCATGACCAATTGCGGGCGGCTGGGCTGGGTGTCGGACGTGCAGGGCTATCGCTACCAGCCGGCGCATCCCGAGACGGGCGAGCCCTGGCCTTCCATGCCCGAGCAGGTGCTGCGGGCCTGGCAGGACTTGAGCGGCTACCCGCACCCGCCCGACGCCTGCCTGGTCAACTTCTACGAACCGACGGCCCGCATGGGGATGCACCAGGACAAGGACGAGGAGGCGTTCGACGCGCCCGTCGTTTCCTTGTCGCTCGGCGACACGGCGCTGTTCCGCTATGGCGGGCTGGAGCGCGGGGATCCGACGAAATCGATCAGGCTCCGCTCTGGTGACGCGATCGTGTTCGGCGGGCCGGCCCGGCTGATCTATCATGGCATCGACCGGCTCAACGCCGGCAGCTCGGACCTGCTGCCGCAGGGCGGGCGGCTCAATCTCACCTTGCGCAAGGTGGAAAAGGCGCTCTAGCCTTGGCGACGAAATTGTCCGCGACGATTGTGGAGGGGCACCCATGAAAGCTATCGCAGCCGCTGCATTGGGCTTCGTTCTGTCAGTTCAGGCGGCCCTCGCGGCCGAGCCCGTGTTTCCGCCCGCGTCGCGAATCGGCATCGTGCCGCCGCAGGACATGACCGTGTCGCGACGGTTCAGCGGGTTCGAAAACGAGGAGAAGGCCGCGGCCATCAACCTCGTGGAGATGCCGGCCGAGGCCTACGAGCAGGTGGTGAAGGGCTTCACCAAGGATGCCCTCAAGCGCCAGGGCCTCAACGAGACCTCCCGCGAGACCCTGAAGCTCGGCGACAAGGCCGGGGTGCTGATCGGCGGCACCATGGAAGGCCCCGTGAAAGGGCGCAAATGGGTCATGGCGGTCAAGGGCCAGGACATGGCCGGCCTCATCATCGCGCAGGTGCGCGGCGGCAGCGACGGCTACAGCGAAGACCAGATCCGGGACGCCCTGAAATCCGTTGCCCTGCGCGGGCCGATCTCCATCGACGAGCAGGTCTCCGCCCTGCCGTTCCGGCTCGGCGACCTGGCGGGATTCAGGCCCGTTCGGGCGATCTCCGGCAACTCCGTGCTGTTCACGGACGGTCCCAAGGACACGATCAAGGCGGTGGAGCAGCCGATCCTGATCATGGCCGCCTCCTTGAGCCCTGCGCCGCCCGCCGGCGAGCAGCGCAACCTTTTCGCCCGCGCGGCCCTCAACGCCAACCAGATCCTCAAGGACATCAGGGTCGAGCGCTCGGAAGCCTTCCGCTTCCAGGGCCAGGACTGGCACGAGATCGTCGCCAAGGCCGTGGAGGCGGATTCGGGCCAGCCCGTCATCGTGATGCAGACCATCCGCTTCGAGCCCGGCCGCTACGTGCGCATGGTGGGCCTCACCCGGGTGGAGCAGCGGGACGAGAATCTGCGCCGCTTCCGGGCGGTGATCGACGGCGTGGAGATGAATGCCTACTAGTCCCGAGCCGGAAAGGCCGGCAGGGACCAGCCGCGCAGGATGGCCAGCGCCCGCAACGTGAAAGCGGCCCCGAAACCGGCGGCTGCGCTGAAGAACGGGTCGAGGCCGAAAGCCTGCAGGGCCACCATGACGGAAGCCCCCAGAGCCGCCGCCGTGACGTAGATCTCCTGGCGCAGGACAAGGGGCGTCGTTCCCGCGAAGATATCGCGGATGATGCCGCCGAAGGTGGCCGTAACAGTGCCGAGCGCCACCGCCGACAGGACCGGAACTCCGGCGCCCAGGGCCTTGGCGGTTCCCGAGACGGCGAAAAGGGCCAAGCCGAGCGCGTCCGCCCAGAGCAGGAGCCGGCCCTGCCGCCCGCCCTCGATCTGCACGACGCGCTTGGGGCCCAGGGCAAAGACGAGTTCCGCCACGATCAGACAGACGAGCACATCGGTCGGATCCCCCACCCAAAAGACCGGCCGGATGCCGATGAGCAGATCCCGGATGGTGCCGCCGCCAACGCCCGTGAGCGTGGCCAGAAGTGCGAACCCGAACGGATCCATGCCCTTGCGGGCTGCCATGAGCGCGCCGGAGAGCGCGAAGACGGCAACTCCGATGGTCTCGAAGGGGATGGATTGAAGGAAGTTCACGTCGGGCCTGCGCTGACCGGCGGCACCGCCGATTTCCCTCCCCCTTGCGGGGAGGGACAGCCGCGAAGCGGCCGGGTGGGGGTGGTGCGACCGGGTGAGAGATCGATGTTCCGGGCACTGTAACCATGTGGAGCTCTTCTCGCCACAGGCAGTGCCTTACTTTCCGACCCCCACCCTACCCCTCCCCGCAAGGGGGAGGGAAAAGCGCAGTGCTAATCGGTTTAGGACGCCGACGAATTGTCCGCCGTCTCGCCGCCGGCCCCGTTGGCGGCCGCCTTCGGGCCGCCCTTGGAGACGCCGACCAGGGCCGGGCGCAGGACGCGGTCGCCGATGACGTAGCCGGACTGGACCACCTGCAGGACCGTGCCGTTCGGCACCTCCGCGTTGGGGATCTCGAACATGGCCTGGTGCAGGTTCGGGTCGAATTTCTGGCCCTGCGGCTCGAGCCGCTTCACCCCGTGGCGCTCCAGGGTCTTGAGCAGGTCGCGCTCGGTGAGGTCGATGCCGTCGATCAGGCCCTTGAAGGCGCCCTCGGCGGTCTTGCTCGCCTCCTCCGGCACGCTCTCGATGGCGCGGCGCACATTGTCGGCCACGTTGAGCATGTCGCGGGCGAAGTTCGCCACCGCATAGGTGCGGGCATCGCCCATCTCGCGCTCGGTGCGACGGCGCAGGTTCTCCATGTCGGCCATCAGGCGCAGGAGCTTGTCCTTCAGATCCGTCTTCTCGGCCTCGAGAACGGCAATCGGGTCGGCCTCGGGCGCGGAAGCAGCCTCGGGGGCAGCGTCGTTGGCGGGCTCGGCCTGCGGGGCCGCGTTCTGGTTTTCCGGGTCGTTCGGATTCATGGTCGATCAACTGAAGGTGGGAGAAACAAGGGTTCGGGGCACATATCAGGTCACGGGCGCCACAAATCAAGCGCTGCGGCGCAGGCCGGCCTCGGTTTCCTCTGCCTTGAACACGTCCAGCAGGGCCCGGCGGATGGTGGCCTGGCGGCCCGCATGGGTGACCTTCGTGCCGGTCAGGTCGGTCACGTAGAACACGTCCACGGCCTTCTCGCCGAAGGTCACGATGTGGGCCGAGGCGATGTTGAGGTTGAGCTTCCCCAGGGCCGTGGTGAGGTCGTAGAGCAGGCCCGGCCGGTCGAGGCCGGAGACCTCGATCACCGTCTGGCGGTTCGAAAGGGAGTTGTCGATGGTGACCTCCGGGGGCACGTGGAAGGCCCGCGAGGCAGGCTTGGTCGGGCGCTTGCCATCCACGAGATCGGCGATCCTCACCTCGCCCTTCAGGGCCCGCTCGATGGCTTTGGCGACCCGCTCGGCCCGGCGAAGCTCGTCCTCGTCCCGGTCGAAGGCGCGGGAGAGCACGATGGTGTCAAGGGCGATGCCGTCCGTGGTGGTGAAGATCTGCGCATCGACGATGTTGCCGCCCGCCGCCGCGCAGGCGCCGGTGATGATCGCGAGCAGGCGCGGATGGTCCGGCGACAGGATGGTGAGCTCGGTCACGCCCCGGAACTGGTCCGTCTCGTAAGCCGTGGTGACGGTCCGACCGCCCTTTTCCGATTCCCTCAGGAGACGGGCCTGCTTGGCCCGCCGGGTCTCGTCGGTCTTCATCCAGTAGCCCGGGGTATGGCGGGCCGCGTAGGCCTCGAATTCCTCGTCCGACCAGTCGGGCAGCTCGGCGCGCAGCTGCTCCTGCGCCAGGCGCACGCGCTCGGAGCGGGCGAGATCCGCAGCGCCACCGCCGAGGAGAACCTCCGTCTCGTGATAGAGATTGCGCAGGAGCTGGCCCTTCCAGCCGGTCCAGGTGCCCGGCCCGACGGCCTTGATGTCGGCGATGGTGAGTACGAGCAGGAGCTTCAGGCGCTCCATGGTCTGCACCACCTCGGCGAAGCTCTTGATGGTGGCCGGATCGGACAGGTCGCGGCTCTGCGCGGTGTTCGACATGAGCAGGTGATGCTCGATGAGCCAGGCGACCGTGTCGGTCTCCGCATCGCTAAGGCCGAAGCGGGGCCCCAGCTTGCGGGCGATGGCCGCGCCTGCCGTCGAGTGATCCTCCGGCCTTCCCTTGGCGATGTCGTGCAGGAACACGGCCACGTAGAGCGCCCGCCGGTTCTGGATGGTGGAAAAGATCCGGTTGGCGAGCGGATGCTCGTTGCCGAGGTGACCGGCCTCGATCTCAGTGAGCACGCCGACCGAGCGCACGAGGTGCTCGTCCACCGTATAGTGATGATACATGTTGAACTGCATCATCGCGACGATGCGGCCGAAATCCGGAACGAGACGGCCGAGCACGCCGGCCTCGTTCATGAGGCGCAGCACCACCTCCGGGGCGTTCTTCGAGGTGATGATCTCGAGGAACAGCCGGTTGGCTTCGGGATCGTTGCGCAGGCTCGGACCGATGAGCTTGAGGGAGCGTGTCGCCAGGCGCGTCGCATCGGGGTGGATCGCCAGGTTGTGCCGGTCGGCGAGCCAGAACAGGCGGATCAGGTTGACGGGATCGCGCTCGAACGCCTCCTCGCAGGCGACGTTGAGGCGGTTGTTGTCGATGGTGAAGTCGTCCCCCACCAGCGCGCCGCCGCGGCGGCGGCGGAAGCGCCCAAGCACACGGTCGAGCATGGGACGCGGCTTGGTCTGGCGGGCCTCGAGCTCGGCGCACACGATGGCGGTGAGGTCGCCCACATCCTTGGCGATGAGAAAGTAGGCCTTCATGAACCGCTCGACCGCCGACAATCCACCTCTGGGCGCAAAGCCGATGCGCTCCGCGATGGTGCGCTGCAGGTCGAAGGTCAGGCGCTCCTCGGCGCGGCCGGTGGCGAAATGCATATGGCAGCGCACCCGCCACAGAAATTCCTCGCAGCGGGCGAACAGGTTGAACTCGTCCTTGGTGAAGAGGCCCGCCGCCACCAGTTCCTCGGGCTCCTTCACCCGGTAGACGTATTTGGCGATCCAGAAGAGCGTGTTGAGGTCGCGCAAGCCGCCCTTGCCGTCCTTCACATTGGGCTCGACGAGATAGCGGGAGGCGCCGGCCTTGGCCACCCGCGCATCCCGTTCTTTCAGCTTGGCATCCACGAAGGCCGGGGCCGAGGTAGCGACGATCTCCTTGTCGAAGCGCCGGGTCAGATCGTCGAAGAGTTCCCTGTCGCCGAACAGGAAGCGCGTTTCCAGCAGGGAGGTGCGGATCGTCATGTCGGCACCCGCCTCGCGCAGGCACTCCTCCACGGAGCGGGTCGCGTGCCCCACCTTCAGCTTGAGGTCCCACAGCACGTAGAGCATCGCCTCGACGACGCTCTCGCTCCAGGCGGTCTGCTTGTAGGGCAGGAGGAACAGGAGGTCGACATCCGAGCCGGGCGCCAGGGTGCCACGCCCGTAGCCGCCCGTCGCCGCCAAGGCGAGGCGCTCTCCGGCGGACGGGTTAGCGCTGGGGTAGAGGTGCCGCACGACGGCATCGTGCACGATGCGCACAAGCTCATCCATCCGGTCGCACAGGTAGCGGGCGCAGACGAGCCCGTCCTGGCTCTCCAGGAGCTTCGCCTCGGCCTCCGCCCTCCCCTGGTCGAGAAGGGTCTTCAGCAGGGGGACGAGCGCGGCGCGCAGGCCGGCGGCATCCCGGATCGTCTGGTCGCCGAGGCTTTGCAGGATGGTCTGGGGCGTCAAGGATGGCATGGAGCAACCGTATACGAGGTGCCGTTCGGCTCGCCACCGGAAAAAGCCCGCGCCCAAAGGTGGACTGGCGTTATCCGGAAAAGCGGATAAGATGTTCTTTATAAGAGATATTGTTTGACATAACAAACATGCCGTCCTATAAAAAGGACACGCGCCGATTTGAGCATGCAGCTTGCGGGCGCGAAACAAGTGCAGCTAAAGCGCCGGGTGCCTCGCACGATGCCCCATGCGCCCAACATGGGACCCAACCGATGAGCCTGACCCGCCGCATCCTCCTCGCCGCCTCCGTCGCCACGAGCCTGACATTGCTCGCCAACGGCGCTATCGCGCAGCCGAAAGAGATCAGGATCGACTTCGCCACCTACAATCCCGTGAGCCTCGTTCTCAAGGACAAGGGCTTCCTCGAGAAGGAGCTGGAGAAGGACGGCATCAAGGTGCGCTGGGTGCAGTCGCTCGGATCCAACAAGGCGCTCGAATTCCTCAATGCCGGCTCGATCGATTTCGGCTCCACGGCCGGCGCCGCCGCCCTGATCGGCAAGATCAACGGCAACCCGATCAAGTCGATCTACGTCTATTCCCGTCCCGAATGGACGGCCCTCGTCACCCGCAAGGACACGGGCATAGCCAAGGTCGAGGACCTGAAGGGCAAGCGCGTGGCCGTGACCCGCGGCACCGATCCGCACATTTTCCTGGTGCGCGCCCTGCAGGAGGCCAAGCTCACCGAGAAGGACGTGAAGCTCGTCCTGCTCCAGCACCCCGACGGCCGCACCGCTCTCGAGCGCGGCGACGTGGATGCCTGGGCCGGCCTCGATCCGCTGATGGCGGCCTCTGAGGTGGAAAGCGGCGCAAAACTGTTCTACCGCAATGCCGGCGCCAACACCTGGGGCGTGCTCAACGTCTCCGAGGCTTTCGCCAAGGAGAACCCGGCCCTCGTGGAGCGCGTGCTCAAGGCCTATGAGGAAGCGCGCACCTATTCGCTCGCCAACCCGGCCGAGCTGAAGAAGACCCTCGTGGCCTACACCAAGCTGCCCGAGCCGGTGATCGAGCGCCAGCTCGAGCGCACGGAACTCACGCACTCCTCCATCGGTCAGCCTCAGGTCGACACCATTCTCGCCGCAGGCCTCGCCCTGCAGCAGGCCGGCGTCATCGCCCCTGAAACCGATGTGCGCGCCGCTGTCGACTCGCTGATCGACCGCCGCTTCGCCACCGCGTCCCGATAATGACAGAATCGCGGGAGAGCGCCGTGACAGGCCAAGCCTGGTCCTCCCATGAGGGTGCCGCCGCTCTCGCGGCCCCAACCTCCACCGAGAAGCGACGCGCCTTCGACGGGCGCATCCTTCTCGGCTTTTTCCTGCCTGTCGCCATTGCGCTTCTCTGGGAAGGTGCCGTCACCTTCGGCCTCGCCGAGGGACGCCTCGTGCCGCCGCCGAGCCGCATCATCGCCACGCTCTCGGCGCTCGCGCAAACGGGCGAGTTGTGGACCCATGCCTGGATGACGCTGTGGCGCGTTCTTGTCGGCTTCGTCATCGGCGCGGTCTCCGGCATCGTGCTCGGCGCGCTCTCCGGCTCCAGCCAAACCCTTCGCCAATTGCTCGATCCGACCCTGCAGGCCCTGCGCGCGATTCCCTCCATCGCCTGGGTGCCCTTGTTCATTCTCTGGCTCGGCATCTTCGAGGCCTCGAAGGTGGCGCTGATTGCGGTCGGCGTGTTCTTTCCGGTCTATCTCGGCATCGCCGGCGCGATCCTCTCCGTCGATCGCAAACTCGTGGAAGTGGGACAGGTGTTCCGCCTCTCGCGCGTCCAGCTCGCCCGCCGCATCCTGCTGCCCGCCGTGCTGCCCGAAGCCGTGATCGCGCTGCGCTCAGGCCTCGGCCTCGGCTTCATGTTCGTGGTCGCAGCCGAGTTCATGGGCGCGTCCGAGGGCCTAGGCTATCTGCTCGTCGACGGGCAGCAGATGGGCAAGCCCGACCAGATCCTCGCGGCCATCATCGCCTTCGCGATCCTCGGCAAGCTCGCCGACAGCCTGCTGGTCGCCGCCACCAGGCCGCTCGTGCGATGGCAGGACATAGTGCGGGAGAGGTTGTGATGCTGAGCTTCGAGCACCTCTCCAAAACCTACGCCGACGGCACGCGGGCGCTCTCCGACATCAATCTCACCGTGCACGAGGGCGAGATCGTCGCGCTGATCGGCGGCTCTGGCTGCGGCAAGACCACGTTGCTGCGCCTCATCGCCGGCCTCGACCGGGAAAGCGCCGGCCGCATCCGTCTCGACGGCGAGGTGCTGTCGGGTCCGCATCCGGCCGTGGGCATCGTGTTTCAGGAGCCGCGCCTGCTGCCGTGGCTATCAGTGTTCGACAACATTGCTTTCGGCCTCGCTGGCGTGAATGCTGCCGAACGGCAAGCGCGCGTGACGCACGCTCTCGAAAAGATCGGTCTCGTCGAGCATGCCAACCGCTGGCCGCGCGATCTGTCAGGCGGCCAGCAGCAGCGCGTCTCGATTGCACGCGCCTTCGTGACCAACCCGAAGGTGCTGCTTCTCGACGAGCCGTTCTCGGCCCTCGATGCCTTCACGCGAGCAAGCCTGCACGATCATCTGCTCGGCCTGTGGGAAGAGACGCGCCCGACCGTGGTGCTCGTCACCCACGACGTGCAGGAGGCCGTGACGCTCGCCGACCGCGCCGTGGTCATGCAGCCCAAGCCCGGCCGCATCTTTGACGAATTGCCGCTCACGCTGTCGCGGCCGCGCGACAGGACGGGCCTTCCCTTCGAGACCTCCGTGCGCCGCATCTTGACGGCCCTCGACCATTCCCTCAAAGCTCCGCAACAGCAGCCGCAGCGCGAACGCGACCGTCAGGCCGCTGCGCTGTGGTGGTAACAAGGAACATCATCATGGACGCCACCGCCCTTCGCGCCCTCCAGGCGCCGCTGAAGGACCAGTACCGCAGCGATCCGAACGCCGCCGTCATCACCCTCAAGGCGCAAGGCACGCTCGACGACCAGCACATCGCCTGCAAGGTCGAGACCGGCCGCGCGCTTGCCGTCGCTGGCCTGCACCCGGCCACCGGCGGCTCCGGCGCGGAGCTGTGCTCCGGCGACATGCTGCTCGAAGCGCTCGTGGCCTGCGCGGGCGTGACGCTGAAGGCCGTTGCGACCGCCCTCGAAATCGACCTGCGCCACGGGGCTGTGAAGGCGGAAGGCGATCTCGATTTCCGCGGCACGCTCGGCGTCGACAAGGGCGCGCCCGTGGGCTTCAAGAACATCCGCCTGTCCTTCGAGGTGGACACGGATGCCCCACAGGAGAAGGTCGACCAACTGCTCAAGCTCACCGAGCGCTACTGCGTGGTGTTCCAGAGCCTCAACAACAAGCCGGAGTTGAGCGCGACGCTCACGCGCAAGTAATGCGGCCTGTCCTTGCTTGAGTGAAACCTTTCCGTCATGGCCGGGCTTGTCCCGGCCATCTCGATCAGAAGAGCGCTTCCCTCAATCGGGATCACCGGAACAAGGCCGGTGATGACGGGGTGGGTGCTGACATGGTGTCAGTTGCCCGCCACCAATGTGCGCGGCGCGCCGCTGATCGCAACGGCGGCGCCGTTGCGGATCTCCTGCACCGTCAAGGCGCGCTGGTTGGTGCCGTCAGGATTGAAGCGGAACACGCCGTCGGCTCCGGCAAAGCCCGCCGGATTGGTCAGCATCGCATCGCTGAAGCCCTGCACGCCCTGCATGCGCGCGAGCGCGGCCGCGAGCGTGACGGCATCGTAGGAGAGCGTCGCCAGGCGGATCGGATCGGCGCTGAAGCGCGCGCGGTAGCGTTCGGCGAAGGCCTCGAAGCCGCGGTTGTCGGGTGCTGCGAACCAGCCGCCCTGGAGGGCCGGCAGACCGAAGATGCGTGGCTCGTTCCACACGCCCGTGCCGAGGGGCTTGACCCGCGCAGGATCGAAACCCGCCATCTGCAGCGCCTGAGCGACCGCCGGCAGGCCTTCGCCGTTGTCGGGAATGAACAGCGCATCCGCCTGCGGGGCAGCACCGCCGATCACCCGTGACAGGCGCTGCACGCCCACCTGCGGCTGACCCGGTGGGTAGTATTCGAGCGCGACGATGCGCAGTCCCTGCCGGGCGGCCGCCTGCTGCAGCCGCGCCTCGGCCACGCGGCCATATTGCGTTTCCGGGATCAGGGCCGCGATGGAACGGCGGCCTTGGGAAGCCGCAAAGGCGACGATGCGGTCCACCTCCTCCTGCACGAGGAAGCTCAGGAGATACACGCCGCGGGTGGCGACGGCCGCATCGGACGAGAAGCCGATGAGGGATTTGCCCTGCGCGCGCGCCGCCTGCCCCGCCGCCTGGACGGAGCCGGCAAAGAGCGGGCCGACGATGAGCTCCGCCCCTTCCGCAAGGGCCTGCTGTGCGGCGGCCTGAGCCCCCTCCGGGGTGCCACGATCGTCCTTCACGAGCAATGTGATGTCCGAGCCCTGGAATTCGCCGACGGCCATCTCGGCGGCGTTGCGCATGCTCTGCGCCACCACGGCGCCCTGCCCGGCCGCGCTCATGGGCAGGATCAGGGCGACCTTGATGGGTCCGGTGCCGATGGTGGAGCCGCCGAGCGCTCCCGGCGAAGCAGCCTGCATCGGAGCGGCCTGCGGCGCGGCCCCGGCCGCATAGGCCGGCTCGACGGGAGCGGGCTGAGCCCGGCTCACGTTGCGCGGCGGCAAAAGGGTTTCGGACCCGACGCAACCCGACAGGGCCAGCGAACCGGCCACAACGAGCGCCCAGGCTGCACGGCCTGCGCAGACCTTGGCCTTACCAATCGATACGCGCGCCATCTCCACCCCCCTTGGAAATAGCCTCTGTCATGGAGGAAGCGTGGCAGCAAAAGGTAAACATTGTTTCCAATGCGGTGTATCGGGCCTGACGACCCGCTTCCGCTAGGCCCTCGCTTCATGCGAGAGTGCCGGCCTCATGACTCAGAGAATCGACAACCGGACCAGGCGGCGCGAACCCAATGAGCGGGTCGCCACCTTCACCGCCTTCGGCCTCGCCGCCGAGGCCAAGCCCCTTTCGCCCGGCCTCTATGTGGTCGCGACGCCCATCGGCAACCTGCAGGACGTGTCCTTCCGTGCGCTGAGCGTGCTCGCCGCCGCGGATGCGGTCCTGGCCGAGGACACGCGGGTGACGAAGACGCTGCTCGCCCATTACGGCATCACCACGCCGCTGGTGGCCTATCACGAGCATTCCAACGAGGCCGTGCGCGAGCGCATGGTCCACCGGGTCCGCGAGGGCCAGGCCCTGGCGCTGGTCTCGGACGCCGGCACGCCGCTGGTGTCGGACCCCGGCTACAAGCTCGTGCAGGCGGCGATCGAGGAAGGCTTGCCGGTCACCCCGATCCCCGGCCCGTCCGCCGTGCTCACGGCCCTCGTGGCCTCGGGCCTGCCCACGGACCGCTTCTTCTTCGAGGGCTTCCTGCCGGCGAAGAGCGGCGCACGGCGCGCGCGTCTGACGGAGATCGGCACCATTCCCGGCACGCTCATGCTCTTCGAGGGCCCGCACCGCCTGCCCGAGATGCTGGCCGATGCGGCGGACGTGCTCGGCGAGCGGCAGGCCGTGGTGGCGCGCGAGCTCACCAAGATGTTCGAAACCATCAGGCGCGGCACGCTCCCCGAACTCGCCCGGCAATTCGCCGAGGAAGGTCCGCCCAAGGGCGAGATCGTGGTGCTGATCGGCGAGGCCACGAAGGAGATGCATGCGGCGGAAGCCGACGCGGCCCTCGACGGCAGGCTGGAGGCGGCGCTCAAGAACCACTCGATCAAGGATGCGGCGGCCATCGTGGCGGCGGAGCTCGACATGCCCAAGCGCGAGGTCTATGCCCGCGCCCTGACGCTCGCCAAGAAGGGCGAATGAAGAGCGCCCTCGAACGACGCGAAGCGACCTTTCTGCGCGGACACCGCGCGGAATGGATCGCGCTGCTGCACTTGATCGCAAAGGGATACCGCCCGCTCGCCCGTCGCTATGCCGCCTCGGGCGGCGAGATCGACCTGATCGTGATGCGCGGCGACACCATCGCGTTCGTCGAGGTGAAGGCGCGTGCGCTCATGGACGATGCGCTCGCCGCGATCACCCCCGCCAAGCGCCGGCGCTTCTCCCGCGCGGCGCGGGCCTGGCTCTCACGCAACGGCTGGGCGGCGGACAAGACATGGCGTGCGGACGCGGTGTTCATCGCACCCAGGAAGTGGCCGCAGCACATCGTGTCGGCGTTTGAGCTGGAGATAAGTTAGGAAGACGTCTCTACTGTCATTCCGGGGCGCCAAAGGCGAGCCCGGAATCCATAACCGCTAGCGGTTCAGAAAGAAGCGTGACGCCGCTCACAAATCCTTGAGACGTCGTGTCTATGGATTCCGGGCTCTCGCTCCGCTCGCCCCGGAATGACAGCCAAGAGCATAAGCATCAACCCTTGGCCTTCTTCGGCGCGAACACCGTCACGGCCGAGGGGCGGATCGAAAAATGCGCCGGCGTCTGGGTGACGATCTCGCCGTCCGCATTGACGGGCCTGGGCTTGCGGGTGCGGATGTCGAATTCCTTGGCGCGCACGGCCCGCACCTCGCTCCAGGCGCCTTGCCGGCCCTGGCGGAACGAGCGTGCCATCAAGGCGAGTTTCCAAGCCCGCCTCAGCTCCAGGCTATAGAGATCGAGATGATGGTCGTCGATGGCGGCATCCTGCTCGACCGCATTGCCGCCGCCGTAGAAGCGCCCGTTGCCGACGGCGACCTGAAGCGTCCGGACGCGCGCCGCCTCGCTCTCGCTGTAGATGGTCGCCCGGAAGGGTTTTGCGTGCATCAGGACATTCAGGGCCACCATGGCGTAACCGAGACGGCCCCAGCGGCGCTTGATGTCGCGCGTCAGCTTCTGGGCCAGGTCCGCCGAAAGCCCGATGCTCGCCACGTTGAAGAAGGGCTCGCCGTTGACGATGCCGAGATCGATCTTGCGGGTGTGGCCGTCGGCGATGACCTGAGCGGCGCCGTCGAGATCGAAGGGCACATCGAGGGTGCGGGCCAGATCGTTGGCGGTGCCGAGCGGCAGGATGCCGAGCGGCAGCCCGGCCTCGATCACCCCGAAAGCCGCCGCGTTGAGCGTTCCGTCGCCTCCGCCGATGACGGCGCACTCCACATCCTTCGCATGCTTGACGATGAGGGGCGACAGGTCCTCCCGGCGCCCGCAATCCACATGAATCGGCTCGATGCCGTGGTCCTTCAGGCGCTCGATGGCGATTTCGCACTGGAGGGCGCCGCTGCGGCTCTTGGCATTGACGATCAGAAGGGCGCGGCGGGGCATGGACTCTCACATGGACAAGCCTGAGGGGATCTGCAAGGGGCCGGGCTCAAGCGGGGCTGTTGAATAACCCACCTCCCCGGATTTCGTTCACAGGGCCCGCGATGAAGAGTTGCCATCCTGCATTTTACGGCCAATAACCCTGCTTCCCCAAGGAGTCTTGCCAAGGAGGCTCGACGCATGACCCTCACCGTTGCGTTCCAGATGGATCACATCCGCAGCATCAAGATTGCGGGCGATACCGGCTTCGCGCTCCTGCTCGAGGCCCAGCGGCGAGGACACCGGGTCCTGCATTACACGCCCGACCGCCTGTCGCTGCGGGATGGGGCCGTGATCGCGATGGCGGAGCCCATCGAGGTGCGCGACCAGGAGGGCGACCACTTCACTCTGGGAACGCCCGAGCGAGTCGATCTCTCAGGCGTCGATGCGGTGCTCATGCGCCAGGATCCGCCGTTCGACCTGGCCTACATCACCGCCACGCATTTCCTGGAGCGCGTTCACCCCAAGACCCTCGTGGTCAATGATCCGACCCATGTGCGCAATGCGCCGGAGAAGATCTTCGTCACGCATTTCCCGCACCTGATGCCCCCGACCCTGATCTCCCGCGACAAGCAGGAAATCGAGGAGTTCCGGCGCGAGCATGGCGACGTGGTGATGAAGCCGCTCTACGGTCATGGCGGCGCGAGCGTGTTCAAGGTCGGGCGCGAAGATCCCAATTTCGGCTCGCTCTATGACCTCTTCGCCAACCTGTTCCGCGAGCCCTGGGTCATCCAGCGCTTCCTGCCCAAGATCACGGAAGGCGACAAGCGCATCATCCTCATCGACGGCGAGGCGGCGGGCGCCATCAACCGGGTGCCGGCGGCGAACGACATCCGCTCCAACATGGTGCGCGGCGGCGCGGCAAAGCCCACCGACCTGACGCCGCGCGAGCGCGAGATCTGCGAGACCATTGGGCCGGACCTCAAGCGCATGGGCCTCGTTCTCGTGGGCATCGACGTGATCGACGGCAACCTCACCGAGATCAACGTGACGGCCCCCACGGGCATCCGCGCCATCAAGCGCCTTGGCGGGCCGGATCTGGCGGTGACGGTGTGGGATGTGATCGAGAGCAAGGTGGGGCGATAAGCCCCTTTATGCACTCGACCGTCATGCCCGCACTTGTTGCGGGCATCCACGTCTTAACTTCATCAAGTCTCCCTCATCCTGAGGAGCCGCGGAGCGGCGTCTCGAAGGAGCCTCCAGAGAGCACTGGAACCTCCTTCGAGACGGCCACTGCGTGACCTCCTCAGGATGAGGCTTGAGAGCGCTTGAAACGCTCAAAGACGTGGATGGCCGGGACAAGCCCGGCATGACGGGTAGGCACGCTGCTTCAAGCCGCCAGTTCCGCAATCACCGCATTGAGCACCGGAAAGCCCTTCGGCGTCACCGCGAGGCGCGTGCCGTCGTGGCGGATCAGGCCTTCCTCCTCGAGGATTCTCAAGCCGCGCCGGTTGAGCGTCTTGCCGGTGAACGCCTCGAAACGGCGCGGGTCGACGCCTTCCTTCAGGCGCAGGCCCATGAGCAGGAACTCGTCGCCCTCGGCCTCGGAGGTCAGAACCTCCTCGTCGATCACGCCGTGGCCCTCGCGCTCGACCCGCTCCAGCCAGGTCTCCGGGTGCTTTTCGGTGGAGGTCGCCAGCCGTGCGTTGGCCGTGACCAGGCGCCCATGGGCGCCGGGTCCGATGCCGGCATATTCGCCGTAGCGCCAGTAGAGCAGGTTGTGCTGCGATTCCGCGCCGGGCTGGGCATGGTTCGAGATCTCGTAAGCGGGAAGGCCGTGCCTCTCGCAGGTTTCCTGCGTGATGTCGTAGAGCGCGCGGCCGGTCTCCTCGTCCGGCACCGTGATTTTTCCCGCATCGTAGAGACGCTGGAACCAGGTGCCGGGCTCGATGGTGAGCTGGTAGAGCGACAGGTGCTCGACCGCATGGGAGATGGCCTGCTCCAGCTCGGCCGCCCAGGCGCCTGGCGTCTGGCCGGGGCGGGCATAGATCAGGTCGAAGGAGTAGCGTTCGAAGATGGAGGCGGCGATCCTCACCGCGCCCAGGGCCTCGTCGACGGAATGCATGCGCCCGAGTCGCCTGAGATCGGGATCGTTGAGCGCCTGGACGCCGAGCGACACCCGGTTGATGCCCGCACCGCGATAGCCGCGGAAGCGCTCCGCCTCGACGCTGGTGGGGTTGGCCTCAAGCGTAACTTCGGCCTTGGCGTCGATGCCCCAGACGCCGCCAATGGCGTCGAGAATGGCGCCCACGGTCTGAGGCTTCATGAGCGAGGGCGTGCCGCCGCCGAAGAAGACGCTTGTCACGGTGCGCCCGGGAATGCGCGCGGCCGTGTGGGCGATCTCGCGTTTGAACGCCGCCAGAAACCGCTCCTGATCCACCGGCTGGTGGCGGACATGGCTGTTGAAGTCGCAATAGGGGCATTTGGAGGCGCAGAAAGGCCAATGGACATAGACGCCAAAGCCCACATCGCGCGTCGGGTGATCGATCATCGGGCGTATATGGCAGGTCCAGCGGCGAACGTCACGGGTGCCGGTGTCGCGTTGACCCTAAGATCCTCCTGTCATTCCCGGCCGGAGCGCAGCGGAGGGGAAGGGAATCCATGGCGCAGCGCGTGAGACTGGATCCCCTTCCCTCGCCTGCGGCTTGGCCTGAGGATGACACGTGGCGGGAGATCGAAAGATTTCTGAACCTCTTCACCCACAATGATGTTCACTCTATGAGCCATTCGATTCTGGCTTCCGCCGCACCGGAAGCCTAAGGTGGCCGGCAGAGAATTAGGAACCCATCATGCGGCATTGGCGCGGCCCGTCCGACCGGCAGGGCTATCACCACGGCAATCTGAAGGAGGCGCTGATCGAGGCGGCCCAGCGCTTCATTGCCGAGCGGGGAATCGGCGGGTTCACCCTTGCGGATGCAGCCAAGCTCGTGGGCGTGACGCCGGCGGCGCTCTACCGCCACTTCCGGGGCCGGGAGGCCCTGGTGGCCGAGGTGGCGTTCCGCGGCTACGACGAACTCGCCAAGCGCCTCGGCCGGGCCCTGCAGAGCGAGGGCACGGCGCTCGAGCGCTTCACCCGCATGGGCGAGGCCTATCTCGCCTTCGCCGAGCAGGAACCCGGCTTCTATGCCGCCATGTTCTCGGCCAAACCCGCCGAGAGCGAATCCTGCAGCCCGTTCTGGGCCAAGGCTGTGGAAAGCGGGGGCAAGCCCGCCGGCAACGCCTTCGACTTCCTGGTGAAGGCCCTCGCCGACACCTTCCCGGAGGGCTTCCAGACCGTCGACGCCCGCTTCATCGCCGTTGAGGTCTGGGCGCTCTCCCATGGCATTGCCACGCTCGACGCCGCCGGGCAGTTGCCCAAGGGACCGGGCCTGCCCGACAAGTACGAACTCCTGCGCGCGGGCGTCCTTGCCCTGGTCCATGGAGCCCTGAAGGGCAAATCGTAAGCTCCCTGTCGATTTTTGGAATCGATCTCTTGAAAGCGCCAAGATCGATCCGCATGTTAATGTTGTTAGCATTAACATAGGACCCTTTCGATGTCAGATTCTGCCTCCGCCGCCTGGAACGCGGGCCCGCATGCGGGGCCGTGGGAAAACCGGACCAACCGCCGCTGCGGGCGCAAGCCCGGCCGCGGTCTGGAGATCGCCGGCATCATTCTGGGCTTCATCTTCGTCTGGCCGCTCGCGCTGGCCTACCTGGTGTGGAAAATGTGTGGATATCCGAAATACGACGAGGCCAAGGCCTTCCTGAACCAGACCTTCGGCCGTGCCAAGGATGACCTCTTCCGCGGCCCGACCGGCTTCGGCGGCTTCGCCAGCACCGGCAATGCGGCTTTCGACGACTATCGCCGCAGCGAGCTGGAGCGTCTCGAGGAAGAGCGCCGCAAGCTCGACGAGGAGGCCCGCGACTTCCGCAACTTCGTCGAGGAGCTGAAGCGCGCCAAGGACCGCGAGGAGTTCGACGCCTACATGGCCAAGCGCCGCGGCAACGGCCCGACCAACGCCTAAAGCAGCAAGAGCGCCCTTCGGGGCGCTCTTTTCTTTTTCGATGACACGTTCTTCGTCATGGCCGGGCTTGTCCCGGCCATGACGATAAGCGTATCACACCCTGTGCAGACACCCGGCCGCAAGCTTCACGAAAGCCCGCGCGCGGTGGGAGAGACCCGAGGGCTGGGGCTTCGACCAGTCGATGCCGTGCTTCTCGTCCGAGGAGATCTCGCCGAAGGTCTCGGCGAAGCCGTCCGGCTGGAACATGGGGTCGTAGCCAAAGCCCTTGTCGCCGCGCGGCGGCCAGACCACCTGGCCGAAGACGCGGCCCTCGAACAGCTCCTCGTGCCCGTCCGGCCAGGCGATGACCAGGGCGGAGACGAAATGCGCCCGCCGGTCGGGGGCCTCGCGCTTCTCCAGCTCGCGCATGACCCGCTCCATGGCGGCATAGAAATCCTTGTTCGGGCCGGCCCAGTCGGCTGTGAACAGGCCTGGCGCGCCGTCGAGCGCATCGACGCAGAGCCCCGAATCGTCGGAGAGCGCCGGCAGGCCCGTGGCCTTGGCGGCCGCATGGGCCTTGATGGCGGCGTTCTCGGCGAACATGTGGCCGGTCTCGTCCGGCACGGGCAGGCCGAGCGCGCCCGCCGACACGGCCTCGATGCCGAAAGGGGCGAGCAGCTCCTGCATCTCGCGCAGCTTGCCCGCATTGTGGGTGGCGATGACGACCCTGCCGGTGAGAGCGCGATGCAGGCTCATGCCACAGCCTTCTTCTGCAGGTCCACGAGCTGCGCCACGCCGGCCTTGGCGAGGCGGAGCAGGTTCAGGAATTCGTCCTCGGTGAAGGGCTTGCCCTCGGCCGTACCCTGCACCTCGACGATGCCGCCGGAGCCCGTGATCACGAAATTCGAATCCGTCTCGGCGGCCGAGTCCTCCGCGTAGTCGAGGTCGAGCACCGGGGTGCCCTTGTAGATGCCGCAGGAGATGGCGGCGACGGGCTCGCGCAGGGGATTGATCGAAATGATCGAGCGGCTCTGCATCCAGGTGAAGCACTCGTGCAGGGCCACCCAGGCGCCCGTGATGGAGGCCGTGCGCGTGCCGCCGTCGGCCTGGATCACGTCGCAATCGACCACGATCTGCCGCTCGCCGATGGCCGGCAGGTTGACCACGGCGCGCAAGCTCCGGCCGATGAGGCGCTGGATTTCCTGGGTGCGGCCCGACGGCTTGCCGGAATTGACCTCGCGCCGGGTGCGCTCGTGGGTGGCGCGCGGCAGCATGGAATATTCCGCCGTCACCCAGCCCTTGCCCGTGCCGCGCAGCCACGGCGGGCCCTTCTCCTCCAGCGAGGCCGTGCAGATCACCTTCGTGTTACCGAACGAGACGAGGCAGGAGCCTTCCGCATAGCGCGCGACCCCGCGCTCCAGGGTGACGGGCCGCATTTCGTCGGGGGCACGGTTGGATGGGCGCATGTCGTTGTCTCCTAAGGTTTTGATGCTCATAGAGGCCCTGGACCGCAACGGCAAGGCGGGCCGGGCCCGAACCATCGCCCTCTCCGGGCATTAGCGAGGCGGGAGGAAGCCGATATGTTCTTTCAAGGCTGGTTCGGGTTGTGGCGCGTTCTCGTGGTCGGCACGCTGGCTTACATCGCCCTCGTCATCCTTCTGCGGATCTCGGGCAAGCGGACACTCGCCAAGTTCAACGCCTTCGACTTCGTGGTCACGGTCGCGATCGGCTCGACCCTGGCCACCATCCTTCTCAGCAATTCCGTCGCCCTGGCCGAGGGGATCCTGGCCCTCGCGCTGCTGATCGGCCTGCAATATGCGATCTCCTGGCTGTCGGTTCGCTCCGAGCGGTTCCAGGAACTCATCAAGTCCGAGCCGACCCTGCTCGTCCATCGCGGCCGGTTTCTGGAAAGCGCGCTCCAGTCGCAGCGCCTCTCCCGTGAGGAGGTGCTGGCTGCCGTGCGCGCCGACGGGCATGCGCGGCTCGAGGACGTGGGAGCGATCGTTCTGGAGACCGACGGCACGATCAGCATCATCACGGGGAACGATCCGCAACCCTCCGACGCGGCCCTCAAGACGGTTCAGGGCTTCGGGCGCACTTGCCTTCACGCTCAAGCATCGTCACATAATGACGATGCCACAGGAAAACCCCTCGACGCCTCATGACCTCCGATGCATGTGCCAGGTTATTCTGCCCTCATGAATGATCCCCGCGCCATCGCGGAGCTGAACGACCGTTCCCGCGAGATCTTCCGCCAGATCGTCGAGAGCTACCTGATCACAGGCGAGCCGGTGGGCTCGCGCCACCTGTCGCGCATCCTGCCGATGCCCCTCTCGCCGGCCTCGATCCGCAACGTGATGGCGGACCTGGAAGCAGCGGGCCTGATCTTCGCTCCCCATACCAGCGCCGGGCGCCTGCCGACCGAGACGGGCCTGCGCTTCTTCGTCGATGCCATGATGGAGATCGGCGATGTCACCTCCGACGAGCGCGCGCGCATCGAGGCGCAGATGCGGGCCGCTGCCTCGGGTCACACCATGGAGACGGCGCTGGCCGAGGCCTCGGCCCTGCTCTCCGGCGTCTCGCGCGGCGCGGGCGTGGTGGTGACCTCCAAGTCCAATGCGCGGCTCAAGCACATCGAATTCGTGCGCCTCGACCCGACCCGCGCCCTGGTGGTGCTGGTCTCCGAGGACGGATCGGTGGAAAACCGCCTCCTCGACCTGCCCGCGGGCCTTCCCGCCGGGGCCCTCGTGGAGGCCGGCAATTTTCTGAACGCCCGCATCCAGGGCAAGACGCTCGGCGACATCAAGCGCGAGATCCAGGCCCGCCGCAGCGACATGGAGCGCGACCTCGATACGCTGACCGCCCGGCTGGTGGAAGCGGGGCTCGCCACCACGGTGGGGCCGGCGGAATCCCGCCAGCTCATCGTGCGCGGCCAGGCCAATCTGCTGGACGACCTGAAGGCGGCGGAAGACCTCGAGCGCATCCGCCTGCTCTTCTCCGATCTCGAAACGCAGACCGACGTGATCGACCTCCTGAGCCGCGCCGAGGGCGGCGAAGGGGTGCGCATCTTCATCGGCTCGGAGAACAAGCTGTTCTCGCTCTCAGGCTCCTCGATGATCGCCGCCCCGTTCCGGGACGGCAGCCAGAAGATCGTCGGCGTTCTCGGCGTCATCGGCCCGACGCGGCTCAACTATGCCCGCATCGTCCCGATGGTGGACTACACGGCCAAGGTGATCTCGCGCATTCTGGAGAAGGGGCGTTAGGAGCCCCGTCCATCGCCTCGATCACGGCTTCGACGGAAGCGGATCCGGCACCTTGTTCTTCACTGGGGGAACCTGGCGAAGATAGGCGAAGACCGCCTTCAGGTCGTCGTCCGTCATGTTGGCGTAGGCCGGCCAGGGCATTGGCGGCAGGATCTGCCGGCCCTGGCCCTGGTGACGGCCCGTGCGGATGGTCTGGATGAACTGCTGCTCGGTGAAATCCCGCAGCACGCCGGTTTCAGGATCCGACGTGAGATTGGCCGAGAAGCTGACGCCCCAGGGGCCGGACCAGGCTGTCGAGGTCGGATTCATGGCGCCATTCCAAGGTGCCGAGAGGGTGGCCGGTGCGGAGATCGCCAGATCCTGCGGGTGACCCGACAAGGCCCGTTTCATGTCGGGCTCCGGACCGGCAGAGCCCATCATCCAGGGCGTATGGCAATCGTGGCAGCCCGCAATCGACACCAGGTACTCGCCGCGCTTCACCTGCGCGCCTGCGGCGCTGTCCTGAGCGGGCGCCGGAATGGGCGCCAGCAAGGCGATCGTCACCATCAACGGTAGGGCGCGGTGCATATTCATCTCCCTTCATGTGCAGAGGCTTGTTGGATGGAAGCGCCTTTCTCGGCGATCCAGCGCTCGAGCAGACGCACGGCCTCATCGTCGATCAGCTCGGTTCCGAGCGGCGGCATCTGCAAGGCAGGGTAGCGGGAGGAGATCCGCTGCATCACACCGCTGCGGTCGGGATGCCCCGGATCCACGCGCAGCACGGCATCCGGCGATTGCCCGGGTGCCGGTTTCCTCACGGGCTGGCCAACGGTGCTCGCAAGCGCGGGCTCGTTCGAGGTTTCAGCATTGTGGCGCAGGAACAGCGCGATGCTCTGCAACGAGCCGCGCTCGTTGTGGCAATGGCCGCAATTGGCGTGCATGTAGCCGAGAGCGGCGCGCTCCGTTGCCGTTGCCGCCGCGATCCGAGGTGGCGCATCGAGCAGGGCCTTGGGTAGGCCGACCAGCAAGCCTCTGTCGACAAGATACCTGAGGTCCACATCCGGTGCGGGTCGAAGCTCCGCATGCGGAGCGCCGGGATCGCGCTCCGGCGACAGTTGCAGGGTGCCGAAGCCCAGAACCTCGGACGGGCCGCCCTGGTGGCAGGCCTTGCAGTCGGCGACGCCCGGAATCACATGCGAGCGTCCGCCGGCGAGCGGATAGGCGCCACGCTTGCCGCGCGGTGACACCAGTTGCGCCTCGCGGCCATCCGCGCTCCAGGCATAGGCAGCGTAGAGCCACTGCCCATCGGCTTTGCGCTCGAGATAGCGCGTCTCGACCCGCTGACCATTGAAGGAAAACTCCTTCCAGAAGCGCGTGCCCACCGGGAAGACCCACGCCTCCGGATCGGAACCGTCGATGGCCGTGCCCGGCGGCAGCGAGATCCAGCGGCGCTTGGCGGCGCCGTCGCTCCACAGGGGATATTGGGGCGCGAAGGCAAGATGCGCGGGATCGACCTGCAGCGTATCCGGATCGGCATAGAGGCCGGTTTCCTGGAGCGTCGACGGCGGAATCGCCGTTGCGGGCTGCGGAATCGCCGGCACGTTGGTGAACAGGACGAAAGACAGAACCAGCATCGTACCGATGACGGCCGAGCAACGGCCCTGAACGGACCGCAACAGCGGGGTGGTGACAATCACCTTGGCCATGCACGTCTTCCTTCTTGCAGGATGAACGCATGCCGATGAATACGCCTGTCTTTCCAAGACCGCGGTGATCCTACGCACCTGCGCGTCGTACTCCTAAAACTCTTCTGGGGTGGCCCTTCGGACGGCTCTCGTCTCGAAAGGGATCAGGGGTTCGGGCCGAGGCGGTCCGCCTTGGGCCGGAACAGCGCATAGAGCAGGAGGATCCCCGCCAGCATGCCGCCCGCGAGCGCCGGTGCGCGCCAGTCGCCGGTGGTGACGCGCACGATCACGAGACCCGCGCAGACGAGGCAGCCGAGGATCGGCAGGAAGACAGGGATCTCGAAGCGTCCGTGCGGCTCTCCTTGCCGGTTCTTCAGCAGCACCAGCGCTCCGTTCATGAGCGCGAAGACGAGGAGCAGAAGCAGCACGGTGGCGGCCGCGAGTTGGCCGATGGTGCCGATGAGGGCGAGCGGAGTCACGACGACGAACAACGCGATGATCGCCAGATGCGGCGTGCGCCGGGTGGCATGGACCCGGCCGAGCCAGGAGGGCAGCAGGCCCTGGTGCGACATGCCATAGGCCAGCCGCGAGGCGGTCACGTAATTGACGAGCGCCGTATTGGCCACGGCGAACAGGGTGATGGCCGTGTAGACGATGGGCGGCAGCCAGGGAGCCGCCCGCTCCATCACGGCCGTCAGCGGACCCGGCGCCGCCGCGAGCTCGCGCCAGGGCAGCACCGAGACGGCCGTGATGGCCACGGCCACGTAGATCACGGCCGCCATCGCCATGGCGGCGATCAACCCGATGGGAATGGTGCGCTGCGGATCGCGGCACTCCTCGGCCACGTTGATCGTGTCCTCGAAGCCGATGAAGGCGAAGAAGGTGAGCACCGCCCCCTGGAGCACGAGGAGCATCATCACGTCGCTCGCCGCCTCTCCGGGGGGCGGCGTCTCGAACAGGTCGACGCTGCCCCAGTAGCTGATACCCACCGCCACCACGAGCAGCAGCCCGCCCGCTTCGATGCAGGTGCAGAGCACGTTGACCCACATGGATTCCCGGATTCCGCGCAGCACCAGCCCGGTGAGCAGCAGCAGAAAGCCCACCGCCAGCCATGTCGCCATGGACTCGCCGCCGCCCGTGAGCGTGGCGAGATTGGCCGCGAAGACGCGTGACTGGGTGGCCACCGAGGTGAGCGACGAACAGGCCACCGCCAGGCCCACCACGAAGCCGATGAGTGGCGAACGGTAGGCCCGCTCCGAGATGTAGGCCGCTCCTCCTGCCCGCGGATAGCGCGAGCCGAGCGAGGCGTAGGAGAGCGCCGTCAGCAGAGCCACCACCAGGGCCACCAGAAAGGCGAGCCAGACCGCATTCCCCACCTGCCCAGCCGCCTGCCCGATGAGGCCGTAGACCCCGGAGCCCAGCATGCTGCCCAGACCGTAGAGCGCCATCTGGAAAGGGCCGATGGTCCGGTGAAGCTCGGGGCGGCTGCCGGCGCCGGCATCCTGCGGAGCATCTGAGAGGGCCGAACTTCCTGCCATCGCCGCCTCGGGAGCATGATGTGTGAGCCACAGAATAGCGCACAGGAGCAGGATTTCGAACCTATCCGGCTCCCTGCATGCGCCTGGAACATGCCCTGATCCCGGGTGGAAAGGTTGCAATACAGGATCATGCTGTTAAGGAGGGGCATGGTTCATGACAGCTTCCCCGCGAAGACCTTCACGATGACCCCGCCGTAGCGCGGCGCATCGGCGCCTTGCCGCGCTCCCGAACCTGTTTGCCAATTTTCAGCGCCCACGGCCGCTCCTGCCCTACGGCAAGGCTTTTTGCCCGCGGCCCAGCATGCCCTCGCCAGCAGGGCTCACGAGACTTTTGACATGACGCATCTCTCCCGCCTCAAGTCCGAGTGGTTTCCCAACGTGCCCCGCGATCTTCTCGCCGGCACCGTGGTGGCGCTCGCCCTGATCCCGGAGGCCATCGCCTTCTCGATCATCGCCGGCGTCGACCCGAAGGTCGGCCTCTACGCCTCCTTCTGCATCGCCGTCGTCACCGCCATCGCGGGCGGGCGCCCCGGCATGATCTCCGCCGCCACCGGGGCCATGGCCCTCGTCATGGTCACGCTCGTGAAGGAGCACGGCCTGCAATACCTGCTCGCCGCCACGCTTCTGACCGGCGCGCTTCAGATCGTGGCCGGCCTCCTGCGGCTCGGCGACCTGATGCGCTTCGTCTCCCGCTCGGTGGTGACGGGCTTCGTCAACGCGCTCGCCATCCTGATCTTCATGGCGCAGCTGCCTGAGTTCGTGGGTCAGGGACCCCTCATGTACGGCATGGTCGCGGCAGGCCTCGCCATCATCTACCTCCTGCCTATGGTGACGAAGGTCGTCCCCTCCGCGCTCGTCACCATCGTGCTGCTGACGGTGGTGTCGATCTGGTTCGGCTTCGACCTGCGCACCGTCGGCGACATGGGCCAGCTGCCGAGCGACCTGCCGGCGTTCGCCCTGCCAGACGTGCCGCTGACCCTGGAAACCCTGCAGATCATCCTGCCCTACTCGCTCACGCTTACCATGGTGGGCCTGCTCGAATCCCTCATGACCGCGGCCATCCTGGACGAGATGACGGATACGGACAGCTCCAAGAACCGGGAATGCGGCGGTCAGGGCCTTGCCAACATCGTGGCCGGCCTGTTCGGCGGCATGGCGGGCTGCGCCATGATCGGCCAGTCGGTGATCAACGTCTCGTCCGGTGGGCGCGGGCGGCTCTCAACCCTCTGGGCCGGCGCCTTCCTGCTCTTCCTCATCCTCGTCCTCGACGACTGGGTGCGCCAGATCCCCATGGCGGCCCTGGTGGCGGTGATGATCATGGTGTCGATCAACACCTTCCAGTGGGGCTCGATCCTGACCATGCGCCTCTACCCGAAGAGCTCCAGCATCGTCATGCTGGCCACCGTCGCGGTGGTGGTGTTCACCCATGACCTCGCCAAGGGCGTGCTGGTAGGCGTGATCCTCAGCGGCATCTTCTTTGCCCGCAAGGTCGCCAAGTTCTTCACCGTCACCTCGGAGCGCGAGGGCGACGTGCGGACCTACCGGGTGAACGGCGAGATCTTCTTCGCCACGGCCGAGGCCTTCCACAGCGCCTTCGACTTCCGTGAGGAGGATCTGAAACAGGTGGTCATCGATGTCCGCAGCTCCCATTTCTGGGACATCACCGGCATCAATGCCCTGGACCGGGTGGTCCTGAAGTTCCGCCATCACGATATTCCGGTGGAGATCGTGGGCCTCAACCAGGCGAGCGCCACCCTGGTCGACAAGCTGGGCACCCACCAGAAGGAGGGGGCCAGCCTCTCGGTTGGGCACTGAGGGCGTTTGGGACCCTGGAAAGCGGCCACGCGACACCGCCTTCCCTTGGCATAAGGGGGCCGGGCTGCTATTGCCCGGCCAACAGGGTTTCACACCCGCCAGAGTTTACTGATGACCGCTCGCACCTTCGACAACATCCGCAACTTCTCCATCGTGGCCCATATCGACCACGGCAAGTCCACGCTGGCCGACCGCCTGATCCAGACCACCGGGGCGCTGACCGCCCGTGAGATGACGGAGCAGGTGCTCGACAACATGGATATCGAGCGCGAGCGCGGGATCACCATCAAGGCGCAGACCGTGCGCCTGGAATACAAGGCGCAGGACGGCAAGACCTATATCCTGAACCTCATGGACACCCCCGGCCACGTGGACTTCGCCTACGAGGTCTCGCGCTCGCTCGCTGCCTGCGAGGGCTCGCTGCTGGTGGTCGACGCCTCCCAGGGCGTGGAGGCGCAGACGCTCGCCAACGTCTACCAGGCCATCGACGCCAACCACGAGATTGTCCCGGTTCTCAACAAGATCGACCTGCCCGCCGCCGATCCGGACCGGATCAAGGAGCAGATCGAGGAGGTGATCGGCATCGACGCCTCCGAGGCCGTGCCGATCTCGGCCAAGACCGGCCTCAACATCGAGGGCGTGCTGGAGGCCATCGTCCAGAAGCTGCCGCCGCCGAAGGGCGACCCGGACGCGCCGCTCAAGGCCCTGCTGGTCGATTCCTGGTACGACGCCTATCTCGGCGTGGTGGTTCTGGTCCGCATCATCGACGGGTCCATGAAGAAGGGCTCGACCATCCGGATGATGGGCACCGGCGCCACCTACAGCCTCGACCGCGTCGGCGTGTTCTCGCCGAAGATGCAGGAAATGGCCGTGCTCGGCCCGGGCGAGGTCGGATTCTTCACCGCCTCGATCAAGGAAGTGGCCGACACCCGCGTCGGCGACACCATCACGGACGAGCGCAAGCCCACGGCACAGGCCCTGCCCGGCTTCAAGCCCGTGCAGCCGGTGGTGTTCTGCGGCCTCTTCCCGGTCGATGCGGCCGAGTTCGAGAACCTGCGCGCCGCCATGGGCAAGCTTCGCCTGAACGATGCGAGCTTCTCGTACGAGATGGAGACCTCGGCGGCGCTCGGCTTCGGCTTCCGCTGCGGCTTCCTCGGCCTGCTGCATCTGGAGATCATCCAGGAGCGCCTGGAGCGCGAGTTCAACCTCGACCTGATCTCCACCGCACCAAGCGTGGTCTATCACCTGAAGCTGCGCGACGGCTCTACCATCGAGCTGCATAACCCGGCCGACATGCCGGACGTGATGAAGATCGAGACCATCGAGGAGCCGTGGATCCGCGCGACGATCCTCACGCCCGACGACTATCTCGGCTCGGTGCTGAAGCTGTGCCAGGAGCGGCGCGGCGTGCAGATCGACCTGAACTATGTCGGCAAGCGCGCCATGGTGGTCTACGACCTGCCGCTCAACGAGGTGGTGTTCGACTTCTACGACCGCCTGAAGTCGATCTCGAAGGGCTACGCCTCCTTCGACTACCATATCTCCGACTACCGCGAGGGTGACCTCGTGAAGATGTCGGTGCTCGTCAATGCGGAGCCGGTGGATGCGCTCTCCATGTTGGTCCACCGCGACCGGGCCGAGGGCCGGGGCCGCGCCATGTGCGAGAAGCTGAAAGAACTGATCCCGCCGCACATGTTCCAGATCCCGGTCCAGGCGGCCATCGGCGGCAAGATCATCGCCCGCGAAACCATCCGGGCCCTGCGCAAGGACGTGACCGCCAAGTGCTACGGCGGCGACGCCTCCCGCAAGCGCAAGCTGCTCGACAAGCAGAAGGAAGGCAAGAAGCGGATGCGCCAGTTCGGCAAGGTCGACATCCCGCAGGAAGCCTTCATCGCCGCGCTGAAGATGGATACGTAAAAAAGAGGGCCCCGAGGCCCTCTTTTTTATTCAGCCGCCGTCGCGGGAGCCTCGGATCGGGTGCGACCGCGCTCGTACCAGCCCTGGCTGCGGTTCACGATCTTCACGAGCGACAGCATCACCGGAACCTCGACGAGCACGCCCACGACGGTTGCAAGCGCCGCGCCGGACTCGAACCCGAACAGGCTGATGGCGGTCGCCACCGCGAGCTCGAAGAAGTTGCTCGCCCCGATCAGGGCCGAAGGTCCGGCGACGCAGTGCGCCTCGCCGCTGACCCGGTTGAGCCAGTAGGCGAACCCGAATGTCAGGTAGGCCTGCAACATGATCGGCACGGCCAGGATCGCGATGATGAGCGGCTGGCTCAGGATCTGGCCGCCCTGGAAGGCGAAGAGCAGGATGAGGGTCGCCAGCAGCGCCGCAAGCGACAGGGGCTGGATGCGCCCCAGCAGCGCCTGGAGCGCGGGCTCGCCACCCGAGGCGAGCAGGTGGCGGCGCACCGCGTAGGCGATGACCACCGGCACGACGATGTAGAGCCCCACCGACAGGAGCAGCGTGTCCCAAGGCACGGTGATGGCGGAGAGCCCGAGCAGGAGCGCCACGATGGGCGCGAAGGCAAACACCATCACCACATCATTGAGGGCGACCTGGCTGATCGTGAAGCGTGGCTCGCCGCTGCACAGGTGGCTCCAGACGAACACCATGGCGGTGCAGGGGGCCGCACCGAGAAGGATCAGGCCCGCGATGTAGCTGTCGATCTGCGCCTCCGGCAGCCAGGAGCGGAACAGGGTGCCGACGAAGATCCAGCCGAGTACCGCCATCAGGAACGGCTTGAAGGCCCAGTTCACCAGGAGGGTGATGCCGATGCCGCGCCACTGGCTGCGGACCTCGCCCAGAGCACCGAAGTCGATCTTCAGCAGCATGGGGATGATCATGAGCCAGATCAGGACGGCGACCGGCAGGTTGACGCTGGCGATCTCGGCCGCGCCAATGGCCTGGAAGACACTCGGCATCATCGAGCCGAGGGCAATGCCGGCCACGATGCACAGGGTCACCCAGAGCGTGAGATAGCGCTCGAACACGGATATGCGGTTGCTCCGGAACGGTGAGGATCAGGCGACGTCGAGGCGGGCGGACGTGGCACCTTCGGTGCGCCCGATCTCGCCCAGCCGGTGGTGGAGCGCGGCCCCATCGAGCCGGTCGAGCGGCAGGTTCAGGAACAGCTCGATCCGGTTGTGGAGATACTTGAAGGCCTGCACGAAGGCGCGCTCCTTCTCCATGTCGGAGCCCTCGACCGCAGCCGGATCCTCGATGCCCCAATGGGCCGTCGCCGGATGCCCCGGCCAGACCGGGCAGGCTTCGCCGGCCGCGCTGTCGCAGACGGTGAAGATGAAGTCCATCTGCGGAGCGCCGGGTCCGGTGAACTCGTCCCAGTTCTTGGAGCGGTAGCCCTGGGCGGGATAGCCATAGGCCTCCAGCACCTTCAGGGCGAAGGGATTGACCTTCCCTTTCGGCTGGCTGCCGGCCGAAAAGGCGCGGAAGCGCCCCGCGCCATCCTTTCGCAGGATGCCTTCGGCCAGGACCGAGCGGGCGGTGTTGCCCGTGCAGAGGAACAGAACGTTGTAGACAGGCTCAGCCATGGGCCGGCTCCTTGGGCGGACAGCAGGGGGTGAGATCGGCAACCAGCGGCGCGCAGACCTCCGGCCTGCCGCCGCAGCAATCCTTCAGCAGGAAGGTCGCGACCGAGCGGAAATGCTCCAGGTCCGCCCGGTAGATGATCGAGCGGCTGCGGCGCTCCGAGCGGACGAGCCCCGCCCGCGTGAGCACCGAGAGGTGCGCCGACATGGTGTTGGCGGGCACCGCCAGCTCGCGGGCGATCTCGCCTGCCGGAACCCCAGCGGGCTCCCGGCTGACGAGCAGACGGAACACGTCGAGGCGGGTCGACTGGGCAAGGGCCGCAAGGGCGAGGATGACGGCTTCTGATTCCATAATTCCAGACTTATAGAATTATAATCTGCGAAGCAAACTTTTTGTTATTCGGTTTCGGGGTGCGCCTTGCAGGCTCAAAGCCTTGTGGCCCCGAGCTTCCTGGCGCCTTGCCGGAACGAAGCGCCGCGGCTCCAGCGTCACGCCCGCCTTTGCCGCCGGGAACCCGATTCGATAGCCCGAGTTCAACCAAGGCACAGGGCTTGGTCTCTCCACTGTCATTGGCCGCTCAACGGGATCCTGCGACCCCGGGCTTCCGCACGTCCACAGGCCGAAATCGAGGAGGCCGGGCTCCCATGCGCCGCACATCCGCACCACAGGATCTCGCTTCACGAGGAGAGCCATGACTTCGCCCCTGCGGACCACCCTGCCGACCCTCTTTGCCCTTCTCCTCGGCTACGCCCTCATGCAGGTGGGCAATACCCTGCAGGGCACGCTGCTCAGCGTGCGCGGGAGCATCGAGCAGTTCACACCCACCGAGATCGGCGCCGTGGCTGCGGCCTTCTGGGTCGGCATCGTCATTGGATCGCTTTGGGCCGGACGGGTGATCCATCAAGTGGGGCACACGCGTGCGTTCTCGGCCCTGGCGGCCGTGGCCGCATCGGCGGTTCTGCTCCACCTGCTGGTGATCGGCCCGGGCGTGTGGTTCGCCGCGCGGGCGGTCACGGGCTTCTGCTTCGCGGGAATGTACATCGTCGTCGAGAGCTGGCTCAATGCCTCCGTGACGGCGCAGACGCGCGGACAGGTCTTGGGTTTCTACGGCATGACGGGCCTGATCGCCGGCATCGGCGGCCAGATGCTCCTGCCTGCGGGCGATCCGCACGGGTTCCGGCTGTTCTGCTTCGTGGCCATTCTCATCTCTCTCGCGCTCGTGCCCACCGCCCTATCGCGGGCCTCCGCCCCGGCCCATGCGGTGAGCGGCAAGAAGATCAACCTGATGCAGCTCTACCAGCAGTCACCTTTCGGCGTGGTGGCAGCGGTTCTGTGCGGCATCACCACCAGCTCCTTCTTCGCGCTCGGCCCGATCTGGGCGCAGGAGCGGGGCCTGAACACCACGGAAATTGCAATCTTCATGGCCTGCGGCACGCTCGGCGGCTTTGTGACCACATGGCCTTTGGGGTGGCTTTCCGACCGCATGGATCGCCGCCATGTGATCATGGGAACAGCCGCCATGGCGGCCTCGATCCTGCTCGTGCTCATCCACGTCGTGCCGCTCACCGTGCCGGTCTGGCTGCTCTTCGTCTATGTGGCGATCTTCGGCGGCAGCGTGATCCCGACCTACAGCATCGTCACGGCGCATGTGAACGACATGGTGAAGCCCGGCGAGTTCGTGGCTGCGGCCGGCGGCCTCCTGATCCTGCTGGGCGTAGGCGCCGCCGTCGGGCCCGTGATCGCAGGTGCGGCCATGACGGAGTTCGGACGTTTGGGACTCGTCTACGTCTTCGTCTTCGCCCAGCTGCTCATGGCGATCTGGGGCGCCTATCGCAGCATCCAGCGCGCCGCGCCGCCCACGGAGGAGAAGGAGACCTTCGTGCCGGAGCCCACCGTTCCCGTGGGAACGCGGCTGGAGGCGCATTAGCGCCCCCAGCTCACTGCGCTTAAACCAGCAACGACTGCGCGCCGTCGATCCAGACCGGCGTGCCGGTGATGTGCCGCGCGCGCTCGGAAGCAAGGAAGAGCACGAGCTCCGCCACCTCCTCGCTCGTGCCCGGCTCCTCGCCCGTCAGCGGGATCGGGCCCTCCGGGTACTCGGCGGGAACTTCGGCCTCCTCCGTGTTGCGCTTGTCGGTGTTGTCCGTGATTTGCGTGCCGATCCTGCCGGGGCAGACGGCATTCACGCGGATCTTGTGCTTGGCGAGTTCCACGGCCAGCATCTGGGTCATCGCCACCTGGGCGGCCTTGGTGGCGGAATAGGCCGTGGCGCCCGCGCTCGTGAAGGTGCGCGTGCCGTTGATGGAGGCGGTGACGACGATGGAGCCGCCGGCCTTCTTCAGGTGCGGCACCGCGTAGTGGATGGTCAGGTAGGTGCCGCGCAGGTTCGTCTTGACGGTGCGGTCCCATTCCTCCGGCTGCAGCTCGTCGATGGGCGCCCAGACGCCGTTGATGCCCGCATTGGCGAAGACGATGTCGAGACGGCCGTAGGTCTGCACGAGGTCGGCCACGGCCTTCTTCATCTGAGCGTCGTCGCCTACGTCTGCGACAAGCGGAATGGCCTTGCCGCCGGCCTGCTCGATCTCCTGCGCGGTCTTGCGGATCTCGTCGTCGGTGTGGCTCAGCACGCCCACCATGGCGCCCTCGCGGGCGAGGCGCAAAGCCGCCGCCTTGCCGATGCCGGACCCTGCGCCCGTGACGAGCGCGACCTTGCCTTGAAGCTCCATGTGCCGTTCCTCCGGTGACGGGATCGTCCTGTCCCTGAACCGGAGGAGCGCCGGCTTGTTCCCGATTGTCAGGCGATGCCGACGCGCCGCCCGGACGCATCGACCACCGGCTCGCCGTCCTCCTTGACGAACTCGCCCTGCTGCGGCGGCAGGATGTCGAGCACCGCTTCCGACGGGCGGCAGAGCCTGACGCCGAGCGGCGTGACCACGATGGGCCTGTTGATCAGGACCGGGTGCTCGATCATGGCGTCGAGCAGCCGGTCGTCAGTGAGGGACGGATCGCCGAGCCCGAGCTCCTGATAGGGCGTCCCCTTCTCGCGAATCACGTCGCGGACGCTCACCCCCATGCGCCCGATGAGCTGGCGCAGGAGCAGGCGCGTCGGCGGGCATTTGAGGTATTCGACGATGTGCGGCTCGATGCCTGCGTTGCGGATCATCGCAAGCGTATTGCGGGAGGTGCCGCATTGGGGATTGTGGTAGATGATCACGTCCATGATGGGGCCCTGTTCTCGCGCGATTCCCGCTCGTGCCGGTCGCCCTCCATGGCTAGCGGCGAATCGCGAAACCATCAATCGGGCATCAGCCTTGGCAGGACGCCCTGCCCTGCACCTTCAGCCGGGCCAGCAGGCGCTGCGCGAGTGAGTCGTAGGCATCCTTCGTGTCGATGCCGGAGAGCGACAGCTCGAGCACCCATTCATTCGAGAGAGGCACGATGAGGGTTTCGACCGTCATGGCCCGGGATGCCGTCGGCAGGTTGGCGTCGATCCAGGTGGCCGACCAGCGCTTGGCGCCGCCTTGGGAGGACAGGGAGACGGACTGCGCCGGGCGTCCGAGAAGCTCCTCGTAGTCCCGCTGGAGAAAGGCCGCATCGCGGCTCGCGAGATCGGGCTGCGGCATGTCGCGGAGTTCCGCGGCGGAGCGAAGGCTGACACCGATCTCCACATCCGAGAGAGCAGACTTCACGCCCTGCGCGGTGAGGCGCCATTCCTCCGGAAGCGAGAAGGAGAAGCAGAGGCCGCTCGGAACCTCGCCGGTGACCGATGTCTGCCGCGTCATGCCATCGAAGCGCACCTGAACGGGCTTGCTCATCAGCGGCTGATCGAGCGGTCCGTTCGCGGCATGCACGTCGAAGGCGACAGTGAGCACGACCATAACCGTGGCCTGGCACATCCATGCTCCCCAGGATTTGACGCTGCGCACACGATCCTCCTGCCGGAAGGCTCCTTCATCTTCATGGCAACGCGCCGGAACAGCACCGGTTGCCTGAGAGTCCGATGATCTTGAGTTGCGGATGATGAGCCCTACCTCGCTCAGGAACGGAACGAACCTGGAGAGACTTCATGCAGGCCTTCATACGCGCCTCACTCGTCGCGGCGACCCTGCTCGCGGCAGGCCAGGCGAGCGCCGCCACCTGCCGTGATCCGGCAGGGTTCGAGAAGTGGCTCGACGATATCGGTCAGGAAGCGGTGGCGCAGGGCATCTCGCCCCAGGCCGTCCGGCAGGGCCTGTCCGGCGTCACCTTCGACCAGAGCGTGATCAAGAAGGATCGCGGCCAGGGCGTGTTCAAGCAGAGCTTCGAACAGTTCGCAGGCCGCATGGTGTCTCAATCCCGCCTCAGGGGCGGCGCCAACATGCTGAAGCGGCATGCAGGAACGCTCGCCCGCATCGAGCAGCGCTTCGGCGTGCCGGCTCCCGTGCTCGTGGCGATCTGGGGGCTCGAGACCGATTTCGGCGCGGTGCGCGGCAAGCTGCCGGTGATCCGCTCGGTGGCGACGCTGGCCTACGATTGCCGTCGCTCCGACTTCTTCAAGGCTCATCTCTTCGATGCGCTGAGGATCGTCGACAGGGGCGACCTGTCTCCGGCCGACATGCGCGGCGCCTGGGCGGGCGAGATGGGACAGACCCAGTTCATGCCGTCGTCCTATGTCAAATACGCCACTGACTTTGACGGCGACGGCCGCGCCGACCTCCTGCGCAGCCCGGCGGACGTGCTCGCCTCGACAGCCAATTATCTGAGAGGCCATGGCTGGGTGAAGGGCGCCGACTGGGAGCCCGGCACGCCGAACTTCGAGGCGATCCGGGCCTGGAACAAGTCACAGGTCTACGCGAAGACCATCGCCTATTATGCGAAGAAGCTCGCGGGCGAGGACACCTCGGCCTTCGCGGGCCAGTGAGGCTCTGGAACCGGCGGGCTTGAGGCCCGCCTTTTTCTTCGCGGTCGGACAGGATTCTAGAAGATCAGCTCGCCCGCGCCCCAGGCCAGCAGGATGAAGATCACGAAGATCAGCAGGAAGATGCCGAACAGGACCTTGGCGATGCTGCGGGCCCCGGAGGCTACCCCCGTGAAGCCGAGCGCTCCGGCCACGAGAGAGATGACGAGAAAGATCAGAGCCCATTTGAGCATGGCGGCAACCCCTGGTTCTAGGTGTTCAGCTTAAGCATAAGCGCTCAAGCTTGATCGGGTTCCGAATGCGGGGCGAAGCCGCCCTCTAGATCACCACGGTGATCTT
Organism: Microvirga splendida; assembly: GCF_016427565.1. GTDB lineage: Bacteria > Pseudomonadota > Alphaproteobacteria > Rhizobiales > Beijerinckiaceae > Microvirga > Microvirga splendida. Next base: position 114,034 of record NZ_JAELXT010000012.1, read on the forward strand.
CTCGGCGGCCCGGGTCAGGGCCGTGTAGAGCCAGCGGCTGCGGTGCTCGCGGAAGGCATAGGACTCGTCGAAGAGCACGAGATCGTCCCACTGCGAGCCTTGCGCCTTGTGCACGGTCAGTGCGTAGCCATAGGTGAACTCGTCCGACTCCTTGCGCAGGACGAACGGCACCTCCTCCTCCGTGCCCTCGAAGAAAGCCTTGTGCACGGCCACCTCCACGGACCGGCGACGGGGATCGTCGTCGGGCAGCACGTCCATGCGGATGAAGTCGTTGCGGATGCCGCGCAGGGCCTGGATGCTCCAGGTGCCGCCGTTGAGCAGCCCCTTGATCTTGTCGTTGCGCAGGCAGACGAGCTTCTCGCCCGCGGCCGGCATGGGATCGCGGTAGCCGTTCAATTCGCGCAGGCGCGTGTTGTAGAGGCGCCGCGTCTTGTTGAGGCCGACCAGCACCTGATCGGCCGCCATGACGGCGGCCGCATCGATCTCGCGGCGGCGGATGATGCGGCTGTCACCATAGGTGCCCGCCTCGAGGCGCCCGCCCTCGCGTACCGTCATCGAGAGATGGATGATCGGGTTGTCCTTGGCCTGGCGATGCACCTCCGTGAGCATCATGTCGGGCTCCCCTTCCGTGAAGAAGCCGCCGCCCTTGACCGGCGGCAGCTGCGCCGGGTCGCCGAGCACGAGAACCGGCTGACCAAAGGACAGGAGATCGCGCCCCAGCTCCTCGTCCACCATAGAGCATTCGTCGATGATGATGAGGTCGGCTTTCGAGGCCGGGCTCTGGCGGTTGATGACGAATTGCGGGCCGTTCTCGTCCGACTCCCGCGAGCGGTAGATCATCGAATGAATCGTGGAGGCATCCGCGCAGCCCTTCGTGCGCAGCACGAGCGCCGCCTTGCCCGTATAGGCGCCGAAGGCCACCTCGCCGTCCACGTGCTCGGCGATGTGCTTGGCGAGAGTCGTCTTGCCGGTGCCGGCATAGCCGAACAGGCGAAACACCGGACGGTCGCCGCGGCGCAGCCATTCGGCGACGGCTTTCAGGGCGGCGTCCTGTTGCGGCGACCAGGTCATGCGGTTCGTGCCTCACGGTGAAGGGAATAGAGAAGACCCACGATGATGCAGAAGCTTCCGAGGAAAACAAAGGGATCGAGCGGCTCGCCATAGAACTGCCAGCCGACGAAGGCGATGAGCGGGATGCGCATGAAGTCCAGGGGCACGACCATCGTGGCATCGCCCTGACGGTAGGCGTTGGTCAGGCAATAATGCGCCAGCAGGCCGCCGAGCGAGATGCCGACCAAGGGCAGCACATGCGCCGACTGCACCTCGAGCCAGAAGGCCCGGCTCACGCCCGCGAGGTTCATGGGCAGCTGCAGCAGGTTCATGAAGAACAGGATCGAGAAGGTGCTCTCGGTCATCGTGAGGCGCTTGGTCATGATGGCCACGAGAGCGAAGCTGAAGGCCACGCCGAGCATCAGGAAACTGGCCGGCTGCAAGGATTCCAGGCCAGGCCGCAGGATCACGAGAATGCCGATGAAGCCAAGGATCACGGCCACCAATCGTCCTCGCGTCATCTTCTCCTTGAGCAGCGGAATCGCCAGCAGCGCCACCCAGGCCGGCGTGGTGAACTCGAGCGCGAAGACCGTTGCGAGCGGCAGGAGCGTGAGGCCGAAAGCCCATCCGTCCGTGCCGGCGAAATGCAGGACGTTGCGCGCGAGATGGAGACGGAAGCGCCGCGGCTTCAGGCCCGGCCTGAGCGCCGGTTTGAAGAGCGCAAGTCCAAGCAGGATCAGGACTCCGGCCGCGTTACGAACCGCCAGCATCTCGAAGATCGAGAAGCTGGCTGCGAGCGCGCGCACGGCGATGGCCGTTGCCGAGAAGGAAAGGAGTGCGCCGCTCATCCAGAGGACGACGGCAAGGATGCGGCGTTGGGGCACGATGGACCGGACGATGTGAATGCCCCTTCCGCTTACCCTGCCGCTTCCGTCGCGTGAAGCCTTCATCGACACGATGCCTCCAGCGACCAAGACGCGCATGAGCGATTGTCGTCAGGTCGGCACACGACGTGTCGAGCGACAGGTCGTCGAACGTGATTCTTGACTCGAACTGTCGCTCCCATGCCGCATGTCATGCCGGAGAGACGATTTTTTCGAGCCGTGTCGGAGCGCGTTATCGGAGTCGTGAAAGACGCCGATCATCCCTCTCCGAGTGGGGAGGTCGGCACCGCGATGTTGAACGTTCCTGAAGATGTTCGAATACTCGCACGTTGAGTCATATCAACTTTCAACATCATGCAAGCCATTGAAATTTAGAGATTTTTCAGACAGCATACGACAGCCTTCCGATACGATCGCGCATGCCGCGGCCTCTCAGGAAGAGACGCTAACTGCCTCATCTCGCAACCGATATTGAGTCTTGCACCGGCAAGTGAAGAGAGCATCGTCGAGCAACATATCCACAGAAAAAGTGCGCGCTCTACTGTCTACACTTTCCGTTATTCGGAACCCCCTTGGTATAACGACGTTGCCTTGCAAGCGTGACGGTTGCACGCGAAGGCCCTTGAAGGAGGCGGCAATGCCGACAGATACCAAGAACCCGCTGACGATGCTGTTCACGGGTGACACCGGTGCGACCAGCACCAAGAAGACCGCGAAGAAGAGCAGCTCTCGCAGCGGCTCGTCCAGCGCCAAGAAGTCCAGCGCCAAGAAGTCCGGCTCGAAGAGCTCGGGCGCCAAGAAGACGACGGCCAAGAAGACGGCTGCGAAGTCGACCGCGAAGTCGGCCTCGAAGTCCTCTGCCAAGTCCGGCGCCAAGAAGGCTACGGCGAAGAAGACCACAGCCAAGAAGACGGCTGCAAAGAAGACCACCGCCAAGAAGACTGCCGCCAAGAAGACCTCGGCGAAGTCCTCTGCAAAGTCGGCGGCCAAGAAGACCACAGCCAAGAAGACCACCGCTAAGAAGACAGCGGCAAAGAAGACCACTGCCAAGAAGACGGCTCCCAAGAAGTCGACCGCCAAGAAGGCTTCGGCCAAGTCGAGCTCGTCGGCTTCCCGCAAGTCCTCGTCGGCTCGCTCGGGCGCATCGCGCTCCTCGGCCAAGAAGACGGCTTCGCGCAGCTCCAGCCGCGGCGCGGTGAAGTCCTCGTCCCGCAGCTCGGCCTCCAAGTCGCGCAGCGGCTCCAAGTCGGCGCCCAAGCGCGCTGCCGCCTCCACCAGCCGGACCTCTTCCACGAAGAAGTCGGGCAAAGTGGCCAAGCGTTCGTCCGGCTCCCGCTCGTCGAGCGCCCGCAAGAGCCCGTCGAAGTCGAAGCGCTAAGACGCATGCCGCACGCGCCGGGATAGGCTTCCCTATCGTCCGGCGCATGCGCATAAAAAATCGCCCGGTGAAAGCCGGGCGATTTCTTTTTCAGGTTGGACCGGGCTACCGGCCCGTGCTCATCGGGTCGCTGGCGCCCCAGTAGGGGGTGGCGTTGTAGTAGCGGTGGACATGCTCCTCCCATTCCCGGTCGTAGGAGGCATCGTGCCCTTCCGCGCTGCGCCGGGGAGCGCCGCGCAGCTGATCCTCGTTGAGGTTCAGCTCGTAGGCATCCAGCTCCGTGTTGTACTTCAGGACACCCCAGGGAAGGGTGTAGTATTCCTCGCCGAGACCCATGAAGCCGCCGAAGCTCATGACCGCATAGGCCACCTTGCCGGACCGCTTCTCGATCATCACGCGCTCGATCGTCCCGATCTTCTCACCGTCCGAGCGGCGGACCGGCGTTCCCTCGACCTTGTCGCTGGCGATCAGGCTGTGGGTTTCGCGAACGTCACCGCTCTGTGCCGTCGTCTGCATCATCTCGCTCCTTCGTGTGTGAGATCCTAAGGCAACGCTCGGGTCGAAAACCCGGTTCCGATCCCCCGCCCCGCTTCTCAAGGCTTTCCAAGGCTCAGGCCCGGACCGAAGCGCTGCCGTAGGAACCCCCTTACCGCCCTCACGTTGATCAACGCTTCCAGAAACATGAGGACATGAAGGAGATTGCCATGGCGGTTCGCCAGAAGCCGGTCGAGGAGCAGGTGGTCGTCATCACCGGCGCATCCAGCGGCATCGGACTTGCAACAGCGCACCTGTTCGCCGAGCGCGGCGCCAGAGGCCTCGTTCTCGTGGCCCGCAACGAGGAGGCTCTGCGCAAGATCGCCGACGAGCTCAGCCAAGGCCGCACCCGCGCCGTTGCGGTGGCGGCGGATGTCAGCAAGCGGGAGGATCTGGAGCGCGTGGCGCGCACGGCCATCGACACCTTCGGCGGCTTCGACACCTGGGTGAACGATGCAGCCGTGGCCCTGTACGGTGCCCTCACCGAGATCCCCATGGAGGATCAGCGGCAGCTCTTCGACGTCAACTATTGGGGCGTCGTGAACGGCTCCATGATCGCCGCCGACCACCTGCGCCGCCGCGGCGGCACCATCATCAATGTGGGCAGCGTCCTGTCCGAGCGGACCATGATCCTGCAGACCCAGTACTCCGCCTCCAAGCATGCGGTGAAGGCCTTCACCGACGGCCTGCGCATGGAGCTGGAGAACCAGGGCGCTCCGATTGCGATCACGCTGATCAAGCCCTCCTCCATCGACACGCCTTATGTCGAGCACGCCCGCAACTACCTCGACCACAACAACGCCGTTCCGCCGCCGGCCTACGATCCGCATCTGGTGGCGAAGGCGATTGCTTTCTCGGCCGAGAACCAGCGGCGCGAGATCACCGTCGGGTTCGGCGGCTGGGTGATCGGCGCCATGGGCAAGGTGGCCCCGCGCCTCTTGGACAAGGCGATGGAGTGGACGGGCTACGGCTCGCAGACCACCGACCAGCCGGAGCGGCCCGGCATGCGCGACAACCTCTATCAGGCCCGCCAGGACGGCGACATGTACTCGTCCCTTCCGGGCGAGCCGCGCAAGACGAGCCTGCTGCTCGAGGCGCAGCTTCATCCCCTCGTCACGGCCACCATCCTGGCCGGCGTGGCGGCCGGGATCGCGGCGCTGTTCATGCCGCCTCTCGGTGGAGGCCGGCGCCGGCGCCAGGTCAAGCGCCCGACGCCGCGCTACCAGCCCACCATGCGGCGCACCGGCAACGGGCACGACAAGCGCACCCTCGGTCCGGGCCATGTGAGCCAGCGCGGCCCCTATGAGGGCCGTCCGCAACCGCGGCACTGACGACGCAAGAGGGCCGGATCGCCGATCCGGCCCTTCTCATAAAGAGCGACAAGATGGCCGCCTCCAGCACGTTCCGAAGTGAAGGCATGCGGGTTAGCCTTTGGGCATGAACCCGATTCGCTTCTCCGCTCTCGCGCTCGCCCTCGTCCTCGGCGGTTCCGCCGCCGCGCAGGACAAGGGCACCCTGAACCCGAAGCCTCTGCCGCCGCTCGCCAACCCGAGCGATCCGAAGCTGGCCGCCAAGGAACTCTTCGGCCGCCGCACCACGCCGACCGACCTGCGCGCGCGCTCCATCGGCGGCTATGCCCGCGGCTGCGTGGCCGGCGCGGCGGCCATCCCGTTCGACGGCGAAAACTGGCAGGTCATGCGCCTGTCCCGCAACCGCAACTGGGGCCACCCGCAGCTGATCGACTTCCTGCAGCGCTTCGCCACCCGTCTTCCCTCCGTCAACGGCTGGCCGGGCATCCTCGTGGGCGACATCTCGCAGCCGCGCGGCGGGCCGATGCTCACGGGCCACGCCTCGCACCAGATCGGCCTCGATGCGGATATCTGGCTCACGCCCATGCCCGACCGCCGCCTGTCGCGGGCCGAGCGGGAGGAGCTGTCGGCCACCAACATGGTGCGCGACGACTGGCTCGACGTGGATCCCAACCGCTGGACGCCGCAGCACACCGCCCTCATCCGCGCTGCCGCGCAGGAACGAAGCGTCGCCCGGATCTTCGTGAACCCGGCCATCAAGAAGGCGCTCTGCCGCGAGGCGGGCGCGGACCGCGGCTGGCTCACCAAGGTGCGGCCCATGTGGGGCCACAACTATCACTTCCACATCCGCCTCGCCTGCCCGGCCGGCAGTGCCGGGTGCTCGGACCAGGATCCGCCCCCCGGGGGCGACGGCTGCGGCGCGGAGCTTGCAGGATGGTTCACGCCCCAGATGCTGAACCCGAAGCCGGGCAAGCCGCGCCCGCCCCTGACCATGGCGCAGCTGCCCAACGAGTGCCGCAGCGTTCTCGAGGCGCCCGACGGGCCCTGAACCAAAAAGAGCGGCTCCCCCTGCCGGAGGCGAGCCGCTCTGAAGACTCAAGATAAGTGGACCGGCCTATTCGGCCGCGACGCCCACGCCGACGGGGCAGGACACCCCGGTGCCGCCCAGGCCGCAATAGCCGTTCGGATTCTTGGCCAGGTACTGCTGGTGGTAATCCTCGGCGAAGTAGAACGGACCCGCGTCCAGGATCTCGGTGGTGACCGGCCCGTAGCCCTTGGCGGCCAGCGCCTCGGCGTAGGCCGCCTTGGACGTCTCGGCGGCCCGGCGCTGGTTCTCGTCGAACACGTAGATGCCCGACCGGTACTGGGTGCCCACATCGTTGCCCTGGCGCATGCCCTGGGTGGGGTCGTGGTTCTCCCAGAAGGTCTTCAGCAGGGCCTCGTAGGAAATCGTCTTAGGATCGAAAACCACGAGCACCACCTCGTTATGGCCGGTGAGGCCCGAACAGACCTCCTCGTAGGTGGGGTTCGGGGTGGTGCCGGCAGCATAGCCCGCGGCGGTGACCCAGATGCCGTCGCCCAGCTGCCAGAATTTGCGCTCGGCGCCCCAGAAGCAGCCGAGACCGAACAGGGCCTTCTCCATGCCGTCCGGATAGGGCGGCAGCAGCGGGCGCCCGTTGACGAAGTGCCGCTCGGCGGTGGGGATCGCGCCGGACCGGCCCGGCAGGGCCTCGGCGGCGGTCGGCAGGTCGATGCGTTTGCGGAAGCTGAACATGGGGGGTTCCTCGCGTGACCCCGCTTATGTAGTCACTGCTCCGGGCGAGTGGGAGAGCCCGCTTGCGTCACCTTGCCGTGAAGGCCTCAGCGCTCGGCCAAGTAGCCGATGGGCTCCAGGGGCTTTTGGCCCAGCCACAAAAGGAACGCCCCGATGATGAAGCCGGTCAACGAGGCGGGCAGCTGAAGGCCGTAAGTGGCGATGGGCTCCCACAGCCACGGAGAGCTGGGTTGCGCGACGCCTCCTTCCAGGCCGGCCATGCTGCCAGGAAAGATGACGCCGGCCACCTTGCCGATGGGGGCAAACGATACAGCATTGTTGACGATGGAGCGTGTTCCATCAATGACCAGTCCGACAAACCCTGCCGCGATCAGCAGGAGGCCGAGGCTACGCGCGAGAAACTTCAAGGGAGGATACCTCTCCAAACAGAGGGGAGATTATCTAGTCTCTTTTGTCGCAATGGCAAAGGCGATTCCGGATGATTTGTCACAAGTTCGGTCTTGCCTTTTGTCCACGTTTAGCGATACACGGGCGCTCCGCAGACGTAAGCGGAGAACCTGACCAGCCTGCCGAACCGGCGGGCCAAGGTTCCTGAGCCGAGAAGGCTCTCGCTGGAGGGGTGGCCGAGTGGTTGAAGGCGCACGCCTGGAAAGTGTGTATACGGGAAACCGTATCGCGGGTTCGAATCCCGCTCCCTCCGCCACTATCTAACTCTCTGAAATAGCAGAATTATGCTCTTCGGCACACCTTCTGCTAATGCCCGAATTCTTGTGCCAATTTTGACGCAGCCATTTTCTGGCAAGCGCTCTCTGGGGTTCGGAGAAGGGCCTTTCAACCCCAACTGCGCCTCTCTTCTCCGCTTGCAAACAACCCAGTCCGGTTGTGGCGTGACAGGCAAGTGCGCGTGTGTTCCCTCGAACCAACGACTGCATTCCACTCGATACCGGAAATATGGCTAAGGCCAGCTTAGTGCCATGTGTGGACGGCTCCCTATTGGCAAGGGCTTTGTTGAACGCTTCTGCAAGGCTGGTCGGTGCGGCCATGTGTTCGACCTGTTTGGTCTTGTTTCGGAAAAATGGAGAGCACTTCTTGTATGAAGCAGGAGGATCTCCATGCCCCAGACACGCTTTACGA
>NZ_JAELXT010000013.1 GCF_016427565.1 Microvirga splendida
GCGGGGTGGAGCAGCCCGGTAGCTCGTCAGGCTCATAACCTGAAGGTCACAGGTTCAAATCCTGTCCCCGCAACCAATACTCAACAGCATATGAGATCAACAAAGCCCTCGAACGGCTCGTCCTTCGAGGGTTTTTGCTTGTCCAGACACCGCAAAACGGAAAACCGCGAGAGCCCTTCCGCATCAACCATCGAGGAACAGACCGAACTGCCTGCGCTCGCCCGCAACGCAGAGCTCAGCGCAGCCGGAAACGATCCAGCAAGCCAGGCACCCGCGCACCCGAAATTGCCGCAGAGTGATGCGGCACATCGGGACACGAATGCCCTAAACCACCCGCCCAAAAAGGCTTTATCCGATCCATGGCTTGTGCAAACGGACCGTGGAGGGCGAAACGCCCTAAACGGTCAGGCGACTGAGAGTGTCCTTACGCAATCTGTATGACCCGCTACGTCAAACCCCGACGGCCGTAGACGAGGACGGAATTCCCGTTAGAGTGGAGCGGAACCGTATCACATGCGGTCCATCCTTCACGAGGGGAGTACATGTCCATGACAATGACACGCCGCGACTTGGCCAAGATCGGCCTCGGCCTGGGCGCCGCAGTGGCTCTCGGCCGCAACGCCTTCGCCCAAGGGCCTGCCTTCTTCCGGATCGGCACGGGCGGCACCGCCGGCACCTACTATCCGATCGGCGGCCTCATCGCCAACGCCGTGTCGAACCCACCCCAGCTCGTCCTGACGGCCCAGGCCTCGAACGGCTCCGTGGCCAACGTGAACTCCATCGCCTCGGGGGCTCTCGAGTCCGGGTTCAGCCAGGCCGACGTGGCCTATTGGGCTCACACGGGAACCGGCCTCTTCGAGGGCAAGGGCAAGATCGAGGATCTGCGGCTCCTGGCCAATCTCTACCCTGAAAGCATCCATCTCGTCGCCGCGAAATCCGCCAATATCAAGTCCGTCGCCGACCTTAAGGGCAAGCGCGTCTCTCTCGACGAGCCAGGCTCGGGCACGCTCGTCGACGCCAGGATCATCCTGGCAGGCTGGGGTCTCAAGGAATCCGACGTGAAGGCCGACTTCCTGAAGCCGAACCAGGCGGCCGAGCGCATGCGCGACGGCGGACTGGACGCTTTCTTCTTCGTCGGCGGATATCCCACCAGCGCCATCACGGAACTCGCCGCCACGGGCGGAGGCATCGATCTCGTTCCCCTGTCTGGTCCCGAGGCGGACGCGATCCGCAAGCAATACAGCTTCTTTGCCGCGGACGAGATCCCGGCCGGCACCTACAAGGACGTGGGCGCCGTGAAGACGTTGGCTGTCGGAGCCCAGTGGGTGACCTCGGCCAAGGTGCCGGAGGCGGTCGTCTATGATGTCGTCAAGGGCCTGTGGAGCGACAAGACCCGTGCAGCGCTGGATGCTGGCCATGCCAAGGGCAAGCTGATCCGCAAGGACACCGCGCTTGCCGGCGCCGGCATTCCGCTCCATCCGGGCGCGGAGCGCTTCTACAAGGAAGCCGGCCTCCTCAAGAGCTGATTCTGATCTGACGTCCGATCCAAGCCTCCCGCGGCGAGCGTCGCGGGAGGCGCTTTGCTTCCAGCCCGAGACCCCGTCATGACCGCCACCGATGCCCAGACGCTTATCGAGGATCGCAGCCTCGAGGAGAAGTTCGATCCCGAGATGCGCTTCCGGCCCCTGCCGACAGGGACCGCATGGCTCGTGGCGGGCCTCCTGCTGGCCCTGTCGTTCTTCCACTACTACACGGCGGGTTTCGGATTGCTGCGGGAGGCCACCCATCGCGGCATCCACATGGCCTTCGTGCTCGGCCTGATCTTCCTCGTCTTCTCGGCATCGAAAAGGGACTACGACCGGATCGCCCCGTCGAGCTGGTGGCGCCCGGGCAGCATCTCGCTGGTCGACTGGGCTCTGGCCATCGCGGCCGCGGTCGCGAGCCTTTACGTGCCCTGGATCTTCAACGAGTTGGCCTTCCGCGTCGGCAATCCTTCCACCAACGACGTGGTCATGGGCACGATCCTGATCGTCGTCCTGCTGGAAGCAACCCGCCGCTCGGTGGGATGGCCGCTCCCGGTCATCTCGATCGGCGTGATGCTCTATGCGTATTTCGGCCCGTCCATGCCGGGCATTCTGCAGCATCCCGGCGCCTCCTGGTCCAACATCGTCAATCACCTCTACCTCACCAGCCAGGGCATCTATGGCATCGCCCTGGGAGTTGTTGCCACTTACGTCTTCCACTACGTGCTCTTCGGCGTGCTCGCCACACGGGTGGGGCTGGGCAAGCTCTTCATCGATCTCGCCACCTGCCTGGCCGGGCGCTTTGCCGGCGGGCCGGCGAAGGTCTCGATCTTCGGCTCCGCCCTGTTCGGCATGATCTCCGGTTCCTCCATCGCCAACACGGTGACGGTCGGCTCGCTGACGATCCCGGCGATGATCCGGGTCGGCTACCAGCGCCATTTCGCGGCGGCCGTCGAATCGGCGGCCTCCACCGGCGGCCAGATCACCCCGCCGATCATGGGCGCCGCGGCCTTCCTGATGGTCGAGTTCCTCAACATGTCGTACCAGACGATCATCCTGGCGGCGCTCGTGCCGGCCTGCATGCATTTCTTCGGCGTGTTCATGCAGGTCCACCTCGAGGCCAAGCGCGCCGGGCTGAAGGGCCTGCCGCCGGAGGAACTGCCGAGAGCCGCGCAGGTGATCCGCGAGGGATGGCAGACGATCATGCCGCTTGCGGTTCTGCTGATCGTGCTGTTCTCCGGCTTCACGCCCTATCTGGCGGCCTTCTGGGGCATCACGGCCTGCCTGGTCGTCGGCGCCACCCGGGTGCCGCTGATCAATATCGGCTTCCTCGTCGCCGTCATCGCAGCTATCGCCGCGGGATTGCTCACGCAGCTCGTGTTCGTGGGGCCGGTGCTCGCCTTCGTCCTGGCGCTCCTGGTCTACACCTTCCTCAGGAGCGACGCCGGCAAAGCGGTGGTGTTCGACCTCATCGACGCCTTCGTGGTGGGGGCGAAATACGCCATCGGCGTCGGCGCGGCGGCCGCCACGGTCGGCATCATCGTGGGCATCGTCACGCTTACGGGCGTGGGCTTCAAGATCTCCTTCATCGTCACGTCCTTCGCCGCCCAGATGGCGCAGACCTTCACGGATGTCCTGCCGGTGGCGCTGACCGACGTAAAGGCCATGACCCTGTTCTTCACCCTGCTGATGACCGCCCTCGTCTGCATCCTGCTCGGCTGCGGCGTGCCGACGACGGCGAACTACATCATCATGGTGACGGTGGCAGCGCCGGCCCTCGGCCTTCTCGGCGTCCAGCCCCTCGTCGCCCATTTCTTCGTCTTCTATTACGGGGTGCTCGCCGACATCACGCCCCCCGTGGCGCTGGCGGCCTATGCGGGCGCCAGCATGGCGGGCGCCGATCCGTTCAAGACCGGCAACACGGCCTTCCGTCTCGGTCTCGGCAAGGTGCTGGTGCCGTTCGTCTTCGTTTATGGGCCGGCCATGCTCATTGTGACGCCCGAATTCACATGGCCCGGTTTTCTGTTCGTCGTCGGCGGTGCCGTTGTCGGCATCATGTTCCTGTCGGCAGCCTTCGCCAGCTATGGGCTGACCACGATGCGGGCCTGGGAGCGCTGGCTCATCGGTCTGGCGGCCTTGCCGATCATCGCGCCCAACGGAACCACCACGCTGATCGGCCTTGCCATGGCAGCCCCGGTGATCGTGTCCCAGCTGTTCAAGGCCCGGACCGCCATGGTGCCGAAGTCGGCCTGAGGGTGAAGCGCGGTGCTCCAAGGCCCGAGCCCGGGCCTTATCGCGAGAACCTGAACCATTCGGCGGCGCTCCCGTTGTTCTTGGCTTGGTTCAGAGACGACAGGAGGGCCGAATGGTCGATTACCGGAAGCTGTTGGATGCATTCATCGGAACCATCGGGCGTCCCGATCAGCAGAATTCGGGCCAGCCGGCTCAAGGCGGCATGCGGCAGCAGGTCGAAAAGAGCGTCACCCAGGTCACCGGCCAGTCGCCCGACCAGCTGTTGCAGAAGGCCAAGGATTTCGCCACCCAGCATCCGGGCCTGACCCAGACGGCTCTCCTCGGCTTGGCCGGGCTCCTGTTCAGAGGGCGCAAGAAGAGCAAGCTCACCGGCAATCTGGTGAAGCTCGGCGGTCTCGCGGTGATCGGCGGGTTGGCCTATAAGGCTTATCAGAGCCAGCAATCGGCCAAGGGCTCCACCGCAGAAGCAGCGGGTGGCGCGACCGTCCCGACCATGGACGGAGCCGAGGCGGCCGCAGCCGGATCTCCTGCATCCGGGCCGGATGAAGCGGTCGCGCAGTCGGCCCTCAGCGTGCCGGAAACCTCGCGCTTCCACCCGGTCTCCCAGACCGAGGACGATGCGCTCCTCTTCCTGCGCACCATGGTGGCAGCGGCGGCAGCCGACGGGCATATCGATGACGCGGAGCGGTCGCGAATCGTCAAAGGCCTGACCGAGGCGGGCATCGACCCGGATGCCACCCGCTGGCTCGACACCGAGATGGCGTCGCCCGCCGATGTGGAAGAGCTCGCCGCCAATGTGAACGATCCGGAGAAGGCCGCTCAGGTCTATTCGGCAGCCCGCATCGCCATCGATCCCGACACGATCCAGGAGCGCGAGTTCCTGAACCAGCTGGCCGAGGCGCTCGATCTCGATTCGGCCGTGCGATCCCAGATCGACAACACGGCAGGCGCGCTGACCTGAGGCGTTTCAGAGAGGCGAGGTCTTCCCGAGGGGCCTGATGGTTTCATACCGCACGGTGGTCTGCGTGCCTCTTTCATCGTAACGCTTGGCCAGAACGAAGCCGAGCTCGGGCGAGTAGAGATCCGTGTACTCGGATGTGACCTTGCCTGCTGCGTTCAGGTAGCGGTTGCGGACGACCAGAACCTTGTAGGAGCAGTCGCCGAGCTGCATCTGCTCCTGGCCCGTGACCGCAAGCTCGAGCGAGATCAGGGCGCCCACCTTGTCGGGCTGGGCCGGCGCATAGGTGATGGCGCGGCGGGACTTGGGCTCCAGCGGGAACACGGTGCGCAGGTCGGACACGGGAATGTTGATGCTGCGGGCCGTGTCGTCGAAGCGGCTGACCGGGAAGAGGCCCCGGTAGTAGATCACATTCTGGGTCTTCCCGTCGGGATAGGAATTCACCACGTGAACGAAGTGATCCGAAGCGGGGCGGATCTCCGCCGTCGTGCCCCGCCGCTCCAGGACGAAGCCGAGCTTTGCCGTCTGGGCTGTCGGGCAATCGCCGGCCTGAGCCGGAAGGATCAGCGTGGTCGTCATGATGAGGAAAAGGGCAGGGCGCAGCATTGTCGTGTCACGGAACCGAGGTGGGGAGTGCGTCGGGCGAGGTCTTGTAATCGATATAGCATATCAAGTGCCTGCTCGCCAGGAAGACGGGCGGACCATCCGAGGAAACCTTCACCGGAAGTTTCTCGTCGAATGACCCGACTTTCATCACAGGGATGGTTGATCTCGGCTCCCGCTCCAGATCAAATACCTGCCCATCCGCTTATCGATGTCTAATAAGGAAATGAAGAATGGCTGAGAGGCCTCACCGTCGCACTCCCGATCAGCTTCGCTCGCGGCTCTGGTTCGACAACCCGGACAATCCCGGCATGACCGCGCTCTATCTTGAGCGCTACCTGAACTTCGGCCTTACGGGCAAGGAGCTGCAGGGCAAGAAGCCGATCATCGGCATCGCGCAGACCGGATCCGATCTGTCCCCCTGCAACCGGCACCACCTGGATCTCGCCAAGCGCGTGCGCGACGGAATCACGGCGGCCGGCGGCGTGGCCTTCGAATTTCCGTGCCATCCGATTCAGGAAACCGGCAAGCGCCCGACCGCCTGCCTCGACCGCAACCTGGCCTACCTGTCCCTTGTCGAGGTGCTCTACGGCTACCCGCTCGATGGCGTCGTGCTGCTCACCGGCTGCGACAAGACCATGCCGGCCTGCCTCATGGCGGCGGCCACCGTGAACATTCCGGCGATCTCGCTCAATGTCGGGCCGATGCTGAACGGCTGGCACCACGGCGAGCGCACGGGCTCCGGCACTATCGTGTGGAAGGCGCGCGAGCGCCATGCGGCCGGCGACATCGACTACCAGCAGTTCATCGACATCGTGGGCTCGAGCGCGCCCTCCGTCGGCCACTGCAACACCATGGGCACGGCCTCGACGATGAACGCTCTCGCCGAAGCGCTCGGCATGTCCCTGCCCGGTTCGGCGGCGGTGCCCGCTCCCTATCGCGAGCGCGGGCAGATGGCCTACGAGACCGGCAGGCGCATCGTCGACATGGTGTGGGAGGATCTGAAGCCCTCCGACATCATGACCCGCGAGGCGTTCGAGAACGCCATCGTGGCCAATGCGGCCATCGGCGGCTCCACCAACGCGCCGGTCCACATCAACGCCATCGCCAAGCATATCGGCGTGCCGCTCGATTGCGACGACTGGGAGCGCATCGGCTTCGAGATCCCGCTGCTCGTCAACGTGCAGCCTGCGGGCGAATATCTCGGCGAGGAGTATTTCCGCGCCGGCGGCCTGCCGGCCGTGATGGCCGAGCTGATCGGCGCCGGCAAGATCCACGAGGATGCTATCACCTGCACCGGCACCACCATCGGCGAGAATTGCCGCGGCAAGCACACCTGGGATCACGACGTGATCCGCTCCTACGACAATCCGCTGAAGGAGAAGGCGGGCTTCCTGAATCTGAAGGGTACGCTCTTCGACTCCGCGATCATGAAGACGAGCGTGATCAGCCCCGAATTCCAGGAGCGCTACCTCAACAACCCGGAGGATCCCAATGCCTTCGAGGGACGTGTGGTCGTGTTCGATGGGCCGGAGGATTATCACCACCGCATCGACGATCCGTCGCTCAACATCGACGAGCACACGATCCTGATCATGCGCGGCGCCGGCCCCGTCGGCTATCCGGGCGCGGCGGAAGTGGTGAACATGCAGCCGCCGGGCGCGCTGATCAAACGCGGCGTTCTCTCCCTGCCGTGCATCGGCGACGGCCGTCAGTCCGGCACGTCCGGCACGCCGTCGATCCTGAACGCCTCGCCCGAGGCTGCCGTCGGCGGCGGACTGGCGCTACTGCAGTCGGGCGACCGCATCCGCATCGACCTCAACAAGCGCAGTGCCGACATTCTTCTCCCGGCGGAAGAATTGCAGAAGCGCCGCGCCGATCTCGAAGCGCGGGGCGGCTATGCCTATCCGGCGAGCCAGACGCCCTGGCAGGAGATCCAGCGCTCCATGGTCGATCAGCTCTCCGAGGGCATGACCCTCAAGCCCGCCGTGAAGTACCAGAAGGTCGCGCAGACCTTCGGCGTGCCGCGCGACAACCACTGAACGCAACGACGGGAGCGAGGGTTCTCATGAACAGGCTTCAAGGAAAAACCGCTCTCGTCACGGCGGCAGGGCAGGGGATCGGACGCGCCATTGCGGAGGCCTTCCTCCGCGAGGGCGCGACGGTCTGGGCGACGGACCTGGATGTGGGGAAGCTGGAGGGCCTCGAGGGTGCCGAGAAGCGCAGGCTCGATGTGCTCTCGGGCACGGATGTCGAGCAACTCGTCTCCGAGGCGGGATCCTTCGACATCCTCGTCAATGCGGCGGGCTTCGTGCATCACGGCACGATTCTCGAATGCTCCGACAAGGATTGGGATTTCTCCTTCGACCTGAATGTGAAGTCCATGCACCGCACGATTCACGCGGTGCTGCCGGGCATGCTGGAGAAGGGCCGTGGCTCGATTGTCAACATCGCGTCCGGAGCCTCCTCCGTGCGCGGCATTCCCAACCGCTATGTCTACGGCACCACTAAGGCGGCGGTGATCGGCCTCACCAAGGCGGTGGCGGCGGATTTCATCAAGCGCGGCGTCCGCGCCAACGCCATCTGCCCCGGCACGATTCAGTCGCCGTCTCTCGACGAGCGGATCGCCGCTCAGGCCGAGAGCTCCGGCCAGAGCCTGGAGGCCGTGCGCCAGGCCTTTGTCGACCGCCAGCCCATGGGCCGGCTCGGCACGGCCGAAGAGGTGGCGGCGCTTGCTGTCTATCTCGCGTCGGACGAGGCGAGCTACACGACCGGGCACATTCACCTGGTCGATGGTGGGTTCGCGCTTTAGACTTCGCTCTTCACAAGCGGACACTGATGTCATCCCCGGCGAGCGGAGCGAGGGAAGGGGATCCACTCTCACGCGCGGCTGTGGATTCCCTTCCCCTCCGATGGCTCCGCCATCTCCGGCCGGGAATGACACCCTCCTCGTCATGGCCGGGCTTGTCCCGGCCATCCCGATAAGAAGAGCTCAACGTTTCAATGAATCGGGATCACCGGCACAAGGCCGGTGATGACGATGAACCTATCGCCCCTTGTAAGGCGTCTCCGGCACCGGCGTCAGCGGCCCCTTGCCCTCGAACCATGCAATCAGGTTATCGGCCACGAGCTTGCCCATGGCGTTGCGGGTGTGGACCGAGGCGGATGCGATGTGGGGCAGGAGAACCACGTGCTCCATGTCGATCAATTCCTGCGGCACGCGCGGCTCATCCTCGTAGACGTCAAGGCCGGCGCTGAGAATGGTCCCGGACCTGAGGGCCTCGATCAGTGCCTGCTCGTCCACCACGGTGCCGCGCGCCACGTTGATCAGCACGCCGTTGGGCCCCAAGGCCTTCAGCACATCCGCATCGATCAGGTGGCGGGTGGCGGCGCCACCCGGCGTGATGACGATCAGCACGTCACAGGCCTCCGCGAGGCCGATGACTGTGGGATGATAGGCATAAGCGACATCGTCCTGCTTCGTGCGTCCATGGTAGGCGATGCCCACATCGAAGCCTGCGAGGCGTCGTGCGATGGCCTTGCCGATGCGCCCGAGACCGACGATGCCGACCTTGCGCTCACGAAGGGTCGTCGAGAGCGGGAAGGAGGCTTTCAGCCATTTCCCCTCGCGCAGATAGCGGTCGGCCTGCGGGATCTTGCGCAGGGTCGCGAGCAGCAGGCCGAGGGTCAGGTCGGCCACCTCGTCGTCGAGAACGCCAGGCGTGTTGGTGACGACGATACCGCGCCGGGCTGCCTCCGCCGCATCCACGTTGTCGTAGCCCACACCGAAGCTCGAGACGATCTCGACGTTCGGCAGATTGTCGAAAAGCGAGGCCTCGAGGCGGCCGTAGAGCGTGCTGGTGGCCACGCCGCGGATGCGAGGCCCGACCTCCTTGAGAAACGCCTCCTGGTCCGGCTGCTCCCACAGGCGGTGCAGCGTGCAGGCTTTCTCCAGCGTATCGATGACGATCGGCATCATCGGCGCGGTCATCAGGATGTCGGTGCGGCTCATGGCGTTTCCTGTTGTTGTCCGGGATCAGGGAATGGCGCAGCGTGCGGCGGCACCGCGGCGCAGGGCCTCGTCGATGACTTTGGCCTGATCCTGAAGTGCGGTTTTCACATCCTGGGGCAGGTCGAGCCAGTGGCAACCGCGCAAGGCCGCCTCCAGGGCGTAGAGGGCATTCAGGTTGACGCGGCGGGGCAGCATGAACTTGAGGCGCCGGTAGGCCTCGACGGCGCCGATGGAGCGAAGCTCTCCCTCGGTGCAGATGCCGACCTCGCTCAGCCAGCCCTGCGTGACGGGGCCGATCCCCGGCAGGGTCTCGATGGGGGCATCGCTCATGAGGACGTCTCCGGCTGTGTCTGTTTCGTGTGCTCGCGGGAGAGCAAGTAGAGCCCCGATGCGATCACGATGCCAGCCCCGACGAAGGTCCAAGAATCGGGCCAGTCGCCGAACAGGATGTAGCCCAGCGCGAGCATCCAGATGATCTGGCTGTAGATGAAGGGCGCCAGGATCGCCGCCGGAGCCCGGGCATGGGCGAGAACGAGGAGCCAATGCCCGAAGGCGCCATAGAAGCCGGTCGTGGCCAGGAAGAACCAGACCAGGGGCGAGGACGGGGTGGACCAGATCCAGGGCAGGGCAGGGGTCACCAGGGCGATGCCGGCAACGCTCGAATAGAGGGTCGTGGTCGCAATCGAATCGCTCGAGGCCAGCATCCGGGTCACGATGTTGTAGAAGGCATAGGCCACGGAGCCGGCGAGCGACAGCAGGGCCGCGGGGTGCATGGTTCCCGAGCCCGGCCGCGTGATGACGAGAATGCCCACGAACCCGACGGCGATGGCGGTCAGGCGCTGCCAGCCGATGCGCTCCCCCAGGATGGGGGCTGCCAGAAGCGCCACCAGCAGGGGCGTGGCGAAGATGATGGACTGCGTCTCGACCAGCTGCAGGTATTTCAGCGCGAGGAAATTGCACAGGGTGGAGGCGAGGAGCAGGAAGGAGCGGAGGAGCTGGAGCGGGAGGCGGCGCGTCCTGAGCGCTCCCGGCTGGGTCCGCGGGTTGATGACCATGAAGGTGAGCAGGGCCGCCGACATGTAGCGGGCCCAGACCGTCACCATGGGGTCCACCGACTGGTTCACCCATTTGGCCGTGGCGTCGAGGCAGGAGAAGCAGAACAGTGCCGCGCACATGAGGCCGATGCCGATCATGCGGTTCCGGCGCTGGGACACTGGTTTGATCAGGGACGTGGAAACGGTATCGGCCATCGGAGGATGGTAGCGGCAGCTTCATCCCGATGCGAATACCCGCAGCGCACGCCCCTCGTGCACTGCCGGCAGGGGTGGCAGGTGCGTCAGGCGGTTGCGGCGAGCTCCGGCTCGACGGCTTCCAGCCCGTCGACCTCGTCGTCGGCCTCGAAGCCGCTCTGATCGGCTCCCGTGAGGCCAGCCAGATTCTTGGCCGCCTTCCGGAGGAGCTTGCGCAGGCGCTTGCGGTCCTTGTTGTCGAAGCCCTGGAGCAGTTCGCCCTCGACCTCGTCCCACAGGGCATCGATGGCGGCGGCCTTTCGCTTGCCTTCCTTGGTAAGCTTCACGCGCACGACCCGGGCATCGCCGGGCTCAGTGTGGCGCTCCACAAGCTTGAGGGCGGACAGCCGCGAGACGGTCTTGGAGGCGGTCGGCGGGCGCACTCGCAGGATGGCGGCCAATTCTCCCATGGTCATGGGACCGGACGTGCCGAGGGCCTGCAGAACCTGTTCCTGGCCGGCGAACAGGCCGAGTTCGGAAAGCTTGTCGCCCGTCCGGCTTCGATGCAGGCGCGAGGCTTGAACCAGAGCCCATCCGACGCTCTTGATGCTCGGATGCTTGTTGTCGGTTTCCATCCATCCCTCGCTCTTCGAAGCTCTGCCTTTCATAGCATGGACGCGACTCATGACGGTACGATGACAAGCCGGCTCATTGTTCACAGGCTAAGGATCGGGAGGGCTCAAGCGTCCCGCGAAAGGGCGCTCTCATGCCAGCGGCGCAGGAGAAGATGGCTGATGCCGGCGAGCAGGAGATAAAGAACGATCCCGGTCAGCGCCAGGAGAACGAGGGCTGCGAACAGACGCGGGATGTTGAGGCGGTATTGGCTTTCGATGATGCGATAGGCCAGTCCCGAGCCGGCACCCGCCGATCCTGCCGCCATCTCGGCCACCACGGCGCCGATGAGCGAGAGTCCGCCGGCGATCCGCAGGCCCGTCAGGAAGGCCGACAGGGCGGCCGGGCGGCGCAGGTACCACAGGGCCTTGAGCCGGGACCGGAAGCGCGCAAGCGGCCGGTTAGCTGCGGGGGCGCCATAGAGCCCGAACAGTTCCATCAGGTTGCGGTCGACCGATTGAAGGCCCAGCATCGTGTTCGAGAGAACCGGGAAGAAGGCGACGAGCCAGGCGCAGGTCAGGACCGCAGCATCCTGCGGCATGTAGATCAGGAGCAGCGGCGCGATGGCGATGACCGGCGTGACCTGCAGCACGATGGCGAAGGGGTAGAGCGAGTATTCGACGATCCGCGACAGGCTCAAGAGCACGGCCAGGAACACGCCGCCGAGCACGGCGAGCACCAGGCCTAGGAGCGTCGTCTGGAGCGTGGTGAAAAGAGAAGCCCGGAGAAGCGGCCAGTCGGTCACGATGGTCGTTGCGATCAGGCTGGGAGCCGGCAGGATGTAGGGCGGAACGCCGTTCAGGCGCACATAGCCCTCCCAGGCCGCAAGAGCCGCGGCGAAAACCGCAAGGGGCAGGATGAGCCTGACAGGGTTGCCCCGCTTGGGCGCAGGAGTGACGTGAGAAGCCATCACAAGTGCTCCTCCGTCTGCTCCAGCAGGATCTGCGAGATCTGTCCGCACAGCGCCGCATAGCGAGGGCTGGTGCGAAAGTCCTTCGGTCTCGGCCCAGGCGGTTCGCCGGGGATTTCGGCGACGATGCGGCCGGGGCGCCGGGACATCACCGCGATGCGGCTCGACAGATAGGCGCTCTCGTAGACCGAATGCGTCACGAACACGATCGTGCAGCCGAGCTCGCTCTGCAGCCTCAGGAGATCGTCGTTGAGCCGGAAGCGGGCGATCTCGTCGAGAGCCGCGAAGGGCTCATCCATCAGCAGCAGCCGAGGCCTGATCGAGAGCGCCCGTGCAATCGACACGCGCATCCTCATGCCGCCCGAAAGCTCGCGCGGATAGGCCTTCGCGAAGTCCTCCAGGCCGACGAGGGCGAGGCTCTCGGCGATGCGCTCCCGCGCATCGCGCCGCGACACGCCGCGCAGCTGCAGGGGCAGCCAGACATTGCTCGCCACATCGGCCCAGGGCATCAGCGTCGCCTCCTGAAACACGAAGCCGATCTCGCTGCGGTGATCGGCGTTCGTCGAGCCCGGCCAGGTCACCTGTCCCGCCGTCGGTGCAGCCAGCCCCGCAACGAGGCGCAGCACCGTCGATTTCCCGCAGCCGGAGGGGCCGAGGAGAGACACGAACTCGCCCGCACGAATGCTGAGGTCGAAGCCGGCAAGCGCCGTCACACCGTTGGCGAAGACCTTGCTGATGTCATGCAAGGTGACGAGCTCCGGAGAGCCGTTTCGTGACGTCAAAGGCGGGGGTTCGCTCATCGAGATGGCCGTTTCACCGGGAACCTTGCGGTGCAGGTTCGCACGTCATGCTCCACGGCTGCCTGTCTTCGACGATCCGGCCTTGTTTGAGCATATGGTCGAATTGCTCCCGAGATAAACCTCTGGCGTGAAGCATGGCGGAAGCTTTGAGGCCGGCCAGGGAGGGCCAGGCGACCAGGACTTCTTCCTTGCGCCCCATGAACATATCCGTTCGCGCTGCGGACACGCTGTGCCCGTCGATGGATGTATCCCAGCTTTCAGCCGTCGACAGAGGGCCAAGATCTCTCGGAGGGTTCGGTGCATTCCACCAGTGCAGCGCAATGCTGGCTCCGCCGCCATTGGACCAGGAGCAGAAAAGCTGATCGGTATGACCGAGGGCAGGAGGCTGAAGGCCCGAGACCGCAATCCGCTCGACCGCGACGGCAGCCGGCTTCATGTCGGCAGGCAGAGCCAGCAACAAGCCTGCAGCAACCCACAGCACATCAGGCATAGGAGCCCTTCCTCACTTGCGAGGCTTCAGCTCAAGGCCCACGCCCTTGTTCACGAACTGGAGCGTATAGGCCTTCCGGTAGTCGAGGTCCGGCTTGAAGAGGCCGGCCTTCACCATCTTGTCGAAGAAGTCCTTCATGCGCGCATCCGTCATGGCGCCGATGCCGAGGCTTTGCGCGTCGCCGGAATCGACGATGCCGTGTTCCTTCATCTTGGCATGGGAATAGGCGAGAAGCTCGTCTGTCATCTCCGGGTTGTCGCGCTTGATGAGCTCCTTGGCCTTCGTGTTGTCGCCGTAGAGATAGTTGTACCAGCCGATGGTAGAGGCATCGACGAAGCGCTGCACGAGATCGGGGTTTGTCTCCACCACCTCGCGGCGCGTCTCTACCGTGGTGGAGTAGGAGCTGAAGCCGTGATCGGCGAGCAGGAACACGTTGGGTTTGAATCCCGCAGCCTTCTCGATGGTGAGGGGCTCCGAGGTGACATAGCCCTGCTGCACGGCTTGGCTGTTGGCGATGAAGGGCGCCGGGTTGAAGCCGAAGGGCTTCACCTGCTCGTCCCTGAAGCCGTGCTCGGCCTTCATCCACTGGAAGAAGGTGGCGACCGCGTCCTTGGACAGCAGGATGTCGTTCGATTTCTTCAGATCCGCGAAGCTGTCGAGTCCCTGGCCCGGATGGCTCATGAGGATCTGCGGCTCCTTCTGGAAATGGGCCGCCACCACGACGGTGGGAATGTCCTTCTCCACGGCCGAGAAGGCCTGGATCATGCTGCCGCCCATGTAGAAGTCGAGCTTGCCGACAGTCATGAGCATGCGGTTGCTGGCGCGCGGACCGCCCGGCACGATGGTGACCTTCAGGCCGTATTTCTCGTAAGTACCGTCGGCGAGCGCCTGGTAGTAGCCGCCGTGCTCCCCTTGCGCGAGCCAGTTGGTGCCGAAGGTCACTTCCGTCAGCGGCTGCTGCGCCAGGGCGCTTCCCGCGCCCCAGGCGAGGCCGGCCGCCAGCATTCCTGCCACCCAAGCCTTCCGCATCATGCGCATTCACTCCGTCGCTTCGGCACCTTGCCGGCCGCGTCCGCTTCTGCGCGGTCCGGCGAGGCTTGGCAAGGTCCGCAGCGTCAGGAGGAGGCCCCGAGGCGGATCATTCCACGAACCAGGGATATGTCCAGGTCTCCGTCAGGGCCCGGTTGCCGGCCCGCAGGAAGGCGCGCAGATCCGTGGACTGGCCCGGCTCCAGCCGCACGTCGATAGCGGCGCGGAAGCCATCGATGTGGGGATTGGGCATGATGAAGGTGTTGGTGATCTGGCCCGTGGACGTGGAGGGGACCAGCTGCACCTGCTCCGGAGCGCTGAAGTAATAGGGCAGGTCGCCTCCGGCAAAGTCGATGATGAAGCGGCGATGCCGGGGGTCGCTTGGCGCGTTCGAGCCGCTGGCGCGCGGCGGGGTCTGGAAGGTGTTCACCGCCTTGCCGCCCGGATGCATGCCGCCGATCGCGGCTGCGGCCCTCAGGCGATAGGAGACGACGACTTCCTGCCCCGGCTCGTAGGGCCGGTTCGGCTGCCAATAGGCGACGATGTTGTCCTGGGTCTCGTCCGCCGTCGGGATCTCGACCAGCTCCACCCAGCCTTCGCCCCATTGCCCGACGGGCTCGACCCAGTAGCCGGGCCGCTGGTGGTAATGCGCCTCCAGGTCCTGGTAGTGCTCGAACACCCGGTCGCGCTGCATCAGGCCGAAGCCGCGTGGGTTGTTGTCGCTGAAGGACGAGATCGTCTTCTTTTCCGGGTTGCGCAGGGGGCGCCAGATCCACTCGCCGGCGCCCGACTGCATGAGCAGGCCGTCCGAATCGTGCAGCTCCTGCCGGAAGTCGTCGGTGGGCTTCCGGTCGTTCTCGCCCTCGAAATACATGGAGGTGAGGGGGGCAAGCCCCACATTGGTGAGGGTCTTCCGGGGGAAGAGCGTGGCCGTCACGTCGATGGTGGTTTCCTTCGACGGATAGACCTCGAACCGATAGGCGCCGGCCACTGACGGGCTATCAAGAAGCGCGTAGATGACCGCCCGATCCTCGTTCGGCTTCGGCAGTTCGACCCAGAACTCGCGGAAGTGCGGGAACTCCTCCGCCTCTCCGCCTTCCACGTTGATCGCAAGCCCGCGGGCCGAGAGGCCGTATTTCTGGCCGGCTCCGAGGAAACGGAAATAGCTCGCGCCCAGGAAGGCGATGAGCTCGTCCATCACCTTGGGGGTGTTCAGCGGGTAGTGCAGCCGGAAGCCCGCAAAGCCCAGGTTGACCGGCAGCGGCCGCTCGATCTTGTTGCGGCCGTAGTCGAACAGCTCCCGCTGGTAGGGGATCGGGGTCGGTACGCCGTCGCGGATGACGTTCACCGTCACCGGCTTCTGGTAGAGGAAGCCGAGGTGGAAGAGCTGCATCCGGAACGGCCCGCTGCCCGATCCGAGCAGTGCCTTGTCCGGGCGGAAGCGGATGTCGCGGTAATCGTCGAAGCTGAGCCGGTTCAGGGGCTCCGGCAGCTGGGAGGGCGGAGCCTCGAAGGGCGCGGTCGACAGCTCGCGGGCCCGGCGCACCACATCCTCGTAGCGGAACGGATTGGGCTGCGGCACCCCGTTCTGCTGCGCGAAAGCTTGGCTTGATGCGGACAGAGCCGTGGCTGCGAGCAGGCTTTGCAGGAGGGTGCGGCGGGACAGGGTCATCATGGCGGTGGAGCGGTTCTCGTCTTGGAAAAGGCGGGGCTCAGGAGCCCGGAATATGGGGCCGGAGCCCCCATCCGTGTAGCTCGGCCGCTTAATGGAAGCTGAATGGTGATGCGGCCAGGACACAGGTCCCGGCAGGGTTAAAAAAATCCTCCGGGAGGGCCCGAAAGCTCTTGTGATCCAGATCAAATATGCTTATCTCCCGCTTGCCCAATTTCGCACGTGCCTGTGGTCGTGTGTCGGTTGGTGGGCATCCGGACAAGAGGCCGGACAGCCGCCCGAGAGCGCTCTAGCTCTCGATACCCCTAACCGGCAGCCGGAGGCGAAAACCGGCGTACTTCGCTCTCAGCGGGGGACGCGACTTAAAGCAACGACGAACGGGCTTTTTTGGTCTCGTTGACCCTCCAAAGGTCAACACCGAAGAGGCTTGTTTATCATTGCCAGGCGTGCGGATGGAGTATCCCCATCCAATCCAAGGCAGCATCGTCGGGTGAAGAGCCCATCGCGCTTGTCGTGTCTCCATCGCACGAAGCGGGATGCCATCTTCCCTCGCTGACGCCGGACGGCAGGAATTCCTGATCGTCTGAATTTCAATCCGGAGGCTTGAAGACCTCCATTGAACCTTTGGTGGGGAGAGCGCCATGACTCAGCGCATCCGTGAATTTCTGCGTAACCGACGTGAGGACGGCCCGTGCGTGGTTGTCGACCTCGAGGTCGTGCGCGACAACTACTCGAAGTTTGCCCGTGCGCTCCCCGACACGCGCGTGTTCTACGCCGTGAAGGCGAACCCGGAGCCGCAGGTGCTCAAGCTCCTGGCCGAGCTCGGCTCGTGCTTCGACACCGCGTCCGTGGTCGAGATCCAGCTTGCGCTGGATGCCGGCGCAACGCCCGATCGCATCTCGTTCGGCAACACGATCAAGAAGGAGCGCGACATCGTTCGTGCGCTCGAGCTTGGCGTGCGCCTCTATGCGGTCGACTGCGAGGTCGAGGTCGAGAAGATCGCCCGTGCGGCCGAGACGGCCGGCATCGAGGCCTCCGACGTGAAGGTGTTCTGCCGCATTCTGTGCGACGGCGCCGGCGCCGAGTGGCCGCTCTCCCGCAAGTTCGGCTGCGTGCCCGAGATGGCCGTGGACGTGCTGGAGCATGCCTATCGTCAGGGCCTTGAGGCTTACGGCGTGTCGTTCCACGTGGGCTCGCAGCAGCGCAACACCGAAGCCTGGGATCAGGCTCTCGGTTCCGCGTCCGCGATCTTCCGTGAATGCGCACACCGCGGCATCCACCTGTCGATGGTCAATCTCGGCGGCGGCTTCCCGACGAAGTACCTGAAGACGGTCCCGATGGTCGAAGCCTATGGCGAGTCGATCTTCCGGGCGCTGTCGAAGCACTTCGGCAACCGCATCCCGGAGACGATCATCGAGCCGGGCCGCGGCATGGTCGGCAATGCCGGCATGATCGAGGCCGAGGTCGTCCTGATCTCCAAGAAGAGCCAGGACGAGGACGAGGTGCGCTGGGTCTATCTCGACATCGGCAAGTTCGGCGGTCTCGCCGAGACGATGGACGAGTCGATCCGCTACCCGATCCTCAGCGAGCGCGACCACGACCGCAAGGTTCCGTGCGTGCTCGCCGGCCCGACCTGCGACTCGGCCGACGTTCTCTACGAGAAGGAGCCTTATCCGCTCCCCGTCTCGCTGGAGATCGGCGACAAGGTGCTGATCGAAGGCACGGGGGCCTACACGACCACCTACTCGGCGGTCGCGTTCAACGGCTTCCCGCCCCTGAAGTCCTACGTGATCTGATTCACGTTCCGCCTGCCTCGTTGAATGAGGCAGGCACCAACCTCACCCAATTTGTCCCGGACGGCCGGCGCGAGTTCGCGTCGGTGCGAGGGCTGTCGCTCACCCCATGCGTTCTGGGAGGCCACGGCCATGATCACGATCCGCGAAGAAGCCTTCCGCGATGTCGAGCCGCGCGAGGCGCTGCTCGACGCCTGCTTCGGACCCGCCCGGTTCCAGAAGACCTGCGAGCGCCTGCGCGAGGGCAGGATGCCGGCCGACGGACTGTCGCTGGTCATCGACCGCGATGACGAGGTCATCGGCACGGTGCGCCTGTGGCACGTCTCGGCCGGCCCGAACCGTCCGGCGCTCATGCTGGGCCCTATCGCCATCGACCCATCCGTGCAGAGCCTCGGCCTCGGCGGAAAGCTGATGCGCGAGGCGCTCAACCGCGCCGCCGGCCTCGGCCACGAGGCCGTGCTGCTGGTGGGCGATGCGCCCTATTACGAGCGCTTCGGCTTCTCGACGGAGAAGACCGGCTCCCTGTGGCTGCCGGGTCCTTACGAGCGAGGCCGCTTCCTCGCGCTGGAACTCGAAGAGGGTGCTCTCGATGGCGCGCGCGGTCTCGTGTCCGCGACCGGTCCGTTGGAGCAGAAGCCGGATCTCGGCGCCCTCGTGGCCGCCGCAGCGCAAGGCGCTTGGGCCGGTCTGCGCTCGGCCCACTGAGCATCGGGCCCAAAAGTGGATTTGCACTTTTGGGATCCATCCGATGCTCCACTTAGGAAGAGTGTATCGTTCGGAGCGGAAATCCGGATTCCACTTTTCCGCACGATGCGCTAACCGCTATCCTTCCGAGGGCCGCAACCGCGCGGCTCTCGGATTCGGCAGCGCAAAAGTGACGGCCGCCGCCGCCAGCATATAGACGACGAAGCCGAGGCAGATCGCCTCCAGGCTGATTCCGGCATCGAACAGCAAGCCGATGGCGCCGGGCGTTGCGGCCGAGGCCACCACCATGATGGCGCCCGCCAGCGCGCGAATCTTGCCCAGATGCGTGGTGCCGAACAGTTCGGCCAGAACGGCCGCGATCACCACGTTGGTGCAGCCCGAGGTGAGGCCGATCAGCCCGAAGAACACGAGCGGCAGGAACGGCGCGTCGAACAGGGCCAGCGTGAAGGACGCCGCAATCATGCCGGCCAGGTAGAAATGACTGAGCCGCACCGCTCCGAATCGATCCACGAAACTGCCCGCCGACATGGCAACGACCACGGAGACCAGTGCGAAAAGCGTGATGCTGCTTGCCAGCAGCTCCAGGGACCAGCCCTTCACCTCGGCAATGAAGCGCTGATGGAAGAAATAAGCCGTCATGATGGCCGGGTAGCCGATCATGGTGGGAACCAGCGCGAGAAAGCGCCAGTCGCGTAAGGTATCGATCCAGCGAGGTCCTGGACCGCTTGCGGCTTTTCTCCGTGCGGATCCCTCGAGGTCCGGGTCCTTGCGCCGGATCAGAAGCCCCAGCAGCCAGCCGAGGCCGAGAGCCACCGCGATGGCCAGCGCAGCGGTGCGCCAGGTGCCGGTCCAGCCGATGGCTGTGATCAGCGCGATGGCAATGGCTGGAAAGATCGCCTCGCCGGCCGGAAAGCCCAGAGCCGCGACGCCCAAAGCCCTCCCGCGCACGCCCTCGTCGAGGCGTGCGGTGCTCATCACGCCCGCATGGCTCAGCATGCCCTGGCCGAAGAGGCGCAGGGCGAACAGGCTCAGGCCCAGGGCGATCACGTTCGGCGCCAGCGACAGGCTGAGCGCCGCCGCGGCGAGACCGAGCATGGCCGTGGTGGCGTAAAGTCGGATGTCGACCCGGTCGATCACGCTGCCGACCCAGATCATCAGCAGGCCCGAGGACAGGGTCGCCAGGGAATAGATCGACCCGAAGGCGCCATGGGTCAGGCCGAAGGCGGCGCGGATATCGGGCCCCGACAGGGAGATGAAGAAGGTCTGGCCGAAGGAGGACAGGAAAGTCAGGGCAAAACCCAGGCCGATCACCCGCCCGTGGCGCATGAGGAGTTCGTGAAATGTCATCGGTCGTGGTCAGGTGGAGGGTCGAGGGGCTCTAACATGAAGCCCTGTTTCACAATGTCGAGCGCGAAAACGGCATGGCTGGCCTGTGTCGTCATCCGGCCGTTGCCATCCGCAGGGGAAAAAGTCATCCATTGCCCGGAAAGGCCCCCAGGCATTGACCCCAGGGGCTGCTCAATCCTAGATGCGCCCGAAATTCGACATCCAGCGTTGACTCCCTTCCATCGCTGCTTTCGCAAGGAGACAGATCTGATGACCACCTGGCCCGTTCATGGTCGCATCACCGGCCCGATCGTGATGATCGGCTTCGGCTCGATCGGCAAAGGCATGCTGCCCCTGATCGAGCGGCATTTCGAGTTCGACAAGAACCGGTTCACGGTCATCGATCCGGTCGACACTGACCGCTCCATGCTCGACGTGCGCGGCATCGACCTCGTTCACAAGGCTCTCACCCGCGACAACTACCGCGAGATCCTCACTCCCCTGCTGACGGAGGGCGGCGGACAGGGCTTCTGCGTGAACCTGTCGGTGGACACCTCCTCGCGGGACATCATGGAGCTGTGCCGGGAACTCGGCGCGCTCTACATCGACACGGTGGCCGAGCCATGGGCCGGCTTCTACTTCGACAAGGACGCAGGCCCTTCCGATCGCACCAACTACATGCTGCGCGAGAACATCCTCGATGCGCGCCGCCAGAACCCCGGCGGCCCCACGGCGGTGAATTGCTGCGGCGCCAATCCCGGGATGGTGTCGTGGTTCGTCAAGCAGGCGCTTCTCAACATCGCCAAGGACACCGGCATCGCGCACGACGAGCCGCAGTCCCGCGAGGATTGGGCGCGCCTCATGCAGCGCGTAGGCGTGAAAGGCATCCACATCGCCGAGCGCGACACCCAGCGCGCGGAGCATCCCAAGCCCATGGGCGTCTTCGTGAACACCTGGTCCGTGGAGGGCTTCGTGTCGGAAGGCATGCAGCCGGCGGAACTCGGCTGGGGCACGCATGAAACCTGGATGCCGGAGAACGGCCGCACGCACGACAAGGGCTGCGGCGCCGCGATCTACCTGCTCCAGCCCGGCGCCAACACCCGCGTCCGGTCCTGGTGCCCCACGCCCGGCCCGCAATACGGCTTCCTGGTCACGCACAACGAGGCGATCTCGATCGCGGATTACTTCACCGTCCGCGAGGGCGACAAGGTCGCCTACCGGCCGACCTGCCACTACGCCTATCACCCGGCCAACGACGCGGTGCTGTCGCTGCACGAGATGTTCGGCAATGCGGGAAAGGTGCAGGAGAAGCACCACATCCTCACCGAGGACGAGATCGTCGACGGCAAGGACGAACTCGGCGTGCTGCTCTACGGCCACGGCAAGAACGCCTATTGGTACGGCTCGCAACTCTCTATCGAGGAGACGCGCAAGCTCGCGCCCTACCAGAACGCCACCGGCCTGCAGGTGACCTCGGCGGTGCTCGCCGGCATGGTCTGGGCCTTGGAGAACCCGGATGCCGGCATCGTGGAGGCCGACGACATCGACTTCCGCCGCTGCCTCCAGGTGCAGACGCCCTATCTCGGCCCGGTTGTCGGTGTCTATACGGACTGGACGCCCCTCGACGACCGTCCCGGCTTCTTCCCGGAGGATATCGACACCTCCGATCCGTGGCAGTTCCGGAACATTCTGGTGCGGTAACGATCATTATCCTGGCCGACCTCAAGGGTCGGCCAGGATCGATACGGAACAGGCCCGCATGCCCCACTTCGACGAATTCTACGCCAACAAACTCCGCGGCGGTCTCGGCGTCACCGATGCCGACAGCGTGCTCGACCTGCGGGGCGCCTCCCGCGAGCAGGCCTCGGCTTCATTGCAGGATATGCTGGAGCGCAGCCGCTTTTCCCAGGCCAAAGCGGTCGCCATCCGGCTCGAACCGCCGCCGGAGGGCGGGGGCGAGACCCTGTTCCAGCCGGTCGGCAAGGCGTTGCTGGAGGCCAAGAAGCGCGGCTGGATCGACCGGCTGCAGACCCTGCCGGCGCAGGATGGACTGGGCTTTTATGTGGTGCTTGCCGGAAAGCCGGAGCTGGAGGCCTGAAAGCCTCAGGCCTGAACCGGCTTCGGATGCCGGCGCGGGCGCCGGAAGAGACTGCGCAGGAAGACCGACAGCAGAAGCAGGCCGCCCCAGACCGCGACGAAGCCGGCGGCTGCCGAGAGAACGCCTTCCTCCGTAACCGGCACGGCCGGCTCGAAGTCGCGCGACACGGCTTCCATGATGTCCGTATCCCCGTCACGCACCATCAGGGCGATGCGGGAGAAGGAGCCCGCCTCCAGCATCGCCGCGCGGTGCGCTTCCAAGCGGCCCAAGCGTTCGACATTGGCCTCCATGGCCGCGCCTTGGCGGCTGACGAAATCGTCGGTGTTGGAGCGCAGGCGCGCAATGGCGCTCTCCCGCGTCTCGCCGCTCACTTGAGCATCTGTGTCGAAGCGTGTGATCACCTGCCGCAGCTCGTCGACCGCGCCGCCCAGGCGCTGGCGATATTGCTGCGCGAATTCAGGCCCCTGCGAGGCAACGCCGCCGCCGAGGAGCCCGAGACCGAAGGCAATGATGCGGACGATCCGGGACAAGCTTGACCTCCTTACCCGTCAAGAGCGGCGAGGATATCTTGTTCCATCACCTCATCCAGGGGCTTGGCCACCTTGAGCGCCCTGGTCTTCCGGCCCGGCTCCATCACCAGAATGACCGTCTCGATGCCTGGGCAGCCAGGGTCATTGCAGGCGATCTCGTTGACCGCGTAGGCCGTCTCAGGCGAGGCCGCAATGACCGAGCGGGCGAGTTCCTTCACCCGCTCGACCGCCTGCTTGTCGGGCTTGGGCAAACCGAAGGTCCCCCGCATGAAGGCGCCGAAGAGAGCCACCGGCGACCTCATGCGGGCAGGGTCAGGATGCCGGCCTGACCGTCGTCGCAGCCGAAAGCCAAGCGTTTGCCGGGTTTGTCCCAGGCCATCGCCGTGATGCCGCTGCCCTTGATGGCCGGGCGCACCAGCAGCTCGGAGGCGTCGGTGAGGCGGATGAGCAGGATGCAGCCGTCCTCGTAGCCCACCGCGAGCACATAGGTGTTCGGGTGGAAGGCCACCCGGCTGACCTTGGCATGTCTGACGCCGCATTCCCGCGGGGCCTTGCCCATGGGGCCTTCCTTCGACTCGAAGGGCCAGATGATGGCGGCTTCGGCCCCGGAGGTGGCGAGCCACTTGCCGTCGCCCGACCAGGAGAAGGAGCGCGTCTTCGACGGATAGCCGCTCATGCGCATGTGCCCCTTGTCTGGGATGAGCCGCCATCCGTGAAGGGCGTTCTCCTGCATGGACGTCACCACGAAGCGGGCATCCGGCGACCAGGTGACGTCGATATGCGAGCCTTTCCATTCGAGGCCCTCGGGCTTGGCCTCCACGTTGGGGAACCAGAGCGTGGCGCCGTTGTAATGGGAGATCGCCAGACGATAGCCCTTGGGCGCGAAGGCGAGGCCGCGGGCTGTGGAGGGAACCTCAAGGGTCTTCGCACGCCCCTTGTCGTCGTGGGCGATGACGCGCTTGCCCGCCGCATAGGCGAAGGCACCGCCCGCATTGACCGCGAGCGCGTCGATCCAGGCGCCCTTGGCTTCGGCGAGCGTCCTGGTGGAGCCGTCAGCGCCCGTGACGGCGACGCGGCCGTCGTCACCGCCGGTGACGAAGCGCTCGCCGTCGCTCGCCGCCGCCAGAACGCCCGCATCCGGATGGGCCTCGACCCGGTGGGTCTCGCCGTCTTTTGCCAGCACGACGCCGCCGTCGCCGAGGCCAAAGGCCACCGTGGCTTTCAGCCAGCCTATGCCCGTCACATGAGATCCCACGGTCAGGGGCGTCACGCTTTGGGTCAGAGACGGGGCGGTTCCTGCGGTCATCGAGCAATTCCTTCAGATGGGATGCCCATAGCACAAAACTGCAAAACCGGGGCAAGCCGTCACGGGGCTAGGGTGTGTGCCGGCCAGATGTCCGGAAGAGCTAAGACCTTTGCGCCTTAGACCTGCCGGGACACCGCACCGATGATGCGCGTTCTCGAATCAGGAGCGACATAATGCGGATCTTGCCTCTGATCACCCTTGCCATCGCGATCGCCATGCCGATGGGCCTTGCAGCCCAGGAGCAGCGCGGCGTCACCTCGACGAGGGAGGCCGTGAAGGCCGCCTGCCAGAGGGACGCCCGCCTGATCTACCGGACAGGCGGCAGGACGCTGCCTGAAGTCCGCGCGCAGATGATCGCCGCGCGCAGAGCTTATGTCAGGGACTGCCTGGCGAAGGGGGTTGCGGCCGCCGGCTGAGCCGCAAACCCTCCTGACCTTTTCTGATCCTCTTATGCCGCGCAGGCGAGAAAGCCTTCGCGGATCGCCTTCTCGTTCAGGTCGCGGCCGATGAACACGACCTTGGAGGTGTGCTTCTCGCCCGGTTTCCACTCGCCCTGCACGTCCCCGTCCAGGATCATGTGAACGCCCTGGAACACGAAGCGCTTCGGCTCGTTCGGGAACGCCACGATCCCCTTGCAGCGCAGGATGTTCGGCCCCTCTACCTGGGTGAGGTTCGAGATCCACGGCATGAACTTCTCCGGATCGACCTCGCCATCGTGGTGCACGGCGACGGACTGCATCTCCTCGTCGTGATGATGGTGATGACCTTCCTCCAGGAAGTTCGGCTCCAGCTCGATGATGCGGTCGAGATCGAAGGCCTTGCGGTCGAGCACCTCGGCGATGGGAATCGCCGCGTTCTGCGTGCGATGGAGCTTGGCATAGGGGTTGATGGCGCGGATGCGGGCCTCGACCTCCGCAAGCTCCTGCTCGTTCACGAGATCGATCTTGTTGAGGATGATCACGTCGGCGAAGGCGATCTGGTTCTTGGCCTCGGGCGCATCTTTCAGCCGGTCGGAGAGCCACTTGGCGTCGGCCACCGTCACCACCGCGTCGAGGCGGGCGGTGTCGGACACGTCCTGGTCCATGAAGAAGGTCTGAGCCACGGGAGCCGGATCAGCCAGGCCCGTGGTCTCGACGATGATGGCGTCGAACTTTCCTTTTCGCTTCATCAGCCCGTCGAGGATGCGGATCAGGTCGCCGCGCACGGTGCAGCAGATGCAGCCGTTGTTCATCTCGAACACTTCCTCGTCGGCGCCGACGACAAGCTCGTTGTCGATGCCGATCTCGCCGAACTCGTTGACGATCACGGCATATTTCTTGCCGTGCTGCTCGGTGAGGATGCGGTTGAGAAGGGTCGTCTTGCCGGCGCCGAGATAGCCTGTGAGGACAGTGACGGGGATCTTGTCGGTCATCGCGTTCATCCGCAACGTTCATCCTTCCCTTGAGGGGGAGGATCGGCCGAACAGGCCGAGGTGGGGTGGAAACACCATACTGAGTGAGGTCGCGCTGCCACCCCACCCCGGAGCGCTTGCGCGCTCCGACCCTCCCCCTCGCAGGGGAGGGTATTCTCAGCTCGACAGTGCCGCGCTGAAGGCCCTTATATTGTGTCTCATCATGTCAATGTAAGTGCCGGCGGGGCCGCCGGCCTCCGAGAGGGCGTCGGAATAGACCTGGGAGCCGACCTTGGCGCCGGTCTCCTTGGCGATGCGCTCCATGAGGCGGGCGTCGGAGACGTTCTCCACGAAGACAGCGGCGATCTTCTCGCGCTTGATCTGCTGGATGATCCGGGCCACGTCCTTGGCCGAGGCCTCGGACTCGGTGGAGACGCCCTGGGGCGACACGAAGTCGATGCCGTAAGCATTCTCGAAATAGCGGAAGGCGTCGTGGGACGTGATGATCCTGCGGCGGTTGGCGGGAATGCTCGCCACGAGGCTCTTCACTTCCGCCTCAAGCTCGTCGAGCTGCTTGAGATAAGCGCTCGCATTCGCCTCATAGGTGTCCTTGCCGGCCGCATCGGCGGCGATCAGGGCATCGCGGATATTGGCCACATAGGTCTTGGCATTGCCGATGCTCTGCCAGGCGTGCGGGTCGGATCCGCCATGACCGTGGTCATGCCCGTGACCATGGCCGTCATCCTCGCCCTTCAGCGGCTTCACGCCCTTGGCGGCCTCGACCTTCGCGGCCTTGGTGCCCGAGGACTTCACGAGCCGGTCGATCCAGCCTTCGAACTTCAGCCCGTTGGTGAAGACGATCTTCGCTTCCGTCAGGCGCCGTCCATCCGCCGGCGTCGGCGAATACACGTGGGCGTCGCCGTTCGGGCCGACGAGGGTTGTCACCTCGACCCTCTCGCCGCCGACATTGCGCACCAGGTCGCCGAGGATCGAGAACGTCGCCACGACCTTCAGCTTCTCGGTCGTTTGAGCGCCTGCGGGAAACATGGACGCGGCAAGGGTGAGGCATCCTGCCAGCACGGACACGGCAGATCTTCTCGTCAGCATGGGTCGATCCTTTTGAAGGGTCAGGCTTCCAGATGCCGGCCGGGCCAAGCAAGCCACAGCAGGCCGCCCTCGCGCCCCAGCACGAGGGAAATGACGTAGACGGCGCCGGCCGACAGGATGATCGCCGGTCCCGCGGGCAGTTCCGCATGGAAGGAGAGCAGCAGGCCGCTGATCCCTGAGACGATGCCGACGAGGACGGAGACAAGCATCATCATGGTGATGTCGCTGGTCCAGAAGCGCGAGGCGGCGGCCGGCAGCATCATCATGCCCACCGCCAGAAGGGTTCCGAGCGCATGGAAACCGCCGACGAGGTTCAGGACGACCAGGCCGAGAAAGATCAGGTGCGTCGGCGTGCCAGAGCGGCTCACGGAGCGCAGGAAGATCGGGTCCACGCATTCGAGCACGAGCGGGCGGTAGAGCACGGCCAGCGCAACCACGGTGATGGTCGAGATGGAGGCGAGCAGCAGGAGGGTGCCGTCGTCCAGCGCCAGCACGGTGCCGAACAGCACGTGCAGCAGGTCCACGTTCGAGCCGCGCAGCGACACGATGGTGACGCCGAGCGCCAGGGACAGGAGATAGAAGGCTGCGAGCGACGCATCCTCCTTGAGCGCGGTGAAGCGCGAGACCAGGCCCGCCGCCACGGCCACGATCACGCCGGCGAACAATCCGCCGACGGTCATGGCCGGCAGGGAGAGGCCGGCCAGCAGATAGCCGACGGCCGCGCCCGGCAGGATGGCGTGGGCCATGGCGTCGCCGGTGAGGCTCATGCGCCGCAGCATCAGGAAGACCCCGACGGGGCCGCCGCCGAGGGCGATGGCGATCACGCCCACCAGGGCGCGCTGCATGAATTCGAATTCGGCCAAGGGCGCGTAGAACAGATCGACCATGAGAGGCGGCTCTTACGCGGCGCCGCGGTGGCACACGTCCGCATGGGGATCGTATGCCTCGACCATGCGCCGGGCCTTCAGGAGGTTCTCCGGGCTCAGAACCTCGCCGGTCTCGCCCCAGGCCACCGGCTCGCGGGCGATGAGCAGGGTCTGCGGAAAGGTGCGCCGGACCATGTCGAGATCGTGCAGCACGGCCACGACGGTGCGGGATTCATCATGCCAGCGGCGGACGAGATCGAGCAGGTCGGCGGTGGTCTTGGCGTCGATGGCCGTGAAAGGCTCGTCCAGCAGGATCACGGGAGCATCCTGCAGGAGGAGGCGGGCAAAGAGCGCCCGCTGCATCTGCCCGCCGGAAAGGGTCGAGATCGGCCGCCGCTCGAAGCCGATCAGGCCCACGGCCGCCAGCGCCTCCTCGATTTTGATATGGTCGCGGCGTGCGATGCCGCCGAACAGGCCTGAGCGGGACCAGAGGCCCATGGCGACCAGGTCGTAGACCGAGAGCGGGAAGGTGCGGTCGATCTCGGCCGCCTGGGGGAGATAGGCGATGCCTGAGCCGGGGCCCTTGAGGCGGATATGGCCTTCGAGAGGCTTCAGCGTCCCGACGATGCCCTTGAGCAGGGTGGACTTGCCGGCCCCGTTGGGACCGACCACGGCGATCAGGCTGCCGGCCGGGATCTCCCCGTCGAGGTGATGAACGGCGGGCCTGCGGCCATAGCCCAAGGTGACTTCATCGAAACGGACGGCGGCGGTTGCTGAGGACATGCGCTACCCCATCACGCCGAGAACCATCCCCCACAGGCCTGCCAGAAGGACGGCAGACCCGGCCAGGCGCTGCCCGACCGAGAGACGCAGGAGCGAGAAGGTCGGCGCGGCGGCCGTCGCTCGATGCGCATGGGTATGATGGTGATGGCCATGTGACATGGCCTCCTACATAAACCCATCTGCGTGTGATTTCCAGGGGCGTATAGTATTTTATACGCCCCCTTCAACAACATGGTTTTGAAGGGTTAATTTCAGAACGTAGGATGGTACTGGTAGAGCCAGGTCTCGCTCAGAACCTCGTTCCCGCTGCGCAGGTAGCAGCGCATCTCCACGGGCTCGGTTCCGGTCACGGTGAGGTCGAACTGGGTGCGCCAGTGGCCCGGCACGTTGTTGGGGACCGCCTCGGTGAGGATGTTCGAGAACTCGCCGCGGGAGGCGGTGAGCACGGGCTTGGGGATCACGCCGCTCGGCAGCAGGGTCAGGGGGCGGCCGATGAACTCCACCATGAACTTGCGCACGCCCTTGGGCCGGTTGGTGCCCGCCTGCCCGCCATTGCCGAGCCGGGTGGCGATCACGCGGGCGAGGGGCGTCGGGTAAGGCTCGTCCGCCGACCAGTGCATGCGGTAGCGCATCTCGAGCGCCTGACCGGCGCGGACCGGCTCCGCCGGCACCCACATGGCCACGATATTGTCGTGGATCTCGTCATCCGTCGGGATCTCCACGAGCTGGATGGAACCCCGGCCCCAGGCGCCCTGCGGCTCGATCCAGAGGCAGGGGCGCCGGTCGTAATAGACGCCGTCCAGGTAATGGTCGAAGTTCCGGTCGCGCTGAAGCAGGCCGAAGCCCCTCGGGTTCTCGTCGGCGAAGGCCGAGGTGATGATGTGCGGCGGGTTGTTGAGGGGACGCCAGATGCGCTCGCCGGCGCCGGTCCACAGGGCGAGGCCGTCCGAATCGTGGATTTCGGGACGCCAGTCGATGGCAGTGGTCTTGGCCTTCTCCGAATACCAGTACATCGACGTCAGGGGGGCCACCCCCAGGCGGCTCACGTCCTGGCGCATGTAGACGGCGCTGTCGATGTCCATGATGATCGCGGCGGCCCGCTGCATGACGAAGCGGTAGGCGCCGGCCACACTGGGGCCGTCGAGCAGGGCATAGACCGTCACCGTGTTCGAGCCCGGCTGCGGGGTCTCGAAATAGACATGGGTGAAGTCGGGGAACTCCTCGTTCTTGCCGAACACGGCCACATCGACCGCCAATCCGCGGGCGGAGAGGCCGTACTGGTAGAGCTCGCCGATGGCCCGGAAGTAGGAGGCGCCCAGGAAGGCCACCCAGTCGTTCTTCTTCCAGTCGAGCTTGCCGGTGCGGGCCTCCTGGAAGCGGAAGCCGGCGAAACCGGAATTGTCGGGGAGCTTCCGGGCCGGAGAATACGCCGGCATGTCGAAATAGTCGCTGTCGTAGACGATCTCGCGGGCTTGGCCTGCCTCGACCACATGCATGCGCACCGGCTTCTGGAAGAAGCGGCCCATGTGGAAGAAGGTGACCGGGAACTCGCTGGGGCCGTTGGCCCAGAGCGCCAGGTCCGTCTTGAACCGGATCTTGCCGTGGGCATCGTAATCGATCTGCTGGAGCACCTCGGGCGAAGGGCTCGGCGGCGCCACATAGGGGGAGCGCGCCATCTCCTGCGCCCGCTTCTTCAGCTCCTCGAAGGAGAACGGCGAGGGGGCTCCCATCTTCAGGCCTTGCTGCGCCAGGGCGGGGGCGGAAAAGCCTTGGACGGCCAGGGCGGCCGTGGCGGTTGCGGTCTGGAGGAACTGGCGGCGATTGATCATGGATGAACGCATGGATTCTGTGGAGGGACGCACCCCTACCGACCAAGGTGGCAGGATTAAGTCTCTCTTAGCCTCTTGAGAAATTCTCGTCAGCGGCCAAAGTACCCCCGCACACAGGCGTGGTGAATGCCGTGCCGTAAATTAGGGAGTACGCTATGCATCGAAAAGTCATGCGCCGCCTCATCGGGGCTGCGGCCGCCATCGCGATGGCCGGAGCCAGCATCCCGGCCCAGGCCCAGGATTTCATCAATATCCTGACCGGTGGCACCTCCGGCGTCTATTATCCCCTCGGTGTGGCCATCTCCAAGGTCTATACGGACAAGATCCAGGGCAGCCGTCCGTCTGTCCAGGCCACGAAGGCCTCGGTCGAGAACCTCAACCTGCTGCAGCAGGGCAAGGGCGAGCTCGGCTTCACCCTCGGCGACAGCCTGGCTCTCGCCTGGAAGGGCGACGAGGAGGCCGGCTTCAAGTCGAAGCTGGACAAGCTGCGCGGCGTCACGGCCATCTATCCCAACCACATCCAGATCGTGGCCACGAAGGATTCCGGCATCAAGACGCTGGCCGATCTCAAGGGCAAGCGGGTCTCGGTCGGAGCGCCCAAGTCCGGCACTGAGCTCAATGCCCGCGCGATCCTCGAAGCCGCCGGCCTGTCCTACAAGGATCTCGGCAAGGTCGAGTATCTGCCCTTCGGCGAGTCCGTCGAGCTGATGAAGAACCGCCAGCTCGATGCCACCCTGCAATCGGCCGGCCTCGGCGTGTCCTCGATCCGCGACCTCGCCACCTCCGTGCCGATCACCGTGGTGGAAATTCCCACCTCGGTCGTCGAGAAGGTCGGCTCGCCTTACGTGAAGTCCACGATTCCGGCCGGCACCTATGATGGCCAGACCGCGGACGTGCCGACCGCGGCGGTCGTGAACTATCTCGTCACGCATTCCGGCGTGAGCGACGACACCGTCTACAAGATGACCAAGTCCCTCTACGAGAGCCTGCCCGAGCTGGTCGCGGCCCATTCGGCGGCCAAGGACATCAAGCTGGATCAGGCCCTGTCGGGCATGCCGGTGCCGGTGCATCCGGGAGCGCAGCGCTACTTCGACGAGAAGGGCGTGAAGAAGCAGGGCTCGTAAGCCTTAATCCATTTGACAAAAAGGCCGGGGCAGGTGAACTGCTCCGGCCTTTTTCATGTAAGCCGGCAACGACGCTCGAGGGAGACAGCGCACCATGAGCCACGGTGTGAACGCATCTGAGGTTGCAGAGCTGGAGGCGCCGTCGACGCCGCAGGCGAACCCCGAGCACGGCCTGCCCGAAAATTTCGGCGGGGGCATCCTGGGAAGCCTGCTGTTCTGGATTGCCATCGCCTTCTCCACGTTCCAGATCATCACGGCCTTCGGCATTCCCCTCGACCGGCCTTTCTTCAGCAACATCACGCTGATCTATCTCATCGGCGCAGCCCTCGTGGCCTGGGCGGGATGGCTCGCCTTCAGCGCCATGAAGGGGCATCGCGTCATCGACGGGGTGCTGGCTCTCGTCGCGCTGGCCGCCGTCTACGGCCTCATTCTCAAATTCCCGGGTAGCCTGCCGAGCCAGGTCGTGCGGGCCTTGCATGTGGGCTTCCTCTGCCTCGTCGCCGGCGCCATGCTGGCGAACCACCGGGCCGGCAACTCCGCCTCGCGCGCCATCGGCTGGATCATCGGCTTCGCCGGCTTCGGCGTCGGCCTCTACCACTGGGCTCTCTACGACGAGCTCGTGATCCGCGCAGGCGAGCTGACACAGGGGGACTTCATCGTCGGCGTCACGGCGATCGCGATCCTGTTCTATCTCGTGTGGCGTGTCATGGGACCGGCACTGCCCATCGTCGCCGGCCTCTTCCTCGCCTACTGCCTCTTCGGGAACTACCTGCCCGCACCCTTCGACCATCGCGGCTACTCGCTCGATCAGGTGATCGAGCACATGTCCTTCGGGACGGAGGGCCTCTACGCCACGCCGACCCTCGTCTCGGCCACCTACATCTTTCTCTTCATCCTCTTCGGCGCCTTCCTCGAGCGCGCCGGCATGATCCAGCTCTTCACCGACGTGGCCATGGGCCTGTTCGGAAGCGCGAAAGGCGGCCCCGCCAAGGTGGCGGTCTTCTCCTCCGCGCTGATGGGAACGATCTCCGGCTCCGGCGTCGCCAACGTGGTCTCCACGGGCCAGTTCACCATCCCGCTCATGAAGCGCTTCGGCTACCGGGCTGAATTTGCGGGCGGCGTCGAGGCGACGGCCTCGATGGGCGGCCAGATCATGCCGCCGGTCATGGGCGCCGTGGCCTTCATCATGGCCGAGACCATCGGCGTTCCCTATGTCGAGATCGTCAAGGCCGCGATCATCCCGGCGATCCTCTACTATGCCTCCGCGTTCCTGGCGGTGCATCTGGAGGCCGGCCGCTCCGGGCTGATGGGGCTGCCGAAGGCGGAACTGCCGAGCGCCGGGCGGGCCCTGCGGGACAAATGGCACCTCATCCTGCCGCTCGCGGTTCTCGTCTACCTCCTGTTCTCCGGCTACACGCCGCTCTTTGCCGGCTCAGTCGGCCTTGCGCTCACCGTCGTGCTCATCCTGGCGGGGGCGCTCGCGCTCGGCCTCGTGAGCGAGACGGTGCGCCTGGTCTTCTGGGTCGGTCTCGGCCTGCTGGCGGCAGCCTTCCTGTGGGCGGGCGTCACCCTGGTCCTGGTGCTGGTCGCCATTCTGGTGCTCCTCAGCCTGTTCGTCCGGGGCGGTCCGGAAACCCTGGAAGCCTGCCGGGACGCCCTGGCGGATGGCGCGCGTCAGGCGCTGCCCGTCGGTCTTGCCTGCGCCGTCGTGGGCATCGTGATCGGCACCATGACCCTCACCGGAATCGGCACGATCTTCGGCAACTGGGTCGTGTCCATCGGCAAGGATTCGCTGATCGCCTCCCTGGTGCTGACCATGTTCGTCAGCCTGATCCTCGGCATGGGCATTCCGACGATCCCAAACTACATCATCACCTCGTCGCTGGCCGCGCCGGCGCTGCTGACGCTCGATGTGCCGCTCATCGTCTCGCACATGTTCGTCTTCTATTTCGGCATCATGGCGGACTTGACGCCGCCCGTGGCGCTGGCCGCCTTCGCGGCGGCTCCGATCGCGAAGGCCTCGGGCTTCCGGATCGGCTTCGCGGCGCTGCGCATCGCGCTCCCGGGTTTCGTGATTCCCTACATGGCGGTCTACGATCCGGCGCTCATGATGCAGGCCGTGGGCCCGTATGCCGACGGCGGACCGGCCTTCTGGCTCAAGGTGGCCTACATGGTGGTGAAGGCCGGCCTCGCGGTGGTCCTGTGGGGCGCCGCTTCCGTCGGTTATCTCCATGGCAAGATGCCCTGGTGGGAGAGGATCATCGCCGTCGCCGCGGCTGCGAGTCTCGTGCTGGCGCTGCCCATTACTGACGAGATCGGCTTCGGCCTCGCCATCCTCGTCCTCGGCCTTCACTTCTGGCGGACCCGTCGGACCGCCAAGCCCGCTATCGGCTGATGATCTGCCTCCTGGCCAGCTCCATGATCGCGCCCCTCATGGCGGGCGCGATCACCCTGGCCTGGACGCATTCGGTCGAGAAGATCGTCTGGGAGGAGGACTGGCGCCGCACCGCTGCGGGTCTGGAACTCGTCCAGGCGCGGGTGCGCGGCTCTGGAGCCGGAATGGAGCCGCCGCCGGAGGCCAGGCTCGTCAATGGTGTCTGGTCGTGGAAGCCGAACCTGCCGCCTCAGGCCCAGGTGGTTATGCGCCGCTCAGGTGCGACGACGGATTGGCGGATCTGCATCTCGGGCCGATGCCGCCCGATGGAGGCCTATGTGCCGCCCGAGGCCGACCCTGTCGTGATGAAGCCTTGTGAAAAGCCTTAAGCGCGCCCGGTGAGCGGCTCGACCGCCACGCAGCGGCGCCAGAGGTTCACCAGGATGTAGAGGGCAAACAGGCTGAATAGGGCCATCAGGGCATAGCCCACATAGTCGCCGAGCTCGAACATGCCCGCGATGGCCCAGCCGGCGGCGATCGCGACGCCGAAGACTTCCGCGCCCACCAGGATCATGATGCTGATCACGGTGATCACGCTGCGCCAGTTGGTGCTTTTCGCCTGAGCCACTGTTGTCTCACTCCATTACTTGCGAATGGGACTACCCTAAACGCCCCCTCCGGTGCAAGGTCTGCCCGAATTTCATTCTGTCGCGCCTCACATTCAAGAGCCCATGTCCGAGACACCCGTCTTCTCGACCGCCGCCGTTGCGGCACCCCACAGCCTCGCCGCCGAGACCGGCCAGACCATTCTCGCCGCCGGTGGCAATGCGATCGAGGCCATGGTGGCCATGGCCGCCACCATCGCGGTGGTCTATCCGCACATGAACGGCATAGGGGGTGACGGGTTCTGGCTCGTGCGCGAGCCGAAGGGGCGGGTTCATGCCCTCGATGCCTCCGGGCCTGCCGGCTCGCTCGCGAACATCAAGAGCTACCGCGAGAAGGGCTATGATGCCATCCCGGCGCGCGGGCCGGATGCGGCGCTCACCGTCGCCGGAGCTGTCGGCGGCTGGGCGCTGGCGCTGGAGCTCGCCAAGGCCTTGGGCGGGCAGCTCCCCGTCGATCTCCTGCTCGGAGATGCCATCCGCCACGCCCGCGACGGATACCCGGTCTCCCGCTCCGAGGAGCGGTTTGTGACCGGCGAGGA
The DNA here is from genome assembly GCF_016427565.1 of Microvirga splendida. Classification (GTDB taxonomy): domain Bacteria; phylum Pseudomonadota; class Alphaproteobacteria; order Rhizobiales; family Beijerinckiaceae; genus Microvirga; species Microvirga splendida. The sequence continues at coordinate 34,587 of NZ_JAELXT010000013.1, forward strand.
GGCCGCCCTCTATGAGGTCCCCGGTTTCGCCGAGGCCTTCCTGGTTGAGGGCAAGCGAGCGCCGGAGGGCACGCTGAGGCGGACGCCTCGCCTCGCCGACACCCTGGAGCAGCTCGTCCATGCAGGCCTGGCCGATTTCTACCGGGGCGATGTGGGGCGGGAGATCGCCCTCGACCTGGAGCGGATCGGCACCCCCATCACCCGCAAGGACCTGGAAAACTATCGCGCCCGCGTCGTCGATCCCCTGGCGGTTCGGCTCAGGCACTCGACGGTCTACAACCTGCCGCCGCCGAGCCAGGGGCTGGCCACCCTGCTGATCCTCGGCATGGTCGAGCGGCTCACAGGTCTTCGGGGCGAGACGCCCGAGCGCCACCACGGGCTCATCGAGGCCGCAAAGCGCGCTTTCGCCATCCGCGACCGGGTGGTCGCGGATCCGCGCAACCTCGCCCACGACCCGGCCTCCTTCCTGACGCCCCGGGCGCTGGACAGGGAGGCTGCCCTCATCGACATGAAGCGAGCTGCTTCCTTTCCCCTGCCGCGCTCCATCGACGGGGACACGATCTGGATGGGGGCCATCGACCGGGATGGGCTCGCCGTGTCCTATATCCAGTCCGTGTTCTGGGCCTATGGCTCCGGCTGCCTGCTCCCGGCGACGGGTGTTCTCTGGCACAATCGCGGCACGGGCTTCTCGCTCGATCCTGCCAGCCGCAACCGGCTGGAGCCTGGCCACCGGCCGCTCCATTCCCTCAATCCGGCCATGGCGGTGTTCGACGATGGGCGGGTGCTGTCCTTCGGGGCGATGGGCGGCGAAACCCAGCCCCAATTCCTCAGCCAGATCTTTTCACGCTACGCGGAGGCCGGCATGGGGTTGGCGGACGCCGTGGAAGCGCCCCGCTGGCTGCTCGATGCGAAGCTGCGCGGACAAGAGGCCGTGCTCAAGGTGGAGAGCCATTTCGACCCCGGCCTGATCCGTGGTCTCTCCCGGCTCGGGCATACGGTCGAGGAGATGGATGAAGCCTATTCCGGGCGCTTCGGCCATGCGGGCATGCTGGTGAAGCACCCGCGCAGCGGACGGGTCGAGGCGGTGCACGATCCGCGCTCGGATGGCGGATCGCTGGGACTTTAACCGGCGGCCCAGAGGCCGTAGAGGAGGCTCAGTCCCAGCACCAGCACGAAGCCGGCGGCGAGCAGTTCCAGGCCCGCAATCGCGATGGCGCCCCATGCACCGCGCCCGCCGGCGAGCTTCAGGGCCATAGCCTTGAAGAAGACCGCCAGCGCCGCGATGGCGCTGGTGGTGAGCGCGGTGCCCAGCGCCATGGCGAAGGTCGCTGCGATGCCGGCGGCGAACAGGCCCTGGGACAGGGCAAAGACCAGGACGATGAGGGCGCCCGCGCAGGGGCGGATGCCGGCAGCAATCGCCACGCCCGCCATGTCGCGCCAGCGCGTCAGCCGGTTGATCTCGTCGGGCGGGGGCAGATGGGCGTGGTCGCAATCCTCCTGGACGGAGGCGTAAGGGTTGCGAGCGAGCGCTATGACGCCCAGCACCTTGCCGGCCTTGCGCCAGGTGATGACCGCGCCGAGCAGGGCGACCGCAATGAAGCTTGCCACTTCCACGTTCAGGGCGATGCTGTTCATGGTGGAGGCGGTGGCGCGCAGCACGAGGCTGACGAGCGACACGATGCCGATGGCCACCAGCGCCTGCACCAGGGCGGCCGCCAGACTCAGGAGGAAGCCTTTGCGCAGCGCCTTCTCGTCCGCCACGAGATAGCCCGAAATCACAGCCTTTCCGTGCCCGGGACCGGCCGCATGGAAGACGCCATAGGCGAAGCCGACGAGCAGAAGCGTGAGGAAGGCGGAGCCGTTTTCCTTCAGCTCCCGCACGCTGTCCCTCAGGCTTGCGTAGAAGTCGGACTGCACCGACAGGATCCAGGCGCCGATGCTGCCGGAGGGCGTCGCCTCCCGCAGGCCCATGCCGAAGGGATTGCGCGGCGGGGGCTTGCCGATGGGCCCAAGCCACAGGCCGATCAGGCCCATCACGGCGGCCACGACGGCGATAGCGGCGAGCATGATGCCGACCCGTCGCCACAGAGGCGTGCGGTCGGTGCTCGGAAGGGCAGGGGCGTCGGAGGTCAGGGACATGCGATGATGGCCCTGTTGGAATATTCGATGCCGATATCCTGCGGCTGGATGGCGCCCTCATCCTGCAGGATCTGCTGCATGGTGGCATCGAGCGGCTTGGCCTTGGCGATGCTGGTCACGCAGCCCTGGGGCGCATTGGCGAGCGAGATGGCCGCCTGGCCCTCCGTCAGGCTGAAGTAAACGAAGAAAGTCGGGTCCTCGATCTCGACGGAGACCGCTCCCGTGGGCGCCACCGGCGCCTTGAGGGGCAGGAGGAAGGACATGGACACTTGCGTCTTCTCCATGCTCATCCGGGCTTCCCGCGGCGCATCGAAAGTCTGGGGCTTGCCCCGGGCCTTGAGCACGGTGAAGTAGTCGAATTCGTTGAGGGAGGCGGCGTTTTCGTCGGCGAGTTCCTGCAGTTCCTCGGGCGTCAGCTTGCCGTCGCCATCCTTGTCCAGGCCCTGCGTGACATAGGCCGTATAGGCCTCGTCGAACGTCCAATGGTGGCGAACGCCCGTCACCCGCCCATCGAGGGCGAAAACCACTTCCGCCTTGGCGGTCACCCACACATGCGGGTGTGCCAGGGCCGGTGAGACCAGGCCCACACTCAAGGCCGCCAAGGCGGAGATCAGACCGAGATGGCGTGTCATGCGTTTGACCCAGGGAACAGCGACGCTGCCGACGAGAGCCGGTCGCGAGAGACGATATGATCCTTGTAGGGTTAACAGAGGCGAAACAAAGGCGTGGGCGATGGGGATCAATTGACGGGCTCCGGCAAATATGTCAGCATTACTGACATATTCTGCACGATAAGACCGGAACACCGGCAGAGGGGCGGAAGCCCCAGGAGGAAACGGATCATGGCCGAAGGTTCTGTTGCGCTTCGTCAGGTGACGCTCGACGACAAGTACGATCTCACCAAGGATCACGTCTTCATCACCGGGACCCAGGCCGTCATCCGCATGCTGCTGATGCAGCGCGAGCGCGACCGGCTGGCGGGCCTCAACACCGCCGGTCTCGTGTCCGGCTATCGTGGCTCCCCCATCGGCGGCCTCGACCAGAACCTGTGGCGTGCCCGCAAGTGGCTGGATCAGTCGAACATCGTCTTCCAGCCCGGCCTCAACGAGGAACTCGCCGCCACCGCCATCTGGGGCGCGCAGCAGGCGGAGGTTCGCGGCGAGGGCAAGTATGACGGCGTCTTCGGCCTCTGGTACGGCAAGGGCCCGGGCGTCGACCGCTCCGGCGACGTGTTCCGCCACGCCAACATGGCCGGCTCGTCGAAGCACGGCGGAGTGCTGGCGCTCATGGGCGACGATCACACGGCCGAATCCTCCACCGTCGCGCACCAGTCCGAGTTCCACTTCGTCGACGTGATGATGCCGATCCTGAACCCGGCGGGCGTTCAGGAGATCCTTGATTACGGCCTCTACGGCTATGCCATGAGCCGCTTCTCCGGCACGTGGGTCGCCTTCAAATGCGTGAAGGACAACATCGAATCGACCTCTTCCGTCGATGCATCGCTCGACCGCGTGAAGATCATTATTCCTGACGATTTCGCGATGCCGCCGGGCGGCCTCAACATCCGCAACCGCGACGGCGTGCTCGACCAGGAGGCGCGGCTTCAGGATTTCAAGCGCGACGCCATGCTGGCGTTCGTGCGCGCCAACAACCTCAACCGCATCGTGCTCTCCGGCGGCCGCAATCCGAAGATCGGCATCATCACCGTCGGCAAGTCCTATCTCGACGTGCGCCAGGCGCTCGACGAACTCGGTCTCGACGAGGTGAAGGCCAACGACATGGGGCTTCGCCTCTACAAGGTCGCCTGCCCATGGCCGCTGTCGCAGCGGGAGCTGGTGGATTTCGCGCGCGGCCTCGACAAGGTCATCGTGGTCGAGGAGAAGCGCTCCCTCATCGAGGTGCAGCTGCGCGAGGAGCTCTACGGCACGGCCAATCAGCCGGTCTGCATCGGCAAGAAGGACGAGGAGGGAAGCTGGCTCTTCCCCGTGAAGGGCGCGCTCGATCCCAACGACATCGCCATCGCCATCGGCGAGCGGCTGCTGGCCTACCACAACAACGACGACCTGCGTGGACGCGTGGCGCGGCTTCGCCACGCACAAGAGGTGCTTGTCGCAACCGGCGACGTGGCAACCCGTACGCCGCATTTCTGCGCCGGCTGTCCGCACAACTCCTCCACGAAGGTGCCCGAGGGCATGCGCGCCTATGCGGGCATCGGCTGCCACTACATGGTGCAGTGGATGGACCGCTCCACCGAAGGCTTCACCCAGATGGGCGGCGAAGGCGCCAACTGGATCGGCGAGTCGCCGTTCTCCAAGCGCGGCCACGTGTTCCAGAATCTCGGCGACGGCACCTACAACCATTCCGGCGTGCTGGCCCTGCGCTGGTCGATCCACACCAAGACCAACGTCACCTACAAGATCCTCTTCAACGACGCGGTCGCCATGACAGGCGGGCAGAAGCACGAGGGCGGGCTCACCGTCGACATGATCGCCCGCCAGGTGCGCGAGGAAGGCGTCGAGCGCATCGCCCTCGTCACGGACGAGCCGCACAAATACCCGAAGGAGGTCCGCTGGCCGGCGGGCATGACGATCCATCACCGCAGCGAGCTTGAGGCCGTGCAGCGCCAACTCGCGGACGTGCCCGGCGTGTCGGTGATGATCTACGACCAGACCTGCGCGTCGGAGAAGCGCCGCCGCCGCAAGCGCGGCGAGTTCCCGGATCCCGACAAGCGCGTCATCATCAACGATCTCGTCTGCGAAGCCTGCGGCGACTGCTCGGTGCAGTCCAACTGCGTGGCGGTGCAGCCGGTCGAGACGGAGTTCGGCCGCAAGCGCCAGATCGACCAGTCGAACTGCAACAAGGACTTCTCCTGCGTGAACGGCTTCTGCCCGTCCTTCGTGACGGTGCACGGCGCCAAGGTGAAGAAGGCCGTGCCGGAGACCGTCTCGACGGAGGGCATGACGTTCAAGCCGCTGCCCGATCCGGCGATCCCCGCCATCGACCGCACCTTCAACGTCATCGTGACAGGCGTGGGCGGCACGGGCGTCGTCACCATCGGGGCGATCCTGGGCATGGCGGCGCATCTCGAGGGCAAGGGGCTGGGCATGATCGACATGGCCGGCCTCGCCCAGAAGGGCGGCGCAGTCTACAGCCATGTGCGCCTCGCCAACAACCAAGACGACATCCACGCCATCCGCGTGAGTGCGGAATCGGCCCATCTCGTGCTCGGCTGCGATCTCGTGGTGACCGGAACCAAGAAGGTGCTGGCCGCCGTGAAGGAGGGGCAGACGGCGCTCGTGGTGAACACTGCGGAGGTGATGCCGGGCGAGTTCACCCGCAACGCCGATTTCTCCCTGCCGACGGAGCGCCTGAAGCGCGCCATCAAGTCGGCGGCAGGTGCCGAGGGCGTGTCCTTCGTCGACGCGACAGCGATTGCCACCGCGCTTCTCGGTAATGCGATTGCGGCCAACATGTTCATGCTGGGCTATGCCTATCAGACCGGCCGCGTTCCGCTCTCCGGTGCTGCCATCGAGAAGGCCATTGAGCTCAACGGCGAAGCGGTGAAGATGAACCTCGCCGCCTTTACCTGGGGCCGCCGCGCGGCCGCAGAGCCGGAGGTGATCGCGTCCATGATGAGCGAGCTGAAGGCGCCCACGGAATCGCGCAAGCTGTCCGAGACCCTCGACGAGGTGATCGAGCGGCGCGTCGCCTTCCTGTCCGGCTACCAGAGCAGGCGCTATGCGCGTCGCTACGGCAGCCTCGTCGAGCGCGTGCGCGCGGCGGAGGACAAGGCCGTGCCGGGTTCGACGACGCTCACCGACGCTGTGGCGCGCTCGCTGTTCAAGCTTATGGCCTACAAGGACGAGTACGAGGTGGCGCGTCTCTACACGAACGGCCATTTCGAACGCCAAGTCGCATCAGCCTTCGAGGGCGAGAACCTGCGTTACGAGTTCCACATGGCGCCGCCTGTGCTTGCCAAGAAGGATCCGGTCACGGGTCTTCCGCGCAAGATGAGCTTCGGGCCGTGGATGCTGAAAGCCATGGGCGTTCTGGCGAAGTTCAAGGCGGTGCGCGGCACGCCGCTCGACGTGTTCGGCTACACCCACGAGCGCCGCACCGAGCGCCAGCTCGTCCGCGAGTTCGAGGAACGGATCGAGGAGATCGTGTCGAAGCTGAATGCCGGCAATCACGCCACGGCCATCGGGATCGCCGCCATCCCGCAGAAGATCCGCGGCTTCGGCCACATCAAGGAACGGAACTTGAAAGCCGCCAAGGCGGAAGAAGCCGATCTGCTGGCCAAGTTCCGCACGGACCCGCAGCCGATGGCGGTTGCGGCGGAGTAAGTTTCTTACTCCGCACACCCCACACTTCACGTCATGGCCGGGCTTGTCCCGGCCATCCACGTTTTAAGAACCGCAAGAAGACGTGGATCCCCGGAACAAGTCCGGGGATGACGGCCTGAGTAGTATTCTTCAGCCCCGCGCCTGGCTCACCTCGACAAAGCTCTTCGCCACCTTCAGCACGTTCGCCTCGTTGAGGCCCGCGACGCACATGCGGCCGGAGCCTACGAGATAGATGCCGTCGCGCTCGCGCATGATGTCGACCTGCTGGGCGCTGAGCCCCGTATAGCTGAACATGCCGCGCTGGTTCGTGAGGAAGCCCACATCCACCTCGTTCGACAGGGAGCGGATTTGCTCCGCGAGAAGCTTGCGCATGGAATCCATGCGGGTGCGCATGGTCTCCACCTCCCGGGTCCATTGGGCGCGCAGGTCGTCGCTGCCGAGAACCGTCGCCACGAGAAGGCCTGCGGTCATCGGCGGGCTCGAATAGCTGCGGCGCACGGCGAGCTTGAGCTGCCCGAGCACGCGCTCGGCCTCGTCTGAATCGCGGCACACGACGCTCAGGCCGCCGCAGCGCTCGCCGTAGAGCGAGAAGTTCTTCGAGAAGGAATTGGCCACGAGGCAGGAGGCGCGCTCCGCATAGCGGCGCACGAAGGCGGCGTCCTCGTCGAGGCTGGTGCCGAAGCCCTGATAGGCCATGTCGAACACCACGATGTGGCCCTTGGCCACCAGCACGTCGGTCACGCCGGCTTGCTGCCGCTCGTCGAGATCGACGCCGGTGGGGTTGTGGCAGACGGGCTGGATCACCACGATGGAGCCGGGCTCCGCAGCTTCCAGCGCCTTCACCATGCCGTCGAAATCCACCGAGCGGGTGGCGCGGTTCCAATACGGGTAGGTCGCGGTCTTGAAGCCCGCCCGCTGGAACAGGCCGTGGTGGTTGTCCCAGGTCGGGTCGCTGACGAGAACGGTGCGGCCGGGGCAGTGCTTGGCGAGGAAGTCCGCCGCGATGCCCACCGCGCCCGTGCCGCCGATGGTCTGGATCGTCGCGACGCGCTTGCCGGCAAGGGCCGGATGCTTGTCGCCGAAGATCAGCTTCTGCACGCCCTCGCGGTAGGCCGCATGGCCCTCCATCGGAAGATAGGGACGCTCCGCAAAGCCGATGCGCTCGTAAGCCGCCCGGACCGAGCCCAGCACCGGAAGCCGGCCGTGCTCGTCGGTGTAGACGCCGATGCTGAGGTTCACCTTCTCGGGGCGCGGATCGGTCTTGAAGCTGTCGTTGAGGGAGAGGATCGGGTCGCCCGCGAAGGCTTCCACCTGGCCGAACAGGGATTCCGTCATGCTGATCTCCAAGCCTGTCGCGGCAGCCTGCCTGCGACGCATCGTTCAGATGCCGCGAGACCTAGCCCTTGAGAGGCCTCCTCGGCAAGGTTCTTCGTGGACTTTAAGCGTCCAGGCGCCAGTCCACCGGCTCCAGTCCTTTCTCGACGAGCCACGCGTTGGCGCGGCTGAAGGGCTTCGTCCCGCGGAAGTCGTTGAGTCGGTTGAGCGGGGAGGGGTGCCCCGCCTCGATCACAAGATGCTTCGTCCGGTCCACCAGCGCCGCGCGCTTGCGGGCCGGGCCTCCCCAGAGAAGGAACACGACGGCCGGTTGCTGCTGCGAAATGGCCGCGATGGCCTGATCGGCCAGGGCCGACCAGCCGAATTTCATGTGGGCGCCCGATTGGCCGGCCTCCACGGTCAGGGCCGTGTTGATGAGCAGCACGCCCTGACGGGCCCATTTCGAGAGGTCTCCTGAAGTGGGCATAGGCACGTCCAGATCCTCGGACATCTCGCGCAGGATCGTGCGCAGCGACGCGGGCAGCCGACGGGAGCCGCGATAGGAGAAGGCGAGCCCGTGGGAATCGCCCGGCGTGGGGTAGGGGTCCTGGCCCAGGACCACCACCTTGACCGTCTCAAGGGGCGTCAGGGAGATGCTCGTGAACACGGCCTCCGGGGGCGGCAGCACCTGGGCGCCGGAGGCGAGCGCCGCATCGGCCTTGGCCGCCACCGCCTCCGCGCTGCCATCCCGAAAGAAGGGCAGCTTGAGCCATCCCGCCGCCTGAGGCGTGGCGCGGAACTCATTGAGGGCGTGGCTGATGGGGCCAGTCATGAGGAGAACGTGCCTTTCTGCCCGGTGCGGGCGGAGACCGTATGCCGGCTAAGGGTTGTGGCGACGGCTGAGGGAGAAAGCCATCAGGGGTGCCGCCGGTGCAGGCGTCGAAATCGTCGACAGGATGTTACTTCTGTGACACGTTGCCGGTCTAGGCTCCACGCCTCCATCCGTGGATGCCACCCTGCTACGAGGACTTTGTATGATGCTTCAGAGCCGCCCCTCTGCCGCCCTGCGCGCCGGATTTCTCGGATTGTCCCTTCTGCTGTCGGGCACTGCCCTGGCGCAGGAAGCCGTGACGATCCGCTTCGTCCAGACCAACGACATCGACCGCATGAGCCCCGAGAAGGGCCGCGGCGGATTTGCCAAGCTTGCAACCGTCATCAAGGAGGAGAAGGCGAAGGGCAATGCCTTCTTCATCCATGCAGGCGACACGATCTCGCCCTCGCTTCTTTCGGGCTTCGACAAGGGCGCGCATGTCATCGACATCCTGAACCGAATGAATGTCGACGCGATGGCCCCGGGCAACCACGAGTTCGATCTGGGTCCCGATGCCTTCCGGGCCCGCATGGCCGAGGCCAAGTTCGACGTGCTGGCCACCAACATCGTCGACGGCAACGGCCTTCCCGCCAACACCAAGTCCGACAAGATGGTCGAGGTGCAGGGCGTGAAGGTCGGCTTCTTCGGCCTGACCACCGAGGATACGCCGATCGCGTCGAGCCCCGGCACCATCAAGTTCTCCTCCACCATCGACACCGCCCGCGCCAAGGCCAAGGAGCTGCGCGAGAAGGGCGCCGACATCGTCGTCGCCATCGCACACACGCCGCTGGAAGTGGACATGATCATCGCCCGCTCCGCCGGCGTGGACGTGATCATCGGCGGCCATGACGAGCACCTGCTCGCCTTCTACGACGGCAAGGTCGTCCTGTCGGAATCCGAGTCCCAGGCCAACTTCGTCAATGTCGTCGAGCTATCGGTGAACAAGGCGACGAAGGACGGCAAGACCACCGTTACCTGGTCGCCGAACTTCCGCATCATCGATACGGCCAGCGTGAAGCCGGACCCCGAGATCGAGGCCGTGGTGAAGGGCTACGAGGACAAGCTGTCCAAGGAACTCGACGTGGAGATCGGCGTGACCGAGACCCCCCTCGACAGCCGCCGCGCCACCGTGCGTGGAGGCGAGGCCGCCATGGGCAACCTGATCACCGATGCCATGAAGGCCGCGGTCGGCGCCGACGTCGCCATCACCAACGGCGGCGGCATCCGGGCCGACAAACAGTACAGCGCGGGCCAGAAGCTGACCCGGCGCGACATTCTGTCGGAAATGCCCTTCGGCAACACCACCGTGCTGCTCGAGGTCACCGGTGCGCAGATCAAGGATGCGCTCGAGAACGGCGTCAGCCAGGTGCGCGAGCTCGGCGGGCGCTTCCCGCAGGTCTCCGGTATTACGGCCGAGGTCGACGTGAAGGAACCGGTGGGAAGTCGCGTGAAGTCGGTCAAGATCAACGGCCAGCCGCTCGATCCGGGCAAGACCTACAAGCTTGCCACTAACGACTTCATGGCCCGGGGCGGCGATGGCTACAAGGCCTTCACCGGCGCCAAGTCGCTCATCGATGCGTCCGCCAGCCAGCTCATGGCGAGCCAGGTGATCGACTACGTCAACAAGGCCGGCAAGGTCTCGCCGAAGGTCGAGGGCCGCGTCGTCCTGCGCTGATCCAAAACCAAGGCCTGTTCTGGCGCTGGGATCCGAAAGGGTCCCGGCGTTTTTCATGGGGCACCGGCCGGCGCGACGTCCGGGCGCATCCCTCCTGGAGCCGAGGCACGGTAGGTCGCACTCCCCTGGTCAACGGGAGCGCGGAACGTAAATTCCCTCTCCATCAACGGCATTTGCTGTGCCATCCTGCGCGTGCAACGTCGAATCTCAGACATCAAAGCGGCCTCTCCTTGCAGTTTCAGACGTCCTCCGAATCAATCAGCCTGTCGCAGAAGCGCCGCCGACGCTCCCTTGCGCGCGGACGGCTGACGCTCGTCATGGGCCTGTTCGGCGTCGCCTTCATCCTGCTGACTTTCGGCTATATCGCCTGGGAGCAGCGCAACCGCCTCATCCAGCGCAACGAGGACGACCTTCGGAACGCCGCCTTCTTCCTGGCCGATCACACCGCGCGGCTCCTGGAGGTCACGGACCTGACCCTGAGACAGACCATGGCTCTGATGCAGGGGCAGAGCTGGGATCAGGTGGAAGCCTCCCAGGCTCTCTGGCAGCAGATCAAGGCGGTCAAGGACGCGCTGCCTTACATCGACGATGTCTGGCTCAATGACCCAAGCGGGCGCCTGCGTCTGACATCCGCCCAGTTTCCTGCCCCGGACACGAACGCATCCGGCCGCGATGCCTTCACCGCGCAGGTGACCGGGGACCAGGGGCTGTTCGTGGGCGAGCCGATCCTCGGGCGCGTCACGAAGACTCCGACCTTCATGATCAGCCGCCGCCTGCAGGACGGCGACGGCACCTTCGGCGGCATTGCCTCGGTCACCGTGAACCTATCCTACTTCTACGACTACTGGTCCAAGGTGCGGTTGCCCCGCGGCAGCCGCGTGGTGCTTATGCGCGGCTCGGACGCGGAGGTCATTGCCCAGTATCCGCCGCCGCCGGACGGGCTGTCGTTTGCGCCCATCGACAAGTCCGCTTTCGACGCGGCTTTGCGGACTGCCTCCCAGGCCGGTCTCTATTCCTTCATCAGCATGGACCGCGAGCGTGTGGGGGCCTATCGGCAGGTCGGCACAATGCCGCTCTACATCAATGTCAGCATGCCGCAGGATGCCTATTGGACGCCCTGGTTCGTCCAGACCCGGCTCTACGGCGCCTTTGCCCTGGTGGCCCTTCTGGCCCTTCTGGCCCTCACGGCCCTGGCCTCGCAGCAGTTCCACGAGCAGGCGGCGAACGCGGCTCTTCTCGAGAGGCAGGTTGCCTTACGCACCCATGAGCTTCGAACCGAGACCGCGGCCCTGGAGGTTCTGAACCGGACAGGCCGCGTCCTTGCGGCGGAACTCGATCTGGACCGCATCATCGAAAGCGTCGTCGATGCCGGCGTGGAACTGACCGAGGCACAGGCCGGCGCTTTCTTCTGCGGGGCCGCTCAGGATGGGAAGGCACATTACGGAAAGTTTGCTTCCGAGGGATTCAACGAAGCCTTCGCGGCTCTCGACGTGCGGGCTCTCTGTGCGCCGGCATTCACGGAAGGCAAGGCGGTCCGCCTGGACAACATCGCCGTCGAGCAGGGCCACGACGGCACGCCCTTCACGGTGGATGCCACGCCCGGCCTCCCGGTGATCCGCAGCCTCATGGCGGTTCCCGTCCTGCTCCGCAGCGGCGGGACGCATGGCGTTCTCGTCTTCGGCCACGAACGGTCGGCGCTCTTCAATCAGCGGTCCGAGCGCCTGCTGGCAGGCCTGACGTCACAGGCCGCCATCGCTCTCGAGAACAGCCGTCTGTATCGCGATGCCCAAAGCGAGATCGAGGAGCGCAAGCAGGCGCAGACCCAGCAATCCCTGCTGATCCGCGAGCTCCATCACCGGGTCAAGAACACGCTCGCCACCGTCCAGGCCGTGGTGGGCGCCACCGCCCGCTCGGCCCTGAACATCGACGATTTCTACCAGGCCTTCGTCGGGCGCATCATCTCGCTCGCCAACACCCACTCCCTCCTGACCGAGGCCGTCTGGCAGACCGCGTCCCTGCGCGAGATCATGGAGAAGGAGCTGCGCCCCTACAACGACGTGAGAGGCCAGCGGATCGCCCTGTCCGGGCCTGCGGTCGAGCTGCCTTCCGAGGCCGCCGTGCCGATCGGCATGGCGATCCACGAACTGACCACCAACGCCGCCAAGTACGGCGCCCTGTCGGCGTCCCGCGGCAAGGTGTCCGTCTCATGGGAGACGGAAGCGGTCGAGGAGGGCACGCGGCTCAAGCTCGTCTGGGAGGAAAGCGGAGGGCCCGAGGTTTCGACACCGACCCGGCAGGGCTTCGGTTCGCGCCTGCTGCACCGGGTGCTGGCCACACAGCTCAATGCCAAGGTGGACATGGATTTTCGACCGGAAGGCCTCAGGGTGGCTCTCGATACCGTTCTCAAGCAAGAACCGAACAAGGGCCCGGCCCTCTGAGGCGCGTTCGTTTTCTGCAAACGCGGCTTGCGGCCGAGCGCGCCAATGTGATGGCGGTTTTGGTTGGCGGACGGGCCTGAACCCCTTATCTAAGCGGCAGCAAGGGGCGGAATTCAAGGAATTCAGCGGCCAAGGGGCTTTTCTTATGAACGAGAACGTCAATCTGACCGATCTGCGCCAGGGCGTCCGCCCGGTGGACCACCCGCCCGTGAGGGCTGGGCGGATCGGCGTGCTTCTGATGAACTTAGGGACCCCCGAGGGCACCAGCTACTGGCCCATGCGCCGTTACCTCAAGGAGTTCCTCTCCGACCGTCGCGTCATCGAGACCCCGCGCCTCCTGTGGTGGCCGATCCTCAACCTGATCATCCTGACCAAGCGCCCCGGTCCCAAGGGCCGTGACTATGCGTCGATCTGGAACAACGACCGCGACGAGGGTCCGCTCAAGACCATCACCCGCAATCAGGCCGAGAAGGTTGCCGAGCACCTGAAGAGCATCGCGGGCGACAGGATCACGGTCGACTGGGCCATGCGCTATGGCAAGCCCGAGGTGCGCGAGCGCATCCAGGCGCTTCTCGACCAGGGCTGCGACCGCATTCTCCTCGTGCCGCTCTATCCGCAATATGCCGCCGCTACCTCGGCCACCGCCTGCGATCAGGCCTTCCGGGCGCTGATGGACATGCGCTGGCAGCCGAGCGTGCGCGTCTCGCCGCCCTACCACGACGATCCGGTCTATATCGATTCCGTGGTCGCCTCGATGAAGAAGGAACTGGCCAAGCTCCCCTTCGAGCCGGAGGTCGTCCTCACCTCCTTCCATGGCGTGCCGAAGGAATACCTGCTGAAAGGCGATCCCTATCACTGCCAGTGCGTGAAGACCTGGCGCCTGATGCGCGAGGCCTTCGGCTGGTCGCCGGACAGGTTCCGCATGAGCTTCCAGTCCCGGTTCGGCACGGCGGAATGGCTCCAGCCCTACACCGACAAGACCGTCGAGGCGCTGGCCAAAAGCGGCGTGAAGCGCATGGCCATCGTGGCGCCCGGCTTCTCGGCGGATTGCCTGGAGACCCTTGAGGAGCTCGACGGCGAGAACCGCGAGATCTTCATGCACAACGGCGGCGAGGAATTCGCCTATCTGCCCTGCCTCAACGACAGCGACGACGGCATGCGGGTCATCAACCACATCGTGGAGCGCGAGCTGCAGGGCTGGATCTGAATTTACTGCATGAGGCCGAGCCTTGGCTGTGTCGTACGACGATGAACTGGTCGAACGGGGCTTGGCTTTCGCCCTGGCCGTCTGTGCCGAGGCCGGCGACATTCTTCGCGAGATCCGCAGCAAGGGCAACGTTGCCGTTGACGGCAAAGATGGCTTTGAGGTCGTCACCAATGCGGATCTCGCCGTCGACCGTCATTTCAAGCAGCGCATCGCGCAGACTTTCAGGGATCATGCCGTCCTGTCCGAAGAGGGGGCGGGCAGTGGGACCTCCTCGAAGGGGCTGTGCTGGATCATCGATCCGCTTGATGGCACGGCGAACTTCGTTCACGGGCACGACCATGTTGCCGTCTCGGCAGCGCTGAAGGTCGATGGCACGTCTGTGCTCGGCGTCGTTCACGCGCCGTTCCAGGGGCAAACCTTCTGGGCCGTTGCCGGACGAGGTGCGTATCGCAACGGCCAACAAATCAAGGCTTCGCCTTCAACCGATGTTCGGCGGGCCCTGATCGGAACAGGATTTCCGCACCGCCGTAACCGCCTCGACGAGGTCGTGGATCGCCTGAAGCCGCTCCTGCGCGAGTTCGGAGACATTCGCCGTCTCGCGGCTCCCGCACTCGACATCTGCTGGGTCGCCGACGGCCGCCTGACGGGCTTCGTCGACCGGATCCACGAATGGGACGTCGCGGCCGCCGGCTTGATTGCAGTGGAAGCCGGTGCGCGCCTGAAGGTGCTCAATCCGGCTGATTGCGAGGGAGAGGATGGGACCGATTATGTGATTGCAGCTCCCGGGATCTTCGAGCGGCTATGCGCCGTGCTTCGTTGACTTCTTGGGCAAATGACGTTGTAGGACCAGCCATTCGCCGGCCCTTTGTCTGCAACGGCCTCTCTGCTCTCTAGGACTCCAGGCCTGATTGGGATAGCGTGAGCCCTCTGCAACGACGTTGCCTGGGGGACTCATGCTGGTGAGTGGTTTCGACATCTTCGTCATCGTTCTGGTGCTGCTCGTCGTGGTGACGATCGCCATGGGCATCCGGACGGTCCCGCAGGGCTATGCCTATACGGTCGAGCGCTTCGGGCGCTATTCGCGCACGCTCACCCCCGGCCTCGGTCTGATCGTTCCCTACATCGATCAGATCGGCAAGAAGGTGAACGTCATGGAGCAGGTGCTCGACATCCCGAGCCAGGAGGCGTTCACGCGGGACAATGCGGGCGTCACCATCGATGCCGCCGCCTTCTATCAGATCCTCGATCCCGCCCGCGCCTCCTACGAGGTTTCGGACATGAACCAGGCCCTGCTGGTTCTGACCATGACCAACATCCGCACCGTCGTCGGCTCCATGGATCTCGACCAGTTGCTCTCCCACCGCGACGAGATCAACGAGCGCCTGCTGCGGGTCATGGATGCGGCCGCCTCGCCGTGGGGCGCCAAGGTCACCCGCGTCGAGATCAAGGACATTCTCCCGCCGCAGGATCTCGCCGGCGCCATGGCGCGGCAGATGAAGGCCGAGCGCGAGAAGCGCGCCGCCGTTCTCGAGGCCGAGGGCCTGCGCCAGGCGGAGATCCTGCGCGCCGAGGGTCAGAAGCAGTCGCAGATCCTGGCGGCGGAAGGCCGGAGGGAGGCGGCGTTCCGCGATGCGGAAGCCCGCGAGCGTCAGGCGGAGGCCGAGGCCAAGGCCACCGCCATGGTGAGCGATGCCATCACCAGGGGCGATCTCGCGGCGGCCAACTTCATCGTGGCCGAAAAATATATCGATGCGATCCGCGCGCTCGCATCGGCCCCCAACCAGAAGGTCGTCATCGTGCCCATCGAGGCGGCGGGGCTAGCCGGAACGCTCGGCGGCATCGCCGAACTCACCAAATCGGTGTTCGGCGAGGGCGGGGCGGGGCTCAACAGGCCCGCGCGAAGCGTCCCCACGGTGTCTGGAGGGGCCGAGCGCTCATGATCCGGGACGTCTTCATCGGCCTCGGCGCCTGGTCTTGGATCATCCTCGGCGTGATCCTCATCGGCGTCGAGCTTGTGGCGCCCAGCTCGTTCTTCCTCTGGCTCGGCCTTGCCGCCATCGTCACCGGCCTGATCGATGCGGCGCTCGGCCTCTCCTGGCAGACGGCTGCGCTGCTCTTCGCGGCCCTGTGCATCGCGGCGGCGATCCTGGGACGGGCCGTTGCCCGCTTCAGGTCACAGACCGATCCTCAGGCCGAGATGCTCAACCGGCGCGGCCAGTCCCTCGTCGGACGGGTCTTCACGCTTGAGACCCCCATCAAGGACGGGGAGGGGCGCATCCGGGTCGATGACAGCTCCTGGCGGGTGACAGGCGCCGACCGCTTCGCCGGTGCCAGGGTGCGCGTGGTCCGAGTCGAGGGCTCGACGCTTGTGGTGGATGACCCCTGATTAAGCTGCGCCCGCGCGCAGCAGGTCGAGGTAATGCACGAGGCCGACGGGCCGGCTGTTCTCGACCACGATCAGGGCGGTGATCCGGGAGGCTTCTTCCATTTCCAGGGCCGTGGCCACGAGAGCGTCCGGCGCGATGGTGCGCGGCGTCTTCGTCATGATGGCGGTCACCGGCAGCGTCGCCAGATCGGGCCGCAGGTTGCGGCGCAGGTCGCCGTCCGTGACGATGCCGGCGAGCGTGCCGTCGCCGTTCACCACGATCACGGCCCCAAAGCCCTTGCGGCCGATCTCGTCGATGGCCTCGCCCGTGCGGGCCTCGATCCCGACCACCGGCAGGCGCTCGTCCTTGTGCATGATGTCGCGCACGAGCTTGAGGCGTGCGCCGAGCTTTCCGCCCGGATGAAAGACCCGGAAATTGTCGGCCGTGAATCCGCGCCGCTCCAGGAGGGCGACGGCCAGGGCATCGCCGAGCGCCAGCTGGATCGTGGTAGATGTGGTGGGCGCCAGCCCGTTGGGGCAGGCCTCCTTGGCTTTGGGCAAGGTCAGGCAGATGTCGGCGGCGCCCCCCAGGGTCGATTCCGCGTTCGACGTTAGGGCGATCAGGGGCACCCGGAAGCGCCTCGAATAGCCGATGATGTCGGCAAGCTCCGCGGTCTCCCCCGACCAGGACAGGGCGATGATCACGTCGTCCGTCTGGATCATGCCGAGGTCGCCGTGGCTCGCCTCCGCCGGGTGGACGTAGTGGGCGGGGGTGCCAGTGGAGGCGAAGGTGGCGGTCATCTTGCGGCCCACATGGCCGGACTTGCCCATGCCGGTGACGATGACCCGGCCCTTGGCAGCAGCGATCGCTTCAACCGCTGCGATGAAGGGCTGCCCAAGGCCGTTGCCGATGGCCTCCATCAGGATCGTCAGCCCGTCCCGCTCGGTCTCAAGCGTGCGCAGGGCCGAGTGGATGGCCGGATCGGGCGAGTGGGGTGCGGGTTTTGCAAGTGCCATGGCCGCCCTTTAGCATAGGCGGGCGGCCGAGAGGAACCCTTGGAGGAACCCTTTGGCGGAAGCCTAAGCCGCTTACTTCTGACGCAGCAGGGCTTCGAGTTCCTTGCGGAACTCCCCTGAGAGCTCCTCACGCTCGAGGGCATAGGCCACGTTGGCCATGAGGAAGCCGATCTTCGAGCCCGTGTCGTAGGTCTTGCCCTGGTACTTCATGCCGAAGAAGGGCTGCTCCTTCATGAGGCGGATCATGGAATCGGTCAGCTGGATCTCGTTGCCGGCGCCGCGCTCCTGGGTCGAGAGCAGGTCGAAGACCTGGGGCTGCAGGATGTAGCGGCCGGAGATGATGTAATTCGACGGGGCCGTGCCCTTCGGGGGCTTTTCCACCATGCCGGTGATCTCGAAGGTCTGGCCGAATTCCTGGCCGACCGAGACGATGCCGTATTGGTGGGTCTGGTCCTCCGGCACTTCCTCCACGGCGATGATGTTGCCGCCGTGCTTCTCGTAAGCCCCGATCATCTGCTCCATGGAGCCGCGGCTGAGCATGTCTGGCAGGATCACCGCGAAGGGCTCGTCGCCCACCAGCTCCCGGGCGCACCACACCGCGTGACCCAGCCCTAAGGGCTCCTGCTGACGGGTGAAGCTCGTCTGACCGGCCTGCGGCTGGTCCTTGGCCAGAATCTCCAGTTCCTTGGTCTTGCCGCGGCCCTCGAGGGTGCGGTTGAGCTCGTAGGCGATGTCGAAGTGGTCCTCGATCACCGCCTTGTTGCGGCCGGTGACGAAGATGAAGTGCTCGATCCCGGCGGCGCGGGCCTCGTCGACCACGTGCTGCACCACCGGGCGGTCGACGACGCACAGCATCTCCTTGGGCACGGCTTTGGTGGCTGGCAGGAACCGGGTGCCGAGACCGGCGACGGGCAGGACTGCTTTGCGGATACGCTTCATTGAATGAGCCATGAGTGAGCAGAAAGGTGGAGGGATAATCTAAGACAGGACCCGGAAAAGGAAACCGACAAAGGCCAAGCTTCGGTGACCCATACCGCGGTAAGTCCCGGCTTGTTTCACCGGGGCGCTTCTTCATTGAAGCTCCGGACCTGAATTGAACCTGAAGCGTTGTGGTTAAGCCTCTGAACGGGGTGGATTTCGGGAGACGGACATGGCGGTACTGGTGACGGGGGGCGCGGGCTATATCGGCAGCCACATGGTGCTCGAACTCCTGGACGCCGGCGAGATGGTGGTGGTGCTCGACAACCTGTCGACGGGCTTCCGCTGGGCCGTGCCGCAGGAGGCCACATTCATCGCCGGCGACGTGAGCGACGCAGGCCTCGTGTCCGGCATCATCGACGAGCACGGCATCGACAGCATCCTGCATTTTGCCGCCAGGATCGTGGTGCCGGAATCCGTCACCGACTCGCTGGGCTACTACTTCGGCAATACGGTGAAGACCCGGGCGCTCATCGAAACGGCGGTCCGGAAGGGGATCAAGAACTTCGTCTTTTCCTCCACGGCTGCGGTCTACGGCAATGCCGAGGCGCCCCTCCTGACCGAGGACATGCCGCTGGTGCCGATCAACCCTTACGGCCGCAGCAAGCTCATGAGCGAATGGATGCTGCAGGATGCCCATACGGCCCATGGGCTGCGCTATGCCATCCTGCGCTATTTCAACGTTGCCGGCGCCGACCCCAAAGGCCGCTCCGGCCAGTCGACCCCTCAGGCGACGCACCTCATCAAGGTGGCGGCTCAAGCCGCGCTCGGCCAGCGGCCCCATCTCGACGTGTTCGGGACGGACTACAACACGCCGGACGGCACCTGCGTGCGCGACTACATCCAGGTCAACGATCTTGCCCGCGCGCATCTCGTCGCCCTCCAGCACCTGCGCAATGGCGGCGAGAGCACGGTCATGAATTGCGGCTACGGCCACGGGGCCTCGGTGCTGGAGGTCGTCGACGTGGTCAAAAGGGTCTCCGGCGTCGATTTCGAGGTCCGCCTGAGCCCGCGCCGGCCCGGCGACCCGGCTCAACTCGTGGCGAAGGTCGACCGGATCCGGGAGCTGGGCTGGACACCGCAGCACGACGATCTGGAGGCGATCGTCGCTCAGGCCCTGCGCTGGGAGCAGGCCCTGGCGGGTCGAAAAGCCGCATAGGCCCCTACCTATAAGGCTAGCTGTCAACCGGCTGTTAACTCTCGTAGTGTCGCAATGGCAGGACGATCCGTCCTGTTTCCGTGAGCGACTCCCATGCGCCAGCTTCTGGTGCGCCGCCTTTCCGGCGCCCTCCTTCTCGGTTTGAGCTTCACCGCCGGTGCGGCGGTCATGGCATTGCCCGTTCAGGCGCAGGAGGCCTCGCAAGCCGGGTTCCAGCGCTTCGTCCAGGGGCTCTGGCCGGAGGCCAAGGCGCGGGGCGTCTCCCAGGCCACCTTCAACGAGGCGTTCCGGGGCGTCGAGCCGGATGCCAAGATTATCGCGCTCACCAAGAAGCAATCTGAGTTCGTCCGCCCGATCTGGGACTACATCAACGGGTCCATCTCGGCCGAGCGTCTGAAGCGCGGCCGGGAGATGAATGCCGAGTGGTCGAAAACCCTGGCCGCCGTCGAGAAGACCTACGGCGTCCCACGCTCCGTGGTGCTCGGCGTCTGGGGCATGGAGACCAATTACGGCAGCTTCACCGGCTCGATCTATGCCATCCGAGCGCTGTCGACCCTGGCCTATACCGGCTATCGCCCCGACTTCTTCCGGGAGGAACTGCTGACAGCGCTCCAGATTCTGGAGCAGGAGCATGTGGACCGCTCCAAGATGCTGGGCTCCTGGGCCGGCGCCATGGGCCAGACCCAGTTCATGCCCTCGAGCTTCATGAAATACGCCGTCGACGGTAATCGGGACGGGGTGCGGGACATTTGGTCCTCGGTGCCGGACGCCATGGCGTCCACGGCCAATTACCTGCGCCAGCACGGCTGGGAGCCGGGGCTGCCCTGGGGCTTTGAGGTCCAGCTGCCGAAGGGATTCGACTTCCGCTACCTGAAGCTGAACTTTGCCCAGTGGCAGACGCTCGGCCTGCGCCGGTCCGACGGAAAGGCCATGCCTCGGGCAGGCGAAGCCACCCTGTTCCTGCCCGGCGGGGCGGGCGGGCCGGCTTTCCTGGTCACCAAGAACTACGATGTCATCAAGGCCTACAATTCGTCGGATGCCTATGCCATGGGCGTGGCCCATCTGGGGGATCGCCTCCTGGGCGGTCTGCCGATCCAGGGGGCCTGGCCCAAGGGCCCCATGATGGAAAAGGACCAGCGCCAGGAATTGCAGGAGCGCCTCGCCCGCCTGGGCTTCTATGAGGGTGAGACGGACGGCAAGTTCGGCTCGAAGACCCGGGAGGCCGTGCGGAACTTCCAGCTCCGGCGTGGTTTGATCCCGGACGGCTATGCGGATTATGCTGTCTTGCGCGAACTGCGCGCGACCCGCTGACGGAACCGTCCTACGGCTCTATGCCAGGCTGGTCCGGACGAGGATGGAACCGCCCATGAGGATAGTGCCGATCCTTCGATGCATGACCCTGGCCCTGCTCCTGGGAGCGGGCGGGATCGATGCCGCCCTGGCGCAGTCCGGCTATTACCAGCAGCCGGGCTATCGCGATCCGCGGGCTTATCCGCCCGGCTACTACCCCGGAAAGCTCGTGCAGCCGGCCCAGCCACAGCAGGGCTTCAGCTTAAGACGCTTCTTCGGCGCTCAGGAGGAGCCGCCGGCGCGTGCTCCCGTGTCCAGGCCCCGCAGGTCCACGCCCCCGCCGGCGGCCGTCGCGAAGCAGGAGAAGCCGAAGGTCGATCCGAGCACCCATGTGGTGGTGTTCGGCGACGCCCTGGCGAGATATGCCCGCCAGGGGCTCGACGCCCATTTCGACGACGACCAGGATGTCGCCGTCGTGTCCAAGGTCAGGAGCGACACGAACCTCGTTCGCAGCGACCCGGCCGACTGGCCCAACTTCATCAAGGCCACCCTCGACGGGGGGCAGAAAACCTCCGTGGCCGTCGTCATGCTGGGCACGAACGACCGGCAGTCGATCCGCGACGGCGACGAGAGCGTGGAGCCCCTGTCGGACCGCTGGAGGGAACTCTACCGTCAGCGGGTCGACGCGATCACGGGCGTTCTGAAGGAACGCAAGGTCCCCTTCGTCTGGATCGGCCTGCCGCCCATGAAGAACAGCAAGATTTCCGACGATCTCGTTGCCATGAACGAGATCTACAAGGAAAGCGTGCAGCGCAACGGCGGCGTCTATGTGGATATCTGGCCGGGCTTCGTGGACGAGGACAACCGCTACACTGCTGTCGGCCCGGACGTGGATGGTGATCCCACCAAGCTACGCACCAACGAAGGCGTGTTCTTCACCCGGGCCGGCGCGCGGAAAGTGGCCTTCTTCGCCGATACGGAAATCAAGCGGGTCCTCGGACTCGGAGGAGCGGTCACGGCAGCCGCTCCCACGCAAATCGCACCGGCCGATGGGTCTGCCGGACCCACGGTCGAGGTGGCCTTGCCATCCCCGCCGGATGCCGCCACTCCTGTGGCCCTGCCGCAGAAGCCGCTGGTTGGCCCGGTTCTGCCGCTGACCCGCCAGGAGGTGGCACCGGGCGGAGCGCTGGTCTCGGCCCCGCCGAAACTGACGGGTGACCATGCCTACTCGGTTCAGCGCGCCCTGCGGGTCGGAGCCGCCCCCAACTCACGCCCCGGTCGGGCGGACGATTTCCGCTGGCCGAATCCATAAGGCGCGTTCAGGAACATCAAAGTGGCGGCTCACCCACGTGAGCCGCCACTTCTCGTTTCGCGAACGAACGATCGCGGGCTTACACCGGGAGGGTGCTGGAGCCCATCAGGAAGGTGTCGATGGAGCGTGCCGCCTGACGGCCCTCCCGGATCGCCCACACGACAAGCGACTGTCCGCGGCGCATGTCGCCGGCGACGAAGATCTTCTCGTTGGATGTCCTGTAGCTCCGGTCGTCGGCCACCACGTTGCCGCGCCGGTCCATGGCGACGCCGGACTGCTCGAGCAGTCCCTCCTTCACCGATCCGGCAAAGCCGATGGCGATGAACACGAGGTCGGCCTTGAGGATGAACTCGCTGCCTGGGATCGGCTGGCGCTTTTCGTCGACGCGGGCGCATTGAACACCGATGACGCGGCCCTTCTTGCCTTCGATGCCCAGCGTTGCCGCCTGGAACTCGCGCTCCGCGCCTTCCGCCTGACTGGAGGAGGTGCGCATCTTCGTCGGCCAGTAGGGCCACACGGTGAGCTTGTCCTCGCGCTCCGGCGGCTTGGGCCGAATGTCGAGCTGCGTCACGGAGAGAGCGCCCTGGCGGAACGCGGTGCCGACGCAGTCGGACGCCGTGTCGCCGCCGCCGATCACCACCACGTGCTTGCCGCCCGCGAGGATCGGCTCGGCGGTCACATCCTCGCCGTTGACGCGTTGGTTGGACTGCGTGAGATACGGCATGGCGTAGTGCACGCCGGCGAGGTCCTGACCGGGCAGGTTCGGGTTGCGCGGATCCTCCGCGCCGCCGGCGAACAGAACCGCGTCGAACTCGTTGTGGAGCGAGGCGAAGCTGCGGTCGACGCCGATGTTGACGCCGCAATGGAAGGTAACGCCCTCGGCTTCCATCTGCTTCACGCGGCGGTCGATGTGGTACTTCTCCATCTTGAAGTCCGGGATGCCGTAGCGCAGCAGGCCGCCGGGCTTCGCCTGGCGCTCGAACACATGCACGTCATGGCCCGCGCGGGCGAGCTGCTGAGCTGCCGCCATGCCGGCAGGGCCGGAGCCGATCACGGCCACGCGCTTGCCGGTCTGGATCTCCGCCGGCTCCGGCTTCACGAAGCCCATCTCCCAGGCCTTGTCGGCGATGGCCTGCTCGATGGTCTTGATGGTGACCGGCTGGTTCTCGAGGTTAAGCGTGCAGGCTTCCTCGCACGGCGCCGGGCAGATGCGGCCCGTGAATTCGGGGAAGTTGTTGGTGGTGTGGAGGTTGCGCGCAGCCTCCTCCCAATCGTCCTGCCAGACGAGATCGTTCCAGTCCGGGATCTGGTTGTGCACCGGGCAGCCCGTCGGCCCGTGGCAGAAGGGGATGCCGCAATCCATGCAGCGCCCCGCCTGTTTCTTCAGATCGCTGTTGTCGAGCGGCAGCGTGAACTCGCGGAAGTGGCGCACGCGCTCGCCGGCGAGCTGATACTTCTGCTCCTGCCGGTCGTATTCGAGAAAGCCTGTGACCTTGCCCATGGGTTTGCCCCTTACAATCCTTATTCCGCCGCCTGCAGGTTCCGGAGACGATCCATCTCCTGGAGCGCGCGGCGATACTCGACCGGCATGACCTTCACGAACTTGGTGCGGTAGGTCGTCCAGTTGTCGAGGATCTCCTTGGCGCGCGTCGAACCCGTGTAGGTGTGGTGATTGGTGATCAGCTGCATCAGGCGCTCTTCATCGGGGCCGGACATGTTGGCCATGATGTCGATGCGGCCCTTGGTCTCCAGGTCGCCGCCGTGATGGTGGAGGCGGCGCATCAGGTCCTCCTCCTCCTCGACGGGTTCGAGATCGACCATGGACAGGTTGCAGCGCTTGGTGAACGTGCCGTCCTCGTCGAGCACATAGGCGATGCCGCCGGACATGCCCGCCGCGAAGTTGCGGCCGGTCTGGCCGAGCACCACCACGAGGCCGCCGGTCATGTATTCGCAGCCGTGATCGCCCGTGCCCTCGACCACCGCGATGGCGCCCGAGTTGCGCACGGCGAACCGCTCGCCCGCCACGCCGCGGAAATAGGCCTCACCGGCAATCGCGCCGTACATCACCGTGTTGCCGACCACGATGGAGTTCTCAGGCAGCGCCTTGGAGCGGGTCGAGGGGCTGATGATGATCTTGCCGCCCGACAGGCCCTTGCCGACATAGTCGTTGGCCTCGCCCTCGAGGTTCAGCGTCACGCCGGCGGCCAGCCACGCGCCGAAGCTCTGGCCTGCGGTGCCCTTGAGCTTCACGGTGATCGTGTCGTCGGGCAGGCCCTCATGGCCGTAGCGCTTGGCGACCTCGCCGGAGAGCATGGCGCCCACCGTCCGGTCGGAGCTTTTCACCGTCGACTCGATGGTCACAGCCTCGCCGCTCTCCAGAGCCGCACCGGCCTGCGCGATGAACGAGCGGTCGAGCACCTCCGTGATCGGGTGAACCTGACGCTCCTCATGGCGGATCGCGACATTCGCGGGCACTTCGGGCTTGTGGAAGAGCTTCGTGAAGTCGAGACCCTTCGCCTTCCAGTGGTCGATGGCTGCATTCTTGTCGAGCAGATCGGACTGGCCGATCAACTCGTCGATGGTGGTAAAGCCCATCTCGGCCATCAGCTCGCGCACTTCCTCGGCGACGAAGAAGAAGTAGTTGATGACATGCTCCGGCACGCCCTTGAAGCGCTTGCGCAGCACCGGGTCCTGCGTGGCGACGCCCACCGGGCAGGTGTTGAGATGGCACTTGCGCATCATGATGCAGCCGGCCGCAATCAGCGGCGCGGTCGAGAAGCCGTATTCATCGGCGCCGAGCAGCGCCGCAATCACCACGTCACGGCCCGTGCGCAGGCCGCCATCGGCCTGCAGCGCCACGCGGCCGCGCAGGCGGTTAAGCACCAGGGTCTGCTGGGTTTCGGCGAGGCCGATCTCCCAGGGCGAGCCCGCATGCTTGAGCGAGGTGAGGGGAGAGGCACCCGTGCCGCCCTCGAAGCCCGAGATCGTGATGTGATCGGCGCGCGCCTTCGCGACGCCTGCCGCCACGGTGCCGACGCCCACTTCCGCCACGAGCTTCACCGACACGTCGGCCGAGGGGTTCACGTTCTTCAGGTCGAAGATCAGCTGCGCCAGATCCTCGATGGAATAGATGTCGTGGTGCGGCGGCGGGGAGATGAGGCCGACGCCCGGCGTCGAGTGGCGCACGCGGGCGATCTTGGCATCGACCTTGTGGCCGGGCAGCTGTCCGCCCTCGCCGGGCTTCGCGCCCTGCGCGACCTTGATCTGCATCATGTCGGCATTGACGAGATATTCCGTCGTCACGCCGAAGCGGCCGGAGGCCACCTGCTTGATCGCCGAGCGCTTCGACAGGCCGTTCGGCAGCGGACGGAAGCGCTCCGGCTCCTCGCCGCCCTCGCCGGTGTTGGACTTGCCGCCGATGGCATTCATGGCGAGCGCCAGGGTCTCGTGCGCCTCCTTCGATATCGACCCGAAGGACATGGCGCCGGTGGAGAAGCGCTTCACGATCTCCTGCGCAGGCTCGACTTCGCTCAGCGGCACGGGCGCACGGCCTGCTTCCTCCGCCGACTTGATGCGGAAGAGGCCGCGGATGGTTTTCAGCTCGTTGTCCTGCTCGTTCACGAGGCGCGCGAACTCGCGGTAGCGCTCCTGCGCGTTGAGGCGCACGGCGTGCTGGAGCGTGGCGACCGTGTCCGGGTTCCACGCATGCACCTCGCCGCGCGTCCGGTAGGCGTATTCGCCACCGACATCGAGCGCATTGCGGTAGATCGGGGCGTCGCCGAAGGCGTCGCGGTGGCGGCGGACGTTCTCCTCCGCCACCTCGTCCATGCCGATGCCTTCGATGGTGGTGGCCGTGCCGAAGAAATCGCGCGCCACGAAGTCGGACTTGAGGCCGATTGCGTCGAAGATCTGCGCGCCGCAATAGGACTGATAGGTGGAGATGCCCATCTTGGACATCACCTTGAGCAGGCCCTTGCCGATGGACTTGATGTAGCGCTTGACCGCCTCATCCGCGTCCACCTCCTGCGGCAGTTCGCCGGCCTCGTGCATGGCCGCAATCGACTCGAAGGCGAGATAGGGATTGATGGCTTCGGCGCCATAGCCGGCAAGGCACGCGAAGTGATGGATCTCGCGCGGCTCGCCGCTTTCGACCACGAGACCGACCGAGGTGCGCAGGCCCTTGCGGATGAGATAATTGTGCACCGCCGCCGTGGCGAGCAGCGCCGGGATCGGGATGCGGTCGGGGCCGACCATGCGGTCGGACAGGATGATGATGTTGTAGCCGCCATGCACCGCCGCTTCCGCGCGGTCGCAGAGGCGGTCGACGGCTCCGTCGAGGGCCGCGGCACCGAGCTCCGCATCATAGGTGATGTCGAGGGTCTTGGTGTCGAAGCGGTCCTCGAAATGGCCGATGCAGCGGATCTTCTCCAGGTCCTCGTTGGTGAGGATCGGCTGGCGCACTTCTAGGCGCTTGCGGCGCGAGGTGCCCTCGAGGTCGAGGATGTTCGGACGCGGCCCGATGAACGACACGAGGCTCATGACGAGCTCCTCGCGGATCGGATCGATCGGCGGATTCGTCACCTGGGCGAAGTTCTGCTTGAAATAGGTATAGAGCAGCTTCGCCTTGTCGGAGAGCGCGGAAATCGGCGTGTCCGAACCCATGGAGCCTACCGCCTCCTGGCCGGTCACGGCCATGGGCTGCATGAGGAGCTTCAGGTCTTCCGCCGTGTAGCCGAAGGCCTGCTGGCGATCGAGGAGCGACACGTCGGTGCGCGACTCGCGCGCCTGCACGGGCTTGAGGTCCTCCAGCACGATCTGCGTGCGCTTCAGCCAGTCCTTATAGGGGTGCGCGTTCGAGAGCTGCTGCTTGATCTCGTCGTCGGAGACGATGCGGCCCTCCTCGAGGTCGATGAGGAGCATCTTGCCCGGCTGCAGGCGCCACTTCTCGACGATCTTCTCCTCCGGTATCGGCAGCACGCCCATCTCGGAGGCGAGCACCACGAGGCCGTCGTCGGTGACGAGGTAGCGGGCCGGGCGAAGGCCGTTGCGGTCGAGGGTCGCGCCGATCTGCTTGCCGTCGGTGAAGCACACGGCCGCCGGGCCGTCCCACGGCTCCATGAGGGCGGCGTGATACTCGTAGAAAGCGCGCCGGTCGTCGTTCATGAGCGGGTTACCGGCCCAGGCTTCTGGGATCAGCATCATCATGGCGTGTGACAGGGAATAGCCGCCACGCACCAGGAATTCGAGGGCGTTGTCGAAGCAGGCGGTGTCAGACTGACCCTCGTAGGAGATCGGCCACAGCTTCGAGATGTCGTTGCCGAAGAGCTCCGAATCGACCGAGGCTTGGCGCGCCGCCATCCAGTTCACGTTGCCGCGCAGCGTGTTGATCTCGCCGTTATGGGCGACCATGCGGTACGGGTGTGCGAGCTGCCAGGTCGGGAAGGTGTTGGTGGCGAAGCGCTGGTGTACGAGGGCGATGGCGCTCTCGAAGCGCGGGTCCTGCAGGTCGAGGTAGTAGTCGCGCAGCTGCGTGACGAGCACCATGCCCTTGTAGACGATGGTGCGCGAGGACAGACTGACCGGGTAATACCCCTTCGTGCGCTCGTCCTTCATGTCGTAGACGGCGTTGGAGATGACCTTGCGGGCGATGAACAGGCGGCGCTCGAAGGTCTCGGCATCGTCCATCCCCTTGCCCTTGCCGACGAAGATCTGGCGGTGCAGGGGCTCGGTGGCCTTCACGCTCTCGCCGAGGTCGCTGGAATCCACCGGCACGTCACGCCAGCCAAGAACCTGCAGGCCCTCGTCGGTGATCGCCTTGGTGACGATCTCCTCGACCAGCTTGAAGCCCTCCGGATCGCGCGGCATAAACAGGTGGCCGGCGCCGTACTGGCCTGCCTCCGGCAGCCAGATGCCGACCTTGGCGCATTCGGCCGCGAAGAACTTGTGCGGGATCTGAACCAGGATACCGCAGCCGTCGCCCATCTTCGGGTCGGCACCCACGGCGCCACGGTGGTCGAGGTTGTGCAGGATGGCGAGACCCTGCTCGACGATCTCGTGCGACTTGCGGTTCTTCATGTCGGCGATGAAGCCGACGCCGCAGGAATCCTGCTCGTTCGAGGGATGGTAGAGGCCTTGGGCCGCGGGCAGGCCCGGATCGCGCACGACTTTGACCGTGTCCGTCGTCGCCGTGCGGCTTGGCACTTGGGCTTCCAGGCTCTTGGTCGGCACGTCGCTCATGGCAGATCCTCACATCCGAACGCGGTCTTTAAGATTCTTTGAGGCGGCTTTTGGGCCTGCCGGATGATCGGATCGTCCGGATGCCCGCCGCTTCTTCAGGTTTCGAGGGTGGGTCCGGCAGGGGAGCCCGCTCCTCGCGGGCATCCTTTGGGCTTGAGTTCAGCCCAGAGTCGCCCGTCCCGCCCACGTTTTGCGGGCGGCTTTCGTGGTATCTCGTTTCGTTCGCGTGGTGCGAAGCATCAAGAAAACCCCAGGGCGTCAAAGAGAAGGGTGCGGGCACCCCAAAAGGGACAGCATGGCTGTCCTAATGAGGGCAAACTGCCAGAGTTTGTTGCAGGGCACAAGTGGGTTTAGAAAAATTTTAGACAAAAGTTACAAGTCGGCGACTCAGGGTGTAACAAAAACAGCTTTTGGCCTATCTCGGCGCAAGTCTCCTCCGATGGGTCAATGTTCTTGACTTGTTGCCAGGGACGATGAGGCGCCTGCACCCGTTCCGCCACGGGAGCATCCGGGCCATGCCTGAAAAGGCATTTCCCTCCCGGGCTCGATGTTCTAGGAGAGCATCCATGAACTTCGCCAGCGACAACATCGTGGGAGCCAGCGCTCCCGTCCTCCAGGCCATCGTGCAGGCCAATGCCGGCGCCATGGCGGCTTATGGCAACGACGAGATCTCCAGGCGCGTCAGGGCGCGCTTCAGCGAGATCTTCGAGCGTGAGGTGTCCGTCTTCTTCGCGACGACGGGGACGGCGGCCAATGCGCTCGCCCTCTCCTCGGCGGTGCCGCCTTATGGGCTCTGCGTCTGCCACCGGGAAGCGCACATCATCGACGACGAATGCGGCGCGCCGGAATTCTTCATGCATGGCGCCAAGCTCGCCGGTCTGCCGGGCGTGGGCGCCAAGCTGAGGGCCGAGGATGTCGCGGCCTATGTGAAGAGCTTGCCTAAGGCCGTGAAGCAGATGCCGCCGAAGGCGCTCTCGATCTCGCAGGTGAGCGAGGGCGGCCTCGTCTACAGCCTCGACGAGCTGGCGGCCCTGGGTCAGGTCTGCCGCGAGCATGGACTGTCCTTCCATATGGACGGCGCACGCTTCGCCAATGCCCTCGTGGCCCTCGGCTGCACCCCGGCCGAGATGACCTGGAAGCAGGGTGTCGACATCCTCTCCTTCGGCGCCACCAAGAACGGCGGCCTCATGGCCGAAGCCATTGTTGTCTTCAAGAAGGATTTGGCGGAGGCGCTGGACTACCGGTCCAAGCGCGCCGGGCAGATCATCTCCAAGGGCCGGCTCATCGCGGCCCAGTTCGAGGGCTATTTTGCGGAGGATCACTGGCTCGCCAATGCCCGCCACGCCAACCGCATGGCCAAGCTCTTGTCCGACGGGCTTCTTCAGGTGCCCGGGGTGCGCCTTGCCTGGCCGACCGAAGCCAACGAGGTGTTCCCGATCATCCCACAGGCCCTGGACCAGGCATTGAAGGCAGCCGGCATTCTCTACAGCCCCTGGACCGAGCTGAGCCTGCCCGAAGCCGAGCGGGTTGGAGAGAACGAGGCTCTGATCCGTCTCGTCGCCTCCTGGGCCACAAAAGAAGAGGATGTGCGCAAGCTTCTGGAGATTGCCTCTTCCGGGGTATCGCGCCAAGCCGCGGAGTGATTGCCCTAACCCTGCCGCATTCACGCGCGAATGGTCGTTGCAAGAGACCCTTGACCCATGGGGCAGCCCTCCAGCCCCAGCGGGATTTTACCAAGGACCAGGACTAGACATAAAAAAGCGCCCCGGCATGTACCGGGGCGCTCTTCGTTTGGGCTCAGGTCAGGACCTTAGGCAGCCTTTGCCTCGATCGTCTGACGGCCGTTCGTGGAAATCGGGATGAGCTTCGGCTTCTTCGCCTCAGGCGTCTCGCGCACGAGGTCGAGATGGAGCAGGCCGTTCTCGAGGGCTGCACCCACCACCTGAACGCCATCGGCCAGCTGGAAGCGCCGGTCGAAGCTGCGGGCAGCGATGCCCTGGTGCAGAACGTCGACTTTGCGCTCTTCCGAAGGCTTGCGCTCGCCGCGCACGGAGAGGGTGTTTTCCTTCACCTCGACCGTCAGGTCGCTATCGGTGAAGCCAGCCACGGCAATCGAGATGCGATAGGCATTCTCGCCGGTGCGCTCGATGTTGTAAGGCGGGTAGCTTGGGGCCGCATCGACCCCGACCATCTGGTCGAGCATCGAGAAGAGACGGTCGAAGCCGACCGTGTTGCGGTACAAGGGAGCAAGATCGAATTGTCGCATGGCATATCCTCCGCTTGAAGCGACATGCAGTCATTGAGGATCCACCGTCACAAGGCTGGATCCGGGTTGCGTGCCGCCGTCATGGCCGGCACGCTCTCGATGTGGGAGCGGATACGGTTGCTTTCAAGAGGGCCGTTCCTTAAGCCCGAGATGCCCTATAAAGAGGTCACGCTTTCGAGTTGGAACCCCGAGTTGGACCCCACTTTGGAATTCATCACCACCCCCGACAATCCCGTGCCCGGCGAGCCGACGCTGGTCAGCGTGACCGCCCGCGACGGCATCGCGCTGCGGGCCGCCACCTGGATGCCCGAGACCGAGGAGCCCCGGGGCACAATCTGCATCCTGCAGGGCAGGGCGGAGTTCATCGAGAAGTATTTCGAGGTGGTGGGCGAGTTGCTCGACCGCGGCTTTGCCGTCGTGGCCTTCGACTGGCGCGGCCAGGGGCTTTCGGGCCGGCAGGTGAGCAACCCGCGCAAGGGCCACGTCCGGCGCTTTTCCGACTTCCGCCACGACCTCGAAGCGATCCGCGACCAGATCCTCGTGCCGCACATGCCGGAGCCGCATTTCGGCCTCGCCCATTCCATGGGCGGAGCCATCGCCCTGAACGCGGCCTATGAGAGCTGGCTACCCTTCCGCCGCCTCGTCACCACCACGCCGATGATCGCGCTGTGCATCATCAAGCGCACCGGCATGTCGGCCTTCTTCGCCCGGCTCCTGCGGCTGCTCGGAATGGGCAAAATGTTCGTGCCGGGCGGCGGGGAGACCTCCATCTCCACCATGCCGTTCAAGGGCAACCGGCTTACCGGCGATCCCGTCCGCTATGCCCGCAATGCGGAGGCGGCCCACGCCCTCGGGGCGGGCGCCATCGGGGCGCCGACGGTCGCCTGGATCGACGGCGCCTTCCGCTTCATGAAGCGCTTCGCCGATCCGCGCTACGCCATCAGGATCCGCCTGCCCACGCTGATCGTGGCGGCGGGAGCCGATCCCGTCTGCGCGACGCCGGCCACCGAGCGTTTCGCCTCCCGGCTCAAGGCAGGCCGCGTCATCGTCATCCCGGGCGCCCGGCACGAGATCCTCATGGAGCGGGATGTGATCCGGGAGCAGTTCTGGGCCGCCTTCGACGCCTTCATCCCCGGCACGCCTGATCCGGTCTCGCCTGCGCAGCGGGACCTTGCGGAAGTCGGCCTAGCGGCTGAGCAGCTCGATGGCGGCGGCGTGGACCCGGCGGTCGCCGGCAGCGACGATGCGCCCGCCGTCGGCAGCGGAGCCGCCGTCCCAGGCGGTGACGATGCCGCCGGCACCCTGGACGATGGGGATCAGGGCCGCGATGTCGTAAGGCTTTAGCCCCGACTCGACCACGAGGTCGATGTGGCCTGCCGCCAGCATGCAATAGGCGTAGCAGTCGCAGCCGTAGCGGGCGAGGCGGGCGACGCTCTCCACCCGGTCATAGGCGCGCAGCTCGTCCCCGGCGAAGAGCCGCGGGCTCGTGGTGGAGATGACAGCATCCTTCAACGAGGCGCAGGGGCGGACCTTGAGATTGCGCTCGCCGCCCGGACCCCGGTAGGTCGCGCCGCCGGTGTCGCCGAAGAAGCGTTCGCCCGTGAAGGGCTGGTGCATCATGCCGAAGACCGGCTGCTTCCTGTAGGTCAGGCCGATGAGGGTGCCCCAGGTGGGGAGGCCCGCGATGAAGGCCCGGGTGCCGTCGATGGGGTCGAGAACCCAGACGTAATCGGCCTCCGGCTGCTCGGCGCCGAATTCCTCGCCGATGATTCCGTGGGTGGGAAAGCTGCGCTTGATGAGGTGGCGCATGGTCGCCTCGCCCGCCCGGTCGGCTTCCGTGACCGGATCGAAGGCGCCGCCGCGGGACTTGTCTTCCGTCGCGATGGCGGTGCGGAAGAAGGGAAGGATCGCCTGGCCTGACTGGGTTGCGAGCTCGTTGACGAAATGCGTGAAGTCGATGAGCCCCATGGCGTCCCAATCCCCTGAAAAAATCATGCGGGCGGCCTTGGCCCGCTTGCGGTGAGCTTTTATCAAGCGTCTGTCGCGCGGCAAGAGAGCGGCGGCGAATAAGGATCAAGATCGCATGGATTCCGCGCCCAAGCCTGGCTCGACCCGCTCCGAGACGGCCCTGTTCCTCATCGCGGCGCTGGTTTCGATCTATGCGGTCAGCCAGTTCCTGCGCAACTCCATCGGGGTGATCGCCAACGATCTGGCCCGGGAACTCGATCTTTCCGCCACCCAGACGGGGCTGCTCTCCAGCGCCTTCTTCTTCTCCTTCGCCGCCGTCCAGATCCCGGTCGGCATCCTGATGGACCGCTATGGCCCGAAGCGCATCATGCTGGCGACAGCCGTGCTGACGGTTCTCGGCACCGTGCTTTTCGCGCTCGCTCCTTCCGCCTCCCTCCTCATCGCCGCCCGGGCGCTGATGGGGCTCGGCTGCTCCACCTTCTTCATGGCCCCGCTCGTGATCTATGCACGGCGCTTCCCGCCGGAGCGCTTCGCCGCGCTCACCAGCCTCCAGATGGGGCTCGCCAATATCGGCACCCTGGCGGCGACCGCGCCCCTGGCCGCATCGGCCGCCGCTTTCGGTTGGCGAGCCTCGTTCCTGGCGGTTGCCGTGCTGACGATCGTGATCGCACTCGTCATCGTGGTCCTGGTGCCGCGGGATGCGGACATGGACAAGCCGAAGGAGACCTGGGGCGCCGCGCTCCGGGGCGTCGCCGCAGCCCTGAGGGTGCCCTCCTTCTGGCCGGTCTTCTTCATGCACCTGGCGACCTACGGCTGCTTCGTCTCGGTCATCGGCCTGTGGGGCGGACCCTGGCTCTCGGACGTGCATGGGGCCGACCTCACCACACGCGGGAACGTCCTGCTCCTCGGGGCCACGGCGCAGATCTGCGGCATGCTGCTATGGGGGGCGATGGACCGCTTCTGGGGCAGCTACAGGAAGCCGGTTCTCATCGGCGGCACGGCCACGGTCCTGCTTCTCGCGATCCTCGTGCTGGTGCCCCTGCCACAGCCCTGGGCCACGCTCTGGTTCGTGCCGTTCGGCCTCTTCATCGCCTACACGCCGATCCTGACCAGCCATGGAAAGTCGCTGTTCCCGTCTGCCCTGACCGGCCGGGGCATCACCCTGATGAATATCGGCACCATGGGCGGGGCATTCCTGTCCCAGAGCGTGACAGGCGTGCTGATCGATCTCGTAGGGCGCTCGGATCAGGGCCTTTACAGCCCAGAGGGCTACCGACTGGTCTTCGCTACCCTGGCGGCCGTGCTCCTGCTCAGCCTTGTCTTCTATGCCAGAGCCATCGATCCGCATCCGAGCAGATATGCAACATAGTCATAGCTAAAATCGAAATTCTTGTTGCATTTTGTGCGCTGCGGCGTAATTATTGCACTGCGATATGGCGATGGCGTCGCCGTATCGTATGCCCTTCTTGGGCGTTTCCTCCCTAAACTTCGGGCCGCTGGCAACAGTGGCCTTTTTCTTTGCCCGCTGTTGGTCCCAAGGCGTCGAGGTTACTCCGCCGCGATGGGCCGGGTCGTCAGTTCACCCTCGATATCCGCGATCACCTGGGCGAAGGCCTGGGTCAGGTCGTCGGCGAGCACCGGGAAGGCCGGCTTCCTCGCCATGCTGCGCTCGTCCATGTAGAGGGCGCGGTTGATCTCGATCTGCAGGGCGTGGCGCCCGAGGGCGGGCTCGCCGTAATGCTCGGTGATGAAGCCGCCCGCATAGGGCTTGTTGCGCACCACCGTGTAGCCGCGGCCCCGCAAGGCGGCCTCCGCCAAGTCGATCAGCAGGGTCGCGCAGCTCGTCCCGTAACGGTCTCCCAGGACGATGTCGGCCTTCACCCCATCCTCGCGGCTGACGCTGGAGGAGGGCATGGAATGGCAGTCGATCAGGACGGCATGGCCGAAAAGCTGGGACGTGCGGCGCACCAGCTGCCGCAGGGTGCGGTGGTAGGGCTTGTAGAGCCACTCGATCCGGTGAAGGGCCTCGTCCACGGGCAGGCGCGTGCGGTAGATCTCCTGGCCGTCGGCCACGATGCGCGGGATGGTCCCCAGGCCCCCGGCCACCCGCATGGAGCGGGTATTGGCGAAGGAGGGCAGACGCCCATCGAACATGCGGGAATCGAGTTCGTAGGGCTCCCGGTTCAGGTCGAGGAAGGCCCGGGGAAAATGCGCCGTCATCAGGGGCGCACCGAGCCTCATGACGGAGGCGAACAGCTCGTCGACGAAAGCGTCCTCGGAGCGCCTCAGCGCAATGGCGTCGAGCCGGGACGCCGCCAGGAAGGCGGCCGGGTAGACGGCGCCTGCATGCGGCACGTTGAAGACGAAGGGAATCGTCTGCATGGCAGGTTCGGTGACGGTGAAGGGAGGATCGAACTCATCGACAATGGCTGGCCGCATCAGGAAATGAACTTGACTATGGTGGAGGAAAAGCCGGTCATCGGGTTAGTGTAAGGCAGCGCCGTCGCCTGTCCATGACAATATCGTATCGGGAATGCGGCCTTCTTTCACGGCTTGTTTACTCCCGGTCCGGCATGAAGGTCTGAACCCATTCGCCATGATTCGGGGCTGGCAACCGATGAAGATCCTTCTCGCCGAAGACGACAACGACATGCGCCGCTTCCTCGTGAAGGCGCTGGAGAACGCAGGCTACGACGTCGCCTCGTTCGACAACGGCCTTTCCGCCTATAACCGGCTGCGTGAGGAACCGTTCGAGCTCCTCCTGACGGACATCGTCATGCCGGAGATGGACGGCATCGAGCTGGCCCGCAAGGCCACCGAGCTCGATCCGGAGATCAAGGTGATGTTCATCACCGGCTTCGCCGCGGTCGCGCTCAACCCGGATTCCCAGGCCCCTCGCGATGCGAAGGTGCTGTCGAAGCCGTTCCACCTGCGCGATCTGGTGAGCGAAGTCGATAAAATGATGGCGGCCTAAAAAAGGCCCGGCCGAAGGCTTGCGCCCGCGCCTGCTTGTGGGTATATCGCCCCCACAGCCGAGACGGGACGTAAAACATCACCGTTTCCCGGGCGCGTAGCTCAGCGGGAGAGCACTACGTTGACATCGTAGGGGTCGCTGGTTCGATCCCAGCCGCGCCCACCATTTTTCTTTTTTCCGGCCTTCCCGAGGGGCCGCAGGAGACCGGATATGAAGATCCGTAACTCGTTGAAGTCGATCCGCGGCCGTCACCGCGACAACCAGCTGGTTCGTCGCAAGGGCCGGGTCTACATCATCAACAAGACCCAGAAGCGCTACAAGGCCCGCCAGGGCTGAGTTAGCGGGTGCGGCGATGCCGCACACGAGAATCTGAATTGACCGCGCATGCCGGGACCCTAAAATTCCCGGCATGCGCTTTTTCGCGTCTGCCCTGATCCTATCGCTGAGCCTCCTGTCCCACCCCCTCGGTGCGCAGGAGCCTGCGCGTCCGCAGAGTGGCCCGAAGGATCAGACCCAGCCGGCCCGGCCCAAACCGCCCCGCCCCTCCAGCCTCGACGAATTGTTCGAGCGCCTCGGCAAGGCCCAGAGCGAGCGGGAGGCGGAGGGCATCGCATCCCTGATCGAGCGGCGCTTCTCCCGTTCCGGCTCCGACACCGCCGATCTCCTCCTGAGCCGGGCCGCTCAGGCCTTCGGGAAAAAGGACTTCCCTCTCGCCATCGAGCTGATCGACCGGGTCCTGACGCTCCAGCCCAACTGGGCGGAGGCCTGGTACAAGCGCGCGACCGTGTTCTACCAGCTCGACGACCCGGTGGGCGCCATGGCCGATCTCCATCGCGCCCTCACGATCGAGCCCCGCCACTTCAATGCCTGGACGGGCCTCGGCCACATCCTGATGGCCTCCGACGACAAGGCGCGGGCGCTTCTCGCCTACCGGAAGGTGCTTGAGATCAATCCGCAGATGGATGACGTCAAAACCATCGTGACGAAGCTGACCCCCGAGGTTGACGGGCAGGATCTCTGATCCCAGGTTGCGGGGATGACCCTGCTCCTTTCCCTCGTCGGCGTGCCGATTCTCGTCCTGCTCTCGGGGGCCCTGTTCACCTACCTCTACGCCTGGAGCATTGAGAGGCGCTTCCCGCCGACGGGCCGCTTCGTCGAGGTCGAGGGCTGCCGGCTCCACTATCGGGAGGAGGGGCCCGCGAGCGCCGCGCCTCGCGGCACCATCGTGCTCCTGCACGGCGCCTCCTCGAACCTCGTCGAGTCGATGCTCGGAATGGGGGCGGCGCTCTCGCAACGCTACCGGGTGATCGCCGTCGACCGTCCGGGCCACGGCTGGACCAGCCGCCGACAGGGCCTGGGCGAGGCCGAGCCCGCGCGCCAGGCGGCGCTGATCGCCGGGGCCCTGCGCCAGCTCGACGTCCGCAATGCCGTCATCGTGGGGCATTCCTGGTCCGGAACCATCATGCCGCATTTCGCCCTCGACCACGCCGATGTGACGGGCGCGATCGTCGTGCTCTCCGGCATCACGTCGCCCTGGCCCGGGGGCTATATCGGCTGGTACCGGCGCATCATCGATTCATGGTTCGGCTGGCTGATGTTCCGCACCCTCGCGGTGCCGGTCCTGCTCGTGCTGCGGCCCTGGATGAAGCGCAAGACCTTCCGGCCCCAGCCGCCTCCGCCGGGCATCGTGACGAAGGGTTTCATCCCGCTCGCCTTTCGCCCAAGAGCCTACGAGGCCAACATGCAGGACTTCGCGGTCATGTACCACGCGGTGCAGCGCCAGTGCGTGCGCTACCGCGACATCTGCGTCCCGGCGTTGGTGATCGCCGGCGACAGCGACGAGATCGTCTGGACCGACCTGCACAGCCGCGCCTTCGTGCGTGAGGTGCCGGGCGCGCAGCTGATCATGATGCCCGGCATCGGCCACATGCCGCAATATGCCGACAAGGAGACGGTGCTCGCCGCCATCGAGGCCCTGGCCGAACGCGTTGCGCCGGCCAGGGCAGAGATGGATCAAGCCTGAGCGGCGTGCCCCTGACTGACGAAGGCGATGCGCACCATGTTGGTGGCGCCCGGGGTGCCGAAGGGCATGCCGGCCACGATGATCACCCGGTCGCCGACTGTCGAGAAGCCTTCGCGCACGGCGAACTTGCAGGCGCGGAACGCCATGTCGTCGATGTCGTTCGCGTCTTTCGTGCGGATCGGGTGAACGCCCCACACGAGGGCGAGACGACGGGCGGTGTCGATGCTGGGCGTCAGCGCAATCACCGTCGAGTTCGGCCGCTCGCGGGCGATGCGGAATGCGGTAGAGCCCGAGAAGGTCCAGGCCGCCACGGTCTTCAGGTTGAGCGTATCGGCGATCTGGTGCGAGGCCGCCGCGATGGCGTCCGATCCCGTGGCTTCCGGCTCGGCATTGAGGGTGCGCACGATCGACCAGTAGTTCTGGTCCTGCTCCACTTCCTCCGCGATGCGGCTCATGGTCGACACCGCATCGATCGGGTACTCGCCCGAGGCGCTTTCCGCCGAGAGCATCACCG
Source organism: Microvirga splendida (assembly GCF_016427565.1). Taxonomy (GTDB): domain Bacteria; phylum Pseudomonadota; class Alphaproteobacteria; order Rhizobiales; family Beijerinckiaceae; genus Microvirga; species Microvirga splendida. The sequence goes on from NZ_JAELXT010000013.1 coordinate 72,677, forward strand.
CGTCGGCCCCGTCATAGACGGCGGTGGCCACATCGGAGACCTCGGCGCGGGTCGGCACCGGGGAGGTGATCATGGATTCCAGCATCTGGGTCGCCACCACCACGGGCTTGCCGTAGCGGCGCGCCGTGCGAACGATGCGCTTCTGGATGCCCGGCACCTTTTCCAGCGGCATCTCGACGCCGAGATCGCCGCGGGCGACCATCACGGCGTCGGAGATCTCCATGATCTCGTCGAGGCGGGTGATGGCCTGGGGCTTCTCGAGCTTGGCCATGACGAGGGCGCGGCCGCGCGCCACCTTCTTCACCTCCGCCACGTCCTCGGGGCGCTGCACGAAGGACAGGGCGATCCAGTCCACACCCGCATCGAGGGCCGCTTCGAGGTCCGAGCGGTCCTTCTCGGTCATCGCGGCGACCGGGATCGTTGTGTCGGGCAGGCTGACGCCCTTGCGGTTGGAGATCTTGCCGGCAACCTCCACCGACGTGGTGGCGGCACCCTGCTTCACGCTCTTCACCCGCAGCCGCAGCTTGCCGTCGTCGATGAGAACCGTGTGGCCGGGCTCCAGCGAGGAGAGGATTTCCGGATGCGGCATGTGCACGCGGCTGGCCGTTCCGGGAGTCGTATCCGCATCGAGCGTGAAGGACTGGCCCGGCACCAGCATGGCCCCGTCGCCTTCGAAGGCGCCGACGCGCAGCTTGGGGCCCTGCAGGTCCGCCAGGATGGCGATGGGGCGCCCGAACTTGGCCTCGACGGCGCGGATCATCGCGACCCGCTCCTTCAGCTTCTCGCGGGGCAGGTGGCTCATGTTGAGGCGGAACACGTCGGCGCCGGCCTCGAACAGCTTGGCGATCATCTCCGGATTCTCGGAGGCCGGCCCCAAGGTTGCTAGGATCTTCGTGCGTCGTGAGCGTCTCATTATGGCTGCCCCCCTGGGCGGTTCGTTTCGGTGAGCTGAATGGTCCAGCTCTTCTGTTCTCCGGTGTCGACTTCGAAGAAGCCGCTGCGATCGAAGCCTCTGGCGAGGCAATCCTCCGTGCCGCGAATCGTGAACTCGCGCTCCCGCGTGCACATGAAGGAGCGCCCGCTCCATTCGCCGCCGCGGTCGTAGTCGATGGCGTAGACGTAATAGAAGCGACCGGCGAGCTGGCCCTTCAGCAGGGTCTCGCAGCCACGGGCGGTGAGGTTCCACCATCCTTCCGTGACCCAGCCCTGAGCGTCCCGGTAGCCGAGCGCAATGCCGACCCGGCTCGAGGTCATGTTGCACAGGCGCAGATCGGCCTTCGCGGGGGAGGCCGCCAGAAAGCAACCGCTCAAAGCGAATGTTGCGAGTGCGAGGCTTCGCCGCCAGCGAGGGGACGATGTGAAAAAAGCGGCCTTCATGGATACGGTATGATCGAATCGAAAGGAATGAAATCGCACGATGATGTGAGAACTTTGGCGAATCGTTGTCGGCCAGAAGTGTCCCAGGAGCAAGACCTTCGAGCAGCGGCGTTTTCGAATTTGCCGCCCGCATGGCCTGCGTGACACAGCGCGACGATTCTCAGGCCGCCGTTCCTCTCCGTTCGAAGGGGGCGTCAGCCTGTGCTGCCGGCTTCGGGCGTGCGACCCAGATGCCGAAGAGGATCAGTGCGCCGCCCAAGGCCTGGATCAGCGTCAGTTCCTCGCCGAGCACCGCCCAGCCGAATAAAGCCGCCGCGATGGCCTCCAGGAAGATCACCAGGGACGAGAAGGTTGCCGGCAGACGCCCTAGCGCAACGGCGAGGAGGCCCTGGCCGCCCGCATGGCTGACATAGGACATGGCCAGCAGCGCCGCGATGCCTTGCCCGGTCTGCGGGATCACCCGCGTGTCGAAGAGAACCGCGATGACGAGCAGGATGGCCGAGGTGATGAGCCCTGCCTCGAACGTGACCCGCGCGGCGCCCGCCGTCTTGCGCGCGCGGCTGGCCGCCAGGAAATACATGCCGAAGAAGAAGGCCGTGGCGATCCCGTAGAGGTCGCCTTCGATCCGGGTGGGGTCCGCCTGGAGGCTCTGGCCGATCAGGGCGGCTCCGCCCAAGAGGCACAGGGCCAGGCCCAGGAAGGTGCTCCGCGCCACCCGCTGCCGGAGCACGAGCCACACGGTCAGCACCACGAAGAGCGGCGCCATGGTGGCAAAGAAGGTGGCGTTCGCCACGGTGGTCTTCAGAATCGCCAGGTGCCAGAAGAAGAGATCGCCCGCAAAGACGATGCCGCCCAGGATGCTGGCCCTGGAAAAACGGATTCTCGGCGCGTCGGCCGGTGCGTGCCTCTCCTCGATTCGCATCCAGGCATAGAGCAGGGGCAGGCAGAGCGACACGCGCCAGAAGGCGCTGGCGAAGGGGCCCACATCGGCCGGAACCCCGCCCATGTCGGCGGAGGCGAAGCGCACGAAGATCGGCGAGATGCCCATGGCCACGGCGCCCAGGCAGAGGGCGGCAAAAGCGGAGGCGAAGCCCGGCTCGAGGCGGGCCGCGGTGGATGTCGGGGACATGTGGAACGTGAAAGTGTGTTGCGCGGATGGTCGCGTTGTCAGGGTTGGAGGGGCAGGGTAAGGCTTTTCGTCCGCCGTTCAATCCATCGTTTTTGAAATCCATCGCCCGCCATGCCTGCCTCCTCTGCCGCACTCAGGCTCGATGAGCCTTCTTCAGAGCCCCATCCCGTCGAGACCATTGCAGGCTCGGTCGAATCGGGCATCCTGATCCTGTGCGACCACGCCTCCAATGCGGTGCCGGCCGACTTGGGCGATCTCGGCCTGCCGGAAGCCGAGTTCCAGCGCCACATCGCCTATGACATCGGCGCCGCGGCCGTGACCCGCTCTTTGGCCCAACGCCTGAACGCGCCGGCGATTCTCACCCAGTTCTCCCGGCTGATCATCGATCCGAACCGGGGGCGTGACGACCCGACCTTGGTCATGCGGCTGTCCGACGGCGCGGTGGTGCCGGGCAATGCCCGTGTGGACGAGGCGGAGGTGCAGCGGCGCATCGCCCGGTTCTACGACCCCTACGACCACGCCATCGCGGATGCGATCCACCGGGCCATGGCGGCCGGCCATCCGCCGGTCATCGTGACGGTCCACAGCTTCACGCCGGTCTGGCGCGGCTGGCCGCGGCCCTGGCATGTGGGCATCCTCTGGGATGCGGATGACCGCTTCGCCAGGCCGCTCCTGGACGGGCTGCAGGCCGAGGCCGGACTCGTCGTCGGCGACAACGAGCCCTATGATGGGGCGCTGGCCGGCGACACGATCGACCGTCACGCCACGATCCGGGGGCTTGCCAATGCGCTCATCGAGATCCGGCAGGACCTGATCGCCTCCGACGAAGGAGCCGAGGCATGGGCCGAGCGCTTCGCCCGGCTTATCGGGCCTCTGGCGAGCCGGCCGGAACTCCGGGAGCCCCGGATCTTCGGCACCCGCACCCGGGACCGCCTGCGCCAGCACGGAGGATCGAGCCTATGAAGCACATCGACGAGAAAACCCGCACGGAGCTGGAGGCCGCGGCCTTCCGCAGGCTGGTCGAGCATCTGCGCGAGCGCACCGACGTTCAGAACATCGACCTGATGAATCTGGCGGGCTTCTGCCGCAACTGCCTGTCCAATTGGCTGAAGGACGCTGCCGACGAGCGGGGCGTGGCCCTCTCCAAGGAGGAGAGCCGGACCCATGTCTACGGGATGCCTTACGAGGAGTGGAAGCAGCGCCACCAGGGTGCTGCCAGCCCGTCGCAGATCGCGGATTTTGAGAAATCGAAGCCGGGGCATTAAAACGGCTTCAACCAAATGACCATAACACTGGCACCAACGCCATCAATCAGGGGCTTCATTCATGGATGACGCAGCTTTCAACACCGAATCCGTCGCCGCCGACCAGCTGAAGGCCTTCATCGAGCGCATCGAGCGCCTCGAGGAGGAAAAGGCCGGCATCGCGGGAGACATCAAGGACGTCTACGCCGAGGCCAAGGGCAACGGCTTCGACACCAAGGTCCTGCGCAAGATCATCTCCCTGCGCAAGCGCGACTACGCCGAGCGCCAGGAAGAGGAGGCGATCCTCGAGCTCTACATGCAGGCGCTCGGGATGGTCTAAGGCTCATCCGCCGGAGTTTATCAAAGGCCTCGCAGCGTAAACTGCGGGGCCTTTGTCATTCCTGGGAGGCATCCGCCAGCATCAGGCTTTGCAGGACATCGACCGTTGCCGGCGGCAGCGCGGTCGAGCGGCGCGTTTCCTTGTCCACCATGACGATGGTTCCCTCCGCGGTCGCCACGAGCTGCCCCTTGCTGAAGATGCCCTGCGCCAGGGTGAACGAGCTGCGCCCGGCCCTCAGGACTCCCGTGCCGATCTCGACGTGGCCGGGCCAGAAGAGCTCGGCCCGGAAATCGATCTGCAGCCGGGCGATGACGAAGCTCCGGCCCTCGGAGGCGAGCGGCCTCGCCGGATCGTACATGAAGGCGACCCGGCCGACTTCCGAGAAGGTCGCGAAGACCGCATTGTTCACGTGCCCTTGCCGGTCGAGATCCGAATAGCGGATGTCGGCAGAGGTGCGGCTCGGATAGGCCACCAGCGGGCGCAGGGCATTCGGTTCAGTCATCGTCCGGTCCTTGGTCTCAGGGCCATAGAATATGAAATGCCGTGCGGCTCAAGGGATAGGGCTGCCGTCAACGCCTTTTCTCGCCTGGGATGGTCTGCCATGCAGCCCGCGCTCTCGCTCCCGGCGAGCCGGTTCTCTATAGATTTTAAGAGATTCGATTGCGGGAGAGATGCATGCAGCGCGCGGCACACCAGGTGACGGAACCCCAGGACGCGGAGGCGCGCCGAAGGATTGCGCCGGTCATCTGCTATCCCGTCGATACCCTACCGCGGCCCGATCTTGCCGCCTATCAGGCGGCCCGCGAAGGCTGGGAGAAAGTGGACGAGGTCGTGGTGCCGCCCCGCGAAGCGCGTTGCTTCCGGGTGCCGGCGGGCTCGTTCTTTCGCATCGTCAGCATCGAGGGGCCGCAGGTGGGCGATCTCAATCTCTGGTCGGCCGGCGACATCGGCGAGCGCTTTTTCTCGGGCAAGACGCGGGCGCTGCACGGCACGCATGTCTCCACCGGCGACCAGCTCTGGTCGTGCCTGCCTTACTTACGCCCCATGGCGACGATCACTCACGACACCCTGGACTGGTACGGCTTCGACGAATTCGGCGGCTCCGTGCATGACGTGATCGGCACGCGCTGCGACCCCTACACCCACAAGCTCCTCTCAGGCCATGAGTACCACCATTGCTGCCACTCGAACCTGACCCGCGCATTGTCGGATCGCTCGAGCCGGCCGAAGGAGGAGGTGGAGCCCGCCGTGCACGACGTGCTCAACGTCTTCATGTGCACGGGCTTCACCCGCGACACGGGGCAGTATTTCATGAAGGCGAGCCCGGTGCGGCCGGGCGACTATCTCGAGTTCTTCGCCGAGATCGATCTCCTGGGGGCGCTCTCCGCTTGCCCGGGAGGCGATTGCAGTTCGGAGCATTCGAGCGACATGGCCGTCTGCCATCCGCTGCTGGTGGAAGTCTACAGGCCCAAGGCGCCGCCGGCCGGGTGGGCCTCGCCGGCCCGCAACGGCTACAGCCGCAGGCACGAGGACTGAAACGAAAGGGCCCCGAGGGGCCCTTTTTTACTGCACCGTTTTCAGCGGTTTGACGGCTGGTCCCGTGAAGCGGTTCGTCGCCAGATCTCCAACGGGCTTGTTGGAGAAGCCCATGTGCAGGCTTGGCTGCGCCGACATCAGGGCGCTCAGGGCCGTAGCAGGGGGCTTCGCGGCAGCCTGGGGCCTTGCAGGGGCCGGAACGGCTTTGGCTTCCGGCGCTGCAGGCTTCACCTTCGGGTCCCTGGGCGTGGAGCCGGTGGTTGTGACCGGAATGTCGACGGGAGCGGCGGAGGCCACCACGACCGGGCGCAGGTCCGGGCGGCGCGGAGGCAGGGGAGCCGATGAGATGCTGACGACGTCGGTCGTGCCGCGCAGGTCGGCGAGAACCGGGATCGGGTTCGTGGCCGCCAGCGATCCGGGCCGCGCCGGCGGGAGCGGGGCATAGGCCAGGGCGACGGTGCCGGCGAGCGCTTCGATGCCCGTATCATCCACGTCGGGCCGTCGGGGCGGCATCGGCGCGAAGGCTCCTTTGGCAATGGACATCTCCGAGGCGCCCGGGCCCTGCTGCCAGGCCAGGGTCGGGCCGGAGGCGATCTGGACCGTGCTCGGCGCGCCGGTGATCCGGGTCGGCGGCAGCGGGGGCGGGGCAGGCGGCGTCAGGTCCTCACGGAGGGCGGGAGCCATGGACGCCACAACTGCGGGCGCAGGCGGCTCGGGCCGCGGCTGGATCGCCACCGGCGCGCGGCGTGCCGATGCCGGGCTCTCGTAGGATTGCAGGGCCGCGTAGACCGACGAGTTGGAGTCGCTTGCGTAATTGTCCTGCGGCGACGGCTGCTGGCGGGAGGCGATGAGCGCCCGACCCGGACGCGACGCGACACGGATTTCCTCCGCATCCTCGTCCTCGTCGTCTCCGCCGCCGAACAGGGTGGCCCAGAAGCTCTTGCGGCGCGGCTGGTTGGCGATGGCCTCTTCCGCATCCGCGTAAGCCGTGTAGCCCGCCACCGTGCCGCCCTTGGCCAGCACTTCGGCACGGGCGAGCTCGTAACCGGGCAGGGGCCTGCCGTCGGCGGGAACGTGCACGGTCTTCCCGTCGGGGAAGATGCTGGCGAGCTGCGAGCGGGTCATGCGCGGCCAGGCGCGCACGCTGCCCACATCGAGGTGGATGAAGGGCGTGTAGGCATTGGGATAATAGCCGACGCCGCCGTTCTGGAGCCGCATGCCGATGGCCCGGACGCGGGAGGCGGGCACATCGGGAAGGTAGAAGTCCAGCGCCTTGCCCTGCATGTGCTGGCTGTTCTTGGCCACCGCGCTGGAGCGCCGCCGGAGCATCGAGTTGGTCTGCGGCGAGCGGTAGGCCGAGTTCACGTGGACGGGCGCATCGGATCCGGCCTCGCGATAGACCTCCCACACCGTGTCGAACAGGCGCGGGTCCATGCGGGTCGACTCGGCACGGCGCCAGTCGCGCAGGAACCAGTTGAGCTGCTGCAGCGCTCCCTGGTCGTACTGCCCGTTGCGACGGAAGGTGACGGTGAGGCTTTCCTTGGTGTTGTTATGGTAAAAAGTCAGTGTACGGGTATCGCCGTTGGCGACGGCATCCTGCGTGCCGCGCATCCCGCCCACCATGACGGCCAGAAAGGCCGCAAGACCAATGCCGACGCGATGCGCCAGGCGGTCGGTACGCATTACTCTCACTGTGCTACTCGTCTTTACCGGGCCGCATCCGTGGATGCAGCGATCCTTATAGTGAAAGGATCTTTGCCTAAGACGGTTACATTCCCGTTAAATGAGCGAAAGAAACCGGCTGAAAAGGCGGCGGGAAGCGGGGATTATTCTGACAGGTTCAGGGCGGCGCGGACCTTGCGGTCGAGGCCGTATATGTCCTCGAAGCGCTTCAGGTCTCCCTTCTCATCGACCGCGAGGGTAAAGTAGGTCAGATGCACGGGCAGGGGATCCGCGAGATGCACATAGCGCTCTCCCTTGCCGATCAGTCCACGCAACTTCTGCTCGGTCCATTTGCCGTCCTGGCCCATAATCTCCTCTGCAAGCTCGAAGGGCTTGTCGACCCGCACGCAGCCATGGCTGAAGGCGCGCTTGCTGGCGGAGAACAGGTTGCGGTTCGGCGTGTCGTGCAGATAGACCGCATGCTGGTTGGGGAACATGAACTTCACGTAGCCCAGGGCATTGCGCGCGCCCGGCGGCTGCTGCACCGTGATGCGGTTTCCCTTGCGGATGACCTTGTAGCCCTTGCGCGCCGCATAGCCTGGATCGCTTGCGAGCGCCGGCAGGATCTCCTTCTTCATGATCGACGGCGGGATCGTCCAGGAGGGGTTCACCACCAGGTATTTCATGGATTCGGAAAAGATCGGCGTCTGCGACTGCTCCTTGCCGACGATCACGCGGGTTTCGTGAACCACCTTGCGGCCTTCCTTCAGACGCAGGCGGTATTCGGGCACGTTCACGGCGATGTGCCGTTCGCCCAGATCCGCCGGCAGCCAGCGCCAGCGCTCCATGTTGGCGATGATCTCGGATTCGCGTTGTGCGAGGGATGGGCCGGAGAGCGCCGCCACTGTCTGGGCGTTCAGCACGCCCGTGTCCGGCAGGCCCCGTTCCTTCTGGAAGGTCGCGACCGCGGAGGCCACGCGGCGGTCGTAGACCGTCCGGTTGTCGCTGTCGTCCGCAAGGTTGAACCGTGCGCGGATCAGGGGCACGCGCGGGTCCTTCATGCCCACCCGCAGGATCGGCCCCTTGGGCAGGCGCACGCTGGGCTGCGAAGGATGACTCTCACGCAATTGCGCCAGCCGCTCCCTCAGGGCCTTGTAGCCCGCATGCGGCGGGTTGTAGGCGGCGAGCGCCGCGCCGGCTTCCTTCGCCGACGAGACCGTGCCCAGCACGTCATCGATATCCGGGATCGCGAGGGTCGGCGTCACGAGAGACGAGAGGCGCGGGAGATCGATGCGGGCGCCGCGGGCATCGCGGGCATAGCGGATCACGGAAAGGGAGAGCTTCACATCGGCCCTGACCCACTGGGCAGAAGGGGCATCCTTGCGCAGGCCCGCATCGTGAAGAACGTAGTCGGCAGGATCGAGGCCGTCCTCGTCGGCAGCCTTCAGGCGTTCCATCGCGGCCTGTGCCGCCGGAGTCCATGCGCCGCCCTGCGACCAGATCAGCGGGCGCTCGGCCTGCGCGTAATAGGCGGCCAGTTCCTCGCGGTCCTTGGCGCTCACGCGCAGTTCGCGCATGGCGGCATCGTCGGCGAACAGGCCTTCCACCGCCATGCGGACAATGTCCGCCTGCATGAGGGCCGTCACGGGAGCGGTGTCGGGCAGAGGGATTTTCAGGGGAACGTCGATGACGGGAGCAGGCTTCAGATCCGCAGCTTCGATGAACACGGGTGCCGGTTCTGCAAGCGGGATCGCCTGGGAGGCCAAGTCCTTCGGTTCCATGTCCTGCGAATCGGGAGCGCCCTGGGTCGCCACATCGTGGAAGGACGGCTGCGCCGGGCTCTCCGCTATGATCGCTTCGGAGCGATCCGCCTGAGGGTTGGTGTCTTCCGCCGAAGCGGAGAGGGGAAGGAGAGAAACCGATCCGATCAGACCGAGCCAAACGGCTGTCTTGCGCAATCCACGCATGACCATGCTCCTCGTCGCAATGAATGTGGAGGATCTGAGCAATCCCCCATCCAATAAATTTCGTCAGTGTGCGGGCACACGTCTGTTACGCTTAACGCGCAAAACGCCATGCGGCTTCATCGCTAAGCCAAGTTCTTTCAATTTTCTGTAAAGAGCCGCCCCGCTCGATGCCCGTCCAGGCGCGGGCTGACGGGCACATGATGTTGATAATGAAAGGGTTGCGAAGCGAATCGCCGGCGCGTCCCGGCAGGGCCATGTCCGCATTTCGTCGGCATCGTTAACCAATGGTAAAAGGCGAGCCGGGTTGATCCCGATAGGCCGGCGGCCAATATGTGTGCAGTATCTCCGACCCTCGCTTTCCGGACAGGCCTTCGCCCGTGACCCTTCAGAACGCTTCCCCCCTGCATCACCCCTCGTCCTCCGGCGCGGCTCAGACCGAACTCGGCATGCTGCCCGAATGGAACCTGTCCCACCTCTATCCCGGCATGGACAGCGCGGAGCTCAAGGGCGATCTCTCCAGGGCCGAGGCCGAGTGCAAGGCCTTCGCCGCGGCTTACCGCGGCAAGCTCGATGACATGGCGCGGGGCGAGCGCGCCTCGGAGAAACTGGACGAGGTGGTCAAGCGCTACGAGGCCCTGGAGGACCTGCTCGGCCGCCTCATGTCCTATGCGGGCCTCGTCTATTCCGGCGACACCACCGATCCGGTTCGGGCCAAGTTCTACGGCGACATGCAGGAGCGCCTGACCGCCGCCTCGACCGAGCTGCTGTTCTTCGGGCTCGAGCTCAATCGGATCGAGGACGAGGTCCTCGACAGGGCCATGAGCGAGGAGCCGCTCAAGCATTACAGGCCCTGGATCGAGGACCTGCGCAAGGACAAGCCGTTCCAACTCGACGACCGGATCGAGCAGCTGTTCCATGAGAAGTCCGTCACCGGCCGCTCCGCCTGGAACCGCCTGTTCGACGAGACCATGGCGTCCTTACGCTTCAATGTGCGTGGCGAGGAGCTTCCCATCGAGCCGACGCTCAACAAGCTGCAGGACGCGGACGAGAGCGTGCGCAAGGACGCCTCCGATGCGCTGGCCAAGACCTTCAAGGCCAATCTTCGCACCTTCACGCTCATCACCAACACGCTCGCCAAGGACAAGGAGATCTCCGACCGCTGGCGCGGCTTCGAGGACGTGGCCGATTCCCGCCACCTGGCGAACCGGGTCGAGCGCGAGGTGGTGGAGGCCATGGTGTCCGCCGTGCGCGAGGGCTATCCGCGCCTGTCCCACCGCTATTATGCCCTCAAGGCCCGGTGGTTCGGCAAGGACAAGCTGGACCATTGGGACCGCAACGCGCCTCTGCCGAAGGTCGAGCAGCGCACCATCTCCTGGAACGAGGCCCGAGACACGGTGCTCTCCGCCTACTCCGCCTTCTCGCCCCGCATGGCCGACATCGCCCGCCGTTTCTTCGACGAGGGCTGGATCGATGCGCCCACCCGCCCCGGCAAGGCGCCCGGCGCCTTCGCCCATCCGACGGTGCCGTCCGCCCACCCCTATGTGCTCCTGAACTACCAGGGCAAGCCGCGGGACGTGATGACGCTGGCCCACGAGCTTGGTCACGGGGTGCATCAGGTCATGGCCAGCCCCAACGGCGCGCTCATGGCGCCCACGCCCCTGACGCTGGCCGAGACGGCCTCCGTCTTCGGCGAGATGCTCACCTTCCGCCGCCTCCTCGACCAGACCACCAATCCGGTGCAGCGCAAGGCGATGCTGGCGGCCAAGGTCGAGGACATGATCAACACGGTCGTGCGCCAGATCGCGTTCTACTCCTTCGAGCGCAAGGTCCATCTGGAGCGCCGCAACGGCGAGCTGACGGCCGACAAGCTCTGCGAGCTCTGGATGTCGGTGCAGGACGAGTCCCTGGGCCCGGCGATCCGCCTCGGCCCGGGCTATGAGAGCTACTGGACCTACATCCCGCACTTCATCCACTCGCCGTTCTACGTCTATGCCTATGCCTTCGGCGACTGCCTGGTGAACTCGCTCTACGGCGTCTACGAGCGCTCCAACGAGGGCTTCGTCGACCGCTACTTTGCGCTCCTCTCGGCCGGCGGCACCAAGCATTATTCGGAGCTCCTCGCGCCCTTCGGCCTCGATGCGAGCGATCCGTCCTTCTGGCAGATCGGCCTGTCGATGATCGAGCGGCTGATCGGCGAGCTTGAGGCCATGGAGCAGGGGGGCACCTAGGGCCGCTCTGCTTGGCCGCGCGTCATTGTGCTGGCACTATGAGGCTGGACTTTCTCGCCTGAACGCCACCGGCTACCGCGCTTGCGACGGGATGCCTGTTCGGGAGCCGGGCCATGTCGGTCGACACGCATTACGCCAGGAGCGGTGAACTTCGGATTGCCTATCAGGTCATTGGTCAGGGGCCGCTGGACCTGGTCTTCGTGCCGGGCTTCATCTCGAACCTGGACCTTTATTGGGATGAGCCGAACATGGCTCGCTTCCTGTCCCGGCTCGGCGCATTCAGCCGCCTGATTCTGTTCGACAAGCGGGGAACTGGCCTGTCGGACCGTCTCGGAAATCTGCCATCCCTCGAAGAGCGCATGGATGACGTGCGCGCGGTGATGGACGCAGTGGGCAGCACGAAGGCTGCCCTTTTCGGCATTTCCGAGGGAGGTGCCATGAGCATGCTCTTCGCTGCGACCTATCCGGAGCGGACCCAGGCGCTGATTCTCTATGGCACCTATGCCGACTTTCATACCTGGGTTCTGCCCCACGAGCGTTTCGAAGGATTCTTGGAGAAGATCGACCGGTCCTGGGGGCAAGGCGAGAGTCTTGCCGCCTTCGCGCCGACGAGAGTTGCGGACGAACGCTTCCGCCAATGGTGGGCGCGATTCGAGCGTCTTGGCGCCAGCCCGTCCTCAGTCATCGCACTCATGCGTATGAACAGCCAGATCGACGTGCGCCACATTCTCCGGACGATCCGCGTTCCGACCCTGGTCCTGCACAGGGCAGGCGATACGCGGGTGAATGTCGAGGGCGGCCGCTATCTCGCAGCCAACATCCCCGATGCGAGGTATGTGGAATTTCCTGGCACCGACCATCTCCTGTGGGCCAACGATGCCGACCCGGTGGCCGACGAGATCGAGGAGTTTCTCACCGGCACGCACGGCGACAGCGAGCCCGACCGGGTGCTGGCCACGGTTCTGTTCACGGACATCATCGATTCGACCAGCAAGGCGGAGAAGCTGGGTGACCGCAGCTGGCATGCGCTCCTGGACCAGCATGACCGGATCGTCCGCAACGAGATCATTCGTTTCAAGGGACGGGAGGTCAAGACGCTCGGTGACGGGTTTCTGGCAACTTTCGACGGTCCCGCGCGCGCTGTGCGGTGTGCGGGGGCCATCATCGCAGGTCTGGGTTCGCTAGGGCTGCAGGTCCGCTGCGGAGTCCATACGGGCGAGATCGAGATGAAGGGTCACGATATCGGCGGCATCGCGGTTCATATCGCATCCCGCATCGCCGCGCTGGCGGATGGCAGCGAAGTCCTGGTGTCCCGAACGGTGCGCGATCTCGTCGCCGGTTCCAACCTGCACCTGGAGGATCGAGGCGCCCACTCCCTCAAGGGGCTGAGTGAGCCCATGCCGCTTTTCGCAGCTGCCGGCAGTCAGAGGGCCTGAAGCCGCAGCGGTCTGGCGTTCGCCGTTGCACGACATATCTAAAGCTCTCCAGTTCAAAGCAAGAGATCTCGTCATATGTCCGAGTCCGACCGCGAAGCGAACCGCTTCTCCGCGCGTGCTGCCCGTTATGCCCGCGTCGGAGCCAACATGGGCGGCGTGGCGGCCCGCATGGCGGGATCGCGCCTGTTCAGGGGCGATGACCGCGATGCCTCCAACGCGGCGGTGCTGGCCCAGGCGCTGGGCGGCCTGAAAGGCCCGATCATGAAGGTGGCGCAGCTTCTCGCCACCATCCCCGACCTCATCCCGCCGGAATATGCCGCCGAGCTGCAGAAGCTCCAGAGCGAGGCGCCGCCCATGGGAGCGGCCTTCGTGAAAAGGCGCATGCAGGCGGAGCTGGGGCCGCAATGGCAGGGACGGTTCGGCTCCTTCGAGCTGACCCCCTCGGCCGCCGCCTCCCTAGGCCAGGTTCACCGGGCGACCACGAAGGACGGCGAGGCGCTCGCCTGCAAGCTCCAGTATCCGGACATGCAATCTGCCGTGGAGGCGGATCTGCAGCAGCTCGAATGGGTTTTCGCCGTCCATCGCCGCATGGACCCGGCCATCGACACCCGCGAGATTGCCAAGGAGATCGGCGAACGGGTGCGCGAGGAGCTCGATTACGAGCGCGAGGCCAAGCACGCGGCGCTCTATGCCCAGACCCTGTCCGACATAGGCGAAGTGAGGGTGCCGCAGGTCCATCCGGAGCTGTCCACCAAGCGCCTCTTGTCCCTCCAATGGCTGGAGGGCGAGAAGATCCTGGGCTTCACCGAGGCGCCGGTCGAGATCCGCAACCGCCTGGCGGTGGCCATGTTCAAGGCCTGGTGGCACCCGTTCAGCCATGCGGCCGTCATCCATGGCGATCCGCATCTCGGCAATTACACAGTCTTCTCCGAGGACGGGGAGGCGAGGGGCATCAACCTTCTCGATTACGGCTGCGTCCGCATCTTCCACCCGCGCTTCGTCGGCGGGGTGGTCGATCTCTACCGAGGTCTGCAGACCGACGACCGGGCCCGGATCGTCCATGCCTACGAGACCTGGGGCTTCAAGAGCCTGTCGAACGAGCTCATCGACATCCTCAACATCTGGGCCCGCTTCATCTACGCGCCGCTCCTCGACGACCGGATCCGCACCGTGGCCGACGGGGTCAAGCCCGGGGAATACGGCCGCCGGCAGGCCTTCGAAGTGCACAAGGCCCTGAAGGAGAAGGGCCCGGTCACGGTCCCGCGCGAGTTCGTGTTCATGGACCGGGCTGCGGTGGGCTTGGGAGCCGTCTTCCTGCACCTTAAGGCCGAGCTGAACTACCACCACCTCTTCGAGAACGAGATCGCGCGGTTCTCCCTGGAGAGCCTGGAGCAGAGGCAGGGGGAAGTTCTGGCAGCTTCCGGTTTACCACGTCCTGTGTAATGAGGTTGCATCTTTCGTGATCCGGCCTTAGAGGCTTACGATGCGTTAGGGGCAGCCGATGAAGATCGCTTTCGTTCACCAGAACTTTCCGGGCCAGTTCCTGCGGCTGGCCGGGTCCTTCGCCGCCGAGGGGCACGAGGTCGTGGGCCTCGGAATGGTCAAGCAATGCTCCATTCCCGGGGTGAAATACTTCTCCTACGATGCGGTGCCGGGACCCGAGGATGCGCCCTATCAGAACCGTTATTCCCCGGTCATCCCGCGCCTGCGCAGGGCCTACGGCGTCGCTTACCGGGCCAAGGCGCTGGCTGAGCAGGGCTTCGAGCCGGACGTGGTGGTGGTCAATACGGGCTGGGGCGAGAACCTGTTTCTCAAGGACATCTGGCCGAAGGCCAAGCACGTCGCCTATTTCGAATATTATTACCACGCCAAGGGCCAGGACCTCGACTTCGATCCCGAGTTCCCGGTCACCAACGAGGAGGTGATCTGGCGCCTGCGCCTGAAGAATTCCATGCAGCTCGGCGCCCTGGATGCCGCCGATGCCGCGGTGGCGCCCACACGCTACCAGCGCGACACCTTCCCGGAATACCTGCGCGACCGGCTCGCCATCATCCATGACGGCATCGACACCAAGCGCCTCGTCCCCGACCGGAACGTCCGGATCAGGCTCGGCCAGGACGGGCCGCCGCTGACCCGCAACACCCCCGTCGTGACCTATGTCACCCGCAACATCGAGCCGATGCGGGGCGCCCATGTGGTCTTCAAGAGCCTGCCCTACCTGCTCGACATCAACCCGGAGCTGCGGGTGGTGATCATCGGCGGCAAGGGCACCAGCTATTCCGGCTCCGCACCGGGCGGGCAGTCCTGGTTCGACGTGTTCAAGTCCCGGATCGAGCGGCCGGTGGACTGGTCCCGGGTCCATTTCGTCGGAAACTTGCCCTACGACCAATTCGTGAAGGTGCTCCAGGTCTCCTCGGCCCATGTCTACATGACCTATCCGTTCGTCCTGTCCTGGTCCTCCATCGAATCCATGGCCCTGGAGTGCCGGATCGTGGCCTCCGACACGGAACCGGTGCGCGAGATCATCCAGGACGGGGTCAACGGTCGGCTCTTTTCCTTCTTCGACGAGAAGGCCCTGGCCGAGCGGGTGCGCGAGACCCTGGCCGAGAAGGAGAAGTCCGCCGCCATGGCCGCGGAGGCCCGCCGAATCGCCGTTGCGAAGTACGATTATGAAACGGTGTGTCTGCCCCAGTGGCGCGAGTTCCTGGGGATCAAATAATTCCACGAAACATTGATAAAGTTTTCGCCGGGAGCCATTCGGAAGATTGCGGCTCCTCACCGCATGCGTTAAACGCAGCAATTAACACGTGACGCTCAAACAGGGCTTTGAATCATGGCCGATACAAAACATGCGCCGCATGGGGGCTACAGTCCGGATATGGACGGCCGCGCCCATGAGGCGACCTACAACGGGTTCATCCAGTTCGCTGAAATCAGCACCGCCGTCGTGATCTGCTTCATGCTGGCCTTGGCCGTCGGCGGCATCAAGCACGCCTGGCTGACGGCGATCTTCGGCGTCGTCCTCTCCCTCGCCGCGGGCGGGCTCGGGGCCGTGGCCCCCTCCATCGGTGTGCGGGCTCCCGCAGCCGTGGGCGTTCTTCTCCTCCTGGCGCTCATCTTCTACTGAGCCGCGGGAGCTGTCTTCGAGAAATAGAAAGAGCTTGATTTCAAGCCATTGACCAAATCGCAGGGGGGCCACAATGCGGATCGCCGTTCTCTCCGAAACCGATGGAGCGGAGACCCGTGTTTCCGCCACCCCTGAGACGGTCAAGAAATACAAAGCTTTCGGCGCGGACGTGACCGTCCAGGCCGGCGCCGGCGCCAAGGCCGGCATTCCGGACGCCGAGTTCGAGGCCGCAGGCGCCTCGGTGGCGGCGAACGCCTCCGACGCTCTCAAGGATGCCGACGTCATCCTGAAGGTCCGCCGCCCGGCCGAGGGCGAGCTGTCCGGCGCCAAGCCGGGCGCCCTCGTCATCGCCATCATGGACCCCTACGGCCAGGAAGCTGCTCTCAAGGCTCTCGCCGATGCTAATGTCGCCGCCTTCGCCATGGAGCTGATGCCCCGCATCACTCGCGCGCAGGTGATGGACGTGCTCTCCTCCCAGGCCAACCTCGCCGGCTACCGCGCGGTCATCGATGCCTCGGCCGAATACGGCCGGGCCATCCCGATGATGATGACGGCCGCCGGCACCGTGCCGGCCGCGCGCATCTTCATCATGGGCGCGGGCGTCGCCGGCCTCCAGGCCGTCGCCACGGCCCGCCGCCTCGGTGCGGTGGTGACCGCCACGGACGTGCGCCCCGCCGCCAAGGAGCAGGTGGAAAGCCTGGGCGCCAAGTTCATCGCCGTGGAGGACGAGGAGTTCAAGCAGGCCGAGACCGCCGGCGGCTACGCCAAGGAAATGTCGGCGGAGTACCGGGCCAAGCAGGCCGAACTGGTCGCCTCCCACATCGCCAAGCAGGACATCGTCGTCACCACGGCCCTGATCCCCGGCCGCCCGGCCCCCAAGCTCATCACCCGCGCCATGGTCGAATCCATGAAGCCCGGCTCGGTCATCATCGATCTGGCGGTGGAGCGCGGCGGCAACGTCGAAATGGCCCAGGCCGGGCAGGTGGTGGAGCATAACGGCGTGAAGATCGTGGGCCACAACAACGTGCCCGGACGTCTCGCCGCCACGGCCTCCAGCCTCTACGCGAAGAACCTCTACGCCTTCGTCGAGACGCTGGTGAACAAGGATACCAAGGAACTGGCCGTGAAGTGGGACGACGAGCTGGTCAAGGCCACCTGCCTGACCCGCGATGGCGCCATCGTTCACACCGCCTTCCAGCCGACCGCCTAAACCGTCCAAGGAGAGGACACCATGGCAACGCTTACGCCCGAACAGGCTGTCGAGCAGGCCCGAGTGGCGGCCGAGGTCGCCCGCCGTGCCGCCGAGTCGGCCCAGTCCATCGCCGACCAGCTGGCCGACACGGCAGGCCACGCCGCCGCGGCCGTCACCTACGGGGCCGTGGACCCCACGGTGTTCCGGCTGGCCATCTTCGTGCTCGCGATCTTCGTCGGCTACTACGTGGTCTGGCAGGTGACGCCGGCCCTGCACACGCCGCTGATGTCGGTCACCAATGCCATCTCGTCCGTGATCGTGGTGGGCGCCGTCCTGGCGGTGGGCGTCGACGTGGCGCCTGCCCTCGGCGAAGGGCCGATCTGGTCCCGGGCGCTCGGCTTCATCGGCCTCGTCCTGGCGGCCATCAACATCTTCGGCGGCTTCCTGGTGACCCAGCGCATGCTCGCCATGTACCGCAAGAAGGGGTGAGGCGATGTCGGCCAATCTAGCCTCGATCCTCTACCTCGTCTCGGGCGTCCTGTTCATCCTGGCCCTGCGGGGCCTGTCCCATCCCACCACCTCCCGGCAGGGCAACCTCTACGGCATGGTGGGCATGGGGATCGCCATCCTCACCACCCTGTTCGTGTCGCCGCCAAGCGGGTTCGGCGGCTGGGCGCTGGTGATCCTCGGTCTCGCCATCGGCGGCGGCATCGGCGCGGTGATCGCCCGGCGCGTGCCGATGACGGCCATGCCCCAACTCGTGGCCGCCTTCCACTCTCTGGTGGGTCTGGCGGCGGTGCTGGTGGCGGCGGGCGCGCTCTATGCGCCGCAGGCCTTCGGCATCGGTACGGTCGGCACCATCCATGGCGGTTCGCTGTTCGAGATGGCGCTCGGCGTCGCCATCGGGGCCATCACCTTCACGGGCTCCGTGATCGCGTTTTTGAAGCTTGATGGTCGCATGTCCGGCAAGCCGATCCTGCTGCCGAGCCGGCACCTCATCAATATCGGTCTGGCCCTTCTGCTGCTGGCGCTGCTCGTGGCCTTCATCGGCACGGAGAGCCACGCGGCCTTCTGGCTGATCGTGCTGGTCGCCTTCGTGCTCGGCGTCACCCTGATCATCCCCATCGGCGGCGCCGACATGCCGGTGGTGGTGTCGATGCTCAACTCCTATTCGGGCTGGGCTGCAGCCGGCATCGGCTTCACGCTCGGCAATCTCGCGCTCATCATCACCGGCGCGCTGGTGGGCTCCTCGGGCGCGATCCTGTCCTACATCATGTGCAAGGGCATGAACCGCTCCTTCATCTCCGTGATTCTCGGCGGCTTCGGCGGCGAAACCGCGGCAGCGGCCGGCGGCGCGGTGGAGACCCGGCCCGTGAAGCAGGGGTCGGCTGACGACGCGGCCTTCATCATGAAGAACGCCTCCAAGGTCATCATCGTGCCGGGCTACGGCATGGCGGTGGCCCAGGCGCAGCATGCGCTCCGCGAAATGGCCGATGAGCTGAAGGCCGAGGGTGTCGAGGTGAAGTACGCCATCCACCCGGTGGCAGGCCGCATGCCCGGCCACATGAACGTGCTGCTGGCGGAAGCCAGCGTTCCCTACGACGAGGTGTTCGAGCTCGAGGACATCAACGGCGAGTTCGCCCAGGCCGACGTGGCCTTCGTGATCGGCGCCAATGACGTGACCAACCCGGCCGCCAAGACCGACCCGGCCTCGCCGATCTTCGGCATGCCGATCCTCGACGTGGAGCGCGCCAAGACGGTGCTGTTCATCAAGCGCGGCATGGGTTCCGGCTATGCGGGCGTGGAGAACGAGCTGTTCTTCCGTGACAACACCATGATGCTCTTCGGCGACGCCAAGAAAGTCGTCGACGAGATCCTCAAGAACCTCTGATCGTCCGATCGGAGAAGCGTTCAATGCCCGGCCTCCGTGCCGGGCATTATCCTCCCCCTTTGTGCTCACCTTCTGGAGCATAATCTGGAGCGGAAATCCGGGTTCTCCTCGTACGGTTATTGATACCTTGTATCTCCGTCTGCTAACCCTCCCCGAAGACACAATGCACGGCCGACGGGGGCACAAGTGAACGAGCAGGAGTTCTGGAGCATCATCCATCTTCTCGACTGGGAGGAGGCGGGCGATGACGACGCAGTCTTACAGCCGGCTGCGGAAGCTCTATCGAAGAGGTCAATTGCGGAGATCCAAGCTTTCGAGGACATCCTGAGCCGGAAGCTCCATGCCCTCGATACGAGAGCCCACGCGCAGAGTATCGGGACCGACGCCTATATCAATGATGACGAGTTCTTCTCGGCCGACGCCTTTCTCTATGCCCGCTGCGTCGTGGTTGCCAATGGCCGAGGGCTTTACGAGATGGTTCTGTCCGATCCAGCGAAGTTCCCTCAGGACCTTGAGTTCGAGTCCCTTCTGAGCCTCGCCTATGCGGCCTTCGAGCTGAAGACGGGCGAGGAATGCCGCGGCTTCGAGACGAGTGTGAGCTACGAGACGTTCAGCAACCGGACTGGCTGGAATCAGTGACGCCGAGAAACGCTGGGAGCTTGTCGGTTCGCAAGAGAATGTTGCCGAAAGGGCGGGACTTGCGGTTGAAAGCGCAAAAGGACAGAAGTGCCTGAGCGGACTGCGCCATGAGCCTGGTGCCGTCGGCCACGCTGATGCCTCTCATTCGCCGTTCGGTTCTTCCATGTCCTCCATCACCCTTCGCACTGCCCTCCCTGCCGACCGCGACATCGTGGTCGAGCTGATCCACCAGCTCAACGTGTTCGAGGCCGATCTCGTCGGCGACCGGCGGCGCGATTACCGGGCGGCCGAGGAATATTACGACGAGCTGATGCAGCGTCTGTCGCGCCGCAACGGCCGCATCGTTCTGGCGGAGGCGGAAGGAGTCGTCATCGCCGCGATGGGCTTCTCCCTCGATCAGGATGCGGCTTACGTGATCGACGATGTGCGCAACCATGGCACCGTGACGGACCTGATCGTGCACCACGACTGGCGTGGGCGCGGCATCGGCCAGACGCTGCTCGACGAGGCCGAGCGCCTGACCCGGGAAGCCGGACACAAGCGCCTCGTGATCGGCGCTCTCGTGGCGAACGAACGGGCCGAGCGCACCTACCGCGCCTTTGGTTTCGAGCCTTACGTATCGATCCTGTCAAAGGAACTGTGAGGCGTCGGATAGGCCTCCTCCCACGTCATCAGCATTCTCAAGTCCGGCCAGCGGGCTGGCCAGTCCTTCGCCGTGACCCGCTCGCGATAGATGTCCATCTTGTGCCCGAAGAAAGGTGCCGGCCGCACGATCAGGTTCAGAAGGTCGTCGACACCGTAGGGCGCCATCACCTCCACCCGCCCTCCCGTCGATCGCGCTGCCACCGCCGTGGCGGTCTCCGCCCAATGGGCCACGGCGTCGGCGGTGCCGCGGTAAGGCGCATCGCCGTTGCGCAGGTGCATGCGTGCCTGGTTCTTCACCGACCAGGGGATATCCGGGGCAAGGCTGCGGAGCCTGAACTCGATGGCGGCTTCCGGCTCCTTGCGGGTGTCGCGGGAATCGAAGAACAGCACATCCACATCGGCGAGCCGCGCCACGTCGATGGGTCGCCCATGCAGCACGTCCCAGACGCTGTTGCGGATGAAGCCGGCGCCGATCCAGGCATCGGGAAGCTCCAGGCTCTCCACATGCAAAAGAAGCGCATGCGAGGCTGCATGCGCTTCGAGAAGCCGTTCGATGTCGGAGATCGTCCGAAGGGGAGGGGCGGGGTTCATGCCGCCACGCTCTCCGGAAGCCTTTTAAGAGCGGAACAGGCCGGCGACGCCGCCCTGCAGGCGGGAGGAACCCTGGCGGGCGACGCTGTTGCTGTTGTCGATGGTGAGCGCCCGCGAGTAGCTCTCGAGGGCCTGGCTCCGGTCGCCCTTGCGCTCCATGGCCACGCCGCGCCACGCCCAGGAATTAGCGTCCTTGGAATCGACGTTGAGGGCGGCGTTGAAGTCCTCGATGGCCTTGTCGTACTGGTTCGTCGCCACAAGGCTCTGGCCGCGGGCGGCATAGGGCGCACCGACGAAGGGATTGCGGTCGATGGTGGCGTCGAAGTCGAGGATCGCCTGCTGGTGCATGCCCTGGCGCTGGTAGAGCAGGCCGCGGGAATGCAGGGCCTCGGCCGATTCGGGCAGGAGGCGGGTGGCCATGTTCAGGTCGCTGAGGGCTTCCTGGAACTGGTTCTGGGCCCGGTAGAGGTTGGCGCGGCCGATATAGGCCGGGCCGTAATTCGGATCGGCCTGGATGGCGCGGCTGAAGTCGGCGAGCGCCTGGTCGTTGCGGTTCGTCTGGCGCAGGGCCAGCGCCCGGTTGGTATAGGCCGGCGCGTAGTTCGGATCGAGCTGCACCGCCTTGGTGAAGTCGGCCATGGCGCTGCTGTAGTTGCCCACGCGGGCATAGGCCGCGCCGCGGGTGTTGTAGGCGCTCGGGTCGTTGGGGTTGCGCTGGATCACATCCGACAGGGAGGCGATGTTGACGGTGCTCGTGCCCTGCGTGTCCTCTTCCACCACGGCGATGCGCTGGGCAGGGCCGCTGCTCGTCGTGCCGCAGGCGGAGAGGCCGAGGGCAACAAGGGTCAGGCTCAAGGGGGCAAAACGGCGGATCGATGGGGCGAACACGTTCGTCTCCAGCTTCTTAACTCAGTACCGGGAGGCGGCACTCTGGCGGGAAAACCTTAACAGCCGTGAAACAAGGCATCAGAAAGGCATCCCGAAGGAGAATTTGCCCTTCAGCCAGAGCATCGCGTCGCAGCAGGGGAGGTCCAGACATGCAAACAGCGCCCCGCTTGCGCGACGGGCGCTGGTTCACAACCGATAGGCCAAGCCCTAAAGGGCCTGAAAAGCTTAGCGGGTCGGGCGGGGCTTCGAAGGCAGAAGGCCTTCGCGCTGCATGCGCTTGCGGATCAGCTTGCGGGCGCGGCGAACGGCCTCAGCCTTCTCGCGGGCCTTCTTCTCAGACGGCTTCTCGTAATGACCGCGAAGCTTCATCTCGCGGAAGATACCCTCACGCTGCATCTTCTTCTTGAGAGCGCGGAGCGCCTGATCGACGTTGTTATCCCGGACAAGAACCTGCACGCGAATTCCTCGTATTTGAACCGTTTCGATTGTGATAAAAAACAAAGGAGGCGCGTCAGGCGCACCTCTATCTGGCCGGCGTCAGTATCAGAAGAAGCCTTGCCTGTCCAGGGTTGCCGTCTAATAAAAGCGCCAAGCCAGAGAAACAACGCCCGGGTCTGAAAAAGGTTCAGTCCCGCTCCGGAAATACCCGCGTTACATGCCCCATCTTGCGGCCGGCCCGGGCTTCCGTCTTGCCGTAAAGGTGCAGATGCGCGCCCGGCTCGGCCAGGATCTCCTCCCAGGCATCGGCATCGTGCCCGATCAGGTTCTTCATCTCCACCCGTCCGAGACGGGCGGTGCTGCCGAGCGGCCATCCGCAGACGGCGCGCACATGCTGCTCGAACTGCGACGTTACAGCGCCGCCTGAGGTCCAGTGGCCGGAATTGTGCACCCGCGGGGCGATCTCGTTCACCACGAGGCGCTCGCGCCCGCCTTCCGTGACCAGGAACATCTCGACGGCGAGCACGCCCACGTAGTCCAGGGCGTCCGCAATGGCGCGGGCGATGTGGACGGCCTGCTCCTCCGTGTGCCGCGAGACGCCGGCCGGGACCCGGGTGGTGTCCAGGATGTGGTGGCGGTGCTCGTTGGCGCACAGATCGTAGGCCGCAAAGGCCCCGGAGGCGGTGCGGGCCGCAACGACCGAGACCTCCCGCTCGAAGGGCACGAAGCCCTCGACAATGGAGGAGGCACGGCCGATCTCCGTCCAGGCGGCAGCTGGGTCGGTGTCGGGCCTGATCATCACCTGGCCCTTCCCGTCATAGCCGAAGCGCCGGGTCTTGAGCACGGCGGGCCGGCCGATGCGCTCCAGCGCCTCGGCGAGTTCGGCCTCGTCCGAGAAGGTCGCGAAGGGAGCGACGTCGATGCCGAGCCCCGCGATGAAGCTTTTCTCCAGGAACCTGTCCTGCGACACGGCCAGGGCCTGGGCGTTGGGAGCGAGCAGGGTGTGGGCGCTCAAGATCGCGGCGGTCTCGCTCGGCACGTTCTCGAATTCGTACGTCACCACGTCCACGGCCTTGGCGAAGCGCACCAGGCTCGCCTCGTCCTCGTAAGGGGCGATGGTGCACTCGGCCGCCACCTCGAAGGCGGGGCTGTTGTCGTCCGGGGCATAGATATGGGTTTTCAGGCCCAGCTGGGCTGCCGCCATGGCGATCATGCGACCGAGCTGGCCGCCGCCGAGGATGCCGAGGGTGCAGCCGGGGCGGATCATGGGCGTATCAGCTTTCATCGGAGGGCCGCTCGGCCACGCTGTCGCTCTGGCGCTTGCGCCATGTGTCGAGGCGTTCGGCGAGGGCAGGATCGTGGAGGGCCAGCACGGCCGCGGCGAGGAGCGCCGCGTTGACGGCGCCGGCCCGGCCGATGGCGAGCGTCCCCACCGGGATGCCAGCCGGCATCTGGACGATGGAGAGCAGGCTGTCCTGGCCGGACAGGGCCTTAGATTCCACCGGAACGCCGAAGACGGGCAGGGGGGTCATGGCGGCGGTCATACCGGGAAGGTGCGCCGCGCCGCCGGCGCCCGCGATGATCACCTGAAAGCCGTCGGCCTTGGCGGTCTTGGCGAAGGCATAGAGCCGGTCCGGGGTGCGGTGGGCGGAAACGATGCGGGCGTCGTAGGCAAGGCCCAGCGCCTCGAGGGTTTCGGCGGCATGGCGCATGGTGGACCAGTCGGACTGGCTGCCCATGATGATGGCAATGGGGGTTCCCGCCATGGCGTGGCTCCGGCTAGAGCATCGTGCGGAAAAGTGGACCCGGTTTTCCGGTCCACACGATGCTCTCGATTATAGAGGAAGCATCGGACCCAAAAGTGCAAATCCACTTTTGGGTCCGATGCTTTAGGGCCTTCGGTATCCTGCCCGAATAGCGAAGGCACCCCCGGCAGGCAAGGGCGATGCAGGCCTAAAGATTGGAATTCTCAGGCGATGATGTCGGGGGTGAGCTGATCTTCCAGCCGGATGATCTGGTCCTTGAGGGAGAGCTTGCGCTTTTTCAGGCGCTGCACCTGGAGCTGGTCGCCGGCGACCATGCTCTCCAGGGCGTCGATCGCCATGTCGAGATCGCGGTGTTCCTGCTTGAGGCGGGCCAATTCCGCTTCCAGTTCAGCCAATTCGGTCATTCAAAATACCTAAGATGCCAAGCCGCCTGAGGATGCCGGGCCAAGAGGGGCGGAAGTATGCTCTTAGGGCCTGTGGAGAGCAAGATCGTCGAGGCATCTTCTACTCTCGATTCTGCAAATTTTGCCTTCGACTCGCCACACTCTGGATGCCACACTGTTCGTGTCAGTCAACACAATAGGAGGAACTGACATGCCACTGCAGAATCACCTGTCGGAACTGGAGCGTAAGCATCGGGCTCTCGAGCGCGAAATCCAGGATACCCTGAACAGACCATCGGCAGATGATATGAGATTGGCAGAACTCAAACGAAGGAAGCTTCAGCTCAAGGACGAGATTTCACGACTGAGAAGCTCCGAATCGGCGGTGCACTAGCCGCGCGTTTCCTCGATTTTCCACCCTCAAGAAGCCGTCGCTTCACCCAAGGAGCGGCGGCTTTTGCTTGTCGGCTCTACAGCAGTGCCTGGGCGCCGTCATAGACGAGCTTGCCCCCCACGAACACCAGCAGCACATAGACCGCCGTATAGAAGAGCTGGCCGGACACGCGCCGAACGAGCAGCACCCCGGCCCAGGTGGAGGCGATTGCCACGGGAAACAAGGCTCCGGCCGTTGCCATGTTCTCGGCCGTGAATTGGCCCAGCGCCAGATAGGGCGGCACCTTAATCCAGTTGATCAGCGCGAACAGGACCGCGCCCGTGCCGACGAAGACGTCGCGCGGCAGGCGCTGGGGCATCACGTAGATCTGGAAGGGCGGGCCGCCCGCATGGGCGATCATGCTCGTGAAGCCCGTGACCCAACCCCAGAAGATCCCGCGCGGTACGTCGGCGGGCGTCGCCTTCGGCTCCCGTCCTCCGCGCTCCAGCACCAGCCGTCGGATGGCGAAGGCGATGGAGATCAACCCGACGGCGAGCTTGATCGCTGCGTCCGATACCTGGGCGGCCAGGAGGTAGCCGGTGAGGATGCCCGAGATGGCGCCCGCGACCAGAATGGCGACGTTGCGCCGGTCCCAGGTGTAGCGGTAGGCCCAGACCGAGACCACGTCCTGCACGATCAGGATCGGCAGGGTGATGGCCGCTGCCTGCACGGGCGAGACCACCAGCGCCATGAGCGGCAGGGAGAGCATCCCGAGGCCCGAGAAGCCGCCCTTGGCGAGGCCCAGAAGCGTCACGGCCGGAACGGCCGCGGCATAGAAGAGAGGATCGGTAATCACACGGGAACTCGCCGAAAGTCGGATCGCCGAAAGTCTCCGCTGACCACGACGCAACCGCCTGCTACCACAGCAGCCGCTTCAAGTCTCATGCCGTGAACGCAACGGGGAACCGCCATGTCATCGACCCAAAGCCGCTACCATGAGGTCTATGCCCGCTGGAAAGCCGATCCCGAGGGCTTCTGGGCGGAGGCCGCGCGGGAGATCGATTGGATCAAGCCCGCCGACAAAGTCTTCGATGCCACGGTCGGCGCCTACGGCACGTGGTTCACGGGAGCGGTCTGCAACACCTGCTACAACGCCGTCGACCGGCATTCGGCGACCCGGGGCGAGCAGGCGGCGATCATCTACGACAGCCCGGTCACGAATTCCAAGCGCAGCATCTCCTATACTGAGCTGCGCGACGAAGTGGCGACGCTCGCGGCCGTCCTGCAGGATATGGGTGTCCAAAAGGGCGACCGCGTCGTCATCTACATGCCGATGATCCCGGAGGCGGCGTTTGCCATGCTGGCCTGCGCCCGCATCGGCGCCATCCACTCGGTGGTGTTCGGCGGCTTTGCCGCCAAGGAGCTTGCCACCCGCATCGACGATGCCAAGCCGAAGGCGATCCTGTCGGCCTCCTGCGGCATCGAGGGCGCCCGCACGATCCCCTACAAGCCGCTCATGGACGAGGCGATCACGCTGTCCGTGTCCAAGCCCGATGCCTGCCTCGTCTACCAGCGGCCGCAATGCGAGGCTTCCCTGGTCGAGGGCCGCGATCTCGACTGGCAGAAGGCAGTTTCAGACGCCCGCCGGGCCGGAAAGCAGGCCGAATGCGTGCCGGTGGCCTCCACCGATCCGCTCTACGTGCTCTACACCTCAGGTACCACCGGCAAGCCCAAAGGGGTCGTGCGCGACAACGGCGGCTACATGGTGGCGCTCAAATGGTCCATGGGTAACTTCTTCGGCGTCGAGCCGGGCGAGGTGTTCTGGGCCGCCTCCGACGTGGGCTGGGTGGTCGGCCATTCCTACATCGTCTACGGGCCGCTGCTCCATGGCTGCACGGCGATCCTCTACGAGGGCAAGCCCGTGGGCACGCCCGATGCCGGCGCTTATTGGCGGGTCATTGCCGATCATGGGGTCGTGACCCTGTTCACGGCGCCGACCGCCTTCCGGGCGATCAAGAAGGAGGATCCCGGCGCGGAGCTCCTTAAAAAATACGATCTCTCGGCCTTCCGCGCCCTGTTCCTCGCCGGCGAGCGGGCGGATCCAGATACGGTGAAATGGGCCGAGGACATCCTGCAGGTCCCGGTGATCGACCATTGGTGGCAGACGGAGACCGGCTGGCCGGTTGTCGGCAACCCGCTGGGCTTAGGCGCGCTTCCGGTCAAGCACGGCTCACCCACGGTGCCGCTGCCGGGCTACACGGTGGAGGTGCTGGACGAGGGCGGCAAACAGGTCGCCCCCGGCACCATGGGGGCCATCGTCATGAAGCTGCCGCTGCCGCCGGGGGCGCTTCCGACCCTCTGGCAGGCGGAGGACCGCTTCAGAGAGGCTTACCTCTCCGTCTATCCGGGCTACTACAACACCTCGGATGCCGGCTACATCGACGAGGACGGCTATGTCTGGGTGATGGGCCGCACGGACGACATCATCAACGTGGCGGGCCATCGCCTCTCGACCGGCGGCATGGAGGAGGTCCTGGCCTCCCATCCGGCGGTGGCCGAATGCGCCGTCATCGGCGTGAAGGACGCGCTCAAGGGCGAGGTGCCCTGCGGCTTCGTGGTGCTGAAATCCGGCGTGCAGAAGACGCCCGAGGAGATCGAGAAGGACCTCATCGGCCTCGTGCGCGACAAGATCGGGCCCGTGGCCGCCTTCAAGCTCGCCATCACCGTGCCGCGTCTGCCCAAGACCCGCTCGGGCAAGATCCTGCGCGGCACCATGAAGAAGATCGCCGACGGCGATTCCTGGACCACGCCCGCCACCATCGACGATCCGATCATTCTCGAGGAGATCGGGGACGTGCTGAAGGCGAGGGGGCTGGCGGGCTGAGCCCTTTCCGTCATGGCCGGGCTTGTCCCGGCCATCCCGATGATGTGAGGCTTAGCGCTTCATGCAATCGGGATCACCGGCACAAGGCCGGTGATGACGTGGTGGGAGGACTTCGTGAAACAAAAAAGGCCCGGAGCGATCCGGGCCTTTTGCGTGAAACTTATTCCTCGTCCTCGTCGTCGCGCTTGAGCGTCTTGAGCTTGGCGAAGACCGAGTTGACGTCGATGGCCTCTTCCTCGACCGGCTTCGGGCGGCTCATGTCCGCGAACGGGTCGGCGGGCCGCTCGGGGGCCGTGGAGACCTCGGCCGGCATCAGGGTGCCGCCATGGTCCTGGGTTTCCACCTGCGGACGGTCCTTGGCAGCGCGCTGCACCTCGAAATCGAGGTCGATCTGCGAGCACAGGCCGAGCGTCACCGGGTCCATGGGGGTGAGGCTCGCCGAGTTCCAGTGGGTGCGCTCGCGGACCTGCTGGATCGTGGTCTTGGTGGTGCCCACCAGGCGCATGATCTGCGCGTCCTTGAGCTCAGGATGGTTGCGCACGAGCCAGAGGATCGCATTCGGACGGTCGTGACGGCGGGACACGGGCGTGTAGCGCGGCCCCTTCTTGACCCGCTTCTGCTCCGGGAGCTTCACGCGCGACTCGGCGAGGCGCAGGCGGTGGTTCGTGTCGCCCTGCGCCTTCTCGATTTCTTCGCGGGTCAGCTGGCCCATGCTGATGGGGTCGGCACCCTTGATGCCCGCGGCCACTTCGCCGTCGGCAATGCCCTTCACCTCGAGCGGGTGGAGCTTGCAGAAGTCGGCGATCTGATCGAACGACAGCGACGTATTCTCGACGAGCCAAACGGCTGTCGCCTTCGGCATCAGCGGTCCCTGGGACATGTAAGCGAACCTCCTTCAGGCCGGGCGCCGGATCATCGGCGCCGCACGGCAAAACTCTCTTGCGCTCCGAACCGGTGCGGACCGGAGCATCTCGTCTCACGATGTGAGGGAAACGGGGTGATTATAGGGATCGTGCCGCGATGTTGCAAATTTTAAAGGGTCAGGACGATCTTGCCGATGTGCTCGCCCCCGTCCATCCGGGCATGAGCCTTGACCACGTCCTCGAAGGCAAAGGTCGAATCCATCACGGGCCGGCAGCGGCCTTCCGCGAGCAGTGGCCAGACCCTGTCCTCCAGCGCGCGGGCGATGACCGCCTTTTCCGCCGGCGAGCGGGGCCGCAGGGTCGAACCCGTATGGGTCAGCCGCTTGACCATGAGGCGGCGGAAATCGACCTCGACCTTCGGGCTCTGGAGAAAGGCGATCTGCACGATTCGCCCGTCCTGGGCGGCGGCGTCGTAGTTGCGCGGGATGTAGTCGCCGCCCACCATGTCGAGGATCAGGTCAGCGCCCCGGCCGCCGGTGGCGTCCTTGGTGGCCGCCACGAAGTCCTGGCTCCGGTAATTGACCGCCACGTCGGCGCCTAGCCGCAGGCAGGCGTCGCACTTTTCCTGGGTTCCTGCCGTGGCGATGACCGTGGCGCCGAAGGCCTTGGCGAGCTGGATCGCCGTGGTGCCGATGCCGGAGGTGCCGCCATGGACCAGGAAGGTCTCTCCCGCCTGGAGGCGGCCCCGGTCGAACACGTTGGTCCAGACGGTGAAGTAGGTTTCCGGAATCGCCCCGGCCTCCTCGAGAGACAAGCCTGGAGGGACCGGCAGGGCGTTGCCCTCGTGCGCGACCGCATATTCCGCATAGCCCCCGCCCGGCACCAGGGCCATGATGGCTTGGCCGACGGAGAAGCGCCCTGCGCCGGGGCCGGCGGCCACCACCTCGCCGGCGATCTCGAGCCCGAGGATGTCCGGCGCCCCGGGGGGCGGCGGATAGCCGCCCTGGCGCTGGATCACGTCGGGGCGGTTGATGCCCGCGACCTTCACGCGCACCAGGATTTCCCCGTCTCCGGGTCGGGGAACGGGGCGCTGCACCACCTTGAGGACCTCGGGTCCGCCGCTGCCTTCCGCGATGACGGCGCGCATCATGTCCGGTGTCTGCCCCATTTTTCCCTCCTTTGGTCAACAAGCTCCCCGGATATAGGCTCTGTTGGCAAGGAATGCAGTCAGGATTAACGTCACGATCAACCTTGAGGAGGAGAATGCCATGGCCCTCGATCCCTTCGCCGATGACACGCGGCGCATCGTCAGCGCACACGAAATCGGCCAGGACCTGTCGATGCTCTCCATCGACGAGCTCGACGAGCGTGTCGGGATGCTCGAGCGGGAGATTGCCCGCCTCAAGGAGGCGAGGGCCAAGAAGGAGAGCTCCCTGGCTGCCGCAAGCGCCTTCTTCAAGCTCGGCCAAGTCTAGAGGCGCTTAACGGTGTATTAACCATTCGGTGGAATAAACGGAGATATCCAGGTCTCTCTCTGGATGCCGAGTGGCTTAGACGTCCACTCTGTTTGACGCTTCCCTGTTAGACTTCAAGAGCCGCCACGAGCGGCTCGACTTTTTTGGGCGATGCCGGGTCCTTGAGCCGGCGCATCGCTCAGGCCGGCCACGCCGCCGTCCCGCCGCCGGCTTAACCTTAAGAAGAGGTTACCGAGGCAAATCCTCCCGGACCGTCCTATAACTCATGGATGAGGTGCAGCCCTCCGCCCCGGCGGAGACCATGTCTTTTGGGAGAGACGCGTGAACGAGCCCGACGTGATCCAGCTTGGTGTCGATCCTGTCCGGTTCGGGCAGAGCTTCGTGGGGTCGGATGCCTTCAGGGCCCTGTTCCAGGAGGGCATGGAGCTGATCGAGGAGACGGCCGCCTACCTGGACGGCCCTGGCCGGGAGGAATCCCGTCAACTCGAGCGCCAGACGAGCCTCGTCTATGCCAGCGAGAGCATGCGGCTCACCACCCGCCTGATGCAGATCGCCTCGTGGCTCCTGCTGCAGCGCGCCGTGGCCGAAGGGGAGATCTCCCCCGATCAGGCTCAGAACGAGAAGAACAGGGTCCGGCTGAACTCGTCGGAGACCAATACGAGCATCGAAGAATATGAGGCGCTGCCGGAGCGCCTGCGGGAGCTCATGGGGCTTGCAACCCGCCTCCACGCCAGGATCCTCCACCTGGAGCGCCTGATCTCCGAGGCCGGACCCGCTGCCCGCCAGGCGCCCGTCAACCCTGTGGCTGACCAGCTCGGCATGCTGCAAAGGGTTTTCGGGCCGGCGGAGTGATGAAATCCCTTATTATGGACTGAAAGCCAACTGAGGTTTCGTGTGCCATCTGCGTAGAGAGGGTCACGGGCGCAGCTACTAAAGTGCGCCCGTTATGGAAGCTGCAGCTAGCTATATGTAATTACCAGTTCCTCTCAGGCTTATTGAGCCAGTCGCCGCAACCATAGTTTAGAGAGGCCCAGGAACCCGAGAGTTTTGCCACAAATAATTTGTCGTTCTTATCTACTAGGCCCTTAAGATTATCCCGAATGGTTGATGGGCTTGTAGTTGTGTCTAGCAGCCAAACAGACTCCATATCTTTACAGTATGTGAATTTTTTCAAGTAATCGTAAACTGGTTGGTAGTTTTGACCTGGTTGTCTCAGGTCATATGTAACTAGTACAACAGCCAATTTTCCCTCCTGTTATAGCGGAACAAGGAGGATATCCGCGTGCAACCATAAGTCGAGTAAATCTTTGGTTGTATGCTCAGAGTTAAACAAAAAAGCCCCGCTTGAGCGGGGCTTTTTGCATTCCGGGTTGAAACAACCGGCGCGGGGCGCCCGGTTACTTCTTGGTGCCGAGGCCCAGGCCGGCGAACTTCGAGTTGAAGCGCGACACGCGGCCGCCGCGGTCGAGCAGCTGCTGCGAACCGCCGGTCCAGGCCGGGTGGGTGCTGGGGTCGATGTCGAGGTTGAGGGTGTCGCCCTCTTTGCCGTAGGTCGAGCGGGTGGTGTACTCGGTGCCGTTGGTCATGACCACCTTGATGAAGTGGTAGTCGGGGTGATCGGTTTCTTTGCGCGCCATTGCCATAGTCCTTCTCGCGGCCAGCCAAGTCTGGTCAGCCCGCAATGTGAGATCGAGCCTGAATTGATGAATGCGCGCCTATACCTCACTTAAGTGGTTGAAACAAGCCGGGGCAAAGGTGCTAAACCGTCCCGGAGCACTTTTCGGCAAGACAGGCTCGGTTCGGTGCCGAAAATTGAGACAGCTCAAGAGAAAGGGCCTGATTCCGTGCCAATGGAAGCAGATCCGACCCGCGAATTTCGTCAACGAAGGCTGACATGGCCGATTTGCCCTCTGCCCAATACCGCTCCAAGGCCGCGCTCAGCGCTCTGAAACCGCTCATTCCCTACGGCCTTGCCTACAAGGGCAGGATCGCCGCAGCCCTGGCGGCCCTCATTCTGGCCTCTGGGGCGACGCTTATCGTCCCCATCGCCGTGCGCCGGGTGATCGATTTCGGCTTCTCGGACGAGGGCAGGGGCTACATCGATGCCTATTTCGTCCTTCTGATCGGTGTCGTCGGCGTGCTCGCTCTGGCCAGTGCGCTTCGCTATTACTGCGTCATCACCTTGGGCGAGCGGGTGGTGGCGGACGTGCGCTCCGCCGTGTTCCGGCACCTGACCTCCCTCGACCCGGCCTTCTTCGACCAGACCAAGAGCGGCGAGATTGTCTCGCGGCTCACCGCCGATACCACCCAGGTCAAGGCGGCCTTCGGGGTCAGCATCTCGATCGCGCTGCGCAACATCTTCCTGTTCCTGGGCGCGACGGTGCTCATGATCATCACGAGCCCGAAGCTCTCGGCCCTCGTGCTGCTCGCCATTCCGGTCATCGTCCTGCCCCTCGTGTTCTCGGGCCGCGCCGTGCGGCGGCGGTCGCGGGCGGCGCAGGATCGCCTGGCCGACGCGTCCGCCTATGCGGCGGAGGCCATCGGGGCCGTGCGCACCATGCAGGCCTTCGGGATGGAAAGCGCCACCGCGTCCCGCTTCGCTGCGGCAGCCGAGGAGGCCTTCGGTGCGGCTCGGCTCTCCACCACCATGCGGGCCTTTCTCACGGGCGCGGGCCTCTTCCTGGTCTCGGCAAGCGTGGTGGCCGTGCTCTGGTACGGCGCGCAGGACGTGCTGGCCGGCACCATGACCGGCGGGCGCCTGTCGCAGTTCGTTCTGTACGCGGTCTTTGCCGCAAGCTCCCTCGGCCAGCTCTCGGAGGTCTATGGGGAACTCGCCCAGGCCGCCGGCGCGGCGGAGCGGCTGGGCGAAATCCTCGCCGCCAAGCCGGCCATCGAGGCGCCGCGCAACCCGAAGCCCCTGCCGAACCCGCCGCTCGGCACGGTGGCGTTCAAGGATGTGCATTTCGCCTATCCCACCCGCTCAGAGCAGCGGGCCCTTCATGGCCTGAGCCTGACCGTGGGCTCCGGCGAAAGGGTCGCCATCGTGGGCCCGTCGGGCGCCGGCAAGAGCACGATCCTGCAGCTGCTGCTGCGCTTTTACGATCCGCAGGACGGCACGATCTGGGTCGACGGGGTGCCCATCCACGAGGCCGATCCCTTCAGCGTGCGCGCTCGCATGGCCCTGGTGCCGCAGGAGCCGACGATTTTCGCCGCCAGCGTCCTCGACAACATCCGCTACGGAAAGCCCG
Organism: Microvirga splendida; assembly: GCF_016427565.1. Taxonomy (GTDB): domain Bacteria; phylum Pseudomonadota; class Alphaproteobacteria; order Rhizobiales; family Beijerinckiaceae; genus Microvirga; species Microvirga splendida. Next base: position 105,999 of record NZ_JAELXT010000013.1, read on the forward strand.
AGGCCACGGAGGACGACGTGCGCCGCGCGGCCGAACTCGCCTCCGCCGACGGCTTCATCCGGGCCCTGCCGCAGGGCTACGGCACCGTGATCGGCGAGCGCGGCGTGACGCTCTCCGGCGGCCAGCGCCAGCGCCTCGCGATTGCCCGCGCGATCCTGAAGGACGCGCCGATCCTCCTCCTCGACGAGGCGACCTCGGCGCTCGATGCGGAGAGCGAGCGCAAGGTTCAAGGGGCTCTCGACCGCCTGATGGAGGGCCGCACGACCCTCGTCATCGCCCATCGCCTCGCCACCGTGCGCTCCGCCGACCGGATCCTGGTGATGGACCAGGGCCGGATCGTCGAGGAGGGCACCCACGAGGCGCTGCTCGCCGAAGGCGGTCTCTACGCCCGGCTCGCGCGCCTCCAGTTCACGGGAGAGCGGGAGCAGAGCGAAGCCGCCGAATAGGCGGTCTCGGCGCAAAGAATTCTTGCTGCGGGTGGATGACTTCCTGCCCCGCGCCTCCATCTGACTTAAGATTGCTGCGTACATTAACGAGCCTCGAGAGATCAGCCGGGAGGACGGCATGGTCGTCAGCAAGAGACATCCGCAGGATTGTCCCCGCATCAACATCCACGAGTCGTGGGACCTCCAATACTGGTCCGACCGCTGGAGCGTCCCGCGCCGGCAGGTGGTTGAGGCGATCCGCCGTGTGGGCGACCACGTCCAAGACGTCGCGCAGGCACTCGGCAAGCGCTAGGGCGTCGGTCACCTCCGATCAGGAGCTTGCAGAGTGAATACTTTCCCTAATGCTGGACGAGTAGAAAAGTTCAGACATGAACGAATTTATACGTATAACTACTTAGGGAATATATTCAGATCGCGTTTCTATATTAATTTAATACATCATTCATCTATGTGATGAATGTTCGTCTCGCCTGAATACTGCGCGTCAGGGGGCGCGCGCTTCTCGTGGTGATGCGGGCAGGCCACCGAAAGACAATGCGTTTCCTCAACAATCTTAAGCTGATCGTCAAACTGGCGATTCCTGCAGTAATCATTATGGCCATCACGATCGGGTTGGTTGCGATCGCGAAGAACGGCCTGGACAGCCTCTCAGCCGATACGAGAGAATTGGCTGAGGTCGAGGCTGTTCGCCTCGCAACGATCCTGAAGATCAACTCGGAGGTGAACGAGGCCAGCATCCAAGAGAAGAACCTCATCATCTATTCGTCCGCCGATGTCGATAAGCTGGCGAGCGCCGAAAAGGTTTATGGGCAGTACAAGGCTCTGGCTCTGCAACACGTCGACGAACTGATCGCACTCCCCAGCACCCCGGAGCGTCGTGCCATGAATGAGGGAGTCAAGGCCACTGTCGCGGGCTACTTCACCGTAATGGACAAGAGCGTTGCCTTCGCCGTGAAGGATCAGGATGCGGCGGCACTTCAGATCTCGAATGGTGAGGGCCGCGATCTTCGCATCAAGGTGCGCAACCTCCTCAAGGAGCGTACCGATGCCAACGAAAAGGGGCTCGTCCAAGCCGGTGATGAAGCTGAAGCTCTCGCTGCTTCCACCTCCACGCTCCTGATTGCCTCGTCTGCCGGCGGCATCCTGCTTGCGATCACTCTGCTCGGGTCCATTGTGGTATTCGCCGTCGTGCGCCCTCTGAACGGGATGACGGGAGCGATGGGTCGTCTGGCTGCGGGCGATCTGGACGTGAGCGTCACCGGCACCG
>NZ_JAELXT010000014.1 GCF_016427565.1 Microvirga splendida
CAGGAGCTGTCGCGCCACTCCAACGACCTCTCCCGCGAGGTCGCAGACTTCCTCCAGGGCGTGAAGGCCGCTTAAGGCACCACCCGCCGATTGACGGAAAGCAGAAGGACCCGGCAATGGTGAGCCGGATCTTTTTCTTTGCCGCCACGCTGAAACAAGCGCCCGTTGAGCGCTTTACTAGTCATGGCGGGTCGAGATCCAAACCTGGAAGTACCCGTCACGGACAATGGATCGGCATGACGCTCTGAGTGGGTTCTTCACGGACGCCGATCTCGCAGCCTGATGAGCCGGGCACCCGCCTCGGCCTGAACGGATGGAGGCTCGCATCGCGATCTCGCCTGGGCTGAAAGCTCCCTCCACGATCATGCGTTGAGCGTCGAGGCATTCTTCGGCCCGACATCACTGGAAGATTTGACCGGGTTGACCCGGATAAACGTCGATGACGTGTGACCTCGAGTCACCGCGGGCCCCTTTCTCACACGGAGGGGCCCGTTTTGCGTGGGCAGGCTTGGAAAACACGAAAGGCGCCCAAAGGCGCCTTGTCGATGAATTTCCTTCGTGAAGGAAATGGAGCGGGCGAAGGGATTCGAACCCTCGACCCCAACCTTGGCAAGGTTGTGCTCTACCCCTGAGCTACACCCGCACGCTCCCTCTCAGATTCAACAGGAATGGTGGAGCCAGGCGGGATCGAACCGCCGACCTCTTGCATGCCATGCAAGCGCTCTCCCAGCTGAGCTATGGCCCCCTACCCTTCCTTCCCCACCGCCGGCGAATGCCAAGAATGGGGATGGTGCCGCAAGAGGGATTCGAACCCCCGACCCCCTCATTACGAATGAGGTGCTCTACCAGCTGAGCTATTGCGGCATCGCAAATATTGCGATCCGAGAGGCCGCCCTCTTACCCCCTCGCCCGCCGCTTGGCAAGGGCAGGCAGGGAGGGAAAGGCCCTACCAGACCGAAAAAACGCTGCGGCGGGGGGCCGCCTCCTCCTTCGGCTTCGGCACGTCCGGAGGTGTGGCCGGGAAGACCACGGGCTCCCGCGGCGGTGGCGGTGGCGGCGGTTCTGCCTGCACGGGTTCGGCAGAGTTCAGGGCCGCTTTCAGCTCGCTCTTCAGAACGTCGTGTTCCGGCTCGGGAGCCGGCTCCTGCGCGGATACGATCTCGGAGACGGGCTGGGGTTCCGGCGTCGGCGCTGGCGCCGGCATGACCGGCAGCGGCTTCGGCTCCTCGTCGAGATCGGCCGTCACATCGTCGTGCAGGGTGAGTTCGGGGGCGACCAGCACGTCGGGCGGCGCCTGCCACACGAAGGCGTCGAGGCGACCGGTGACCGGCGAGATCGGCAGCCAGTGATCGGAGACGATCCCGTCGGCGATCCAGGCCGGGTCCCGCGGCGCGCGGGTGGCGCGGGCAAGCCATTCGCGGCCCTTGCCGGTGGAGCCGTGCTCCGCCTGCTCCAGGTCGGACATGAGAAGGCACACGCGCATGCTCGGCCGCTCCTGCAGCAGGGGCTCCAGGGCATCCCGGGCGCGGGCGAACTCGCGCGCTTCGAGGGCCGCGCGGGCTACCGCCAGCCGCCCCTCCGGCGCGCCGCCGGAGAGCTTCATGAGGGTTTCGGCCCGCTTGAGGCGGTCGAGGCCGGAATCGCCCGGGCGCAGGTTGAGATAGACGTCCGCCAGATCCGGGTGGGGCAGGCTGCGCCAGGCGGTCTCGATCACCTTGGCGGCCTTGCGCAGATCGCCCTTGCGCGACAGCAGGCGGCCGGCCAGGGCCGCGGCCGGCACGAGGTCGGGCGCGAGCTTCAGCCCGTCCTGGGCGCTCCTGAGCGCTCCGTCGGGATCGTGATCCACCCGCTCCAGGGCATCCGCCGTGAGCAGCACGGCCCGGTGGCGCTTGGCCGTGGCCTTGTTCAGGAGGCCGAGCGACGCGCGCCGCTCGACCGCCTCCAAGGCCCCGCGCCAGTCGTGATCGGCGCAGCGCGCCTCGAGGACTGCGTCGCTCGCCCAGGCGGCGGCCGGAGCCAGTCGGACCGCCTCGGAGGCGTATTGCTGGGCGGAGCCCGCATCGCCCCGGCGACGGGCCTCGACGAACAGGCCGCGCAGGCCGAGCACGCGGGTCTCGTCCTCCTCCATCATCTGGCCGAAGGCGGCCTCCGCCGCCTCGCGGTTTCCGGAGACCTGGGCCGCCTGGGCCTTGAGCAGGAGTGTCAGGGGCTCACGGCCCAGAAGCCGCTCGGCCTCGTTGGCATAGCGGCGGGCCGCGATGGTGTCGCCCGCGCCCACGGCCACCATGCCGCGGGAAACCGCCTGATAGCCCCGGGAGCGCCGACGGGCCCTTGAGGCGAAGGTCAGGCGGGAGGGCAGATGCAGAAGGCCGGAGACCAGGGACCAGAGCAGCGCCAGGAAGAGCGCGAGGCCCGCCAGCGCGATGGCGGCGACCGCCACCGACATCTGGATCTCGTAGCCCGCGAAGGTGATCAGAACCGTGCCCGGCCGTTCCGCGAGCCAGACGGCGCCGAAGGCCGCGACGCAGAGAAGACCGATGAAGACGAGAGCGCGCCACATGCTGGGCTGATCCTTTTCTTACTGCGTCGTACGGTTGAGGGTGGCGAGGGCGTCGGCGCTGATGGCTTGCGCCGCCTGATGGGCCCCGGCGACAGCCTTGGCCTGCCGGCCCCATTCCTCGGACACCTGTCGTGCCGGCTCCGGCAGGGAATCCCAGGCGGCGGCGGCCTCGACCACTTCGCCGCGCTCCAGGGCCTGCCGGATACGGCCCACTTGAGCAGGAACGCCGCTTCCGCCGGGTTCGTTCACCGGCCTGACCGTCACCACCTTGTCGGCCATGCGCAGGAGCCGGTCGGACCAGCCCTCGGCCGGGCCGCGGCTCTCGCGCAGGATCGCGGTCTCCACCGGGTCGAAGCGCTGCGCCAACGCGGCCGCCGTCGGGGCGCCCTCCTGGGCGAAAGGCTCGAGCGGCGCCACGCGGGCAGGATCCGCACCGGCCTTTTTCACGCCCTCGAGGACCTCCGCATAGGGCGTGCCGTTCTGCAGCGCGTCGTTCAGGCGCCCGGCCAGGACGACGCGCGTTCCGGTCTGGCTCGCCTCCTCGACGGCCTTCGTGTTCTCGGTCGCCTGCCGGGACAGGGCGGCAAGGCGCTGTTCCTGCTCGCCGAGGCGCTGATCGATGGTGCCGAACCGATTGTTGACGTCCGCCAACTGGCGGTCGAGTTCGCCGAGGCGCCGATCCATGTCGGACAAGCGCTGCTCCCGCTCGCCGAAGCGGCGATCGAGGTCAGCAATCCGGCTATCGAGCTCCTGCGTAGCGTTCGCCGCATTCGTGGCGGTCTGGGCATTCGTCCGCACCTGCTCTTCGAGCGCCCCGAGGCGGTTGGAGAGATCCGACAGGGCCGCTTCATTCTCGGTCGAGGCTTGAGTCGACTCGGGCAGCGGACGGTTCAGCGCCTCCTGCGCCTGGCCGGCCGCCTGCTGGGCCGTGTCCTGGATCGCCTGGAGCCGCTGGTCGAGTTCGCTCCTGGCGGTCTCGAGCGCCTGGAGGCGTCCGTCCAGGGCCTGGGTGTCGCCCTGCGGCTGGTCTCCGGGGGCTGCCGGCTGCTGGCGCAGGGCATTCACCTGCTGCTCGAGCCGGGCAATGCGGGGATCCTCCTGGGCGGGCGGTTCTCCCTGCCAGGTCTGCAGCCCGTAGACGAGGCCTGCGCCGACGAGACCGCCGAGCAGGCTCGACCCGATGAGGGCCCCGGCGGAGCTGCGCCGCTCGGGAGCGGGCGGCGGAGGCGTGGAATCCGCGCGCGGGTCCGATGTGGAAGAATCCCGGGAGGAGTTGCTGCTCGAACTGGTATCCCGCCCGGCCGGGTCGTTGATGAAGCCCTCGGAGGGCAGCGTATCGGTGCCCGCGCCCGAATCGAGGCTGGCTTCCGGGGACGCCACCACCTCCTCGGCCGGGGGTTCGCTGCCGCTGGCGATGGTCTCGTCCCGCTGCCCGCCGGGCAGGCTGTCCGCCGCGGCGGTCGTCTCCTGGGCGCGAAGCTCCTCGCCGGCGGCGTCCGGCCCCATGGTCTCTTGACCAACAGTCGCCTGACCGACCGTATCCTGGGCGGCAGGCTCGGGATCGGCCTGGACGGTGCCGTCGTCGATCACGGTCGCCTTCAGGTCGATGGTGGCCGGCTCGCGCGAGGATTTCTTGCGGGAGGATTTCGAGCGTCTGGGATCAGATGAATCGGTCACGGGTCACTCTTGCAGGGTCGCCAGGAAAAGATCTCCCTGGGGCGCGGTCTTCAAAAGGGCAGTGTGCTAGGCAATTGAGGCAAGCTTGGGCGCTGAGGTTTCGTTCCCTCAACAGCCGGTGATCGTCCAAGAACGGCAGGCCCATGGGACCATGATCCTCTCCTTATGACAAAGATCCCCTGGGGGATCGTATCCGAAGCGTCGGCGAAGGTCATGAGACCCGGTCGAGAAGCCGGAGCAGGGCCTCCTCCGACGGATCCTCCGCCACGAGGGTCGCGGCGCCGGCCGATGTCAGGGGTGCGGCCACGTCGGCCGACAGGCAGAGATGGAGAAGCCCTAAGAGGCTCGATGCCAGCCCGGCCTCCCCTGCCAGCCGGATGACGAGATCCGCGCTCCTTCGGGAATAATGGAGCGCGGCGCCGATTTGGCCAGAGCGCAGGGCTTCGGCGGCGCGGTCCGGCAGCGTACCGACCGCTTCGGCTTCGTAAGCCTCCCATTGCAGGAGGTTGAACCCGGCGGCCTTCAGGGAGGCGGCCGGCTCCTCCTTGTGATGGCGCGCCGTCACATGAAGCAGCGTCAGGCCGGACGGCAGCGTGCCGCGAATCAGCCGCGCCAGGGACACCGCATCGCCCTCCGCCACCGTGACGTTGGCAAAGCCAGCCGCGCGCACCGGTTCGGCCGTGCGCTCGCCGACGGCGAAGACGGGTTTGGTCCGGTCCAGGCCCGCCAGGGCCGCCTCCGCATGGGCGCTGGTGACGATCAGGGCGTCGTAGGGCTCCGACGGCATCGGATCGCCCGTGGGCACGATCCGGGTCACGGGCGCAAGCCACGCCTCGTGGCCGCGGGCGGCGAGCTTTTCCGCCGTGCGTGCCTCATCCACGGCCGAGCGGGTGACGAGGACCCGCATCAGGCCTTCAGGAAGTCGGGCGGCATGCGCGCGCGCAGCTCGCTGCCGGCGTCGCGCCCGAGGGCCACCGCGTCGCCCAGTGAGCCGCGGCGCAGGGCTTCCAGGCTCTCCGACCCGTCGGGGCGCAGCACGAGGCCGCGGAATTCGAGTTCGCCGCCGACGAGCCGCGCGTGCCCGGCGATGGGCGTGCGGCAGGAGCCGTCGAGGATGGTGAGGAAGGCCCGCTCGGCCGCGAGCGCCTGACCGGTCGGCGCATCGAGAATGGGCTGAAGCACTTCCCGCACCCGCTCGTCCTCGGCCCGGATCGCGACGGCGATGGCGCCCTGCCCGACGGCGGGCAGGAAGTCGTCCGTCTCCAGCATCGTGGTCACGTGGTCGGTGAGCCCGAGGCGGCGCAGGCCCGCCATGGCGAGCAGGGTCGCATCGACCTCGCCGCGCTCGAGCTTGGCGAGCCGCGTCTGCACGTTGCCGCGAAGCAACGTGACCTGGAGGTCCGGCCGCAGGCGCCGGATCTGCGCCTGCCGCCGCAGCGACGCGGAACCCACCACGGCGCCCTGCGGCAGATCCGCGATGCTCTTGTAGCGGTGGCTGATGAAGGCGTCGCGCACGTCCTCGCGGGGCAGGAAGCCGGCGATCACGATGCCCTCCGGCAGGGTCGTCGGCAGGTCCTTGGCGGAGTGGACCGCGAGATCGATGGAGCCTTCGAGCAGCGCGATGTCGAGCTCCTTGGTGAAGAGCCCCTTGCCGCCGGCCTCCGACAGGGGCCGGTCCTGGATGGCGTCGCCCGTGGTCTTGATGATCGACAGGGGCAGGTGCTCCACGGTCCAGCCATGGGCGGCGACCAGCCTGTCTTGCGTCTCGTGGGCCTGGGCGAGCGCCAGGGGGCTGCCTCGCGTACCGATGACCAGGGTGGGGGAAGAGGCCATTCCGGTTCTGCTCTCCTGAAGAATGATTTCGGCGTTTGATCTTGTGCGGCGCGGCGGACTATAGGGGGAGGAGCGCCGGGCCGGAAGTCCGGACAACACCTTAAATCGAGCAGCCAACGATCATGCGCATTCTAGGCATCGAGACCACCTGCGACGAGACCGCGGCCGCCGTCGTGGGCGTCGGCTTCGACGGACGGGGCGAGATCCTCTCCAACGAGGTGCTGAGCCAGATCGCCGAGCACGCCCGCTATGGCGGCGTGGTGCCGGAGATCGCGGCGCGCGCCCATGTGGAGGTGATCGACCGGCTCGTGGCCCGCGCCCTGAAGAACGCGAACTGCTCCGTGAAGGACATCGACGGCATCGCGGTGGCGGCCGGACCCGGCCTCATCGGCGGCGTTCTGGTGGGGCTGACCACGGCGAAAGCCATCGCGCTCGTGACCCGCAAACCCCTGATGGCGGTGAACCATCTCGAGGCCCACGCGCTCACCGCGCGGCTCACCGACGGCATCGGCTTTCCGTACCTGCTGCTGCTCGCCTCCGGCGGCCACACGCAACTCGTGGCGGTGCGCGGCGTCGGCGATTACGTGCGCATCGGCACCACCATCGACGACGCCATCGGCGAAGCCTTCGACAAGGTCGCCAAGATGCTCGGCCTGCCCTATCCCGGCGGCCCGCATGTGGAGAGCGAGGCGGCACGAGGAAACCCGGAGCGCTTCGCCTTCCCGCGCCCGATGCAGGGCCGGGCGGAGCCGAACTTCTCCCTCTCCGGCCTCAAGACGGCCGTGCGGATCGAGGCGGAGAAGATCGCGCCGCTCACCGCCAGCGACATCGCCGATCTGTGTGCGAGCTTCCAGGCCGCCATCGTGGACGTGGTGGTGGACCGCACCCGCGTGGGCCTGCGCGCCTTCCGCGAGATCGCCGGCCATCCGGCGGCCCTCGTGGTGGCGGGCGGCGTCGCGGCCAACCAGGGCATGCGCCAGGGCCTGCAGCGGCTCGCGGTGGAAGCCGGCCTCAAGCTCGTGGCGCCGCCCGTGCACCTGTGCGGTGACAACGGCGCGATGATCGCCTGGGCGGGTCTCGAGCGCATGCGCCTCGGCCTCATCGACGACATCGGCGCCCCGGCCCGCGCCCGCTGGCCCCTCGACACCAGCCGCGACGAGGCGGGAGCGAAGGCCTGATGGCATCGCAACCGATCGGCATCGCCGGGGCCGGAGCCTGGGGCACGGCACTCGCCAACGCGGCCGCCGCTGCAGACAACGATGTGGTGCTCTGGATGCGCTCGCCCGAGCAGGCTCAGGAATTGGCGGCGACGCGCAGCAACGAGCGCTGCCTGCCAGGCGTGACGCTGCACGACCGCATCCGCCCCACCGCCGATCTGAACGAACTCGCCGCATGTCGCGCCGTGCTTCTCGTCACGCCTGCACAGACCACCCGGGAGGTGACGGCGGCGCTCGCCCGTGTGCTGCCTTCCGCAACCCCGCTGCTGCTCTGCGCCAAGGGCATCGAGCGCGGCAGCGGGGCGTTTCTCTGCGACGTGGTCGAGGAGGTGCGCCCCGGCGCCCCTGTGGCCGTGCTGTCAGGCCCCAGTTTCGCCCACGACGTGGCGCGCGGCCTGCCCACTGCGGTGACGCTGGCCTGCCGCGATGCGGCTCTGGCCGAGGCGCTGGCCAATGCCCTCTCCGGCCCGGCCCTTCGCGTCTATCATCGCGGCGACGTGCGCGGGGTCGAGATCGGCGGCGCAGCCAAGAACGTGCTGGCCATCGCCTGCGGAGCGGTAGCGGGCAAGGGCCTCGGCGAGAGCGCCAAGGCGGCGCTGATCGCCCGCGGCTTCGCCGAGCTCCTGCGCTTTGCCCGCGCCTATGGCGGTGAGCCCGAGACCCTGATGGGATTGTCAGGCCTGGGCGACCTCGTGCTGACCTGCTCCACGGCGCAATCGCGCAACTTCGCCTTCGGCCAGCGCCTCGGCCAGGGAATGAGCGTCGCGGAGGCCTCGGGCGGCAAGCTGGTCGAAGGCGCAACGACCGCGAGCGCTCTCGTGGCGCTGGCGCGGGCAAAAAACATCGACATGCCGATTGCCGAGGCCGTCGAGCAGGTCCTGTCCGGCGCATGGACCCTCGAACAGGCGGTCGATGCGCTCATGAACCGTCCGATCAAGTCCGAGCATTGAAGCATGATCCGGAAAAGTGGATACCGGTTTTCCGATAAGATCATGCGTCATTTCTAAAGAGTAACTGAGAATGGCCCACTGGCTCTACAAGTCCGAACCCTCCGTCTGGTCCTGGGATCAGCAAGTCGCGGAAGGCGCGAAAGGCACGCACTGGAACGGCGTGCGCAATCACGTCGCCAAGCAGAACCTGATGGCCATGAGGATCGGCGAGCAGGGCTTCTTCTACCATTCCAACGAGGGCAAGGCGGTGGTGGGCATCGTCGAGGTGATCCGGGAATACTATCCCGACCACACCGACGAGACGGGCAAGTTCGGCATGGTGGACATCAAGGCCGTGAAGGCCTTCCCGAAACCCGTGACCCTCGACGACATCAAGAAGGAACCCGGCCTCGAGAAGATGATTCTGGTCAACAATTCCCGCCTCTCGGTACAGCCGGTGACGGACGAGGAATGGACCATCGTGTGCCGGATGGGCGGGCTGTAACGATCCCCACAGTATCGCCCGGAAGCGCGATCCGGGACCGTCAGATGCCGGGGCGCGTTTGGATGCACGGAAGGCTGTCCGCGAAACCCGACAGGGTACCCCTCTGTCGGTAGCGCGCTTTGACCGCACTCGGCCTTCCTGTTTTAAGTCAAAGTCTCAGTAGAAGTTCGGGCGCGCCATAGCACATGGCGCGCGACTCGCAATGGTCGTGCAGCACGCTATTGCAAGCGTAGCGTTCTCAAAGTGCGACTGCCAATTGATAGCGCTCGCAACATCTTTGGCGAACGACCTGCATTCTGTAACAACACCGTTTTTTGCTGTTTGCGTTGCGTTGATCATCTTTGTAGATGCCGCATCCTGCAAGGCGGCGACCTGAGTTTCAACACACATTGTCATGACATCAGACATGGAGAAGAACCATGGCATTCATTCCTGGTACTTCCGGCAACGACACCCTGACCGGCGCCGATGAGGCCGATATCATCCTGGGCGGGCCCGGCAACGACTCGATCATTGGCGGCGCAGGGACCGACTTCCTGTCCGGCGGCCAAGGCAACGACACCATCAACACCGGCCAAGGCGACGATGTTGTGCTCGGCGGCCCTGGCGATGACACCATCGGAGGCATGGCCGGCAGGGATGTCGTTCTGGCCGGCGCAGGCAACGACTTCATCGCCTGGAACGACCCGACCGGGGATCTCGTCTTCGGCGGAGGCGGCAACGACACCATTCTCGGCGGCGATGTGGCGGCCGATACTATCCGGGGCAGCGCCGGGGACGATCTCATCCGGGCTTTTGCCACCTCGCCCACGGCCGGCACTGCTGCGGACCTGCTGCACGGCAATGCCGGCAACGATACGGTGATCGGCGGCAATGCTGCAGACACGATCGAAGGCGGAGCCGGCAATGATTTCCTGATTGGCAATGATGGGGCCGATGCATTCGTCTTCCGGGTGTCAGGCGGGGAGCCTGACGACGATGAAACCGGCGGCGACAGCGATGGTGGAACAGGCGTCGATCTGATCGTGGACTTCGACCCGACCGAGGATGTGGTCCAGTTGTCCGGTTTCGCGGCAGGCTTCAATGCACTCGAGGCCCTGAGTGCCGCCGCCGGCGGCACGACTCTGGATCTCGGGAACGGAAACAGCGTCCTGTTCGTCGGGCGCACGGTCGCCGAGTTCGGCGCTGAGGATTTCCTGATCCTGTGAACCGGGAACCTTGAGCAAAGTCGCCTCGAAAAGCGTGAGGCGTGGGAGTGAGGGAAGCCTGAACCTGAACTCCCGCGCCTGATGGAGCCTCCGCCCGGGACGGCCATGCTGCACTGCACCCCAAAAGTAGCAAAGACCAAAGTCCGATCCCGGCCCCGCTTGCCCGACCCCTCTCTCTTTCCGTAAATCTAGCGCTAAATTCATCAGGCCAGCGTCTGGGAGAAGCGCCATGGAAGAGAAGATCTACGATGTGCCGTCCGAGTGGACCCACCGCGCCTATCTGGACGACGCGGGCTACCGGGCCAAGTACGAGGCTTCGGTCAGGGACCCGGAGGGCTTCTGGGCCGAGGAAGCCAAGCGCATCGACTGGTTCAAGCAGCCGACCCGGATCAAGAATACGAACTTCGGCCCCGGCGACGTGTCGATCAAATGGTTCGAGGACGGGGTCACCAACGTGGCCTATAACTGCGTCGACCGCCATCTCCACACCCGCGGCGACCAGGTTGCCATCATCTGGGAAGGCGACGACCCCTCCGAGTCGAAAAAGATCACCTACCGCGAGCTTTCCGCGGAGGTGAACCGCATGGCCAACATCATGCGCAACCGCGGCGTCGCCAAGGGCGACCGCGTGACGATCTACATGCCGATGATCCCGGAAGCGGCTTACGCGATGCTCGCCTGCGCGCGGCTCGGCGCCATCCACTCCGTGGTGTTCGGCGGCTTCTCGCCCGATTCGCTGGCGAGCCGCATCCAGGACGCCAAATCCGCCTTCATCGTCACGGCCGACGAGGGCCTGCGCGGCGGCCGCAAGGTGCCCCTGAAGGTGAACGTGGACGCGGCGCTTGAGCGCGTCGGCCCCGGCGTGGTCGACCACGTGCTGGTGGTGCGCCGCACGGGCTCCGCCGTCAACATGGTGCCGGGCCGCGACGTCTATTACGACGAGGCGGCAGCCCAGGTCACCGACGAGTGCCCCTACGAGGAGATGAACGCGGAGGACCCGCTGTTCATCCTCTACACCTCAGGCTCCACCGGCACCCCGAAGGGCGTGCTGCACACCACGGGCGGCTATCTCGTCCACGCGGCGATGACGCACCAATACGTGTTCGACTATCACGACGGCGACATCTACTGGTGCACCGCCGACGTGGGCTGGGTGACGGGCCACTCCTACATCCTCTACGGGCCGCTCGCGAACGGCGCCACCACGCTGATGTTCGAGGGCGTGCCCACCTATCCGTCGATCTCCCGCTTCTGGGAGGTGATCGACAAGCACGGGGTCAACATCTTCTACACCGCGCCCACGGCCATCCGGTCGCTCATGCAGGCCGGCGAGGAGCCGGTGAAGACAACCTCGCGCCAATCGCTGCGCCTGCTCGGCTCCGTGGGCGAGCCGATCAACCCGGAAGCCTGGGAATGGTATCACCGGGTGGTGGGCGACAGCCGCTGCCCCATCGTCGACACCTGGTGGCAGACCGAGACCGGCGGCATCCTGATCACGCCGCTGCCCGGCGCCACCAAGCTGAAGCCCGGCTCGGCCACCCGTCCGTTCTTCGGCGTGCAGCCGCAGGTGGTGGACGCGGAGGGCAAGGTGCTGGAGGGCGCGGCCGAGGGCAATCTCGTGATCGCCGATTCCTGGCCGGGCCAGATGCGCACGGTCTACGGCGACCACGAGCGCTTTGTGCAGACCTACTTCTCCACCTATCCGGGCAAGTATTTCACCGGTGACGGCTGCCGCCGCGATGCGGACGGCTATTACTGGATCACCGGCCGCGTGGACGACGTGATCAACGTGTCCGGCCACCGCATGGGCACGGCGGAGGTGGAATCCGCCCTCGTCGCCCATCCGAAGGTGTCGGAAGCAGCGGTCGTCGGCTATCCGCACGACATCAAGGGCCAGGGCATCTACGCCTACGTGACCCTGATGGCGGGCGAACAGCCGTCGGAGGAACTGCGCAAGGAGCTGGTGGCCTGGGTGCGCAAGGAAATCGGCCCCATCGCGTCGCCCGACCTGATCCAGTTCGCGCCCGGCCTGCCCAAGACGCGCTCTGGAAAAATCATGCGCCGCATCCTGCGCAAGATCGCCGAGGACGAGTTCGGCTCGCTGGGCGACACCTCGACGCTCGCCGACCCGACTGTGGTCGACGACCTGATCACCAACCGCCAGAACAAGCGCACGCAGGCGGCTTGAGCTGTCAGTCGCGTCATCCCGGACGCCGCAGGCGATCCGGGATCGCCTTCCGAATTCTCCTCGTCATGGCCGGGCTCGTCCCGGCCATCCCCGTCTTGGCGTCGCTTCGTCTCCCTCCGGCCTCATCCTGAGGAGGCGCGTCAGCGCCGTCTCGAAGGAGGGTCCAGTGGGTACTGGATGATCCTTCGAGACGCAGACTACGTCTGCTCCTCAGGATGAGGGCTTAGAGTTTCAATCGTCTCAAAGACGTGGATCCCCGGAACAAGTCCGGGGATGACGTGGAAGGGTGTCATTCCCGGCCGGAGCGCAGCGAAGGGGAAGGGAATCCACGGCGCCGAGCTTGATCGTGGGGTCCCCTTCCCTCGCTCCGCTCGCCGGGGATGACAGCGGTGCTGTTTTCGCCATCCTAGGAACCGTAGCCTTATCTTTCGCGTCTCACCCTCACTGATGTTTCAGGAGGGTTCGACCCATGAGCATGCGTATCGCCTTCGCCGCCATCCTGGGCCTCGCCGTCACGGCGACGACCGCATCGGCCCGGGAGGTCGTGCCGTTCCAGGCTGGCGTGTCGCCCGGCACCATTGTGATCAAGACGGCGGAGCGGCGGCTCTATTACGTGCGCGGCGACGGCACGGCCCTGCGCTACCGCGTGGCGGTGGGCAAGCCCGGCAAGCAATGGTTCGGCGAGGCGCGGATCGACGGCAAGTATGTCCGCCCCGCCTGGTCGCCGCCGGCAGAGGTCAAGCGCGACAACCCGCGGCTGCCCGACGTGATCCCCGGCGGCGCGCCCAACAACCCCATGGGCGCACGGGCGCTGACCCTCAACCTCGACGAATACGCCATCCACGGCACCAACCGCCCGAGTTCCATCGGAACTTATGCGTCCTACGGCTGCATCCGCATGCTCAACGAGGACATCGTGCACCTCTACGACCAGGTGAATGTGGGCACGCGGGTGGTGGTGGTTCCGTAGGGAGCCGTCATTGCTGGCCCTGTGCTGCGGTGTCATTCCCGGCCGGAGCGTAGCGGAGGGGAAGGGAATCCACTCACAGGCTCAGTGCCATAGATCCCCTTCCCTCGCTACGCTCGCCGGGGATGACAGCGGAGGATTCTTCTCAAGCGTACAAATCCGCCCGGCTCGGCGGCAAACCCGACGGGCCGCGCGTGCGCTTGGAGGCCAGGGTCTGGTTGACGCCGATGACGCCGCGGGCGAAGCCCAGCGACACGCCGGCGAGGTAGAGCAGCCAGGCGCGGGTGGTCTCGGGGCCGACCTCGGCCTCCGCTTCCGCCCGGCGGGCGCTCAGGTTCTCCCACCAGAGCCGCGTGGTGCGCTGGTAGTGCTCGCGCCAGGCCTCCACGTCGTGCACCTCGAAGCCGAAGCGTTCGAGATTGGCCACCGACATGCCGAGATGATCGAGCTCCGCACCGGGAAAGATGTAGCGCATGATCGCCTTCGCCTCGGGCCGCAGGCGGCCGAAGGCTCTGTCCGTGCGCTTCGCCCGCCGGGCGATGGTGTGATGCAGGTAGAGCCCGCGGGGTTTCAGCAGCCCGTGGACGGCCTGGAAATAGGCCGCGTGGTTGGCGATGCCCACATGCTCGAACATGCCGATGGAGGAGATCTTGTCGAACTCGCCCTCCACCTGCGT
Source organism: Microvirga splendida (assembly GCF_016427565.1). GTDB lineage: Bacteria > Pseudomonadota > Alphaproteobacteria > Rhizobiales > Beijerinckiaceae > Microvirga > Microvirga splendida. The sequence goes on from NZ_JAELXT010000014.1 coordinate 13,761, forward strand.
GAAGTCCTTGAGCACCACCTCGACCCGGTCCTGCAGGCTTAAGCTGGCGATCTTCTCCCGGGCCAGCGCCGCCTGCTCCTCGGCGAGCGTCACGCCGGTGGCCTTCACGCCGTAATGCTGCGCCGCATGGCAGATGAGCGCCCCCCAGCCGCAGCCGATGTCGAGCAGGCGCTCACCCGGTTTGAGTCGCAGCTTGCGGCAGATCATGTCGAGCTTGTCCTGTTGCGCGTGGGCGAGATCGTCGTGCCAGTCGGGCTGGAAGTACGCGCAGGTATAGACCATCTCCGGATCGAGGAAGAGCCGGTAGAAGGCGTTCGACACGTCGTAGTGGTGGGCGATGTTGGCCTTGTTCGTGGACGGCTTGCCGTCGCGGGCGCCGGCGCCCTCCGTTCTGCGCTCGAGCGGACGCGGCATGGAGGCGGGCGCGCGCAGGAAATGGTAGGCGGTTTTCAGCGCCTTGCTCTTGCTCACCGCCCTCAGGCGGCGCCCGATCTTCTGCGGGCGCTGGTCGGCGAGGTCGAAGAGGGTGCCGTTCTTCAGGTCGAGCAGCCCCGCCACATGGGCGTTGAGCACGGTATCGAGCTTGGGACGGCGGACCAGGGCGGCGATCACGCTCTCGCGCCGGATCACCAGGCGCATGGCGTAGGACGGCAGGTCGGCCGGGATCGTCGAGCCGTCCCACAGCTCGAAGCCGAACTGCAGGTCGAGCGCCCGATGGACGTCGGCCAGGAGATCCCGGAACATCTCAAGCCGTGCCGTCTCGCTCGCCCCGATCATGAGCTTCTCCCCCGGGCCAAAGTAGCGGGAGGCTACGGACGTAACAACCTTCCCGTTGTCTGAAGATTGAATTGTCGACCGTTCTTTAGTCCGCCAGATCCGCCAGGTGCCGGAGCTTTTCGGGATTGCGGACGATATAGACTCCGACGATGCGGCCGTCCTCGATGTCGAGCGCGGTGGTCTGCACCATGCCGTCCTGTTCGAGAGTGACGAAGCCCGGCAAGCCGTTGATCAATCCCTTGTAGAGGACAGGCGGCAACCGGCCTCCGCCCTTGCGCGCCACGCCCAGGAACAGGCCGGCGACTCTGCGAATACCGAAGAGCGGATTGAGGGCCGCGTTCCGGATGCCGCCGCCATCGGTCTGGGCCACGACGTTCTCCGCCAGAAGATGGCGCAGAGCCGTCAGGTCGCCGCTGCGCGAGGCGGCGAAGAAGGCGTCGGTCATCCGCTCGCCCTCCTCCCGGTCGATGGCATAGCGCGGCCGCTCCGCCCGCACGTTCCTGCGGGCTCGCGCCGCAAGCTGGCGGCAGGCGGCAGGATCCCGGTCGAGGGTCGCGGCGATCTCGTCGAAGCCGAGACCGAACACGTCGTGGAGGAGAAAGGCCGCGCGCTCCAGGGGCGAGAGCCGCTCCAGCGCCATCATCAGGGTCAGCGACAGGTCCTCGGCCCTATCTTCGTCGCCCGCTTCCAGAACCGGCTCGGGCAGCCAGGGGCCGATATAGGTCTCGCGCTTGACCCTGGCCGATTTCAGAATGTCGAGGCACAGGCGCGTGACGGTCTTGGACAGGAAGGCGCCCGGCTCGCGGATCAGGGTGCGGTCCGTCTGGTGCCAGCGGATATAGGCCTCCTGCACCACGTCCTCGGCCTCCGCGATGGAGCCGAGCATCCGGTAGGCCAGGCGGACCAGCCCCGGCCTGAGGGGCTGGAACCGGTCCGCGGCGTCACCGTCAGGCGGCAGCACGGCCAGCCTCGACCGGGTGGACCGACCGGAAGCCGATGGCCAGCCGGTTCCAGGCGTTGATCGCGCCGATGAGCAGGGTCAGGTTGACCTGCTCGGCGGGCGTGAAGTGCCGGCTCAGCGCCTCGTAATCCTCATCCGGAGCATGGGTTTCGGCCACGAGCGTCAGGGCTTCGGTCCAGGCCAGCGCCGCCCGCTCACGGTCGCTGTAGAGGGGCGATTCCCGCCAGGCGCTGAGGAGATAGAGCCGCTCCTCGGTCTCGCCGTTGGCGCGGGCATCCTTGGTGTGCATGTGGATGCAATAGGCGCAACCGTTGATCTGCGAGGCGCGGGTCTTCACCAGCTCGATGAGCGTAAGCTCCAGGCCGCTGTTCTTCAGGGTCTTTTCCAGCTCGATCATCGGCTTCAGGGAGCTGGGGGCGACTTCGTAGGGAATCAACCGGGCTTTCATCGTCTTAGGTCCTCATTGTCGTGTTGCTGACGATGCTAAGACGAGACGGGACAGCCGGATGTGACATGAGACCCGAAGATTTTTTAAAAGTCGCTCGCCAGCCCCTTCACTTCCCAATCCTCGTAGCGGACCGGCTCGAGGCCGCCGCGGCCCTGAAGCTCCTTCTCCCGGGCGATCTCGGCCGCGCGGGCATCGATCTCCAGGCGGCGCTGAGCCGCCTCCTCGAGCGCCCGCTGGGCCGCGGGGGTGAGGGTCTTGCCGGGGGCGGCGCCCTCGACGGGGCGGTCTGGAGGGGTGTTGTCGTTTGTGCTCATAATCTGCCTTCCGCCAGATCTCTCGCCCTCTTGGGACAGAGCTGGACCGTTCCCACATAGGAATCGGAGAATGGGTATCGTGTTGACCACGAGGTGGAGACCCCGATGAACACCGTCAAGACCGGAATGCTGCTCGCGGGCCTCATGGCCCTGTTCGGCGTCGTCGGCTATTTCCTCGGCGGCGGCACCGGCATGATGATCGCGCTGGGCTTCGGCCTTGCCACCAACCTCTTCGCCTACTGGAACTCGGACCGGCTGGCGCTCGCCGCCCATCATGCGGTCGAGGTGGACGAGCGCACCGCGCCCGAGCTCGTGCAGATGGTGCGCGATCTCAGCCAGCGTGCCGAGCTTCCCATGCCGCGGGTCTATCTCATCGACAACCCGCAGCCCAATGCCTTCGCCACCGGGCGCAACCCCGAGAACGCCGCGGTCGCCGCCACCACGGGCCTGCTGCACATGCTCTCCCGCGACGAGATCGCCGGCGTGATGGCGCATGAGCTCGCCCACATCAAGAACCGCGACACGCTGATCATGACCGTGAGCGCGACGGTCGCCGGCGCCATCGCGACGCTGGCGCAGTTCGGCTTCCTGTTCGGCGGGCGCGGCGGTGAGCGGCCGAACCCCATCGTGATGCTCGGCACCGCGCTTCTGGCGCCGATTGCCGCCATGATCATCCAGATGGCGATCAGCCGCTCGCGGGAATACGACGCCGACCGGATGGGCGCCGCGATCTCCGGCCAGCCCCTGGCGCTCGCCTCGGCGCTGGCCCGCATCGCCGGCGGCGTGGCGCATATTCCGAACCCCGATGCGGAGCGCCGCCCGGCCACCGCCTCGCTCTTCATCATCAACCCGCTGTCGGGCCAGGGCGTGGACAACCTGTTCTCGACCCATCCCGCGACCGAAAACCGGATTGCGGCGCTCCACGCTTTGGCGCAGGAGATGGGCTCCACGCCGCAAAGCGGCTTCTTCGCACAGAGTTCATCGGGCCCATGGGGTTCCATTGGAGGCTCGACCGGCACCCGCCGCGGGCCCTGGGGATAAGTTTTTGAGTCAGTCGGACGAACAATCGGGCCTCGGCCCCCGCCGCCTCGCCTGGATGGCCGTGACGGAGACCATGAAGCGGCGCGTGCCGCTCGACGACGTGATGGAGGAGCTGGCGCGCGCCGAAAAACTCTCCTCTCGCGACGAGGCGCTGGCGCGGGCCATCGCCATCGTGACCTTCCGGCGCCTCGGCACCCTGGGGCGCGCCTTGAGCGAGCGGCTCAACAAGCCGCCCAAGGACGAGCGCCTGATGCACCTGCTCGCCACCGGGGCCGCGCAGATCCTGTTTCTCGACGTGCCGGACCATGCGGTCGTCGACAGCGCCGTGCAGCTGGCGCAGAACGACCCCAAGCTCCATCACGCGGGCGGCTTCATCAACGCCGTCCTGCGCCGCGTCGCCCGCGAGCGCGAGCAGATCCTGGCCGAGAGCGATCCCTGGCTCGACACGCCCACTTGGCTGGAGGAGCGCTGGATCGCGCAATATGGCGAGCCGCTCGCCCAGACGATCGCCGAGGCGCACCGCTCCATGGCCTCCGTCGACCTGACGGTGAAGGCTGATCCCGAATCCTGGGCCGAGCGCCTCGGCGGCGTTCTCCTGCCCACCGGCAGCATTCGCCTGCGGGAACGCACCGCCATCCGTGAACTTCCAGGCTTCGAGGAGGGCGAGTGGTGGGTGCAGGACGCCGCCGCTGCCCTGCCGGCGCGCCTGCTCAGCCCGAAGCCCGGCGAGCGCATCGCCGATCTCTGCGCCGCCCCCGGCGGCAAGACCGCTCAGATCGCTGCCGCCGGGGCCGAGGTGCTGGCGGTCGACCGCTCGGCCAAGCGCCTCCAGCGGCTGGAGGAAAACCTCGCCCGCCTGAACCTAAAGGCCGAGACCCGCGCCATCGATGCGGAAAAGCTCGAGGCCGAACCCTTCGACGCCATCCTGCTCGATGCCCCGTGTTCCGCCACCGGCACCATCCGCCGCCACCCGGACGTGGCCTGGACAAAAACCGAGGAGGACATCCGCAAGCTCGCAGGGCTCCAGGGCCGGCTGCTCGACAAGGCCGCGAGCCTGCTGAAGCCCGGCGGGCGGCTCGTCTATTGCACCTGTTCGCTGGAGGCCGAGGAAGGCGAGCGGCAGGCGGAAAGCTTCCTCACCCGTCATCCCGAATTCACCCGCATGCCCGTCACGCCGGACGAGATCGGCGGCTGGGGCGACTGCATCACGCCGGAAGGGGACCTGCGGACCCTGCCGAGCCAGATGGCGCTCGCCGAGCACGACCGCAGCGGACTCGACGGCTTCTTTGTCGCACGGTTTGTTCACAAAGGATCGTGAAGGTAGTGAATCGTCTCTTACCGGTTGTTAACCGGTCAGCAGGAACTCCTCTCTTAAGTTGACGATGATTTGGAGTGCCTAACAAACCCCTCATCCTGAGGAGCCTGCGCAGCAGGCGTCTCGAAGGAGGGTCCAGAACGTACTGGAGACGCCTCGTCCTTCGAGACGGATTGCTCCGCAATCCTCCTCAGGATGAGGCTCAGGTGGTTTGTGAGCGGCTCTCGAGCGAACAAGAGGAGCGCCACGGGTGGATTTCGGGCCGGATCGCTGGCGTTTGTACAGGCTTAGCCTTCGTGAGGCAGGCCGCGCCACGCGTGAAAGCATGGTCTGGAGCCTGTCCCGGCTCTCCAGCGCCCCCGTGCCCACGCGGCTGCTCTTCGCGCCCCAGGATCTGCGCACCGCCGATCCCACCATCGCGACCGACATCTATTCCGGATTCTTCGCCTTTTCGGGGCGCGCCATCACCACCGGCGGGCGCTCGCCCTTCGCGTTTCCGCCCCCGAGCCGCGCCTGGGGCGAGGCGCTCTACGGTTTCGGCTGGCTGCGCCACCTGCGCGCCGCCGGCACCGCGCTCGCCCAGGCCAATGCCCGCTCCCTGGTGGACGAGTTCGTCACCTCGAAGCTCGGCGACAAAAGGATCGCCTGCAGCACGGAGATCGCCGCGCGCCGGCTCATGTCCTTCATCAGCCAGTCGCCGCTGATCCTGGAGGGCGCCGACCACGCCTTCTACCAGCGCTTCCTGAAGATCATCGGCCAGCATGTGCGCATCCTGGAGCGCCAGATCCGCGCCGGCGCCCTGCCCTATCAGCAGCTCATGGCGGCCATCGCCCTCTCCTATGCGGGCCTGTGCTGCGAAGGCCTCGACCGCTCCTTGCGCCGCGCGAGCCGCCTGCTCGCCCGCGAGCTCGACCGGCAGATCCTTGCCGACGGGGGACACGCGAGCCGCAACCCGCGCATCGTCGTCGAGCTGCTGTTCGACCTGCTCCCCCTGCGCCAGATGTTCGCCAGCCGCGAGGTCGACACGCCGGAGGCGCTGCTGCGTTCCGTCGACCGCATGCTGCCGATGGTGCGCCTGTTCCGGCATGGGGACGGCACGCTCTCCCATTTCAACGGCATGGGCGTGACGGCGGCCGATCATCTCGCGACGCTGCTCACCTATGACGACATGCGCAGCCAGCCTATCCACCACGCGCCGCTGTCCGGCTATGAGCGGCTGGAGGCCGGGCGCACGCTGCTGGTGGCCGATGTGGGCGCGCCGCCGCCGCGGCCCCTGTCCCAGGAGGCGGCGGCCGGCTGCCTGTCGTTCGAGTTCTCCAGCGCCGCGCAGCGCATCGTGGTCAATTGCGGCATGCCGCAGATCGCCACCGATCCGATCATCCAGGCCTCGCGCTCGACGGCGGCGCATTCCACCGCCTCCATCAACGACGTCTCGTCGTGCCAGATCGTCGACAAGAAGGGCACATGGCTGCAGCGCCGGGTGTCGGCTTGGCTCCTGCGCCGGGTCGGCCCCGTCATCCTCAGCGGCCCCGAGCGGGTGGCGGCCGAGCGCAGCGAGCGCGAGCACGCGCAGATTCTCTCCGCCAGCCACGACGGCTACAAGGCGCGCTTCGGCTTCACCCACGAGCGCCGCTGGCAGCTCGCGCCCAAGGGCAACGTGCTCGAAGGCGAGGACAGTTTCTGGAGTGCGGGCGGCCAGAGCGGCCCGTCCGGCACGGCGCAGGCCATCATCCGCTTCCACCTTGCGCCCGGCATCAAGGCGAGCCGCGCGCAGGGCGGCCGCGTGGTCATGCTGGTGCTGCCCAACCGCGAGGCCTGGCAGTTCTCGGCCCTCCCCGTCGAGGCGGAGATCGAGGACAGCGTCTTTCTCGCCACCGCCGACGGCATGCGCCGCACGGAGCAGATCGTGCTGACGGTCCGCCCGAGCGAGACCCCGACGATCCGCTGGCGCTTCGAGCGCCTGGCCCGCACCTTCGAGCCGAACCAGCCGCAGGAGCAGGCGGAGCTGATTTGAGAGCGGGCTGCCATTCGATCAAAGAGGCTCGGGGAAATCCAAGCTCCCTGAGCCTTCGATTGTTCAGGGCGGCGGATTCATCATCCACCATTCGTCGACTCGGGCTTCGGGCTCGCGCCACAGGCCGACGTCACGCAGCGCGTGATCGTTGAGATGATCCAATCTCTGCAAGGCCCGCCGCTCGCTGAAGCGCTTCCACGATGCGAGAATTCCCGCTGTCCACGACACAGCATGCGCGATGGTGCGAATGGCCGGGTAGAAACGGGACTTGCGTTTCGGCGAAGGGAAATATGTGTTCATGCCTGCTCTCCACAATCGACATGAGGAGAGCAGAGAACGTCAGGACCCTACCCGCCTCGGGAGGGTCCTCGGGAATGATCACGCACGCATCGGCGCAATACCCATCCCGCGCACCCTTTGAGGTACGTGAATTGTGGGTAAGCCATGATGCGCGGTTGATCATGGCGGGAAGCCCAGCAGATGTTATATCGTCCGCCAAGCTTCTCGAGTGTGAAGCAAGTGGTGCCAACCGCATGCCGGGACGGAGCAGAGCGTTGACCGTCCGACCGGGCAACCGGCTACATTAGGCCTATGGAACGACTGCTACTAAGGAAATCCTGCCTCCCGATTCAGGAGAGCCAATCGGCTTAGAACATTGGACTTTCGGCAGTCTCCGGTCGTTTTGAACTTAACAGTGCGATGCAACGTTATGCGATAGGGCTCCCGTGAGCCTGCATCCCTTTTTCTCAGGAGAATGCCCATGCTGAAGACCCATATGGCCGTCTGTCTGATGGCCACCGGCCTGATCGCGGCTCCCGCTCTCGCTCAGACCTCGCCGACGGCTCCGGCCACCAACACGGCTCCCGTCACCACGCCCGCCGGACCGGCCGGCTCGACCATGGGTGCGAACCCCAACGCCACCACGGGCGCAGCCGCCGGCAATGCCACCATGGCGGGCGGCAGCTTCATGACCCAGCGCGAGCCGGGCATGTACAGCGCCTCCGAGCTCATCGGCAAGGACGTGATGGGCGCCAACAACGAGGACATCGGCGAGATCGGCGACGTGCTGATAGACCGCAACGGGCAGGTCCGCGCCGTCGTTGTCGATGTCGGCGGCTTCCTCGGCATCGGCGAAACCCATGTGGCGATCCCGATGCAGCAGGTCCAGATGCGGCCCAACCAGCGGAATGCCGCCACGACCGGCACGGCTGGGACCACCGCCGCCGGCAACACCACCGGCTCGACGGGCACGACGACCACCACAGGCGCGACCGGGACGGCCGGGCAGAACACGGCCGCCGCCGGCAACAGAGGCGCGGACGACATGGTGATCGTGGTCATGACCACCAAGGATCAGCTCAAGAACGCGCCCAAGTTCGAGGAAGGCGCACGGCGTCAGTAAACCCTGCGGGGGAGGGCTTATGCCCTCCCTCTCTCCCGGCCGTCGAGAACGCCCGCGCGGCCCGAAACTCCGGCCCGCCCGGTTCCCATCCCCCTCCCGCCGTGGTATCGCGCCCGCATCTTTTTCCTTGAATGGAGCGGCCGCCATGCCGAGCGACCTGAAGCGCGTGACCCGCGCTCTGCTTTCCGTATCCGACAAGACGGGTCTCGTGGACTTCGCCCGCGCGCTGCACCAGCGCGGCATCGAGCTGGTCTCCACCGGCGGCACGCATAAAGCTCTGAGCGAAGCAGGCCTGCCCGTGAAGGACGTGAGCGAGCTCACGGGATTCCCCGAGATGATGGACGGGCGCGTAAAGACCCTGCACCCGGCCGTCCATGGCGGGCTGCTGGCGATCCGCTCCAACCCGGAGCACCAGGCGGCGATGCTGGCCCACGGCATCCAGGCCATCGACCTGCTGGTGGTGAACCTCTATCCCTTCGAGGCCACGGTGGCGGCCGGCAAGCCTTACGACGACTGCATCGAGAACATCGATATCGGCGGCCCGGCGATGATCCGCGCGGCGGCCAAGAACCACGGCGACGTGGCCGTGGTGGTGGACGGGGCCGATTATGCCGCCGTTCTCGACGATCTCGCGCAGCATGAGGGCTCGGTGACGCTCACCCTGCGCCGGCGCCTGGCGCAGAAGGCCTATTCGCGCACGGCCGCCTACGATGCGGCGATCTCCAACTGGTTCGCGAACGAACTCAACGAGGCCACCCCGCCGTTCCGGGCGCTCGGCGGCGCGATTGCCGAAGTGATGCGCTACGGCGAGAACCCACATCAGTCCGCTGCCTTCTACCGTACGCCGGAAAACCGCCCCGGCGTCGCCACCGCCCGCCAGGTGCAGGGCAAGCAGCTCTCCTACAACAACATCAACGACACGGATGCGGCCTACGAGGCTGTGGCGGAGTTCTCACCGGAGCGCTCGGCCGCCATCGTGATCGTCAAGCACGCCAACCCCTGCGGCGTGGCGGAAGGCGCGAACCTCCGTGACGCCTACGAGAAGGCCCTGCGCTGCGATCCGGTCTCGGCCTTCGGCGGCATCGTGGCCATGAACCGGACGCTCGATGCGGAAGCGGCCAAGGCCATCACCGAGATCTTCACCGAGGTGATCATCGCGCCCGATGCGAGCGAGGAGGCCATCGCGATCGTCGCCGCCAAGAAGAACCTGCGCCTGCTGCTCGCGGGCTCCCTGCCCGATCCGCGTGCACCGGGCCTGACCCTGCGCACGGTGGCGGGCGGCTTCCTGGCGCAGAATCGGGACAACGCCGTGGTCGATTCCATGGACCTCAAGGTGGTGACGAAGCGCGCGCCCACGGAGCGCGAGCTCGCCGACCTGCGCTTCGCCTTCCGGGTCGCCAAGCACGTGAAGTCGAACGCCATCGTCTATGCGAAGGACCTCGCCACGGTGGGCATCGGCGCCGGCCAGATGAGCCGCGTCGATTCCTCCCGCATCGCCGCCTGGAAGGCCGCGGAAGCCGCAAAAGCCGCCAACCTGCCGGAGACCCTCGCCCGTGGATCGGTGGTGGCCTCCGACGCCTTCTTCCCCTTCGCCGACGGCCTGCTCGCCGCAGCCGAGGCCGGCGCCACCGCGGTGATCCAGCCCGGCGGCTCCATGCGCGACGACGAGGTGATCAAGGCTGCCGACGAGGCGGGGCTCGCGATGGTGTTCACCGGGCACCGGCATTTCAGGCACTGAACCTAAAAACCGCGTCATCCCGGGGCCGCAAAGTGGAACCCGCGATCGCGTGAGAGGAATGACGCAAGCAGCCCTCTCCCCCCTTGTGGGGGAGAGATGGAGAGGGGGGTGCAGCGCTGCACTGGAACCAGCTTAGCGCCAGCACCCCCCTCCCGGCCGCTGCCGCGGCCACCCTCCCCCACAAGGAGGGAGGGGACATCCGCGCTTCACTTGTAAAACAATCCCGGATCTTCGCTACGCTTCGTCCAGGATGACATTTCTCCTCACGCTCCCCATCTGAAGCGGAGCAGAGGGAGAAACCTATGATCGTGACCACGACACCCACCATCGAAGGCCGCCGGATCGGTTCCTATCGCGGCATCGTCTCGGGCGAGGCGATCCTCGGCGCCAACGTTTTTCGCGACTTCTTCGCCTCCATCCGCGACGTGGTGGGCGGGCGTGCGGGCTCCTACGAGCGGGTTTTGCGCGACGGACGCGACACCGCCCTGCAGGAGATGATCGAAGAGGCCCAGCGCCTTGGAGCGCACGCCATCGTGGGCGTTCACCTCGATTACGGCGCGCTCGGCAAGAACGAGGGCATGATGATGGTGTCGGTGAGCGGCACGGCGGTGACGCTGGAGTGAACCATATCGGTGTCATTCCCGGCCGGAGCGCCAGCGGAGGGGAAGGGAATCCATAGCGCTGTGCGTGCGGGTGGATCCCCTTCCCTCGCTTCGCTTGGCCTGAGGAGAACAAGGGTGCGCCTCACACCCGTCTCACGCCGCTCAACAGCCCAAAGCCGACGAGCAGGAACAGGATCAGCACCGCCGGTCCCGCTGCTTGCGTTTGAAACGTCGCTGTTGCGATGGCAACCGCCAGCGGCGCAAGGAAGGACGTGACTTTGCCTGACAGCGCCAGCAGGCCGAAATAGCGGCCTGCCTCCTGGGCGGGAACGAGGCGCGCCAGGAGGCTGCGCGAGGACGCCTGCAGCGGGCCCGCCACGGAGCCGATGACGAGGCCGAGCAGCACGAACACCTTCTCGGGCGCCGAGCCGTAGAGGCCATCGTCGGGCGTTGGCGCCGCCGTCGGCACCACGAAGAAGATGGTGTCGCGCCCGAGCGACAGCACGCCGAGGCACACGAGGGCGAGGAGGACGACGGCGCCGAGGATCACCGGCTTGGCGCCGAGGCGGTCGTCGAGCCGTCCGCCGATCAGCGCCCCGATGGTGCCGGTGATGGTGAGCAGGATGCCGAAGAGCCCGAGCTCGATGGCCTGCCAGCCGAACACGCCGGCCCCGTAGATGCCCCCGAAGGCAAAGAGCGCCACGAGCGCATCCTGATAGACCATGTTGGCGAGGAGAAAGCGCCCGACGCTTGCGTGCCGCCGCGCATCCGCGACGGTGTTCTTCACCTGCTCCAGCCCTTTTCGGGCCGCTTGTCCGAGGCTCATCCCTGAGCGCGGGACATCGGGCGTGACGAGAAAGAGCGGCAGCACGAAGACGAGGAACCACAGGGCCGAGAATGGTCCCGTGATGCGGTCGCCCTCGCGCGTGGCAGGGTCGAGGCCGAAGAGTGGATCCAGACCGAACACGGTCTTCATCGACACGGGATCGGCGGCGAGAAAGCCCAGCACGATCACCAGCGACACGAGCCCGCCGAGATAGCCCATGGCCCAGCCGGTGCCGGAGAGCCGGCCGTAGCGATCCGGCGGCACGAGATGCGGGATCATCGCATTGTTGAACACGGCCGCCACCTCCACGGCCACAGTCGCGAAGGCAAAGGCCACGAGCGCAATGGCAATGGCGGAGGGCTGTCCGGGCGCGGCGTACCAGAGCGCGGAGCATGCGATCACCAGCACGAGCCCGCAGGCCGCGATCCACGGCTTCTTCGGCCCCGTGGCATCGGCGATGGAACCGAGCACCGGCGACAGGATGGCGAGCACGAGCCCGGCCGCCGCCGTCGCGTAGCCCCACAGGCTCTGGCCGCTCACCGGATCAGAGGCCAGGGCCGATGCGAAATAGGGTGCGAAGACGAAGGTGGTGACGAGCGTGAAGAAGGGTTGGCACGCCCAGTCGAACAGGAGCCAGCCCAGGATTGCGGGGCGCGAGGCTTTTTGTGAGGGAGTGAGGGTGTTGGCGTCTCTCAAGGGAGTCTGGCTTCCACTCTAGCGCTTCCCCCCTGTCATCACCGGCCTTGTGCCGGTGATCTCGATCAGAAAGGCGCTGCGCTTCACATGATCTGGATGGCCGGGACAGGCCCGGCCATGATGTGGAAAGGTTCAGTGTCATTCCCGGCCGGAGCGTCAGCGGAGGGGAAGGGAATCCACTCACACGCTCAGCACCATGGATCCCCTTCCCGGCCTACGGCCGCCGGGGATGACACGTGCACCGATATCGTCCCTCCCCCACCCCAAGTCGGTTGTTCCCGACTTTGGCACTGTGGAAGCAGGGCTCGCGATGGATCAGGTCGTCCGTGCGAGATCGCCGAGCAGGCTCGCCGCCACGGTGATCTTCGACAGGGTCAGGCCCGACGAGACGATGCCGTCGACCGCGCTTCTGATGCGGTTGACATCGCCGCCGCGCTTCTCGCTCCAGCTGCGCACGGCTTCCGTGCCCGACTGGTCCTGCGAGGCCACTTCGGCCGTGAGGCCCCGGTGGGCATAGGCGATGCTGTCGATGGCGCGGTCCAGCGCCAGGCGGTCGAAGTAATCGCTGACGCTGATCTCCTGCGCGGCGCCGATGAGGGCGCCGAGACGGAAGGAGGCTTCGAGAGCGAAATGGGTGCAGGCGATGTCGGAAACCGGCTTGCCGATCTTCTGCGCCGTCTGCACGATGTCCGGCGCCGCAACGAGGTCCGGCAGGGACGCGATGCGCCGCGCCAGGTCCTCCGGAACGCCCTCGTCCACCAGCGCCTTCGTGCGCGCTTCCCACACCGCCTTGGCTTCGGGCGAGAGCGCATCGTCGAGGCTGTTCTCGACCTCGGCGATCCCCGTCTGGTAGGCGCCGACGATCTGGTCGAGGGAGTGGTTGGCGAAGTCCACGTTGCGGATGAACCAGACGATCCGGTTCATGAGCAGGTCCTGCAACTCGCCGTAGAGGCGCAGCTGAACGCGGCCCGGCACGATGCCGTCGAGGGCATCGATGGCGATGTTCATCTCGGTGAGATTGAACGAATCGCGGGTGGCCGCATAGGCCGCCGCGATGGTCGGCGCATCCGCGCCGGTCTGGTCCACGAGACGGGCCACCATGGTGGGACCGCCCCGGTTGATGATGGCATTCGCAAGCTGCGTGGCGATGATCTCGCGCCGCAGGCGATGGCCTGCAATCGCGTCGGGGAAGCGCTCGCGCATCTCGGCCGGGAAGTAGCGGTCGAGCTCCTTGCCGAGGTACGGATCGTCCGGCACGGGGCTCTCCAGCAGCGCGTCGTGCAGGGAGAGCTTGGCATAGGCCAGCAGCACCGCGAGTTCCGGCCGGGTCAGCGCCTCGCCGCGGCGGGCGCGCTCGGTGAGCGTCGAGTCGTCGGGCAGGTATTCCACCGTGCGGTTGAGGCGGCCCTGCGCCTCCAGCATGTGCATGAGCCGGCGGGCGAAACCGAGATCGGCCTGGCCCCGCTGCTCGGAGAGCGACAGCGCCAGGCTCTGCAGGTAGTTGTTGCGCAGCACGAGGGCTGCGACGTCCTCGGTCATGTCCGCAAGCAGTTCGTTGCGCTGCTCCTCGTTCAGGCGTCCGTCGCGCTCCGGCGTGGTCAGCGCGATCTTGATGTTCACCTCCACGTCGGAGGTGTTGACGCCCGCCGAATTGTCGATGGCGTCGGTGTTGAGGCGCACGCCCTTCTGCGCCGCCTCGATACGTCCGCGCTGGGTCAGCCCGAGATTGGCGCCCTCGCCGATCACCTTGGCGCGCAGGTCGGAGCCGGCGATCCGGATCGCATCGTTGGCGCGGTCGCCCACCTGCTCGTCCGTCTCGGACGCGGCGCGGACATAAGTGCCGATGCCGCCGAACCAGAGCAGGTCGACGCGGGCCTTCAGGATGGCGTTCATCACCTCCGCGGGCGTGGCCTGCGGCTTGTCGATATCGAGAAGCGCACGCATCTCGGCCGAGAGCGGAATCGATTTCGCGCTGCGCGAGAACACGCCGCCGCCCGACGAGATCAGCGCCTTGTCGTAATCCTGCCAGCTGGAGCGGGGCAGATTGAACAGGCGCTCGCGCTCCAGAAAGGATGCTTCCGGATCCGGGTTCGGATCGAGGAAGATGTCGCGGTGGTCGAAGGCGGCCACGAGCTTCAGCGCCCGCGACAGCAACATGCCGTTGCCGAACACGTCGCCCGACATGTCGCCCACGCCCGCCACCGTCACCGGAGTGGTCTGGATGTCGATGTCGATCTCGCGGAAGTGGCGCTTCACCGCCTCCCAGGCGCCGCGGGCCGTGATGCCCATCTTCTTGTGGTCGTAGCCCTGGCTGCCGCCGGACGCGAAGGCATCGCCGAGCCAGTGGCCCTTCTCGATGGAGAGCGCGTTCGCCGTGTCGGAGAAGGTGGCCGTGCCCTTGTCGGCCGCGACCACGAGATAGGGATCGTCGCCGTCGTGGCGCACCGTGTCGGGCGGCGGGACGATGCTGTCACCGACGATGTTGTCGGTGAGCTGCAGCATGGTGCGCACGAAGATGCGGTAGCTCTCGGTGCCCTCGGCGAGCCAAGCCTGCCGGTCACCCGGCGGCGGCAGGAGCTTGGGCACGAAGCCGCCCTTGGCGCCCACCGGCACGATGACGGCGTTCTTGACCTGCTGCGCCTTGACGAGGCCCAGCACCTCGGTGCGGAAATCCTGCGGCCGGTCGGACCAGCGCAGGCCGCCGCGCGCCACCTTGCCGAAGCGCAGATGCACGCCCTCGACCCGCGGCGAGTAGACGAAGATCTCGTAGAGGGGCCGGGGCAGCGGAAGGCCTTCCACCTTGGCGCATTCGAACTTGAACGCGATGGTCTGGCGCGGCAGGCCGTTATCCTCGAGCTGGAAGAAATTGGTGCGGGTCGCCGCATCGATCAGGTTGATGAAGCGGCGCAGGATGCGGTCGTCGTCGAGGCTCGTGACCTGCTTCAGCTGCTCCTCGATCCGCTCGCGGATCACCGCCTCGGCGGCCTCGCGGCCCTTTTCGTGGCGCGGGTCGAAGCGGGCATAGAAGAGCTTCACGAGATCGGCCACGATGGCGCCGTGGCGGGCGAGCGTTTCCGCGATGTAGTCCTGCGAGTAAGCCACCTGGATCTGGCGCAGATAGCGGCCGAAGGCCCGGATCATGGCGACATCGCGCCAGCCGAGGCCCGCTTCGAGTACGAGGCGGTTGAAGCCGTCGGATTCCGCGAGGCCGCGGAAGAGGGCGAGCAGCGCCGCTTCGATCAGCGCCTGGATCTCGTCGATCTGGATCGTGCCGCCCGCAGCGCGCTCCAGGGTCATGTCGTGGAGCCACACGCGCTCCGAGGCGGTGAAGACCACCCGGTAGGTTCGCTCGTTCACCACGCGGAAGCCGAGGTTCTCCAGGAGCGGCACGCGGTCCGACAGCGGCATCGACTGGTTGAGCGAGAACACCTTCAGGTTCACGCGGGTCTCGCCATCGCCTTCGCGGCGGTAGAGATCGACCGCGCGGGGACGGGCTTCCGAGAGCTGCTCCAGCAGGTTGATGTCCCGGATCACCTGCTCGGCCCCGAAGGCCTCGCGGTAGGCGGCGCTGAAGGCCTCTCCGTAGCGGGAGGCAAGCGAGCGCGCCCGTGCGCCGCCGACCGACGCGTCGAGCTCGTCGCGCAACGCATCGCTCCAGGTGCGGACGATGGCCGAGATGCCCTTTTCCAGGGTCTCGCGGGCGACCTGCGGGGTCCGCCCCTCGTCGCGCCCGATGATGTAATGGGTGCGCGCCAGCGGGCCTTCCGGATAGGACGGATAGGAGGCGGAGACGCGCCCCTCGTAGATGCCGGCGAGGAACTGGCCGATGCGCAGGCGGGCCTGCGTGTCGTAGCGGTCCTTGGGCACGAACACGAGCACCGACACGAAGCGGTCGAACTCGTCGGGACGCGCCAGCGCCCGCACCCGCGGGCGCTCCGACAGGTTCATGATGTCGATGGCGAAGTGGTAGAGCGTGTCCTCGTCGATCTGGAACAGCTCGTCGCGCGGATAGCTCTCGAGCACGTTGAGCAACGCGCGGCCGGCATAGCTCGCCGGGTCGAAACCCGCGCGGGCCGTGACCTTCGCCACCTTGTGGCGCAGGTAGGGCACCTCGCCGGTGGTGTTGGTGTAGGCGCTGGCCGTAAACAGGCCGACGATGCGCAGCTCCCCCTGCAGGTGGCCATTGCCGTCGAAGAGCTTCACGCCGATGTAGTCGAGATGCGCCCGGCGATGGACGCGGGACTTCACGTTCGCCTTGGCGATGATGAGCGCCTGGGGCCGCGCCAGGAAGGCGCGAACTTCCGGCGACATGGAGACCAGTTCGCGGCCGCGGCGCAGCACGCGCACGTTGGGGTCGCGCAGGAGGCCGAGCCCCGAGCCTTCCACCGGGTCGGCCGCGGTGTCGCCGGACGGCAGACGGTACTCGCGCAGGCCCAAGAAGGTGAAGTTGTCCCGGGCGATCCAGTCGAGGAAGGCGATGGCCTCCTTCACCTCGTCGTCCGGCAGGGGCGGCGGGTTGAGGCGGTAATTGTGCACGATCTCGGTGACGCGGGCGCGCATGCCCGGCCAGTCGTGCACCGCCAGGGACACGTCGCTGTGGACGCGCCCCATGGCCTCGATGAGCCGGGTGCGGGTGTCCGCGTCGTCGATGCGGGGCAGGTGAATATGGATGAAGCTTTCGCGCTTCACGCCGAGCCGCAGGGCCGCCGTGGCCTCGCCCACGAGGCGCACGAGGGCGCCGCCGGAATCCCGCTCGACGGCCAGGATCGGATGGGCCACGAGGAGCGGGTCGTAGCCCTGGTCGACGATCTCGGCCAGGGTCGAGTCGAGCAGGAAGGGCATGTTGTCGTTGACGATCTCGAGCACCGTCACGTCCTGCCGCCTTCCCTCGCGCTCGACCTCCACGTCGATGAGGCGGATATCCGCCCCGTCGGCGGTGCGGGAGGCCTTGAGATGCTCGAAGGCTTCCGCTGCGAGATCCGCCAGGGCCTGCGGGGAATAGAAGGCGAGATCCTCGGACGGCACTCGCCCGTACAGGTCGCGCACGAAGGTCGGAGGGGTAGCCTTGTGTCCGGCTTCCAGCACGGCGACGGCTTCGGCCGTCAACTCGCTTCCGCTGGTGGGGGTATCCAGCTTCATGCGCGCATCCTCTGATTGTCGTTGTTGCGGGAGCGTTGCCACAGAGCGGCAGGCGGCGCAAGGACAGCCTGCAGAAGCGCGCCGCGTAGGGTTAAGTTCTTGCAGCGCACGAACACTTTATGCTGCCTGAGCCTCTTGAGACGAAAGATTAGTATCGCCCCATTCCTTCATGGCCATGAGCACCGGCTCAAGACTCCGTCCGCGTGCGGACAGGGAATATTCGACTCGGGGCGGCACCTGGGCATAGACCGTGCGGACGATGAGCCCGTCGGCCTCCAGCTCGCGCAGCTGGTGCGTGAGCATGCGCTGCGTGACGTTGGGGATGAGCCGGCGCAGCTCGTTGAAGCGCAGGGTTCCGCGCAGGAGCTTGTAGAGAACGACGATCTTCCACTTGCCGTCGATGAGGCTGAGCGTGCGCTCGACGGCGCAACCCTGAACTCCCGGAACTTTCGACGACACCCTCGGCATCACGGTATCCTTTTTGACACTATGGACTGTTTTTGTGCGTTCTTGCGGGCTCAAACACTATGCTCAACTATATCTCTATAGCATCGGACCCAAAAGTGGAGCCCACTTTTGGGATCCATCCGATGCTCAGCTTTTGAGAATGCGCATCGTGTGGGCCGGAAAACCGGGTCCACTTTTCGCTAGCGTGGCCCGCTGGGTCCGCACGATGCGCGAACAGGAGACAAGCCATGCGCGCCGTCGGATATCAGCAATCCCTTCCCATCGACCAGGACGCCTCCCTCATGGACGTGGACCTGCCCCGGCCCGAGCCAGGCCCGCGAGACCTGCTCGTCGAGATCAAGGCGGTCTCCCTGAACCCGGTCGACACCAAGGTGCGCATGCGGGCTCAACCCGAGGCAGGGGGCGTGAAGGTGCTGGGGTTCGACGCAGCCGGCATCGTGCGCGGAGTGGGCTCCGAGGTCTCGCTGTTCAAGGAGGGCGACGCGGTGTTCTATGCCGGCGCCATCACAAGGCCCGGCACCAATGCTGAATTCCACGTGGTCGACGAGCGGCTGGTGGGCGCCAAGCCCCAATCCCTCGGCTTCGAGGCGGCGGCTGCCCTTCCGCTCACCACCCTCACCGCCTGGGAGACCCTGTTCGACCGGCTCGACGTGAAGCGCCCGGTCAAGGGCGCGGCCAACGCGATCCTCATCGTCGGCGCGGCCGGCGGCGTGGGCTCCGTGGCCGTCCAGCTGGCACGCCATCTGACGGACCTGACGGTGATCGCCACCGCCTCGCGGCCGGAAACGCAGGCCTGGGTCAAGGAGCTCGGCGCCCACCACGTGGTCGACCACAGCCAGCCGCTCGCCGCGCAGGTCGAAGCCCTCGGGATCGGTGCGCCGGCCTTCGTGTTCTCGATCACCCACACGGAACACCATTTTGCGGAGATCGCGAAAGCCCTTGCCCCGCAAGGCCGATTCGCCCTCATCGACGACCCGAAGACACCCCTCGACATCAGCCTCCTGAAGAGCAAGAGCGTGTCGATCCACTGGGAATCCATGTTCACCCGCTCGACCTTCCAGACAGCCGACATGGAGCGCCAGCACGAGATCCTAAACGAGGCCTCGCGCCTGGTGGATGCGGGAACGATTCAAACGACGCTCTCGGATGTGATCGGGCCGATCAACGCGGCCAATCTCAAGCGAGCGCACGCGCTTATCGAGAGCGGCCGCACGCGCGGCAAGATCGTGCTCTCGGGATTCTGAGGATCCTCAGAGGAGGATATGCGAAGGGCTCGCGATCTGAACAGATCGCGAGCCCTTCGTTGAAAAGAAAAGGCTGCCCCGTAAGGCAGCCCTGTGTCTCGACTGGAGTGGCCCGGCTCCTCTCGCGACCCGGAGGGCTGGGGGGCTGACGTGTCCAAGCCGTTCGATGAGCCGGGCCGTCGAGGCAACTTAAGCATTTACGGGGTTCAGTGCGGCCCCATTTCGGCGCGAATGAGGCAGGAATAAGATTTGCAAAGGAAGCAGTGATTCATTGTGTCCCGACGGGTTGATCCGTTAGCCGCCTACGCCCATCATCTGGATATGTTAACAGCCATGGGAGGCGTCATGAGCGAAGGTGACATCGGAGAGCCGCTGCGCGGCGGCTCGAGTCAGGGCTCGGCCCATATCGTGCCCTTCCCCGCCGCGCCGAAACAGGTGTCCTTCGACCGCGCCGAGTTGCAGGCCATTCTCAACCTCTACGGCCGCATGGTGGCCGCCGGCGAGTGGCGCGATTACGCCATCGACTTCATGCCGGACAAGGCCGTGTTCTCCATCTTCCGCCGCACCTCGGAAATGCCCCTCTACCGCATCGAGAAAGACCCGAAGCTCGCCAAGAAGCAGGGCGCGTATTCCGTCATCGTCTCGACCGGCCTGATCCTTAAGCGCGGGCACGAGCTCGACCAGGTGCTGCGCGTGCTCGACAAGCCGAAGGTGGTGGCGAACTAGCTTGCCGGGATAGGCCGGGTCGGCGGCTCGGCCATGCCGCGCCCGAGGGGGCGCTGCATCAGCACGGTGGAGAGCCAGCGCCCGTGCTTGTAGCCGATGCCCTTGAGAACCCCGACAGGCTCGAAGCCGAGGCTCCTGTGCAGGGCGATGGAGCCGCGTGACTCCTCATCGCCGATCACCGCCACCATGAGCCGGAAATCCAAGGCCTCGCAGCGTTCGATCAGCGCGATGAGAAGCGCGCGCCCGACACCCTGTCCCTGCGCGTCGGGAGCGACGTAGATCGAGTCCTCGACCGTCGAGCGATAGGCGGGCCGCGTGCGGTAGGCGCCCGCATAGGCATAGCCCAGGATCTGCCCGCCGCGCTCCGCCACCAGATAAGGATAGCCGCCCTCCAGGATCGCTTCGCGGCGGCGCGCCATCTCGGCTTCCGTTGGCGGATCGAGCTCGAATGAGGCCGTCCCGTGCCTCACCGCATGATCGTAGATGGCCGTGATGGCGGGAATGTCGGTTTCGAGAGAAGGGCGGATGACGAAGCTCATGGGTAATCTCTAAACCTGCAGGCTCCCGATGAACAGGCGCCGGCTCGCCGGGACTGTCTTTGTTCCTGCTTCAGGATTAGCATGAAGCCTCATGAGAAGGGATTGCCGGTGAACCAGCTCAGCCCAGGCGAGATGCAGCCGGCCGTCGGGTCACATGCCCGGAATTACGTGGTCTGGAGTGCGATATTGGGCTCCAGCATGGTGTTTGCCGACGGCGCCATCGTGACCGTGGCGATTCCGCAGATGCGCGAGAGCCTGCAGGCATCGTTGTCCGAAATGCAGTGGGTCACCAATGCCTATGCGTTGACGCTGTCCGCCTTCCTGCTCCTCGGCGGCGCGGCCGGCGATGCCTATGGTCTGCGAAAGATCTTCATGATCGGCATCGCGGCCTTCGGGCTCACCTCGCTCTGGTGCGGGCTGTCGCAGTCGGCCGGGATGCTGATCGTGGCCCGGGCCTTTCAAGGCGTCAGCGGCGCCCTGCTGGTGCCGGGCTCTCTGGCGCTCATCAGCGCCCATTTCCCGCCGGAGGCGCGCGGCAGGGCCATCGGCACCTGGGCGGCCGCCTCCGCCATCGCGGCGGCGCTCGGGCCGATCCTCGGCGGCTGGCTCATCGATATCGGCCCGTGGCAGGCGATCTTCTGGATCAACGTGCCGGTCGCCGCGCTGGCGCTCTGGCTGTGCTGGAGGCATGTGCCCGAAAGTGCGGTACGGGACGAGACAACCATGGACTGGCTCGGCGCCGCGCTTGCCATTCTGGGCCTGGGCCTTCTCGCCTATGGGCTGACGGCGCTCGGCGAACGAGACGGCCAGCGGAGCATCGCTCTCCTGCTGACGATGGCCGGCGCGGCGATCCTCGTTCTGTTCGTCCTGCACGAGAGGCGCAGCGCCGCCCCGATGATGCCCCTCGACCTGTTCCGCGTTCCGGCTTTCGCCAACGTCAATGCGCTGACCCTGCTGCTGTATTTTGCGCTGAGCGGCGCCCTGTTCTTCCTGCCCATGGCGTTGATCGAGGCTCATGGCTATTCGGCCGCCCGGGCAGGCTCCGTGTTCCTGCCGTTCACCCTCGTCATGGCCGTGCTCTCCCGCCTCGGTGGCGTCCTGGCCGACCGTTTCGGCACCCGCATGCTCCTCACGGTAGGCCCGCTCATCACGGCTTTAAGCTTCGCGCTTCTGGCTCCTGCCGTCTTTCATGGCGGCTATTGGATCGCGGTCGTGCCGGTCATGGCCGTCATGGGGGTTGGCATGGGAATCACGGTCGCGCCCTTGTCCACGACCGTCATGAACGCCGCCTCTGACGAGCGCATCGGAATAGCCTCCGGGATCAACAATGCGATCTCGCGCGTCGCAGGCCTGATGGCAGTGGCTGGACTTGGTGCCCTTGCGACATTCGGATTCCAGCAGGCTGCGGCATGGACGAAACCGGAGCTGACGGGTCTCTTCGCGCAGGCGACCTTCGGTGCGCCCCCGCCCTCTTCCGGGGTGACGTCCGGCGCCTTGCAGGATCTGTA
Source organism: Microvirga splendida (assembly GCF_016427565.1). Taxonomy (GTDB): domain Bacteria; phylum Pseudomonadota; class Alphaproteobacteria; order Rhizobiales; family Beijerinckiaceae; genus Microvirga; species Microvirga splendida. The sequence continues at coordinate 35,519 of NZ_JAELXT010000014.1, forward strand.
TGCCACCGCCATGGCCGGCGGGTTCGGGCTCGTGGCCCTGATCTGCGCGGCGGCGGCGGTTGCGAGCGCCTGGTTCGGCTACCGGTCGGCGCAGACATAGACCCAAAACAAAAGCCCCGGCTTTTCAGCCGGGGCTTCGCGATCAGACGATCCGCTCAACCTTACTCGTTGCGGTTGCCCACGAGAGCCAGGAGGAACTGGAACATGTTGATGAAGTCCAGGTACAGCGTCAGGGCGCCGAACACGGAGACCTTGGCGGCAGCCTCGGAGTCGAAGTTGCCGTAGAGGTACATCTCCTTCAGCTTCTGCGTGTCATAGGCGGTCAGGCCTGCGAAGATCAGCACGCCGATCACCGAGATGCCGAACTGCAGCATGCTCGACGCGACGAAGATGTTCACGATCGAGGCCAGGATCAGGCCGACGAGGCCCATGATCAGGAACGAGCCCATGCCCGACAGGCTGCGGTTCGTGGTGTAGCCCCAGAGCGACAGCGAGCCGAAGGCGGCCGCCGTGATGAAGAACACCTGCACGACGCTCGCGCCGGTATAACGGATGAGAAGCGTCGAGAGCGAAGCACCCATCACCGCCGCGAAGGCGAAGAAGGTGCCGCGGGCGGACGCCGCCGACATCCGGTCCATCCGGAACGAGAAGAAGAAGATGAAGGCCAGAGGCGCCAGCGCCACAACCCACATCAGGGGCGAGCCATACAGGGTCGCGCCGAACTGGGTCAGGCCGACACCGCCCATCCGGGCAACCGCTTGCGACGGATCGCCAGTGGTGGCCAGCATGTTGATGCCGAGCGCGACCAGGGCCGAGATGGCAAGGCCCAGGACCATGTTGTTGTAGACGCCGAGCATGAAGGCGCGCAGGCCCTGGTCGACCTGAGCCGCCGTCCGGGCAAAGCCGGTGCCATAGGCGTGTTGGTTTTGCTCATACGGTTGCATCGGAGTCCTTTCTCGCGGTGTCCCGTTGTTCCCTCGAAGGGCTGGGGTCAGCCCTCGGCCGCCGCTTTTTTGGCGACACCACGAATATGTGAGGGCCGAGGGTTTTTCGCAAGAGGCAAGGTCAAGCTTCAAATCTTCGTGAAACAAGAAAAATGAAGAGCAGAGTAGCTGCTGCTCCTCATTAAGCTTTTGGCGCTCCTTTATAACGCGCTCGTATCTTCGCGGCTTAAAGGTTTCTTAAATACTGCGCCGGCTTTTGACTTAGGATCCGCCAGGTTCCCATCAGGCCTAAACCGACGCTCACGAGAACCGCCAAGGCTGAAGCCAAGATGGCGCCCGACAAGTCTAGGGTAAAGCTTAGGTTCATGATCCGGTCGACGATGAAATAGGCCGCCAATGTCCCGGCGAGCAGCCCGAAGACTGCCGTGGCGAGCCCGAGCAGCCCGTATTCGAGAGCATAGGCCGAGAGCAGCCGGGCGCGGGTGGCGCCCAGGGTCTTGAGGACCACGGCATCGTAGAGCCGGGCCCGGTGGCCGGCTGCCAGAGCGCCCGCCAGCACCAGGAGGCTCGCGATCAGCGCGATGGAGCTGGCGCCGCGAATCGCCATGACGAGCTGCGAGACCACGTCGTTCACCGCCTCCAGGGCATCCTTCACCCGCACGCTGGTGACCATGGGATAGGCCTGGGCCGAGCTGCGGAGGATCTTTGCGTCGATCGCATCGTCGGAACCGTTCGGGAAGGTGACGGTGGCCAGATGCGTGTGGGGGGCGCCGGCGAAGGTGTTCGGCGAGAACACCATGACGAAGTTGATCCCCATGCTTCGCCACTCCACCTCGCGCAGGTTGGAGATGGTGGCGCTGATGTTGCGCCCGAGCACGTTGACGGTGATCTCGTCACCGATCTTCAGCCCTAAGCCCTCCGCGATCTTGCGGTCGAAGGAGACCAGCGGATTGCCGCGATAATCCTCCGGCCACCACTCGCCCTGGACGATCTTCGAGCCCTCCGGCGCCGTGTCGGCATAGGTGATGCCGCGATCGCCCGAGAGCACCCAGGCGATGTCCTCCTCGGCCTTGATCTCGCCGACCGGACGGCCGCCCAGGGTCACCAGACGGCCGCGCATCATCGGCACGCGCTCGATCTTGGCGTCGGCGGCCTGGTTCTTCAGGAAGCCTTCGAAGGCATCGGCCTGCTGGTTCGGGATGTCGAGGAAGAAGAAGCTCGGCGCCTGCTGCGGCAGGCTTTGCGTCAGCTGCCGGGTGAAGTTGGAATCGATGACCGCAAGCGTGACGAGAAGCGTGATCCCGAGGCCCAGCGACAGCACGAGGGAGGGCGTGAGCGCGCCGGGCCGGTGGATGTTAGCGAGCGCGAGCCGCGGGGCCGTGCTGCGCGGGCGCGGCAGGCGGCGGGCGAGCGCCATGATCCCGAAGGCGACGATGCGCAGCAGGGCGAAGGAGCCGGCAGCCGCACCCACGAACATCAGGGCCACCCGCCGGTCATAGGCCGCGAGCAGCGACAGGCCCACGAGCGCCACAACGGAGAGCACCAGGGCCGTCACGTACCGCTTGCGCGGCCAGCGCCGCTCCGGGTCGATCTGGTCGCGGAACAGCCCCGACACCGGCACGTCGTGGGCACGGCCCAAGGGCGCGATGGCGAAGACGAGCGCGGTGAGCACCCCATAGAGCAGCGCGATGCCGAGCTCGCTCCAGGCCAGCGTCGGCTGGATCGGGATCGGCAGGAGATGGCCGAACAACCCCGTGATCACGAAAGGCAGGGCCGCCCCGAAAGCGAGGCCGATGCCGATGCCCACGATGGCGATCAGCATCACCTGGGTGAGGTAGAGCATCACCACCTGGCCGCCCGGCGCGCCGAGGCTCTTGAGGGTGGCGATGGAGGCGCGCTTGCGGTCGACGAAGCCGCGCACCGCATTGGCGACGCCCACCCCGCCCACGAGCAGGGCTGTCAGGCCGACCAGCGTGAGGAATTGTGTGAAGCGCTCGATGTTGCGGGCAAAACGCGGATCGGCATTCAGCCGCGTGCGGACGTTCCAGCCTGCCTCCGGCAGGACGCGATTCGCCTCCGCCTCGACCTGGGTCAGCCCCTCCTCGGTGGAGAGGCTCGGCGGCAGGATAAGCCGGTAGGTCCAGCGCACGAGGCTGCCGGGCTGCACGAGACCGGTGGCGGCCAGCGCCTCCTGCGAGAGCAGGAGCCGCGGACCGAAGCCGATGCCGTCGGCGATCTTGTCGGGCTCGGACACGAGGCGCGCCCGCAATTCCACATTGGCGGCGCCCACCGTCACACGGTCGCCCACCTTGAGGTCGAGCCGCGCGAGCAGCGCCGGATCGACCGCCGCGCCGAAAGCGCCGTCCCGCTCGGCGAAGAGGTCGGCGGGGGGAAGCTGCGGATCGGTCTCGAGCGCTCCGACCGTGGGATAGCCGCTATCGACCGCCTTCATCTCCACGAGGCCGGAGCCCTTGTCGCCGGCCACCGCCATAGCCCGCATGGTGGCGATCACGTTGACCTGGCCCTTCGATTCCAGGAACGCCCGCTCGGGCGCCCCGGCCTCGCGCTGGATCAGGGAAAAGGCCATGTCGCCGCCGAGGATCCGCCGCCCCTCGCGGGAGATGCCTTCCGTGAGCGAGCGCGACAGGGACGAGACGCTGGCAATCGCCGCCACGCCGAGCGCGATGCAGGCGAGGAAGATGCCGAAGCCTTTCAGGCCCGCGCGCAGCTCGCGGAAGGCGAGGCGCAGCAGGAGCGGCAGGCGGGACGCGGAAGAAGACCGCTTCTGCGGCGAGGCGGGAAGGGTGCCGTGCATGGGCTTTTTTCCTTACGCCATGGCGGAGGCGGCGCCGGCCTCCAGCTGGCCTGAGCGCAGGCGCACCATGCGGTCGCAGAGGCGGGCGAGGTTGAGATCGTGGGTCACGAGCACCAGGGTCGCGCCCCGATCGCGCTTGAGGGCGAAGAGCAGGTCGATGATGGATCCGCCCGTGTTCTCGTCGAGGTTGCCGGTGGGCTCGTCGGCCACGAGAATCGCGGGATTGGGCACGATGGCGCGGGCAATCGCCACGCGCTGCTGCTCGCCGCCCGAGAGCTGGGCCGGGTAATGGTGCAGGCGAGACCCGAGGCCCACGGCCTGCAGCTCGGCCTCCGCCCGCTCAAAGGCCTCGTCCTCGCCGGCAAGCTCCAGGGGGAGCGCCACGTTCTCCAGCGCGGTCATGGTGGGCACGAGGTGGAAGGACTGGAACACGATGCCGATCCGGCGGCCGCGAAAGCGCGCCAGGGCGTCCTCGTCGAGGCCCGACAGATCGGTGCCGTCGATGACGACTTTCCCTGAATCGGGACGCTCGAGACCTGCCATGGTCATGAGCAGGGTCGACTTGCCGGAGCCCGAGGGACCGACCAGCCCCACCGCCTCGCCTTTGGGAATATCGAGGGAGATGCCTTTCAGGATATGCACCCGCGCGGCCCCGCGCCCGAGGCTCAAATCGATATCGTGCAGCGCGATGGCCTTGTCCTGCATGCCCGTTCACCCGATCTGTTGGAAAGTTGGATTCAACCCGGTTCTAGTCCGGCATAGATGGGAAGCCTATTGATGAAGCGCCAATCCGGCCCATTCATGACGATCATATTTGCGTGTGCGGCGGCCCTTGCCGCCATGATCGCAACCCTCCCGGCGGCCCAGGCGCAAGGCCAGCCGATTCGCCTCGTGGCCCTCGGCGACAGCCTGACGGCCGGCTACGGCCTGCCCCAGGAGGCGGCGTTCCCGGTGGTGCTGGAGCGGGCGCTGAAAGCGAGGGGCCACAATGTGGAGATCACCAATGCGGGGGTCTCCGGCGATACCTCGTCGGGCGGGCTCGACCGGCTCGACTGGTCGGTGCCCGACGGTACCGACGGGGTGATCCTGGAGCTCGGCGCCAACGACATGCTGCGCGGGCTCGATCCGGCGCTCACCCGCCGGAACATCGACACCATCGTCGAGCGGTTGAAGGCCCGCAACATCCCGGTGATGCTCGCGGGCATGTATGCCTCGCGCAATCTCGGGCCGGATTACGTGCAGAAATTCGACAGCCTCTATCCGGACATTGCGAAGAAGCACGACCTTGTGCTCTATCCCTTCTTCCTGGACGGAGTCGCCGGCGAGCGGTCCCTCAACCTGCCCGACGGGCTTCACCCGACGGCCAAGGGAATCGAGATCATCGTCGAGCGCATCCTGCCCAGCGTCGAGAAATTTCTCGCCCGCATTGCCCAGCGCTGATCGTCGTCAGCGCCCCCTTCTTGCCTGAACGCGGCGGATCATGTCGCCGCGAGGAGCCTGAACCTATGGAATATCGCCGCCTCGGCCGCACGGACCTCAATGTCAGCCTCATCTGCCTCGGCACCATGACCTGGGGCCAGCAGAACACGGAGGCCGAGGGCCATGAGCAGATGGATTATGCCCTCGACCAGGGCGTGAACTTCTTCGACACCGCCGAACTCTACTCGATCCCGCCCAAGCCCGAGACCCAAGGCTCCACGGAGCGGATCATCGGCTCCTGGTTCAAGTCCCGCGGCACCCGCGACAAGGTGATCCTCGCCTCCAAGGTGGTCGGCCGCTCCGACAGCACCTGGTACCGGGACGACGGCTCCAAGGCCGAGCTTTCCCGGGGGCAGATCGAGGAGGCGGTGAACAAGAGCCTCCAGCGGCTCCAGACCGACTACATCGACCTGTACCAGATCCACTGGCCCGACCGCCCCATGCCCTGGGGCTCGAACCCCACGGTCTTCCGCCATCTGGAAGGCAAGTCCCACCCCATCGCCGAGACGGTCGAGATCATGACCGACCTGGTGAAGGCCGGAAAGATCCGCCATTTCGGCCTCTCCAACGAGAGCGCCTGGGGCACCATGACGTTCCTCAAGCACGCGGACGCCAAGGGCCTGGCGCGGGCACAGTCGATCCAGAACGCCTACAACCTCCTCAACCGCACCTACGAGGTGGCGCTGGCCGAGGTGACCATGCAGGAGAATGTGAGCCTGCTCGCCTATTCGCCGCTGGCTCAAGGCTATCTCACCGGCAAGTACCTCGACGGCGCCCGCCCGCCGGGAACGCGCACGACCCTGTTCGGCCGCGGCCAGCGCTACGAGAACCCCACCGCCGAGGCGGCGATCCGCAAATACGTGGCGCTGGCGAAGGAATTCGGCCTCGATCCGGCCCAGATGGCGCTGGCCTTCGTCAATTCCCGCTCCTTCGTCACGTCCAACATCATCGGCGCCACCTCCATGGCGCAGCTGAAGACGGATATCGCCTCCGTCGACGTGACGATCACGCCGGAGTTGGAGAAGCGCATCGACGCCATCCATGTCGAGCACTGCAACCCGTGCCCGTAATCGTCCCCTCACGTCATGGCCGGGCTTGTCCCGGCCATCCACGTCCTTGCGCGGGTTAAGACGTGGATCCCCGGAACAAGTCCGGGGATGACGGCGAAGACGGTTCAACCGGAACAAACCCCGCCACCAATCGTCTGATTCGACACGACCAGCCTCGGGAGGTGCCGCATGCCACGCCTGTTCACCGGCATCGAGATTCCCCCTGAGATCGCCCTGGCGCTGTCGGGCTTCCGCGGCGGGATCCCCGGCGCGCGCTGGGTCGAGCCTGAGAACTACCACATCACCCTGCGCTTCATCGGCGACATCGACGAGCGCATGGCTGATGATGTCACCTCGATTCTCGGGGAGAGGCGCCAGCGCGCGCCGATCACCATCACCATCGACGGGCTCGACAGCTTCGGGGGCTCGAAACCCCGCGCGGTCTTCGCCCGCACCTCCGGCAACGGCGAGCTGAACGACCTGCAGGGGGAGCAGGAGCGTCTCCTTCGGCAAGTCGGTCTTGATGCCGAGGCGCGCAAGTTCACCCCGCACGTCACCCTGGCGCGCCTGAAGCATGTCTCCCCCGTCGACGTGGCCCATTACATCGCAACCCATGGGCGCTTCCCGAAGCTCACCTTCACGGCGCAGCGCTTCGTCCTGTACTCCTCCCGCGCCTCCGTGGGCGGCGGCCCCTACGTGATCGAAGCAGCCTATCCTTTGAGCTAGACCTCGACGCTCGGATGCAGGCCTGTTACTGCAACGCCCATGGCTTCGCTCATCTTCATCACCCACCCAGAGGTGGTCATCGATCCCGCCCAGCCGATCACCGAGTGGCCGCTGAACGCCATCGGACGCAGGCGCATGGAGCGGTTCGTGGATCTGCTCGCCGGCCGCAATATCACGGCCGTTTATGCGAGCACGGAGCGGAAAGCGCGCGATGGCGCCGCCATCGTGGCGGAGCGTCTCGGGCTACCCTACGAGGAGCATGAGGATCTCGGCGAAAACGACCGCTCCTCCACGGGCTTCATCGCCCCGCCGGAATTCTGGGACGTGGTGCGCGAATTCTTCGGCCGGCCGCACGAGAGCATCCGCGGCTGGGAGCGCGCCGTCGACGCGCAGACGCGGATCGTGACGGCCATCGACCGCATCCTGCGCGAGGACCAGACCTCCGGCGACATCGTGGTCGTCTCCCACGGCGCCGTCGGGTGCCTGCTCACGGCTCACCTTCAGCAGGTGGAGATCGGCCGGGAGAGCCGTCCACAGCACCCTGGCGGCGGCTGCTTCATCGTCATCGACCGGGACACCTTCACGCTCGAGCAGGACTGGCGCGCCATCGAGGATGGGTTTGCGGAACGCGCTTCGGCTTGAGCTTCAAATTGGTTGGATTATTTTTTGGAAGCAGGTGGTGCGTGTATCGCTGTAGCCGAGATGCTCGTAGAACTGCTTCACGCGCTCATTGTCATCTCGCACGAGCAAATTGAGCTTCCATACACCACGCTTTGCCAACCAGCGCTCGGCAGCCTCCATGACGGCTCGCCCTAGCCCTTTTCCCTGATCCTGCGGGGCAGTCGCGACATAATAAACCCAGCCCCGATGTCCATCCTCTCCGACCATCACCGTCGCTGCAACTTGCTCGCCCGATAAGGCGACCAGAATTGTTGAATGAGGGTTGCGGCGAGCAAACGCGATGTCCTTTTCCGGATCGTTCCATGGTTTGGCAACACCCGATGCGTGCCAGATGGCAACAACCTGCCCGATATCTTCATCGCTTATCTCGCGAATGACAGGATCGGCCGTCATGATTTGCTTTCCTATAGAAAAGTTCTCGCTGTACGATAATGATAGGACTTTAGATGAAAGCGCCCTGTCTCAATACTTTTATTTCGGACAAGGTTAATCTAGCTTCCACCTTAACCTCCAAGCCTGTCGCCAGGCGCTTTCCATTCTTCGGGCTTGTATTGTTACGTAAGCGAGGCTAGCCCCTCCTGACGAGGCGCAGGACCTAAACCAATCCCATGACCCGCAACCGCATCGCCGAAACGGCGCCGGGCATCGCCTTGTGCGCAGCCATCGCGCTTGCGGCGATGGGCCTGCAGCGGCTCGAAGAGCACTGGACCGGGCGGCCCTGGCTCGAGGCGCTCGTCATCGCGATCCTGCTCGGAACCCTCCTGCGCACCCTCTGGAATCCAGGCAGGCGCTGGGCTCCCGGCATCGGCTTTTCCGCCAAGACCCTGCTCGAAATCGCCGTGATGCTGCTCGGCGCCTCGATCAGCTTCCAGGCCGTGCTGGATGCGGGTCCCGGCCTCATCCTCGGCATCGCGGTCGTGGTGGCCCTGGCCCTCGGAGCGAGCTACGGGATCGGCCGGATGCTCGGCCTGCCGAAGCGCATGGCGGTGCTGGTTGCCTGCGGCAACGCGATCTGCGGCAACTCGGCGATCGCGGCGGTCGCGCCCGTGATCGGCGCGAAGCCTGCAGATGTCGCTTCCTCCATCGCCTTCACGGCTATTCTCGGCGTGATCGTCGTGATCGCCCTGCCCCTGCTGGTGCCGCTCGCCGGCCTGTCGATGACCCAATACGGCGTGCTTGCGGGACTCACCGTCTATGCGGTGCCGCAGGTGCTCGCCGCCACCGTGCCGGTCGGCCTCGTGAGCACGCAGCTCGGCACCCTCGTGAAGCTCGTGCGCGTGCTGATGCTGGGGCCGGTGGTGATCGGGCTATCGGTTCTGGCCCGCCGACAGGCGGAGGGACCGAAACCGGGCCTCGCCTTCGGCCGTCTCGTGCCCTGGTTCATCGTCGGCTTCTTAAGCCTCGCGCTGCTGCGCTCCCTCGGGGCGATTCCCGAGGCGCTCCTGCAGGTCGTCATGCCGGTCACCACCTTTCTCACCATCGTGGCGATGGCGGCGCTCGGCCTCGGCGTCGACCTCAAGGTGCTGGGGAAAGTCGGCGGGCGGGTGACGCTCGCCGTGACGCTCTCGCTCCTGGTGCTGGTCGCCATCAGCCTGGGCCTCATCCGCCTGCTCGGCATCCCTTGAGGCCTTGAAACCGCGTCTCGCCGCTTCATCACTAGAGGGTGTCTTTTCTCAGGATGAGTGCGCCGATGCCCCGATTGTCCGATTCCGAGCGTCAGGAACTCCTGCCCGCCCTCGACGGCTGGGCGATGGTGGAGGGCCGCGATGCGATCACCAAGCGCTTCGTCTTCGAGGATTTCAGCCAGGCCTTCGGCTGGATGACCCGCGTGGCGCTCGCCGCCGAGGCGATGAATCACCATCCCGAATGGTCGAACACCTACAACCGGGTCGAGGTCACGCTGGCCACCCACGACGCCAAGGGGCTCACCCGCCGCGACGTCGAGCTGGCGCAGCGCATGGACCAGATGGCCGCAGGGCTGACGAAGAGATAGGCCATGGCACACGACCGAACAGTCACGGGAGGCTGCGCGTGCGGGCAGCTGACCTTTCGGGCGCAGGGCGAACCGAAGCGCGTGGGCCTGTGCCATTGCATGACCTGCCGCAAGATCAGCGGCGCGCCCTTCAACGCCTTCGTGATCTACCCGGTCGATCAGGTGACGATCACGGGCGAGGTCCGTACATGGTCCGCGACGCCGGAGACGGAGCGCTGCTTCTGCCCCGTCTGCGGCTCGCAGGTGTTCGACCGCGACGCGGTGGACGAGATCGAGATCAAGCTCGGCGCCTTCGACGAGCCGAGCCTGTTCACGCCGACCTACGAGGCCTGGACGAAACGACGCGAGACCTGGCTCTGCACCCCGGATCTCAAGAGCTTTCCCGAGAACCGGGGTGATATTCCTTGAAAGCTCTTACTTCGGCTGCATGCGCAGCGCGCCGTCGAGGCGGATGCCCTCGCCGTTGAGCATGTCGTTCTCGATGATCGCCTTGACGAGGTTTGCATATTCCTCGGGCCGCCCGAGACGCGAGGGGAACGGCACGTTGGCTTCCAGCGCCTTGCGGTAATCCTCGGCGATGCCCTCGAAGAGCGGCGTGTGGAACAGGCCCGGCATGATCGTCATCACCCGGATGCCGAAGCCCGAGAGATCGCGGGCGACGGGCAGCGTCAGGCCGTGCACGCCGCCCTTGGAGGCGGAATAGGCGGCCTGGCCGATCTGCCCGTCCTGCGCGGCCACGGACGAGGTGTTGACGATGACGCCGCGCCCGCCGTCGGGCGTCACCGGGTCCAGTCCCGCCATGGCGGCGGCGCATTTGGTGATCATGGCGTAGGTGCCGATCAGGTTGATCTCGACCGCGCGGCGGAAGCTCGCGACATCGTGCGGGATCAGCTCGCCGGTGTCGCGCTTCTTCGACACCGTGCGCTTGCCCGGCGCGATGCCGGCGCAGTTGACGAGGATGCGCTCGATGCCGTTCGCCGCGCGCGCCGCCGCCAGCGCCGAATCGATGGAGGCCTCGTCCGTCACGTCTGTCCGGCAGAAGATGGCGCCGATGTCCTGGGCAACCTGCTCGCCGCGTTCCGCGTTCATATCGAGAATGGCCACTTTCGCGCCGCTGGCGGCCAGCATGCGGGCCGTGGCCTCGCCGAGGCCGGAAGCGCCCCCGGTGACGATTGCTGCCATCAATTTGTCGAGCTTCATCGCTTTTCTCCCTGTGTCGGGACACGTCTTACGGTATCCTCGACGGAACGGGAACGCAGACCATGGAAGGAACACACCGGATGAGCGAACCCTTCGTGAAGCCTTTCACCAAGGCCGAGATGGAGGCCATGCGCGAGGCGACCCGTGACGAGGAAGGCCTCAAGCGCCGCTTCTGGGAGAAGCTCAAGCGCGTGGCGGGCAAGATCCCCTTCGCCGAGGACCTGGTGGCCGCCTTCTACTGTGCGACCGATCCGTCGACTCCCAGCCGCGTGAAGCTGATTCTCATCGGGGCGATCGCGTATTTCGTGTTCCCGACGGATGCGATCACCGACCTCCTGCCCCTGATCGGCTTTGCCGACGATGCCGCGGTGCTGGCGGCCGCCATCACCCAGGTGGCCGGCTCCATCACGGAAGAGCACCGGGAGAAAGCCCGGACGACCTTGGCCGAGACGCAAGGGAAAGCTTAGCGACAGTTTTGGCCCGCGCAGGCTCAAGAAGAATATATACTTATTGCAATGTTATTTCTTGGCGTTATAAGTGATTCCCGTTAGCACTAAAGTGATTTCAACTCCTCCGACTTTTCAAAAACGAACAAGCTTTGAAGGATACTGATCGGGTCGCCCAGGCGGCCCTTTTTATTGGGCTGCGGCTCAGCCCGGTCGGTACTCCTGAAGCAACCGCCACGTTTCGACGCATCGCCGATCCTGCAATGCGGCCTTATCGGAGATGGTGAAAAGTTCTTAACCATCGGCCTGTATCGTCCCGCCCCATGATTCCTGCATCTCTCCAGCGCGGCATCGCCGCGGGCATCCTTTCCGCCCTCGTCGTCCTCGGAACCGGACCTGCAGCCCTGGCTCAGGCCCAGCGTCCGACGCAGCCATCCACTCGCTCGGCTCCGGCCAAACCCGCAGCCAAGCCGGCCTCCCCGGCCAAGCCCTCGGCCGCCAAGCCTTCTGCCGCCAAGACCTCGCCGGCCAAGCCTGCCGCAGCGGCGGCTGGAGCGGCAGCGGCGGCCGGCGCGGCCAAGCCGGCGCGGGCTGCCGCGAGCCCTGGCGGCTCGCTCGTGACGTCCTACGGCGACTGGGAGGTCTACATGGCCCAGACCGGGCGCTCGAAGATCTGCTATGCGCTCAGCCGTCCGAAGGACTGGACGCCCAAGAACGTCAATCGCGACCCGGCCTATCTTTTCGTCTCCTTCCGCCCTGCGGAAAACGTGAAGAACGAGGTGGCCTTCGAGTTCGGCTTCACGGCCAAGGAGAACGGCCCGGCCGAAGTCTCCGTCGGCAAGGAATCCTATGCTCTCGTGGCCAAGGCGACCAATGCCTGGCTGAAGAACCCGGCTGAGGAAGGCCAGGCCATCGCCAGCATGGCGAAGAGCGGCACCATGACCGTGAAGTCGCAGTCGGCCCGCGGCTCGAATCTCACCGACCGCTATTCGCTCAACGGCTTCACCAAGGCCCTGGAGCACGCCCGCAAGGAATGCGCTTCGTAGGGTCTCCGCGCGGTTGAAAAAGGTCGCTTCGATGAGCATCTTCCGGGCCTGAGGCCCGGATTTTGCGTTTAAGCGCTCACTTTTCCGGCGCAATCGTGTTATAAGACCACCGAATTCCCAAAAACGAAGGCATGATCTCCCATGGCGACGGTGCTCGACATCGCCAAGCGCAACCCCAATGCGGCCCCCCTGGCCGTGAGCGATGCCGCGCGCGCGGCCGGGTTCATTGAAAAGACCGCGGAGCTGAACGTCGTGGCCGGGGCCGCTCCCGGCGGCGCCTCGCTCGTCGGCCTCACCCGCGACCAGCTGAAGGATTCGCTGGCTGCCATCGACGTGCCCGAGCGCGAGCTCAAGATGCGCGTGGCCCAGCTCTGGCATTGGATCTATTTCCGCGGCGCCAGGGATTTTGCCGAGATGACCAACATGGGCAAGGAGCTGCGCGCCAAGCTCAGCACAGCCTATACGCTCGCCCGCCCGCAGGTGGTCTCCGAGCAGGTCTCGAAGGACGGCACCCGCAAGTGGCTGATCCGCATGGCCTCCACCGGCCCCCTCGACAAGGGCGCGGAGATCGAGTGCGTGTACATTCCCGAGGTCGACCGCGGCACGCTGTGCGTGTCGAGCCAGGTCGGCTGCACGCTCACCTGCTCCTTCTGCCATACGGGCACCCAGCGCCTCGTGCGCAACCTGACCTCGGCCGAGATCGTGGCGCAGCTCATCGTCGCCCGCGACGCCATCGGCGACTGGCCCGGCGCTACGCCGCCGGACGGCGCCTTCGTGCCCAGCGACGGCGGACGCTTCGTGTCCAACATCGTGTTCATGGGCATGGGCGAGCCGCTCTACAACACCGACAACGTGGTGGCCGCCATCGACGTGATGTCGGACGGCGAGGGCCTGACCCTGTCGCGCCGGCGCATCACGGTCTCCACCTCCGGCGTCGTGCCGCAGATGGAGCGCCTGGGCGCGGAAGCCAACACCATGCTGGCGATCTCGCTCCACGCCGTGCGCGATGAACTGCGCGACGAGCTGGTGCCGATCAACCGCAAATACGACATCAAGCAGCTGCTCGACGCCTGCCGGGCCTATCCCGGCCTGTCGAACGCGCGCCGCATCACCTTCGAATACGTGATGCTGAAAGGCGTGAACGATTCGGATGCCGACGCCCGCAAGCTCGTCCAGCTGCTCAAGGGCATTCCGGCGAAGATCAACCTGATTCCGTTCAATCCCTGGCCCGGCTCGAAATACGAGTGCTCGGACTGGGAGCGGATTGAGCGCTTCTCCGAGATCGTCTACCGGGCCGGCTACGCATCCCCCGTGCGCACCCCGCGCGGCCGCGACATCCTGGCCGCCTGCGGCCAGCTCAAGAGCGAGACCGAAAAGCTGCGCGCCCGCGCCCGCATGATGGCCGAACAGGGCATCGGGGCTGAGGGTGTGTATGCGGTGGGGAACGGGGAGTAAGCCCTGAATGGCGCCGCGCTGCCCTCAGCGCGGCGCTTTCTCCACAGGCTGACTGGCGGATGCTCCGAGGCTCCTTTAGTTATGAGCCATGATCCGCTGGCTCATCCTCATCCCCTTCGCGCTCCTCATCGCCGTCGGCGCGAGCGGCACGTTCTTCCTTATCGCCTCGATCGTCGACCCGGTGATGGCGCTTTTGACCGGCGACACGCTCTTCGTCGGCTTCTGGTCTCTGCTCGATGCGGTGTTTGCCGCTGAGGATCCCGGGCCCGTCGTGGAGGATGCGTTCCTGGCGGTCGGCCGAATCATGTTCACGCTGCTGATCTTCCCGCCGCTGCTGGTCGCCATCGTCAGCGAGGTGCTGGGGATGCGCAGCCTCCTCTGGCACGTGCTCGCCACGGCCGTTCTGACGGCGGCGGTGCCCTGGATCCTGCGCGGGCAGGCGCGGATCGCCAGCCCCGAGGAACTGCATGTGAGCTTCGTGCTGGGGCTCACCGGCGCCGTCGCCGGCCTCGTCTACTGGGCGATCATCGGCGGGCGCGAACCGAGGCGGCCCGCCCCTACCGCGCCGTCGTCAGGATCTTGACGGCGAAGACCGAGAACAGGCCGGCGAAGGAATAGTCGATCCCGCGCATGAGCTTCGGACGACCGCGCAGCAGCGCGATCACCTTGTCGGCACCCAGGATCATGAGCACGCCCATGGGGGCCGTGAGCACGATGAAGTAGAGGCCCAGGAACAGGAGCTTGTCGGCGGCATGCGGGTCGGCCGGATCGACGAATTGCGGCAGGAAGGTCACGAAGAACAGCACCACCTTGGGGTTTGTGAGATTGATGCCCACCCCCAGGAAGAAGGTCTTCCAGAACGGGATCTCCGCCCGGCCCTCGTCCTTCACGCTCAAGGCCGAGCCGTTGCGCACGGCGTCGAACGCCATCCACAACAGGTAGAGCGCACCAACAATTTTCAGCACCGTGAAGGCGGTGACGGAAGCGGCCAGCAGAGCCGAGAGGCCGAGCGCCGCCAGCAGTGTATGGACGCCGCAGCCTGCCATCGCGCCCAGCATCGCGGCCATGCCGGCCCTGCGCCCGCCCGCCATGGTCTTGGCCAGGGAGAGGCTCATGTCCGGGCCCGGCGTGATGAACAGCAGGGTGGCGGCGAGCGAGTAGGTGATGAGCGTGCTGACGTCGGGCAGGAAGGTCATGGATGCGATCCGGTCGAAGCGGCGGGATCATGCCTCAATCCCGTGTGCACGGCTACCGGAAAACCGCTTGTTGAAACGCCGCCCCTGCTCCATGTGTTGATCCGGACGGGATAAGAAGAACCAAAATCCGCGAGAAGGACAGACATGACCGCATTGCTCTCACCCGCCCGGATCCGTATGGCCCTGACCGGCCTGATCCTGGCGTTCGGATTGTCGGCCTGCGGCATCAACAACGTTCCGACCCTGGAGGAGCAGGCCAAGGCCGCCTGGAGCGAGGTGCAGAACCAGTACCAGCGCCGAGCCGATCTCATTCCCAACCTCGTCGAGACCGTGAAGGGCTTCGCCCAGCAGGAGCGCGAGGTGCTGACCCAGGTGACGGAGGCCCGCGCCCGCGCTACGCAGATCCAGGTCGACGCCTCCACGGTCACCGACCCTGAGAAGTTCCGGCAATACCAGGAGGCGCAGAGCCAGCTCTCCGGCGCGCTCGGCCGGCTGCTCGCCACCGTCGAGCGGTACCCGGAGCTGAAGTCCAACGCCAACTTCCTGGCTCTGCAGTCGCAGCTCGAGGGCACCGAGAACCGCATCGCCGTCGCCCGGCGGGACTACATCTCCGCCGTTCAGTCCTACAACACGGAGCTGCGCACGGTTCCCGGCCGCTGGGTCGCTTCCATCGTGTACCCGGACGCGAAGCCCATGGAGACGTTCACCGCAACGGCCGGATCCGACCGCCCGCCGCCGGTGAAATTCTAAGCGGATGAGGGGCACTGGTGATCCTCCCTCCCCCTTGCGGGGAGCGATCGAGGGTGGGGGTCGGATCGTCAGAGCTCCATACCTTGTCCAGAATGCATGTGGCCGCTACAGCGGGCTCTGGTTGCGCCGTGCGCCCGGCTGCGCGACCCCCACCCCTGCCCCTCCCCGCAAGGGGGAGGGAAGAATGGCGGCGCTCATCATCGCCCTTCTCACGCTCCTTCTCTTCCCCCTCCCTGCCCTCGCCCAGACCTTCCCGCCCCTCACCGGCCGGGTGGTCGATGCGGCCGATCTCCTGAAGCCCGAGGAGCAGGCCGCGCTTGAAGCGAAGCTGAAAGCCCATGAGGACAGGACCACCGACCAGGTGGTGGTCGCGACCGTGCGTTCGCTGGAAGGCTACGAGATCGAGGATTACGCCAATCGCCTGTTCCGCCACTGGCAGCTCGGTCAGAAGGGCAAGGACAACGGCGCCCTGCTCCTCGTGGCCCCGCAGGAGCGGAAAGTCCGCATCGAGGTGGGGTACGGCCTCGAGGGCGCCCTCACGGACGCCCTGTCGAAAATCATCATCGCCACGGCCATCGCGCCCCAGTTCCAGAGGGGCGATTTCGTGGGCGGCATCGATGCGGGAATCGACGCCATCCTGTCGATTCTCACCGGCGACGCGGAGGAATGGCAGCGGCGCGCCCAGGTGCGCGAGGACAGCACCACCGCCATCGACCCCGTTGTGGCCTTCATCATCCTGCTGATCCTGTTCTTCCTGATCTCGCGTCTGATGGGCGCGGGCCGCAGGCGAGGCATCCGGCGGGGCCGCCATGGCCCGTGGATTGTCACCACCGGCGGGTGGGGAGGCGGCGGCTGGTCGCGCGGCGGCGGCGGATGGTCCGGCGGAGGCGGGTTCTCGGGAGGGGGCGGCTCGTCGGGCGGCGGCGGCGCTTCGGGGAGCTGGTAGATGATTTCAACCGAGGAACAGGCCCGCCTAGCCGGCGCCATCAGCACCGTGGAGACTGGAACCTCCGGCGAGGTGGTTCTCGTGATCGCCGAGCAGGCCGGGCACTACCGGGCCGTTCCGCTGATCTGGGCCATGCTCACGGCCCTCGTCACGCCCTGGCCGCTGATCTGGCTCACGCAGATCGGCACCGCGCGCATCTTCCTGATCCAACTCGCGGTCGCACTCGCATTGAGCCTCCTGCTCTCCTGGCCGAAGCTGCGCTTTGCCCTGGTGCCGCGCTCCGTCAAGCATGCCCAGGCGCACGAGGCCGCCTCGCGCGAGTTCCTGCGGCGCGGAATGACCCGCACGCGGGAGAAGACGGGCGTGCTGATCTATCTCGCGCTCGCCGAGCGCCATGCGGAGATCCTGGCCGATACGGGCATTGCAGACCGGGCCGGGCCGGGCATCTGGGCCGGCATCGTGTCGGACCTGACGGCGGCGATCCGGGAGGGCCGGATGATCGAGGGGCTGGAGGAGGCCATCGGGCGCACGGGCGCGATCCTGGCCGAGCACGCCCCTCCACGGGTCGACGACGTGAACGAGCTGCCCAACAAGGTCATTCTGCTGGATTAGAGCATTTTCGGCGAAGTGGATCCGGTTCGCCGTCAAAAAATGCGGCAGTCCAAGGACAGAGAGCCGATTCCGTTGAATCGGCTCTAAAGCCCGGGGCCCTTCGCGGCGCCGAGGATGATGCCGGGCCGGGTCGCATCCGTGCCCTGCACGAGCACCACATAAGCATCGCCATCCTTGCGGGCCATGTCGAGCGGCACCTCGAAGCGGGCCGAGCCGCCGCGCCATTCGCCGACCCGGTTCAGACTGCGCACCACATTGGCGTAGGTGATGGTCTTGCCCTTGTTCTCGCCGCGCTCGATCGGCACCGTCTGGGACTTCAGCACGGGCAGGATCCACACCTCGGCCTCGCGCTGCGTGGTGTCGGGGGTCTCCTCGACGGCAATCGTGACCGTGCCGTCCCGTTCGGTGATGATCACGTTCACCGGCAGTGTGCTGCGGCCCTTGGTGGTGACCTGGATCGCCTTTTCGACCTTTGCCCGGTCGGACCCGATGGAGGATTTCTTGCCGTTGACGATGATCTGCGGCGTGAAGACCTGCCGGTCGTTGCGGGAATGGGCATAGGCCTTCTGCCGCTCGGTAAAGGACACATGGGCAAGCGTGTCCTTCCAGCCGAGATAATCCCAATAATTGACCGGCAGCGACAGGGCCACGATGTCCGGCTGGCGGGAATATTCGACCAGAAGCTGGTCCGCCGGCGGGCAGGATGAGCAGCCCTGGCTGGTGAAGAGCTCGACCACCGCACGGGGCGGTTCCGCCCAGGCAGGCTGCAGAGAAGCGGCAAATGCAAGGGCCGCCAGGGTCGCTTTCAATTGGGATACCATGATGCCGCCATGGAACATGAATTCCGCCTCAAGGTGAACTCACTTTACCTTGAGCACCAGCACATCGTGCGGACCCAGCGGGCCGCGCACGATGTGCTCTTCAACGATTGGAGCATCGGATCAGATCCCAAATGCGGGACCCACTTTTGGGTCCGATGCTTTGGCAGGCACCCGCCAACGGCGATGCATCCACAGCCATTGCTCCGGGTATTCCCGCACCCATTCCTCCACCACGGAGGTCATGGCCTGCATCGCGCCCTGCACGTTGATCTGGCCGTCCGGGTCCCGCGGCAGATCGAGGGGGGGCGTGAGCTGCAGGCGGAAGCGGTGGTTGGGGAGCCGGATCACCCGCACCCCGTGGACCGGGCAGTCGAAGCGGCGGGCGAATTTTCCCAGGATCGGGTTCACCAGGGCCGGGCGGCCCATGAAGCTGACGATCACCCCGCGGGTGAAATGCTGGTCGATGAGCATGCCCAGATGCCCGTCCTTCTCCAGCGCCCCCTGCATGGCGAAGGCCGCGCCCTGCCGGGCCGCTTCCAGGTTGCCCATGGTCTCGCTGCGGATCTCGTGCAGCACGCGGGCGATGGCCGGATCGTTGGGTGCGCGGAACACCGCCGTGGTGTCGAGCCCGAACCGGGCGGCGCAGATGGCCGGCAGCTCCCAGTTGGCGAGATGGGCGGAGAAGATGAGGCCGGGCCTGCCGTCGTCGCGAAGCTCAAGGAAATGGTCGATCCCGTCGACCTCGGTGCGGCCGGGAACGTCGCTGTCCGGATCGAAATCGAACAGGCGCCCAAGATGTGGGTATTCGCCGGCCGTGCGGCCAAGATTGTCCCAGGCCGCCGTGGCGAGCGCCTTCACCTCGGCTTCCGATTTCTGCGGATAGACCGCGCGGATGTTGTTCAGGGCCGTCTTGTGGGCGCGAAGCAAAGGGCCGAAGGTGCGCGTCAGCGCCGCTCCGACTGCGCCGGAGCGCTCAGGACCCAGGGCGCGCGCCAGGCCGAACACGCCGCGCACGACGCCGACCATGACCGTCTCCGTGAGGCGCGAGACGAGGCTGCGGGGGCGGTGTGAGGAATTCACAAGATGGTCCTGTTCGATGTATCAGGCCGAATTCTCGGCTCGTCCGTTGAGCTGCGGGCTGGAAATGTGGCCAGATATCAGATCTTTAGATCGACAACCAGTGGGACGTGATCGCTGATCTTCGTGGGAACATACTGCTCATAGGTGCCAAGCAGAGCCTGTTCTACATCTATGCTGCGCGATCGGAACAGAAAGTCGATATGGAATTGGCGATCACGGTTCCAGGTCCAGTAAAGCGTAGCGGCAGTTTCTTGGCCATGCTCCTCTTGTTTGTGGTCGTGCCAAGCGCTTGCGAGGCCGAGCTCGTCGAAAATCTTCAGCACATCGCTGAAGCGCTTACCCGGAGACTTTCGCTTGTCCATCGCAACGCAATGATTGAAGTCTCCAGCAATGATTGTCGGAGCGGCTTCAACAAAGTCTCGCAGCTTGGCAAGAGCACTCAGAGTGGGTGGGCCGCATTCTTGCGACGAGTCGACCCACACCGCCACTATATGCAAAACCTGAGACCCATTATGTGCGATGACCGGACAGAACCAGCGCTCGGAAATGCTCATCGCCGGCGATAGCTTCCAGCCGCCGTAACCGATGACCGCTAAGCCTTTCTGTCCTTCATCGCCAAGCCAGAGCGACCTTTCAGACAATCCGGCAAAGGCAAGGCACCCCGGCCTGACCTCCTGAATGATCGCGAGGTCTGGGTCCAGCCTTTCAAGGTGCCCGAACTTACGGTTAAAGCCGTCGCAAACATTCCATGTGACGATGCGCAAGGCCTCCTCCTTAGAACGTCACGATCACCTTGCCGAAGACCTTGCGGCCCTCGAGCCGCTCCAGGCCCTTCTGGAACTCGTCGAGGGGGAAGACCGCGTCGATGACCGGGCTCATGCCTTGGGCCATCTTGTCGAGCGACTGGGAGATGTTCTCGATCCGGCAGCCGAAGGACCCAAAAATCCGGTATTGCTGCTGGAAGAGCTGCATCAGGTTCATGGTGGTGGACACGCCCGAGGTCGAGCCGCAGGTGACGAGGCGCCCGCCGCGCTTGAGGCACAGCAAGCTGCCGTTCCAGGTCTCGGCGCCCACATGTTCGAACGCCACGTCGACGCCCTTGCGCTTGGTCAGCCGCCGGACCTCGCCCTCGAAGCGCTCGGTGCGGTAGTTGACGACGTAATCGGCGCCCAAGGCCTTCGCCTTCTCGCCCTTCTCGTCGTCGCCCACGGTGGTATAGACCGTGCAGCCGATGGCCTTGGCCATCTTGATCGCCGCCGTGCCGATGCCCGAGCCGCCCGCGTGGACGAGGATCGACTCAGCCGGTTCCAGCTTCGCGTTGTCGAACAGCATATGCTGCACGGTGCCGAAGCCGATGGGCGCGCAGGCCGCCTGCTCGAAGGAGACGCCCTGCGGCACCGGGATCACGAGGCGCTCGGGCCGATTGATCAGCTCGCGGGCAAAGCCGTCGATGTGGAAGCCCATGATGCCGGCGACGTTCTCGCACAGATTGTCCCAGCCTTTCCGGCAGGCGCTGCAATGGCCGCAGGTCTCGGCCCCGTACATGGTCACCGGATCGCCCGCCTTGAACCGGGTGACGCCCTCGCCCACCGCGGCGATCTCGCCCGAGGCCTCGACGCCCACGGCCTGGGGCATCTTGCGCTTGGCGAACGCCATGCCGCGAAAGCCCCAGACATCGAGGAAGTTCAGCGCCAGCGCCTTCACCCGCACCTGCACCTCGCCCGGACCGGGAGGCGGCGGGGCGTCGATCTCGGTGATGCGAAGGTCACGGTCGCCGAAAAGCTGGAGGGAGCGCATGAACTGGCTTTCTTCGAAAGGCTTTGAACGGAATTCTGTGTCGTCGCCGCTTAAAGGGCAGAACCCGGAATGACAAGCCGATAGGCGAGCTTCCCGGCTCAACCAAGTCCATATAACAATACATCTCTGCGTTCGATGGGGATGGGCGTGAATACGATATGGGCGATCATTGCGGGCACCCCGCTGTGGGTCTGGGCCGTTCTTGGACTGGTCATCTATCTCGGCATGACCGCCCTCAAGCCCGGCAGCAGAAGCCCTCTGCGTCTCAGCGTTATTCCAGGCGTTTTCCTAGCCGTAGCGCTCGGAACGCTTCTTCATTCGTCTCGACTTCCCGAAGCTCTTCCGTTCTGGCTGGCCAGCGGCCTTTTGGGGATCGGGATCGGAGCCATCTGGGCCATGCTTCTGCCCATCGGTATCGACCGGGCAGAGGGACATCTGCGAATGCCCGGCACGGCGTTCTGGCTCGTGACGGGTCTTCTGCTGTTCGGCATGCGCTATGCCCTCGAGGTCTACTCGGCCCTCGGCCGCAACTCGGCCCAGGAACATCTTGTGACCTTGCTGCCCTACACGGTCACCGGTCTCGGAACCGGAATGAGCGTTGGCTGGTGGGCCGCTCTCATGACGCGCTATTTTCGCGCTGCCGGACCGTGAGAGATGGAGCACTGCACTCCCTCTCCCCGGGAGAGGTGAGCCAGCACCATTCTCGTCGCGCGATCCCGGATCGGCTCCGCCGTCCGGGATGACGCCGTGGTCCTACCGATGCACGCCCAGCATCGAGGTCAGGCCGCCGTCGATGGGCAGCACCGTGCCGGTGATGTAGGCGGCGGGCTCGCTCATGAGGAAGGCGGCCAACCCTGCGATCTCCTCCGGCTTGGCGAAGCGCCCGGCCGGGATCTGCTTTTCCATGTTCTCGCGGTAGGCGGCATAGGGCGCCATCATGTCCGTGTCGATGAAGCCCGGCGCGATCACGTTCACGGTGACGCCGCGCTTGGCGGTCTCGACGGAGAGTGTGCGGCAATAGGAGATCAGCGCGCCTTTGGAGGCCGCGTAGGCCGCGTTGCCCGGATTGCCCTGGAGCGCCGCCACCGACCCGATGGCCACGATGCGCCCCTGCTTGGCGCGGATCATGCCGCGCATGAGCGCCTTGGCGATGCGGGTCAACGACCAGAAGTTCACCTGCATGGCGGTTTCGGCCTTGTCCTGCTGCATCATGGCGGCAAGCGCATCGTAGGGCTGGCCGGCATTGTGGATGAGCCCGAAGAAGCTCTCGCCCTCGATCCCCTCGCAGAAGGCCTCCAGCGCCGCCTTGTCGGCGAGATCGACCTCGTGGGCCGTGACGGTGCGGCCGGAATTCGCCTGCATCAGCTCTTGGCTCAGCGCCTTCGCGGCGTCTCCCGACGAGCGGTAGGTGAAGTCGACGTCGTGGCCTGCGGCCACAAGCGCCCGCACGATGGCGGCACCGACACCCTTGCCGCCGCCCGTCACCAGAACCCGTGTCATATCTCAAGCCCCTTTCGGCTCGGCCCCGAAGACGAGGCAGGTGTTCTGGCCGCCGAAGCCGAAGGAATTGGAGAGCACGTAACGCACCTCCGCGTCGCGGGCGACGTTGGGCACCACGTCGAGCGGAATCGCCGGATCCGGCACCTGATAGTTGATCGTCGGCGGAATGCGGCCCGTCGCGATGGTCATGAGCGACATCACGGCCTCGACCGCGCCGGCGGCGGTCAGCGTATGGCCGATCATCGACTTGTTGGAGGAGATCGGAACGCTCGCCATGCGCTCGCCGAACACGGCGGTGCAGCTCATGGCCTCCATCTTGTCGTTCTCCGGCGTCGAGGTGCCGTGGGCGTTGACGTAGTCGATGTCGTCCGGCGCGAGGCCCGCGTCAGTCAGGGCCTCGCGGATCGCCGTGATGGCCGGCATGCCGTCCGGCGACGAGCGGGTGCGGTGGAAGCCGTCGCCCTTTTCGCCGCAGCCGAGCACGTAGCCGAGGATCCTGGCGCCGCGCGCCCTCGCCTTCTCGGCATCCTCCAGCACGAGCGCCGCGCCGCCCTCGCCCATGACGAAGCCGTCGCGGTTCTTGGAGAAGGGCTTTGACGCCCCTTCCGGGTTCTCGTTCTGGGTCGAGAGCGCGGAGAGCAGCGAGAAGCGGACCAGCGATTCAGGGTTCACCGAGCCGTCGGTGCCGATGCACAAAGCCGCATCGGTCTCGCCCCGGCGGATCGCCTCGACGCCGAGCTGGATCGCCGTGGCGCCGGACGAGCAGGCGGTGGAGAGCGAGATCGGCGAGCCCCTGGTGCCGAAGCGGTCGGCGACCCGGTCGGCCACGGTGCCGAAGATGAACAGATCGTGCCACGGCTTGAACTCGCCCGAGGCCGCAGCCTTCAGCAGATCCTTGTAGGTGACGTCGCCGTCCTGGCCGGAGGCCTTGGCCAAAGCCTCGCGCTGCGGCCATTCCATCTCGACCGGCGGCACGGCGATGAACAGCGCGCCGGGGAAATCCTCTTGGTTCAGCCCCGACTGGCCCACCGCCTCCTCGGCCGCCAGCATGGCAAGCCGCTCGGACAGCATGGGGGCGCAGAACGGCTCCACGTCGACCGAGTCGATGGTGCCGGCAATCGTGGTGCGCAGGCCGTCCGTGGGGAAGCGCTCGATGCGGTGGATGCCGGACCGGCCGGCCGTCAGCGCGGCCCAGGTGTCGTCCTTGCCCTGGCCGAGGGACGTGACCACGCCCATGCCGGTGACGGCGACGAGCGGGCGGCCCTGTTTGTCGCGAAGCGCCATAGCGTTCTCCTCAAGCCTTGGTGAGCCGGATGGCGCCTTCGCCGCGCCAATGCCCGATGGAGGTGACGAGCGCCTCGCTCGGCCCGCCCCTGGCGATCAGGCCGGCGGCCAGCGCGACGCCGATGGGCGCCTGGGCCTCCATGGTGTGGCCGACGAGATCGCCGGTCGCGTGCAGGGCGGCACCCGGGGCGATATCCCGGAGCGCGGCCTGCTCCTCGTCGGTGATGCCCTTAATGCCGGTGGCGCCGGAGAGCACCACATCGGGTTTGGCGCCGAGCTGCTTCGTCAGGGCGTGAAGGGCGCCCTCGACGCTGCCGGGCTTGCGGCGGCTGCGGTCGGAGGCGACGCCGGCAATCGCTGCCAGCGGCGTCACGCCCCGCGCAGCGGCGTGCTCACGGGATTCGAGCACCAGGAAGCAGCCCCCGGACCCGAGGATCATGCCGCCGCCCTGCGCGGGGCGCTCCCAGACCGGAGCGTAGGGCTTCTTCCAGAGGAAGCCGCCCATCTCGTAGATGAGGAGCACGTCGGGACGCTCGGCATTGTAGGAGCCGCCGACGAGAAAGATGTCGTCCTGGCCCGAGGCGATGCGCTCGCGGGCGATGCGGAGGGCATCAACGCCGCTCGATTCCTCGCCCATGAAGGTGCGCGAAGCGCCGGTGACGCCGTGGACGATGGAGATGTTGCCGGCGAGCAGGTTGGAGAGCTGGGCCAGGAACAGGGTCGGACGCAGGTCGCCCATCAGGCGCTCGTTGAGGAAGACGCCGGGATTGTTCGCCTGGCGCAGCCCGGTGAGGATCTGCCCGTCGACTGCATAGTCGCGCTCGCCGCCGCCGGCCGAGACGATGAGCTGCATGCGGCCCTTGAGAGCCGCATCGTCCTTGGCGCCGGCCGCATCGAGGGCGAGGCCCGCCGCATAGCAGCCGAGCTTCTGCCACGGCTCCATCTGCCGCTGGTCGGATTTCTTCGGGATCTGCCGGTCCCATTCCAGGGGGGCCGCCGGGTGGACCGGGAAGGGCTCGAACGTGGCCGCATCCGTGTACGGGGCACCGTCGGCGAGCGCCGTCAGGTGCGCGTCCAGGCCCTCGCCGGCAGAAGAGACGAGGCCTACTCCCGTGATGACGACATCGCGCATCAAACCGTCTCCTCGAGAAGACCGATGCGCCTGGCTTGCGCGCGCATCAGGCCGTCCATGCCTTCCGGGAAGGGCATGATCCGGAAGCGCAGCTCGGCGTCGCAGATCGGCTTGCCCTCGGCCGTGATCCTGGCCTTGGTCACCGCATAGCCCGAGCCTTCATGCTCCAGCTGCGCTGTGACGTTCAGCACCGTACCCGGTCCGACGAAGGTGCGAAAGCGCGCCTTGTCGACGCCCATCAGGAACGGCATGTGGGTGAAGCCCATGACGCCCAGCACCAGATAGCCGGAGGCCTGGGCCATGGTCTCCGTGAGGAGAACGCCGGGCACGAGGGGGTGGCCGGGGAAGTGCCCTTCGAAGACGGGGCTTTCCTGGGGGACGACGGAGGACACCTCGATCCGCTTGGTCTCGCGGTCGAGGGTCGTCACCCGGTCGATCATTTCAAAATATTCGAGGCGCATTTTTCGCAAAACCTGTCCCCCTCCCCCTTGTGGGGAGGGGCTAGGGGCGGGGGTGCCGGCGATAAACTGGACCAGTGTGACGCTTACACCCCCACCTCCAACTCCTCCCCACAAGGGGGAGGAGGGCTGCGTCGCGCCTACCATCCCGACAAGCCCCCCAGGGCCTAACCGCCGGGACGGTTGTCTTGTCTTCAGGCCTGCTTGGCCGCCACCAGCGCGTCGATGCGCGCCACGAGGTTCTTCAGGACGAAGTACTCCTCGGCCGGAGCCTTGCCCTCGTTCACTTCCTGGGTCCACTGCTCCAGGGGCAGCTTGATCCCGAAGGCCTTGTCGATGGCGAACGCGATATCGAGGAACGCGAGCGAGTCGATGCCCAGATCCTCGATGGCGTGGCTCTCGGGAGTGATCTGCTCGCGCGGGATATCGGCGGTCTCTGAAATGATGCCGGCGACGGTCTCGAAGGTGGACGACATGACGCCGCTCTCCTGAAGTGCTTGTTGGTCTCAACGATGCGGCGCCGGCAAGCTTAAGGAAGGCCCGGTGTCCAGACGCACTATTCGTCGAGGAGGGTTGTTTCAGAGCGCACCCCTTACACGACAGGCGGCAGACCGGCAACCGATTGGTTGCATCTCGCCGGATCTCCCTTAACCGGGGGTGGGAACTTCGGCCGCGGCAACGGCATATGGGAGGAGACGATTGATTAATCGGCTCCCATCGTCGATAAGGCGGCCTTCGGCCCTTGCACCGAATGATCTTACATAAAAACAGATTGCTGGATCGACGTGTTCAACAGGTTCCTCAAGCCTGAAATCCGCTATGCCCGCCGCATGGCCCGGATCGCCCGCTGGGACAGACCCGTCGAGGGGCTGTCCGGGCGCCTGCGCGCCTGGGCCCATATGCTCATCGCCGATCACGGCGTTTTCCGCCTCTTCTACCTGAACAAGCACCCGGTCACGGACCGGCTCTGGCGCTCGGCCCAGCCGGCCCCGCACCAGATCGCCGCCCTGAAGGCCGAAGGCATCAAGACGATCATCAACCTGCGCGGCGGCCGGGAGCACGGCTCGTGGCAGCTGCAGAAGGAGGCCTGCGAGCGGCTGGGCATCCACCTGGAGGAGTTCGTGGTGCGCTCCCGCGGCGCACCGGACCGGGAGACCCTGCTCTCGGCCAAGAAATTCTTCGACACGATCGAATACCCGGCGGTCCTGCACTGCAAGTCCGGCGCCGACCGGGCCGGCTTCGTGGCCGCCCTCTACCTCGTGGTCTATGAGGGCAAGTCCATCGACGAGGCCCAGCGGCAGCTGTCCATGCGCTACGGACATTTCCGCTTCTCGAAGACCGGCATCCTGGACGAGTTCTTCGATCTCTATCGCCGCGACGGCGAAGCCAAGGGCATCCCGTTCCTCACCTGGATCGAGACCCGGTACGACGCGGACGACCTGGAACGGAACTTCCGTTACGGCTTCTGGTCCCACCTTCTCGTCGACAGGATCATGCGGCGCGAGTAGGCCGCTATGGGCCAGCCTCTAAGGAACTGAGGTCAGGACGCCGCCAGGCTCGGCTCGCTGTCGTCGGACAGCTGCAGGCGGTGCAGGCGGGCATAGGCGCCCGCCTTGGCGATGAGGGCCTCGTGCGACCCGGTTTCGGCAACCCGCCCCTTTTCCATCACGACGATCTTCTCCGCATTGCGGACCGTCGAGAGGCGGTGGGCGATCACCAGGGTGGTGCGGCCCTTCATGAGCTTGCGGATGGCATCCTGCACCAGCCGCTCCGATTCGGAATCCAGCGCGCTCGTCGCCTCGTCGAGGAGCAGGATCGGCGCGTCCTTCAGGAAGGCGCGGGCGAGCGAAATGCGCTGGCGCTCGCCGCCCGACATGCGGCCGCCGCCCGGCCCCACCACCGTATCGTAGCCCTCCGGCATTCTCATGATGAAGTCGTGGGCCGCCGCCGCCTTGGCGGCGTTCACGATCTCCTCGTCGGAGGCGCCGGACCGGCCGAAGGCGATGTTGGCCCGGATCGTGTCGTCGAAGAGGATCACGTCCTGGCTCACCACCGCAACGGCCTGCCTCAGGCTCGCCAGGGAGACGTCGCGCACGTCCTGCCCGTCGATCAGGACCGTGCCCTGGGTCGCGTCGTAGAGGCGCGGCACGAGGGACAGGAGCGTCGACTTGCCCGAGCCGGAGCGGCCGACCAAGGCCGTGGTCTGCCCGGCCTCGGCGGTAAGGCTGACATGGTCGAGGGCCGCGGCCTCTCCATCGTAGGAGAAGGACAGGTCCGCAAACCGGATCTCGCCGCCGTTCAGCCGCAGCGGCTCCACGCCCGGCTTGTCCTGGATCCGGGGCGCCTGATCCATCATGTGGAAGGTGCGCTGCAGGGCCGCCGCCGCTTCCTGGACAATGGCATTGAGGTTGCCGAGCGCCCGGACCGGATGCGCCGCCATGACGAGGGCGCTGACGAAGCCCGTGAAGTCGCCCACGGTGCTGTCCCCGGCGAGGATGCGCTGGCCGATCAGCATGAGGACGATCGCCACCGCGAGGCCGCCGCCCGTTTCCAGCACCGGATCCATCCGCCCGCGGGCATTGGCGGCCTTCATCTTGAGGCCGCGCACGTCGTCGAAGGTCTTGGCGGCCTTGGCCTTCAGGTAGCGCTCCAGCCCATAGGTCTTGGCGATGCGCGTGCCGGCAAGGCTCTCGGTGATGAGGCTCGCCATCACGCCGGTCTGCTCCTGGGTGGAGGCGGCCACTTGGCGCAGCCTCCGGCCGATCTTGTTGACCGGGTAGGCGAAGAAGGGCGCGATGATGGCCGCCACGATGGTCAGGACCGGGTCGATCCAGAGCATGGCGGCGATCAGGGCGATCAGGGTCGTGGTCTCGCGCAGGAACACCGTCGACAGGCGGGTGAGCGCCTCCCGGATGAAGGCGAAATCCGTGGTGAAGCGCTGGGTCAGGGCCGCCGGGCTCTCGCGATCGATCTGGGACAGGTCGGCCTCGATCATGTGGCCGTAGAGCGCCGTCTGCATGTCGGCCTCGATCCGGGTCACCACCTTGTTGGTGAGCACCGTGAGCGCGAGCAGCGAGAAACCTTTCACGGAGGTCACGGCGATCACGAAGAGCGGGGCCAGCATGATGGCCTGCGCATCCTTCATGTCGAAGGCGTCGAAGGCCGCCTTGATGAGGACCGGGTAGAGCCCCGTCGCGCCGGACACCAGGGCGACCAGCACGAGCACCACGGCCAGCGTCTTCCGGTGCGGACGCATCCAGTCCCGCCACAGGCGGCTGATCAAGGGAAGGGTGTCCCCCCGAAGGATGCTCTTGGACGCCATGGACTCTCTGAAATTCCCGATTGGAGGCTCGCGGTTAGCATGTGAACCATTCGGCCGCAAATCTTTCGGAAGGCTCACAGGGCCTCAGCGCTGCTTTGCCGCCCTGTGCACTCCCAAGCGCGCAGGGGATTCGGGACCGGCCTGACCTCCGGTCCCGCTACACCGCCCGCAGGTGGCGCATGGGCCGGCCGGGGGCGATGAGCTCGGCGGCCGCGATGATGCCCTGCGCATCGATGCCGAAATGGCGATAGAGGTCCTTGACCGTGCCGGTCTGGCCGAAATGCTCCACGCCGAGCGAGCGGGTGCGGTGGCCCATGACCGAGCCCATCCAGGCGAGCGTCGCCGGGTGGCCGTCGATCACCGTCACCAGACCGCAATGAGGCGGTACGTCGCCGAGCAGGCGCTCCACATGGGACCGGGCATGGACGAGGCCGCGCTCGCGGGCGCGCTGCGCCGCCGTCCAGCCGGCATTGAGCCGGTCGGCCGAGGTGATGGCGAGCAGGCCGATGTCGCGCCGGTCCTCGGCCATGAGGCCCACCGCTTCGATGGCTTCCGGCGCCACCGCGCCCGTATAGGCCACCACGACCTGGGCATTCGGGCCGGGCTTGCGCAGCCAGTAGGCGCCGGCCATCACGTCGTCGGCCAGTTCCGCGGTCATTTCGCGCTGCGGCTGCTCCAGGGTGCGGGTGGAGAGGCGCAGATAAACCGAGCCGCCGGTCTCGTCGCGCAGCCAGGTTCTCTCGTCGGGCTCGCCACCCTCGCGCTGCATGTAGTCGAAGGCCCAGCGCATGATGACAGCCAATTCGTCCACGAAGGCCGGCTCGAAGGAGGCGAGACCATCCTGGGCCATGCCGACCAGCGGCGTGCCGATGGACTGGTGCGCACCGCCCTCGGGGGCCAGCGTCACGCCCGACGGCGTGGCGACGATCATGAAGCGGGCATCCTGGTAGCAGGCATAGTTCAGGGCATCCGCCCCGCGGTAGATGAACGGGTCGTAGAGGGTGCCGATGGGCAGGATGCGCTCGCCGAAGAGGGAGTGGGACAGACCAAGCGCCGAGAGCACGATGAACAGGTTCATCTCGGCGATGCCAAGCTCGATATGCTGGCCCGACGGCGAGAATTCCCAGTTGTAGGTGGAGGGAATCCGCTCCTTCTTGAAGGTGTCGACCAGGCTCTCGCGGGCATAGAGCCCGCGCCGGTTCACCCAGGCGCCGAGATTGGTCGAGACCGTCACGTCCGGCGCCGTGGTGACGATGCGCGAGGCGAGCGCGTTGTCGGAACGCGCCAGCTCGTTGAGGATGAAGCCGAAGCCCTGCTGGGTCGACATGGCCGGATTGGCCGGGAAGGCGAGCTTCTCCGGCACTGGCACCTGGGGCGCCGTGTAGCGGCGGGTGCCCTTCTGGATGAACGGCACTTCGCTTAAGAAACGCTCGATCTCCGCCTGCGGCGTTTTCAAGCCCTCGAACTTGTCCCATTCATGGCCGGGGCGCACCCCTTGCGTCTTCTGCCAGGCTTCCATCTGGGTCGGCGTCAGCATGCCCGAATGGTTGTCCTTGTGGCCGGCGAGCGGCAGGCCGAAACCCTTGATGGTGTAGGCCAGGAAGCAGACCGGGCGGTCGTGCTGGCGTGCCTTCTCGAAGGCGTCGAGCAGGCTCGGCAGGTCGTGGCCGCCGAGATTCGACATGAGCTGCGCCAGCTCCTCGTCCGAGCGCTTCTCGATGAGGCGGGTGACCGGCCCCTGATCGCCCAGATCGTCGAGGAGCCGCTTGCGCCACGCGGCGCCGCCCTGGAAGGTCAGGGCCGAATAGAGCTGGTTGGGGCAGGAATCGATCCAGTCGCGCAGTTTCTCGCCGCCAGGCTCCTTGAACGCCTCCTGCATGAGCGAGCCGTGCTTGAGCACCACCACGTCCCAGCCGAAATTGCGAAACAGCGCCTCGAAGCGCTGCCACAGGCCCTCGCGAATCACCGCATCCAGGCTCTGGCGGTTGTAGTCGATGATCCACCACGTGTTGCGGATGCCGTGCTTCCAGCCCTCCAGCAGGGCTTCGAAGATGTTGCCCTCGTCCATCTCCGCATCGCCCACCAGGGAGATCATGCGGCCTTCCGGCATGTCCTTCGACCAGCCATGGGCCTTCACGTAGTCCTGCACGAGGCTGGCAAATAGCGTCTGGGCGACGCCTAAGCCCACCGAGCCGGTGGAGAAATCCACGTCGTCGATATCCTTGGTGCGGGAGGGATAGGACTGCGCGCCCTTGTAGCCGCGGAAGTTTTCGAGCTTCTCGCGGGTCTGCCGGCCGAAGAGATACTGGATCGCGTGGTAGATCGGGCTCGCATGGGGCTTCACCGCCACCCGGTCCTCGGGGCGCAGCGCGGAGAAGTAGAGCGCCGTCAGGATGGTGGAGAGGGACGCGGAGGAGGCCTGGTGCCCGCCGACCTTCATCCCGTCCTCGTTGGGACGCAGGTGATTGGCGTTGTGGATGGTCCATGTGGACAGCCAGAGCACCTTGCGCTCGAGGTCCTTCAAGATGCTCAGGTGCCGTGCGTCAGCCATGGGTCCCTCCCTTTATTCTTGGGACAAGTCTAATGCGGCCCGCTTGGCTGGCGAGATCAAATTGGCGCTCGATTGATGAATGTTTTAACCCGATTCACCAATCATGCGTGCTTTGTTGGTGAATCATGGCAGATCGCAAGCTCGACGATATCGACCGCCGCATCCTCGCCGCCCTGCAGGCCGACGGCCGCATGACGGCCCAGGAGATCGCCGACCGGGTCGGCCTGTCCCCCTCTCCCTGCGCGCGGCGCGTGCGCCTTCTGGAGGAGGCCGGGGTCGTGAAGGGCTATGTGGCGGTGATCGACCAGGCCAAGGTCGGGCTGCCGATCAGCGTCTTCGCCTCGGTCAAGCTGGAGCGGCAGCGGGAGGACGACCTCGACCGCTTCTCGCAGGCGGTCGCCCGCTGGCCCGAGGTGGTCGATTGCTACCTGATGACCGGGCAGCGGGATTACCTGCTGCGGATCGTGGTGAGCGATCTCGAATCCTACGAGCGCTTCATCAAGGACAAGCTGACCCGCCTCGACGGCGTGGCCTCCATCGAATCGAGCTTTGCCCTGGGACAGGTGAAGCGGTCCAACGCGCTGCCGATTCCTCATTCCTCATCGAAACGCACGGATTGAGCAGGCCTCGAGCGCGCAACAAAAAACCGCCCGAAGGCGGTTCTTGTGGTTCCGGTGGGTGTCCGGAAATTGGAGCGGGCGAAGGGATTCGAACCCTCGACCCCAACCTTGGCAAGGTTGTGCTCTACCCCTGAGCTACACCCGCGCTCCGCGATGCCGAGGCACCGTTGCGAGGCCGTTGATGTGCCCCAAAACCGCTCGCTTGGCAAGAGGGTCCTGGCGATCTTTTCGAAGGAAGCCTTGAGCCTGCTTCATCCGGTCGCTAGAAGGCGAGCCGACACGGAGGTTGCAAGCTTGGCCCATCTCTCCCCGCAGGAACTCCTGGAGCGTCTGTCGGCTCTCGGCATCAAGGCTGAGACCGTGGAGCACGAGCCCGTGTTCACGGTGGCCGAGTCGGCATCCGTCAAGGAACGCATTCCGGGCGCCCATTCCAAGAACCTGTTCGTGAAGGACAAGAAGGGCCGCTTCTTCCTGATTTCCGCCAAGCACGACACGGCCATCGACCTCAAGCGGACGCACGAGGCCCTCGGCGCCTCGGGCCGCCTCTCCTTCGGCTCCGCCGAGCAGATGCGGGCCCTGCTCGGGGTGGAGCCCGGCTCGGTCACGGCCTTCGCGGTGGTGAACGACACGGACGGCAAGGTCACCATGGTGCTCGACGCCAACCTCATGGAGCATGAGCGGGTGAACTTTCATCCCCTGGTCAATTCCATGACCACCGGCGTGTCGCGGGAGGATCTGGTCGCGTTCCTGCGCGCCACGGGCCACGACCCGCTCATTCTGCGCCTGCCGGAGCCGCCGGCGGAATTGCCAGACGACGCTCAAGCTCCCATCTAAGGGAGGTTCTTCTCACGCCTCCACCCTTCGAGGATCGCATGCTCTCCGACAACCCCGCCCCCTCCGACGATCTCGTGAAGGACACCACCACGGCGGCCTTCCGCCAGGACGTGCTGGCCGAGTCCATGCAGCAGCCGGTGCTGGTGGATTTCTGGGCGCCCTGGTGCGGCCCCTGCAAGCAGCTCACGCCGATCCTGGAAAAGGCCGTGCGCGCCGCCGGCGGCAAGGTGAAGCTCGTGAAGATGAACATCGACGAGCATCCGCAGATCGCGGGCCAGCTCGGCGTGCAGTCGATTCCCGCCGTCTTCGCCTTCCAGCGCGGCCAGCCGGTGGACGGCTTCATGGGCGCCCTGCCGGAAAGCCAGATCAAGAGCTTCATCGAGCGCCTCGTGGGCCCGCTCGGCCCCAGCGCCGCCGAGGAGATCCTCGCCGAGGCCGACCGCCTGGCCGAGGCCGGCGACATGGGCGGAGCGGCCGAGCTCTACGCGGCCGTGCTGTCCCAGGACCCGGAGAACGTCGCGGCGCTCGCCGCCCTCGTGAAGCTCCACGTGGAGGTGGGCGATCTCGAGGGCGCCAAGCGCTTCCTCGCCATGGCTCCGCAGGAGAAGGCGGGCGATCCGGCGATTGCCGGCGCCCGGGCGGCCATCGAGCTCGCCGAGCAGGCAGGCTCGCTGGGCGACCTCGCGGACCTGCAGCGCCGGATCGAGGCGGACCCCGCGGACCATCAGGCGCGGTTCGATCTCGCCATCGGGCTGAACGCCCGCGGGCGGCGGGGAGAAGCTGTCGACCACCTCCTTGAAATCGTCCGGCGCGACCGCAATTGGAACGATGACGGCGCGCGCAAGCAGCTCGTTCAGTTCTTCGAGGCCTGGGGCCCGATGGACGAGATGACGCTGGCAGGACGGCGGAGACTTTCCTCGTTCCTGTTCTCTTGACGCCGCCCTGGTTGTTGAGGAGATCGGAATGGGAATGAACGCGGTATACCGAGGGCCGGAGGATTGCCCGTCGGTCATCCCGGTCTTCCCCCTTCCCGGCGCGCTTCTTCTCCCGCGCGGGCAGATGCCGCTCAACATCTTCGAGCCGCGCTATGTGGCGATGGTGGATGACGCGCTGAAGGGCGACCGCATCATCGGCATGGTTCAGCCCGATGCCGACAACGACCCCCATGCGACCATTCCGAAGCTCTACAAGGTCGGCTGCGCCGGCCGCATCACCCAGTTCGCCGAGACAGGCGACGGGCGCTATCTCATCACGCTCATCGGCGTCGCGCGCTTCCGCATCGACGAGGAGCTGCCGCCGGTCGATCTGTTCCGCCGCTGCCGCGTGAGCTTCGAGCCCTTCGCGTCCGACTTCACGGCCCGCGCCGGCGAGACCGAGGTCGACCGGGCCGGCGTGGTGAAGGCCCTGCGCGACTTCGTCGACGCCGTGCACGTGAAGGTCGACTGGCGCGGCATCGAGGAAGCGCCCAACGAGGCCCTCGTGAACGCCCTGTGCATGATGAGCCCCTTCGGCGTGCGCGAGAAGCAGGCGCTGCTGGAAGCGCCCAACCTCAAAACCCGGGCGGAGGTTCTCATCGCCCTCACCGAGATCGAGCTCGCCCGCAGCGGCGCCGGCTCCGACTCGACCATGCAATAGGAATGATCCCGATGGTTCCCGACACACCCGAGGCGCCCCAGCCCGTCGAGGCGACGCGGATCGACCCCAAGCTCCTGGAACTTCTCGTCTGCCCGCTCACCAAGGAAACGCTGGAATACGACGCCGGCCGGCAGGAGCTGATCAGCCGCCGCGCCAAGCTCGCCTACCCGATCCGCAACGGAATCCCGATCATGCTGCCGGAAGAGGCGCGGCCGCTGGGGGATTGAAGCTTTTCCCCGGTGTCATCCCGGATCTGCGCTGCGCTTCGTCCGGGATGACGCTTACGTGCGTTCCGCAATCGCCTCCGCCAGCGCGAGCGTCCGCCTCGCCATCTCCGCATGGAGCCGCTCGACCATGCGGCCGCCCAGGTTGATCGCGCCATTCCCGGCATTCTCCGGCCGCTCGAACGCCGCCACGATGGCGCGGGCGTTGTCCACCTCATCCGGTGACGGCGCAAAGATCTCGTTGGCGGCGGCGATCTGATCCGGGTGGATCAGCGTCTTGCCGTCGAAGCCGCAATCGCGGCCCTGCCCGCACTCGCTGCGGAAGCCGTCCGCATCGGAGAGATCGTTGTAGACCCCGTCGAGAATGTCGATGCCATGCGCCCGTGCGGCGGCGAGCGCGGTCATGAGCCAAGGCAACATCGCGGCGCGGCCCGGCAGCAGGCGCGCGCGGGTGTCCTTGGCAAGATCGTTCGTCCCCATGACGAGGCAGCCGAGGCGCGTGTCCACGTCGCGGGCCGCGCTCGCGATCGATTCCGCATGCAGGATCGCCAGAGGCGTCTCGATCATCGCCCAGACGCGGGTGCGCTCAGCAGCACCGAGCTTGCGCAGGCGCAGGCCCACGGCCGCGAGCGTTTCCGCCGACGATACCTTCGGCACGAGGATCGCGTCGGGCGCCGCCGCAACGGCCGCCGCCAGATCCGCCTCACCCCAGGAGGTGTCGAGGGCGTTGACGCGGATGACGAGCTCGCGCCTGCCGTAGCCGCCGGCCTGCACCGCCGCGCAGACCTGCTCGCGCGCCTCAGCCTTCACGTCCGGCGCCACCGCGTCCTCGAGATCGAAGATCACCACATCCGCGGCAAGGGTCTTCGCCTTCTCGATGGCCCGGGCATTGGAGCCCGGCATGTAGAGCGCAGAACGGCGCGGGCGGATCGTGGTCATGGCTTTTTCCTGGAACGGCAGATCGGTTGTAATCATGCTCAGGATTGAAGAACAGTGTCATTCCCGGCCGAAGCGCAGCGGAGGGGAAGGGAATCCATAGCGCTGAGCGTGCGGGTGGATCCCCTTCCCTCGCTACGCTCGCCGGGGATGACAGGCAGAGGCAAAAAGAATGTGGGTTGCAGGCGTCGACGGCTGCCGGGCCGGATGGATTGCGGTGCTCATGCGGGTGGACGATCCGCAATCCCATCGCATCGTGACGGCGCCGACGCTCGCCGCCATCGCCGATGCGCCTGAAAAGCCCGGGGTGATCGCCGTCGACATGCCCATCGGCCTGCCCGAGCGCACGGAAGGATCGGGGCGGCTGCCGGAGCAGCTGATCCGCCCACTGCTCGGCCAAAGGCAATCCTCCGTCTTCGCCATTCCCTCGCGCCGCGCCGTAGAGGCCGAGGATTACGGGCAGGCCTGCGCGATGGCCGCCGCCACCTCCGAGCCGTCGCGAAAGGTGTCGCGACAGGGCTTTGCGATCTTTCCCAAGATCCGCGAGATCGACACGTTGCTGCGCGCCCGGCCTGAACTGGTCTCACGCGTCTACGAGGTGCATCCCGAACTCGCCTTCTGGGTCCTGAACGATGCCAAGGCGCTCGACCGGCCGAAGAAGGTCAAGGGCACGCCGTACGGACCGGGAATGACTCTGCGGCGGGCGCTGCTCGCGCGGTCCGGTCTCCTGCCCGAGAGCCTGATCCACGCGCCTCCCCCTCGCGGCGCGGCCGAGGACGACCTGCTCGATGCGCTGGCGGGGTTGACCGTGGCGCTGGATATCGCGAGAGGTGGAGGACAACCCTTTCCCGACCCGCCCGGCCGCGATGCCCACGGCCTGCCGGTCGCCATCTGGACGCTGCGCCGCTCATGACCATCACCCGCGCCGACATCGAAGCCGCCCATGCCCGCATCGCCCCGCACGTGCGCCGCACGCCCGTCCTGAACCAGGCAGGGGCCTTCGGTCATGACGGGCCGGTGAGCCTGAAGCTCGAATTCCTGCAGCATGCGGGCTCGTTCAAGACGCGCGGCGCCTTCAACGCCCTCCTGTCGCAGGAGGTGCCGTCGGC
This sequence comes from Microvirga splendida, assembly GCF_016427565.1. GTDB lineage: Bacteria > Pseudomonadota > Alphaproteobacteria > Rhizobiales > Beijerinckiaceae > Microvirga > Microvirga splendida. The sequence goes on from NZ_JAELXT010000014.1 coordinate 72,160, forward strand.
CGGCGTGGCGGCGGCCTCCGGCGGCAATCACGGGGCGGCGGTGGCCTATGCGGCCAAGCAGCTTGGCGTGAAGGCGCGCATCTTCGTGCCGGAGATCTCGAGCCCCGCGAAGATCGCGGTCATCCGCTCGCACGGCGCCGAGGTGATGATCGGCGGCGCGCGCTATGCGGACGCTCAAGACGCCTGCGACCGGTACGTGGCGGAGTCGGGCGCCCTGCGCATCCATCCTTTTGCTGCGGCAAGCACCATGATCGGCCAGGGCACGGCGGCGCTCGAATGGGAGCAGGACGGACCGGCTCTCGACACGGTGCTCGTGGCGGTGGGCGGCGGCGGGCTCATCAGCGGCGTTGCCAGCTGGTGGGCGGGACGGGTCAAGGTGGTGGGCGTGGAGCCGGAAGGCTCGCGGGCCCTCCATGCGGCGCTGGAAGCCGGCGGTCCGGTCGATGTGGAGATCGATTCGGTGGCGGCCGATTCGCTCGGCGCCAAGAACACCGGCGATCTGGTCTACGAAGTCTGCCGCGAAGCGGTCGATCACGTGGCCCTCGTCACCGATGCGGCCATCCGCGATGCGCAAAGGATGCTCTGGCGCGACTACCGCATCGCATCCGAGCCCGGCGGCGCGGCGGCCCTGGCGGCTTTGATCTCGGGCGCCTATAAGCCGCGCCCGGGCGAGCGGGTCGGCGTGCTCCTGTGCGGGGCCAATGTCGAGCTGGTCCGTCTCGCGGAGATCGCCTCCTGAGAAGCCGGGATCTCCGCCGCAATCGTCTTCCATCCGCAGGTCCGTTGCCGTGAACCTTGTCGACCTTGCCGCCCAGAACCTGCTGTCGCCCATGGTGCTGTTCTTCGCCCTGGGGCTAGCGGCGGCGCTTGCCCGCTCGGACCTGACGATCCCCGAGGCGGTGGCCAAGACGCTAGCCCTCTACCTGATGCTGTCCATCGGCTTCAAGGGTGGGGTCGAGGTGGCGGCAAACGGCATCACCCTGCGCATGGTCGGCGTGATGGGGATGGGCATCGTCCTGTCCTTCGCCCTTCCCGTCATCGGCTTCCTGATCCTGCGCGCGGTCTCCGGCCTGTCCAGGGTGGATGCGGCCGCGGTGGCAGCCCATTACGGCTCGATCTCCATCGTCACCTTCATCGCGGCCACCGAGATCGTGCGCGGGCAGAGCCTGCCCTTCGAGGGCTACATCGTCGCCGTGGCGGCCGTGATGGAAACGCCCGCCATTCTCTCCGCCCTGCTGCTGGCCCGCAGCGGCCAGCCGGCCAGGAACGGAAACGAGGGGCTTGGCCCCCTTCTGCATGAGGTCGGCCTGAACGGCTCGGTGGTGATGCTGGTGGGCTCGTTTCTCATCGGTTGGGCCACCGGCCCCAAGGGGCTGCAGCTGATCGCCCCGTTCATCGTCGACCCGTTTCGCGGCGTGCTGTGTCTCTTTCTGCTCGACATGGGTCTGGTGGCGGGACGCGGCATGCGCGAGGGGGCGCGCCATCTCTCGGCGCCGGTCCTGGGCTTCGGCATCGTCATGCCGCTGATCGGCGCAGCACTCGCCACCCTGGCGGTCTGGCCGCTGGGCCTCTCCTTAGGGGGCGCGGCCCTGTTCGTCACGCTTGCGGCCTCGGCCTCCTACATCGCCGTGCCGGCCGCCATGCGCCTTGCCCTGCCGGAGGCGAAACCCGCCATCTATCTCACCCTGTCCCTCGGGGTGACCTTTCCCTTCAACCTGTCCATCGGGATCCCTCTCTATCTGGCCCTGGCCGGACTCGTGGCAGGGTAGACATCTTCCCGGAGGAAGAGACGGCCATGCAGACCCATCCGAAGAAGCGCATCGAAATCGTCGTCGAGTATCCGGCCCTGCGGCGGCTCCTGGATCGCCTCGACCGGTCCCAGGTCACGGGCTACACCGTGATCCCCGCGCTCGCGGGCCGCGGACATGACGGCCCCTGGAGCAGCGAAGGGCTCGCGGGCGATGCGGGCCGCATGATGATGGTGATCTGCATCACCGATCCCGCCCGGCTCGATCCGGTCCTGGAAGAGGTCTATGCGGTGGTGGCCCGCCACATCGGCATCGTCACCATCTCCGACGTGCAGGTCATCCGCTCGGACCACTTCTGAAAGCCCCGGCCGGTTGAGGCTTCGGGCCGAGGGGCTTATAAGCCCCCGACCCACAGGAGCGACCGCATGTTTCCGACCCGCCTGACCGAAGGATACCGCGCCTTTCTCGACACCCGCTTTCCAAGCGAGAAGAACCGCTTTGAGGCGCTTGCCGAAAAGGGTCAGTCGCCGGAGGTGATGGTGATCGGCTGCTGCGACAGCCGCGTCTCGCCGGAGGTGATTTTCGATGCGAGCCCGGGCGAGCTCTTCGTGGTGCGCAACGTGGCCAATCTCGTGCCGCCCTACGAGACCGGCGGCGATTACCACGGCACGTCCGCGGCGCTGGAATTCGCCGTGCAGGCCCTGCGGGTGAAGCACATCGTGGTGCTGGGACATGCCCGCTGCGGTGGCGTGCGGGCGTTCGCCGACGAGACCGCGCCGCTCTCGCCCGGCGATTTCATCGGTCGTTGGATGAACCTGATCAAGCCCGCCGGCGAACGGCTCGGGCCCCATGACGGCAACCTCGACGAGTACCTGCCGCGGCTCGAACTCGCGGCCGTCGAGAACAGCCTGAAGAACCTGATGACGTTCCCGTGCGTGCGCATCCTGGTGGAGCGCGGCAAGCTGCAGCTCCACGGCGCCTATTTCGGCGTGGCGACCGGCGTGCTGCTGGTGCGCGATCCCGAAACCGGCGCGTTCATGCCGGCCGTGGAAGACATGCCGGCGCGCGTGTCGATGTTCTCCGCACAGGACGCAGGACCGCTGTAAACAAAAAGGCCGCCCGAAGGCGGCCTCTCGTTTTCTTCGGCGAGCCTTTTAGGCCGCCTGCTTCTTCGGCTTGAGCAGCCCGCGATTGGCCATGGCTTCTGCAATCTGGATCGCGTTCAGCGCCGCGCCCTTGCGCAGGTTGTCGGAGACGCACCAGAACGACAGGCCGTTCTCCACCGTGATGTCCTCGCGGATGCGAGAGATATAGGTGGCGTCCTCGCCGGCCGCTTCATGCGGGGTGATGTAGCCGCCGGGCTCGCGCTTATCGACCACCATGATGCCGGGAGCCGCGCGCAGGATGTCGCGGGCCTCGTCCGCCGTGATCGGGTTCTCGAACTCCACGTTCACGGCCTCGGAGTGGCTGATGAAGACCGGCACGCGCACGCAGGTGGCGGTGAGCTTGATCTTCGGGTCGAGAATCTTCTTGGTCTCGGCCATCATCTTCCACTCTTCCTTCGTGTACCCGTCCTCCATGAACACGTCGATGTGCGGGATCAGGTTGAAGGCGATGCGTTTGGGGAACTTCTTCTCCTGCACGTCCTGCAGGGAGTAGAGCGCCTTGGTCTGGCGGTCGAGCTCGTCCATGCCGTCCTTGCCGGCGCCGGAAACGGACTGGTAGGTGGCCACCACCACGCGCCTGATGGTGGCGCGGTCATGGAGGGGCTTCAGGGCCACCACGAGCTGCGCCGTGGAGCAGTTCGGGTTGGCGACGATGCCCTTCCTGACGTCGCGCAGCGCCTCGGCATTCACCTCCGGCACCACGAGCGGCACGTCCTGGTCGTAGCGCCAGGCCGAGGAGTTGTCGATCACGATGGCGCCCTGGGCGGCGATCTTCGGCGACCACTCCTTGGAGACCTCCCCGCCGGCGGACATGAGGCAGATGTCGACATCGGAGAAGTCGTAGGTGTCGAGGGTCTTGGTCTTGAGCGTCTTGTCGCCGTAGGAGACTTCCGACCCCTGGCTGCGGCGGGAGGCCAGCGCCACCACCTCATCGGCCGGGAACGCCCGCTCGGCGAGAATGCTCAGCATCTCGCGGCCCACATTGCCGGTCGCACCGACGACGGCGATCTTGAAACCCATGTGACTTCTCCTGTTGTGGCTCTCCCCGGAGATCTTGAAAACCCTGCTCGGGTGCTGCCTCTCGCCCCGTGGGAGAGAGGACCGGGGACGACGAGGCTTATTCGGCCGTGGTTTTCACGGTCGTTGCGGCGGTTTTCGTTTTGCTCGTCGTCAGGGTGAGCAGCGCCATTGCCATCGTCCATCCAAAGCCTGGTTGCGGCTTCGATCGCGCCAGAAACACACCAAAGACACGCTTTCGTCAAGCATTTCCTTGGGCTCGACGCGTTCAATCGCCCGTCAGCACATCGGTCGAGAGATTGAAGCGGTAGAAGACCTTGTTCATCCGCTCCGCCCCGAGGCGCTCGTAGAACGCCTGAGCGCCCGTGTTGGTGCCATCCGTGGTGAGGTCGATGCGCGTGAGGCCCTGCGCCCGGGCATGATCCGCCAGCCAGCGCATCAGCAGGGCACCCACTGCCTGCCCTCGGGCTTGGCTCTCGACGAAGAGCTCCTTGACGAAGAGAAGCCCTGACAGCCTGAAGCCTGGCCGCAGCACCGCGAAGCAGGCCAGCCCGACCGGATGCCCGTCGCAATAGGCAAGGGCATAGCGGGTGCCCTCCTGTTCCCGCATCGAGCGCTCGACCATCTCCTGCGTCGGCTCCAGGGCCTGGGCCACCTCAGGGCCGACATAGTGCAGGTCGACGGCCCGGACCAAAGCCGCCACGTCGGCAGCATCCTCGAGAGTAGCAAGGCGGACGAGGGGCTGAGGCATGCGGACTCGGCTGGGTTAACCTTCGGTTTACCTTGCTTAGCAAAACCTTTCGAACCCTGGCCAGTGTCACGGTAGAACATGGGGACGACGTGATCAGCGGGCTTGAGTGGTGGCGCGATGCCGAGGGCGGGATATGCCGAATGGGACGAGGAGGATCTCGCCGACTGGGTCGACGAGCGTCCGGCCCGTCGCCTGAAGCGCACGCGCCTGCCGTGGCTGCGGGTGATCCTGATGTCCGCCTGCAGCATCGCGGGCCTCGCCTATCTGGCCCTGCAGCAGGAACCGGCACGCCGGCCGGCCGAGCGCCCGGGGCAGGTCCCCTCCTCCATTCTGGTTGCGCCTGCGCCGGCCTGGAAGCCAATCTCCCCCTCCCCCGCCCTCTATGGTCTCGGCGCCGCCTCGGGTTCCGTCGCCATGGAGGCGCGGCAGCATACGAACGGAGCGCGGGAGGATACGCTCGTGCTCGGCCGCTTCGGCGACTTCCGCTACGCCCAGGTCTCGCTCGTGCAGGGTGTCCCTGAAACCGCGGGAAGCTTCTACATCGATATCGTGCGCCGCGCCGCCCGCGCGGGTCTGGCCGTGGCGCATCAGGGCCAAGGCCGGATGGTGCCGACGAAGTTCGGCACGGTCGAAGCCGCGCCCCTGACCCTGGCGGCCAAGGGCGAGCAGGCCTGCCAGGCTTTCCGCTTCGCCGACGCGGAGGCCGATTTCAGCTTCCAGGGCTGGCTCTGCGGCTCCTCCGTGCCCGACGACGCGCAGCTTGCCTGTCTCATCGACGGGATCACGCTGGCCGGCGCCACCAGCCCCTCCCTGAAGGCGTTCTTCGCCCGGGCCGACCGCAGCCGCACGGATGCCTGCGGGCCAAGCGCCCGCACCGCTTCCGTGGCCGTCAAGCCTCCTGTCCGACCGTAACCGCCACCCGGTGCATGACGTTGCAGCCGTAACCGTTCGGGTTCCAGTTCGCGGCCCGGAAGGGCTGCGCCCGGCCTTGCGTGTCGGTCGCACGGGCAAAGATCTCGTAGGGGCCATCGCCGGGCAGGGGGAGAGACGCCTGCCAACGCGTCCAGTCGTAGCGGTTGCGCGGCGGGGTCATCGCCGCCTCGGTCCAGGTCGCGCCGCCGTCGAGGGTCACCTCGACCCGCGCCACCTCGTCGTCTCCGGCCCAGGCCGCGCCGCGAATGTCGATGGTGCGCGTGCCCACCGGATGGCGGCTGCCATCCGCCGGCGCCGTGACGATGCTGCGCACGGGCATCGATTCGATGATGCGGGTCTCGACATCCTTGCCGTCCTGGCCCGGAGCCAGGGGGCGGACCGGCAGGCGATAGGACAGGCCCGTCATGCCCGGCCCGTCATGCTCGCGGTCGCGGATCCAGATGCGCTTGAGCCATTTCTGGCTGAGCGATCCGGGCCAGCCCGGCACGATGAGGCGTAAAGGGCCGCCATGGATGAACGGCAGCGGCTCGCCGTTCATGGCCCAGACCAGAAGGGTATGCTCCTCCAGGGCCTTGGCGATGGGCACCCCGCGCGACATGGCCTGCTGCTCGAAGCTTCCGCTCTTGTCCGGATCGGCGCCGAAATGGCCGGTGAACAGGGCGCTGTTCTTCAGGCCCGCCTCGCGCAGCACGTCGCCCAACGACACGCCCGTCCATTCCGCGCAGCCGACGCCGCCATTGGTCCAGGGATTGCCCTCCGCCTTGGGCTCGAAGAAGGAGCGGCCATTGCCGCCGCATTCGAGCACCATGCGAAAGGTCTTGTGCGGGAAGCGGCTCTTGAGTTCCGACACGGTGAGATTGAGCGGGCGCTCCACCTCGCCGTCGATGGTGAAGGTCCAGCCTTCGGCGTCCGTTGCGGGCTCCGGCAGCAGGCCGTTGTTGCGCACGAAGAAGCGCCCGACCGGCGTCGTCTCGTCGTCGAGACATTCCTCCGGCGTCTCGGCCACGAGGGGCACGTCGCCCAGCAGGCTCAACCCGTCCTTGCCCTCGAGGCCTTCATGCCCGTGCTGCATTGCTCACGATCCTTTTCACCTGTCGGTGAACCTGGTGGTTCGAAGGAACCATTTTAACGAGGTCGGCTTGTTCTGACAGTCTTCACACGTATCGACGGCGCCCGGCAGATCGACCCGGCGCGCCGCCCCTGGAGGTTATCCCATGCGCCGCTTCGCCCTTCTGGGTCTGGCATCAATGGCTGCGCTCACGACCGTCCCGATGGTGGCGGATGCGCAGGCCCAGGACCGCCCCCTCGTTCTTCGCGTGCAGCCCCGCAGCTTCCTCGATCCAGGCCGCGTCGTCGAGCCGGGCTCGCTCAACCGCTACGCCACGCAGCCCATGCTGTCTTACATGACCAATCCGCCATGGAACCATATGCGCGACCGCTTCGGCGAGGGCGCCCTGCCGGATCCGATCGGCGGGCCGTTCGTGGGTGCGCGCAACCCGTTCTCGGACATCGAGACCACCGGGTCGATCCGCTAGCTCCATCAGCAAGAAGCCCCGGATCGCTCCGGGGCTTTTCATGATCAGCGCTGCGCTTCCAGCTCCTTGACGATGGCGTCGCCCACATCCTGCGTGCCCACCGCATTCATGCCGGGGCCCGCGATGTCCTTCGTGCGGGTGCCGGAGGCGAGCACGTTGGCAATGGCCCGGTCCAGACGATCCGCCTCGTCGAGAAGGCCGAAGGAATAGCGCAACGCCATGCCGAAGGAGCCGATCATGGCGATGGGGTTGGCGAGCCCCTTGCCGGCGATGTCCGGCGCCGAGCCGTGGACCGGCTCGTAGAGCGCCTTGCGCTGGCCGCTGGCCGGATCCTCGGCGCCCAGCGATGCGGACGGGAGCATGCCGAGCGAGCCGGTGAGCATCGCGGCGATATCCGACAGGATGTCGCCGAACAGGTTGTCGGTGACGATCACGTCGAACTGCTTGGGATAGCGCACGAGCTGCATGGCGCAGTTGTCGGCCAGCACGTGCTCGAGCTCGACGCCGGAGAACTCCTGCTTGTGGATGCGCGTGACCACCTGGCGCCAGAACACGCCGGTCTTCATCACGTTGAACTTCTCCGCCGACGAGACCTTGTTGCGGCGCTTGCCTGCCAAGTCGAAAGCGACGCGGGCGATGCGCTCGACTTCATGGGTGTGATAGATCTGCGTGTCGACGGCACGCTGGGAGCCGTCCTCCAGGGTCACGATCTCCTTCGGCTCGCCGAAATAGACGCCGCCGGTGAGCTCGCGCACGATCATGATGTCGAGCCCCTCCACCACCTCGCGCTTGAGCGAGGAGGCATCGGCGAGCGCCGGGTAGCAGATGGCGGGGCGAAGATTGGCGAAGAGGCCGAGATCCTTGCGCAGGCGCAGCAGGCCCGCCTCCGGGCGCACCGCGTAGGGCACGCTGTCCCACTTCGCGCCGCCGACTGCGCCGAAGAGCACGGCGTCGGCTGCCTGAGCCCGGCTCATGGCGTCCTCGGAGATCGCCACCCCGTGGGCGTCATAGGCCGAGCCGCCGACGAGGTCCGTCTCGGTCTCAAAGCCCACGCCGCGCTTGCGGAACCAGCCCACGATCTTCTCGACCTCGCGCATGACCTCCGGGCCGATGCCGTCGCCGGGGAGAAGGAGGAGCTTATGCGTTGCCATGATCGGTGTCCTTGCTCGATTGTGCTTCGTCATTCCCGGGCTTGTTCCGGGATCCACGACTTGGCGGCTCTGCTTTTTTGAAGACGTGGATGGCCGTAACAAGTCCGGCCATGACGGGAGGGTTTAGGCGCGTGCCCCTTGCCTTGCAAGCATCTGTCGTGTTGGTCGTTAGGCGGAGGCTTTCAGGGCCGTGACCTCGATCTCGATTCTCATCTCTGGGAGGACGAGAGATTTGACGACGAGGAAGGTCGATGCCGGACGGATGTCACGAAGAACCTCGCCGCAGACGCCGAGAATAGCTTCGGCATCCTCCAGATCGGTCGCGTAGTAGGTTACGCGAACGATCTCCTCGAGGCTCGAACCCGCTTCCTTGAGGTAGTGCTCGATCGTCTTCCAGCAGTTGCGTGTCTGTTGCACGACGTCGCCTGGTATCTGCTGGGTCTCGTAATCGTAGCCTGTCGTGCCGGCCATGAAGACCCATGGCCCCTGCACCACGGCGCGTGAGTATCCATAAGCCTTTTCCATGGAAGAGCCGGAGGAAAGAAGTCGGCGCGTCATAACAGTCTCCCAATCTCAGGCGAGCGTAGCAATAGCATCCCGTCATCTGCAAGGCTCTGCGAAAACCCCGGTCATGACGATAGGGAGAGCCGTCAGGCCTCGTTCGGTCGCCGGTCCTTCGGGGTCCGCACCACCGTGACCGAACACGGGGCCTCGGCCACCACCTGGGACGAGACGCTCCCCAGATAGCGCCTGAGCGCCGAAGAGGCCCGCGCGCCGATCACGATGTGGTCGACATTGTTGTGGCGGGCGTAGTCGACGAGCGCCGCCGCCGGGTCCGGCGCCTCCAGAACGCTGTAGGAGATCCGCTCCGTCGGGATCTCCAGGGACGAGCCCCAGTGCCTGAGCTGCACGAGGCGCTGGACATGGAGGCTGTTGCCCTCCGCGTCCTCCAGGATGTCGACGGCGATGCGCGAGGTCCTGAGGATGTTCACGCAGGCGATACGGGCCTCGGTCTCGATGGACAGAACGCGCTGGACCATCATGCGCAGGGACTCGGCGAGATCCTCAGCTCCAGGCGAGAGATCGACGGCGGCGAGCACGATGGGCGCGCGGGAGAGCTGGCCGGCGATGTTGGGCGTCTCGAGCGGCTGCGCCTTTCGGGCCTTGAGCCAGCGCCGGAAGGTCTTCATCCCGCTGTCCCGCTCCCGGCGCTCGGCCCGCTCGGTGAGCGTCACCTGTTCGGGATTGTCCAGGTCGAGGGCGAGCTGGGCGGCGGTCGCGTAGCGGTCCTGCGGGTCGACCTCCAGGCAGCGCAGGATGATCTCCTGCAGCCAGGGCGGGCAATCGGGCCGCAGGGCCCGCGGCGGCACCGGATCGCGCCACAGGCGCCGCCGGATCTGCCCGCCGCGCGGGTTGCCGAAGGGGCGCTCGCCGGTGACGAAGAAATACAGCATCACGCCGAGCGCGAAGAGATCGCTGCGCGGATCGGCGCGGTCCTGCAGCACCTGCTCGGGGGCCATGTAGGGCGTGGTCCCGAAGGGCTCGCGGAACTCCTCGGCGAGAAGATCGGGCAATTGCTCGTGCCGGGCGAAGCCGTAATCGATGAGCACGGCCTCGCCGGTCTCGCGGATCATCACGTTGCTCGGCTTGATGTCGAGATGAATCACCTTCTGCAGATGCAGGTCGTGGAGAGCCTTGGCCACCTTCGCGCCGATCGCCACCACCTCCGGCCAGGGCAGCGGTACCTCGCCGAGGCGGCCTTTGAGCGATTCGCCCGGGATCCGCTCCATGACGATGTAGGGCATCGGGTCGAGGGGGCCGGCGGCCACGAAGCGCGGCACATGAGGGCCTGAGAGGCGCGGCATGATCATCTGCTCGGTCTCGAAGCAGACGATGGGCAGGGGATCGTCGCTGTCGAGGAGCAGCGGGATCTTCATGACGAGCGGAGTGGGATCGCCCTCACGGGTCACGGACCAGAGGAGCGCCATGCCTCCAGTGTCCAGGTGCTCCCGGAGCTCGAAGCCGTCGATCACCATGCCCGGTTCGAGACGCCAGCGCATCCGTCAGCGGCCCTGCTCGAGGCGAAGCGCCAGCTTCTCGGGCAGTCCCGCCTCCCGCACCTTCCGGGCGGCCGTGGCCGTGTCGTAGGGCACGCGCAGGTAGCGCAGGGTCTGGCGGGCGGTGTCGAACACCGCGTAATTGGCCGCCGCCACCCCGTCCCGCGGCTGCCCGACGGCGCCGATCACGGCGAGCCAGGTGCGGGTCGGCAGAAGCGGGATGTCGTTGTTGGCCACCGGCGAGAAGGTGCCGACCTTCGCCGTGGTGCTCATGTGATAGAGCATGGGCACGTGCACGTGACCGCAGAAGGTGATGTGGGCCTCCACCCGGGAGAAGTGCCGGATGGCCTCCATGGGGCCGTCCATATAGTCCCAGTTGCGCGGCGCATAGCCGTTGGCATGCACGTAGAGAACGTTTCCCTCCTCGTGGACGAGGGGGAGGTCCGCCAGGAACCGGCACTGCTCGGGCCCGAGCTGCCCGCGGGTCCAGCGCAGCGCCTCCCGGGCCGTGCCGTTCATGTCCTCGTCGGAGCCGTCGATAGCCGCATCGTGGTTGCCCAGCAGCGCGACGGCGCCCTGGTCCACCATGGTCCTGATCGTGTCGACCACCCAGGCCGGATCGGCGCCGTAGCCGACATAATCGCCGAGGAAGATGAAGCGGTCGACGTGAAGCAGGCGCGCATGGGCGAGGCAGGCCGAGAGCGCCTCGCGGTTGCCGTGGATGTCGGTGAGAATGGCGATGAGCATGGGAGCAGTTCAACTCCAAATGCTCCAAAGCCGCAACTGGCGAATGGCTGGCAAGCGACGAAGCGAACGGAGTGCGACGACGTCGGCCTATCGAAGAGACGGACAGGACTTGCGGAAGATGGCAAAAACCCGATGGGCTTGGCGGTTGAGAGGCATGACAACCGAGTTGCCGGAAAGGCTAACTTTCAGTGTTCGGCCTTTCGAGAACAGCTGCAACAGATGTTTGGGCTCTTGCAGCAGCCCGGAAATCTGAAGATCGCCGAAGCGGTTTCGAGATGCCTTTGCCATCAGCCTTGTGTGTCCCCCGTCGCTTGCAAGGGTCACCGTGAGCGCATCGCCCTCGTTCAGGGTCGACGTCGAAAGATCGGGGACCACCGTGATCCGGCCGCTCTTCCGGGCGCAATAGATCCACATCAACCCAACGTCGCTCTCGGGAACGGCATAGGCGATGAATGCCTGTTCCTTGTCCGCACACATGCTCCAAACCGGTTGATCAGGCTGGAAATCCGCCCCCCGGGCGGCAGCGACTCCGAGAAACATGGCGGCAAGACAAAGGAAGACTTTCACAGCTGCCTCCAAACGCGACGTTAGTCGAACTCCATAACATCACGTTTTGAGACAAGGCCCTGTGCGCGGTCTCACGAATCCCACACGAGAATGATGCAGCCAAGTTAGCCCCGGAGCGCCTGCAGCACCTTGCCGCCGGGCCGGCCGCGCGGCTCGAGGCCGATGCGGCGCTCCACGTCCTTGATGGCCTCGCGGGTCTTGGAGCCGATCTTGCCGTCCACCTCGCCGATGTCGTAGCCGCGGGCGGCGAGCAGGGTCTGCAGCTCGCGGCGCTGGGCGCGCGACAGGGGCGGATCGTCCGTGGGCCAGGCGGCCTGGATGCCCGGCAGGCCCTTCAGCCGGTCGCCGAGGAGCGCGATGGCAAGCCCATAGGACTCGGCGGCGTTGTAGGAATAGACCGCGTCGAAGTTCCTGGTGACGACGAAGGCCGGGCCGTTCACGCCGGCCGGGATGAGGATGCCGGCCGAATAGTTGCCCTCGAGCGGACGCCCGTCGACACGGCGCACGCCCATGGCGGCCCAAGATGAGAGCGGCTTCTTGTTCTTGCGCCCGGCCAGGCCCGGATTGAAGTTCGCCGGCAGGCGCACCTCGTAGCCCCAGGGCAGCCCGTTCACCCAGCCGGCTTTCTTGAGGAAGTTGGCCGTGGAATGCACCGCATCCGGCACCGAGTTCATGATGTCGCGGCGCCCGTCGCCGTCGCCGTCGACGGCAAGGCGTTGGAAGGTGGAGGGCATGAACTGGGTGTGGCCGAAGGCGCCGGCCCAGGAGCCGCGCAGATTGGCCGGGTTGATGTCCCCGTCCTGCACGATCTTGAGCGTCGCCATCAGCTCGCCCTTGAAATACTCGTTGCGGCGGGGGGCGTAGCAGACCAGCGTCGTGAGCGACTGCACGAGCGGCCGGCCGCCGATATCCTTGCCGAAATTCGATTCGACGCCCCAGACGCCCGCGATCGCGTGGCGGTCGACGCCGAAGCGCGCCTCGGCCGCAGCCAGGGCCCGGCCCCATTGCTGCATGGCGGCGCGGCCGTCCTGAACCCGCTCGTCGTCGACAAGGGCCGAGAGGTAGTCCCAGATCGCCGTCTTGAACTCCGGCTGGTTGTTCATGAGGTCGAGGATCGTCAGGTCCGGCGTGATGCCGCGGGTTGCGGCATCGAAAGCCTGGCCGGAAATGCCCTTGGCGGCGGCCTGGGGTTTCAGGCGGGCGAGGCAGGAGCCGAAATCGGCCTGCGCGGCAACGGGAGTGGCAAGGCTGAGGCCAGCGAGAGCGAGAAGAGCGGGGGCAAGAAGCTTTTTCATGCCGGGCAGATTGCAGGGAATTTGGTTAATCTTGTGAAAACGGGGCCGCACCTCACGCATTCGTCATGACAGGAGCCTCGGCTCAGCCGGCCTCGATCTCCGGATCGGGCAGATTGCACTGGATCCAGCGGTCGTTCACATGTACGTCGGTGGTTTCCAGCCGACCCGGGCCGAGATTGACGAACTTGTGCGGAACATGGGCCGGTCCGAAAACCACCTGACCTTTTTCGCATTCGAAACGCGCGTCGCCCACGGTGAAGAGCGCCCGCCCCTCGCGAATGATGAAGACCTCGTCATAGGGGTGAACGTGCCATTTCGGCCCGACGCCGACCTCTTCCGTGGAATAGAACAGCACGGTCACGCCGGTGCCGAGGGTGTGCCCCTCGACATGGCCTTTCCAGAAAAGATCGGGATGGGTCGCCCAGTCGGCGCGGTCGAGAACCCGTGGCTTGCCCTGAATCATTGCTCATCCTCATGTTCATGAGGATGATAGCTTAAGCCCAGGCGCGCTCCGAGAGCTTCTTCTCGAAGCTGTCGATGGCAGAGGCCTTTTCCATGGTGAGCCCGATGCCGTCGAGGCCGTTGAGCATGCAGTGCTTCTTGAACGGGTCGATGTCGAAATGGATCTTGCCGCCGTCGGGGCCGCGGATCTCCTGGTTTTCGAGATCGACCGTCAGGGTGGCGTTGGCGCCGCGGCTGGCGTCGTCGAAGAGCTTTTCCAGGTCTTCCGGCGAGACCTTGATCGGCAGGATGCCGTTCTGGAAGCAGTTGTTGTAGAAGATGTCCGCGAAGCTCGTGGAAATCACGCAGCGGATGCCGAAATCGAGCAGCGCCCACGGGGCATGCTCGCGCGAGGAGCCGCAGCCGAAGTTGTCGCCCGCCACCAGGATCTGGGCATTGCGGTAGGCCGGCTGGTTGAGGACAAAGTCCGGGTTCTCCGAGCCGTCCTCGCGGTAACGCATCTCGGAGAACAGGCCGGTGCCGAGCCCCGTGCGCTTGATCGTCTTCAGGTACTGCTTGGGGATGATCATATCGGTGTCGATATTGATGATCCGCAGCGGCGCCGCGACGCTTTCCAGCACGGTGAACTTGTCCATGGTCCTCACATCCCTTCAGGCGGCATGGTCGGCCGCTGTGGAAGGCCTCTTAGCAAAGGCCTTGCGAGGCGACTAGACTCATGATGGTCGCGGGCCGCAAGATTTTTTCGTCTACGCGCATGCAGACGTAATCTTCTGAGGCCATTCCGCCGGTCCGATGCGGTGCTGTTCCCATCCGCTTGGATTGCAGGGGCGGCCCCTCAGGACATATCGCCCGCAACCGTCTTGCCGACCGCCACGCCGGTCTTGTGCGGCGGAACGGCTTTGCGGAGTTCCACGATCTCGCGCTCGAGGCGCTGGATGGCGCCGAGCAGGACATTGATAGCCTCGATGGACGCTTCGAATTGAGCATCCCTGTTCGAGGAATCGTTCAGCCGGGCGATAATGGAGCGCCTAGGCCGATCCGTTTTGGTCATGGAAGCTATCCTCGTCATTTTTCAGTTCCGCAACCTGCGGCAGGACCGAGGCCCTCCAAGGTTATTACGTTCAGTAACGTAGAAGTAAGCTGGGCGTTTTCAAGGCCGCGCCCCTGACCGGAACGGGTAGCAACTTAAGGGGCCTTCACCCCGCAGCTGCCTCGATGGCTTCCATGTCCTCGTCGGAGAGGCCGAAATGGTGGCCGATCTCGTGGACCAGCACGTGGGTGACGATGTGGCCCAGAGTTTCCTCGTGCTCGGCCCAGTAATCGAGGATCGGGCGGCGATAGAGCCAGACCATGTTGGGGAACTGGCCCGTCTGCATCATGGCGCCGCCTTGGGCGAGGCCGATGCCGCGAAAGAGGCCGAGCAGATCGAACGGCGTCTCGCAGCCCATCTCGCGCATGGTCTCGTCATCGGGGAAATCCTCGACCCGGATCACCACACCCTCGCACAGGGCGCGGAACTCCTCCGGCAGGCGGGCATAGGCGTCTTGCGCCAGGGCCTCGAAATCGTCGAGGGAGGGGGCCTGAAGGTTGGCGAGAGCGGTCATGGTTTAAAGGATCTCGAGCTGAACGAGGAGCCAGAGACCGAGGATGACGACGCCGATCAGGGACAGGATGCGCCCGATGCGGCGGCCCCAGAGCTCGATCGGGTCGGTGCCACCGTCAGCGGCCGAACCGATGGCATCCCGACCTCCGAAGTGATCCCCGGCCCGCCGGCCCATGCGGGCCATCGCGGAGGAGCCGAGGGTGTCCGTGTCCCGCTGCACACGCTCCAGCGCCTCGCGGGCCTCGGCGGCTTCGCGGGCTTCCCGCTCGCGGTCGTTCATGGATTCCTCCCGGCTCGACAATCGCTTCACCATGGCGCCTGAACGGCGGCTTCGCAACGGAACGGCTCTGAGCCTCGGCCGTTAACAGCCCCGGATAACCAATTCTTGAAGAGGCAACAATGCGTATGATTCTTGGTGTCCTGGCCGTGGCCGGGTTGACGTTTCTCGGCGCCGGCACGGCGTCGGCCCAGGGTGTGGGCGTGCAGATCGGCCCGAACGGCGTTCGCGTGGTGCAGGATCGCCCGGTCTATCGCGAGCGCATCATCGAGCGCCGCGTGGTCCGTCCCGCCCGCACCCGCACCGTGTGCCGCAGGGTGATGGAGGAGCGCGTCCGCCCGAACGGCGTGATCGTCCGCCGCCCCGTCGAGCGCTGCCGCCAGGTGGTGGCGAATCGCCGGGTCTATGTGGACTGAGCTTGTAGAGCTGTCTGAATGAAAAAGGCCGTGACTCGGGCGAGTCACGGCCTTTTCTTTTTCTCGTCAGAGCGTGCCTGCCATCGTGTGCGAGCAGGCCTCGTTGTACTCGGCGATTTGCTGTTGGATGGGTTTTCGCGGCCTGCCGCGTTGTTTTGCGTCTCTGTCCAACTTGGCTTCCCGCTCGCGGAACACAGCTCGGCATTCGGGGAAATTCGACTGTCGCCACTGAGCGATTTCTATGTCTCTCTTCAGTCGTTCACGCCGGTTGTAGCACACCGGATAGTCGGGCTTCGTACCCGCCTTGTTGGCGAGGTAAAATCGAATCTCGGCATCCGGGTATTGCCGCAGCGCGCCGAGCGTTCGCTCGAACTCGATCTGCTTCTTCGTGCATTCCCAGGAGTGCTTTCTGGCACCGTCGTCGCGCTTCTGAGCGACAGCGGCCCCACCGGACAGGGGGATGAGAAGAAGAGCGAAGAGAAGGATCGGCCACGAGCGGTATGTCATGGCCGAATACTATATCAGAATGTGCGGATGTCCACGAAGCGGCCGGCGATGGCCGCCGCCGCCGCCATGGCGGGCGACACGAGATGGGTGCGGCCCTTGAAGCCCTGACGGCCCTCGAAGTTGCGGTTCGACGTGGAGGCGCAGCGCTCGCCCGGCGCGAGGCGGTCGGCGTTCATGGCCAGGCACATGGAGCAGCCGGGCTCGCGCCAGTCGAAGCCGGCTGCCTTGAAGATTGTGTCCAGCCCTTCGGCCTCGGCCTGCATTTTCACGATTCCGGAGCCGGGCACGATCATGGCGCTGACGCTCTCGGCCACGCGCTTGCCCTCGACGACCTTGGCCACCGCCCGCAGGTCCTCGATACGCCCGTTGGTGCAGGAGCCGATGAACACGCGGTCGAGCGCGATGTCGGTGATCTTCGTGCCGGGGGTCAGGCCCATATATTCCAGCGCGCGCCACTTGGAGCGGCGCTTGTTCTCGTCCTGGATGTCGTCCGGGTTCGGCACCACGCCGGTGACCGAGATCACGTCCTCAGGAGACGTGCCCCAGGTGACGATGGGGGGGAGGTTCGCGGCATCGAGGCGGATCTCGGTGTCGAAGAACGCGCCCTCGTCGGTGCGTAAGGAATCCCAGTAGCGCACGGCCGCATCCCAGGCCTCGCCCTTGGGGGCCTTGGGCTTGCCCTTCAGATAGGCATAGGTCTTCTCGTCGGGGGCCACCATGCCGGCGCGGGCGCCGCCCTCGATGGCCATGTTGCAGACCGTCATCCGGCCTTCCATCGACAGGGACCGGATGGCCTCGCCCGCGAACTCGATCACGTGGCCGGTGCCGCCGGCGGTGCCGATCTCGCCGATGATGGCCAGGATGATGTCCTTGGCGGTGACGCCGGCGGGCAGCTGCCCGTCCACGGTCACGCGCATGTTCTTGGCCTTCTTCTGGATCAGCGTCTGGGTGGCGAGCACGTGCTCCACCTCCGACGTGCCGATGCCGTGAGCGAGCGAGCCGAAGGCGCCGTGGGTCGAGGTGTGGCTGTCGCCGCACACGATGGTCATGCCCGGCAGCGTAAAGCCCTGCTCGGGGCCCACCACGTGGACGATGCCCTGGCGGGTATCGAGCTCGTTGAAATACTCGACGCCGAAATCCCTGGCGTTCTGGGCCAGAGCCGCAACCTGGGTGGCGGCCTCCGGATCCTCGATGCCGTGCGAGCGGTCGGAGGTCGGCACGTTATGGTCGACGACGGCCAGGGTCTTGTGCGGCTGGCGCACCTTGCGGCCCGTCATGCGCAGGCCCTCGAAGGCCTGGGGGCTGGTCACCTCATGGACGAGGTGACGGTCGATATAGAGAAGGCACGTCCCGTCATCCTGCTGATCGACGACGTGATCGTCCCAGATCTTGTCATAGAGGGTGCGGGCTTTGGCCATGGTTCTCTTCCAACGGTCTCGACAACAGAGGTTTCAGCGTGTTTAGCGGCTTACGCCATCCAAGAGAAGATGTCCTGGATGCACACAGCCTTGAAACGTTCGCATAGCAGACAGGATGGAGCACGCAATAATATTTTTGTCGCGCCGCAATCCGGCAAAGCTCGGTTGCTTAACAAAAAAGCGCGGGACGAGCCGCGCTTTTGAAACTGTACGCTTGAGGAAAAAACCTTACTCGGCTGCAGCCTGGGTCTTCTTCTCGGCGCGTTCGGCGATACGGGCCGACTTGCCGCGACGGTCGCGCAGGTAATAGAGCTTGGCGCGGCGGACGGCACCACGGCGCACGACCTTGATCGAGTCGACGTTGGGCGAATAGATCGGGAACACGCGCTCGACGCCTTCGCCGTAGGAGATCTTGCGGACGGTGAAGCTCTCCTGGAGGCCGCCACCCGAACGGGCGATGCAGACGCCCTCGTAGGCCTGGATACGCGAGCGCTCGCCTTCCTTCACCTTCACGTTGACGATGACGGTGTCGCCGGGCTGGAAATCGGGAATGGTCTTGGCGAGCTTGGCGATCTGCTCTTGCTCGAGCTGCTGAATGAGGTTCATGGTCTTAACTCCTGCCGTTGCGTGGCCTCAGGGCAAGCCCCGGACCCGCTGGATTTCGGCGTCCTGTTTTAAGTTGAGGCCGCGCCTATACAGGAGATCGGGGGGGTTGTCGAGCCTCTGCCCCCTTCCGTCATCCCGGACGAAGCGCAGCGCAGATCCGGGATCGTATGACGAGCGTGGCGCCTCTTCACCTCTCCCATCCCAAGTCGGGTGTTCCCGACTTGGGTCAGCAAGAAGGATCTCGGGAACACCCGAGATCCGGGAGAGGGAGTACCCGAGCTACACTTTGAACGCGATCCCGGATCGGCTTGCGCCGTCCGGGATGACCAAGGTTCAAGCCTTCGCGACAGGCTCGACCTCGGCAAACAGATACCGCTCGAACCAGTCCGGAAATGCCTTTGCCAGCGTTCGTGGCCCCTCCACTGTCAGCCCCATCCGCCGTGCTTCGGCAAAGCTCACGTCGCCCCGCCACCAGGCAACCAAGGCCGCCAGACCGGTGCGGATGCACAGCGGCTCCGGGAAGCCGGGATTCTGGGTGCAGAGGGAGACCTCCCCCTCCTTCAGCAGCAGGAAGCGGGGCTGGCGCTGCCCCTCCACCTCGAAGCGGATGACGAGGGGCTCCCTGGGCAGGGCCTCCACCCGCACCCGCCGCTGCATGTCGACGAGGACGGGCTCGAGATCGAGATCCTCCGCCTCCGCGTGCCGCGGCAGCCAGCGCTGGCCCCAGGTGCCGAGCGCGCTCACCACGTCTATCAGTTCCCGGCCGGCGTCGGTGAGCGCGTATTCCGGCCCATGCTCGCCCTCGATGCGCGAGACCGCCCCGACATGCACCAGTGCCTGCAGGCGCTCCGACAGCATGGTGCGGGAGATGCGCGGGATGCCCCGGCGGATGTCGTTGAAGCGCCGGCTGCCGCACAGGAGCTCGCGCACCACGAGAAGGGTCCAGCGCCCGCCGACCGCCTCATGGGCGCGGGCCACGGAACAGAACTGACCGTAATCTGCCATGGGCCAACCGCTAGCATGGCGGCACGGCGCACAGAAGTCCGGATTCCGGACCTGACGGGGCGGCCGTCCCGGTCTAACCGGAATGCACCAACCCGGAGGGCATCCATGACCGCACAGCCCCGCACCATCCTCGAGCGCATCGGCGGCACCGCGCTGATCCCCCTGCGCCGCCTCGTGCCGGCCAACGGCGCCCGCATTCTCATGAAGCTGGAAAACGAGAACCCCACCGGCAGCATGAAGGACCGCATGGCGCTCGCCATGATCGAGGCGGCCGAAGCCGACGGTCGCCTGAAGGCCCGCGGCACGGTGGTGGAATATACCGGCGGCAGCACCGGAGTGTCCCTGGCGCTCGTCTGCGCCGTGAAGGGATACCCGCTCGACGTCGTGACCTCCGATGCCTTTTCGCGCGAGAAGCTCGATCACATGCGGCTGCTTGGCGCGACGCTGCACATTGTGGAAAGCGACGGCGGGCGCATGACCGAAAAGCTCACCAGGGACATGATCGAGCAGGCGCGGATCATCGCCGAGGCGAAAGGCTCCTTCTGGACCGACCAGATGAAGAACCGGGACCAGATCGCCGCCTATCATCGGATGGCGGACGAGATCTGGAGCCAGACGGGCGGCAGGGTCGACGGCTTCGTTCAGAGCGTCGGCACGGCGGCGTCCTTGCGCGGCATCGCGGAGGGCCTGCGGCGCCATCGCGACGGGGTCAGGATCGTCGCCGTGGAGCCGGCCGAATCCGCAGTGCTCTCCGGCGGCCCTTCGGGCGCGCACAGGATCGACGGTATCGGCGCAGGCTATGTGGTGCCGCTCTGGCAGCCGGCGATTGCGGATGACATCGAACGCGTCTCGACGGAAGAGGCCGTGGCGATGGCCTTCCGCCTCGCCCGCGAGGAAGGCCTGTTCGCCGGAACCTCCACCGGCGCCAATGTGCTCGCGGCCTTGCGGCTTGCGGAAAAGCTCGGGCCGGATGCCATCATTGTCACCGTGATGTGCGATACGGGGATGAAGTACCTGAAGACCTTTGGCGCGCGCATCGAGACGAACCAGCACGCCTGACTCCGTCGCATCAGGGAAGGGCCGGCAGCCTGCGCTTGACCGGAGATGCCTTGACGATGGACGTGCTGGTCTGCGCCCTCTGGGCGATCCGCTCCAGGACCGGATCGAGCTCGTCGATGGAGCGCAGGAGATAGCGGGCGACGAAGCAGTCTTCGCCGGTGACCTTGTCGCACTCGATCACCTCGGGGCTCTCGATCAGGAGCTTCTCCACGTGGTGCAGCTGTCCCGGCAGAGGCCGGATGCGCACGATGGCCGTCAGGGTATAGCCCAGGGCCTTCGGGTCGAGTTCGACCGTGTAGGCTTTGACGACGCCGTCTTCCTCCAGCCGCCGCAGCCGTTCGGCGACGCTCGGAGCCGACAGGCCCACGCTGCGGGCGAGCTCCGCAGTGGAGAGCCTGGCATTGTCGCTCAACAGCGCGATCAGCGCCCGGTCGATCTCGTCCAGGGCAGCATTTTTGCTTTTAAGGTTCTTTGCTGAAATCGCCATTGCTTCGAAGGCCGATCATCCATTGCGCTTTCTAACCCGACAGTACGCCTAGCCCGGCAAAAGATAAAGTTGGCCCTCGTTGATGGAGGTGCAGCCATGAATTTACAGATGGGTTTGTCGGGACGGCTGGAAATGATCGCCGCGATGGCGCTCTCGGGCACCATCGGGTACTTCGTGGTCGAATCCGGCCAGAGCGTCTGGAACGTGGCGTTCTTCCGCTGCCTGTTCGGGGCCTTGAGCCTGCTCGCCTATTGCTGGGCCAAGGGCCTGCTCACGCCCTGGCGCTTCTCCGCCCGCACCCTGGGACTCGCGCTCTTGAGCGGCGTGGCCATCGTGCTCAACTGGGTGCTGCTGTTCTCGTCCTACGAGCATGCGTCGATCTCGATCGCCACGGCCGTCTACAACACCCAGCCGTTCTTCCTGATCCTGCTCGGGACGATCCTGTTCGGCGAGCGGCCGACACCGGACACGCTCGGCTTCATCGCCTTGGCCTTTGCCGGGCTCCTGATGGTGACGCAGATCGAGGCCGGCGGCCTCTCCCTGACGGGCGGCTATGGAATCGGGCTCGTGCAGGCCCTGGGCGCGGCCTTTCTCTATGCGGTGGCATCCGTCATCGTGAAGCAGCTCAAGGGCATCCCGCCGCACCTGATCGCGCTCGTGCAAGCCATGCTCGGCACCCTGATGCTCCTGCCGCTCGCGGACTTCTCGGCTCTGCCGGCAGCGTCCACGCAATGGGGATACCTGGTGGCACTAGGCGTCGTGCATACCGGCATCATGTACATCCTGCTCTATGCGGCGCTTCAGAAGCTGCCGACGCCGATAATCGCCGTGCTCTCGTTCACCTATCCGGCCGTCGCCATTCTGGTGGACTACCTGGCCTATGGCCGTGAGCTGTCCCTCGGCCAGTGGAGCGGCATCGGGCTGATTCTGCTCGGCAGCGCCGGGGTGAACCTGAAGTGGCGGCTGAGGCTCGGTCGTCCGGAAATCAATCCCGCCCGGTCTTGAGCAGATCCGGCCTTCTTTCGCGCGTGATGCGCTCCGACTCTTCCCGACGCCAGCGCTCGATCATGGCATGGTTGCCGGAGAGCAGCACGTCGGGAATGGGCCGCCCTTCCCACTCGCGAGGGCGCGTGTAGTGAGGGTATTCGAGGCGGTTCGACTCGAAGCTCTCCTCCGTGCCGGAGGCCTCTTTGCCCATGACACCGGGGAGCAGGCGCACGCAGGCGTCGAGCACGATCATGGCGGCCATCTCGCCGCCGGACAGCACATAGTCGCCGATGGACACCTCTTGCAGCCCACGCGCCTCGATCACGCGCTCGTCCACGCCCTCGAACCGGCCGCAGACGATGACGACGCCGGGACCTGCCGCGAGGTCGCGTACATAGGCTTGCGTGAGCGGTTTTCCGCGCGGGCTCATGAGCAGCTTCGGGCGCGGGTCGTCGGCCGGCACGGCATCGTCGATGGCCGCTCCCAGCACGTCGCAGCGGAGCACCATGCCGGGACCGCCGCCGGCCGGCGTGTCGTCGACGGTGCGATGACGGCCAAGACCGTGATCGCGGATGTTCCTCGCCTCAAGCGACCACACGCCGCGCGCCAGCGCATCGCCGGAGAGCGACATCCCGAGCGGGCCTGGGA
This sequence comes from Microvirga splendida, assembly GCF_016427565.1. Classification (GTDB taxonomy): domain Bacteria; phylum Pseudomonadota; class Alphaproteobacteria; order Rhizobiales; family Beijerinckiaceae; genus Microvirga; species Microvirga splendida. The sequence goes on from NZ_JAELXT010000014.1 coordinate 94,602, forward strand.
ACATGTCCGGATAAAGAGTGAGAATGGTGGCGGAAAAACTCACGCCTCGTCCTCAGGCTGAGGCTTCGCCGGCTCGAACAGATCGTCCGGAGGTGCCGCCACGATGCGCTTCCCCGCGACATCCACCACGGGCACGAAGGCCTTGGTGAAGGGCAGGAGCGCGGTCGGGCCCTTTTGCGCGGGTGCGATTTCGAGAAGATCGCCGCCGCCGTAATTGGGCACCGCCACCACGGTGCCGATGATCTCGCCGGCTTCGGTCTGGACCGACAGGCCGATCAGGTCGGCAAGCAGAAACTCGTCCTCCTCGTCGGGGGGAGGAAGCCTGTCGCGCTCCACATGGAGCTGCACGCGGTTGAGCGCCTCGGCGGCTTCGCGCGTGGTGATGCCATCGACGACCGCGATCAGCAGATCGGGTGCGTCGCCGGGAGCGGGGCGAGCGTTTTTCAAGGAATAGGTCCGGCCGTTGCTCGCAATGAGCGGCCGGTAATCGGCAATCGCCTGAGGATCGCCGGTATGGGACTTCAGCCGCACTTCGCCTTTCAGGCCATGAGCGCGGCCGAACTCGCCGACAAGGACGAGGTCGTTTCTAACGAACTGCAGCGCCTTCCCTCCCCCCTTTGCGGGGGAGGGTGGCGAACGCAGTGAGCCGGGAGAGGGGGAGTCCGAAGTTCGAGCACGGCCCCTCTCCCGACCCTCGCTGACGCGAGGGCCACCCTCTCCCGCTACGGGGAGAGGGCGAAGGTCCTGCTTGTTCGAACGCCCCCGCTTCATATCGAAGCTTACGCAGCCTCGCCTTCACCGGCGGGAGCGGCAGCCGCGGCGGCCTTGGCGTCGGCGCGCTCCTGGGACTTCTTGCCCGGGACAGCCTTCTGCGGGTTGTTGCGGGCCGGACGCTTCAGGAGGCCGGCGGCATCGAGGAAGCGCAGGACGCGGTCGGTCGGCTGGGCACCCTTGGCGAGCCAGGCCTGGATCTTCTCGGTCTCGAGAACGACGCGGCCGGCGTCATCCTTCGGCTTCATCGGGTCGTAGGTGCCGACCTTCTCGATGAAGCGGCCATCACGCGGGGAGCGCGAGTCGGCGACGACGATGCGGTAGTAGGGACGCTTCTTCGCACCACCACGGGTGAGACGGATCTTCAGGGACATGGGATACTCCTTTTGGTGTCCTGTGATCAAACCTTGTGCCGCTCCGGATCAGCCCGGAGCGACGAAACCTATTTCTTCTTCCCGAACGGGAAGCCGCCGATGCCCGGCAGGCCCTTCGGCCCGCCAAGTCCCGGAAGACCCGGCACACCCTTCGGCATCGACGGAAGTCCGCCGGCGCCACCGGGGAAGTCGGGGAGCTTGCCGCCCATCTGCTTCTGCAGGGCCTCGATCTGCTCCGGGGTCGGCTGGGGCATGCCACCCATGCCGCCGCCGAGGCCGAACATCTTGCCGAGCTGGCCGGCCATGCCCTTGCCCTTGCCGCCGCCCATCATCTTCATCATGTCGGCCATCTGGCGGTGCATCTTGAGCAGCTTGTTGATGTCCTCGACCTTCATGCCGGCACCGGCCGCGATGCGCTTCTTGCGCGAGGCCTTGAGGATGTCGGGGTTGCGGCGCTCCGCCGGGGTCATGGAATCGATGATGGCGCGCTGGCGCTTGATGACCTTGTCGTCGAGATTGGCGTTCTCGAGCTGCGACTTCATCTTGGCGATGCCGGGCAGCATGCCGAGCATCCCGCCGATGCCGCCGATCTTCTCCATCTGGGCGAGCTGGTCGCGCAGGTCTTCGAGATCGAACTTGCCCTTGCGCATCTTGTCGGCCATGCGCTGGGCTTTTTCGGCGTCGAAATTCTCGGCCGCCCTTTCCACGAGCGAGACGATGTCGCCCATGCCGAGGATGCGGTTGGCGACGCGGGAGGGATGAAACTCCTCGAGCGCATCGACCTTTTCGCCCGTGCCGATAAGCTTGATCGGCTTGCCGGTCACGGCGCGCATGGACAGGGCCGCACCGCCGCGGGCATCGCCGTCCATGCGGGTCAGCACGATGCCGGTCACGCCGAGGCGCTGGTCGAAGGCACGGGCGGTGTTGACCGCGTCCTGGCCGGTAAGCGCATCGGCCACGAGCAGCACCTCGTGCGGGCCGGTGGCGGCGCGCACTTCGGCTGCTTCCACCATCAGGGCCTCGTCCACGGTGACGCGGCCGGCGGTGTCGAGCATGACCACGTCGTAGCCGCCGAGGCGGGCAGCCTCCATGGCGCGCCGGGCGATCTGCACCGCCGACTGGCCGGCGACGATCGGCAGCGTGTCGACGCCGACCTGCTTGCCGAGCACCGCGAGCTGCTCCTGGGCTGCCGGGCGGCGGGTGTCGAGGGAGGCCATGAGCACCTTGCGGCTCTCGCGATCCTTCAGGCGCCGGGCGATCTTGGCCGTGGTCGTCGTCTTACCCGAACCCTGGAGACCGACCATGAGGATGCCCACGGGGGGCACCGCGTTGAGGCTGATGACCTCCGCGTCCGCGCCCAGCATCTCCACGAGCTGGTCGTGGACGATCTTGACCACCTGCTGGCCGGGCGAGACCGACTTGACCACCTCGGCACCGACTGCGCGGGCGCGCACCTTGTCCGTGAACGAGCGCACCACCTCCAGCGCCACGTCCGCCTCGAGCAGGGCGCGGCGGACCTCACGCAGGGCCGCGTTGACATCGTCCTCGGTGAGCGCGCCGCGGCGCGTCAGCCCGTTGAGGATATTGGAAAGCTTATCGGACAGGCCTTCGAACATGATCACTCAATTCCTCTTGCGATGAGAGGTACATCGCGATCCTCGATGGCTTTTTCAAAGTGGCGGATGGCCGCCTCGAACTTGTCGCGGCAGCCGGGATTGCAGAAGCCGACCACCTCGCCGCGATAGAGGGTGAGCGAGTCCGCCGCGATCGGCTTTCCCGACCACGGGCAGGTCTCGTTGACTGCGTCCTCGATGCGTAAAGCGCTGTCCGACATTCGTGACCATCCCAACGCGAAACCCAAATGAAAGCGCGCCCGAGGGCGCATCGCGCTGTCGGACGTTGACCTCCAGCCTCTCGGGCTGGTCGGCGGCTCAAAAAGGGCTCGCTCTACAGATTTGCGGCCAGCCGATAAGGGAAAATGGCACGAGAGTCAAGAAAAAGGCCGGGCATTGGGAGCCCTGGGGTCGGCGGCACCGTCATCCCGGACGAAGCGCAGCGAAGATCCGGGATCGTGTTCAGGACAAAGCGCCGTTCTCGTCTTGCGATCCCGGATCGCCTTTGGGGTCCGGGATGACGCTCTACAGGATTGACCTTGAACCCTTGCCGATTCGCCTCCTCATCCCCACGCTTAAAGCTTCGCCGAGGATCCCTGCACCCATGAACCGCCGCACCCTGATCAAAGCGCTTGGCTTTCCCGTTGTCGCCGCTACCGGGGCGCTGGGCTGGATGACCGCCGCGCGCTCGAAGAACCGCTATTACGAGGGTCCGGTCAGCGACCATTTCGACGGAGTGCGCTTCTTCACGCCGGGCCAGCCGCAGGACAAGGGCCTGCTCGAACTCGCCCGCTGGCGGCTCGGCGGCGGGCGCAAGGACTGGCCGGAGAGCTTTCCGAGCCCGTTCCGGGACAAGCCCCCGGCAGAGGTGCCGGGCCTGCGCTCGGCGCTCATCGGCCACGCCTCGTTCCTGATCCAGGTAGCCGGCCTCAATATCCTGACCGATCCGGTCTATTCCGAGAAGGCGAGCCCGGTCTCCTTCGCCGGCCCCACGCGGGTCAACCCGCCCGGCATTGCCTTCGAGGACCTGCCGCCGATCCACGTGGTGCTGATCACCCACAACCACTACGACCATCTCGACACCGACACGCTCGGCCGTCTCTGGCAGCGGCACCGACCGAAATTCGTGGCGCCGCTGGGCAACGATGCGGTGATCCGGGCCGAGCATCCGGAGATCCCGGTCGAGACGCGGGACTGGGGCGGGTCGGTGGACCTCGGCAACGGCGTCCTGGCCCATCTGGAGCCCGCCTATCACTGGTCGGCGCGGGGCATCAACGACCGGCGCATGGCGCTCTGGTGCGCCTTCGTGCTCACCACGCCTTCCGGCGTGATCTACCACATCGGCGATACGGGCTTCGGCGACGGCAAGATCTTCCATGCGGTGCGCGAGCGCTTCGGCCAACCGCGCCTCGCGCATCTGCCCATCGGAGCCTACGAGCCGCGCTGGTTCATGAAGCCGCAGCACATGAACCCGGAGGATGCCGTGAAGGTGCTGCGGATCATCGAGGCCGAGCAGGCGCTGGGCCACCATTGGGGCACGTTCCGGCTCACCGACGAAGGTATCGAGGAGCCGCAGCAGGAACTCGCAACCGCGCTTCAGGCCGCCGAAATTCCGGGCGACCGGTTCAGGGCGTTGCGGCCCGGCGAGGCGTGGTCTGCGTCAGCGTGAGGATCGGCTCAGCGAGGTCCTGCGGAGCATCCACGAGGCAGGCGACGCCTGCTTCAATCAGTTCCTGCCGGGAGCCGTAGCCCCAGGTCACGCCGATGCTTGTAAGCCCATTGGCCTTCGCCCCGATGGCGTCGTGCTTCCGGTCGCCGATCATCACGGCGCCCATTGGGTCGAAGCGCTCCTGCTTGAGGATGTGCCGGATGAGATCGCGCTTGTCGGCGTTGCGGTTGTCCGGTTCCGAGCCGTAGATCTCGACGAAGAAGCGCGACAGGTCGAAATGATCGAGGATCCGCCGCGCGAAGACCTGGAGCTTCGAGGTCGCCACATAAAGGCGAACGTTCTTCTCCCGAAGATCCTCAAGCAAGGCCGGGATGCCCGCATAGACCTCGTTCTCGAACAGGCCGATAGTGCCGTAGCGTTCGCGATAAAGGCGCACGGCCTCCTGCACCTCGTCCGCTCCGCCCAGAAGCTCCGTGAAGCTTGCAAAAATCGTCGGGCCGATCATCCAGGTCAGTTCGTCCGCTTCCGGAACAGGGCGTCCCAGCCTGTCCAGGGCGTACTGGACCGAGCGGGTGATGCCCACCTTCGGGTCCGTCAGGGTCCCGTCGAGATCGAAGAGAGCGATCATCGCGGGCGTTATTCCTTCGGCTGAACGTAGATGTTCACCTCGAAGTTGGTGTCCTGCGAATCCGTGAAGTCGCTCACATATTCCTCGATGAACGCGTCCTTGGCCACGATCTCCTTGATGTCGAGATAGGCCGTGATCGTCTCGTAGGTGCCGTCGATCTCGTCGTATGCATCCTTGTGCACGAAGCGGAAGGACTTGCCCTCCGGCGTGCGGCCGAACTTGATCTCCGGCGTGAGCTCGGTCTTGCCTTCCGGCACCCTCGCGATCGGCACCATAGCCTCGTACTTGAAGCCGTTGTCGTCGGTGTCGATGAAGATCGTGAGCGGCCGGCCCGCGGGCGCGATCCCGGCCTTCTTCATCTCGGCGTCGATCTTGGCGAAGGCATTCTTCAGATTGTCGTAGGCCTCGTCCCAGGCGCTGATGCCGGCGAGCACCACCGTGTTCTTGGCAACGAGCACCCCCTCCTCGACCCCGGTCGGATCGCTCGGATTCGGGAACAGGGTGGAGCGGCCCGCCTCCTGCACCGGAGCCGGGCTGGCGGGCGCCGGAGGGGTGGCCGGAGCGGGCTGGGCCGTCGCGGGAGCCTCGGGCTGGGCCGGGGTCTCCGATGGAGCGGGAGCCGTCTGGGCCTGCGGCGCAGGCTGAGGTGCGGCTGGAGCCGCCGGGGGCTCGGCGGGCGGTGGCGTGGTCGCGGGCGTCTCGGTTGCCGCCGGTGGCGGGCTCGCCGGCGGAGGCGTCTGCGCCAGCGCCACCCCGGAGCAGAGGGCCAGGACGAGAACAGGAAGAGAGAAGCGCAGCCGCATGAGAAGAACGCCTTACCCGCGAATCACGAAGGGATACCTTGCTGCACCATATGGGGCTTTGAACCATGCGGCGAGAGCATCCACAGGCCGCTGTGGAGAGACTGATTGCAGCAGGGCTGCACAACAATTGGTCTGATTGACAATCCTATGCCCTGACGGACCCTGGGCCCGGTGGCCTATGCTCAGGCTTCGTCTTCTCACCTCGGGCTGCTTCATGACGGAAGACTTCCTCATCTTTGCGCTGATCGGCTTCGGGGCGCAGCTCGTCGACGGGGCGCTCGGCATGGCTTTCGGGGTGCTCTCCACGACAAGCCTCCTCGCCTTCGGGGTGCCGCCGGCGACCGCCAGTGCCGTCACCCACGTGACGGAGATCTTCACCACGGCGGCCTCCGGCACCTCCCATGTGATCCACCGCAACGTGAACTGGCGCCTCGTCGCCCGGCTGGCGCCGGCCGGCATGATCGGCGGCGGCGTCGGGGCCTTCATCCTGGCCAATATCGACGCCAGGACCATCCAGCCCCTGGTCTCGGCCTATCTCATGGCGATCGGCCTCTACATCCTGTTCAAGGCCTTCCGACCTCTCTGGCCCAGGGAGGTGCGCGACTGGCTGGTGCCCTGGATCGGGGCCGGCGGCGGCCTGCTCGACGCCATGGGCGGCGGCGGGTGGGGACCCATCGTCACGAGTTCCCTGATCGGCCGGGGCCATGCGCCCCGGCAGGTGATCGGCTCCACGAATCTCACGGAATTCCTCGTCACGACGGTCATCTCCGCCACCTTCATCGTGACGCTCGGCTGGTCCGAGCTGAGTTCGGCGGCGGGCCTCATCGTCGGGGGCGTCCTGGCGGCTCCCCTCGGCGGGCTGGTGGTCAGCCGCGTGCCGACCCGTCCGCTGATGGTGGTCGTCGGCCTGCTCATCATCGCCACCAGCATTCCCCGGATCGTCCAGGCTTTTTAGATCCTATTGCCGCAGGGCTTTTCGTTCCCTCTCGCGATTTCCGACGTTTTCGGCCATATACGCCCGCATGAGTGCCCTTTCGAACAGCCGCTTCCTGAAGATGAACGGTCTCGGCAACGAGATCACCGTGCTGGACCTGCGCGGCTCCCCCCATCGCGTGAGCGCCGCAGAAGCGCGCGCCATCGCGGCAGATCCGCGCTCGCGCTTCGATCAGCTCATGGTGCTGCACGATCCCGTGACCCCGGGCACCGATGCCTATATGCGCATCTACAACACGGATGGCTCGGAATCGGGCGCCTGCGGCAACGGCACCCGCTGCGTCGCCTGGGCAATGACCTCCGATCCGATCATGAGCCGGCCTCAGGACCGCGACCTGGTGCTGGAGACCACGGCCGGGCTCCTGCCCGTGGAGCGCGTCTCGGACCGGGTCTTCACCGTCGACATGGGCCCGCCGCGGCTGGCCTGGAACGAGATCCCTCTGCGCGATCCGTATCCGGACACCCGCACCATCGCGCTCGACACGAGGCTGCCCGAGGCGCCCGAGCTGCAGGCTCCGTCGGCCGTCAGCATGGGCAACCCGCATGTGATCTTCTGGGTCGCGGATGCGGAAGGCTACGATCTCGCCGCCATCGGCCCGGTCTTCGAGCACGATCCGGCTCTCCCGGAGCGCGCCAACATCTCGTTTGCTCAGGTTCAGAGCCCCGAGCACATCGTGCTTCGTGTCTGGGAGCGCGGTGCCGGTGCAACACGCGCCTGCGGCTCGGCCGCCTGCGCCACCCTCGTGGCCGCCGCCCGCAAGGGGCTCACCGGCCGCAGGGCCGTGGTGGCGCTGCCCGGCGGCGATCTCGTCATCGAATGGCGCGAGAGCGACGACCATGTGCTCATGACCGGCCCGACCGAGCTGGAGCACGAGGGCATTCTTTCGCCTGCCCTCTTCTCGGAGGTGGCCTGATGGACCGGGATCCCCTTCCCTCGCTGCGCTCGCCGGGGATGCCCACTTCGTCGCCGGGTGGCGTCGAAGTGGTCACCTTCGGCTGCCGGCTCAACACCTACGAGTCGGAGGCCATGCAGCGCCACGCGCAGGATGCCGGCCTTGGCGAGGTCGTGATCGTCAACACCTGCGCGGTGACGGCCGAGGCGACGCGCCAGGCGCGCCAGTCGATCCGCAGGATCGCCCGCGAGAAGCCCGGCGCCCGCATCGTCGTGACGGGCTGCGCGGCTCAAGTGGAGCCCGAAACCTTTGCCGCCATGCCTGAGGTGTCCCAGGTTGTCGGCAACCACGAGAAGATGAAGGCCGAGACCTGGGCCGGGATGCGCGACTTCGGCGTCGGTGCCTCGGAGAGGGTTCTCGTCAACGACATCATGGCGGTGAAGGAAACCGCCGTTCACCTCATCGACGGCATGCGCGGGCGCACCCGCGCCTTCGTGCAGGTGCAGAACGGCTGCGACCACCGCTGCACCTTCTGCATCATTCCCTATGGCCGGGGGAACTCCCGCTCCGTTCCGATGGGCGCGGTGGTGGATCAGGTGCGCACCCTCGTGGAGCACGGCTCCCGCGAGGTAGTGCTCACCGGCGTCGACATCACGAGCTACGGCAAGGACCTGCCGGGCGAGCCGAAGCTCGGCACCCTGGTGAAAGGCCTGCTGCGCCACGTGCCGGAGCTGGAGCGCCTGCGCATCTCGTCCATCGATTCGGTGGAGGCGGACGACGACCTTTTCGACGTGATCGCCAGCGACGGTCGCTTGATGCCGCATCTGCATCTCTCCCTGCAGGCCGGCGACGACATGATCCTCAAGCGCATGAAGCGCCGTCATCTGCGCCAGGATGCCATCGCGTTCTGCGAGCAGGTGAAGCGGCTGCGCCCCGACATGGTCTTCGGCGCCGACATCATCGCGGGCTTCCCGACGGAGACCGAGGAGATGTTCGCCCGCTCCCTCGACATCGTCGAGGAATGCAGCCTCACGCATCTCCACGTCTTCCCGTTCTCGCCCCGCCCCGGCACGCCGGCAGCCCGCATGCCGCAGGTCGCCCGCGACGTGGTGAAGGACCGGGCGCGCAGGCTTCGCGAAAAGGGCGAGGCCGCCTTGCTGAAGCATCTTCGCGAGGAGGTCGGCGCGCGGCGCAACGTGCTGATCGAGTCGAACCAGCTCGGTCGCACGGAAGGTTTCACGCTCGTGCGTTTCGCACAGGCAGTGACGCCGGGCGAGATCGTGCCGGTGACCATCGCCGGGCATGACGGCAAGGAATTGCTGGCCGCGTAAGACGCCGTCATCCCGGACGGAGCGCAGCGGAGATCCGGGATCGCTCTCATCAATCCAGCACCACGTCATCACCGGCCTTGTGCCGGTGATCCCGGTCGAAAAAGCGTAGCGCCCTTCCAGTCGAGATGGCCGGGACAAGCCCGGCCATGACACGGGAGGTTCTAGTCTGCGCCGTCCGGGACGACGCCACACGCTTGCACCCGCTCGCGCATATGGGCCGGCACCGGCGCCTCCACGAGGATTGGCGGCTTCTTCGGGTAAAGCGGCACGGTGACGCTGCGGGCATGCAGGTGCAGGCCTGGTCCGCCGAAGCGGGGCGCCGTGCCGTAGATCGGATCGCCCAGGATCGGGAAACCCGAAGCCTGGCAATGGACGCGCAGCTGATGGGTGCGGCCGGTGACGGGGCGCAGTTCGAGCAGGGTGAGGCGCCTGTCATCCTCCCCTCGGATTTCGGGTGTTCCCGAAATCCGTTCTTGCTTTCCCAAGTCGGAAACATCCGACTTGGGTGGGGGAGGGTCGGAGCGCGTCAGCGATCCGGGGTGGGGTGGCAGCGCCGACGACGGTCGTGTTTCCACCCCCTCCCGCGCCTCCGGCGCGACCTCCCCCCTCAAGGGGGAGGTGTGCGTGCGCCCCAGGACCCGCCATTGCGTCAGCGAGGGCTGGCCCTTCGGGTCCACCTTCATCCACCAGCCGCGATCCGGCGATTTCGGCGCGAGAGCTAAGTCGATCTCTCCCTCGTCGGCCTCGGGTCCGCCCTCGACCACGGCCCAGTAGATCTTGTCGATCTCCGCCTTCTTGAACATCTCGTTGAGGCGCGCGATGGCTTTCGGGTGCCGGCCGAGTATGAGGCAGCCGGAGGTGTCCTTGTCGAGGCGGTGCGCGGCCTCCGGGCGGCGCGGCAGGCCGAAGCGCAGAGCGTCGAGATGATGAAACAGGGTCTCGCCGCCCTTGGGGCCCGGATGCACCGGCAGACCGGCGGGTTTGTCGATCACGAGCATCAGGGCATCGCGATACAGCAATCGGCTTACTATCTCTTCCGCATTCATGAGGCCTCGGCTAGAGTATCCGTCTTGATCAAGCGGGTTTTGGGGACCAGTTTCGCTGATCTCGCAAGAGTGCATTGGCCAGGATGA
>NZ_JAELXT010000015.1 GCF_016427565.1 Microvirga splendida
CAGGCACGGTCCCGTGGTGCGGCCTCGCAAGCGGCATCGACGGGAGGCCCAGGCTGCGTGCCGGTGGTCGGAATCGGTTCAAGGCCCCCGTCGAGCAGACGGATCGTTAGCGGTGTCTCAAGCCACGGCTTTGAGGTCTGGTGTGGCGGCATAGGCCCAAGGCAGCAGATCATCGACGTGGGTGTTGAGATGGCCGGTGGCGATGCGGCTCAGCACGTCCGTGAGATAAGCCTGCGGATCCACTCCGCACAATTTGCAGGTCTCGACCAATGAGGCGATGATCGCCCAGTGCTCGCCGCCGCGATCCGAGCCGGCAAACAGCGCATTCTTGCGCGTCAGGGCCAAGGGCCGGATTGCCCGCTCGACCACATTGGAGTCGATCTCAATGCGCCCGTCGTCCACGAAGCGGGTCAGCCCCTCCCAGCGTGACAGCGCATAGCGGATCGCCTCGGCCAGCTTGCTCTTCTGGCTGATCAGACCGAGCTTGGCGCGCAACCACGGCTCGAGAGCGTCCAGCACCGGACGGCTCTTGGCCTGCCGAATCCGGGCCCGCTCCGCCGCACTCATGCCACGAATGTCGCTCTCAATCCGATACAGCTCCGCGATGCGCGTGAGGGCTTCGCTGGCAATCGGCGCCGCGCCGGCCACGGCCAGCTCGTAAAAGCGCCGCCGCACGTGCGCCCAGCAGAACGCGAGGATGACCTGGTTGCCTGCCGCCAGAGCCCGATAGCCGCTGTAGCCATCCACCTGCAGCACGCCGGCAAAACCGGACAGATGCGCGATCGGCCGCGCCGCCTTGCGATCCGGCGCATAGACGTACGCCACTCCGGGCGGATCCGTGCCGCCCCACGGGCGATCATCGCGGGCATAGGCGAAGAGCTGCCCGGTCTTGGTCTGGCCGCGGCCGGGATCGAGCACGGGTGCGGTGGTCTCATCGGCAAACAGCCGGGGTGAGGTCTTCAGCTGCGCCAGCAGGCGTTCCTGCACCGGCCGCAGATGCCAGGCGGCCCGCCCCACCCAGTCGGCCAGGGTCGAGCGATCCAAGTTGATGCCCTGCCGGGCATAGATCTGCGCCTGCCGGTAGAGCGGCAGATGATCGGCGTATTTGGACACCAGCACCTGCGCGACCAGCGCATCGGTGGGCAGCCCACCTTCGATCACACGCGCCGGAGCCGGGGCTTGCACCACGGCCTCGCAGGCGCGGCAGGCGTATTTGGGTCGACGGACTACCAGCACACGCAGTTGCGCCGGCACGATGTCGAGCCGCTCGGAGACATCCTCGCCGATGCGGTGCAGAAGGTTGCGGCAGCAGGGACAGGCCGTATCCTCGATGTCGATGAGGGTTTCGATCCGCGGCAGATGGGCCGGTAACGCTCCCCGGTTCCGACGTCGCTGAGCCGCCCGGCTTTTACGCTCGGCCGGATCCGCTTGCTCGTGGCGGGCGTCCTCGGCGGCCTCAGTCTGTTCGGCTTCTTCCAGCCCGAGCAGCAGCTGATCCTCAGGCAGGCTCTCGGCCCTGCGGCCGAAGCGATGACGCTGCATCGCCTTGATGATCTGCTCCAGGCGCTCGGCGCGCGCCCGCTCGGCCAGGAGCATGGCCTTGAGCAGGTCAGGATCATCGGGGAGGATTTGCGTCGCGCTGGTCACAAGACGAAGTGAATCATGCTTCGACAGGAGCCGCGATGACTCTTATGGATGGGAGCGTCCGCTCAGCTGGGCTCCACAGGCGCGGAGGTCAGTCGTGGCGCATGAACGCGGCGCCAGTCCAAACCTTCGAGCAACGCGGAGAGCTCGGCGGCCGAGAGATGGAGAGCCCCATCCTGGATCTTGGGCCAGCGGAACTCGCCATCCTCCAATCGCTTGGCGACGAGAACCACGCCCGTGCCGTCCCAGAACACCAGCTTGACACGATCCGCGCGTTTGGCGCGGAAGACATAAACAGCCCCGGAGAACGGATCCGCTCCCAGGGTGTCGCGCACGAGCGCTGCGAGGCCGTCTGCCCCTTTGCGGAAGTCCACGGGCTTGGTCGCCACCAGGACGCGGACAGTTCCGCTCGGTCCGATCATCGCAGGCTCTTGAGCCCGTGCAGCACGAGGGCCAGTGTCGCTTCATCAACACCAGGCGGGACGCGAATGACGACACCCTCCACGACAATCTCGATGATCGCCTCACGGTAGACTGCCGAGGTGGGCTGCGGTGTGTCAGGGCTGACAACAACTGGGGTGAAGGCCAGCGGATGATTGTCAGCCTCTCGCCTGGCTTGGCGCAGCCAGGTGAACAGGTGCTGGGGCGACATCCCGTTGCGGCGGGCCACTTCGGACACCACCGCACCCGGCGCGGTCGCTTCCTCCAGGATCCGCGCCTTCTCATCGGCTGACCAGCGCCGGCGCCCGCCGGCTCCGGTGATCACTTCCAGGCGCCGCACGGGCCGCGGCGGCTCAAGCATATGGTCAACCATCGACACAAAACGATCTCCAACCAGAGACCGTCAGTCTCGCTGCACAGACATGCAAATGTAAGGTGCGGCTAGAACACCGCTTACGACGGATCACGCCTTGAGCGGTCACCGGGCTGGCACCGCCTGAACGCCTAAAGAAGCCGTGCGCGAAGAGGCATTCCGGCTCTTCCATTCACCATCACACATCGAGCCGGGCTGCCATTCGCGCCACCCTCGATTGCCTTAGAAGGCTCGGAGCTTCAAACGGCTCCTGAGCCCGCAAGGCCATGCCTTCATTCCCCAAAAATTTCATTTCAGCCTTTGACCGCATGAGGTTTCATCATGAGCCGCGTTCGCACCATCCTCGCCCGCACGCCCGATGCCGACGATACGCTGAGGCGCCTTGCCGACGTAATCCAGGTGCCGTCCACCTGTCGCCGGCGCCGGTGCCGCAATCAGGGGCGCTGCCAGGGCGGCTATGGCCCGCCGTGCTATTTCGAGGGCCGCAAGCGCTTCGCCGATGCGGTGCTGGAGGACATGCACCAGCACCGGGAGTTCTGGATCGCCCAGCGCACCAGCTTCGAGGCCCTGCTGCGCCGGTAGGGTGGCGCTGTCCTCATGGCCGCAGAAGAGTACGGGCCGCGGCCGCCATGGCCTGCGCCAACAAAAAAGCCCCTCCGTGGCCGGAGGGGCTTTCGACAATCCGCAAAGGATCCTTAGAGCACCGTGCGGCCCGCTGGGTCCGGTCCACACGATGCTCTCACCCAAGGAGAAGGCATCGGATTTAATCCCAAAAGTGCAAGTCCACTTTCGGGTCCGAGGCTTTAGCCGATGGCGAAGTCGTCGTGCGTGAGCGTCGCCTTGTTGACCAGGGTCGCGAACTTGATCTTGACCGCCCTGCCGGTGCCGTCCGGATCGTAATAGAGCGAGCCGGTGGCCTTGTCGTAGACGATCCGGTCATCGGCATCATGGGCCTTCTTGCCCACGTGGAACGCCTCCTCCTTCAGCCCGCCGGCAGGCCCCACCTTCTTGAAGATCTTGCGGGAGAGGCTGATCATGTCGTCCTCGGAGGACTTGAAGTCCATGATCTTATCGACATTGGTCTTCGCATTCAGCTTGGTGTCGAAGATGAAGTTGTCGTTGCCCCGGCCGCCGTAGAGCTTGTCGTTGCCGGCGCCGCCCGCAAGGGCGTCGTAGCCGCCATAGCCGTAGATCGTGTCGTTGCCGCCCAGGCCGTAGAAGCCGTTGATGCCGTTGTCGCCCTTCAGCACGTCGTTCTTGGACGTGCCGATGGGGGGAAGCTTCAAGGCCCCCGCGCCCCAGAGGGCATCCTGCCCCAGGCCGATGCCGGGCATGGTCCAGCCCGTCGTGGAAGTGGTCTTCGTGCTCATCTCATAATCCTCGCAATATGGTCTGCCCCGATGTCGAATCGGTTCGAATGAAAACAGACGCTGATTAACACAATGCTATTACCTAACGAAAGATATGTGTCCGACCGCACAGAGGAGGCCATTGACAGAGGAGGCCCCAGCTTCGAGCCTTGCCGTTGAGGAAACCCCAAGACGAGAGGCGCCTCCCATGAACCTGACCGCCCTGCTTCGCCAGCGTTCCGACACCGGCCGCCCTGTCCGCGTGGCACTGATCGGCGCCGGCAAGTTCGGCTCCATGTTCCTGGCCCAGGTGCCGACCATTCCCGGCCTCGAAGTCGCGGCAATCGCGGATCTCGACCCCGACCGGGCCAGGGAGGCCTGCCGCCATGTGGGCTGGGACGAGGCGCGGATTGCCGGCACCCGCTTCGTCGCGGACGGACTCGACGCCTGCCGGGCCGATGACGTGGAGGTGGTGATCGAGGCGACCGGCCACCCGGAGGCGGGCATCCGCCATGCGCTCGGTGCCATCGAGGCGGGCCGGCACATCGTCATGGTCAACGTGGAGGCGGACGTGCTGGCAGGCGCGCTGCTCGCCGAGAAGGCGCGGGAGCGGGGCGTGGTCTATTCCATGGCCTATGGCGACCAGCCGGCGCTCGTGGCCGAGATGGTCGACTGGGCCCGCGCCGCGGGCTTCACCGTGGCGGCCGCCGGCAAGGGCACCAAGTACCTGCCGGCCTATCACAGGGTCACGCCGGACGACGTCTGGAGCCATTACGGCCTCACGTCCGAACAGGCGAAGGCCGGGGGCATGAATCCGCAGATGTTCAACTCGTTCCTCGACGGCACCAAATCGGCCATCGAGATGGCGGCCATCGCCAATGCCTGCGATCTCGACGTGCCGGAGGAGGGCTTAAGCTTCCCGCCCTGCGGGGTCGACGATCTCGCCCATGTGCTGCGCCCCAGGAGCGTCGGCGGGCAACTCGACCGTGAAGGCATGGTCGAGGTGGTGTCGTCCCTGGAGCGGGACGGGCGGCCCGTGTTCCGCGACCTGCGCTGGGGCGTCTATGTGGTGCTCAAAGCCCCCAACGATTATGCCGCCGCCTGCTTCAGGCAGTACGGCCTGCCGACGGACTCCACCGGCCGTTATGCGGCCATGTACAAGCCGTTCCACCTGATCGGCCTGGAGCTGTCGATCTCGGTGCTGAGCGCGGCCCTGCGCGGGGAGCCGACGGGCTCGACCCGCGCCTGGCGCGGCGATGCGGTGGCGGTGACCAAGCGCGATCTCAAAGCGGGCGAGACGCTGGACGGGGAGGGCGGCTACACGGTCTATGGCCGCCTCGCGCCGGCGGCGCGGAGCAAGGCCGGGCGCATGCTGCCCATCGGCCTCGCCCATGGGGTTCGCCTGACCCGCGATGTCGCCGCGGGCGCCGTGGTGACGGAGGACGACGTCAGCTTGGATGCCGAGCGGCTCGCCGTCCGGGTGCGCCGGGAGATGGTGGAGCGCTTTGGCTGACTTAAGCCGGCGGCTGCGGCTCGATGACTTCGCCACCTTGAGTGAAGTCGTAGATCTTGCCGGTCTCGGTCCAGGCCGGCAGGGCGAGCTTCACGATATGGGGGGCGAGGTCCTCCGGCGTCTTGAGGGTCATCGGATCCTCGCCGGGCATGGCGGTGCGGCGCATGTTGGTGCGAAGCGGGCCGGGGTTGAGCAGCATGACCCGGACCGGCGTCGTCACCGTCTCGGCCGCATAGGTGCGCGCCAGGGCCTCGAGGGCGGCCTTCGAGACTGCGTATACGCCCCAATAGGCCTTGTGCTTGTGGGCGGCGCCCGACGTGATGAAGATGGCCCGTCCCGCATCGGAGGCGCGCAGCAGCGGGTCGAGGGAGCGGATCAGGCGGTAATTGGCCGTGACGTTCACCGCCATCACCTCGTCCCAGACCGGCTGGTCCACATGACCGATCGGCGCAAGCTCGCCGAGCTGGCCCGCATTGCCGAGGAGGATGTCGAGCTTGCCCCAGCGCTCGTAGATCGCAGCGCCCAGGCGGTCGAGCGCCTCGAAGTCCTTCAGGTTCACCGGCACCAGGGTGGCCGAGCCGCCCTTGGCGCGGATCTCGTCGTCGAGGGATTCGAGCGCGCCCTGCGTGCGGGCCAGCGCGATCACATGCGCGCCGGCTTCGGCCAGGGCGAGCGCCGCCGCGCGGCCGATGCCGCGAGACGCGCCGGTGACGACCGCAACGCGGTTCTGAAGGGGCTTGTCCATGGTTCCTCAGTCGGCTTCGGCGAGAACCGCGAGACGGCGCGGGGTGGCGACGGTGAGGTCCGTCAGCGGCGTCGGGTAGTCGCCCGTGAAGCAATGGTCGGTGAATTGCGGCTGCGCAGAGTTGCGGCCCGTCTCGCCCATGGCGCGATAGACGCCTTCGATGGACAGGAACGCCAGCGAGTCCGCTCCGATGTACTGGCGCATCTGCTCCAGGTCGTGGGTGGCGGCGAGCAGCTTCTCCTTCTCCGGCGTGTCGATGCCGTAGAAATCCGGGTGTGTGATCGGCGGGCTGGAGATGCGGAAATGCACCTCCTTGGCGCCGGCCTCGCGCATCATGCGGACGATCTTCACCGAGGTGGTGCCGCGCACGAGGCTGTCGTCCACGAGCACGATGCGCTTGCCGGCAATGGCCGCACGGTTGGCCGAGTGCTTCATGCGCACGCCGAGCTCGCGCACCGACTGGGTCGGCTGAATGAAGGTGCGGCCGACATAATGGTTGCGGATGATGCCGAGCTCGTAGGGAAGCCCGCAGGTCTGCGCATAGCCGAGCGCGGCCGGCACGCCGGAATCCGGCACCGGGATCACCACGTCCGCATCGGCCGGGGATTCGAGGGCCAGCTCCCGGCCCATGCCCTTGCGGATCTCATAGACGCTGCGGCCGTTCACGACGGAATCGGGGCGGGCGAAGTAGATGTACTCGAAGATGTCGGGGCGGGGCGCCACCTCCGGCGCGTAGCGGAAGGACTCGATGCCCTCGTCCGAGATCACCACACATTCGCCGTTCTCGATGTCGCGGACGAAGCGGGCGCCGATGATGTCGAGGGCGCAGGTCTCGGAGGCGAGAATGTAGCGGCCGTCGAGCTCGCCAAGCACCAGCGGGCGGATGCCCAGCGGGTCGCGGGCGCCGATCAGCTTCTTGTTGGTGAGCGCCACCAGGGCGAAGGCGCCCTCGATCTTCTGGATCGCCTCGACGAAACGGTCGATGACCCGGTCCTTACGGCTGCGGGCGACGAGATGGACGATCACCTCAGTGTCGGTGGTGGACTGACAGATGGCGCCGTCGCGGATCAGGTTGCGGCGCAGCGTCAGGCCGTTGGTCAGGTTGCCGTTGTGAGCCACCGCGAAGCCGCCGCCGTCAAGCTCGGCGAAGAGCGGCTGCACGTTGCGCAGCACCGTCTCGCCGGTGGTCGAGTAGCGGGTATGGCCGATGGCCGAGAGGCCTTCCAACCGCTCGATGGTCGCTCGGTCGGAGAAGTTGTCTCCCACGAGGCCGAGCCGGCGCTCGGAGTTGAAGACCGACCCGTTGAAGGTGACGATGCCCGCCGCTTCCTGGCCCCGGTGCTGCAGGGCGTGGAGCCCCAGCGCAGTGATGGCGGCCGCATCCGGGTGGCCGTAGATGCCGAAGACGCCGCACTCTTCGCGCAGGGTATCGCCTTCGAGGTCGAGGTCCACCTGTTTCGGGGTGACCTGCCACGTCTCGGACAAAGCAGCCATCGATCGTACCTTTGGGATTCGCGCCCCCACCGGCGCCGCCCCTATGTAGTCATCCTCGCGTCAAACGCCAACGGCTATTCTGACGCTGCGGGAAATGTGATGCCGTATGCTCTCATTCAAGAAGAAAGCATCGGAGTGGATCCCAAAAGTGGACTCCACTTTTGGGATCGACGCTTTAGCTGCGCCGCTGGGGTGCTGCGGGCGCAGCCGGAGCGGGCGTGGCCGGGCGCTGCGGATCGGGCTCGGCCGGCTCCGCGTCCGTCGGTGCGGCATCCTTGTTGCGCAGGCGCTGGATCAGGGCCTCGGCGTTCTCCGGCAGCATGGCGATGATGTTGTCGCGGGTGTCCTCCATGGCCGGGCGGGTCTTGGAGGCGGTCGCCCATTCGGGCTCCTTGCCCTGGAGCAGCCAGCTCAGGAAGGCCCAGCCGATCACGCAGATCAGGAAGCCGCGGGCGGCGCCGAAGACGAGGCCCAGGCTCCGGTCGAGGGCGCCGATGCGGGAATCGAGGATCAGGTCGGAGATCTGCACCGTGATGATCGACACGATGATCAGGGTGATGATGAAGATGGCGCCGATGGAGGCCACGAGCGCGACCGTGTCGCTGCTGATGTATTGCTGGGCAATGGGCAGGGCGGTCGGGTGCAGATACCAGGCGGCTGCGGCGGCAAGCACCCAGGCCACGATGGCGAGCACCTCGCGGGTGAAGCCGCGCACGGCAGCAAGAAGAGCCGAGATCAGGACGATCCCGATGACGACGAGGTCCAGAACGGAAAAGGGCATGGGCCGGGCCTACGCAGAAGAACAGGGGGTGGAGCCGCCTTTGCGGGTTCGAAGCCTGGCTCTATAGCGTTAAGAAAGGCTTTCGTCACCCCGGCAAGCTCGGCAGGCATGCTCAGGTGTCATTCCCGGCCGCAGCGCAGCGGAGGGGAAGGGAATCCATAGCGCTGCGTCTGTGAGTGGATCCCCTTCCCGGTCCTGACGGATCGCCGGATGACACCTGAGTCAATCAGGCAACCTCGATGATCAGCTTGCCGAAGTTTTGGCCCTCCAGCAGACCGATGAAGGCTTCCGGTGCGCTCTCGAGCCCCTGGACGATGTCCTCCTTGTACTTCACCCGCCCGTCCGCGATCCACCCGCCCATGTCCCGCAGGAAGGCGGGATACTGGTCGACGAACTCGCGCTGGATGAAGCCGCGGATGGTCAGGCTCTTGGTGAGCACGTCGCGCATGAGCACAGGCAGGCGGTCCGGCCCTTCGAAGGGGCCCGTGGCGTTGTACTGCGCGATGAGGCCGCAGACCGGGATGCGCGCGAAAGTGTTGAGCAGGGGAAAGACCGCGTCCCAGACCTTGCCGCCGACATTCTCGAAATAGACGTCGATCCCATCCGGGCAGGCCGCCCGAAGCTCTTCGGCGAAGGTCGGCGAGCGGTGATCGATGGCCGCGTCGAAACCGAACTCGTCCCGCACCAGGGCGCATTTCTCAGGCCCGCCGGCAATGCCGATGGCCCGGGCGCCCCTGATCTTAGCGATCTGCCCGACGGCCGAGCCCACAGGTCCGCTCGCTGCGGCCACGACCACGGTCTCGCCCGCCTTGGGTTGTCCGAGGGTGAGGAGCCCCGCATAGGCGGTGAAGCCCGGCATGCCGAGAACGCCGAGCGCCGTCGAGACGGGCGCCTGGTTGGGGTCGAGCCTGCGCAGGGTCTTGGCATCCGCAACGGCATGGGACTGCCAGCCGGAGTATGAGAGAACGATGTCGCCGGGCTTGTAGTCGGGATGGCGGCTCTCCAGCACCTCGGCCACCGTGCCGGCCTCCATGACCTGGCCGATCTCCACCGCCGCCGCGTAGGATTTCGCGGCGCTCATCCGCCCCCGCATGTAGGGATCGAGCGAGAGGTAGCGGATCTTGAGCAGCACCTGACCCTCGCCGGGAGCGGGAACGGGCGTGCGCACGATCCTGAAATTGTCCGGGGAGGGGCGGCCGGTGGGGCGGGAGGCGAGGACGATCTGGAGGTTCTGTTCTGACACCGATGGCTCCTGAGATGGGGCTTGCACGCCGGTCTGCCGCGGGCGTGCTCCTGCCGCCTCGGCACGGTCGATGTGTCGTCGTGCCCCGTCAAGTCTCAGGATGTCGCTGAAATGGGCCATACAGAAAAAGGCTCCGGCGTTGCCGCCGGAGCCTTCGGATTGTTCAGGCAGACGAGCTTAGATGAACAGGAAGTCGTCGGCGGTGAGCACGGTGCCGGGCTTCACCTTGCAGATCTCGATGCCCTTGCCTTTGCCCGAGCCGTCCACGTCCAGGTAAACGAAGCCGTTCTTCTTGTTGTAGAAGACGTAGTCGTTCGATCCGTCCGGGGTGTCGTTGAGCTTGGTGCCGACGTTGAAGAACTTCTTCTGGAGCTTCTCGCCCTTCGTGAAGATCTTGTCGAAGCCGACGGTTTTCTTGCTGCCGCCCTTGTCCGGCTTGCCGCCCTTGTCGTCGGGCTTGCCGCCCTTGTCGTCGGCGCCCTTCTTGGACAGCACGTCGCTCTTCTTCGGGCCTTTGACCTTGAAGGCCTTCAGGGCCGCGAGGCTGATCTGGATCGTGTCGTCGGACGGCTTGAAATCCATGATCTGGTCGAAATGGCCCTTCTTGACGGCCGCGTCGAACACGAAGGTATCCTGGCCGGCACCTCCGTAGAGCTTGTCCTTGCCTGCGCCGCCGTTGATGGTGTCGTTGCCGGCAAGGCCATAGATCTTATCGTTGCCGCCGAGGCCATTGATGATATCATTGTCAGCGGTGCCTACGAGCTTGTTGTTGCTCCCGTTCGTACCTGTGACGACATCACCGGAGATGGTGACGGTAACCGTTACCTCCTCAATGTAGGAGAGACCGTCGAGATCCGTCACTTTGACGCGTAGGGTGTGCGTGCCAACCTGTGCGCCAGTGAGCCCGGCCTTTAGCTCGATAACATTGCCGTCGATTGTGAAATGTGCGTCGGTGTATTCCGCACCATTGGCATCGACCAGGCTGTAGGTGAGGATGTCGCTCAGATCCTGATCAGTAGCTGTCAGGGTTGCAACTGGAGCGCCGATCTGTGCGTCTTCAGCGATCGTGCCGCCCGTGACGAGGATGTCCGTCGGGGCTTCATTCACATTGGTGACGTTTACCAGGGTCGATGCGTCGTCAACCGTGCTCGGATCTGTCTCGGCCGTGCTCGTCGCCTTAATGTCAAGGTCGAAGGACGTCAGAGCAGATTCGAAGTCGAAGAGGGTCGCCGTCTTCACGCGGATCTCATTGCCGACGATCTCGAAACGGTCGTCGAAATAATCGACGAGTGAGAACTCGAAGGTTTCGTCCGGTGCTCCGCCGGTGACGGAGAGGGTGGCGACGACGTCGCCGGCTACCGGGTTCTCTGCAATGCTGATGACGGGTGAAACAACAATCGTAGCCATGGATGCCCCTTGAACACTCTTGAGACTGCTCGTTACCCCTTTGGAGGTAATTCCGCCGAGCAGTCGGCATGAAAGAACCTTTATTGAAGCGTTCTAAAGTGTCAACTCAGTCGAATAGCCTAGTTAGTTCGGCGCACATGGGCCGGGCTACGATGCCTTGCGTCGCCGGGCCGCGACATTGGCAACCAGGTCGGTAATGTGGCCAATGGCCGATGTGGCAAGAGGGAGCCTTTCGCCCTTGGAATTCTTGGATTTTTCCAGTCTCGGCTGGGGCGAGACCGCGCTCGAGAAGCCGAGCTTGGCTGCTTCCTTCAGCCGCGCCTGCTCCTGGGCGACGGGGCGGATGGCGCCGGAGAGACCCATTTCGCCGAAATAGACCGTATCGGGCGGCAGCGGATTGCCAGACAGGGAGGAGACCAGGGCTGCGGCGGCCGCAAGGTCCGCAGCCGGCTCGGTGATGCGCAGGCCGCCGGCGACATTCAGGTAGACGTCGTGCATCGCGAGCTTGAGCCCGCCATGGGCCTCCAGCACGGCCAGCACCATGGACAGGCGACTCTGGTCCCACCCCACCACGGCCCGGCGGGGCGTGCCGAGGGACGAGGGGGCGACCAGCGCCTGGATCTCGACGAGGAGCGGGCGCGTGCCCTCCATGCCGGCGAACACCGCCGTGCCGGCGGTCGCCATATCGCGGCCGGCGAGGAACAGCTCGGAGGGGTTGGGCACTTCCCGCAGGCCCTGATCGGACATCTCGAACACGCCGATCTCGTCGGTGGGGCCGAAGCGGTTCTTCACGGCGCGCAGGATGCGGAAGTGATGGCCGGTGTCGCCCTCGAAGGACACGACCGCGTCCACCATGTGCTCGACCACGCGCGGGCCGGCGATCTGGCCGTCCTTGGTGACGTGGCCCACCAGAATGACGGCGGTGCCCGTGGTCTTGGCAAAGCGGATCAGCGCCTGGGCCGAGCCGCGCACCTGGGTGACGGTGCCGGGCGCGGATTCCACCGTCTCGGTCCACATGGTCTGGATCGAGTCGATGATGGCCAGCGCCGGCGGGCGGCCCTGGCTCAGGGTCGCGATGATGTCCTCGACATTGGTCTCGGAGGCGAGCTCGACGGGTGCTTGACCGAGGCCGAGGCGCTCGGCCCGCAGGCGCACCTGGGCCACTGCCTCCTCGCCCGAGATGTAGGCGACGCGCTCGCCGCGCATGGCGAGCGCTGCGGAGGCCTGCATCAGAAGCGTGGACTTGCCGATGCCGGGATCGCCGCCGAGCAGGATGATCGAGCCGTGCACGAAGCCGCCGCCGGTGACCCGGTCGAGCTCGGCGATGCCGGAGGGCGTGCGCGGCGCTTCCTTGGTCTCACCCTGAAGCCCTTCCAGCGGGAAGATCCGGCCCTTGGCGCGGGAGGGGCGGGTCGCCACGGGTCCTGCCATGGGGCTGGCAGAGCCGGCCTCCTCGGTGATGGTGTTCCAGCCGCCGCAGGCCTCGCACTTGCCTTTCCAGCGGTTGTAGACCGCGCCGCATTCCTGGCACACGAAAGCGGGGTGACGCTGCTTGGCCATCAGCATTGCCCTCCGCTGTAGGTGCGGGCGTAGCGGGAGCCCAGACCGGTGAGAATTTCGTAGCCGATGGTGCCGGCGCGGCGACCGACCTCGTCGACCGTCAGCTCGCCGCCGATCAGCGTGACCGTATCGCCGCGCTTCACCCGGCCCTCCGGCACATCGGTCACGTCGATGGTGATCAGGTCCATGGAGACATTGCCGGCGAAGGAGCAGCGTTGCCCCGCCACCAGGGCAGTGCCGGCGAGCAGGTCGTCGCCGCTCCTGCCCCGTGCGCTCGCCGCGCGCGGATAGCCGTCCGCATAGCCCACCGAGATCGTCGCGATGCGGCGCTTCGCCGACGCCAGCCAGCGCCCGTTATAGCCCACGGTGTCGTCCGCCTCGACCCAGCGCAGCTGCACGATGCGGGCCTCGAGGCCGACCACCGGGCGCATCGGGTTATCTTGATCCGGCGTCGGGTTGCCGCCGTAGAGGGCATAGCCCGGACGCACCAGGGCGTATTGAGGCTTGTCGCGCAGGAAGATGCCGGACGAGTTGGGCAGCGATGCGGGAATGCCGGGCAGGGACGCCCTGATCGCCTCGAAGGCTTCGATCTGCTGCCGGTTGAGCGGATTGTCGCTCTCCTCGGCGCTTACGAAATGGCTCATGAGCAGGGCGGTCTCGAAATCCTTCAGTTCCCCGCGATCCTTCAGCGTCAGGCCCTGCGCCACGGTGAGGCCAAGCCGGTTCATGCCGGTGTCGACATGAATGGCGGCGTTCAGCTTCTCGCCTTGCGCGCGGCAGAACCCGGCCCATTCCTCAATCTCCTCGATGGAGCCGAGCACGGGCCTGAGGTCGAACTGCGCATAGGTCGGGCCGGTGCCCGAGAAGAGCCCGTTGAGCACGTAGACGGTGGCATCGGGCGCCACAGTGCGGGCACGGATCGCCTCGCTCAGGTGCGCCACGAAGAAGGTGCGGCAGCCGGCTTTGCTGAGGGCAGGCACGGCCTTCTCGATGCCGGTGCCGTAGGCGTTCGCCTTGACAACGGCCGCCGTCTCGGCGCCGCCCGCATGATCGCGCAGGGTGCGCCAGTTCGAGGCCAGAGCGTCGAGGTCGATATGGAGTACACCGCCGGCGGCCTGTTCGGGAATGCCGCCGGATGCGGGGGTCGGGAGGTGAAGCTTGGTCAATCGCCAATCCGTTCGGGAAGTTTGTCTTCATCCGCAAGGTCGGTGAAGCGGGTGATATTGGCCTCGAAGGCCAGCTGCACGGTGCCGGTCGGTCCGTGACGCTGCTTGCCGATGATGACCTCGGCCTTGCCAAGAACCTGATCCATTTCCGTCTGCCACTTGAAGTGTTCTTCGGTGCCGGGTTTCGGCTCCTTGTTCTTCAGATAGTACTCGTCGCGGTAGACGAACATGACCACGTCGGCGTCCTGCTCGATCGAGCCCGATTCACGAAGGTCGGAGAGCTGCGGCCGCTTGTCGTCGCGGGACTCGACCTGACGGGAGAGCTGGGACAGGGCGACCAGGGGGACGGACAGTTCCTTGGCGAGCGCCTTGAGACCGGTGGTGATCTCGGTGAGCTCCTGCACGCGGTTCTCGCCCTTCTTGGACGAGCCTGAAAGGAGCTGCAGGTAGTCGACGATGAGAATGTCGAGGCCACGCTGGCGCTTGAGGCGCCGGGCGCGGGCGGCGAGCTGGGCGATGGAGATGCCGCCGGTCTGGTCGATGTAGAAGGGGATCGACTGCATCTCGCGGGCGGCTTCCGTGATCTTGTAGAAGTCGTCCTCGCGCATGTCGCCGCGGCGGATCTTGTAGGAGGGCACCCCCGACTGCTCGGCGATGATACGGGTCGCGAGCTGCTCCGCCGACATTTCCAGCGAGAAGAAGCCCACGATGCCGCCGTTGACGGTCTTCAGGTTGCCGTCCTGCTGCTTCTCGGCCCGGTAGGCCTTGGCGATGTTGAACGCGATGTTCGTCACCAGCGAGGTCTTACCCATAGCCGGACGTCCGGCGAGGATCACCAGGTCGGAGGGTTGCAGACCGCCCAGCGCCTTGTCGAGGTCCTTCAGGCCCGTGGAGATGCCCGACAGGGCGCCCTCGCGCTTGTACGCGGCAGCAGCCATGTCAATGGCGGCGGTGAGCGCATCGGAGAAGCGCTGGAAACCGCCGTCGTAACGGCCGGTTTCGGCAATCGCATAGAGCCGCCGCTCCGCCTCCTCGATCTGTTCGCGAGGTGAGGAATCCACAGGCGCATCGAAAGCGACGTTCACCATGTCCTCACCGATATTGATCAGGTTCCGGCGAATCGCGAGGTCGTAGATCGTGCGGCCGTAATCCTCCGCGTTGATGACGGTCGTGGCCTCGGCCGCGAGACGCGCGAGGTATTGCGAGACCGTGATGCCGCCGAGGTCCTGGTCGCCCAGGAAGGTCTTCATGGTGATCGGCGTCGCAACCTTGCCGGCCTTGATCAGGCTCGTGGCGACCTCGTAGATCCGCCGGTGCAGGTCCTCGATGAAGTGGCCGGCTTCGAGGAAGTCGGAGACCCGGTAATAGGCGTCGTTGTTGACCAGGATCGCGCCCAGCAGGGCCTGCTCGGCCTCGATGTTGCTGGGAGGGGTCCGAAACTGCGGTTCGGCGGTTTCGAGACGGGCGATCAGGGCGTTGGCGGTGGCCATCTGGCGCTCCGGAAACGGGGAAGGGTCGTGAGTCTCTTTAGACCGCAATTCGTGTTCGAAAGGTTGCCGGGCTGCCACGAAGTCCGACTCCGTTCGAACTGTCCTCGCTGTCCTCGATTCCCACACCGTTCATCTTTTCGCGGGCGTCCCGGCTTGACTCTGCCAAAGCCTGAAACCCCAAAGAAAAAACGCTCTCCGTCGAATCGACGAAGAGCGCCATTCTAGAACAAAGCAAGAACTAGAGCAATCGCTCCAGCTTACGCCTCGTCGTCGCCGCCGGCCTCGGCCAGGGCAGCGCCGACCTCGAGACCGAGATCGTCGAGGTCCATCTCCTCGCGGGTCGTCACCGACTCGCCACGGGCCTGACGCTCGGCTTCCTCAGGGCTGCGGGCGACGTTGATGGTCACCTGAACCTCGACCTCCGGATGGAGGACGACCGGCACGGGGTGCAGGCCGATGGTCTTGATCGGCTGGTTGATGGCGATCTGGTTGCGATCGACCGTGAAGCCGTTCTGGGTCATGATCTCGGCGAGGTCGCGGGTCGAGACCGAACCGTAGAGCACGCCGGTCTCGCCGGACTGGCGCAGGATGATGAAGCTCTGGCCGTTCAGCTTCTCGCCGACGACTTCGGCTTCCTTGCGGCGCTCGAGGTTGCGGGCCTCGAGCTGGGCGCGCTGGGCCTCGAAGTGCTTCTTGTTGCCCTCGGTGGCGCGCAGAGCCTTGCCGCGCGGCAGGAGGAAGTTGCGGGCGTAGCCCGAGCGGACCTTCACGGTCTCGCCCATCTGGCCGAGCTTTGCGACGCGCTCGAGAAGGATCACTTCCATGGTTGTCTCCTTTAGGTTCGTGATCAGGTGGAAGGGGTTGGAGGCGGGGTCGGCCGCGAGCCGAAGCGGCGGCGCAGGCCGAAGGTGGAATCGGCGATGCCGAACAGGGCGAGGGCAACCATCAGGATGCCCTGGGTAATGAAGATGAGCACGTAGAGGGCGCTCAGGAGGAACCCCCGGCCCGACCGGCCCCGGGTGCGGTCGTGGATGGCGGCGAGGCCCTGCAGGGCGAAGGCCATCAGGAAGGCGCCCGACAGGGCCATGCCGAGAGCGCCGATGAAGCCGTCGACATTCGCCGCGATGAGCGCACCGACCAGGATCAGCCCGGCAGCGCGGGGCATCACCAGTTCCGGCACGGGAGCCCAGGGACGCGGCAGGCGCTTGGACGCCTGCACGATCCGGGCGGCAGCCCACAGGTAGAGCGCCAGAATGGTCACGAAGCCCTGGGCCGACAGGAAGGGCGTCAGACGGGCGAAGAGCGCAACCAGCTGCTCCCGGGTCTCGGCATCCACAGCCCCTTCGCCGGTGGCGAACTGAGCGTTCACGAAGGCCTCGGCCACGTCACGGGTGTTCTGGGCGAAGGCGGCGTAGTCGCCGCCCGTCGAGATCAGCCCGGCGGCGATGATGGTCAGTGCTGCGGTCGCGGCCGCCCAGGCCAGCAGCCGCCCGACCGGGTACCACTCCATGGTTCCGTCCGGCCCGGGGCGTCCGAGCAGGGCGAGATAGGACAGCCACCAGGCGGGCAGGGCGGTGATCAGCGCAAAGCCGATGCCGCTCAGCGGGGACAGGATGAACGCGATGGCAAGGCCGCCCACGAGGGCCGCCACGAGGCCGGAGCGGTGGTCCCAGCCGAGGGATACGATCAGGACGGGAATGGGGGCGAGCAGATACAGCATGGCCGCCAGCGGGGTCGCTTTCACGATCACCGCGGTCAGGAGGGCCGATACGAGCCCTGCGCCTATGCCTGTTGCTACAAAATTCATCGTCTCGCTGTCCCGCTGCTCAAGGCAGGGTTAGAGGCATCCGCCTCAACTGACCCGGCGGATTCTCACCGCTGGGCGATCTGGTAGGAGAATGGCTGCCCGACGGATCGGGCAGCCAAAGAGTTTTAGCGGATCACGTAGGGCAGCAGGCCCAGGAAGCGGGCGCGCTTGATCGCCTGGGCGAGCTCACGCTGCTTCTTGGCCGACACGGCCGTGATGCGGGACGGAACGATCTTGCCGCGCTCGGAAATGTAGCGGGACAGGAGCTTCGTGTCCTTGTAGTCGATCTTCGGCGCGTTCGGGCCCGAGAACGGGCAGGTCTTGCGACGGCGGAAGAAGGGACGACGGCCGCCGCCAGCGGCGCCACCGGTTGCACCAAATGCCATGATTAAGCCTCCTCGCCTTCGCCGGCGGCCTCGAAGCCACCGCCGTCGCGCTCACGGCGCTCGCGGTCCTTGCGCTCATCGCGGTCGCGCTTCTGCATCATCACGGACGGCTCGGTCTCGAGCTCTTCGACCTTGATGGTCATGAAGCGAAGGATGTCTTCGTTGATGCGCATCTGACGCTCCATCTCGGCCACGGCCGGGGCCGGAGCGTTGAGGTTGAACATCGTGAAATGCGCCTTGCGGTTCTTCTTGATCCGGTAGGCGAGGGACTTCACGCCCCACATCTCGGTCTTGTCGACGCTGCCGCCATTCTGCTCGATGACGCCCTTGTACTGGTCGACCATAGCCTCGACCTGCTGCGGGGTGACATCCTGGCGAGCCATGAAGATATGCTCATAGAGAGGCATAATGGGCCTTTCTCAGGGTTTGAGGACAAGCCTTGCACTGTTTTGAGGAGTGTCTCGGCCGTTTCGCGCATCCGATCGGCGCCAAGCCCTTCGAGCCTGCAAGGCCCGAGCGATTGTCGAAGGCGGAGACACGGGACGACGGGTTCGTGAAAACCCTGCATGGCCAAGCCATGCCGTCCGTTCAGCCCCCGGCCGGAGCGAACGCGAAGCGGGGGCTATAGGCGATTTGGGCCGGGAAGGCAAGAGCGAGGGAGCTTGCCGTTTCCCACGTCATCACCGGCCTCGTGCCGGTGATTTCGTTTTGGAGAGTGTGCCGCGCGCTGTCATTCCGGGGCGAGCGTAGCGAGAGCCCGGAATCCATAACCACGACGTTTCACGAAAAACGGTCAGAGTCACACCTCTTTCTGAGTCGTCAGCGTTTATGGATTCCGGGCTCGGCCATAGGCCGCCCCGGAATGACGCCTGGCGACGATTTGCCGTTGATAGTACGGCCGGGCCCGAACGGAACCCTGGTCAGCGGCTCAGACTAGGCTACAAACATCCTTATGAACACTCTTCCCCTACGCCTCGGCGTCAACATCGACCACGTCGCCACCG
The DNA here is from genome assembly GCF_016427565.1 of Microvirga splendida. Lineage (GTDB taxonomy): Bacteria > Pseudomonadota > Alphaproteobacteria > Rhizobiales > Beijerinckiaceae > Microvirga > Microvirga splendida. The sequence goes on from NZ_JAELXT010000015.1 coordinate 18,404, forward strand.
TCCGGAACGCCCGCGGCGGCACCCATCCCGACCCGATCCGGGCCGCCCACCTGGCCGTTCTCGCCGGGGCCGACGGGATCACGGCCCATCTGCGGGAGGATCGCCGCCATATCCGCGATCAGGACATGGAGCGGCTCAAGCGCCAGCTCTTCGTGCCGCTCAATTTTGAGATGGCCGCGACCTCGGAGATGATCGGCCTTGCCGCACAGCTGCGCCCCCATGCCGCCTGCCTCGTGCCGGAAAAGCGCGAGGAGCGCACCACGGAAGGGGGGCTCGACATCATCGGCGCCCATGCCAGTCTCCGTCCGGCGATCCAGGAGCTGAAGGGCGAGGGCATCCGCGTGTCCCTGTTCGTCGAGCCGGAGGTGGAGGTCATGGACGCCGCCTGCGACCTGGGAGCTCCCGTGGTGGAGCTTCATACGGGCACCTATTGCGAGGCCGTGCTCGAGGGCGACGAGGCGAGAATCGCCCATGAGCTGGCGCGCCTGCGCCGGGCCGCCGAGCACGGAGCCGGCATCGGCCTCGAGATCCACGCCGGCCATGGGCTCGACCTCAACTCGGTCCGGGCCGTGGCGGCCATTCCGCAGATCGTGGAGCTGAATATCGGCCACTTCCTCATCGGCGAGGCCATTTTCCTCGGCCTCGACGAGGCCGTGCGGGCCATGCGCGCCGCCATGGACGAGGGCCGGGCGCAGGTGCCGGCATGATCCTCGGCATCGGATCCGACCTCTGCGACATCCGACGGATCGAGAAATCCATCGAGCGCTTCGGTGACCGCTTCACCCATCGCATCTACACGGAGGGCGAGCGGGCCAGGAGCGACCGCCGGGCCGCCCGGGCTCCTTCTTATGCCCGCCGCTTCGCCGCCAAGGAGGCCTGCGCCAAGGCCTTAGGCACGGGCCTGAGCCACGGCGTCTTCTGGCGCGACATGGAGGTGGTCAACCTCCCCGGCGGGCGCCCGACCATGCGCCTGACGGGCGGCGCCCTGGAGCGCCTGCAGGCCATGACGCCGGCAGGGCACAAGGCCGTCGTCCATGTGTCCCTGACGGACGACCCGCCCATGGCTCAAGCCTTCGTGATCATCGAGGCGCTGCCGGCCTGAAACAGGGGCTGCGTTGCGGCAGGCCGCGGCTTAGGTTAGAGCATGGCGCGGCAAAGCGGCCTTCCCGGTCGCATTCAGTTGCCGCAACGACGATATCGAGAGAGGCTTGCACCCGGGGCTGAGTGCAAACCCCTCTCGACTGTCACAGCACAGGAGGGCGGCAGAAGCTGCCCTGTCCGAAGAGCATAGGTCGAGCGACGTGAGCGAAAAAACCGGCAAATACGTAGGTAGCACCGTGAAGAACGAAGAAGGCGGCCTCTGGGAAACGATCAAGGTCATCATCCAGGCCCTTCTGATCGCGGTTGTCGTCCGCACGGTGCTGTTCCAGCCCTTCAACATCCCCTCGGGCTCCCTTATCCCGACCCTGCTGATCGGCGACTACCTGTTCGTGTCGAAGTATTCCTACGGCTATTCCAAGCACTCCATCCCCTTCAGCCCGGGCATCTTCTCCGGCCGGATCTTCGGCTCGGAGCCCAAGCGCGGCGAGATCGCTGTGTTCAAGCTGCCGAAGGACAACTCGACCGACTACATCAAACGCGTGGTCGGTCTGCCGGGAGACAAGATCCAGGTGGTCAGCGGCGTGCTGCACATCAACGGCCAGCCGGTCCAGCGCGAGCGCATCGAGGACTACAAGACGACCGACCTTTACGGCCGCACCGTCAGCGTTCCCCAGTTCCGCGAGACGCTGCCCGGCGGCGTCACCTACAACGTCATCGAGCGCGACGGCGACCGCGGCTACTGGGACAACACCAATGTCTACACGGTGCAGCCCGGCCACTTCTTCATGATGGGCGACAACCGCGACAACTCCACCGATTCCCGCGACGACGCGAGCGTCGGGCAGGTGCCGTTCGAGAATCTCGTGGGCCGCGCCGAGATCATCTTCTTCTCGATCGACGAGACCGCGTCCCTGTGGCGTCCGTGGGAATGGCCGCAGAAGATCCGCTGGAACCGTCTCTTCGAGGGGATCCGCTGACCCGTGGCACGCCGCAAGCCGAACCTCGACGAGCTTCTGGACAAGCTCGGCTACCGTTTTGAAAACCCTGCACTCCTGGACGAAGCGCTGACCCATGTCAGCGCCCCCAAGGCGGATGGGCAAAGCTATCAGCGCCTGGAATTCCTGGGCGACCGGGTGCTCGGCCTCGCCATCGCCGACCTGCTCTATCGCACCTTCCCTGGCGCCCCCGAGGGCGAGCTCTCCCGGCGCCTGGCGGAGCTGGTGCGCCGTGAAAGCTGCGCCGAGATCGCCATCGCGTGGGATGTGGGTCCTCATCTCAAGCTCGGCGCCGGCGAGGCGCATTCGGGCGAGCGGCGCAACCAGACCATCCTGGCGGATGTGGCCGAGGCGATCATCGGCGCCGTGTTCCTGGATCGCGGCTACGAGGCCGCCCGCAACTTGGTCGAGGGCGCGTTCAAGCCCCTGCTGGAGGCGCCCCGCAGACCGCTGCGCGATCCCAAGAGCGCCTTGCAGGAATGGGCGCAAGGGCGCGGCCTGCCGCCTCCGACCTACGCCATCGTCGAGCAGACCGGCCCCGACCACGCGCCCAAGTTCCGGGTCGTGGTGAGGGTCAAGGGAACCGAGAACGAGTTCGGCCTCGGCACATCGAAGCGCATCGCGGAACAGGCGGCGGCGCGAAGCCTTCTCTTGAGAGAGGGCGTCTGGACGGAGGAAGAGCATGGAACAGCCTGAACAGACCACCACGAAGGCCGGTTTCGTCGCTCTCATCGGCGCCCCGAACGCAGGCAAGTCGACGCTGCTGAACTCGCTCGTCGGCTCCAAGGTCTCCATCGTGTCGCGCAAGGTGCAGACCACCCGTGCGCTGGTGCGCGGCATTGCCATCGAGGGCGAGGCGCAGCTCATCTTCGTCGACACGCCGGGCATCTTCAAGCCGAAGCGCCGCCTCGACCGGGCCATGGTCACCTCGGCCTGGGGCGGAGCGGGCGACGCGGACGTGATCGCCCTGCTGCTCGACGTGCGCAAGGGCATCGACGAGGAGGCCGAGGCGATCCTCGCCAAGCTGCCGGAGCTGAAGCGTCCGAAGGTCCTGATCCTCAACAAGATCGATCTGATCGAGCGCTCCAGGCTTCTGGAGATGGCCTCCAAGCTCAACGAGCAGGTCCCGTTCGCCCACACGTTCATGATCTCGGCGCTCAAGGGCGACGGCATCGAGACCATGAAGCGCCAGCTCGCGCAGATGATGCCGGAAGGACCCTGGCTCTATCCGGAAGACCAGATTTCTGACGCTCCCCTGCGCATGCTGGCCGCCGAGATCACCCGCGAGAAGATCTACGAGCGCCTGCACGAGGAGCTGCCCTACCAGTCCACGGTCGAGACCGATCAGTGGCAGGTGCGGCCCGACGGTTCGGTGCGCATCGAGCAGACCGTGTTCGTGGAGCGCGACAGCCAGCGCAAGATCGTGCTCGGCAAAGGCGGGCAGACCATCAAGGCCATCGGCCAGTCGGCCCGCAAGGAGATCGCCGAGATCGCCGAGTCGCCCGTTCACCTCTTCATCTTCGTGAAGGTGCGCGAGAACTGGAGCGACGATCCCGAGCGCTACCGCGAGATGGGCCTGGAATTCCCGCGCGGAGACTAGCGCATCGTGCGGACCCCTGGGTCCGGTCCACACGATGCGCCAACATAAAGCGTAAGCATCGGATGATCCCAAAAGTGCAAATCCACTTTTGGGTCCGATGCTTTAAGCCCGGTACGCCGTTCGCAAGCCGCCCCAGTGGCGGCCGAGAACCCGGATGGGGGCGTCCACCTCCTGCATCATCACGATCTTGCCGCCGCCCATATCGCGGGCATAGGCCTGCACGATAAAGGGCCGGGTGGAGCGTGCCGCCGTGATGCCGGCGCGGTCGTCGAAGATCCGCTTGTTGCGCGCGTTCGCGGCGTTCCACACCGGATCGCCAGCCCGCTGGGCTTGGGAATAGATCCTGTTGTGGACCGGGATGTAGCCGTTGCGGTCGATGGCGAGGCAGAAGGCCATGGCGGAATCCGTGGCCAGGACCTTCTCGAGGATCGGCGGCAGCAGCGTCTCGAAGACCGGAAGATAGGCCGTGCCGTACTGGACCGGATCCGTTCCGGGAATCAGCCGGTAGTCGGTGTCGAACACGGCATCCCGCGAGACTTGGCCACCGGCGACGGCCTGCTCGATCAGCATCTCCACTTGGCGGGCGGTTTCCTTGGCGAGGAGGATGCGCGGCCGGTAGCTCGTCTCCACCTGCGCCACGAAATCGTCGATGCGGGCGCGCGCCTCGTCGTTGAGCCTGTCGAAGCAGCAATGGATGCCCATGGGGCTGAGAGCGACGACCCGGGCGCTGACGCGGCCCAGATGCTGGATGTCGATCTCGACAGGCGCGCCGGGCCTTGCATCGAAGCCGGGAGCGGCGGCCATGAGCAGCCCGCCGGAGCTGACGTCGATCAGCCGTGAGGAAGCGCTCCGCTGGGCGATCCACAGCGTCGCCGGGCGCTCGACGGGGAACCGGTCCGCCCGGCGCCTGTCGCCGATCTCGCTCTGGCGGATGACGGTGACGAAACGCTGCCCGAGGGCTTTTGCCAACCCGTCGGCCTTCCGGGTGGCCTGATCGGCCTCATGGGCGCGGCCGCTCGCGTTGAGCGAGATGGAATCCACGTCGCCCGCGCGGTCGCTCACCCGGGCGACGCTGGAGGAGGTCTCCCCGGCGAGGCGGGAGGCCTCGCTGATCGCGGCGTTCTGCTCGCCGACGGCGCCGCGCACCGTGTCGAAGACGGGGCGGACGCCTTGCACCGCCTCCACCACCTCCGTCACGGCGCCCGTCGAGGCCTGGGCGGTATCGCGCAGGCGGTCGATGCGCTGGCGGATATCGTCGGCGGCCTTGCCGGTCTGGGTGGACAGGGCCTTCACCTCGTTGGCCACCACCGCGAAGCCCTTTCCGGCCTCGCCGGCCCGGGCCGCCTCGATGGTGGCGTTCAGCGCCAGCAGGTTGGTCTGGCGCGCCACCGCCGAGATCGTGTCCACGATGCCGACGATTTCCGTCGTCGCGGCGGACAGTTGCAGGATCAGGTCGCTGGCTTTCCGGGCGGCTTCGATCGCGTTGTCGATGCGCGTGCTCGCATGCTCCATCGAGCGGCCGATCTCGGCCGACGTGACGGCGAGTTCTTCGGTCGAGGAGGCAAGGGAAAGGCTCTCGGCCGATGCGGTCTTGCCCGAGGAGGCAAGCTCTCCGGCATAGCCGCGGATCTCGGCAAGATCCTTCTCCACCGCCGCCACGTCCGATGCTGCGACTGCAATCGCCCGCGTGACGCCCTCGATGGCTTTCAGCACATCGGCTTCCAGCGAGTCCACCACCTCGGTGTCGAGGCGGCTCTCGCGTGCGGCGGGGAGCGTTTCTTCCTCCGATGCGACCTGAACCGCGTCATCCAGGGCATCTGATTGTGGAGCGCGCCGCAGAATACCAAACATCGCCGGCTTCCATTCTTTTCATGCTTAACCCAGCGTCACCTGAAAACGTTAAGGAAGGGACAATGCCGAACGATATTTCTCCCCGGATCGTCGTCGCGCGCCCGTTCGCTCATGCGGAGCCGGCGCCTGGCCCGAAAACAGCCCGCCGATGCAGAAATTCCGTTGAATTGCAGGGATTCGCAGTCTTTTCCGACGCAACCAGATGAGCCGCAGGGCTTTATCATGGAAGGTGATGGAAAGCCGTCTCCTCTCCGGACACAGCCTTCCTGGCGTTGCGTTCAAGCCGTTTCGCGTCGACGTCCCGGAGTGGCCATGAGCAGCCCTTCTGATCACACGGCGCAAAGGCGTCTCGCCGCTGTCCTTGCCGCTGACGTGGTGGGCTATTCCGATCTCATGTCCCGGGACGAGGAAGGGACGCTCAACCGCCTCCGGGATCTCCGGCGCCAGGTCATCGAGCCGCGAATCCAGTCTCATCACGGACGGCTTGTGAAGACGATCGGGGACGGGTTCCTGATCGAGTTCGCGAGCCCCGTCGATGCGGTGCGCTGCGCGGTCGAACTTCAAGAGGCTGTGGCCGCCCGCCCCGGGAAGGCCGATGCCAAGCCGCTTCAGCTACGCGTCGGCATCAATCTCGGCGATATCGTGGTCGAGGAGGACGGCGACATCTTCGGCGACGGCGTGAATGTCGCCTCCCGCCTGCAGAAGATGGCGCTGCCCGGCGGTATCTGCCTCTCGGGCAAGGTCTACGACGAGGTGAGGGGCAAGCTTGCCTACGAGTTCGAGGACCGGGGTGAGCACCAGTTCAAGAACATCGGGCAGGCGATCCGGGTCTTCTGCCTGCTGGAAGGGATGGACACGAGACAGGCATCCGGCGAGCGGCGCTCCGCCCGGTCTCACCCGGAGGGGCCGTCCATCGCGGTGCTGCCCTTCGTCAACATCAGCAAGGATCCCGAGCAGGAATACTTCGCCGACGGAATCGTCGAGGACATCATCGCGGCCCTGTCGCGCTTCAGGTCCTTCTTCGTCATCGCCCGGAATTCGACCTTCGCCTACAAAGGGCGCACCGTCGCCGTCCAGCAGATTGGCCGGGAGCTCGGCGTGCGCTATGTGCTGGAAGGCAGCGTCAGGCGCTCGGGGCCGCGAATCCGGATCACCGCGCAGCTCGTCGATGCGAATACCGGGATCCATCTCTGGGCCGAGCATTACGACGGCGTGGTCGAGGATGTGTTCGACCTTCAGGACCGGATCACCGCCAGCGTCGTCGGATCGATCCAGCCGTCGATCAGAACGGCCGAGATCGAGCGCGCCAGGCGCAAGCGCCCCGAGAACCTCGATGCCTACGATCTCGTGATGCGGGCGCTTCCTTATGTCTGGGCTCTGGAATACGAGGCCAACAAGGAGGCGGCGCGGCTTCTCGACAAGGCGCTTCTCCTCGATCCGGGCTATCCGCTCGCTATAGCGCTCGCAGCCTGGTGCCGCGGCCAGCGCATCGTCTACAACTGGTCGAAGAACCTGCAGGAAGACAAGCGCGAGACCCTGCGCCAGGCTCAGGCCGCGGCGGCGCTGGCCCATGACGACCCGTTCATCCTGACGGTGCTCGGCGCGGCCCTGACGATCACGCGCGAGTACCAGCGCGCCACGTCCATGCTGGAGCGGGCGCTGTCGCTCGACCCCAACTCGGCTTGGGCCTGGAACCGGAGCGGCTGGCTGCACAACTACCAGGACGATCCGGAGATCGCGATCCAGCATTTCGAGCGATCCCTACGCCTGAGCCCGTTCGACCCGATGGCCTTCAACTGCGAGATGGGAATCGGCTGTGCCCACTTCATCGCCAAGCGCTACGACCTTGCCGCGCAATGGCAGGAAAAAGCGCTCATGAGCAAGCCGAGGACCGCCTGGATCCATCGCACGCTCGCGCCGGCCTATTCCTTGGCGGGTGAGGCCGACAAGGCGCGGGAGAGCGTCGGGGAACTGGTGAAGGGCTATCCCGGAATCCGGATCGCCGACATCCTCCAGGCCATGGCCTTCAGCAAGGAGGTGATGAGCCGCTTCGCCGAGGGGCTGCGGCAGGCAGGCCTTCCGGAATGAGCCTCTGCAAATGAAAACCGGGAGGGTAATGGCCCTCCCGGTCTGTGAGGTTACTGCTGCTGGTTCTGGCCCTGCAGCAGCGGGGTGATCCGGCGCAGGGTCACGCGGCGGTTCTCCCGCTCGGGGGCTTCGGTTGCCACCTTCAGGTACTGCTCGCCGTAGCCCTGCGTCGTCAGGTTCTCGGCGGGGATCTGGAACCGCTCCGTCAGAATCGTCGCGATGGTCTCGGCGCGACGGTCGGAGAGGGTCAGGTTGTCCTCGTCGGAGCCGACTGCATCCGTGTGACCTTCGACCAGGAAGATCTCGTTCGGGTTGCGGGAGATCGCCTCCCGCAGGCCCGCTGCAATCGTGCTCAGAGCATCGATCTGATCCGACGGCAGTTCCCAGGAGCCGAACTCGAAGGTGACTGCATTGAGATCCACCCGCCGCATGCGCTCACGCAAGGGCTGACTGCGGCGAACCTCGTCGAGGGTGTAGGCCCGTTCGACGCGCTCCACCGGCGGCGCCGTGAAGGCCTCGACGATGTCAGCCCGGGAAGCCCGCTCCGTCTCGACGATGTATTCCTCGCGCGGGATGCGCACCGTGGGAGGCGGCAGGCGGATGACCTCCTCCTCCATGTAGCCGTAGCCGGGACGGCGCTCGACGCCGCGGCGGCGGTTCTCGATCAGCACGACCTCCTGCCCGGCGGGCTCGCGCCGGATACGGCGGATCAGGTTGCCGTACTCGTCGCGCACGGTGACGATCTCGGTGCCGTCAGGGCGGCGCACGATGGTGACCTCTTCGTTCCCACTGCGCCGTTCGACGCGAACGTCCGCATCGCGATACGCCCGGCGGAAGCGCTGGGTCTCGTCGTGGCGGATGATGACCTCGTCGCCCTGGCGGATGATCGTCCGGTTGCCGGGCTCTTCGATGATCAGGCGGCCGCCTTCACGACGCTCGCGCCGCTCCCGGCGCAGATCGTCGATGCGGACGCGCGCCGGATCCAGCGGCTGGGCCGCGGCAGGACCGGCCTGTTGAGGCGCGCTCTGGACCGGTGCGGCTGGAACCGTCGGAAGGGTTCGGCCGGTCGGAGCGGCAGGCGCTGCGGTCGTCGGGGCTGCAGGCGCAGGGGTCGGAGCCGCGGGAGCTGCCGTCGGGGCCGAAGGTGCAGGCGTCGCCGGAGCCGTCGGAGCTGTGGTCGTGGTCGGAGCGTCCTGACCCGGACGCTGGTCGCGGGCGCGCTGACGATCCCGGTCGGGTCGGTCGCGGTCGGGTCGCTCGGTGTCGCCTTGCCGCCTCGGCCGCTCCGCATCGGCGGGACGTGGAGCGTCTGCGGCAGGCCGCTGCTGGGCCGGTGCCGGAGGCTTGGCCGGCTGGGCCGCCGGAGCCGGGGTGCTCGGCGGAGTTTCGGCCGCAGGCGAGGGCTGGCGGGGACGCTCGCGCTCGCCGGCGGGACGATCCCGATTACGTTCACGCTCCTGGGCAGCCGGACGGTTCGGGCGGTCCGGTGTCTCGGCGGACGGCCGGGCGCGCTCCGCAGGCTCCCCCTGGGCAGGACGGGCCGGCGTGGCCGGTGTGGTGCCGGAGGGCGGGGTGGGCCGCTCGCCGGGCTGCGCCGAGCCGCGACGCGGCGACGGGGCATCCTCGGATTCCGTGGCGCGTTGGCCGCGCGGTCCATCGGGACCGCCACGCTCTGCCGGGCCTGCACCGCGCGGCGGGCGCTGGCCGCGCTCCTCGGAGGCTCCGGGGCCGCCGGCGTCCTGGCCGCCCTGCCTGCGCTCCTGCCGCTCTTGCCTGCGCTCCTGCGCGTCCTGTCGGCGTTCCTGGCCCTGGCCGCCACCGCGCGGCGAATCCGCGTCCTGGCGCGGTCTGCGGCGGACGCCGGGTTGATCATCCTCGTCGGCACTCGGTCCGGCCTGGGCCAGGACGAGAGGCGTCACGGCTTCCGGCTGGAGCGCCGACACGTTTGCCGGCAGCAGCATCAGGGGAAGGGCGGTGCTCGCAAGAAACAGGCTGGAGAGTTTCATGATCCTCAATTCATCACTATGCACACTAAGGTGTTCGACAATGTGAAGGGGGCGGTTTGGTTCCCCCCGGCGGCGTCTCGAGGCTTCTGCAACACAATTTTAGAAGTTGCCGGATATCGTTGAAAAACATGGATGAATGCCCCCTGAATGCTTACATCAGGATTCCGGCAGATCTCTTTTCCGAAGGCCACCGCCACCGATGCACTGGACTGACGAAGGCGTCGTTCTCGGCGTTCGCAAGCACGGGGAATCGAGCATCATCCTCGAGCTGATGACGCGCGAGCACGGCCGGCATCTGGGGCTGGTCCATGGCGGGCGCTCCAAGACCCTTCAGGCGGTGCTCCAGCCCGGCAACACCGTGCAGGCGACCTGGCGGGCGCGGCTCGACGAGCACCTGGGCACCTATCAGGTCGAGGGGCTGAACCTGCGCGCCGCGCGCCTCATGGGCTCGTCCATGGCGCTCTACGGCCTGGCGACCCTCGCCCACCTCCTGCGCTACTTCCCGGAGCGCGACCCGCATTTCGCCCTGTTCGAGACGCTCACCGTCCTTGTCGACCACCTGGACGATCCGGATCTCGCCCCGGCGCTGTTCGTGCGTTTCGAGCTCGCCATGCTCACGGAGCTCGGCTTCGGGCTCGATCTCACCAGCTGCGCCGCGACCGGCACCGAGCGGGACCTCACCTATGTGTCGCCCCGCAGCGGGCGGGCGGTGTCGGCCGAGGCCGGGGAGCCCTACAAGGACCGGCTGCTCAAGCTGCCGGGCTTCTTGATCGGCCAGACCAGGGCCAACCGGCCGCGGGAGGAGGACATCCGGGAGGGATTTGCGCTCACCGACTTCTTCCTGCATCAGAACGTCTTCGGCCCGCAGGGGCAGCGGGCGCCGGACGAGCGGGCGCGTTTCGTCGCACTGGCCACGGCTGGGGATGAATGATGTTTGTTTCTGTTATGTTCTCTTTTCAGATGATAAGAAGCGATTCGCAGTTGAGGATTTCGAGTTATGGGTAAGCCGGTCAATCCGCCGTCAGGGGGCGAGATCGAGAACATCAATCTCAAGGACGCCCTTGAGGAGCGCTATCTCGCCTACGCGCTCTCGACCATCATGCACCGCGCGCTGCCGGATGCCCGCGACGGGCTCAAGCCCGTCCACCGCCGCATCCTGCATGCCATGCGGCTCCTGCGGCTCGACCCGAAGTCAGCGCCGAAGAAATGCGCCCGCATCGTCGGCGACGTGATGGGCCAGTTCCACCCGCACGGCGATCAGTCGATCTACGAGGCGCTGGTGCGCATGGCGCAGGATTTCGCTCAGCGCTATCCGCTGGCGGACGGGCAGGGCAACTTCGGCAACATCGACGGCGATGGCGCCGCCGCCATGCGCTACACCGAAGCGCGCATGACGGAAGTGGCGCGCCTGCTGCTGGAGGGCATCGACGAGGACTCGGTCGATTTCCGCGAGACCTACGACCAGGCCAACGAGGAGCCGGTGGTGCTGCCGGCCGCCTTCCCGAACCTGCTGGCCAACGGCTCGCAGGGCATCGCGGTCGGCATGGCGACCTCGATCCCGCCGCACAACGCCGCCGAGCTGTGCGACGCGGCCCTGCACCTGATCGCCAAGCCCAATGCCGGTACCGAGCAGCTGATGCAGTATGTGCAGGGGCCCGACCTGCCGACCGGCGGCATCATCGTCGACACGCCGGCCGCCATGGCCGAGACCTACAGCACCGGCCGCGGCTCGTTCCGCGTGCGCGCCCGCTGGGCCAAGGAGGACCTCGGCCGCGGCAACTGGCAGATCGTCGTCACCGAGATTCCTTACGCGGTGCCGAAGTCGCGCCTGATCGAGAAGATCGCCGAGCTCCTGCAGGAAAAGAAGCTGCCGCTGCTGGCGGACGTGCGCGATGAATCGGCCGAGGACATCCGCGTGGTGCTGGAGCCCCGCGCCAAGACCGTCGATCCGATCATCCTGATGGAATCGCTGTTCAAGCTCACCGAGCTCGAGAGCCGCGTTCCGATGAACGTGAACGTGCTCGCCGGCGGCAAGGTGCCGAAGGTCCTGAGCCTCGCCGAGTGCCTGCGCGAATGGCTCGACCATCGCCGCGAGGTGCTGATCCGCCGCTCCCGGTTCCGGCTCGCCGCCATCGACCGGCGCCTGGAGATTTTGGGCGGCCTGCTCATCGTCTATCTCGACCTCGACCGGGTGATCAAAATCATCCGCGAGGAGGACGAGCCGAAGGTGGAGCTGATGCGCGTCTTCCAGCTCACCGAAGTGCAGGCCAACGCCATCCTCGACACGCGCCTGCGCAGCTTGCGCAAGCTCGAGGAGATGGAGCTCAAGCGCGAGCAGAAGAGCCTGCAGGACGAGAAGTCGACGATCGAGGAGCTGCTCGGCTCCGAGAAGGTGCAGTGGAAGACGATCTCGGCCGAGATCAAGGAGGTCCGCAAGACCTTCGGTCCCGACACCCCGCTGGGCCGCCGCCGCACCACCTTCGATCAGGCGCCGGACACCTCCGACATCGACTTCGCCGAGGCCATGATCGAGCGCGAGCCGGTTACGGTCATCGTCTCGCAGAAGGGCTGGATCCGCGCCATGAAGGGCCACCAGGCCGATCTGTCGGCCGTGCAGTTCAAGGGCGACGATGCGCTCAAAACGGCCTTCTTCGCCGAGACCACGTCCAAGATCGTGGTGGTGGCGGACAATGGCCGGTTCTTCACCCTGGAGGCCTCCAAGCTCCCCGGCGGCCGCGGCTTCGGCGATCCGATCCGCCTCATGGTCGACCTGGAGGAGGGCGCCGACTTCATCGCTGCGTTCCCATACAGGGCCGGCTCGAAGCTGCTGGTCGTTGGTACGGACGGACGCGGCTTCGTGGTGCCCACCGACGAGGTGACGGCGAACACCCGCAAGGGCAAGCAGATCCTCAACCTCGACGCGCCGTCGAAGATGGTGGTCTGCGCTGAAGCCGAGGGCGACCATGTCGCGATCATCGGCCAGAACCGCAAGCTGCTGATCTTCCCGATGAAGCAGGTGCCCGAGATGACCCGCGGCAAGGGCGTGCGCCTCCAGCGCTACAAGGACGGCGGCGTCTCCGACGCCAAGGTCTTCACGCTGAAGGAGGGCCTGACCTGGAAGGACACCTCCGGCCGCACCTGGACGGTGGCCAAGGAGGACCTGCGTGACTGGATGGGCGACCGCACCGAAGCCGGCCGCCTGCCGCCGAAGGGCTTCCCGAAATCGAACAGTTTCGGGGAGTAAGCATCAGAAAACGTCATCCCGGACGGCGCGAGCCGATCCGGGATCGCGCTGTCAGAAGTTTCCACGTCATGGCCGGGCTTGTCCCGGCCATCCACGTTTTTAGGAAACACCCACCTCATCCTGAGGAGCAGACGCAGTCTGCGTCTCGAAGGAGCTTCCAGAGAGCACTGGAGCCTCCTTCGAGACGGTCGCTCCGCGACCTCCTCAGGATGAGGGTTGAGAAAGGAAAGACGTGGATGCCCGGCACAAGGCCGGGCATGACGGGTGTAAGAAAGTCACTCCACCCGCGCCCAGCCTTGCGCCAGAAGCCGCTCCTGCGGCTTGAAGCGGGCCTTGTAGCCCATCTTCTTGGAGCCCTCGACCCAGTAGCCGAGATAGAGATAGGGCAGGCCCATGGCTTTCGCGCGCCGGATGTGGTCGAGGATCATGAAGGTGCCGAGGCTGCGGTGCTGCATCTCGGGGCCGTAGAACGAGTAGACCATGGAGAGGCCGTCGCTCATCTCGTCGGTGAGGCACACGGCGATCAGGTCGCCCGATCCCCTGCCGGTGATGCCGCTGTCGATCCCGCGCCGGCGGTACTCGATGAGCTTGGTGTCCACATGGCTGTCCTCGACCATCATGGAATAGTCGAGCACGGTCATGTCGGCCATGCCGCCATCCGCGTGGCGCATGTCCACGTAGCGGCGGAACAGGGAGTACTGCTCGGAGGTGGGACGGTTGGGCAGGGCATGGCCGATGAGATCGGCATTGTCCTTCAGCACGCGCCTGAGATTGCCCGAAGGCTCGAATTCATCCACCAGCACCCGCACCGACACGCAGGCCCGGCAGGTGTCGCAGGCGGGCCGGTAGGCGATGGTCTGCGACCGGCGGAAGCCGCCCTGCGTGAGGATCTCGTTCAGCTCCCGCCCGCGCCGGCCCACGATATGCGTGAAGACTTTGCGCTCCTCCTTGCCCGGCAGGTAGGGGCATGCGGACGGGGAGGTGAGGTAGAACTGCGGTGCGTCGCGGGGCTGGCTCGTCAATCGGGAAAGCCTTGTGGAGTAACCTTGAGCACTGATTCAACGCTCAAGGATAACATTGGTGTCCCGGCCGTCCAGGAAAAGTGGGCGGATGTCGCAGGGATGTGTTTTCAGATCACTCGCACCCCGTTGTCATCCCCGGCGAGCGGAGCGAGGGAAGGGGATCCACTCGCACGTACAGCGCTATGGATTCCCTTCCCCTCCGCTGCGCTCCGGCCGGGAATGACACCCGCGACAGCTCAAGCCCTGATGACCATCATCCCCGTGAGTAGGTCGCGGATAAAGCGCCGGTCGTCGCGGACGAAGCCGACGAGCACGTCGCAGGCCCAGAGCAGGAAGGTGGAGACCGCCACGTAGAAGAACAGCGCGTGCACGGCGGCCGAGAGCGGGGAGGCGCCCTGGCCGGTGCGCGGGTCGATCACCCGCAGGCCCATGTAGCGCATGCCCACCGTCGCCTGGGACGAGCCGCCGATGGTCACCGCGTTGTAGACGATGAAGATCAGCGCCGTGAGCGGAAGCGCGAAGAACAGCCCCCAGCCGAGGCCGAGCGTGATGATGCCGAGGAAGAAGATGCCGATGGAGATCAGCACCACCCAGAGGGCGATCACCACCAGGTCGATCAGGTAGGCCCAGAAGCGGCGGGCGATGACGCCCTCCGTCACCCGGTCGACCTCGTAGGACGGATAGTTCAGGGTCGGCGGGTAGGGGCGGTTGACCATGGGTCTCTCCTCAGAAGGTGGTCTCGGGCAGGCTGCGGGACACGATCCGCTGCGGAGCGAGTCCCTCGGCCGAAAGCGCCTCGAACACCTCCAATGTATGTTGTCTGTCGCGCGTTTCGATAGTGATGTCGATGGAAACGCCCTTGGCCGGCACGTCGAGGAACAGGCGCCCGTGCGACACCTCCAGGATGTTGGCCCCGAGCTGGCCGAGAAGGCTCGCCACGCGGCCCAACAGGCCCGGCCGGTCGTTGGAGGTGATGCGGAAGGAGGTGATGCGGTCGTCGCGCTCCAGTTCGCGCACCATCACCGAGGCGAGGATGCGGGCGTCGATGTTGCCGCCGCAGAGCACGAGGCCCACGCGCTTGCCCTCGAACCGCTCCGGCTGCGCCATCATGGCCGCGAGGCCCGCCGCGCCCGCGCCTTCCGCCATGGTCCGCTGCAGGGTGGCATAGGCGTTCACCGCGCGCTCGATCACGGGCTCGTCCACGGCGATGATGTCGGACACGAGGTCGCGCACAATGGGGAGCGGCAGCTGCCCCACGGTCTTGACCGCGATGCCCTCGGCCAGCGTCGCGCCGCCGATCGGCTGGTTCTGACCCAGGATTGCATTGCGGAAGGAGGGGTAGAGGGCAGCCTCCACGCCGATGACCTCGATATCGGGCTTGTGCGCCTTCACGGCGACCGTGATGCCTGAAATCAATCCGCCGCCGCCGATAGGCACGATGATCTGGTCGAGATCGGGCGCGTCGGCGAGCATCTCGAGGCCGATGGTGCCCTGGCCGGCCATGACCTTCGGGTCGTCGTAGGGATGCACGAAGACGAGGCCCTCGGCCTCGGCGATCTCGCGGGCGCGGGCCGCGGCCTCGTAGAGCGTTTCGCCGAAGAGGATCACCTTGGCCCCGTAGGAGCGGGTGTTCTGCGCCTTCACCAGGGGCGTGCCCTCGGGCATGACGATGGTGGCCGGGATGCCGAGACGCCGCGCGTGGTAGGCTACCGCCTGGGCATGGTTGCCCGCCGACATGGCGATGACCCCGCGGGTGCGCTCGTCGGCCTTCAGGCTTTCCAGCTTCGTCACCGCGCCGCGCTCCTTGAAGGAGCCGGTCGGCTGCATGTTCTCGTGCTTCACGCAGACCTTGGCGCCGGTGAGCTGCGACAGGCGCGGTGCCGGAACGAGCGGCGTTCGCAGGACCTGCCCCTGGATGGTCTGCGCCGCGCGTTTCACGTCGTCGATGGTGATGGCGTAATCGGCCACTGTGTCCTCCGGACTCTCACTATACGCCCTTAAACGGGTCTTGGCGTTGGATCTTGGAAGCCCAGCAGGCCGCCGGGCCGGAAGATCAGGAACACGACGAGCGCTGCGTAAAGCGCCATGTCGCGAGCCTCGATGGGCAGATACGCCGACCACAGGGTCTCGAACAAGCCCACCGCGAAACCTCCTAACATCGCCCCCGGGATGGAGCCAATCCCGCCGATGATGGCGGCGATCAGCGCCTTGAGCCCGTACTGGAAGCCGCCGGCGAACCCGAGGCCGCCATATTGGGCGACGATCAGCATGCCCGAGAGCCCCGCCATGGCGCCCGCGAGGCCTAAGGTCCGGGTGAGCAGGCGAGGGCCGTCGACTCCCATGAGCGCCGCCGCCTTGGGGTCATCCGCATAGGCCCGCCAGGCCCGTCCGAAGCCGGTGGCCTTCACGAGCCAGAGAAGGCTCAGGGCCGCGATCAGGCCGGTGCCGCTGGTGATGGCCGTGATCGGCGTCAGGCTCACGAGAAAATCCTGTGCACGGGCGAGCGGCCAGGCCTCCGACCAGATCGGCGGCAGCCACACGGTCACGGGGCTCTGCACGAGCCGCAGGTATTCCATCAGGAACAGGGAAAGCCCGACGGTCGCGATGAGGCTCGGCTGCGGGCTCTCGGCCCTGATCCGTCCGATGGTGAAGTGACCCCCGACCGCGCTGTGGATGGCGCCTGCGAAGAGCGCAGCCGCGAGACCTGCCGCGAGCCCGAGCACCGGCGCACTGGCGCCGGAGGCCAGCACCACCGCGGCCCCGGCAATGGTGGCCGCCGATCCCACGGCCGCGAGCTCGCCGAAGGCGAGGTTGATCCGCCCGCTCAGGCCGAACACCAGGGCAAAGGCCACCGACAGCAGCGCGTAGATGGCGGTGCGCGGCAGGCTCACCAGGATCTGCTGCAGCCAGTAGGCGGCGGCCATCGGGATCTCGGTTACGTCCGCGTCGGGCCGGCTGCCGGGATCGCCGGCCACGCCCTCGGGCGTTTCGAGATAGTAGCGCTTGAGCATGTAGAGGCTGGCGCCGGAAAGCGGCCCTTCCTCGGTGCCGAGGCCCGTCAGCTCCGCCTTGTTGGGCGACAGCCCCGCCGCGGCGAACTGGCAGATGGCGAACCGCTCCAGCACCGGGCGGTCCGGACGCTGGGCGATGTAGTCGACCCGCAGGCTGCGCGCGACCGGCCCCTCCCGCACCCGCTCGACGGTGATCACCGCGTCTGGGTTGAGCGCGGGCAGTGCCGACCGGCAGACCCGCGCCTGCTCAGCGTCGATGGAAAGGCCGCAGGCAGATATGATACTCAGACCCCACAGGAGGATGGCAAGCCGCCACAACCTGACGAGTCCTGAGCCTAACATGTGCGAGCCTGAATGATTGACGGCAATCAGCCCTGCTTCAGCTTCTCCGCGACCCGGGGGGCGAAGTAGGTGAGGATGCCGTCCGCGCCGGCCCGCTTGAAGGCCAGGAGGCTTTCCATCATCGCCCGCTCCCCGTCGATCCAGCCGTTCATGGCCGCGGCCTGGATCATCGCGTACTCGCCGGAGACCTGGTAGGCGAAGGTCGGGACCGCGAAGGTGTCCTTGGCCCGGCGCACGATGTCGAGATAGGGCATGCCGGGCTTCACCATGATCATGTCCGCGCCCTCGTCGAGGTCGAGGGCGATCTCGCGCAGGGCCTCGTCGGAATTGGCCGGGTCCATCTGGTAGGTGCGCTTGTCGCCGACCAGGCAGGCGCTGGTCCCGATGGCATCGCGGAACGGGCCGTAGAAGGCGGAGGCGTATTTCGCCGCATAGGCCATGATCTGCACGTCCTGGAACCCGGCCTCGTCGAGGCCTTCGCGGATCGCCGCGACGCGCCCGTCCATCATGTCGGACGGTGCGATGATGTCGGCCCCGGCCTCGGCCTGAAGGATCGCTTGGCGCACCAGCAGGGCAACCGTCTCGTCGTTGAGGATCCGCTCGCCCTCCAGCACGCCGTCATGGCCATGGCTGGTATAGGGATCGAGAGCGACGTCGCAGATGATGCCGATATTCGGCACCGCCTTCTTGATCTCGCGCACGGCCCGGCAGACGAGGTTACGGCTGTTGAGCGACTCGGATCCCGTCGGATCGCGCAAGCTCGGGTCGGTATAGGGAAACAGCGCGATGGCCGGGATGCCGAGGGACGCGGCCCGCTCGGCCTCGCGCACGGCTTCCGCGATGGTGAGGCGCTCGACGCCCGGCATGGAGGCGACCGGGGTGCGGCCGCTCGCGCCCTCGACGATGAAGACCGGCCAGATCAGGTCGTTGGCCGTCAGCACGTTCTCGCGCACCAGCCTGCGCGCCCACTCGGCCTTGCGGTTGCGGCGCGGGCGGTGGGACAGGTTCAGGGAGGACGACAGGGCTTCCTCTGAAGCAGGGCGGCGGAACGGAGACAGCTTCGACATGATCCTCATCCAGCCCCGGCTTCGCTGCGCCGGCGGCTGCCCAGAGGGTTAGCACATTTAAATCCTTCTAAAAAAGGGTGCGAGGTCGCAGTTCCGCAGGATCCGTGGAAGATTGGCCTGAACCCAGCCATGGATTGACGGCCGGCCTCGGCCTTGTTCTAAGCCGCTTTGAAACGAAGGAGTGGTCCATGGACGAGAGCGTCGAAGTCGTCTGCGAAAAGCAGGGGGAGGCCGGGCTCATCACGCTCAACCGTCCCAAGGCGCTCAATGCCCTCAACCTCGCCATGGTGTGCGAGATGCGCCGGGCGCTCGACGCCTGGGAGCGGGATCCCGCCGTGACGCGGGTCATGGTGCAGGGAGCTGGCGAGAAGGCCTTCTGCGCCGGCGGCGACATCCGGCAGCTCACCGAGGATCTGAAGGCCGGCAGGCGCGAGGAGGCGCTCGCCTTCTGGCGCGAGGAATACCAGCTCAACATCCGCATCAAGCGCTACCCCAAGCCCTACATCGCCCTCATCGAAGGCATCGTCATGGGCGGCGGGGTCGGCGTGTCCCTGCACGGCTCGCACCGGGTGGCCGGCGAGCGCTACCTCTTCGCCATGCCGGAGGTGGGCATCGGCTTCTTCCCCGATGTGGGCGCCACCTACGCCCTGCCGCGCCTGCCGGGCCAGACCGGCATGTACCTCGCGCTCACGGGAGAGCGGGTGAAGCGAGCCGACGCCGTCATGCTGGGCCTCGCCACGCACGCCGTAGCCAGCGATGCCATTCCCGCTCTGCGCGAGGCGCTGATCGCCGGCGCGCCGGTGGACGAGGCCCTTAGCCAAGCCGCCGCCGATCCCGGCCCCGCGCCCCTGGAAGCCCACCGGGCGGTGATCGATTCCTGCTTCTCGGCCGACAGCGTCGCCGCGATCCTGCAGCGCCTCGACGAGGCCGCCGCCAAGGGCTCGGACTTCGCGGCCAAGACCGCCGCGGGCATGCGCACCAAGTCGCCGATCAGCATGAACCTCGCCTTCGAGCAGGTGCGCCGGGGCGCGTCCCTCGATTTCGAGGAGGCCATGAAGGTCGAGTTCCGCATCGTCTCCCGCATCGGGGACGGGCACGACTTCTACGAGGGCGTCAGGGCGGTCATTATCGACAAGGACAACCAGCCCCGCTGGCAGCCGGACTCCATCGATCAGGTGGACGGGGCGGCCATCGAGCATCACTTCGCGAGCCTCGGGCCGCACGAGCTGGAGATCGCCTGATGCCCCACAGAGGCAGCCAGTCCTCCGGCCACGCGGCGCGGGAGTACCTTTCGGACCGGATCGAGGAGCGTCCGGCGCCCCAGGGCTTCATGCGCTGGAGCTTCGTGCTCACCTGCTTCATGCGCATCCTGGCGATTCTCTGGATCATGAAGGGCCTGAGCGCCTGGGCGGTGATCCTCGGCATCTGGACGCCCATCGGCCATTTCGAGGCCCGGTCCACGGGGTATCAGGCCACCATCATCTATTTCGCCCTGATCGACCTGATCGCCGCCGTGGGCCTGTGGATGGCGAGCACCTGGGGGGGAATCATGTGGCTTCTCGCCATCATGAGCCACCTGATCCTGGCAGGTTTCTTCCCGGGAATCGTTTCGGGCGGCGTCACGACGGTGGCGTTCTTCCTCACCCTCATGGCCGTCTACCTGGCCGTCTCCTGGCTGGCGGCCCGAGAGGCGCACTGAACCGGCTTCTACGGCCAAGCTCCTCACGCAGAAGTGTATCCTCAAGACAACAGTCGAAGGTTACATCGTGCTCGGGAGCGGTTCCGGGGTGCGAGGGGCGGCCCATTGGCCGCTTTGCCATAAAACGGCCCCGATGTTCCTCGTTTTCGATACCGTTCCTTAATCCAATCCCGGCACTTATCGCCAGGAGAGGATGGGAGCCGGGCATCCGCCCGCCGCTCCTGCCGTGACCACTTCTAACCGGGAAGAGCCTGCGCTCATGTTGTCTCGCCGTACCCTACTGACTGGATCGCTCGCCCTGATCTTCACGCCGGCCACCGGTGCCATGGCGCAGCAGTTCGCCCAGAACCAGGCCGAGTGGTCGCAGAATTACGAGGCGGTCTCCCGCTCCCGCGTGCAGCGGACCTCGACCCCGATGCTCTCGGCCGAGTCGCTCGCCGCCACCGAGCAGATGATCGAGTACTACCGCAACATCGCGGCCCGCGGCGGCTGGCAGCCCGTGCAGGGCGTCCAGGGCCTGCGCGTCGGCTCCAAGAGCCCGGCCGTCATGGCCCTGCGCCAGCGCCTCATCACCTCCGGCGATCTCGATCCGGCCGCCGGCGAATCGCCGATCTACGATTCCTACGTCGAGGCGGCCGTGCGTCGCTTCCAGGCCCGCCACGGCATCAGCTCGACGGGCACCATGACCGGCCCGACCGTGGTCGCCATGAACGTGCCGGTCGACCTGCGCATCCGCCAGCTCGAGATCAACGTCGCCCGCCTGCGCAGCCTCGTGGGCTCCGGGCTTCCCGCCCGGTACGCGGTCGCCAACATCCCCGCCGCTCTCGTCGAGGCGGTGGAGGGCGGTGTCGTCCACACCCGCCATGCGGCCGGCGTCGGCAAGATCGACCGCCAGTCGCCCCTGCTGAACTCGAAGGTGGTCGAGGTCAACTTCAACCCGTTCTGGACGGCTCCCGCCTCCGTGGTGAAGAAGGACCTCATCCCGAAGATGCAGAAGGAGCCGAACTACCTGACCGAGAACAAGATCCGCATCTTCAATGCGGCCGGCCAGGAGGTTCCCTCGAGCCAGATCAACTGGTTCTCGGACGAGGCGACCCGCTACCGCTTCCGCCAGGATCCGGGCGGCGACCTGAACTCCATGGGGTTCGTGCGCATCAACATCCCGAACCAGCATGGCGTGTACATGCACGACACGCCCTCCAAGGGCATCTTCGGCGACGACTTCCGCTTCGTCTCCTCGGGCTGCATCCGCATCCAGAACGTGCGCGACTACATCGAGTGGCTCCTGAAGGACACCCCCGGCTGGACCCGCGAGCAGATCGACGCCACCTTCCGGTCCGGCGAGCGCATCGACGCCCGCCTGGCGCAGCCGGTTCCGATCCACTGGATCTACGTCACCGCCTGGGCGACCCCGGACGGCCTCGTGCAGTTCCGCGACGACATCTACAACAAGGACGGCCTCGGCACCGCCATCCCGGTCGCGAGCCGGGTGCCCACCGAGCCGGACCAGGAGATGTTCCTGCAGAACTGACCTGCGGAGCTCACCTCTATCGCTACGTCATCACCGGCCTTGTGCCGGTGATTTCGTTTGGAGAGGCGCGGGTCTCCCTCTCCCGTGTGGGAGAGGGTTGGGGTGAGGGAAGGCCCGTGCCGAATAAAGTGCCGCGTGTAACGTGCTGCATCGGAGACGACGGCACTTTGCTGGTGAAGCCGCATGCCCTCACCCCTGCCCCTCTCCCGCCCGGGAGAGGGGAGGCTGTAGCGGCGTTGCATTGCCTCTGGGAAGCGCCTCGCTCTGACTGTTCGACCCCCACCCGAACGCTGCCGCGGCCACCCTCCCCGCAAGGGGGAGGGATGCCTATGTAAAGCCCGGGTTGGCGCGGCGAAGCCAGCCATGATAAAGCCCAGGGCAACCAGGATCGAGCGGCCCGTCCGGCCGGGCTCACACCAAGGCGAGGGTATCCATGAGCGCGAGTGAAGCGGCACACAGCCATCTCTCCAACAGCTTCTTTTCGGCGAGCCTCGCCGACAGCGATCCCGAGATCGCCCGCGCCATCGGGCTGGAGCTCGGCCGCCAGCGCGACGAGATCGAGCTGATCGCCTCCGAGAACATCGTGTCCCGCGCCGTCCTGGAGGCGCAAGGGTCGGTGATGACCAACAAGTATGCGGAAGGCTATCCGGGCCGCCGCTACTATGGCGGCTGCCAGTTCGTCGACATCGCCGAGGAGCTCGCCATCGAGCGCGCCAAGCGCCTGTTCGACTGCAAGTTCGCCAACGTCCAGCCGAATTCCGGCTCGCAGGCCAACCAAGCCGTGTTCATGGCCCTCATGAAGCCGGGCGACACCTTCATGGGCCTGGACCTCGCCTGCGGCGGCCACCTGACCCACGGCTCGCCGGTGAACATGTCCGGCAAGTGGTTCAACGTGGTGAGCTACAAGGTGCGCGAAAGCGACCAGATCATCGACATGGACGAGGTCGCCCAGCTTGCCCGCGAGCACAAGCCGAAGGTGATCGTCGCCGGCGGCTCGGCCTATTCCCGCTTCTGGGACTTCGCCCGCTTCCGCGAGATCGCTGACGAGGTCGGCGCCTTCTTCATGGTGGACATCGCGCATTTCGCCGGCCTCGTGGCCGGCGGCGCCCATCCGTCTCCGTTCCCGCATGCCCATGTGGTCACCACGACGACCCACAAGACCCTGCGCGGCCCGCGCGGTGGCATGATCCTCACCAATGAGGAAGACCTCGCGAAGAAGATCAACTCGGCGATCTTCCCCGGCCTCCAGGGCGGTCCGCTCATGCACGTGATCGCCGCAAAGGCGGTCGCTTTCGGCGAGGCGCTGCGCCCCGAGTTCAAGCTCTATGCCCGCTCCGTAGTCGAGAACGCCAAGGTGCTGGCCGATACCATGCTGGCAGGCGGCTATGCCATCGTGGCCGGCGGTACGGACAATCACCTGATGCTGGTGGATCTTCGCCCGAAGAAGCTCACCGGCAAGGCGGCGGAAGCAGCCATGGGCCGTGCCCACATCACCTGCAACAAGAACGGCGTGCCGTTCGATCCCGAGAAGCCGATGGTGACCTCGGGCGTCCGGCTCGGCACCCCCGCCGCCACCTCCCGCGGCTTCGGCGTCGCCGAGTTCAAGAAGGTCGGCGAGCTGATCGTCGAGACCTTGGACGGCCTGGCGAAGAACGGCGACGAGGCCAATGCCTCCGTCGAGGAATCGGTGAAGGCTCGCGTTCACGAGCTGACCCGTCGCTTCCCGATCTACGCCTGAGGGTAAAGCTGATCCATGCGTTGCCCTTATTGCGGGGGCCTGGACACCCAGGTGAAGGATTCCCGCCCCACGGACGATTCCTCGTCCATTCGCCGCCGCCGCATCTGCCCGGATTGCGGCGGTCGGTTTACGACCTTCGAGCGCGTGCAGCTGCGCGAGCTCACGGTGGTGAAGCGCTCCGGCCGGCGCGTGCCCTTCGACCGGGACAAGCTCCAGCAATCGGTGGACGTGGCCCTGCGCAAGCGGCCGGTGGAGCCGGAGCGCGTCGAGCGCATGATCAACGGCATCGTGCGCCAGCTCGAGAGCATGAGCGACGGCGAGGTGTCGAGCGAGCAGGTGGGCGAACTCGTCATGGAGGGGCTGAAGGGCCTCGACGACGTGGCCTATGTGCGCTTCGCGTCGGTTTACAAGAACTTTCGGGAGGCCAGGGACTTCGAGGAGATTCTCGGCAAGCTGGCTGAGGGCGAGACCGAGGAGGACCTGCCGCCTCCGCCGAAGAAAAAGCGCGCCGCGAGCGAGCCATGACCAACCCCGGCGCCAGCGGGCTGCCGCCTGACCGGAGCGCCTACGACGAGCGCTTCATGCGCTTCGCGATTGCGCTCGGAAGTCGCCATCTCGGCCTGACCTGGCCCAACCCGTCCGTGGGAGCCGTGCTGGTCGATGAGAGCGGCGAGGTGCCCGTGATCGTCGCGCAAGGCATCACCCAGGCGGGCGGTCGGCCTCACGCGGAACGCATGGTCCTGGAGGCAGCAGGGGAGCGCGCGCGCGGAGCGACGCTCTACGTCACCCTCGAGCCCTGCGCCAGCCGCAGCAGCCGGGACCACGGCCCCTCCTGCACCGATCTCATCGTGGCGGCCGGCATCGGCCGGCTGGTGGCGAGCGTCGTCGATCCAAGTCCGCACGCCGCCGGCCAGGGGCCGGAGCGCTTCGGCCAAGCGGGCATCCCGATGAGCGTCGGCTGCCTTGCCGAGGAGGGGGCTAGGCTTCATCGGGGCCACGTCACGCGCGTCACGAAGGGGCGTCCCGCCATGACCGTTAAGCTCGCCCGCAGCACCGAAGGCTTGGCCGGATCGCGCCAGGGTCCGCGCCTGATTCTCACGGGAGAAGCCGCCCAGGCCAGGGTCCACCTGATGCGCGCCCACGCGGATGCCATCATGGTCGGTGTCGGGACCGTGCTGGCGGACGACCCGCTGCTGAACGTGCGCCTGAGCGGCCTGGAGGGCCGTTCGCCGGTCCGCATCGTCGTCGATTCGCATTTGAGGATTCCGGCAACGTCCCGGGTCGTCACCGGGGCGGGCGAAATTCCGACCTGGATTCTGACCACGGTGGAAGCACCCGTCGCGGCCGAGAGGGCGCTCACGGCGCAGGGTGTCGAGGTTCTGCGGGTGTCCGCCGATGAGGCCGGCCGCGTCTGCCTGCCCGAGGCCCTGGGGCTTCTCGGCACGCGCGGGCTGACGCAGGTGTTCTGCGAAGGCGGCCCCGACCTCGCGGACGCGCTGGCCGGAGCCGATCTCATCGACGATCTCGTCCTGATCACCGGCCGCTCCGCGCGCGGCCAGGGCGACGTTCCGGCGCTTGGCCTGCGGCTGCAGGACCGCATGGACCATCTCGCATTACGGGCCGAGGAGCAGATCGGCCCCGATCTTTTCATGTTCTGGGAGAGACCCTGATGTTTACGGGTATCGTCACCGATGTCGGTGAAGTGGCGGCGGTGGAAGGGTCTCAAGGCACCCTCAAGCGCCTGCGCATCCACTCGTCCTATGACCCCGCCACCATCGTGCTCGGGGCCTCCATCGCCTGCGGCGGGCCGTGCCTGACGGTGGTGGCCTTCGGCGAGCGGGAGGGCGGCTGCTGGTTCGATGTGGATGCCGCGGCCGAGACCCTGGAGCGCACAACGGTCGGCGAGTGGCAGGCAGGCACCAGGGTCAACCTGGAGCGCTCCCTGAAGATCGGCGACGAGCTCGGCGGCCACATCGTGACCGGGCACGTGGACGGGGTCGCCGCCATCGTGGCCAAGGAGGCGATCACGGCGGGCGACGACCCCTGGGGACCGACCGCCCGCTTCACCTTGAAGGTGCCGCCGGCGCTTGCGCCTTTCATCGCCGAGAAGGGCTCGGTCTGCCTCGACGGCACGTCGCTTACCGTGAACACGGTCAACGACGACATGTTCTCCGTGCTCATCATCCCGCACACGCTCGCCGTCACAACCTGGGGCGACCGGCAGGTGGGCGACAGGCTCAACCTGGAGGTGGATCTCATGGCCCGCTACGCGGCACGGCTTGCGGACGCGCGCCGGGCGGGGTAGGGACTTTCAACTTTCCTCCACATAGCCCTCATCCTGAGGAGGCCGTCAGGCCGTCTCGAAGGACGGGGGCGTCTCCAGTGCACTCTGGACCCTCCTTCGAGACGCCGCCTTCAGCGGCTCCTCAGGATGAGGGCAGAGCCATTATTGGACTCAGAACGGTTCTCGCATGGTCGCCCATTCCGCCAAGCCGCAAGGCTCCCGTCCGCCGGTTCCCGGTGCCCGCATCCTCGTGGTCGAGGCCCGCTTCTACGACGACATCGCCAATGAGCTGCTGCGCGGCGCTCAAGGAGCCGTCGAAGCCGCCCAGGCCAGTATGGACGTGCTGACCCTGGACGGAGCCCTGGAGATCCCGGCCACCATCGCCATCGCGCTCGATGCCGCCGAGAAGGCGGGAAAGCCCTACGATGCGGTCGTGGCCCTGGGCTGCGTGATCCGCGGAGAGACCGGGCACTATGACATTGTTGCCGGCGAGAGCGCCCGCGCCCTCATGGATCTGTCCGTCGAGCGCCGCATCCCGCTCTCCAACGGCATCCTGACCGTCGAAAATGACCAGCAGGCCTGGACCCGTGCGAGCGTGAATGAATTGAACAAGGGTGGGGGCGCGGTGGAAGCGGCTCTCGCCGTCCTGCGCATCAAACAGAAACTGGAGGCCTGACATCATGACGAAGCCAGCAGAGCGCTCGGCCGCTCGCCTCGCTGCCGTCCAGGCCCTCTACCAGATGGACATCTCCGGCAAGACCGTCATCGACGCGCTCGCCGAGTTCGAGGCCTTCTGGATCGGCCGCGAGGTCGAAGGCATCGAGTTCAAGCCGTCGGACAACACCTTCTTCCGCGACATCCTTTCCGGCGTGGTCAAGAACCAGCGCGACATCGACGTGAGGATCGACAACGCTCTCGCCACCGACTGGCCCCTCAAGCGCATCGAGGCGGTGCTGCGCGCCATCCTGCGCGCCGGCGGCTACGAGCTGATGTTCCGCAAGGACGTGCCGGCCCGCGTGGTCATCACCGAATATGTGGACGTGACCCACGGCTTCTACGGCGACGATGAGCCGGGTCTGGTGAATGCCGTGCTCGACAAGGTCGCCCGCGAGGTGCGCCCCGGCGAGCTGGAGAAGAAGGCCGCCGGCCAGGGCGGACGGTAACGCGAACGGGCGAGGGTGGCCGGCCATGAGCGCGAGCGAACGCCCAGGCGAGGACAGCCTCATCGCCCGATTCTTCGCTCCCATCGCCGGCGATGGGGCTCTCGGCCTCAAGGATGACGCGGCTTTTCTGACGCCGAAGCCCGGCCACGATCTCGTCCTCACCGCGGACGCCCTGGTGGAGCGGGTCCACTTCCTGCCCGAGGACGCTCCCGGCTCCATCGCCCGCAAGGCGCTTGCCGTGAACGTGTCGGACCTCGCCGCCAAAGGGGCCGACCCAGCCGGCTTCCTCCTGAGCCTCGCTCTTCCCGACGGCTGGACCGAAGCCTGGCTCGCCGATTTTGCCGCCGGTCTCGGCGAAGCCTCGCGGGACTTCTCCTGCCCGCTCCTCGGCGGCGATACCGTGAAGGCGAGGGGACCCCTGACCCTCTCCGTCACCGCCGTCGGCCAGGTGCCGACCGGCCGCATGGTCCGGCGCACCACGGCCAAAGCCGGCGATCTCATCTGCGTCACCGGCACCATCGGCGATGGGGCCCTAGGGCTGAAACTCCGCGCCGCCCCGGCCTGGAGCCAGGGCCTCTCGCCAGACGAGAAGGCCCATCTCGCCGACCGCTATCTCCACCCCCAGCCCCGCCACCGGCTCGCCGCCGCCCTGCGCGAACACGCAGGCGCCGCCATGGACGTCTCGGACGGGCTCGCAGGCGACCTCGCCAAGATGATGCGGGCCAGCGGCGTCTCGGCGGTGATCGACACGGACCGGGTGCCGCTCTCGCCGGCCGCCGCCAAAGCCGTCCAGGCGTCCCCGGACCTGCTGGACCTGGTCCTCACCGGGGGCGACGACTACGAGATTCTCTGCACCTTGGCGGAAAAGGACCTCGACAGATTCCGCCAGGAGGCCGATAGGGTGGGCATCCCCCTGTCCGTCATCGGCCGAGTCGTCTCAGGGCATGATCGGCCGGTCTTTCGGATGAACGGTCTCGAAAGACGCTACGATGTCGGCTCCTACCAGCATTTCTGACACCTCCTACCAGGCGCCTTCCAGCGACGGCATCGCCAAGCACAACGCGGTCGTGCTCGCCGTCGCCATGGCGCTGGGCGGGTCGAGCCCGGCCATCGTGGTCTCCCTCGGCGGCCTCGTGGGCCAGTCTCTCGCCTCCAACAAGGAACTGGCGACCCTTCCCGTGAGCCTGCTCAATCTCGGGCTTGCGATCGGCACCATCCCGGCCGCCATGCTGATGCGCAAGGCCGGCCGCCGCATCGGCTACGTGGTCGGCGCGGGGATCGGCCTTGCCGGCGGCTGCCTCGCGGCCTTCGGCATCGCCTCCTACAGCTTTCTGCTCTTCTGCCTCGGCACCCTGATCATCGGCAGCTACGGCTCCTTCAACCAGAGCTATCGCTTCGCCGCCACGGACGCGGCCTCCGAAGCCTTCAAGCCGAGGGCTATCTCCTGGGTCATGACCGGCGGGCTGGTGGCCGGCGTGGTCGGGCCCCAGACCGTCATCTGGACCCGGGACGCCGTGGAGGCCGCCCCGTTCGCCGGTGCCTTCCTGGGACAGGCCGCGCTGGCCTTCCTCTCGATGATCGTGGTGTGGTTCATGCGGCCGGCACCGGTGAGCGTCGCCTCCACGAAGGCAGGTGGTGGCAGGCCGCTGCTTGAAATCGTGCGGCAGCCCCGGTTCATCGTCGCCGCCGTCACTGGTCTGGTGTCGTACAGCCTCATGACCTTCATGATGACGGCGGCCCCGCTGGCGATGATCGGCTGCGGCCACTCGGTCGGCGCTGCGGCGCTCGGCATCCAGTGGCATATCCTGGCCATGTTCGGCCCGAGCTTCTTCACCGGCCGCCTGATCTCCCGCTACGGCAAGGGGGCGGTCACGGCCGTGGGGCTGGTGCTGATCGCGATTTCCGCCGTCATCGGGCTGTCGGGCATCACCGTCGCCCATTTCTGGATCACGCTGATTCTGCTCGGCCTCGGCTGGAACTTCGGCTTCATCGGAGCCACCGCCCTCGTGACCGACTGCTACCGGCCCGAGGAGCGCGCCAAGGTGCAGGCCGCCAACGACTTCCTGATCTTCGGCTCGGTCGCCGTAGCCTCGTTCTCCTCCGGCAAGCTTCTGAGCGCCGGCGGCTGGGAAAGCGTGAACTGGCTGGTCTTCCCGCCCGTGGTCATCGCCCTAGCTCTCCTGGCCTGGCAGCAGAGGGCCAAGCTGCTCGCACCCGCTTAAAGTATAAAAGTCTTCCTGTGGGTTCTGCCTGCAGGATTGTTGCGAACTGCCTAGTTTTTTGCCACCAAATATAAAGTTCGCTGGGGGTAGGGGCCGCTCAAGGCCAGAAAACGAGCCTTGAGGAGCGGCTTTCTGCTTTCCCATAACAAGGATGGCATGATGGCACTCACCCTAATTATCTTGGGCGGGCTTCTCTCGATCGTGTATGGCTTCTGGGCCATCAGCGACGTGATGAAGCGGGACGCCGGTTCTCAGCGCATGCAGGAAATCGCCGGGGCGATTGCCGAAGGCGCGAAAGCCTATCTCCGCCGGCAATACGTCACCATCGCCATCGTCGGCGTCGTGCTGTTCGCCGTGATTGCCTATTTCCTCGGCATCCGGGTCGCCATCGGCTTCGCCATCGGGGCCATTCTCTCGGGCGTCGCCGGCTTCATCGGCATGAACGTCTCCGTCCGGGCTAACGTCCGCACCGCCCAAGCGGCCACCCAATCCCTTGGGGGCGGCCTCGATGTGGCCTTCAAGGCCGGTGCCGTCACGGGCATGCTGGTCGCCGGCCTCGCGCTCCTCGGTGTGGCCCTCTACTACGGCTACCTCACCCGGATCGACGGTCTCGTATCTTCCGACCGTGTGGTCATCGACAGCCTCGTGGCCCTCGGGTTCGGTGCGTCCCTCATCTCCATCTTCGCCCGTCTCGGCGGCGGCATCTTCACCAAGGGCGCCGACGTGGGCGGCGATCTCGTGGGCAAGGTCGAAGCCGGCATCCCGGAGGACGACCCGCGCAACCCGGCGACCATCGCCGACAACGTGGGTGACAATGTCGGCGACTGCGCGGGCATGGCCGCCGACCTGTTCGAGACCTATGCGGTGACCGTGGTGGCTACCATGGTTCTGGCAGCGATCTTCTTTGCCGGTCAGGCGAATCTCGACACCATGCTGATGTACCCGCTCGCCATTGGCGCGGCCTGCATCGTCACCTCGATCATCGGCACGTTCTTCGTCAAGCTCGGTCAGAACGAGTCCATCATGGGCGCGCTCTACAAGGGATTGATCGTGACCGGAGTTCTGTCCGCCATCGCCATCGGCCTCGTGACCTGGCAGATGATCGGCTTCGAACTCATCGCGGGAGCGGAGTTCACCGGTCTGAACCTGTTCTGGTGCGCCCTCATCGGTCTTGCCGTGACGGCTCTCATCGTGGTCATCACCGAGTACTATACCGGCGTCGGCTTCCGCCCCGTGCGGTCCATCGCCCAGTCCTCGGTCACCGGCCACGGCACGAACGTGATCCAGGGCCTCGCGGTTTCGCTGGAATCGACCGCGCTGCCGACCATCGTCATCATCGCGGGCATCGTCGTGGCCTTCAAGCTGGCGGGTCTGTTCGGCATTGCCATCGCCGTGACGGCCATGCTGGGCGTCGCGGGCATGATCGTGGCTCTCGACGCTTTCGGTCCGGTGACGGACAACGCAGGCGGCATTGCCGAAATGGCAGGCCTGCCGAAGGAGGTCCGCAAGTCCACGGACGCCCTGGATGCGGTCGGCAACACCACGAAGGCGGTGACGAAGGGTTACGCCATTGGCTCCGCGGGCCTGGGCGCCCTGGTGCTCTTTGCGGCCTACACCTCGGATCTGAACTACTTCACCCAGAACGCGGCGCAGTACCCGTACTTCCAGGGCGTGGTGCCGAACTTCTCCCTCACCAACCCCTATGTGGTGGTGGGACTCCTGTTCGGCGGCCTCATCCCGTTCCTCTTCGGTGGCATCGCCATGACGGCGGTGGGCCGGGCGGCCGGTTCCGTGGTCGAAGAAGTACGGCGCCAGTTCCGCGAGCGGCCGGGCATCATGGCCGGCACGGACCGTCCCGATTACGGGCGCGCCGTCGACATGCTGACCAGGGCGGCGATCAAGGAAATGATCGTGCCGTCGCTCCTGCCGGTGCTGGCACCCATCGTGACCTACTTCGTGGTCTACTGGGTGGCGGGCAAGTCCGAGGCCTTCTCGGCCGTGGGCGCCATGCTGCTGGGCGTGATCGTGACGGGCCTGTTCGTCGCCATCTCGATGACCTCGGGCGGCGGCGCCTGGGACAATGCCAAGAAGTCCTTCGAGGATGGGTTCACGGACGCCTCCGGCACCACCCACCACAAGGGCTCGGAAGCCCACAAGGCTTCCGTGACCGGCGATACCGTCGGCGACCCCTACAAGGACACGGCAGGCCCTGCCGTGAACCCGGCGATCAAGATCACCAACATCATCGCCTTGCTTCTCCTTGCCATCCTGGCCCATTCGTAGGAACGGGAGGCCTGAGGGCACAAAAACCCGCGGTGAAAGCCGCGGGTTTTTTCATGTGCTGATCCATATGAAAATGGCCGGGACGAGCCCGGCCATTGAGGTTTCCAGCGGCTCCGGCTCAGGTCCCGAACGGGTTGAAGCTGTTCACGCCGCGGAAGATCTGCCCGAGGAAGCTCGACTCCTCGCCGCCTGCAGGGGTGGTGCGGCTGATGAAGTCGAAGACCCGGCCATCCTGCAGGCCGTAAAGGGCGATGCGCTCGACGCGGAGGTTGTTGTCGAAATAGACCGCCGTCACCTGCTGGTCGACCACCTGCTCGCCCATGAACTGAAGATTGCGGCGGGACTTCTGGCTGATGTAGTACCAGTTCCGGTTGCCGACGGTGGAGACCGTGGAGGGGGTTCCAAGGGTCTGCAGAACCTGCTCGGCACTCATTCCCTTCTTCACCTGCGAGATGGCACGCTCGTCCACGACGTAGCCGCGCTGAAACTCCTCGCCCATTGTGCAGGCGGCGACGGACGAAGCGAGAAAGGTTGCTGTAGCCAGGCGCACCAAAAGAGGATGATATCGACGCATCGTACGGTTCTTCCAGAAATGCGGCGCGGATAAGCTTGCGCCTATGGACGCTGATGGCGTAACCCGAGGTTACGATTTTGACAAGCTTGGAAGGCCACGGCTGTGATCTTCAGTCTCTTCCGCAAGGATCCCCGGCGCACGCTCATCGCAGCTCTCTACAAGAGAGTCGCGACGGCTTCGCGCGAGCCTGGGCTCTATGCGTCACTCGGGATCCCGGACACCCTGGAAGGGCGGTTCGAGGCCCTGTCGCTGCACATGGTCCTGGCGCTCCGCGCCCTGCGCGGGTTGCCGCCGCCAGCCGACGAGGTGGCCAAGGACCTGACCGACGCGTTCTTCCGGGATATGGACGCCTCCTTGAGGGAAATGGGCACCGGCGACACCGTCGTTCCGAAGCGGATGAAGAAGATCGCCGAATCCTTCTACGGGCGTGCCCATGCCTACGATGGGCCTCTCAACGAGGCCGACGAGGCGGGGCTCGCACTGGCCCTTGGCCGTAATGCCTATGGCAGCGAGGCACCGGCTAACCCCCTTGCGCGTTATGCCCTGGCGGCCGACCAGGGATTCAAGACAGTCAGCCTCGAGGCGCTCCTGGAGACGGGACCGGTCTTCCCCAAGCCCGAAGCCTTCGCATAAGGAGGGAATGTGATGACACCTGAAACCGTGGGGCCATTGTCGCGGCTCGTCGATGTCATGAGGATCCCTCCGCGCGGGCAGGACGTGCATGTGGAAGCCACGGCCGAAGAATGCGCCGCATTGGCCCGGGATTTCGGGCTTCCCGGGATCCAGGCGCTCAGCGGCGACTATCATTTGAAGGCATCGGCCAAGGGCATTCACGTGACGGGAGTCGTGAAGGCGTCGATCACCCAGATCTGCGTCTCGACCCTCGATCCCTTCG
Organism: Microvirga splendida; assembly: GCF_016427565.1. Taxonomy (GTDB): domain Bacteria; phylum Pseudomonadota; class Alphaproteobacteria; order Rhizobiales; family Beijerinckiaceae; genus Microvirga; species Microvirga splendida. Next base: position 51,120 of record NZ_JAELXT010000015.1, read on the forward strand.
ATTCCACGGTCGAGGAAGAGGTTGAGGTGGATTTCGCCGAGTCGGCCGGTATGCCGGCCGAGCCGCCCACCGACATCAATGAGTATGAACCGCCGGACGAGATCGTGAACGGGCAGATCGACCTGGGTGCCCTCACGGCCGAGTTCCTGGCCCTCGGGCTCGACCCTTACCCCAGGAAGCCTGGCGTCGATTTCAACTACGAGGATCCTTCCGATGCGAAAGACTCGCCCTTTGCGGCGCTGAACAAGCTCAAGGAAGGCAAGTAGAGGCCCGCCGGCGATCATATCGGGGCTCCTCACAGGCTTTTTCGGGCCTGCCCAACGAGCGCAGAATTCAGTTGCGGAGCCCCCGCAAACCGCTATTTTCCGCCCCCTGTTGAATGACTTACAAGAAAGAACAACCGTTCATGCCGAAGCCGGTGCGTATTTCGCTTGATGCGATGGGGGGCGATCACGGTCCATCCGTTGTGATCCCAGGCGCTGCCTTGGCCTTGGAGCGCCACCCCGACCTGCGCTTCCTGATGTTCGGCAACGAGACGGTGATCGCGCCTCTCCTGGACTCCCACCCCAAGCTGAAAGCAGCAACGGAGCTGCGCCATACCGAAATGGCGATCTCCATGGATGAGAAGCCCAGCCAGGCCATCCGGATGGGGCGCGGCAAGTCCTCCATGTGGCGCGCCGTGCAGGCGGTCCGGGATGGGGAGGCGGATGCCGCCGTCTCTGCCGGCAACACCGGAGCCCTCATGGCCACCGCCAAGGTCTGCCTGAAGACCATGGCGCATATCGAGCGCCCGGCCATCGCCGCCATGTGGCCGACGATGCGGGGCGAGAGCATCGTGCTCGATGTCGGCGCGACCATCGGCGCCGATGCCGGGCATCTGGTCGACATGGCCATCATGGGCGCAGCCATGGCCCGGATCGTCTTCGATCTGGAGCGACCCACGGTCGGACTTCTCAATGTCGGCACGGAGGAGATCAAGGGAATCGAGGCGGTCAAAGAGGCCGGTCGGATTCTCAAGGAGACGAACCTCCCGAACCTGGACTATCGCGGCTTCGTCGAAGGGGACGACATCGGCAAGGGCACCGTCGATGTGGTCGTGACGGAGGGCTTCACGGGCAACATCGCCCTGAAGACCGCCGAGGGCACCGCCAAGCAGATCGGCCAATATCTGCGCTCGGCCATGAGCCGGACCCTGATGGCCAAGATCGGCTACCTCTTCGCGAAACAGGCTTTTAACGCTCTCCGGGACAAGATGGACCCCCGCAAGGTCAATGGCGGCGTTTTCCTGGGTCTCGAAGGGGTTGTGGTGAAAAGCCACGGCGGAACCGACGATCTGGGCTTCGCCAGCGCCATCGATGTCGCCTATGACATGGCGCACTTCGAACTGATGAACACAATCCGGAGCATGCTCGATCATGATCCGGTCGGGCAGACTGCTTAGAGCATGTAAATGCTCATAACTTTTTGGAATAGCATGGTCTTTTCGGGCAACCGGTTCTCACTTGTCCGGATCATGCTGTAGGAAGGCGCATCTTGAAACGCACCCGTTCCATCGTACGCGGCGTCGGCTCCTATCTGCCGAGGCGCAAGCTGACGAACCAGGATCTCGAGAAGCTGGTCGATACCTCGCACGACTGGATCGTGCAGCGCACCGGCATTGAAGCACGGCACATCGCCGAAGACGACGAGACCACCTCGGTCCTCGGGATCAAGGCGGCCGAGGCGGCTCTGGCGGATGCCGGGCTGACGGCCAACGACATCGATCTGGTCATCTGCGCCACCTCGACGCCCGACTACACCTTCCCGTCGACCGCAACCATGATCCAGACCGGCATCGGCATGACCCATGGCGCCGCCTTCGATCTGCAGGCGGTGTGCACAGGCTTCGTCTATGCCGTCTCGACCGCGGACAAGTTCCTGCAATCGGGTTCGCACAAACGTGCCCTGGTGATTGGAGCTGAGACCTTCTCGCGGATTCTCGACTGGAACGACCGCACCACCTGCGTGCTCTTCGGCGACGGCGCGGGTGCTCTCGTGCTCGAGGCCCAGGAAGCGGAGGGCACCTCCGCCGACAGAGGAGTACTCACGTCCCATCTCCGTTCCGACGGGCGTTACCGGGACAAGCTCTACGTGGATGGCGGCCCGGGCTCCACGAAGACGACCGGCGTCCTGAAGATGGAAGGGCGCGAAGTCTTCAAATTTGCTGTCGGGATGGTAGCGGACGTGGTGCAGGACGCCTTCAAGGCGACCGGCACGAGCGCGGACGAACTGGACTGGTTCGTGCCCCACCAGGCCAACCGGCGCATCATCACGGCAGGCGCCGACAAGCTCGGGATTGCGCAGGAGAAGGTGGTCATTACCGTGAACAAGCACGGGAACACCTCGGCCGCCTCCATCCCGCTGGCCCTGGACGCTGCCCGGAAGGACGGCCGGATCAAGGACGGGGACCTCGTGATGATCGAGGCCATCGGCGGTGGCTTCACCTGGGGAAGCGCCTTGATCCGCTGGTAGGATCGAGGCAATTGAACTCTGGTGGTATCGGTCATTCGTACCTTGGCGGTTGACCGTAGGGAGCCATCTGCATAGCGTCGTCACACGGCGACAGGACCAACGAACTCAAGTGCGCTGGGGAGCTCAATGGCTGGCAAAACGATAACGAGAGCGGATCTGAGCGAGGCGGTTTACCAGAAGGTAGGCCTGTCGCGGACGGAATCGGCGGAACTGGTGGAGCGGGTCCTGGCCGAGATCTGCGACTCCCTGGCTTCCGGGGAGACGGTCAAGCTGTCCTCCTTCGGCTCGTTCATCGTGCGCAGCAAGGGCGAGCGCGTCGGCCGCAATCCCAAAACCGGCGTCGAGGTTCCGATCGACCCCCGCCGGGTGATGGTCTTCAAACCTTCGAATGTCTTGAAGGCGCACATCAACGGTGAGACCTTCGAAGGCGAGGATTGATCCACATGACGAGCGGCGTCATGGACAAGAGCCCCGACGCATTCCGCACCATCAGCGAGGTCGCCGACGATCTCGACGTGCCTCAGCATGTGCTGCGCTTCTGGGAGACCCGGTTCAACCACATCAAGCCCCTCAAGCGCGGGGGCGGGCGCCGCTACTACCGGCCGGATGACGTCGAACTCCTCAAGGGAATCCGTCATCTCCTCTATGGAGAAGGCTATACGATTAAGGGGGTTCAGCGGATCCTGAAGGAGGAGGGGGTTCGCTTCGTCCAGGGGATCGGCCGGGGAGAGCAAACCTTGGCCGAGCTTCATCCCGAAGGCGATGTTGTTCATCTCGATGAGGATAGGTCGGCCCCCGGGAGTTCATCGCCGGAAGAGGGCGGTCTCGCCCTTGCCTCACCCCGCGAGCTGTCGCGGGAGGCGCTCCAAGAACTGCAAGGGGTTCTCCAGGAGCTTTACGAGTGCGACCGGGTACTGGCTTCGCTGAGGAGCTCCGGAGAGGTTGCGGTTGTGGAATAACCCTCATCGCGAAGACGGCCGTCATCCAGCCTTCTGTTCCGAGGTTCTCCCGTCGCAGAGCTTTTGACCCGATGAGACAAAATGAGCGCGTTGCACCCTTGACAGGGGAATAGGGGGCTCTTAAACCGCACCCACACCGCCTCGGCGGTCCAATGCGCGGGCGTAGCTCAGTCGGTTAGAGTGCCGGCCTGTCACGCCGGAGGTCGCGGGTTCGAGCCCCGTCGCCCGCGCCACTATCCTCACAGGAAAATTGAGAGTCAGATTGATTAGGCCCCCAAGCTGGGAGCCCATCGAACCGGGCTGCTCATCCAAGTGTCGCCAAACGGCACGTCCCCATACTTCCGCCCCTGGTTCGGTTCTGAGAGGCTCTCTTCTCGAGGTCCTGGCGGCGTGGGATCTGATTGAGAAGGAAAACTCGCCCGCCGCCTTCCTGGGGGCGCTCCCGATCCAGTCTGTCCGGCAACGGGTCGGACGGCCATTCAGTCAAGCTTGGCGGGTCGATCCGGATTGGCTTCGCCCAAAACCCAATTGTGCGTACCGAACACATGACCCGGGAGGCGCTCGACGGGATTCGGGTTGAGCGAGGACGAGGAGGGGGCAAGGGGAGCGGCGCCAGAGCCGCAAAGAAGCCCCAACCTAGTTTGGAATGGTTCTTTTTGCGGCAGTGCAAACACTTGTCACGGAAGGGGATCTCGGCTAAGGCTCCGGCGCAATCAGCGTGATGTCGCAGGGGGGTGTTTTGGGCCTTTCTGAGGCTTAAATGCGTTGCAGATTGCCGGCCCCGGGCCGGATTCCTGTCCTTCTAGGTGTCGTATGACGAATCTCCTCGCCGACTACCTGCCTCTTGTCATCTTTATCGGCGTCTCGCTCCTGATCGGGGTGGCGCTGCTCGTGGCGCCGTTCATCGTCGCCTACAGCCGCCCGGACCAGGAGAAGCTGTCCGCCTATGAGTGCGGCTTCAATGCGTTCGACGATGCCCGCATGAAGTTCGACGTGCGGTTCTATCTCGTGGCCATTCTTTTCATCATCTTCGACCTCGAAGTGGCGTTCCTGTTCCCCTGGGCCATTACGTTCGGGAATCTCGGCTGGTTCGGCTTCATCTCCATGATGATCTTCCTTGGAGTCCTGACGGTCGGCTTCATCTACGAGTGGAAAAAAGGAGCCCTCGAATGGGATTGATCTCCGACAACCAGTCGACCCTGGTCGCTCCGGCCCCTCGTGGCATTATCGACCCGAATACCGGCAATCCGGTCGGTTCGACGGATCCGTACTTCGTTTCCATCAACGAGGAGTTGTCCGACAAGGGCTTTCTCGTCACCTCGACCGAGGATCTCATTACCTGGGCGCGCACAGGCTCGCTCATGTGGATGACCTTCGGCTTGGCCTGCTGCGCCGTCGAGATGATGCAGATGTCCATGCCGCGCTACGACGCCGAACGCTTCGGGTTCGCACCCCGCGCCTCGCCGCGCCAGTCGGACGTGATGATCGTAGCCGGCACGCTCACCAACAAGATGGCTCCCGCGCTCCGCAAGGTCTATGACCAGATGCCGGAGCCACGCTATGTCATCTCCATGGGTTCCTGCGCCAATGGCGGCGGCTACTATCATTTCTCCTATTCCGTGGTTCGTGGCTGCGACCGCATCGTGCCGGTCGACATCTACGTTCCGGGCTGCCCGCCCACGGCTGAGGCGCTTCTTTACGGGGTGCTGCTTCTCCAGAAGAAGATCCGCCGCACCGGTACTATCGAGCGCTGAGCAAAGGTCATTGTATGAGTGCTGAGCTCCAAGCCCTGAGCGACCATATCGCCTCCTCCCTCGGCGCGGCGGTCGTGGACCGGGCTATCGCCTTCGACGAGTTGACCATCGTAGTTCGTCGCGAGGACATCGTGCCGGTGGTGACATTCCTGCGGGACGACTCACAATGCCGGTTCGTCTGCTTCATCGATATCTGCGGGGCCGATTATCCGGCGCGCGAGGAGCGGTTCGACGTGGTCTACCACTTCCTGGCGCCGCACCATAACCGTCGGATCCGGGTAAAGGTGATGACCGATGAGGCAACGCCTGTGCCGTCGCTTGTCGGCCTCTTCCCGGCGGCGAACTGGTACGAGCGCGAGGCATACGATCTCTACGGCATCCTGTTCTCGGGGCACCCGGACCTGCGCCGCATCCTCACGGATTACGGCTTCGAGGGGCATCCGCTCCGCAAGGACTTCCCGATGACCGGCTATGTCGAGGTCCGCTACGACGACGGGCAGGGCCGCGTGGTCTACGAACCCGTGAAGCTCAGCCAGGAGTTCCGCAACTTCGACTTCCTCTCTCCCTGGGAAGGCACGGATTACGTGCTGCCCGGCGACGAGAAGGCCAAGGCTTAAAGGAGCGGAAAGGGCGACCCATGGGCGAGCATAATATCCGCAACTTCACGATCAATTTCGGCCCGCAGCATCCGGCGGCGCATGGCGTGCTGCGCCTCGTGCTGGAGCTGGACGGCGAGGTGGTCGAGCGCGTCGATCCTCATATCGGCCTGCTCCACCGCGGCACCGAGAAGCTGATCGAGTACAAGACCTACGTTCAGGCCAACCCCTATTTCGACCGGCTCGACTACGTCGCGCCCATGAACCAGGAGCATGCCTATTGCCTGGCGATCGAGAAGCTCCTCGGCATCCAGGTTCCCCGACGTGCCCAGCTGATACGCGTTCTGTTTTCCGAAATCGGGCGCCTTCTCTCGCACCTCCTCAACGTGACCACGCAGGCCATGGACGTCGGCGCGCTCACGCCGCCCCTCTGGGGCTTCGAGGAACGTGAGAAGCTCATGATCTTCTACGAGCGGATTTCCGGCTCGCGGATGCATGCCAACTACTTCCGCCCCGGCGGCGTGAACATGGACATTCAGCCGGAGCTGATCGACGACATCGAGGCTTTCTGCGATCCATTCCTGCAGGTTCTCGACGATCTCGACACCCTTGTGATCGGCAACCGCATCTTCAAGCAGCGCAACGTCGACATCGGCACCATCACCCTGGACGACTGCTTCCGCTGGGGCTTCTCGGGTCCGATCGTCCGCAGCTGCGGCGTGGCCTGGGACCTGCGCAAGTCGCAGCCCTACGAGTGCTACGAGGAGATGGAATTCGACATCCCCGTTGGCAAGAACGGCGACAACTACGACCGCCAGGTCATCCGCATGGAGGAGATGCGCCAGAGCGTCCGCATCATGCGCCAGTGCCTCGACAAGCTCCGGGCGCCGGACGGACAGGGACCCGTGACGACGCTCGACGGCAAGGTCGCTCCGCCCTCGCGCAAGGACATGAAGCGCTCCATGGAGGCGCTGATCCACCACTTCAAGCTCTACACGGAAGGTTTCCACGTGCCGGCGGGCGAGGTCTATGCCTGCGTGGAGGCTCCGAAGGGCGAGTTCGGCGTCTATCTTGTGTCGGACGGCACCAACAAACCCTACCGCTGCAAGATTCGTGCCCCGGGCTTTGCGCACTTGCAGGGCATGGATTTCATGTGCCGCGGCCACATGCTGGCCGACGTCGCAGGCGTTCTGGGCTCCATCGACATCGTGTTCGGCGAAGTCGACCGCTAACGAAGACCTGCTCCGGCGCCGGAGCAGGGAGCCACGCTCTTTGAAGCGTGCTGAAATGGTTCAAGTCGTATGGCCGGGCCTTGAGCCCGGCTATGACGATGAGGAGAAGAGTGTATGGCCGTTCGTAAGCTCGCGCCTGAAGAATTGCAGCCCCAGAGCTTCGTTCTCTCCCCAGAGACCGAGGCTTTTGCGGACAAGGAAGTCGCCAAGTATCCGCCTGGCCGGCAGGCCTCGGCCGTGATCGCTCTCCTGGGCAAGGCTCAGGAGCAGGCGGGCGGCTGGCTGCCGCGTAAGGCTATCGAGGCCGTGGCCGCGAAGCTCGACATGCCGGTGATCCGCGTGATGGAAGTGGCGACCTTCTACACGATGTTCAATCTGGAACCGGTTGGAAAGTATTTCATCCAGTTCTGTGGCACGACGCCCTGCATGCTGCGCGGCGCCGGAGACATCCGGCAGGTTCTCGAGCGCCGTGTCGGCGAACAGAACCATGTGTCCCCGGACGGCACGTTCTCGTGGCTCGAGGTCGAGTGTCTGGGTGCCTGCTCCAATGCCCCGATGGTGCAGATCAACGATGACTACTACGAGGATCTGACCACGGAAAACTTCGAAAAGCTCCTCGACGACCTTGCCGCCGGCCGTCCGGTGACGAAGGGGTCGCAGATCGGCCGCAACCGGTCCGAGCCTTTCCAGGCCGTGAACACGTTGCAGGATCCGGTGCTCTACGACGGCTCCCTCGTTGGCGCCTGGCGCACGCGCTTCGATGAGCAGGCGAAGGCTGCGGAGACCGGTGAAGCCGCTGCCGCGATGGCCTCCGTTCCGCAAGAGATGAAAGCCGCCAAGCCGACGGCCGGCCGCGCGATTGAGACCCCTGTGGCGGATACCCCTGCGGAGCGTGCCAAAGCAGGCGAGACGCCGATCAATCCGGTCGACCGCAAGGAAGCTGCCGATCCGTCGAAAGCCACCAAGGGCGACTCGCACACGGAATCCGGCGCTCGCCCGGCTCCGCAGAGCAGCAAGTCCTACGTGGCTTCGCCGACGAAGGACGGTGAGGCCGTGCCGACGAGCCCGACGACGCCGGAAGCCGGAACGCCGCCCGCCCAAGCCGAGACGCGACGTGACGGCAGCGAGAGCAAGCCGGACGTTGTCGTCGACAAAGACAACATGACGTCCTGATGGAGTGATCGGGAATGCTTCAGGACAGAGATCGTATCTTCACCAACCTCTACGGCTTCCATTCGCCGGACCTCCAGGCCGCGAAGATGCGCGGCGCATGGGACGGAACCAAGTTCCTCCTGGAGCAGGGCCGCGACTGGATCGTCAACGAGATGAAGGCGTCCGGCCTGCGGGGCCGCGGCGGCGCAGGCTTCCCCACGGGCCTGAAATGGTCCTTCATGCCCAAGCAGTCGGACGGCCGTCCGCACTATCTGGTCGTGAACGCCGACGAGTCGGAGCCCGGCACCTGTAAGGACCGCGAGATCATGCGGAACGATCCGCATCTTCTCGTCGAGGGCTGCCTTCTCGCCTCCTTCGCCATGGGCGCCCACGCTGCCTACATCTACATCCGCGGCGAGTACGTAGCCGAGCGGTACGCGCTCCAGCGGGCGGTGGACGAGGCCTACGAGGCCAAGCTCATCGGCAAGGATAACATCCACGGCTATCCCTTCGACCTCTACGTTCACCACGGCGCAGGCGCTTATATCTGCGGCGAGGAGACGGCTCTGATCGAGAGCATGGAGGGCAAGAAGGGAATGCCGCGCCTGAAGCCGCCGTTCCCGGCCAATATGGGCCTCTACGGCTGCCCGACGACCGTGAACAATGTCGAGTCCATCGCGGTTGCCGGCACGATCCTTCGCCGTGGCGCCGCCTGGTTCTCCGGCATCGGCCGTCCGAACAACGTGGGCACCAAGCTCTTCTGCGTGTCGGGCCACGTGAACAAGCCCTGCAACGTGGAGGAGGCCATGGGCCTCACCTTCCGCGAGCTGATCGACCGCCACTGCGGTGGCATCCGCGGCGGTTGGGACAACCTGCTCGGCGTCATTCCGGGCGGCTCGTCGGTTCCAATCGTTCCGGCCGAGCAGATCGCCGATGCCTACATGGACTTCGACACTCTGCGTAATCTGAAGTCGGGTCTGGGCACCGCCGCCGTGATCGTGATGGACAAGTCCACGGATATCGTGCGCGCCATCGCCCGCCTCGCCTACTTCTACAAGCACGAGAGCTGCGGCCAGTGCACCCCGTGCCGCGAGGGCACGGGCTGGATGTGGCGCGTGCTCACCCGCATGGCCGAGGGTCGTGCTCAGAAGCGCGAGATCGACATGCTCCTCGAAGTCTCGACCCAGATCGAAGGCCATACCATCTGCGCGCTCGGCGACGCGGCGGCATGGCCGGTCCAGGGTCTGATCCGCCACTTCCGTCATGAGATCGAGAAGCGGATCGACGATTACGCGGCGAACCCGCATTCCGAATCCGTCATGATCGCGGCGGAGTGAGATTGAAGATGACGAAAATCATCGTTGATGGCGTCGAGGTCGACGTTCCTGCGGAATACACCCTGCTCCAGGCCGCCGAAATGGCCGGGGCGGAAATTCCGCGCTTCTGCTACCACGAGCGGCTCTCGATTGCCGGCAACTGCCGCATGTGCCTCGTCGAGGTGAAGGGCGCGCCGAAGCCGGTCGCCTCCTGCGCCTGGGGCGTGCGTGACTGCCGTCCGGGCCCGAACGGCGAGCCGCCGGAAATCTCCACCAAGTCGCCGACGGTCAAGAAGGCGCGGGAAGGGGTGATGGAGTTCCTCCTCATCAACCACCCGCTCGACTGCCCGATCTGCGACCAGGGCGGCCAGTGCGACCTGCAGGATCAGGCCATGGCCTACGGGGTCGACACCAGCCGCTTCCACGAGAACAAGCGCGCGGTGACCGACAAGTACCTCGGCCCGCTGGTGCGTACCTCCATGAACCGGTGCATCCACTGCACCCGCTGCGTGCGCTTCACGGCCGAAGTGGCCGGCGTGCCGGATCTCGGCGCCCTGTGGCGCGGCGAGGACATGGAGATCACGAGCTATCTCGAGAAGGCCCTCGGCTCCGAGCTGCAGGCCAACGTGGCGGATCTCTGCCCGGTCGGCGCCCTGACCCACAAGCCGGAATCCTACCATTACCGTCCCTGGGAGCTCACCAAGACCGACTCCGTCGACGTGATGGACGCTGTCGGCTCCTCCATCCGCGTCGATTCCCGTGGCCGCGAGGTCATGCGCATCCTGCCGCGCGTGAACGAGGCTGTGAACGAGGAGTGGATCACCGACAAGACCCGCCAGATCGTGGACGGCCTGCGCCTCCAGCGCCTCGACCGCCCCTTTGTGCGGGAGAACGGCCGCCTGCGCCCTGCCTCCTGGCAGGAGGCCTTCGCCACCATTGCTGCCCGCGTGAAGGGTACGGACCCCAAGCGCATCGGCGCCATCGTGGGCGATCTCGCTGCGGTCGAGGAGATGTATGCCCTGAAGCTCCTCATGGAGAGCCTCGGCGTCACCAACATCGACGCCCGCCAGGACGGCAGCGTGCTGACCCCGGTCTATGGCCGCGGATCGTATCTGTTCAATACCACCATCACCGGCATCGAGGATGCGGACGCGATCCTGATCGTGGGCTCGAACCCGCGCATCGAGGCCTCGTTGGTCAATGTGCGTATCCGCAAGCGCTGGCGCGCGGCTCCGCCGCCGATCGCGATGATCGGCGAGCATGCGGACCTGACCTACCCCTACGAATATCTCGGCGCCGGACCGGAGACACTCTCCGAACTCGCCTCCGGCCGCCACAGCTTCATCGAGAAGCTCCGTGGCGCCGAGCGCCCGCTGATCGTCGTGGGGCAGGGGGCTCTCTCTCGCCCGGACGGTCTCGCGGTTCTCTCAGCCGTCGCTCAGCTCGCCCGCGACGTGGGTGCCGTGAAGGACGGCTGGAACGGCTTCTCGGTTCTGCACACCGCCGCGTCCCGCGTCGGCGCTCTCGATCTCGGCCTCGTGCCGGGCGAGTGGGGGCTGAACGCCCAGACCATGGCCCAGGGCGAAGTGGACGTTCTGTTCAACCTCGGGGCCGACGAGATCGATGTCGCTCCCGGCGCCTTCGTGATCTACCAGGGCACCCACGGCGACCGTGGCGCGCACCGTGCGGACGTGATCCTGCCGGCCGCGACCTATACGGAGAAGTCTGGCACCTACGTGAACACGGAAGGCCGGGTCCAGCTCGCCAACCGGGCCGCCTTCGCGCCCGGCGAGGCTCGCGAGGACTGGGCGATCCTGCGTGCGCTGTCGGACGTGCTCGGTCATCGCCTGCCGTTCGACTCGCTGAATGCCCTGCGCGCCAAGCTCTATGCGCAGTACCCGCATTTCGCCGCGATCGAGACGGTTCAGCCGGCCGACGGTTTCGCTGCGGTCCAGGCGCTGGCCAATATCGGCGGCACCCCGGGGCGCGAACCTTTCGCGAGCCCGGTGACGGACTTCTATCTCACGAACCCGATTGCCCGCGCCTCCGGCGTCATGGCCGAGTGCTCCGCGCTCGCCCGTGAGCTGAAGCTCGAGGCGGCTGAGTAAGAGGAACGGATCATGGAATTAGGGGACATCCTCCTCGCCGTCGCGATCATGCTGGGCAAGAGCCTGCTCATGCTGGTCGCGCTTCTCATCTTCATCGCCTATGCGCTTTATGCCGACCGCAAGGTTTGGGCGGCGGTTCAGCTGCGCCGCGGCCCGAACGTGGTCGGTCCCTGGGGCCTGTTCCAGTCCTTCGCCGATCTGCTCAAGTTCGTGCTGAAGGAGCCGGTGATTCCGGCGCCTGCCAACAAGGGCATGTTCCTCTTGGCCCCGCTGGTGATGTGCACCCTGTCGCTCGCGGCCTGGGCGGTGATTCCGCTCAATGCCGGCTGGGCCATCGCCGACATCAACGTGGGCATCCTCTACATCTTCGCGATCTCGTCGCTCGGCGTCTACGGCGTCATCATGGGCGGCTGGGCTTCGAACTCGAAGTATCCGTTCCTCGGCGCCCTTCGCTCGGCGGCCCAGATGGTCTCCTACGAGGTCTCCATCGGCTTCGTGATCGTGACGGTGCTCATGTGCGCCGGAACCCTGAACCTGTCGGCCATCGTGGAGTCGCAGAACACCGGCCTCGGCATCCTGGGCTGGTACTGGCTGCCGCTCTTCCCGATGTTCGTGGTGTTCTTCATCTCGGCCATGGCCGAGACGAACCGTCCGCCCTTCGACCTGCCTGAGGCCGAATCCGAGCTCGTGGCCGGCTACATGGTGGAGTATTCCTCCACGCCGTACCTGCTCTTCATGCTCGGCGAGTACGTGGCTATCATGACCATGTGCGCGCTCGGCACGATCCTGTTCCTCGGCGGCTGGCTGTCGCCGATCCCGTTCGCGCCCTTCACCTGGGTGCCGGGCGTGATCTGGTTCGTGCTGAAGGCGAGCTTCCTCTTCATCCTCATCGCCATGGTGAAAGCCCTGGTGCCCCGCTACCGCTACGATCAGCTCATGCGCCTCGGCTGGAAGGTCTTCCTGCCGCTCTCCCTGGCCATGGTCGTCATCGTGGCAGCTGTCCTGATGGTCACCGGCAATGCGCCGGGCGTCCGCTAAAGGAGATCGGCCATGCAGCTCGACCGCATCGCCCAGTCGCTCCTGCTGAAGGAGTTCGTCTCAGGCTTCATCCTGACGGTGAAGTACTTCTTCAAGCCGAAGGCGACCCTCAACTATCCGTTCGAGATGAGCCATCGCGGGCCACGCTTCCGGGGTGAGCACGCCCTGCGGCGCTACCCCAACGGCGAAGAACGCTGCATCGCCTGCAAGCTCTGCGAGGCCATCTGCCCGGCCCAGGCCATCACCATCGAGGCCGGCCCGCGCCGGAACGACGGCACCCGCCGCACGACCCGGTACGACATCGATATGGTGAAGTGCATCTATTGCGGCATGTGCCAGGAGGCCTGCCCGGTGGACGCCATCGTGGAGGGGCCGAACTTCGAGTTCTCCGTGGAGACCCGCGAGGAGCTCTACTACGACAAGGCCAAGCTTCTCGAGAACGGGGAGCGTTGGGAGCGCGAGATCGCGAAGAACATCGCGAAGTCCGCACCCTACCGCTAAGGGCGCTTTGCCCGGCAAGGGCAGGGGGCAAGCAGTTCCGGCGGGTTGTCCCCGCCGGATTCGGAATTTATAGACAGGCCGCCGGATTCTCCGGGGCCACGTCGGAAGGGGCCGCTCTTTAGCGGCTTAAGCTGAGCATGACGGTTACCGCCGCCTTCTTCTATCTGTTCGCGACCATCACGATCGCCTCCGGTTTCATGGTGATTGCCTCCCGCAATCCCGTGCAGTCGGTGCTCTTCCTCATCCTGGCCTTCGTGAATGCGGCGGGCCTGTTCCTGCTGATGGGAGCCGAGTTCCTGGCGATGATCCTGGTGATCGTCTACGTAGGCGCGGTCGCGGTGCTGTTCCTCTTCGTCGTCATGATGCTCGACGTGGACTTTGCGGCGCTTCGCCAGGGCTTCCTGCAGTACCTGCCCATCGGCGGCCTGATCGGGTTGATCCTTCTGCTCGAGCTGATCCTGGTAGTTGGCACCTACACCATTGACCCCCGTCTGGTCCTGACCCCGGTCGTGCCAATCCCGGCTGCCGACATCATGACCAACACCGAAGCGATCGGGCAGGTGCTCTACACCCGGTTCTTCTATTTCTTCCAGGCAGCCGGCCTGATCCTGCTGGTTGCGATGATCGGGGCCATCGTCCTGACCCTCCGCGAGCGGGTCGGCGTGCGCCGCCAGGATATTTCCAAGCAGAACGCCCGGACGCAGGAGACTGCCGTCGAGGTGCGGAAGGTTCCCTTCCGCCAGGGCATCTAAGGAGGCACGCCATGGTTATCGGACTGGGTCATTATCTCACCGTCGCGGCCGTGCTCTTCACGCTGGGCGTGTTCGGCATCTTCATCAACCGGAAGAACGTGATCGTCATCCTGATGTCCATCGAGCTGATCCTGCTCGCCGTGAACATCAACATGGTGGCCTTCTCGACCCACCTGAACGACATCGTCGGCCAAGTCTTCGCCATGCTGATCCTCACGGTTGCGGCGGCGGAGGCGGCCATCGGCCTGGCCATTCTGGTGGTCTTCTTCCGCAATCGCGGCTCCATCGCGGTTGAAGACGTCAACATGATGAGGGGCTAGGAGCATGATTCAGAAAAGTGGGAACCGGTTTTCTGAACAAAATCATGCGTCAGCTGTAAGCCCGAACGGACCGGCGAAGTAAACGAACATGTATCACGCAATCGTCTTCCTGCCGCTCGTCGGCTTCCTCATCGCAGGCCTCTTCGGGCGTGTGCTCGGTCCCCGGCCGAGCGAGATCATCACCACGGCGCTGCTCTTCGTGGCCGCCGTCCTCTCCTGGGTGTCTTTCATCCAGGTCGGCTTCGGTGACGGCGCCACCCGGGTCCAGGTCGCCCAGTGGATGTCCGTCGGCGACCTCCAGGTCGATTGGGCTTTCCGGATCGATACGCTGACAGCCATGATGCTTGTGGTGGTGAACACGGTCTCGGCCCTCGTGCACCTCTACTCCATCGGCTACATGCACGAGGATCCGCACCGGGCGCGCTTCTTCGCCTATCTCTCCCTCTTCACCTTCACCATGCTCATGCTGGTGACGGCCGACAACCTCGTCCAGATGTTCTTCGGCTGGGAGGGCGTGGGCCTCGCAAGCTATCTGCTCATCGGCTTCTGGTACCAGAAGGACTCCGCCAATGCGGCGGCCATGAAGGCCTTCATCGTCAACCGCGTCGGCGATTTCGGCTTCCTGCTCGGCATCTTCACGATCTTCGTGCTGTTCGGCGGCGTGACCTTCGATACGATCTTCCCTCGGGTGGCCGAGTTCGCGAACGCGAACTTCACCTTCCTTGGGATCGAGTGGCATGCCCTGACCATCGCCTGCCTGCTGCTGTTCATGGGCGCCATGGGCAAGTCGGCGCAGTTCCTGCTGCACACCTGGCTGCCGGACGCGATGGAAGGCCCGACCCCGGTCTCGGCCCTGATTCACGCCGCCACCATGGTGACTGCGGGCGTGTTCATGGTCGCCCGGCTCTCGCCGGTCTTCGAATATGCGCCGGCCGCTCTGACGGTCGTCACCATCATCGGCGGCATCACGGCCTTCTTCGCCGCGACCGTCGGTCTGGTCCAGAACGACATCAAACGCGTGATCGCCTACTCGACCTGCTCGCAGCTCGGCTACATGTTCGTGGCGCTCGGCGTCGGTGCCTACAGCGCCGGCGTGTTTCACCTCTTCACGCACGCCTTCTTCAAGGCCCTGCTGTTCCTCGGCGCCGGCTCGGTGATCCACGCCATGCACCATGAGCAGGACATGCGCCACATGGGGGCTCTGCGCCGCTACATCCCCATCACCATGGCCATGATGCTCATCGGCAACCTGGCCCTGACCGGCTTTCCGTTCACCGCAGGTTACTATTCCAAGGATGCGATCATCGAGGCGGCCTACGCGGCCCATTCGACCGCCGGCTCCTTCGCCTTTATGGCGACGGTGGTCGCTGCCTTCATGACGTCGTTCTATTCCTGGCGTCTGTTCTTCCTCACCTTCGAGGGCACCGCTCGCTGGGGCCATGGCCATCACGGCCATGCGGCTCATGCTCCGCACGACCACGAGGGTGTTGAGCACGACGAGCGCAGCCGCGACGTGGAGCCTGCCCACCATGCCGATCACGAGCACGGCCACCATGGGGACCACACGCCCCATGAGAGCCCGCTGGTGATGCTCCTGCCGCTGATCGTGCTCGCCATCGGTGCGGTCGTAGCCGGCATCGTCTTCCACGATGCGTTCATCGGCGAAGGCTATGCTGAATTCTGGAAGGGCGCCCTGTTCACCCGTCCCGAGAACCACATCCTGGAAGAGATGCACCACCTCCCGGGCTGGGTGCCGCTCCTGCCGTCGATCATGATGGCCCTTGGTCTGGCTCTCGCGTACTACATGTACATCGTCGACACGAAGCAGCCCGTGAAACTCGCGGCCGATCATCCGCTCCTGTACCGCTTCCTTCTGAACAAGTGGTACTTCGACGAGCTCTACGACGCGATCTTCGTGCGTCCCGCCATGGCCATCGGCCGCTTCTTCTGGCGGACCGGCGACCAGCGCATCATCGACGGGCTCGGCCCTGACGGCATCTCCGCCCGCGTCATGGATGTGACGCGCGGGGTGGTGCGGGTCCAGACGGGCTACGTCTATCACTATGCCTTCGCGATGCTGATCGGCGTTGCGGCTCTCGTGACCTTCTATCTCTTCAGGGGAGCCCACTAATGTTCGGCTTCGGCATCCTCTCCGGCCTTCTCATTCTCCCGCTTGTCGGAGCGGCCTTCATCCTGACCCTGCGCGGCGACAGCGAGGCGGCTCGCTCCAACGCCCGCTGGGCGGCGCTTGCAACGACGATCGCGACCTTCCTGCTGTCGCTCGTCGCCTGGGCGCGTTTCGACACGGCCACTTCAGCGTTCCAGCTTGTGGAAAGCCACGTCTGGCTGACCGAGACCATCCGGTTCAAGCTCGGCGTCGACGGCTTCTCCATGCCGCTGATCCTGCTCACCACGTTCCTGATGCCGTTCTGCATCCTGGCTTCCTGGGAGTCGATCGGGCACCGGGTGAAGGAATACTTCGTCGCCTTCCTGGTCCTTGAGACCACGATGATCGGCGTGTTCTGCGCCCTCGACCTCGTGCTGTTCTACCTGTTCTTCGAGGCAGGCCTGATCCCGATGTTCCTCATCATCGGCATCTGGGGCGGCAAGCGGCGCATCTACGCGAGCTTCAAGTTCTTCCTCTACACGCTGCTCGGCTCCGTGCTGATGCTGCTCGCCATCATGGCCATGTACTGGCAGGCGGGCACCACCGACATCCCGACCCTGCTGGCGTTCAACTTCGCGTCGAACCTGCAGACCTGGCTGTGGCTCGCCTTCTTCGCCTCGTTCGCCGTGAAGATGCCCATGTGGCCGGTCCACACCTGGCTTCCGGACGCCCACGTTGAGGCGCCGACCGCAGGCTCGGTGATCCTGGCCGGCGTCCTGCTGAAGATGGGCGGCTACGGCTTCATCCGAGTTTCCCTACCGATGTTCCCCGAGGCATCGGAGTATTTTGCCCCCTTGGTCTTCGCGCTCTCTGTCATCGCGATCGTCTACACCTCGCTGGTCGCCCTGATGCAGGAGGACATCAAGAAGCTCATCGCCTATTCGTCGGTGGCGCATATGGGCTTCGTGACCATGGGCCTGTTCAGCATGAATGAGCAGGGCATCCAGGGCGCCATGTTCACCATGATCTCCCACGGCCTCATCTCCGGCGCGCTCTTCCTCTGCGTGGGCGTCATCTACGACCGGATGCACACCCGCGAGATCAAGGCCTATGGCGGCCTTGTGAACCGGATGCCCATGTATGCGGTGGTGTTCCTGATCCTGACTATGGCCAACGTGGCCCTGCCGGGCACCTCCGGCTTCGTCGGCGAGTTCCTCACCCTGATGGGAGCCTTCCGGTCCAACACCTGGGTGGCGTTCTTCGCGACCACGGGCGTGATCCTGTCGGCTGCGTATGCGCTCTGGCTCTACCGACGCGTGGTGTACGGGGAGCTCGACAAGCCGGCGCTCCAGACGATCACCGACCTGAACCGCCGCGAGATCATCACCTTCGCGCCGCTGATCCTGCTCATCATCTATTACGGCGTGCAGCCCGGTCCGATCCTCGACGTCTTCGCGGCACCGACGGAGACGCTTCTCAACAACGTTCAGGCTGCGCTCGCCACCGTGAAAACGGCCGCTGTCGCCGCACACTGAGGTCACGATGAACCCCGCCCTCACCATTCCCGCTTTCGGACCCGTGCTGCCAGAAATCATCCTGGCGGCCGGAGCCCTCATCATGGTCCTGTTCGGCGCCATCCGTGGCGAGCGGCCCGGCTACGCCATGAACATCATCGCCCTGGCGCTTCTGGCCGTCACCTTCGTGGCGGTGCTGATGCTCCCGTCCGAGCGCATTGAGACCATGGGCGGCTCCTTCGTGATCGACGGCTTCGCCAAGTTCATGAAGGCGCTGACGCTCATCGCTTCGGCCGGCGGCGTTATTCTCTCGCTCGACTACATGCGCCGCGAGGGGATCAGCCGGTTCGAGTACCCGATCCTGATCGTGCTCTCGACCATCGGCATGATGATGGTGATCTCGGCCAATGACCTGATCGCCCTCTATATCGGTCTCGAGCTGCTCAGCCTGTCCTCGTATGTGATCGCCGCCTTCGACCGCGACAACGTCCGCTCGACGGAGGCCGGCCTGAAGTACTTCGTGCTCGGCTCGCTCTCGTCCGGCATGCTGCTCTACGGCTCGTCCCTGGTCTATGGCTTCTCCGGGAGCATCTCGTTCCCGGTCATCGCCACGATCCTTCAGGGCGATGTCGGCATCGGCGCCATCGTGGGCCTCGTCTTCGTGGCCGCCGGCATCGCCTTCAAGATCTCCGCCGTGCCGTTCCACATGTGGACGCCGGACGTCTATGAGGGCTCGCCCACGCCGGTGACCGCCTTTTTCGCCGCCGCTCCCAAGATGGCCGGCATGGCCATGGCCACCCGCGTCTTCATCGATGCCTTCCCGGGCATCCTGATCCAGTGGCAGCAGATCATCGTCTTCATCTCGATCGCCTCCATGGCGCTCGGCTCCTTCGCGGCCATCGGCCAGCGCAACATCAAGCGCCTGATGGCCTATTCCTCCATCGGCAACGTGGGCTATGCGCTGATCGGCCTCGCGACCGGCACGGCGGCAGGCGTTCAGGGCGTCATCGTCTATATGGCGATCTATCTCGCCATGACGCTCGGCACCTTCGCGGTGATCCTCGGCCTGCGCCGCGGAAACGTGATGTACGAGACGGTGGACGACCTGTCCGGGATGGCACGCACCCATCCGGTGCTCGCCTTCTGCCTCGCCATGATGATGTTCTCGCTCGCGGGTATCCCGCCGCTCGCCGGCTTCTTCGCCAAGTTTGCGGTCTTCAACGCTGCGATCGAAGCCGATCTGGTGGCTCTTGCCATCATCGGCGTGGTGACGAGCGTGATCGGCGCCTATTACTACCTGCGCATCGTCAAGGTGATGTACTTCGATGATCCGGCCGAGCGCTACGATGCCATGCCTGCGGGCGTGAAGTTCGTGCTCGCTCTCTGCAGCATCTTCGTCGTGCTCTTCGGCATCGTTCCGGCGCCGCTTGTGGCGGCTGCGCGCACGGCCGCAATCTCCCTGTTCTGACCGTGCACCTGTCGCCCGAGACCGAGTCTGCCGGATACAGGCTGATCTCCCTCGAGGCGACAGGCTCGACGAACGACGACGCCCTTCAGGCCGCACGGTCGGGAGATCCAGGACAGCTCTGGATTACCGCCGCCGAGCAGCTTTCGGGCAGGGGGCGGCACGGCCGGCAATGGTCGTCGCCTCCCGGCAACCTCTATGCCAGCCTGCTGCTGGTCGATCCCTGCGACGTGGCATCTGCACCGCAGCTCGGGTTTGTTGCTGGCCTCGCCTTGCACGAAGCGGTCGAGACCGTCACGGGCCTCGGTGCTCCGCGTCTCGCCCTCAAGTGGCCGAACGATCTCCTGCTTGACGGCGCCAAGGTGTCAGGTCTGCTGCTCGAAGGGCACAGGCTGCAGCCGAATGGCCCGCTGGCAATCGTCATCGGCTTCGGAGTGAACGTCTCTTTCGCTCCCTCCGGCACGCCTTATCCGGCGGCGAGCCTGCAGCAGGTGAGGCCGAGCCTGACCCGCGACGAGGTGTTGCAAGCCCTGTCCGGTGCCTTCGCAAGGGCGTTCGCAGCGTGGCGGGCTTCATCGCGCATGAATGCGTCCGATCCGTTCGGAGCAATCCGGCGCCTCTGGCTGGAGCGCGCAGCCGGGGTCGGGCAGGAGGTCACGCTCCGACTGCCCTCCGGCGAGAGGCGCGGTATCTTCGAAGGTCTCGACCGCTTCGGCCGCCTGCAGCTGAAAAGCGCCGCCGGGGTGGAACTCATCGACGCGGGCGACCTTTATTTTCCCAATTTGCTGCACGATATAGCCAAGCCAAGCGCTGGCGCGAAAAGGTCTCAATCTTAATGGCATCCCACCAGGACGAATTGGTTTTCCTCCCTCTCGGCGGTCTCGGCGAGATCGGCATGAACGCTGCCCTCTACGGCTTCGGGCCGGAGCGCGACCGGCAGTGGATTCTCGTCGATTGCGGCATGGGCTTCGGGGGCGAGGAGAACCTGCCTGGCATCGACGTCGTCTACCCGGATCTGCGCTTCATCGAGGAGGAGCGCCATAACCTTCTGGGCATCTTCATCACTCACGCGCATGAGGACCACATCGGCGCTCTGGTCGAGATGTGGCCGCGCCTGCAGGCGCCCGTCTACGCCACGAAATTCGCCATCGGCCTCCTGGAAACACGCCGCCTGTCGGAGCCAAACGCGCCGAAGGTCGACCTCAATGAGATCGTGCCGGGCCAGCGCCTGAAGCTCGGCCCCTTCGACATCGAGTATGTGCCCGTCGCCCATTCGATTCCGGAGTCGAACGCTTTGGCGATCCGAACGCCGCATGGGCTCGTGGTCCATACCGGCGACTGGAAGCTCGACAGCACCCCGTATCTCGGCAGCCTGACGTCCGAGGAGGCCTTCCGCGCCCTCGGCGACGAGGGCGTTCTCGCGCTGGTCTGCGATTCCACCAACGTGGTGCGCGAGGGCACGAGCCCGAGCGAAGCCGACGTGTCGAAGAACCTCGCCCAGCTCATCAAGGACTCCCCCCACAGGGTCGCCGTCACCACCTTCGCGTCCAATGTGGCCCGCATTCGCTCCGTCGCGGAAGCCGCGCGGGAGTGCGGGCGCGAGGTGATCGTGGTCGGCCGCGCGATGGACCGCGTCGTCGAGGTGGCGAAGGAATGCGGTTATCTCGAAGACCTGCCCGAGTTCCGCTCGGCCGATAACTTCGGCTACATACCGCGTGACAAGGTCGTCGCAATTCTCACCGGCTCCCAGGGCGAGCCTCGCGCGGCCCTGGCCCGCATTGCCCAGGACGAGCATCCCGATATCGCGCTCTCCGCCGGCGACCGGGTGATCTTCTCCTCCCGGGCCATTCCGGGCAACGAGAAGGCCGTCGGCTCGATCATCAACAGCCTGATCGAGCAGGGCATCGATGTCATCACGGATCGAACCGAGATGGTCCATGTCTCCGGCCACCCGCGCCGGGGGGAACTCGCCCAGATGTACCAGTGGACCCGTCCCCGCATCGCGATTCCCGCCCATGGCGAGCCGCTGCACCTGAGCGAGCATGCGAAGTTCGCCCGTCAGCAGGGCGTGCAGGAGGTGGTGAGAGCCAAGAACGGAACCCTGGTTCGCCTCTCACCCGGCCCTGCGGAGATCGTCGATACCATTCCGGCGGGCCGCCTCTACAGGGACGGCAACATCGTCATCGGCGCCGCGGAGCGGGCACTGCCGGAGCGCCGCAAGCTCGCCTTTGCCGGCATCGTGACGGTCGCCATCGCGATCGACGACCGGGGCGAACTCGTGGGCGATCCGGTGATCGACGCCATGGGCCTTCCGGACAAGAACCGGCAAGGGCGTGACATGACCGACATCATCGCCGATACGGTGGCGGACCTGCTCGATGGACTGCCGAAAGCCAAGCGCCGGGATCCGGAGGCGGTCGAGAACGCCGTCCACCGGGCCGTCCGCGCTGCCGTCAACCAGGAATGGGGCAAGAAGCCCGCCTGCCACGTGCTCGTGATCGAGGCATAGGGCGTCGAACCCCGGGAGAGCCAGATGATCGGACGTCTCAACCATGTCGCCATAGCCGTGCGCGATATCGCGGCGGCTTCCGAGGTCTATCGCAGCACCCTGGGCGCCCAGGTCTCCGCACCTGAACCTCTCGAAGAGCACGGGGTTACCGTCGTGTTCATCACGCTGCCGAACACCAAGATCGAGCTGTTGGAGCCCTTGGGCGCGGAATCCCCCATCGCCCGGTTTCTGGAAAAGAACCCGGACGGCGGCATGCACCACATCTGCTACGAGGTGGACGATATCGGCGCCGCCAGGGACCAGCTTGTGAATTCCGGGGCCAGGGTGCTCGGCTCCGGCGAGCCCAAGATCGGGGCACACGGGAAACCCGTGCTTTTCCTGCACCCCAAGGATTTCAACGGCACCCTCATCGAACTTGAACAAGCCTGAGGACAAGCTGTTGATAAACCTCGTCAAAGCTCTCTCCGGATCGGTCTGGTCCACCCTGGCCGTAGTGGTCGCCATCTCGGCGGTTGCCATTGCCGTTGTCGTCAACGGCTTCGACCTGCGGATCAGCGGAGGGCTGGCCCTCTATTTCGTGATCTGGTGGATTCTGCTCTTCGCCGTCCTGCCCTTCGGCGTCCGCAGTCAGGCGGAGGCCGGTGAGGTGGTCCGGGGCAGCGAACCGGGGGCGCCTGCGCTTCCAGCCCTGCGCGAGAAGGCGATCTGGACGACCCTCGTCGCGTCAGTCGTACTGGTCATCGTCGCGGCGGTCTTTCCCCTGGCCGGGCTCTAAAGCATCGGACCCAAAAGTGGATTTGCACTTTTGGGATCGGATCCGATGCTTTCTTCTTGGATGAGAGCATCGTGTGACCGGAAAAAACCGGGTCCACTTTTCCGCACGATGCTCTAGAGGCCTCAAGCGCTAACCCAAAAGAAAAAAGCAAGGCTTTCGCCTTGCCTGAACTGCCTTTTGGCATTTTTTGATCCCTGGCTTTCTCAGGCCAGCGCCTGTCTGGCGCTTGGGGATCTTGTTCCTCCCGAAACTCGGACCGTAGCCTCTAACCTTCGAAGGTCTTAAGACGTTAGGGCTTCGTTTATAATCAGGTTCCCCAAGGGTGTCACCTTTCTTGGGCAGCCGATGGTGCAATTTTCGGCATTTACTGTATTCATCTTTGGTCTAATCCGCCGCGCCGCGGGCCCTGTGAACCGATGACAGCTTGTCTTTTGGCCGAGGCCTGTGTTGTGTGCTGGAAACGAGTCGCTTTCCAACTCTTCCTCTGATCGAGATCTTAAAGGCGTCCCATGCGTTTGAGCCGCTACTTCCTCCCCATTCTTCGCGAGACGCCGAAGGAGGCGGAGATCGTCTCCCACCGCCTGATGCTGCGCGCCGGCATGATCCGCCAGGAGTCAGCGGGCATCTACGCCTGGCTGCCACTGGGGCTGCGGGTGCTGAACAAGGTCAACGCCATCGTCCGCGAGGAACAGAACCGCTCCGGCGCCGTCGAACTCCTCATGCCGACGATCCAGTCGGCCGATCTCTGGCGCGAGTCGGGCCGCTATGACGCGTACGGCAAGGAGATGCTGCGCATCCAGGACCGGCACGAGCGCGAGATGCTGTTCGGCCCCACCAACGAGGAAATGATCACGGAGATCTTCCGGGGCTACGTGCGCTCCTACAAGGACCTGCCGCTGAACCTCTATCACATCCAGTGGAAGTTCCGCGACGAGGTGCGTCCGCGCTTCGGCGTCATGCGCTCCCGCGAGTTCCTGATGAAGGACGCCTATTCCTTCGACCTGGACCAGGCCGGCGCCGTCCACTCCTACAACAAGATGTTCGTGGCCTATCTCCGCACCTTCGCCCGGATGGGCCTGAAGGCGATCCCGATGCGGGCCGATACGGGCCCGATCGGCGGCAATCTGAGCCATGAATTCATCATCCTGGCCTCGACCGGCGAGAGCGAGGTGTTCTGCCACGCGGATTACCTGAACTTCGACATTCCGCCGGCGGACACCAACTTCGACGACATTCCCGGCCTCCAGAGCACCGTCGACAAGTGGACGTCGCTCTATGCGGCGACCTCCGAGATGCACGATGCGGCAGCCTTCGACGCCGTTCCGGGCGAGAAGAAGATGTCCGCCCGTGGCATCGAGGTCGGCCATATCTTCTATTTCGGCACCAAGTACTCCGAGCCCATGGGCGCGAAGGTCATGGGGCCGGACGGTCAGGAGCACGAAGTCCACATGGGCTCCTACGGCATCGGCCCGAGCCGCCTGATCGCCGCCATCATCGAGGCGAGCCATGACGAGAACGGCATCATCTGGCCCGAGGCCGTGGCGCCCTTCGATGTGGCGATCCTGAACCTGAAGGCAGGCGATTCCGCAACCGACGGCGCCTGCGAGCGGCTCTACCGCGAACTCTCCGCCGCCGGTCGCGACGTGCTCTACGACGACCGCGACGAGCGTCCGGGCGGAAAGTTCGCCACCGCCGACCTCATCGGCGTGCCGTGGCAGGTGGTGATCGGCCCGAAGGGCCTCGCCGAGGGCAAGGTGGAGCTGAAGCGCCGCGCCACGGGCGAACGCGAGACGCTGTCCCTCGAGGATGTGGCCGCGCGCCTGAGCCGCCATACATAAGCAGTCATGGCCAAGGCACCGGACACCAAAGCGGCTCCGTCAGGGACGAAACCCTTCTCGCTCTTCGAGTGGATGCTCGCGGGGCGCTACCTGCGCACCCGGCGGCGGGAAGGTTTCGTGTCGGTGATCGCCGGCTTCTCGTTCCTCGGGATCATGCTCGGCGTCGCCACGCTGATCGTGGTGCTCTCGGTCATGAACGGCTTCCGCAAGGAACTGCTCGACAAGATTGTGGGCATCAACGGCCACATCTTCGTAGCCCCGCTGGAAAGCCCTCTGACCGACTACCCTGAGGTCGCGGCGCGCATTGCCGCGGTGCCGGGCGTTCGGCGCGCCATCCCGCTGGTGGAGGGCCAAGCCTTCGGCTCCTCGCAGTACAACGGCAGCGGCGTCCTCGTGCGCGGCATCCGCCCCGAGGATCTGCAGAAGATCGAGCACATTTCCGGCAACATCCGCCAGGGCACCCTCGAGAATTTCGAGGAAGGCGAGGGGGTCGCCATCGGCCGGCGACTCGCTGATGCCCTGTCGCTCCAGGCGGGCGATACCTTCACGCTGATCACGCCGCGCGGCGCGTCCACGCCCTTCGGCACCGCGCCACGGGTGAAGGGTTATCCTGTGAAGGCGATCTTCGAGATCGGCATGTCGGAGTTCGACTCCACCTTCGTGTTCATGCCCCTCACGGAGGCGCAGAACTACTTCAACCGCCAGGGCGACGTGCAGCTGATCGAGGTCTATCTCGACAATGCCGACCGGGTGGACGAGGCGCGTGCGGCCATCGAGGAGGCGGCCGGGCGGCCGATCCTGATGACCGACTGGCGCCAGCGCAACCGCACCTTCTTCGGCGCGCTCGAGGTCGAGCGCAACGTGATGTTCCTTATCCTCACGCTCATCGTGCTGGTGGCGGCGCTCAACATCATCTCGGGCCTCATCATGCTGGTGAAGGACAAGTCGGAGGACATCGCGATCCTGCGCACCATGGGGGCGACACGGGGCGCCATCATGCGCGTCTTCCTGATCACCGGTGCCTCCATTGGCATCGTGGGAACGATCGCGGGATTCGGCCTCGGGCTGCTGCTCGCGCTCAACGTCGAGACCATCCGCGATGTCATCTCGCGGCTTACGAGCACCAACCTCTTTCCGGCCGAACTCTACTTCTTGAGCCGCCTGCCGGCCGATGTGAATCCGACCGAGGTCGCGACCATTCTGATCATGGCGATGGTGCTGTCGCTGCTCGCGACCCTCTATCCCTCCTGGCGGGCCGCGAAGCTCGATCCCGTCGAAGCGTTGCGTTACGGTTGAGTATGTCGCCAGCCCAATCCCAGCCCACCCTGCACCTGTCGAAGGTCGAGCGCCGCTACCCGCAAGGGGACAGCTTCCTTGAAGTGCTGCGCGGCGCCGATCTCGCGATCTGGCCCGGAGAGATCGTGGCGCTCGTCGCGCCGTCGGGCACGGGCAAGTCGACGCTGCTTCATGTGGCGGGCCTGCTCGAGAAACCAGATGGCGGCGAGGTGTTCGTCGGCTCCAAGCCGACTGCCGCGATGAACGACCAGGACCGCACCCGCGTCAGGCGCGAGGAGCTCGGCTTCGTCTACCAGTTCCATCACCTCCTGCCGGAGTTCTCAGCCCTGGAGAACGTGGTGATCCCGCAGCTCATCCGCGGACTTCCCAAGGCGGAAGCGCAGGATCGGGGCAGGCAGCTCCTCACCTTCCTCGGTCTCGGCAAGCGCCTCGACCACCGCCCCGGCGAGCTCTCCGGCGGCGAGCAGCAGCGCGTCGCCATCGCCCGTGCGGTCGCCAATGCTCCGCGCCTGCTGCTGGCGGACGAGCCCACCGGCAACCTCGACCCGCACACCGCCGACCGGGTCTTCCAGACCCTCGTGGCCATCGTCCGCGCGTCGAAGCTCGCGGCCCTCATCGCCACCCACAACATGGATCTCGCCGCCCGCATGGATCGGCGCGTGACCATCCGCGATGGGCTGATCGTTCAGCTGCCCTGAGGCTTCACTCTCTCATGCCGAACTGGCGCTAGACGCCCTTCAGGCGCACCCGCCGGCGGGTGATCGCATCTTTACGCTTTGTTGACTCCGTCCCGAAAGCAGCCTCTGCACAGGCTTTACACAGAACATTCAATGAACAAATATGAACATATTGGGAACACGGAGATCAGACCATGCTTCGCTTCATCATCGAGACCACCGCCGAAATCGCTTCGTTGGCCATGTTCGGCTCGGCCGTGGCAATCTGGGCTCTGGTTCTTTCTCCCATCGCTTGATACCCGGAATCCACAACAACCCACCGCGATTCACAGGAACATAGTCCTCGGCATCCTGGGTTAGGACTTCTGAGGAAAGAATCGTGCCACTATGCGTGTCATTGAGTGAGTAGAGTTTCATGGCGCGCATTCTTCAGGATATCGGCTTCGTTCATCTGCACGTGCACTCCTCGTATTCGCTGCTCGAGGGTGCCCTGAAGATTGCCCAACTGGCGAAACTCGCCGCCGCCGACAAGCAGCCGGCGCTGGCGCTCACCGACACCAACAATCTCTTCGGCGCTCTCGAGTTCTCCGAGAAGATGGCGGGCTCCGGCATCCAGCCCATCGCCGGAGTCCAGCTCTCGGTCTGCTTCGAGGAGGCTGACCCGGTTGCCCGCGTGGTGCCTCAGCCCGCCAATATCGTGCTGCTCGCACAGAACGAGGAGGGTTATCGCAACCTCATGCGCCTCGTGAGCCACGCCTATTTCGGCGTGCCGCTCGGCGAAAATCCGCGGGTTGCAGCCCCCGCGCTGTCGGCTCACAGCGAAGGCCTGATCGCGCTGACAGGCGGTTTCAGCGGCCCCCTCGACTGCGCCCTGCGCAACGGCGGGCGCCAGGATCTGGCTCAAGCCCGGCTCGATATCCTCAAAAGTGCCTTCGGCCATCAGCTCTATGTGGAGATCCAGCGTCACGGATTGGAAGACGAGCGCCTGATCGAAGGCGAGTTGTTGACGCTTGCAGACCGCAACGGCCTGCCGGTCGTTGCCGCCAACGAGCCATTCTTCTCCTCGTCGAAGGACTACGAGGCGCACGATGCGCTGCTCGCCATTGCGGAAGGGCAGATCGTCTCCAACCCGGATCGCCGCCGCCTCTCGCCTGAACACCACTTCAAGACGCGCCAGCAGATGATGGAGCTGTTCGCGGACTTGCCGGATGCGCTGCAGGCGAGCGTCGAGATCGCCATGCGCTGCGCCACGCGCGTGCGCACCCGCAAGCCCATTCTGCCGAGTTTCGGCACCGGCCCCGACGCTGCCACTCTCGATGAGGGCGAGGAGCTGCAGCGGCAGGCGGAAGAAGGCCTCGCCAAGCGTCTCGCCGCGCATGGGCCCGCGCCGGGCCTGACGGAGCAGGACTATCGCGACCGACTCGCCTTCGAGGTCGGCATCATCCGCAAGATGCAGTTCCCCGGCTACTTCCTCATCGTGGCGGACTTCATCAAATGGGCGAAGGATCACGATATTCCGGTGGGGCCCGGCCGTGGTTCCGGTGCGGGTTCGCTCGTGGCTTATGCGCTCACCATCACGGATCTCGATCCGCTGCGGTTCAGCCTGCTCTTCGAGCGCTTTCTGAACCCGGAACGCGTGTCGATGCCCGACTTCGACATCGACTTCTGCGTCGATGGACGCGAGCGCGTCATCCAGTATGTGCAGCAGCGATACGGCGAAGAGCAGGTAGCGCAGATCATCACCTTCGGCACATTGCTCGCCCGCGGCGTGCTGCGCGACGTCGGCCGCGTGCTGGAGATGCCCTACGGCCAGGTGGACAAGCTCACCAAGCTCGTGCCGCAGAACCCGGCCAATCCCGTGACTTTGGCGCAGGCCATCGAAGGCGAGCCGAAGCTGCAGGCGGCCATTGACGAGGAGCCTGTCGTCAAGCGCATGCTCGATATCGCGCAGAAGCTCGAGGGCTTGCATCGGCACGCCTCGACCCACGCGGCCGGTGTCGTCATCGGCGACCGTCCGCTGCAGGAACTGGTGCCGCTCTACCGAGACCCGAAGACCGGGATGCGCGTGACCCAGTACAATAT
Source organism: Microvirga splendida (assembly GCF_016427565.1). Taxonomy (GTDB): domain Bacteria; phylum Pseudomonadota; class Alphaproteobacteria; order Rhizobiales; family Beijerinckiaceae; genus Microvirga; species Microvirga splendida. The sequence goes on from NZ_JAELXT010000015.1 coordinate 79,622, forward strand.
GAAATGGGTCGAGCAGGCGGGCCTCGTGAAGTTCGACTTCCTGGGCCTCAAGACCCTCACGGTCCTGCGCACGGCAGTCGACCTCATTCGCCGCAAGGGGATCGAGGTGGACCTCTCTGCGCTGCCGCTCGATGACCGCAAGACCTACGAGATGCTCCAGCGCGGCGAGACGGTCGGCGTGTTCCAGGTGGAATCGGCGGGCATGCGCAAGGCGCTCGTGGAGATGGAGACCGACCGGTTCGAGGACATCATCGCCCTCGTGGCGCTCTACCGTCCGGGTCCGATGGCGAACATCCCGGTCTATTGCGCGCGCAAATTGGGCAAGGACGAGCACAACAAGAAGGACTGGTATCCCCACGACAAGCTCGAGCCGATCCTGCGCGAGACCTTCGGCATCATCGTCTACCAGGAGCAGGTGATGGAGGTGGCGAAGGTCCTCTCCGGCTACTCGCTCGGCGACGCCGACCTTCTGCGTCGCGCCATGGGCAAGAAGATCAAGGCCGAGATGGACGCGCAGCGCGAGCGCTTCGTGTCCGGGGCCAAGGAGGGCGGCCTCGACAAGGCCAAGGCCAACGAGATCTTCGACCTTCTCGCGAAGTTCGCCGATTACGGCTTCAACAAGAGTCACGCGGCCGCCTATGCGCTCGTCGCGTTCCAGACCGCGTATCTGAAGGCCAATCACCCGGTCGAGTTCCTGGCCGCGTCCATGACGCTCGATCTCGACAACACCGACAAGCTGTCGGAATTCCGCCGCGAGGTGCAGCGCCTTGGCTTCAAGGTCATCCCGCCCTCCATCAACCAGTCGGGCGTGGTGTTCGATGTGCTGTACGATGCGGAAGGCCAGGGGCAGATTCTCTATGCGCTGGCCGCCGTCAAAGGCGTGGGCCGCCAGGCCATCGAGAGCGTGGTCGAGGCCCGCGGCGACAAGCCCTTCAAGGATCTCGCCGATTTCGCCCGGCGCATCAATCCGCGCATGCTCAACAAGCGCACCCTGGAGAACCTGATCGCAGCAGGCGCATTCGACGAGCTGGAGCCGGACCGGGCCAGGGCCTGCGCCTCCATCGACGCCATGATGAGCCTCGCCCAGCAATCCCACGAGGCCGCCAATGGCGGCATGATGGACATGTTCGGCGGCGTCGCCTCGGCCGATGTCCAACTGCGGATCGGGCCTTACGAACCCTGGCCTGCGGCCGAGAGGTTGCAGCGGGAGTACGACGCGGTCGGCTTCTTCCTTTCGGGCCATCCGCTCGACGAATATGGCGATCTCCTCAAGAAGCTGCGGGTTCAGACCTGGGTCGAGTTCTGCCGCTCGGTGAAGGCAGGCAATTCCGTGGGAAAGGTTGCCGCCACCGTGCTCGACCGGCAGGAGCGCCGGACCAAGACCGGCAACAAGATGGGCATTCTCATGCTCTCCGATCAGACCGGGCAGTACGAAGCCATCATCTTCTCCGAGGGCCTGATGCGGTTCCGCGAGGTGCTGGAGCCCGGCGCCGCCGTCGTCCTGATGCTGCAGGCCGGGATGGAGGGCGAAGAGGTGAGGGCGCGAATCGGCATCGCCGAGCCGCTGGAAGAGGCTCTCGCCAAGCACCAGAAGGGCATGCGGATCTTCCTGCGGGACGAGCGGCCTATTTCAAGCGTGCAGGAGCGCCTGAAAGCAAGAGGCGAGGGCGAGGTCTCGCTGGTCCTGATCCTGGATGAGGGCGACCGGGAAGTGGAGGTCAAGCTTCCCGGCAAGTACATGGCCTCGCCCCAGATCGCCGGTGCCCTCCGGGCCGTGCCGGGGGTGGTCGAAGTGCAGATGAATTGAGGCGGTGCGGGAATCCTCGCCCGCACGTGGAGGGCGTCGGAAGTTTCGACGTTCTGTATTTGTTCTTGACAATCCTCCTAACCTCGGCTATACCTTGCCTTAGACCTGCCTCTAATGAGGGGCGCGCTCGCGAGGCGTCGCTGTGTGGAGGCAGGCACGGTCCCGTGATGCGGCCTCGCAAGCGGCATCGACGGGAGGCCCAGGCTGCGTGCCGGCGGTCGGAATCGGTTCAAGGCCCCCGTCGAGCAGACGGACAACGCCTTGAGCGGTCACCGGGCCGGCACCGCTTGTCCGCCTAAAGAAGCCGTGCGCGAAGAGGCATTCCGGCTCTTCCCTTTCACCATCACACATCGAGCCGGGCTGCCTGTCGCGCCACCCTCGATTGCCCTTCAGGCTCGCAGCACCCGCTGCGGGCCCTGAGGTGCTGGTTCTTTGACAGAGAACGTCATCCCGGACGGCAAAGCCGATCCGGGATCGAAAGACGAGTATAGCGCTGTCATCCTGGGGCGGCGCAGCCGAGCCCCGGATCCATAACCGCTGACGGTGCAGGAAAAGACGTGACGCCGATGCACATCCTGAAACGCTAGCGGTTATGGATCCCCGCCTGCGCGGGGATGGCACCGAGGAGGAGACGGCGCCATGCCCCGACAGGAGAACGCCCCGCTTGCGTTTCCTCGCGTTTCCTCCTATATGCGCCCGCATCCCACACGCGGAATCCCCTCATGAGCTCATGAGGAACCCCCGGTGGCCGGAAGGGTCCGGTCCACTGTTCCGCGGAGGCTTAACCGGAGAATAGATTATGGCGCTTCCCGATTTTTCGATGCGCAGCCTGCTTGAGGCTGGCGCTCACTTTGGCCACCAGGCCCACCGCTGGAACCCGAAGATGGGTCAGTTCATCTTCGGCACCCGCAACAACATCCATATCATCGACCTCGCCCAGACGGTTCCGATGCTGCACCGCGCCCTCCAGGCCGTCAGCGACACGGTGGCCAAGGGCGGCCGCGTGCTCTTCGTCGGCACGAAGCGCCAGGCTTCCGACGCGGTTGCCGATGCGGCCAAGCGTTCGGCCCAGTACTACGTGAACTCCCGCTGGCTCGGCGGCATGCTGACCAACTGGAAGACCATCTCCGGCTCGATCTCCCGCCTGCGCAAGGTCGACGAGATCCTCGCCGGCGGCGGCCAGGGCCTCACGAAGAAAGAGCGCCTCATGCTTGCCCGCGAGAAGGAAAAGCTCGAGCGCGCTCTCGGCGGCATCAAGGACATGGGCGGCACGCCCGACCTGATCTTCGTCATCGACACCAACAAGGAGCAGCTGGCGATCCAGGAGGCCAAGCGCCTCGGCATCCCGGTGGCGGCCATCGTCGATACGAACTGCGATCCGGACGGCATTACCTTCCCGGTCCCGGCCAACGACGACGCCGGCCGTGCGATCTCGCTCTATTGCGATCTGGTTGCCCGCGCTGCCCTCGACGGCATCTCCCGCGGCGCCGGTGACATGGGCATCGACATCGGTGCTTCCGAGAACCCGATGGCTGAAGAGCTTCCGGCCAACGACACGGCTGCTGCTCCCGCTTATGAGGGCGAGCAGTTCGAGCGTCTGGCGGCTCCCCGCGGCGCTCCGGACGACCTGACCAAGCTCAACGGCGTTGGCCCGCAGCTCGAGAAGAAGCTCAACGAGGCCGGCATCTTCCACTACTGGCAACTCGCTGCCATGCAGCCGGCCGATGCCGCCCAGCTCGACAAGGACCTGAAGCTGAACGGCCGTCTCGAGCGCGATGGCTGGATCAACCAGGCCCGCTCGATGATCGAAGCCGCTGCTGCGTAAGCCTTACGGCGCCGCATCTGCAGCGCCGCTTGAACGAATGATCGAGCCCGGCGTTCCACGAGCGCCGGGCTCCCTCTATGCGTAAACCTTTGAAAGGAACAGCCATGGCGAACATTACCGCTGCGATGGTGAAAGAGCTGCGCGAGACGACCAGCGCCGGCATGATGGACTGCAAGGCCGCCCTCGCCGAGACCAACGGCGACATGGAGGCCGCGATCGACTGGCTCCGCAAGAAGGGCCTCTCGAAGGCCGCCAAGAAGGCCGGCCGCGTGGCCGCCGAGGGCCTCGTGGCCGTCGAATCGTCGGGCCACACCGCGACGATTCTCGAGGTGAACTCCGAGACCGACTTCGTCGCGCGCAACGACGGGTTCCAGGCCTTCGTCCGCGAAGCCGCCAAGATCGGCCTCAACGGCAACGGCACCATGGAGTCGCTCGAAGCCGCGACCTTCCCCGGCTCGTCCACGACCGTGAAGGATCGTCTGCAGGAGCTCATCGCCACCATCGGCGAGAACATGACCCTGCGTCGCGTCGCGAAGCTCGAAGTCTCGAAGGGCGTGATCGCCACCTATGTCCACAACGCCGTGACCGAGGGCCTCGGCAAGATCGGCGTGCTGGTGGCGCTCGAGTCCGAGGGTGACGTGACCGTTCTCAGCAACCTCGGCCGCCAGATCGCCATGCACGTGGCCGCCACGAACCCGGTGGCTCTCGATGCCTCCGGCGTCGACCAGGCGACCGTCGAGCGCGAGAGCGCGATCCTGCGCGACAAGAATGCCGGCAAGCCGGACCACGTCATGCAGAAGATCATCGAGAGCGGCCTGAAGAGCTACTTCAAGGAAGTCACGCTCCTCGAGCAGCCCTTCGTGCACGATCCGTCCAAGACCGTGACCCAGGTGCTCAAGGAAGCCGAGTCCAAGGCCGGCAAGCCGGTCACCCTCAAGGCCTTCGTCCGCTATGCCCTCGGCGAGGGCATCGAGAAGGAGGAGGCTCCGGACTTCGCGGCGGAAGTCGCCGCCCAGGCCGGTCTCAAGGCCTAAATCGACCTTAAGCAAAACGGCGGCTCCTCAGCCGCCGTTTTCATGAGAGGGTTCGAAACGAAAGGTCTGACGATGACAACATTCCGGCGCGTCCTGGTGAAGCTCTCGGGTGAGGCTCTGATGGCCCCCGACGGCTATTGGCTCGATCCTCAGACCCTGTCCTCCCTGGCGGAGGATTTGGCCCAGGCCACCCGCGCCGGGTTCGAGATCGCTGTCGTCATCGGCGGCGGCAACATCATCCGGGGCGCCCGCATGAGCGCCGCCGGCTGGATCGACCGCCCCACGGCGGACTCCATGGGCATGCTCGGCACGGTCATGAACTCGCTGGCCATCGAGACGGCCCTAAACGCCGCCGGCGTTCCGGCCCGCACCATGTCGGCCGTCTCCATGCCGACGATCTGCGAGACCTATGCCCGCCAGCCCGCCCTCCATCACCTCGACAAGGGGCAGGTGGTGGTTCTCGCCGGCGGCACCGGCAACCCGTTCTTCACCACGGATACCGCCGCCGTCCTGCGCGCCGCCGAACTGCGTTGCGATGCGGTGCTCAAGGCCACCCAGGTGGACGGCGTCTATTCGGCCGATCCCAAGAAGGATCCGACTGCGGTTCGATTCGACCGGCTGACCCATGACGAGGCCATTGCCAAGGATCTCAAGGTCATGGACACGGCCGCCTTCGCCCTGGCTCGTGAGAGCCGGCTGTCGATCATCGTGGGCTCCGTGCACGCTCCCAGCTCCGTGACCGCTCTTCTCCAGGGGAAAGTGCCCTCTACAGTCGTCGCCCCTTGATCCAGGGGCCTTGATGCTGGACCTTGGGGAGCGTAAGCCCGTTTAGATAGTTCGCGTAAGGGACAAAACTGATGGCTACGACCTTTGATATCGCCGATGTGAAGCGCCGCATGCAGGGCGCCATCAACGCCTTCAAGAACGACCTGGCCAGCCTCAGGACCGGGCGTGCCTCCCCGAACCTGCTCGATCCGATCCAGATCGACGCCTATGGCGCATCGATGCCGATTTCGCAGGTGGCCACCGTCAACGTGCCGGAGCCGCGCCTGCTCAGCGTCCAGGTTTGGGACCGGGGCATGGTGGCTGCCGTGGAGAAGGCAATCCGCGAGTCGGACCTGGGCCTCAATCCCCAGACGGAGGGCCAGGTGATCCGCCTGCGCATCCCCGAGATGAACGAGCAGCGCCGCAAGGAAATGGTGAAGGTGGCGCACAAATACGCCGAAGAGGCGAAGATTGCCGTTCGCCACGTCCGCCGCGACGGTCTCGACCTCCTCAAGAAACTTGAGAAGGACAGTGCAATCAGCGAGGATGACGGCAAGCGTCATGCCGAGCAGGTTCAGAAGGCGACGGATCAGTTCGTGGCCGAGATCGACACTGTTCTGGACGCCAAGGAAAAGGAAATCATGCACGTCTGATCCTTCAGGCGTGCATTGGAACAGGACATCATGAGCGGCGAAGCCAAACGGGTGGATCCAGGCTTTGCCTGCAGGGAAGCAGGCGAGGGGATGCCGGCTCACGTTGCCATCATCATGGATGGGAATGGCCGTTGGGCGGCCCAACGGGGCCTGCCTCGCTTCGAAGGGCACCGGCGCGGTGTCGAGGCGATCCGCCGTGCCGTGCGCACGGCTGGAGTCCTGGGGATCCGCTACCTGACCGTCTACAGCTTCTCCGCCGAAAACTGGCGGCGCCCGGCTGACGAGGTCTCCGATCTCATGGGGCTTCTCAAGCGCTTTGTCCGGCACGATCTGGCCGAGCTCCACGCCAACAACATCCGGGTCCGGATCATCGGCGAGCGGGAGGGGCTTGCCTCCGACATCCGCCTCCTTCTGGATGAGGCGGAGCAGCTCACCCGCTCCAACACGGGCCTGACCCTGGTGATTGCCTTCAACTACGGCGGGCGGCAGGAGATCGTCAGCGCCATGAGGGCGCTGGCCCGGCAAGTGAAGGAAGGCAGCCTCGATCCGGCCGATATCGACATGGACACGGTGGGGGCGGCTCTCGACACCCATGGCATCCCGGACCCGGATCTGGTCATCAGGACCTCGGGGGAGCAACGGGTCTCCAACTTCCTGACCTGGCAGACGGCCTATTCGGAGTTCGTCTTCCTGCCCTGCTATTGGCCCGACTTCGACGAAGCCGCGTTCAAATCCGCTATCGATGAGTATTGCAGGCGCGACCGTCGCTTCGGCGGGCTGAGCGCCCGGGCTGTCTGACGATGGTTGCGGACGAAGGCTCATCGGCGCCTCACCCCAAGCCGGCCCCTTCCAAAGAGCTGACGACCAGGGTTTTCTCGGCCCTCGTCATGGTGACCGCCGCGCTTCTGACGGCCTATTGGGGCGGCTGGCCCTTCGCCCTGTTCTGGCTGGCGGCTGGAATCGCAATCATGGTGGAATGGACCGACATGACGGGGATCGAGCCCCGCCGTCCGGTCCAGGCCATTCTCGGTCTGGGCCTTGCCGGGCTGACGCTTCTCTTCCTGCTCGGCGCCGAGCTTTGGCTTTCCGTCGCCGTAAGCCTTGCCTTCCTGGCGGCTACCGCTTTTGCAGTGCATGGCGGTCAGAACAAGCTTTGGGCCGTCTCCAGCTTCGTCTATGCGCTGCCCATCGTTCTCATTCCTCCAATCGTGCGCGATCATCCCGATCTCGGCATCCTCGGTCTGCTCTGGATGTTCGCCGTGGTCTGGGCCACTGACATCGCAGCCTACTTCACGGGCCGCACCTTCGGGGGGCCGAAGCTCTGCCCGCCCATCAGTCCGAAGAAAACCTGGTCCGGCTTCATCGGCGGCGTCGTTGCCGCAACGCTGGGCGGCATTCTCGTGGCGTGGGTCGGCCAGCACTATGGCGCCGCCTTGCCCTTCACGCTCGCCGGGATTGCCGCATTGTCCATCGTGGCGTCCATTGCCAGTCAGGTGGGCGACCTCGGGGAATCGGCGCTCAAGCGCCATTGCCAGGTCAAGGATTCGAGCCATCTCATCCCCGGTCATGGCGGCGTCATGGATCGGCTGGACGGCTTCTGGGCTGTCTGCCTCGTCGTCGCCCTTGTTCTTCTGACCCTCGACTCCACCTCATAGGCCTCGATGACCCGTTCCCTCACGATCCTTGGAGCAACCGGCTCAATCGGCCGGTCGACCGCCGATGTGGTGCTGGCTCACCGCGACGAATTCAGGGTCGAGGCAGTTGTCGGCGGGCGCGACGCACTGGCTCTGGCGGAAACGGCCCGACGTCTCGGAGCAAAATTCGCGGCCCTGGCCGACGAGCGCGGAGGCGAGGCTCTGCGGCAGGCGCTCTCCGGCACTGGGATCGGGAGCGGAGCGGGGCAGGCCGCTGTCCTGGAGGCCGCCGAGCGCGATGCCGACATTGTCCTCGCGGCCATCAGCGGAACCGCCGGCTTGGCGCCGACCCATGCAGCGCTGAAGCCGGGACGGCGGATCGCCCTGGCCAACAAGGAGAGCCTTGTCTGCGCCGGCGATGCTTTCATGGCCGATGCTCGCCGCTTCAATGTCGAGATCATGCCGGTCGATTCCGAGCACAATGCCCTGGAGCACGCGTTGGCTGCCGGCCTCAATCGGGATGTGGAAAAGGCAATCATCACCGCCTCGGGCGGTCCATTCCGGACCTGGTCCAGGGAGCGGATCGCGAAAGCCGGCGCCAAGGAGGCTTCGGCCCATCCGGTCTGGTCCATGGGATCGAAGATCAACATCGACTCCGCCACCCTGATGAACAAGGGCCTCGAATTGATCGAGGCTCACCACCTGTTCGGCCTCGGAGCAGAGCGCCTCGACGTCTTGGTCCACCCGGAGGCCATCGTCCACGGCCTGGTTCAATGGACCGACGGTGTCGTGACCGCAGGGCTTGCCCTGCCGGACATGAAGGTCCCCATCGCCAATGCGCTCCGGGGCGACGGGCGCCTGAGGATGGAACTGCCTCGTCTCGATCTTGCCGCGATTGGCCGTTTAAGCTTCGAGCGGCCCGATGAGGCTCGTTTCCCGTGCCTGTCCCTGGCGAAGGCAGCTCTCAGGGCCGGAGGGGCGATGCCCACGATCCTGAATGCCGCCAACGAGATCGCCGTCGAGGCCTATATGGCAGGCGCGATTGGATTTTATGATATTTCCGAGATAGTTGAGAAGGTTTGCTCGACTTTTTCCGGAAGGCAGATGTCAACGCCGTCGACCGTCGCCGAGGCCCTGGCCATCGATCAGGAGGCCCGGCAGACGGCACGCAGGCTCATTCCAGCCTCTGTCGAAGCCGCGCGGGTTCGATAGGGCGCGAAAGGAACACAGATGGACTATGTCTCGATGATCGGCGGTGCGACAGGTTCCCTGTTCCTCACCCTGATCTCTTTCCTCGTGGTGCTCACGGTGGTCGTCTTCATCCACGAATTCGGCCATTTCTGGGTCGGCCGGCTGTGCGGGGTCGGCGTGACGGCCTTCTCCATCGGGTTCGGGCGAGAGTTGGTGGGCTGGACGGACAAGAAGGGAACGCGGTGGAAGATCTCCGCCATTCCCCTGGGCGGCTACGTGAAGTTCGTCGGCGATCTCAACGCCGCCAGCGTCCCGGACCAGAACGAGCTCGATCGGATGCCGGCGGAGCAGCGCTCCATCAGCTTCCCCCACCAGAGCGTCGCCAAGCGGGCTGCTATCGTGGCGGCCGGGCCGATTGCCAACTTCATCTTGGCGATCGCCATCTTTGCGGGCTTCAACTACTTCAACGGACGGGCGGTTCTGGAGCCCAGGATCGAAGCGGTCCAGCCGGGCAGCGCAGCCGAGAGGGCTGGTTTTCAGCCGAAGGACCTGATTCTGACCGTCGATGGCAGGAGCATACAGACCTTCGCCGACATGCAGCTCATCGTCAGTTCCAGCGCGGGCGAGCCCCTCGCTTTCACGGTGGACCGCAATGGAGAAACCGTTGCCCTGACGGCAACGCCGAATTTCGTCGAGCGGACCAGTCCTTTCGGCAAGCAGCGGATCGGTCTGCTGGGTGTTGAGGCCTCCCGTGACCCCTCGGCGATCAAGCGCCTGACCTATTCGCCCTGGGGAGCCCTGAAGGCCGCTGTGGTCGAGACCTGGAACCTGGTCGAGCGGACGATCAACTTCATCCGGCGTCTCGTGTTGGGGGTGGAATCGGCCGATCAGCTCTCAGGGCCTATCGGAATCGCCCGGGCGTCCGGTGTCGCCTTCGACATCGGCGGGGTCTACAGCCTTGTCAGCCTCATCGGCTTCATGTCGGTCTCGATTGGCCTCATTAACCTTTTTCCCATTCCCCTGCTGGATGGGGGCCACCTTCTGTTCTATGCCATTGAGGCTGTTCGCGGCCGTCCTCTGAGCGAAAAAGCCCAGGAAATCGGCTTCAGAATCGGGTTTGCCCTGGTGGCGATGCTCATGTTGTTCGCCACTTGGAATGATCTTGTTCACCTTGGCACCAGTTTTATGAGCCCGGGATCGTGACAAGGACGCCACGCAGCATAAAAATCGCTACTCCGTTGTGGACGCGCCGTTTGCAATAGCGGCGAAAGTTTGTACAAGCGCTTCACATGGATAAGGTTGGGGGCACTCGTCTCCAGCCTGCGGGGATGCCTCCGCTCGGGATATAAAGACAAAGAACGGGCCAGTTGATGATGTCGACGACCACTCCTCGCCGGAAGAAGCCGGCCACCACCGCCGTTATCGCAATCAGCGCGCTGATGGCTGGAATCACTGCCGCGGAGAGCGCCTTCGCGCAGCAGGTGGCCCCGGGGAGTCGCCGTGCGTCGGCCGCGCAAGGCCCCATCGTCAATCGCGTGGTGGTCGAGGGGAACAAGAAGATCGAGAGCGCAGCCTTCCAGGATCAGCTCCAGGCCCGCGCCCGCGCTCCGTACAATCAGGCCGCTGTCGATGCCGACGTTGGGCGAATTCTTGAGATTTACCGGCAGTCGGGCCGAGGCCTTGCCCAGGTCACGCCGCGTGTAGTCGATCTCCCCAACGGCACGGTGGACGTGGTCTACACGGTGGTCGAGGGCGACAAGACCGGCGTGAAGGAAATTCGCTTCGTCGGCAACAGCCAGGTCTCGTCGAGCCGCCTGCGCGGTGTCATGCAGACGACCGAGACGAACCTCCTCAGCTTCCTCAAGAGCACCGACGTTTATGATCCGGATCGCCTCTCGAACGATCTGGAGCTGATCCGTCGCTACTACCTGAAGAACGGCTATGCCGATTTCCGTATCGTTTCGAGCGACGTCGCATTTGACGCCGCTGGCGGTGGCTACGTCGTCACCATTGCGGTCGACGAGGGCGAGCAGTACCGGGTCGGCAGCGTGAGCGTCGACCCCCGGCTTCCCGGTGTGGATGCCGAGGCTGTGCGCCGCGGGATCTCGACCTCCGAGGGCTCCGTCTATAATGCCGAAGCCGTTGAGAAGTCGGTCCAGAGCCTCACGGCCAATGTCGCCCGCCAGGGCAACCCCTTCGCCCTTGTGCGCCCCGTCGGCTCCCGTGATCCGTCCACCCGTACGATCAGCCTCACCTACGTGGTCGAGGAAGCGCCGCGGATCTACATCGAGCGGATCAACGTGCGCGGCAACAGCCGCACCCGCGACTACGTCATCCGCCGCGAGTTCGAGCTCGGCGAGGGCGATGCCTACAATCAGGTGCTTGTCGACCGTGCGGAGCGCCGCCTGAACAACCTCGGTTATTTCAAGCGGGTCCGCATCTCCAACGAGCCCGGTTCCTCGGCTGATCGTGTCGTGGTGAACGTGGATGTGGAAGATCAGTCCACCGGTGCGTTCTCCATCTCGGGCGGCTATTCGACGGCCGATGGTTTCATCGGCGAAGTCTCCGTGACCGAGACCAACTTCCTGGGTCGCGGCCAGTTCGTGCGCCTCGCAGGCCAGCTCGGCCAGCGTGCCCACGGCATCGACTTCTCCTTCACCGAGCCGTACTTCCTGGGTTACCGGATGTCGGCGGGTATCGACCTGTTCTCGAAGTTCAGCGACCAGACCCGGTACTCCCGCTACGAGAACCGCATGACCGGCGGTACGCTGCGCCTGGGCCTTCCGATCACGGAAGAGTTCACGATCACGACCCGCTACTCGCTCTATCAGCAGGAAATCACGATCCCGAACGAGGAAGATCGGCCGTACAACGACTGCACGTTCCCGATCCCTGGGTTTACGGATGCCAACGGTGACGGCGTCATCACCCGCGCCGAGTGCGAAGGGAATGGCGAAGCGTCTCGCGCAATCAAGAACGCGCAGGGCGAGACGATCACCTCGCTGGCCGGCCTGACCTTCAACTACAACACCCTCGACAGCACCCGCAATCCGCGCAACGGCTTCTATGCCGAGGTCAAGACGGACTTCGCCGGGCTTGGCGGTGATTCCCGCTACTTCCGCGTGACCGGCGATGCCCGGTACTATCACGAGCTCTTCGAGGATGTGGTCGGTATCGCCCGCGTTCAGGGCGGTCACATCATGGGCTTCGGCGACAATGACGGAGCCGGCGGCGATCTGCGCATCATCGACCACTTCTTCATGGGCCCGTCCCTCGTGCGTGGTTTTGCGCCCAACGGCATCGGTCCGCGTGACATCTCGACCGGCGATGCCAGGGCAAATGCCCTCGGCGGCACCACCTATTTCGGCGGTTCGCTCGAAGTGCAGTTCCCGATCCCGGTTCTGCCCCGTGAACTGGGCCTGAGGGGCGCCGTGTTCGCCGACGCCGGTACGCTCTACGGCTACGATGGCCCGACCACGTTCGAGGGTGTCGACGGCGGCACAATCGATGTCCTCGACAGCAGCAAGCTGCGCTCGTCGGTCGGTGCTTCGCTCCTGTGGACGTCTCCGCTCGGCCCGATCCGCTTCGACTACGCCTTTGCCCTCTCGAAAGAGGAGGGTGTCGCCTTGGCGGACGGCACTCGGATCGGCGGCGACCGCACCCAGGCCTTCCGGTTCACGGGCGGCACGCGCTTCTAATCGGGGAGGGCGCCGAAGGGCGCCCTCACTTATTTTCATGGCTGAATCCAATTTCTTCCCGCAAAGCCAGACGCTGAATCTGCGTCAGGTGGCGGAGATGGCCCAAGTAACGCTCCCCGACGGCACCGACGGGGAGCTTTTGCTTCGTGGGGTTGCTCCTCTCGAGAGCGCGGGCCCTGGCGATCTCGCCTACATGGACAACCCTGCCTATGTCGGGGCCCTGGCGGCGACCCGAGCGGCAGCCTGCCTGGTGACACCGCGCTATGCGCCCAAGGTGCCGTCCGGCACGGTTGCTCTGATTACGCCCCAAGCCTACCGGGTTTTCGCCCAGGTGCTGGCGATCCTGTTCCCATCCGCCATGCGGCCGGAATCGTCCTTTGCCGCGACTGGAGTTTCTCCTGGATCGTTCGTTCATCCCTCCGCAAGGCTGGAGCATGGTGTGCGCGTCGACCCGGGCGCCGTCGTCGGGCCGCATGCGGAGATCGGATCCGGCACCTTGGTCGGCGCCCATTCGGTCGTTGGGCCGAACGTGAAGATCGGGCGCGACTGCTCCATTGCCCCTAATGTCACCGTCACCCATGCCTATCTCGGCAACCGGGTCATTCTGCATCCGGGGGTCAGGATCGGTCAGGACGGCTTCGGCTTTGCCATGGGGCCGCAGGGGCATCTGAAGGTGCCGCAGGTCGGGCGGGTCATCATCCAGGATGACGTGGAGATCGGGGCGAACACCACGGTCGACCGGGGTGCAAGCCGCGACACGGTGATCGGCGAGGGCACCAAGATCGATAACCTGGTCCAGATCGCCCATAATGTGGTGATCGGCCGCCATTGCGTGATCGTGGCCCAGGTCGGAATTGCCGGCTCCACCACCATCGAGGATTATGTGGCGATCGGCGGCCAGGTGGCCGTGAAGGGGCATGTCCGGATCGGCATGGGTGCCCAGATCGCAGCCACCAGCGGCGTCAACGGTGATGTTCCGCCAGGAGCCCGCTGGGGTGGCATCCCGGCCCGCCCTATGCGCGAGTGGTTCCGCGAGATAACGGCGTTGAAAAAGCTTGCATCCGGGGGCGATTCCGCCAAAGACGACGATGCGTCTTCATAACGTTCCTTGAAGACATTCCCTACCGTTCGGAGTTCCCGTCATGTCCGAAGCGCCCACCACGCTTCAAACCGCCGATATCATGGAGATCCTGGAGCTTCTGCCGCACCGGTATCCCTTTCTCCTGGTCGACAAAATCATCGAGATCGACGGTGACAATTCGTGCATCGGCATCAAGAACGTCACCTTCAATGAGCCACAATTCACGGGCCATTTCCCCTCGCGTCCGATCTTCCCGGGCGTCTTTCTGATCGAGGCCATGGCTCAGACGGCGGGAGCCATTTGCGTGAAGGCCAAGATGGCCCAGCAGGCCAAGCCGAAGCAGGTATTCTTCATGACGATCGACAAGGTGAAGTTCCGCAAGCCGGTTGAACCGGGCGACAGGGTCGAGTTCCATATGCGCAAGCTGAACAACCGGCGCAACATGTGGTGGTACAAGGGCGAGGCCAAAGTCGATGGCGTTCTCGTCTGCGAAGCCGAGGTCAGCGCCATGCTGGTGAACGATTGATGGAAACGATAATCCACCCAAGCGCTGTCATCGAGGATGGCGCGAAGATCGGCGCAGGCGTCAAGATCGGTCCGTTCTGCACCGTGGGGCCCGAGGTGGAACTCGGCGAAGGCTGCCAGCTCATCAGCCACGTGGCCGTCGCGGGACGAACCACCATTGGTCCCCGGACGAGGATTTTTCCTTTCGCCTCCATCGGCCACATTCCGCAGGATCTGAAGTACAAGGGCGAGGCCTCGACGCTCGAGATCGGCGCCGATTGCATGATCCGCGAAGGCGTGACCATGAACCCCGGCACCGAGGGCGGTGGTCTGCGCACGGTCGTCGGCGACCGCTGCGCCTTCCTGGCCGGCTCCCATGTGGGGCACGACACGAAGGTCGGGAACGACTGCATCCTGTCCAACAACGTGATGCTGGCAGGGCACGTCACGGTCGGCAATTTCGTGATCTTCGGCGGCGCCTCCGCGGTGATCCAGTTCGCCCGCGTCGGCTCCCATGCCTTCGTGGGAGGCATGTCGGGCCTGGAGAACGATCTGATTCCCTATGGCATGGCTATGGGCAACCGGGCGCACCTGGCGGGCCTCAACATCATCGGCCTGCGCCGTCGCGGCTTCACCCGCGAGCAGATCCACGATATCCGCCGCGCCTACCGGCTTCTGTTCGCGGATGAGGGCACCTTGTCCGAGCGGGTCGAGGATGTCGCCGGCGAGTTCGACAGCCATCCCTTCGTGCACGAGATCCTCGATTTCATCCGTGCCGGCGGGGACAGGGCGATCTGCACGCCGCGGGATCCCGTCAGTTCAGCCGGATGACGCCCCAAGGCCCCATCGCGGTACTCGCCGGGGCTGGGCAGCTTCCCATTCAGCTCGTGAACCATCTCGAGCGAATGGGGCAGGAGGTCCGGGTGCTGGCGTTCCGCGGCTTTGCGGAAGCGGAGCTGCAGCGTCGCGCCCATGCCACCGTCGATCTACTCGACCTCAAGACGATCATGAGCACCCTCGAAGGCTGGCGACCGCAGGCCGTCTCCCTTGTCGGAGCCGTGCGCCGCCCCGGCTTTTCCGCCCTGCTCAGCGCCTATTCCCTGCTTCGCAACATGCACGAGGTGAAGGAGGTCATCGCCCGGGGTGACGATCAGGTGCTGCGCGGTGCCGTGATGCTCCTCGAGGAGCGGGGCCACCGCGTCGTCGGCGCCCATGAACTCGCCCCCGACCTGGTGGCTGCCCGCACGCTCACCGGCACGCGGCACCCGGGAGTTGACGACCACGACGCCATTGCCTTCGGGCTCGAGCTTCTCGCCTCCCTGTCGGACTTCGATATCGGGCAGGGTGCCGTCGTCGACCGCAGGCATGTTCTGGCCATCGAGGGGCCCGAAGGCACCGACCGCATGATCCGGCGGGTGAGGAGCCTGCGCCAGTCCTGGTTCGGCCTTCGCCGGCGTGAGGAGGGGGGGGTGCTGATCAAGGCCGCCAAGCGCGGTCAGGACCTGCGGGTCGACATGCCGACCATCGGCCCGCGCACCGTGGAAGAGGCCGCCAAGGCGGGCCTCTCCGGGATCGCCATCGGTGCAGGATCGACCTTCGTGCTGGAGCAGGAGGAAACCCTGCGCACAGCCGACCGCCTTGGCGTCTTCCTCATCGCCGTCGATCTGCCCTGGATGGAGAAGCCTCTTGTCTGAGAGCAAGCCGCTGACGATCTGGATCGTGTCCGGCGAGGAATCCGGCGATCAACTCGGCGCCAAGCTGATGCGCTCCCTGAAGGCGCGGCTCGGAGCCGAGCGTCTGCGTTTCGGCGGCGTCGGCGGCCATGCCATGGCAAAGGAAGGCCTGAACAGCCTGTTTCCTCTGGAAGACATCGCCGTCATGGGCATTTCCGCCGTGATCGCCCGGCTGCCTGCCATCCTGAAGCGCATCCGGATGACGGCGGACGCGGTGGTGGCGGCAAAGCCCGACATGCTGGTCATCATCGACAGCCCTGATTTCACTCACCGCGTGGCGAAGGCTGTGCGCCGGCGCGCGCCGCAGATTCCCATCGTGGATTACGTCAGCCCCTCGGTCTGGGCGTGGCGGCCGGGGCGTGCTCCGAAGATGCGGGCCTATGTGGATCACCTCCTGGCGCTGCTGCCCTTCGAACCCGAAGCGCATCGTCGCCTTGGCGGCCCGCCGACCACCTATGTCGGACACCCGCTCATCGAGCGTCTCGACGAGATCAGGCCCGCGCCTGGAGACAGGCAGCACGTTGCAGGCAGGCCCCTCAACCTACTCGTCCTACCCGGCAGCCGCGGCTCGGAGGTCAGCCGCCTCATGGAGCCGTTCGGCGCTGCCCTGGCGCTCCTGAGGGAGCGTTCGCCGCATCCGTTCACCGTGACCATCCCGGCGGTCTCCCATCTGGCGGATGAGATCAGAACGCGAGCCGAGAACTGGAGCGTAAAGCCCCGGATCGTCGAGGGAGAAGCCGCCAAATGGGCGGCCTTCCGGCAGGCCGACGCGGCGCTCGCCGCCTCCGGCACCGTGACCCTTGAGCTCGGGCTGTCAGGCGTCCCAATGGTGGTGGCCTACCGCGTCTCGAAAATCGAGGAAGTGCTGAAATACCTGATCAAGGCGCCCTCCATCGTGCTCACGAACCTGGTGCTCGGTGAGAACGTCATCCCGGAACTCATCCAGTGGGACTGCACGCCCGAAAAGCTGGCCGATTCCCTCCTGCCGCTGCTCGGAGACACGCCGGAGCGTCAGCGGCAGATCGATGCGTTCCGGAAGCTCGATGACCTCATGCGGATTGGCGACGAGGCCCCCAGCGAGCGGGCGGCGCGGATCGTGGAAGAGATGCTGTCATCCAAGGGAAAGGCGTAGCGCTTCCTATCTGTCATCCCCGGCGGCCCGCAGGGCCGGGAAGAGGATCCACGATCAGGCGCAGTGTTATGGATTCCCTTCCCCACCGCTGCGCTCCGGCCGGGAATGACACGCTGGTCCGAGGACGCAGATACGAAAAAGGGGCCTTTCGGCCCCTTTTCTTATTGCATCCGATGTCTTCACCCGCGCTGGGCGACCGTCACGTAATCGCGCTCCGGCGAGCCCGTATAGAGCTGGCGCGGGCGGCCGATGCGCTGGGACGGATCCTCGATCATCTCGCTCCACTGGGCGATCCAGCCGACCGTACGGGCCAGCGCGAACAGCACCGTAAACATGGAGGTGGGGAAGCCCATCGCCTTGAGGGTGATGCCCGAGTAGAAATCGATGTTCGGGTAGAGCTTCTTCTCGACGAAGTACTCGTCCTTCAGAGCGATCTGCTCGAGCTCCACGGCCACGTCGAGGAGCGGGTCGTCCTTGATGCCGAGCTCGTTGAGCACCTCGTGGGTGGTCTTCTGCATGATGCGGGCGCGCGGGTCGTAGTTCTTGTAGACCCGGTGGCCGAAGCCCATGAGGCGGAACGGATCGTTCTTGTCCTTCGCCTTGGCGATGTACTCCGGAATGTGATCCGGCGTGCCGATCTCCTCCAGCATCTTCAGGGCCGCCTCGTTGGCGCCGCCATGGGCAGGGCCCCACAGGCAGGCGATGCCGGCCGCGATGCAGGCGAACGGGTTGGCGCCCGAAGAGCCGGCGAGACGCACCGTCGAGGTCGAGGCGTTCTGCTCGTGATCGGCGTGCAGGATGAAGATCCGGTCGAGGGCGCGCGAGAGCACCGGATTGACCTTGTACTCCTCGGCCGGAACCGCGAAGCACATCTTCAGGAAGTTGGAGGTGTAGTCCAGATCGTTCTGCGGATACACGAAGGGCTGGCCGATGGAGTACTTGTAGGCCATGGCAGCGAGCGTCGGCATCTTGGCGATCATGCGCATCGACGCGATCATGCGCTGGTGCGGATCGGAGATGTCCGTGGAGTCGTGATAGAAGGCCGAGAGGGCGCCGACGCAGGCGACCATGATGGCCATCGGATGGGCGTCCCGACGGAAGCCGGTGAAGAACCGGTTCATCTGGTCATGCACCATGGTGTGGCGCGTGACGCGATAGTCGAAATCGGCCTTCTGGGCGGCCGTCGGCAGCTCTCCGTAGAGCAGCAGATAGCAGGTCTCGAGGAAGTCGCCGTGCTCAGCGAGCTGGTCGATCGGGTAGCCGCGGTAGAGCAGGATGCCCTTGTCGCCGTCGATATAGGTGATCTTCGACTCGGTGGCCGCCGTGGAGGTGAAGCCGGGATCGTAGGTGAACATCCCGGTCTGGCCGTAGAGCTTGGAAATGTCGACGACGCTCGGGCCAATGGTGCCTTCTTTTACCGGCAGCTCCACGGACTTGCCGTCGACTGAAATGGTGCTGGTGCTGGAACTCATGCGTCTTGGCCCTTTCAAAAGGAGGCCGGGCAGAACCTAGGGCAACCGGGTAAGCGGAGTAGGCCCTCGGAGCTGCCGGACCAGGGTTTGCCGGTCGGATGATGGCGCCTTCGGTAGCTTATCCATAGGAACGGAGCAAGCACGTCTAAAGGCGAGATGCGCCCGCTATGCAGCAGGCGCATCCTTGGTCTGATCGCGAAGACGCAACAGGGTTTCTTCCTTGCCGAGAACCGCCATCACATCGAAGAGACCGGGCGATGTCGCCCGGCCAGTTAGAGCCGCCCGAAGGGGCTGCGCGACCTGACCGAGCTTCGCCCCGATGGCCTCCGCATGCTCGCGCACGACGGCCTCCACGCTCTGGGCCGACCAGTCGGAAACGGCTTCCAGTTTCGCAGCAATGCCGACGAGGCGGGCACTTCCATCGGCAAGCACGCCGGCGGCCTTCTCGTCGAGGCGCAGCGGGCGCTGGGCATAGAGGTAATAGGCGCTGTCGAGCAGCTCCACGAGGGTCTTAGCGCGCTCCTTAAGGCCCGGCATGGCGGCCAGCAGCTTCTGGCGCAGGGCCGGCTTGAAGGTGCGGCCGAGATGGTGCTCGTCCTTCTCCAACTCGGGCAGCAGATCCTCCAGGGCCTGCACCAGCCGCTCGTCATCGGCTTGGCGCATGTAATGCCCGTTGAGGTTCTCGAGCTTGGCGAAGTCGAAGCGGGCCGGCGAGCGGCCGATGCTGCCGAGTTCGAAGGCGTCAATCATTTCCTGTGTAGAGAAGATCTCCTGGTCGCCGTGGCTCCAGCCCAGGCGCACGAGGTAGTTGCGCAGCGCCTCCGGCAGGTAGCCCAAGCTGCGATAGGCCTCGACACCCAATGCCCCATGGCGCTTGGAGAGCTTGGCGCCGTCCGGTCCGTGGATGAGCGGGATATGAGCCATCTTCGGCACATCCCAGCCCAGCGCCTGATAGATCTGCGTCTGGCGAGCCGCGTTGGTCAGGTGATCGTCGCCACGGATGACATGCGTCACGTCCATGTCGTGATCGTCCACCACGACGGCGAGCATGTAGGTGGGCGTGCCGTCCGAGCGCAGGAGCACGAGATCGTCGAGATCCTTGTTCTGCCACACCACGCGGCCCTGGACCTCATCCTCGACCACGGTCTCGCCCTCGATCGGAGCCTTCAGACGGATCACAGGCTTCACGCCGGCCGGAGCCTCGGACGGGTCGCGGTCGCGCCAGCGCCCGTCATAGCGCAGGGGCCGGCCTTCCTTGCGGGCGGTCTCGCGCATCTCCTCCAGTTCCTGCTGGGAGGCATAGCAGTAATAGGCGCGGCCCTGGGCCAGCAGGCTCTCGGCCACCTCCTTGTGGCGGGCGGCGCGGGAGAACTGGTAGACCACGTCTCCGTCCCAATCGAGGCCGAGCCATTTCAGGCCGTCCAGGATCGCCGTGATGGCCGCGTCTGTCGAGCGTTCCCGGTCCGTGTCCTCGATGCGCAGGAGCATCTTGCCCCCATGCCGCTTGGCATAGAGCCAGTTGAACAGGGCCGTGCGCCCGCCTCCGATGTGGAGGAAACCGGTGGGTGAGGGGGCGAAGCGGGTGACGACGGTCATCGCGGGGAACCTTGACTGAAGAAAAATCTGGAGCGCGCGGCCCTTTAGCCGCAGCGTCAGCCGACTCAATCCACAGGGCGGTTTGGGCCGGAGCGTGCGGTCGTCTAGCATGCGTTGAGAGCCGCGTTAAGCCGAAGGCACGATGGAAGACAACAAGGCAAAGCCCTCCAGGATCCCGCGCGGCGCAGCGCGGGCTGCGGTGCTGCCTCGCTCTTGGGGCGCGAGCCTCGAATGGAGCCTCTTCGACGGACGCGCCCGGCTCGGAAAAGCCATCGCCATCGAGGTCGAGCAGCGCCGGCTTTTCCCCTGGATCGCGGTGTGCTTCGGCCTCGGCATCCTCCTGTTCTTCCAGGCGGACGGCCAGCCCGCCCTCTGGGCGCCTTTGGGCGCTTTCAGCCTCTGTTGCGTGGCGGGGATCGCGCTTCGCCGAAACATGACCGCCCTTGCGGTCGTGATCGGAATGGCGGCCCTGTTTGCCGGCTTCTCGACCGGCGTGATCCGCACCCGGAGCGTTGCCGCGCCCGTTCTCACCCGCATCACCATCACGACGATTGCAGGATACATCGAAGCCGTGGAGGACCGGGAGCAGGGGCAGAGGCTTCTCATCCGGGTCGCGGACATGAAGGGCATTCCCGTGGCGGAGCGCCCACATCTGGTGCGGGTCTCCATACGGGCCGGGGCAGGGCTGACGGCCGGACAGTTCATTGCCGGCACGGCCCGCCTGCTGCCACCCCCGGAGGCGGCATGGCCCGGCGGATACGACTTCGCCCGCGACGCCTATTACAAAGGGATCGGAGCCGTCGGCTCCATGGTCGGGCAGGTGCGGCGCGTCGATCCGCCAAGCCCGCCGGACTGGTCATTGCGGCTGGCCGCCCGGGTGGACGAAGCCCGCAATGCGCTCACCCAGCGCATCGCCGCGTCCATCGGCGGTGCGGCCGGCGGGATCGGTGCCGCGCTGGTGACCGGCAAGCGCGGGCTCATTCCCGAGCCCACGAACGATGTGCTGCGCGGGGCGGGGATCTATCACATCGTCACATGCGGATTGGTTAATCCGTGCTATGGAGGGTGCTGCGGTTACGGAGGTTGACCGATGCCCCGCGTCAAGGCCTACAGCTACATCCGCATGAGCTCGGAGCGGCAGCTCAAGGGCGACAGCCTCGCCCGCCAGGAGGAGATGCGCGACGCCTTCGTCGCCGCGCACGACCTCGACCTCGACGACACGCTGCGGGACCTCGGCGTCTCCGCCTTCGACGGCAGCAACCGGGACCGGGGCGCGCTCGCGGCGTTCCTGCGCAAGGCCCGCGCCGGCGAAATCGAAGCCGGCTCCTACCTGATCGTCGAGAGCCTCGACCGCCTCTCGCGCGACCACGTGCTCAAGGCGTTGCGGGTGTTCCAGGACATCCTGGAGGCGGGAATCAGGATCGCGACCGTCGCCGACGGCCATGTCTACAGCGAGGAGACCATCAACCGCGACTTCTCCCAGCTCATCGTCAGCCTGGCGATCATGTCGCGTGCGCACGAGGAAAGCTCGATCAAGTCGGACCGCCTGCTCCGCGCCTGGCGGCGCAAGCGCGAGGACAGGACGAAAAAGCTCACCCGCCGCTGCCCGGCCTGGCTGACCCTCAGCGAGGACCGCACCACGTTCATCGTCAACAGGCACCGGCAGGAGATCGCCATCCAGGCCCTGGAGGATCTCGCCGCCGGCATCGGGCGCGACAAGATCGCCCGCCGGCTGAACCAGGCCGGGGAGAAGGCGTGGACCCACGGGCGGGAATGGCACGGCGGGACCGTGCAGAAACTGACCGACAACGAGGCCCTGATCGGACGCTACCAGCCGCACCGGATCGAGAAGCGGGACGGCAGGACGGTGCGCGTGCCCGTCGGGGACCCCATTGAGGATTATTATCCTAGAATCGTCTCGGGCGAGCTCTGGCAGCGCGCGCGGGACGCTTCCGACGCGCGGGCGCGCTCGGGTCCCGGCAACAGCGGCGGCCGCAAAGGCAGCTGCTTCTCGAACATTTTGTCAGGCCTGGCGGTCTGCCACCACTGCGGCGGCCGGATGGTCTACCGGGACCGCGGCCCCCGCAGCACGGTCGTGCTCCGCTGCTCCAGCGAGCGCAACGGCGTCTGCGGGAACGGGAGCCGCATCCGGTATCCGGACCTGGAGCGGGAGATCCTGCGCTGGGCGGAGGCGTTTGAGCACCTGGCTCCGTCCACCGAGGTGGAGAAGCCGTTTCTTGAGACGCTCGCCGGCATCGCGCGCGACCGCGCGGAGATCGCCCGGAAGATCGAGGGCCTCATCGATCTCGCCGAGGCCGGCCAGCAGGTGGCGGACCGCCTGGCACAGCGCCAGGCGCAGCTTGCCGAGTTGGCGGAACGGGAGACGCAGGCGAAGCGCGAACTCGCGGCTCTGGCGAGTCGGAAGACCCCGGACGAGCGCCGGTCCCTCATTGCCGCGGCCCGGGCCTGCGTTGGCCGGCCCGACGCCGAGCGCTACGCCGCCCGGGCCGCGGCTAACCACGCGTTGAAGAGCGTGATCGACGAGATCCGCTGCCGCAGTGACGGGCGCGTGATCGTGCGGGCCGGGTCGTTCGGGTCCCTCGTGACCTTGGGGCCGGACGGCGCCCGTTGGGACGTGTGGCGCCGGATCGAACGCATTGCTGCTTAAGGATGGCCCGCGCCCGGGATGGAACCGACGGCGGAGCGGGGGTGAGTGGATTCACGGATGGATGGCCGCGGCCCCGCCGATGGCAGGGCCGCGCCTCGGGCTCTCGGTTTGGCGCTAGACGGGATCGGCCACGGCTTCCGCACGCAGGATGTTCCAAAGCTCATCCAGGGTGCAGAAAGCCGGCTTCCTGGCTTGCCGGAAACTTGCCGGAACAAGCCCCGCATGGCCCCGATTTCCCCCGTTTTCGCCCTGGAATTGCGTCGCTTCACCGCTCTCGCCCCCTTGGAAACCGTCCATTGGGTGGTGGTTCGCGCAGTTCATCTCCCGAGGGGAGAAGACCTGATTTGCCGGAACTTGCCGGAGGGTCAGCGGCGCCGCCGGGCGGGGTGCCGGCAGCAGCGCCGGCGCATGCGGCAGCAGCAGCCCGCCGGTGCGCCGGTCGAGGTCGTCGAGGATCGTCCCGACCGCCAGCCGGGCCGTGGCGAGGTACTCGGGCGAGAACACGCCGTAGCGCTCGTGGATCGTGCCGCCGAGGCCGCGGCGCGCCAGCCGCTCCGCCGGCGGGGTGATGCTCACGCGGTGCCCCATCCACATCTCGACCTCCTCGGCCGGCACCCGCGGCACGCCGAAGTCGATGTGGGCGTGGCGCATCGCGGTGGCCATGTAGTCCCGGAACGCCGACGACACCAGGCGCGGCAGCCCGATCCGCCTGCGCACGGTGACGAAGTGCCCCTGGATCGTGGGGGCGGACAGCGCCACCCACTCCGCCTCCGGCCAGGCGGCCAGCTCGGCGAGGGCGCGCGGCGGCAGCGGCAGGACCGGGCGGCGCTTGGTGGTCTGGCGCCGGCCGTCCGGGTTGACGTGGTAGAGCCCGTGGCGCAGGTCGAGCTGGGCGCGCGTCGCGGTCGCCGCCGCCATGGTCCGGCACGCCAGGAGCAGCATCAGCACGCAGAGCCGGCGGAAGGGCTCGTCGCGGGCCAGCGCCACGAGCGCGGCGGCCATCTCGTCCCGCGTCGGATGCCAGTTGCGCGGCCCCGGCTCGGCCACGTCGAGGAAGGCGCAGATGTCGGGCACCGAGCACAGGACGGGATAGCGGTGCGCGCTCAGGATCTGGCCGCGGTCGTTCGGGGCGTGGGCCCACCGCGTCGCGGCGGCGAGCAGGATCATGATGTTGGCGATGCTCTTGGGGCCCATCGGCCGCCGGTGCAGCGCCCGGATCATCTCCTTCTGCACCTCGCCGACGAAGCCCGACATCGTCACCGACGGCGCGACCGCGTCGAGCGTCGCCAGCAGCGTCCGCCAGGAGCTCGCCCAGCTCTCCCGCTTGCGCGGCAGGTCGAGGTAGGCCAGCACGACGTCGCGCACCAGCGGGTCGCCGCCCCGGCGCTCGAAGTCGCGGCCGCCGCCCTCTATGAACCGGACGAGCCGCCGCTGGGCCTCCGCGAAGTCGGGCGTCCGGAGGGAGAGCCGGCGCCGGTCGCCGATGGCCGGGTCGTTCCAGCAGACGTACCAGAACGGCGAGCCGGCGACATGGTCAAGCCAGTAGTCCCCGATGCGAAACTTATCGACGGGCGTCGGCCCCGCGAAGGCGGGCCGGGGGGAGCGGGGGGTGTCGGACATGGTCTCACGTACTCCTCTTCGATGATGCGCCGGACGAAGGCCTCGATCTCGGCGCGGTGGTACAGGATCCGGCGCTTGCGCCGCAGGAAGCCGATCAGGCCGTCCCGGCGCGCCCGCCGCAGCTGCTTGTCCTCCAGGATGGTCCCGAAGGTCCGGTAGGCCTCGGCCTCGGTGATCAGGTCGCCGGGGTCCGAGGGGCGGGGGACGGGGAGGTTTGCGGTCTCATCCGCCATCGCCGCCTCCCAGCAAGACTCGGTTCGCGCCGTTTGGCAACAGGCCGGAACGGCAAAAATACCTTTTGTCGCAATGGCTTAGGATTGTCGGCTCTTTCCTTGGAACGATCAAGGAAACGACCTCTGATCCTTGCGGCGAGGCGCGGGCCCCGCCGGCCGGGGGCGCCGTGGCGGAAGGCGAAACGGCCCTGGCCGCGTCCGCAAGGACGTCATGGCCAATCCTGTCGGCGGGCACGCCCCGGCCGCGCCGACGGCCGGGAGGGACGCCGGGCCGGCGCGCCCGCCCGGGCCCGGTTGCCGGCCGCCTCATGGCTCCCTCCCGCCGTCGCCGCCGCGATTCGCGCGGGCGCGGGCGAGGGGGAATCGGACCACGGTCCCGGGCTTGTCTCTTATACACTTTTCCGAGCCCACGAGACGCTCTTGAATCGCGGATGCCG
>NZ_JAELXT010000016.1 GCF_016427565.1 Microvirga splendida
ATCGCCTCGACGACGGCGGGATGCTGGCCCATGCCGAGATAGTCGTTGGAGCACCAGACCGTGATCTCGCGCGGCCCCTCCGGGGAGTGCCAGATCGCGCTCGGAAAGCTGCCGGCCATGCGTTCGAGATCGACGAAGGAGCGATAGCGCCGCTCAGTCTTCAGCCGCGCGATGGCGGCATCGAAATAGCCGGTGTAGCTCCTGGGAGCAGGCGCCTTCCAGATCGGCGCGGGCGCGGGCTTGACGACCTTAAGCGACACGGGAGGGCGAGCCAGCAGGGCCGTGGCCGTTTCGCACCTGGTGTTCGATCCATCGGTATCCGTGAGCTTCGCCCAGCAGCGTGGAAACTGCGCATCGCCGTGACAGTGCCTCTCCAGGACCATTGTAGCCTCCCCCGCCCTCTGCTCGCCTCGACCTCAGCCCGAAGTCGTCACCGCTCGATTGTGATTGAGCCGGCAAAGCGTGCAATGTGGACTGAGGTCCGGGGTCCTGGCCGACTTAGGTCCGGCATGGCGCTAGCGCGCACGCGGGACCATGCGGGCGGCGGTGCTCTCATTCAGGAAGAAAGCATCGGATTCGATCCCAAAAGCGGATTCCACTATTGGGTCCGATGCTAGTGCGCCGACGCTTCCAGCAGGCGCGCGGCCGCCGCGCGGGCTTCCTCGGTGATGGTCGCGCCGGCGAGCATGCGGGCGATCTCCTCGCGACGCGGCGTGGCCTCGAGCGGGATGACCCGGGTGGCGACCCGGTCCTTTTCACCGCGCACACCCTCCTTGGCGATGAGGAAGTGGCTCTCGGCCTTGGCGGCCACCTGCGGCGCGTGGGTGACGGCCATCACCTGGACCTTGCGGGCGAGCCGCGCGAGGCGCTGGCCGATGGCATCCGCCACCGCGCCGCCGACGCCGGTGTCGATCTCGTCGAAGACGAGGGTCGGGGCCGAGCCCTTGTCCGCCAGCACCACCTTCAGGGCCAGCATGAAGCGCGAAAGCTCGCCGCCCGACGCCACCTTCATGAGCGGACCCGCGCGGGTGCCGGGATTGGTCTGGGCCCAGAACTCGACGCGCTCGAAGCCGCCCGCGTCGCGGCTCGACTCGTCGGTGGTGATTTCGGTGATGAAGCGCGCCCGCTCGAGCTTGAGCGGCGGCAGCTCGGCATGGACGGCGGCGTCGAGCGACTGGGCGGCCTTCTTGCGGCCGGCGGACAGCGCCTTGGCCGCCTTCAGATAGGCGTCGTCGGCTTCGCTCAGAGCCTTCTCCAGGCCGGCAAGCTTCTCCTCGCCGGCATCGATGGCAGCCACGTCCTCGTCGAAGCGCTGGCGCAGAGCGGCCAGCTCATCGGCGGGCACGTCGTATTTGCGGGCGGCGGCGCGAAGCGCGAACAGCCGCTCCTCGGTCTGCTCCAGTTCGCGCGGGTCGAATTCGGTGGCGCGGATGGCGTCTTCCAGGGCCGCGCGGGCCTCGTCAATGGCGACGAGCGCCGCGTCGAGGGCCTTGACGCTGGGCTCCACCAGCGTGGGCGCCTGGGCGCTGCGGCGCTCCAGCTTGCGCACGGCGGCCGAGAGCTCGTTGACCGGGGAGGCGTTGCCGGCGACCACCTCGTAGGCTTCGTTGAGGTCCGTCGACACCTTCTCGGACTGCATCATGACCACGCGCCGCTCGGCGAGGCTCTCCTCCTCGCCCGCGAGCGGGTTGAGCTTCGTCAGCTCCTCGACCGCGTGGCGCAGGAAATCGGCCTCCTTGCGGGCTTTCGCGATGCGGCTGCGATGATCCTGAAGGGCGGACCGCGCGTCGCGCACCCTCCGTGCAGCCTCGGACACGGCCTGGACCTCGGAGGAGAGGCCGCCGAAGGCATCGAGGATGGCGCGGTGGGAGACGGGATCGACCAGAGCGCGGTCGTCGTGCTGGCCGTGGATCTCGACCAGGGTCGCGCCGATGGCCTTGAGCACCTGGACGCTGACCGGCTGGTCGTTGACGAAAGCGCGGGTGCGCCCGTCGGCCACCTGTACGCGGCGCAGGATCAGGTCGCCGTCGATGTCGATATCCGCATCCGTCGCGATGCGGCGGGCCGGGTGATCCATGGGGCAGTCGAAGACGGCCGTCACCTGGCCCTGGTTCTCGCCATGGCGCACGAGGCTGCCGTCGCCGCGGCCGCCGAGGGCCAGGGCGAAAGCGTCGAGCAGGATCGACTTGCCGGCGCCGGTCTCACCCGTGAGGACGCTCAGGCCCTCATGGAAGTGAAGCTCAAGCCTGTCGATGAGGACGATATCGCGAATCGCCAGCTGGATGAGCATGGAGGGTGAGGCTTAGCCCGTGCGCTGACCGACCTGGGGAACGCCGCGGAAGGCCTTGCTGATCCAGGACTGGGAGTCCTCGCGCGGCTCCACGCCGCCCTTCGTCAGCAGGGCGTGGGCATCCTTGTACCAGGGAGAGTCGGGGAAGTTGTGTCCGAGAACGGCGGCGGCGGTCTGCGCCTCGTTGACGATGCCCATGGCCATGTAGGCCTCGGTGAGGCGCTGGAGCGCCTCTTCCACGTGGCGGGTCGTCTGGTAGCGGGCCACGACATTGCGGAAGCGGTTGATGGCGCCCGCGTAGTTGCGCTTCTGCAGATAGAAGCGGCCGACCTCGAGCTCCTTGCCGGCGAGCTGGTCGCTGGCCACCTGGATCTTCTTGCGGGCGTCGGACACGTATTCGGAGTTCGGATAGCGCTGGATCAGTTCCTGCAGAGCCAGCACGGCACGCTCGGACTTCTCCTGGTCGCGGGTGATGTCCGGGATCTGGTCGTAATACGACGAGGCCAGCAGGTACTGGGCATAGGCCGCATCCGAGGTGTTGGGATAGCTCTGGAGGTAGCGCCGGGAGGCCGTGATGGCCTCGTCATAGAAGCCGCCCTCGTAATTGGCGTAGGCCTCCATGATCAGGCCTTTGCGCGCCCAATCCGTGTAGGGATACTGCTTGTCGAGGCTGCTGAACTTGGTGACCGCCCCGTCGAAATCGCCCTTCTGCACCCGGGCGAGACCGTCGTTGTAGATCTCCTCCGCCGGAGCGTTGCTCACGATTTCGGGCTTGTAGCTCGTGTCCTTCTCGAACGGGTTCAGCGACGAGAGAGATTCGCACCCCGCGAGTCCCAGGCCGCAGACGCCAAGGATCAGGGCGCGGGCGGCCGCGCCTTTCATACCCGAATAAGCCTTCGCGAACGACATGCCTCGCGGTCCTCCAAAAACCGTGCCCGATGTATTTAACGGTGCATCAAGCGTTCTTTAGCTCAAGCCCTGGGCAAGAGCCAAGCCCATAGCACAGGCTTTACCCAATAGGAATTAAGAAAGCCTGCACGAAATCATGCGGCCAATGGGCGCTCGACGCCGATGACGTGGAAGCAGCGCTCCAAAGGAAGGATTCAGTGCACTTCGGGAGCGAAAACGGAAGCGACAGCGCTGCCGATTTCCGCATAGCCCGTCTCGCGGCGCGGCGTGGCGTCGACGATGGCGTAGTTGGAGCGGCTCGAGAACAGGGCTTCCAGCACGGAGAAGTTCATGCGGTGACCGCCGCAATAGGAGCGGTAGGTGCCGAGCAGCGGCAGGCCGGCGAGCGACAGGTCGCCGACGGCGTCGAGGAGCTTGTGCCGGACGAACTCGTCGGCGTAGCGCAGACCCTCGGGGTTCATGATGCCGTCGTCGCCGATGGCCACGGTGTTGTCGAGGGAGGCGCCGAGCGCGAAGCCGGCACTCCAGAGCTTCTCCACGTCGCGCATGAAGCCGAAGGTGCGGGCGCGGGAAATCTCGCGACGGAACACGGAAGGCGACAGGTCGATGACCTTGCGCTGGCGACCGATCACCGGGGTCGGAAAGTCGATCTCCACGTCGAGGCGGAAGGCGCGCTCGTTAGGGAGGAGTTCGGCGAAGGCCCGGCCCTGCGTGACGCGGACGGGCTTGAGAACCTTGATGTAGCGGCGGCTGACGCCCTGAGCCGTGATGCCGACCTGATCGATGGCATCGATGAACGGGGCCGAGCTGCCGTCGAGGATCGGAACCTCCGGCCCGTCGATCTCGACGAGAACGTTGTCGATGCCGAGGCCGGCAAGAGCCGCCATGAGGTGTTCGATGGTGGCGACCGCGCCCGACTCGCGGTCGCCGATGACCGTGCAAAGCTCGGTGGCGGTCACCGCCAGATGTCGAGCGTCGATCAGCCGGTCCAGTCCGCCCGGCAGGCCGGTGCGGAGAAAAGCAATGCCATGGTTCGCTTCAGCCGGATGAAGGATCATCTTCACTTCATCCCCGGAATGAACTCCGGTTCCAATGAGGGTCACGGCGGCGCGAAGCGTGGTCTGCTGGCTTTGCTTCATGAGTCCTGGACCTCAACTACCCTTGTCGCCTCACAGAGCCTGTTTTGCCGGGGAAGGTGCATTGATTGCCTTGTGCTTCCGACCGGCAGGCTTCTTTTGAGTGCTGCCCCTTTTGATGTGCAGGCACCATAGTCCCGCTGTCAGGCTAGGCCAAATCACGCTTTCTTACCGTGTGTTACAAAGGGGATAAGTCACAAGCCTTTGATGTTAATGGTTTTTTAACGAAGAAGGCTCCCAGCCGGTTCGGACTGGGAGCCTTTTGTAACAGCTGTAACAGCGCTGTCGGGCTGGGCATCAAACCTCAAAGTGGATTCCACTTTTAGGAATCATCGATGCCCGTTTCTCTAAAGAGCGCATCGTTCGGAGCGGACCCAGCGGGCCGCACGATGCTCTTGCTTAGTTGGCCTGGCGGCGGAGGAAGGCGGGAATCTCCAGCTGGTCATCCTCCGAAGCGGCCCGCGGAGCCGGAGCCGGCTGGCCCTGCGGCGGGCGCTGCGCCTGGGCCGGCATGGGCCGGCGGGCGTATTCGGCATGAACCGACGACATGGGCTGGCGCGGGGCCTCCTGGCGCGGGTCGACGGGGGCCGGCTGCGCCTCCTCGCGGCGGCCGAAGCCGATGGTCGCGAGACGCTGGATCAGGGAGGGCTTGTGCTCCTGGGCAGGCTCCTCGCCGCGGCTGGCGCGCAGGGCGACCTGACCGGGCATGGGCAGCTCGTCGATGCGCGGCATCCGGGCCGGGCGCATGGCGCGCTCGGCCTGCGGCGGGATGAAGGCGCCCTGCTCGGCGGGCTCTTCGTAGACCGGCACCTGAGGGGCCGGAGCCTCGTAGGCAACCGCCTGCCGCGGCTGGGCCGGGGTGAGCACCACGTCGTCGCGCACGATCGGCTGGGGAGCGGGCTCCACCGGCTGGGCCGCAGCCACGGGCGCCGGAGCCGGCGCCAGAACGGGCGAGCCCTGGGTCAGGATCGAAGCCGCCTTCACCGGTTCGGGCTGGGCGGCGGAGCGAAAGGTCGGCGTGGCCTGGGTGGCGCGGGCGCGGGCCTCGGCCCGCAGGCGCTCGGCGACCTCGGAGATGCGCTGCTCGGTGGCGGTGAGATCGCCGCCGTTCTCCATGATCGCGTGGTCGATGCCGGTCGCCACGACGGAGACGCGGATGATGCCTTCCAGGCTCTCGTCGAAGGTGGCGCCGAGAATGATGTTGGCATCCTGGTCCACTTCCTCGCGGATGCGGGTGGCGGCCTCGTCGAGTTCGTAGAGGGTGAGGTCGTTGCCGCCCGTGATGGAGATCAGCAGGCCGCGCGCGCCCTTCATCGACACGTCGTCGAGGAGCGGGTTCGCGATGGCGGCTTCGGCCGCGCGGATCGCGCGCTTCTCGCCGGAGGCTTCGCCTGTGCCCATCATGGCCTTGCCCATGCCGCGCATGACGGAGCGCACGTCGGCGAAGTCGAGGTTGATGAGGCCTTCCTTCACCATCAGGTCGGTGATGCAGGCAACGCCCGAGTAGAGCACCTGGTCGGCCATGGCGAAGGCGTCCGCGAAGGTCGTCTTCTCGGTGGCGACCCGGAACAGGTTCTGGTTCGGGATCACGATGAGCGTGTCGACGGCCTGCTGCAGCTCGTTGATGCCGGCATCCGCCAGCTTCATGCGGCGCACGCCTTCGAACTGGAACGGCTTCGTCACGACGCCGACCGTCAGGATGCCGAGCTCGCGGGCCGCGCGGGCCACGACCGGGGCAGCGCCCGTGCCGGTGCCGCCGCCCATGCCGGCGGTGATGAACACCATGTGCGAGCCGGCGAGCTGATCGCGGATCTCGTCGATCACCTCTTCGGCGGCCGCGCGGCCGACTTCCGGCTGCGAGCCGGCGCCGAGGCCTTCGGTGACCTGGATGCCCATCTGGATCACGCGCTGGGCCTTGGAGGAGGCTAGCGCCTGCGCGTCGGTGTTCGACACCACGAACTCGACGCCCTCCAGACCGGATTCAATCATGTTGTTCACGGCGTTGCCGCCGGCACCGCCGACGCCGAAAACCGTGATGTGCGGCTTGAGTTCCCGGATGTCCGGAGTTTGCAGATTCATTGCCATGACCTGTGCCTCTTCTGGCCTTTATACCGATAAGCGTTTGGCCGACGCTAACCCTTGTTGACTTGAACTCTTCACGTTGGCCCGCCGCGCCAGCGCGTTACTCACTCGAGTGACTTCCAAGAAACCGGAAGTCACTCTCACTCTCTTCACCGCATTTTCTGTCGCAAAACCGGAACCCACTTTTGCGGAAAATGCTCTAGAAACTGTCCCGAATCCAACGGCCCATTCGCGAGAAATAGCCGTCGGTTCCCGTACTCTGGAACAAGCCGCTGCTCCGCGGCTCGAAATACTCGATATGCGCCACCTGCGGATAAACCAGGAGGCCGACCACCGCCGAAAAGGCAGGGCCCTTTGCCGCTTCGGGCAGGCCCTTGATGCCGAGCGGGCGCCCGACACGTACCTGGCCCTGCAAGATGCGGCGCGCCGTTTCCGGCAGCCCGACGAGCTGGCTTGCGCCGCCCGTCAGCACGACCCGCCGTCCGGCCTGGGCCGCGAAGCCCGCACCTTTCAACCGGTCGCGCACGAGTTCGAGAACTTCCTCGACCCGCGGCTTGATGATGCGGACGAGGTGCGACTTCGGTAGATGGTTCGGAACGTCCCGTTCGTCCTCATCGACCTGCGGCACCGCGATCATGTCCCGGTCGTCCGCGCTCGAAGCGATGGCGGAGCCGTAGAAAGTCTTGAGCCGTTCGGCAGCGGACACGCGGGTCGTGAGACCGCGCGCGATGTCCATGGTCACATGGTGACCGCCGACCGCGATGGCATCGGAGTGAACCAGATGCCCGTTGGAGAAAATGCCGACGCTCGTGGTGCCGCCGCCCATGTCGACGACCGCGCAGCCCATGTCGGCCTCGTCGTCGACGAGAGCGGAAAGGCCCGCTGCGTAAGGGGTGGCGATGACAGCTTCAACACCCAGATGGCAGCGCTCGACCGCCAGCATGAGGTTGCGCGCAGCCGCCGCCTCGGAGGTCACCACATGGAGATCCGCGCCGAGGCGCTCGCCGATCATGCCGGCGGGATCGACGATGTGGTTCTGCGCATCGAGCGAGAAGCCCGTGGGAAGAGCGTGAAGAACAGTGCGGCCGCGACGCAGGTCGTAGCTCGAGGCGGCGTCGAGCACGCGATGCACGTCGCCCTCGCTCACTGCGCCGCGCACGGGAACATGCGCCTCGAAATGCTCGGACGCGAGACGCCCGCCGGTGAGGTTCACGATCACCGACTGGATCTCGACCTTCGCCATCCGCTCGGCGGCATGCACCGCCTGGCGGATCGCGGACTCGGCCGCTTCCAGATCGACGACAACGCCGCCCTTCAGGCCCATGGAGCGCTGATGGCCGATGCCGAGGATGCGCGCCACATGGGTGCGGCTGCGCAGCGACTCGACCTCGTCGGCCGGCTTCAGCTCCGCAACGACGCAGACGACTTTGCTCGTTCCGACATCGAGCACCGAAAGAATGGCGCTCTTGCGTGCGGAGAGTGGCTTCAGGCGTGGCGTCAAACCGTGACCCGAGAGACTCATGTATCGACCCCCTTGCCGCGCATTGGTTTTTTCTTGAGGGCCTCGGCGCGGGCCAAGGCGGCCTCTTCCGTCAAGCGGACGACGACGCGATCCGCCATGCGCAGATCGATCGCCAGCACGTCCTTTTCCAGAATCTTCTGCTCGTGTTCGAGCTTCACGAGACGGGCCAGCGCGTCGGCGGCTCCGATCTCCGGCAGGCGCACGTCCATGCCGTTGTCCATCTTCAGAGTCCAGCGCCGCCCGGCCACGAGCGTGCCGGCGCGGATGCGGCCCTTGAGGGGGCCTGCCGCCTCGACCAGCGCGAGGTAATCCTTGCTGCGGGCGTTGGCGCCCTCGCCCACCACGAAGGGCAGATCGAGGTAGCGCTCGTCCTGCATGAGGTCGATCACCGTGCCGTCGGCGGCAATGACGAAGAGCTCGCCGTTGTTCTGCCAGATGGCATGAGCCTCGCGCTCCGTGAGCGTGATGACGAGTTCGTTCGGATAGAGCTTGCGCACGGTCGCCGACTTGACCATCGGCACGCGCTCAAGGCGCTCGCGCAGGTCGTTCACATCGAGGAAGGCGAGCGACAGCTTGCCGTTGATGCCCGCAGCGGCGAGGACCTCGTTCTCGCCCATCTGCGAGATGCCGGAGATCGTCACCTGTTCTAGGCCGAGGCCCACGGTCCGCGCCAGCGCATGGTGGGGCTCGCCGTGCTGGCGGATGAAACCGTCGATATGTCCGCCCTGCCAGAGGCCATAGCCGATGACGGCCGAGAAGAAGGCCAGCGTCAGGCCGGTTCCGAGGAAGCGCGGAAGACGCTGCTCGATCGGGGCGCCGGCGGAGCGGCGGCGTACGCTGCCGGAGGATCCGAACAGCTTTCTGATTCGGGAGGGCTGCTTGAAGGATGAAGCGGGCCTCCGGCCTCCGGAGGCAGCGCGCGCAACGGCGAATCCGGCCGGGTAGGCCGTCATCGGTTGCAGGTAGCGTCCTCCACCATCCATTGCACAAGCTCGCCAAACGTATAGCCCGCATGGGCTGCCAGTTCTGGCACCAAGCTCGTCTCGGTCATGCCGGGTTGCGTGTTGACTTCAAGAACGACGAGTTCCCCGGTTCCCCCAGGAGTATCGTCGTACCGCAAGTCGGCGCGGCTGATTCCCCGACAGCCGAGCGCTTGATGCGCCGTTAACGCCAACTCTTGGACCTTTTGGTAAATATTCGGTTTAATTTCTGCCGGGAGGACGTGAATGGAGCCCCCCTTCACATATTTCGCATCGTAATCGTAGAAGACCCCTGTGGCGGGCCGGATGTCGATGACCCCAAGGGCCTTGTCGCCCATGACCGCGCAGGTCAGCTCACGGCCCGCAACATAAGATTCCACAAGGACTTGGTCGCCAAACGCCCAGTCCTCGCGGGTCAGTTCCTGGGGCGGATGGGAGCGGTCCTCGCGGACGATGATGACCCCGTAGGACGAGCCTTCGCTGATGGGCTTCACCACGTAGGGGGCCGGCAGGACGTGGCTTTTCGCCGCCTCCAGACGGTTAACGACCATGCCCCTGGGAACCGGCACGCCGGCCGCCGCCATGACAATTTTCGCCTTGTCCTTCTGCATGGCGAGCGCCGAGGCGAGGACGCCGGAATGGGTGTAGGGAATTCTTAAGACCTCCAGGAGCCCCTGGATGGTCCCGTCCTCGCCCACGCGCCCATGGAGCGCATTGAACACCACGTCCGGCGCGACCGCCTGGAGAACGGTGGCGATGTCGGATTGCACGTCGATGGGAGTGACCTTGTAGCCCTGGCTCTCCAGAGCCTTGCAGCAGGCCCGGCCCGACGCCAGGCTGACCTCGCGCTCCGCCGACCAGCCGCCGTAAAGGATGGCAACGTGTTTCGCCATGGGACTCTCCCGTCGTGCGACCCGGCGAGCCGGGATCAAAGAGTGATTCGAATCAGGGCCGGAGCATCGGCCTTAAGAGGGGGCCGGCGCTCCTGCTCTTGGCTGGCGCATCGTTCGGAGCGGAAAACCGGATCCACTTTTCCGCACTATGCGCTGGGCAGCCCGACCCGCTTGATCTCCCATTCCAGCTCCACGCCCGACATCTCGCGGACGCGGCGGCGGACCTCCTCGCCCAGGCCTTCGATATCGGCCGCGGAGGCGGAGCCATGGTTGATCAGGAAATTGCAGTGCATCTCGGACACCTGGGCATCGCCCACGCGCAAGCCCCGGCAGCCTGCGGCATCGACCAGCTCCCAGGCCTTCCGGCCCGGCGGGTTCTTGAAGGTGGAGCCGCCCGTGCGGGTGTTGACCGGCTGGGTCGAGGAGCGCGCCTCGGTGATGGCGTTCATCTCGGCCAGGATCTCTTCCGGATTGCCGGGACGCCCCTCGAACAACGCCTCGGTGAAGATCACGTCGTCCGGCACGGAGGAATGGCGATAGGTGAAGCCCATCTGCACATTGGTGAAGGTCACCGCCTCGCCGGTGCGGGTCACGCCCCTGGCCTCGACGAGCACATCCTTGGTCTCGCCGCCATAGGCGCCGCCGTTCATGCGCAGCGCGCCGCCGATGGTGCCGGGAATGCCGCGCAGGAAGGAGAGCCCCGCGATGCCGGCTTCGGCCGCTGCGCGCGCCACCTTCACGTCGGGGGCGCCCGCGCCGGCGCGCACGCGCAGGTTCGGCTCCACCGACATTTCGGCAAAGCCCTTGCCGAGACGGATCACCACGCCCTCGAACCCGCCGTCGCGGATGAGCAGGTTGGAGCCGAGGCCCACCACGAGCACCGGCACGCTGCGGTCGAGGCGCTGCAGGAAGTAGGCGAGGTCATCCGCGTCCGCCGGCGTGAACAGCACCTGCGCCGGGCCGCCCGTGCGGAACCACGACAGGGGCGCGGTTGGCGCATTCGGCTCCAGCTTGCCGCGCAGTTCCGGCATGCGGGCCTTCAGGTCTGGAACAATATCAGAAAACATCAGCCACCCCGCAGCCCCCATCCTGAGGAGCAGACGCAGTCTGCGTCTCGAAGGACGACTGCGTCTCCAGTGAACACTGGAAGCGGTTTCCTCGTCCTTCGAGACGAGCGCGTTGCGCTCTCCTCAGGATGAGGAAACCTTGTGTCGTGCCACACTTTGTCAAGCGGCCTTCTCGCCGAGGGCCTCGAGCTCGGTCGGAAGAGCGTAGGCCCATTGCGTGATGTTGCCGGCTCCAAGGCAGATCACGTAATCGCCCGGCTTTGCCACGCCCTTGACGAGACCAGCGAGTTCTTCCGACTTGTCCAACGCCATCACGCTGCGATGACCGCGCGCCTTGAGGCCCGACACGAGGCCGTCCCGGTCCATGCCGGGGATCGGCTGCTCGCCCGCCGCGTAGACCGGCGCCACGATGACCGCATCGGCATCGTTAAAGCAGGTGCAGAACTGGTCGAACAGGGACGAGAGGCGCGAATAGCGGTGCGGCTGCACCACGGCGATCACCTGCCCGTCCGTCGAGGCGCGCGCTGCCTTCAGCACCGCGGCAATCTCGATGGGGTGGTGGCCGTAATCGTCGAACACCGTGACGCCGTTCCATTCGCCCGTGCGGGTGAAGCGGCGCTTCACGCCGCCAAAGCCGCCGAGCGCCTTGCGGATCGCATCGGGCGAGACGCCGAGTTCGTGCGCCACCGCGATGGCCGCCGTGGCGTTGAGTGCATTGTGCGCGCCCGGCATCGGCAGCACGAGGTCTTCGAGCTCGAGGCGGAAGCCGGGACGGCGGTCGCGGATCATCACGCGGAAACGGTTCTTGCCGCCGCGGGAATCCACGTCCATCAGGCGCACGTCGGCCTGCGGGTTCTCGCCATAGGTGATGATGCGCCGATCCTCGATGCGGCCCACGAGGTCCTGCACGGTCGGATGGTCGATGCACATCACCGCGAAGCCGTAGAACGGGATCGAGTTGATGAAGGAATGGAAGGCGTCCTTGATCGCGTCGTAGGTGCCGAAATGGTCGAGGTGCTCGGCATCGATGTTGGTCACGATGGCCACGTCCGCCGGGAGCTTTAGGAAGGTGCCGTCGGACTCGTCCGCCTCCACCACCATCCATTGGCCGTCGCCCATACGGGCATTGGTGCCGTAGGCATTGATGATGCCGCCGTTGATGACAGTCGGGTCGAGCCCGCCGGCATCCAGCAGCGTGGCGACCAGCGAGGTCGTGGTGGTCTTGCCGTGGGTGCCGGCCACCGCCACGCAGGACTTGAAGCGCATGAGCTCGGCCAGCATCTCGGCGCGGCGCACCACCGGCAGGCGCTTCTCGCGGGCGACGACCAGTTCCGGGTTGTCGCGCTTGATGGCGGTGGAGACCACGACGATCTCGGCCTCATCCACGTTCTCGGCCTTGTGGCCGATGAAGGTCTTGATGCCTTTGTCGGCGAGGCGCTTCACGTTGTAGTTGTCGGCGGCATCCGAGCCCTGAACCGTGTAGCCCAGGTTGTGCATGACCTCGGCGATGCCCGACATGCCGATGCCGCCGATGCCGATGAAGTGAATGGGTCCGAGCTTCGGCGGCAGTTTCATGGGCTTTTTCCGTTATGATTCGCAGAAATGAGGGAGAGGACGGCCTGAGCAAGCCGCTCCGCCGCATCCGTGATGCTGGCGCTATGTGCGGCGGCGGCGGCCCGGGTCAAGCGGTCAGGCTCTTGAAAAAACGTCCGAATCTCGCTGGCCAGCCGCTCAGGGGTGAAGTCCGATTGCGGGCAAACGATGGCGGCGCCCTGATCCCCGAGGGTCCTGGCGTTGGCCGCCTGGTCCTGATCGAGGGAGCCCGGGAGGGGCACGAGGATCGACGGGCGACCGATCACGGCCAGTTCCGCCACGGTCGAGGCGCCGGAGCGGGAGACCACGAGATGGGCGCTGCCGAGGCGGTGCGGCAGGTCCTTGAAGAAGGGCTCGGCCTCGAACGCCACGCCCAGGCGCTGGTAATGCTCGCGGACGCGCTCCAGATCCTCGCCCCTCGCCTGCTGGGTGACCGCGATGCGGGCCCGAAGTTCCACAGGCAGAAGCTCGATGGCAGGCGGCACCACGTCGCTCATGACCCGGGCGCCCTGGCTGCCGCCGACCACGAGGAGGCGCAGCTTCCCGCCGGCCTCCAGCGGCGCATAGGCCTGCCGGGCCGCCTCCAGCACCGCGGGGCGGATGGGGTTGCCGGTGTGGACCACCTTTCCCGGCACGTTCGCCGGGATGCCCTTGATGTTGGCAAAGCCCGTGGCGATGACGGTGGCGCGGCGGGCGAGCAGGCGGTTGGCCCGCCCCATCACGCCGTTCGCCTCGTGGATCACCGTCGGCACCTTGAGGAGCGAGGCGGCGATCACCGGCGGGACCGTGGGATAGCCCCCGAAACCGACGACCGCGGCGGGCTTGAGCCGGCGGATCACCGATACGGATTGCAGCGTGCCCCGCCCGAGCATGAGCGCGGCCCCGGCCATCTGCGGCACGGAGCGGCCGGAGGGCGTGGCGGAGGGGATCTCGACGATCTCGTCGGCCGGGAACGAGCCCGCATAGGCATTGGCGCGCTTGTCGGTGGCGAGCGCCACCTTCGCGCCGGAGGCTTTGAGGGCATTGGCGAGCGCTTCGGCCGGAAAGAGATGACCGCCGGTGCCGCCGGCGGTCAGGAGAATGAGGGGAGCGTTCATCCTCACATCCGATCCTGGCCGAAATGGTCCATCATCTCGGCGCGCGGGCGCCGCCGCGTGAGTGCGATCAAGAAGCCCATGCCGAGCGCGAGTGAGAGCAGCGACGAGCCGCCATAGGAGATGAAGGGCAGCGTCATGCCCTTAGCCGGCATGAGGTGCACGTTCACCATCATGTTGATGCAGGCCTGCAGGCCGAACATGAAGATAAGCCCGGTGGCGGCAAGGCGGCAGAAGGTGTCCTCGCTGCGGCGGGCGAGCGTCAGGCCGCGCAGCACGATGAAGGCGAAGACCACGAGGAGCGCGAGGCACACGACGATCCCGAACTCCTCTGCCGTGACGGCGAAGATGAAGTCGGTATGCGCGTCGGGCAGGATGCGCTTCACCGAGCCCTCGCCCGGACCGCGCCCGAGCCAGCCGCCGCGGGAGAAGGATTCCATGGCCGTATCGACCTGGAAGGTGTCGCCGGAATCCTTGTCGAGGAAGCGCTCGATGCGCGCCCGCACGTGCGGCAGGAACTGATAGGCCGCGCCGATGCCCAGGAGCCCGGCCCCGCCGAGGCCCATCACCCAGAACCAATGCAGGCCGGCGACGAAGAACAGGCCGCACCACACGATGGTGACGAGCATGGTCTGGCCGAAATCGGGCTGCAGGATGAGCGGGATGATGGTGGCGGGCAGGAGCAGAAAGGCCATGAGCGTGCCGGGCACGTCCTTGCGCCGCGCGCCTTCCGAGAAGGCCCAGGCCGAGAGCACCACGAAGGCGGGCTTCACGAACTCGGAGGGCTGGAGGCCGAGCGGGCCGATCATGATCCAGCGATGGGCGCCCTTGATCTCCGGACCGTACTGGAACGCCAGCAGGATCAGCACCATGCCGGCCGCATAGACGATGAGTGCCAGGCGCCGCAGATGGCGGAGCGACAGGAACGAGACGGTGACGATGATGAACAGGGCCGGGACGAGGAACATCACCTGCCGGTTCACGAAGTGGAAGGTGGAGAGTCCGAGCCGCTCCGCAACCGGTGGTCCGCCCGCCATGAGGAAGACGAGGCCGGCCAGCATGAGGATGGCGAGGCCCGCGAGAAGCGAACGGTCGACCGTCCACCACCAATCGCCGAAAGCCGAGCGTTCCGCGCGTGACACCATGGCTAAGCCCCCTTGGCTTCGATGCCGGGTAATGCCCGGACCAGATCGCGGAAATGGTTTCCGCGTACTTCGTAATTGGGAAATTGGTCGTAGGACGCGCAGGCCGGCGACAGCAGCACGACCGCAGGGGCGCCGAGCGTCTGCGCGTCGGATGCCGCCTGCTCCACCGCCTTGTCGAGGGTGCCGCATTGAGCGTGCGGCACCTCATCGCCGAGCGTCCTGGCAAATTCTTCCGCAGAGGCGCCGATGAGATAGGCCTTGCGGATTTTCGGGAAGTAAGGCTTCAGCGGCTCGATGCCGCCCTCCTTCGCCTTGCCGCCGAGGATCCAGAGAATGTCGTCGAAGGACTTGAGCGCCTTCTCGGTCGAGTCCGCGTTCGTCGCCTTGGAATCGTTGATGAAGAGAGCGGACCCGATGCGGCCAACCTCCTCCATGCGATGCGGCAGGCCGGGGAAGGTGTGAAGGCCGGAGCGTATCTCGTCCGGTGAAACATTCAGCGCCAGTGCAATGGCCACGGCCGCAGCGGCGTTCTGCGCGTTGTGCGCGCCGCGCAGCGAACCGATGCCCGCGACATCCGCCACCGCAGCCGCATCGGCCCCGGTCACGCCGACAAGCGTTTCGCCATCCGCGAAGATGCCCTTCACGTGTAGCGGCTCAACCGACACGCGGGCAACGTTCACGCCGCTAGCTTCGCAGCGCTCGGCGATCGCGCGGCTCATTGGATCGTCAACGCCGATGACGGCGAGGCCCGCCTTCGCCACCAGCCGCTCCTTGATCGCCGCATAGAGCTCCATTGTCCCGTGCCGGTCGATGTGATCGGGCGACAGGTTGAGATGGACGCCGATGGTGGGCGCGAGCGACGGCGCGAGGTCGATCTGGAAGGACGAGCACTCGACGACGTGGATGCGGCTGCCGGACGGCGGCTCCAGCGACAGAATTGCGGTGCCGATATTCCCGCCCATCTGCACGTCGCGGCCGGCCTCGCGCAGGATATGCGCGATGAGCGCCGTCGTGGTGGACTTGCCGTTGGTGCCCGTGATGGCCACGAACGGCGCATTGGGTGCGATCTTGGCCCGCTCGCGGCAGAACAGCTCGATGTCGCCGATGATCTCGACGCCCGCCTCATTCGCCAGCCTCGCCGACCAGTGCGGCTCGGGATGGGTGAGCGGCACGCCGGGCGAGAGGATGAAGGACGAGACCTTTGACCAGTCGATGTTGCGCAGGTCGGCGGTCTCGATGCCTTTGGCGTCAGCTTCCGCCATCTTCGCCGGGTTGTCGTCGCAGGCGATCACCCGCGCCCCGCCCTCCTTCAGGGCAAGCGCAGTCGCCAGCCCCGAGCCGCCGAGGCCGAAGAGAGCAACCGTTTTGCCTGCGAAGGAGGTGACGGGCGTCATGCGTCTTACCGGAGTTTCAGGGTCGCGAGGCCGGTGAGCGCGAGCACCACGGCGATGATCCAGAAGCGGATCACCACCTGCGGCTCGGTCCAGCCCAGCTGCTCGAAGTGATGGTGGATCGGCGCCATCTTGAAGACGCGCTTGCCGGTGAGCTTGAACGACGTCACCTGGATGATGACGGACAGGATCTCCAGCACGAACAGGCCGCCCACGATGGCGAGAACGATCTCGTGCTTGGCCGCAACCGCGATGGCGCCGAGCATGCCGCCGAGCGCCAGAGAGCCCGTGTCGCCCATGAAGATCTGGGCGGGCGGCGCATTGAACCAGAGGAAGCCCAGCCCTGCGCCGATCAGCGCGCCGCAGAGCACGGCGAGCTCGCCGGTGCCAGGCACGAAATGGATCTGCAGGTAGTTGGAGAACACCGCGTTGCCGGAGAGATAGGCGATGAACCCGAAGGTGCCGGCGGCGATCATCACCGGCACGATGGCGAGCCCGTCGAGCCCGTCGGTGATGTTCACCGCGTTGCCGGCGCCGACGATCACGAACCCGGCGAAGATCACGTAGAACCAGCCGAGATTGATGATCAGGTCCTTCGAGAACGGCAGCGCCAGCTTGTTCGCGAGCCCCGGCGTGGCCATGAAGGAGATCGCGAGGCAGGCCACGACCGCGATGATCGCCTCGATGGTCAGACGCGAGCGGCCGGAGAAGCCCTTGTGCGACTGCTTCGTCACCTTCAGGTAGTCGTCGTAGAAGCCGATGGCGCCGAAGCCCACGGTGACGAACAGCACGATCCAGACATAGTGGTTCTCGAGGTTCGCCCAGAGCAGGGTCGAGACCAGGACGCCCGCGAGGATCATCAGGCCGCCCATGGTGGGCGTGCCGCGCTTGGTCAGCAGGTGCGATTGCGGCCCGTCCTCGCGGATCGGCTGCCCCTTGCCCTGGCGCACGCGCAGGAGCGAAATGATCGCCGGGCCGAACAGGAACACGAACAGCATGCCGGTCGCCGTCGCGCCCCCGGTGCGGAACGTGATGTAGCGGAAGATGTTGAGGGGGCTGAAATAGGGGCTGAGCTCAGCCAACCAGGTTAACATCGATCATCCTTTCAGCGCGTGGGCCGTTGCGCTCGCGCCGTAACGTTCTTTCAAAGCTTTGACAACCAGGGCCATCTTCATGCTGAGCGAGCCCTTGACGGTCACCGCATCGCCGGGACGGACCGCAGCGCAGACCGCGTCGACCAGTTCGGCGGAGGTTTCCGCATGTGCTGCGACCAGCGATTGCGGCAAGGCATCCACGAGGTTCTTCATCAGGCCGCCGGCAGCGAAGACCAGATCGACCCCGTTCGCCCGGACCGCTTCCGCCAGCCCGGCATGCAGAGCCGGGCCCGTTTCGCCCAGTTCCTTCATGTCGCCCAGCACGGCGATCCGCCGCGCCCCGCGCTCCAGCTCCACAGCGCCGAGATTGGCCAGCGCCGCGCGCATGGAAGCCGGGTTGGCATTGTAGCTTTCGTCGATCAGCAGGGCCTCGCCGCCGTCGAGGGCGAGCATGGTGCGCTCGCCGCGCCCGACCGGGGGCTTGAGTTCGGCAAAGGAGCGCGCCACCAGCGCCGGATCTGCGCCGAGCGCATATGAGGCCGCGAGCACGCTCAAGGAATTCAGGGCGTGGTGCCGGCCTGCCGTGCCGATCCTGTAGGTCAGGGGCTGGCCGAAGATCGTGGCCTCGACCATGGAATGGTCGGGCTTCACGACGATGCGGTGCGCGCGGATATCCGCCGCCTCGTGCTCGCCGAAGGTGACGACCCGTCCGGCCGCCGAGGCATAGGCATGGGCGCGCATGCGCTCGAAATAGGCGTTGTCGCGGTTGATGACGGCCGTGCCGCCGGGCTCCAGACCCGAGAAGATCTCACCCTTGGCATCGGCGATGCCCCAGAGCGAGGGAAAGAACTCGATATGGACAGGCTCGACCGTGGTGATCACCGCCACATGCGGGCGCACCATGCCGGTGAGCGGCAGAATCTCATGGGCATGGTTCATGCCGATTTCGAACACACCGAACGTGGTCTCGCGCGGCATGCGGGCGAGGGTCAGCGGCACGCCCCAATGGTTGTTGTAGGAGGCGACCGATGCGTGGGTTACGCCCTGGCCGGAGAGCGCGAGGCGCATGGCCTCCTTGGTGCCGGTCTTGCCGACGGAGCCGGTGACGGCGACGATCCTGGCCTTCGTGCGGGCACGGGCCGCGCG
Organism: Microvirga splendida; assembly: GCF_016427565.1. Classification (GTDB taxonomy): domain Bacteria; phylum Pseudomonadota; class Alphaproteobacteria; order Rhizobiales; family Beijerinckiaceae; genus Microvirga; species Microvirga splendida. The sequence goes on from NZ_JAELXT010000016.1 coordinate 18,343, forward strand.
GCCGAGCTGGCGCATGGCCTCGAGCACGTCGGGCACCACGATCAGCCGGTCGGAGCCTGCGAATTCAGGAGCCTTGTCCTCGGACACGATGGCGGCCGAGGCGCCCTTCTCCAGGGCCGCCGGCACGAAAGCGTGGCCGTCATGCACGTCGCCCTTGATGGCAAAGTACAGATCACCCGGCTCGAGCGTACGCGTGTCGATGGACGCACCCGTCGCCTGCGCGAAGCCGGAGCCGATGCGGGCGCCGGTGGCGGCTGCAATCTCATCTTTCGTCCAGAGGGGCGAATTCATCCCTGCCTCGCTGCGATGGCCGCCCGGACCTCGTCGTGGTCCGAGAACGGCAGGGTCCGGTCGCCGATGATTTGGCCCGTTTCATGGCCTTTGCCGGCCACGACCAGAATATCGCCCCGGCGAAGCTCGCTAACAGCGGTGCGGATGGCCTCGGCGCGGTCGCCGATCTCCCGGGCGCGGGGCGCGCCCTTCATGACCTCAGCGCGGATGGCGGCCGGCTCCTCGGAGCGAGGATTATCGTCCGTGACGATGACCACATCGGCCTTGTCGTTGGCAATGCGGCCCATCAGAGGGCGCTTGCCCTGATCCCGGTCACCGCCGCAACCGACGATGCAGAACAGCTTGCCCGTCACGAACGGGCGCAGGGCATCGAGCACATGGGCGAGCGCATCGGGCTTGTGGGCGTAATCGACGATGCAGATGGCACCATCCACCTCGCCTACCTGCTCGAGACGGCCGCGCACGCCTTTCAGCTCCGTGAAGCCCTCGAACACCTCGGCCGCCCGGCCCTCCCCTTCCACCGCCAGCACGAGGCCTGCGGCGACGAGCGCGTTCTCGACCTGGAAGGCACCGAGAAGCGGAAGATGTGTCCGGAAGGTTTTCCCGAAAGCCTCGATGGTCAGCGCCTGCGTGAAGCCCTCGGCGCGCGCTTCGACGAGACGAATAGTCTCGCCCGTGCTGCCGGTGGTGATGACTTTGAGCCCGCGATTGTGCACCCCGTGCAGGAACACGTCCGCATAGGAGCCGTCCGTATTGATGATGGCGGGGGCATCCTGCGGCAGAAGCGTATCGAACAGACGAAGCTTTGCCGCCGCATAGGCTTCCGTCGTGGCGTGATAATCGAGATGGTCGCGGCCGAGATTGGTGAAGCCTGCAGCATGCAGACGCACCCCGTCGAGGCGGCGCTGATCAATGCCATGCGAGGACGCCTCCATGGCAAGACGCGTGACGCCGTCATTGGCCAGGCGGTCGAAGCTCTCGTGCAGGGAGATCGGATCGGGCGTCGTGAGCGAGCCGTAGGCCGCGCCATCCGACGTGATGATGCCGAGCGTACCGACGCTGGCGGACTTGTAGCCCAGATGTGCGAAGAGCTGGCGGATGAAATCGGCCACGGAACTCTTGCCGCTCGTGCCAGTGACGGCAACGACCTTCTCGGGCTGTGCCGGGTAGAAGCGCGCGGCCGCAAGAGCGAGCGTTCGGCGCACGTCCTTCACCTGAACATAAGCTAAGTGATCCGGCAGATCCGCCGGCCGCTCCGCCTCGCCAGCGATGGCAACCGCACCCGCGGCGGCTGCCTGCGGCACGAAGCTCATGCCGTCCACCTTGGTGCCGGGCACGGCGAAGAACAGGGTGCCAGGCTCCACCTTGCGGCTGTCGGAGGCAATCTTCGACACGGCAAGAGACGCGTGAGCGTCGCCTGCCGCGAGATCGAGAAGATCGCCGAGAGTTTTGGATCGTGCGTTCATCGATTGCTGCCCCAGGCGCCGAGTCGCGACATGAGCGGGAAAGGCTGCGCCGGCGGCTCGAAGCGCGGCGGCACGCCGAGCAGCGGCGCAATGCGCTCGATGATGTTGCCGGTCACGGGAGCCGCGTTCCAGCCCGCGGTCGAGAAGCCGTAGGTGCCTTCCACCGCCTGCGGCTCGTCCATGATGGTCAGGAACACGTATTTCGGCTTGTCGGCCGGAACCACCGCCGTGAAGGTGGTGAAGTTCTTGTTCTTGGCATAACGGCCGTTGATCACCTTCTCGGCGGTGCCGGTCTTGCCGCCGACGAAGAAGCCGGCAATCGAGGCATTTCCGGCGGAGCCTTCCGGCGTCGAAGCGTTGAGGCGCATCACATAGCGCATAGCCTCGCTCGTCTCGGGCTTGAGCACCTGCAGGGCGTTCTGGCGCGCCTCTTCCACCGTGCGCTTCAGGAAGGTCGGCTTGATCATGATGCCGCCGTTCACCAGCGCGCCCACGGCCGAGAGCGCCTGAAGCGGCGCGACCGCGAGGCCGTGGCCGAACGCGATGGTCATCGTGTTGAGCTCGCCCCAGCGCGGCGGGACGATCGGCAGCGCGCTTTCCGGCAGTTCCGTCTCGAGACGGGTGAGCTGGCCCATCTTGCGCAGGAAGGCCTTGTGACCCTCGACGCCGATGCCAAGGGCCATGCGGGCGGTGCCGATGTTCGACGAGTGCACGAACACTTCCGGGGTAGAGAGAACGCGCCGGGTGGGGTGATAGTCGCCGATGGTGAACTTGCCGTAGCGCAGGCCGGAGCGCGCATCGAAGGTCGAGTTGATGTTGTACTTGCCGGAATCGAGCGCCATGGCGACCGTCAACGCCTTGAAGGTCGAGCCCATCTCGAACACGCCGACATTGATGCGGTTGATCCGGTCCTTGTCGAGCGCGTCGACCGGGTTGTTGGGATCGTAGTCGGGCAGCGACACGAGGGCGATGATCTCGCCCGTGTTCACGTCCAGGATCGCGCCCGCCGTGGCCTTGGCCTTGAACTTCGCCATGCCTTTTGCCAGCTCGTCGCGCAGGGCGTGCTGTGCGCGCAGATCCAGGGAGAGCTGGATGGGCTTGAGGTCGGCGGCGGAGATGTTGAAGCCTGCGCCGTTGAGGTCCTGCAGGCCCATGCTGTCGATGTATTTCTCGATGCCGGCGATGCCCACATTGTCCACGTTGGCGAAGCCCAGCACGTGTGCGGCGGCCTCCGCATTAGGATAGACGCGCTTGTTCTCAGGGAGGAAGCCGATACCGGGAATGCCGAGGCGGTGCACCTCCGCCTGCTGGCGCGGCGTGATCTCGCGCTTGACCCAGACGAAGCCCTTCTTCGTACCAAGCTTGTTGCGCAGGTCCGTGGCGTCGAGATCGGGCAGCACGGCGGTGAGCAGCTCGACCGCCTCATCCTTGTCGACGATGTTGCGCGGCTCGGCGAAGACCGACACCATCTTCACGTCGGTCGCCAGAACCTCGCCGTTGCGATCGACGATATCGGGGCGCGCGGCGGAGATCTCGGAGGAGGCCGCACGGCGCACCTCGCTCGTGTTCTCGCTCGTCACGGCAAGATGGATGAGGCGCCCGCCGATCAGGCTGAACAGACCCACGAAGCACACAGCCGCAAGGCCCACGCGCGACGTGCTCTTGTCATGGCGCAGACGGAACAATTCGCGGGCGTGACCGAGCACGCCGCGCTTCGGGCGCCGTGCAGGAAGGCTCTGATCCTGCCATTCGGTTTGGGACTCTTGCGACACGAGGCTCACCGTTTCGGGGTTTGAGTCGTCGGGGTGCGGGCGCCCGAGTTTTTGTCCTTCGGGGTCGAGGTCGGCTCGAGCAGTCCGAGGGCTTCGAGCTTGCGGCCGATCTCATCCTCGCGGGACGGGCGGTTCGGCAGGTCGGACAGACGCGCGAGTTGCTGGATCTTCAGCGCCTGCAGATCGAGGTGCTTGTCGGCGGCCTCCTGGAGGCGATCCGGACGATCGAGATATTGCCACTCGGCCTGCAGCACGGCGATGGCTTCGCGCTCGCGGCTGACCTGCGACTTCAGCTTCGCCACCTGCTCCACATAGTAGAGCGTCTCGTACTTGACCGAGTAGGCGTATCCCGCCGACGCGATGAGGGCGGAGATCACGATGATATGGAGCAATCGGATCACCGGCGCCCTCCCCTTTTCTCGGCTGTCTGCGGCAGTTCGGCCAGCATGGTGATGGCGCTCAACGGCTCCTGCGGCGGCGTGTCGGTGCGTGCGCCCGCGCGCAGCTTCGCCGAACGCGCCCGCGGGTTGCGCGCCATCTCCTGCTCGCTCGGAGCGATGGGGCCGCGGGTGATCGCATCGAAAGTGGGCTCAGGTGCGGCCGCCGTCGGCAGATGGCGTGAGCCTGTCGGCGCACGCCCGGTGCGGGAGGCAAAGAACTGCTTCACGATGCGGTCTTCGAGCGAGTGGAACGTGACCACCACGAGGCGTCCGCCCGGCTTGAGGATGCGCTCGGCCGCATGCAGGGCGCGAGCCAGCTCTCCGAGTTCGTCGTTGACGGCGATGCGCAGCCCCTGGAACACGCGCGTGGCCGGGTGAATGCCGCTGGGCTCCTGGCGAATCAGGGAGGCCACGAGATCGGCCAGCTGCCGCGTGGTCTCGAAGGGCTGGCGGCGCCGCGCCTCGATGACCGCGCGTGCGACGGCACGGGCGCGCCGCTCCTCGCCGTAATGATAGAAGATGTCCGCGAGCTCGGCTTCCGACGCCTCGTTGACGAGGTCCGCCGCGCTCGGGCCCGACTGCTCCATGCGCATGTCGAGCGGCCCCTCGTTGCGGAACGAGAAGCCGCGCTCAGCCTGATCGAGCTGCATGGAGGACACGCCGATATCGAGCACGACGCCGTCGACGGCGTCGAATTCCTGTTCGCGCGCGATGTCGTCGAGATCGCCGAAGCGTCCCGGCACGAGCATCAGACGTTTCTTGTATTTGGCTGCAAGCGCCGCGCCGCCTGCGATGGCATCGGGATCGCGGTCGATGGCGATCACCTTGTTCTGCGGATGCGCATCGAGAATGGCGCGCGTGTAGCCGCCTGCGCCGAATGTGCCGTCGATGAAAACGCCGCCGCGCTTTGCATCGAGTGCCGTGCCAACCTCCGCCAGGAGAACGGGAACGTGACGGGACGGTCCGCCAGCGGCTCCGGCTCCTGGGCCGTCGCCGCGTCCCATCATCGTTCCCGTACTCCTGGTGAGGTGTTCTGCACTAGCCTCGGCTCCACAATCCGGTTGCCCAACGCTTTCTTCAGGTCTCGGACCTTCGTGCGCGCCTCCTCCAAGTGCGCACGGAAGCGTTCTGGCTCCCAAATCTGGAACTTGTGACCAAGTCCGACGAACGTCACCGTATCGCCGATCCCGGCATGCACTTTTACTGTGTCCGTCAGGATGACACGCCCCTCCGGATCGACCTTCAGAATCTCGCTGGTTCCGAACAATGCCGTCGACAGCTGATCCCGCTCGTCCGAATAGGGCGACAGCGTCGACAAGAACGCATCGATCTCGTTCAGAAGCACGTTGCCGCCCGCGTCCAATGCCGGCGCATCGAGCGCCGGATGCACGTAGAGCCCCTCGAATCCATCCCGGGCCAGCACGGCCCTGAAGGATGCGGGGATCGAGACGCGACCCTTCGAATCCAACTTGTTGGTGAAATTGGACACGAAGCGGTTCATTGGCCGCAGCTCGCACGCTCCTGATTGTCAGCCCCCCGGCAGATCTTGAGGATCTGCCACCCGCAGATGGTGGAGACGCTACTTTCCGAGGCAGAACGTCAGCATCTCTTCTGTGCTTGACGCCCTCTTCGGAAGACACCGTCGACGGGATGGTTTGGGATAACATGGGATAATATGGTCGTCAACGGAACGGAGCGGGAGCGCAGGCCTTATGGCATGCGTTCCCCATGAGACGCATTTACGGTTAATGAATCGTAAGCGGAGCAAAGGTTTGCTCCGCTTTCTTGCAGATTGTGGCCTGTGGAAAGATGGGGTCAGCCGGCCTGTAAGCCGGGTTCTGTGGGGCCCAAAGTCTAAGACCTTGGACGTGGCGACCATTCCTCTGGGACGATCATTGCTGACCGCCTCAAGCAACCAACCCGGACGACCAGCCTGGAAGCGGGCCTGGCGCGAGCGCCTGTCGTCCCTATTCGGTTTTGCTCCTGGTGGGGTTTACCATGCCGTCCGCATTGCTGCGTCCGCGGTGCGCTCTTACCGCACCCTTTCACCCTGACCTCGGGGTCCGAGGACCTTGCGAGGCGGTCTGCTTTCTGTGGCACTTTCCCTAGGGTTTCCCCCGCCGGACGTTATCCGGCACCTTGCTTCCATGGAGCCCGGACTTTCCTCCCCGAGCAAGCTCGAAGCGGCCGCCCGGCCGGCTGACGGAGGCGATGTGGTGCCAAATGGGTCCCGGCGTCAAGGGCGAAGGGGTTGAGCATCAGAATTGATCCCAAAAGTGCAGATCCACTTTTGGGTCCGATGCTCTAATCCGCCGCCGCCGTGATGACCTTCACCTTGGCGCAATAGGCACGGGAGGCTGCCGTCATGGTCTGCGTGCGGTGGCCGAACTGGTAGCGCAGGATCGTGCCGCAGGTATCGCCGCCTGCGAGCCTGTAGGCGGTGGCGAGGTACTTGAGGCCATAGCGGAGATTGGTTTCCGCATCGAGAAGGCCGGCGGCATCCCCTTTATAGCCCAGAGACTGGGCCGTGCGGACATTGATCTGGGTGAGGCCCATGTGCGGGCCGTTTCGCGCGCCCGCATTGTAGCGGCTCTCGAGCCGGACCACGGCATCGGCCAATTCGTAGGGCAGACCGTTCTCGGAGGCGTAGCGGGCAATGAGAGGCTTGAGCGCGACGGCACGAGCCGCGTCGGGCATACGGGCCTTCGACCCGGCACCCACCGGCGACGCGGGAAGGGACGCGGTCTCCTGATCCGCCTCTTCCGGGACGGCCGTCGCTGCCACGGCCTTCTCAGGTCGGGCTGCTTCCGCCTTGCCTGCCTGAGGCTTGGCTGGCTTGGAGGCGACGGCTTCCGGCTTCTTCTTGCCGGCAGCCTTGGCGTCCGGCTCCGGCTCCTCCTCGGCAGAGGCTGCTGCGGCTTCCTCCTCGGCGAAGGCCGCTGCCTCGGCGGCCGCGGCGTCAAGGAACTGCTCGGCCTGGTCGGGAGAGATGGGAGCGTTGTCACCTCCGCCGGCCCGCGCCTGCGATGCCACAATGAGGGCCGTTGCGCCAAGACATGCAATCGCCAGCGTTCTGAGGAAGTGTTGCCAAGTCAAACCGAAACTCCAGCCGCCGATCACCATAAGGGCGGGCTGGGTGACGGCGGAATGAGGCGAAGATGTGGCACCTTCGGCCGCAAGTTTGTTCAGAATTGGTTCAAGCTTGACCGTATTGTCTTCATGGAGCTTGAGCCCTACAACGCAATTCTAGCCTTGAAGCGGCTCTGAATCGCGCCGTCTCGCCTGTGTTTGGAGGAACTCTTTCCCCGCACAGGAGTTGGCGACAGCGTAAGGTCAAGCTACTACCGCCGGGCCAACGGCCCGCTCAACAACAGGGAAGCCTCCATGAAGAAGATCATGACAGCCATTGCCGCCGGTGCCCTCACCCTCTCGATGGCAGCCTGCAATACTCCTGGTGAGCGTGCAGTCGGCGGCGCCGCCATCGGCGGTCTCGCTGGTGCGGCCATCGGCGGCGCAGCGACGGGCTCGGCAAGCGGCGCTCTGGCCGGTGCGGCCATCGGCGGCGCTGGCGGTGCAATCGTGGGTGCCTCGACGGCTCCGCGCGGCCCGGCCTGCCCCTATGGCACCTACCAGGACGTCTACGGCAACGTGTACTGCCGCTAATCTCGCAGAACCGCGAATTTCAGGGGCCGAGGCGTTCTCGGCCCCTTTTCTTTTGCCTGCACTTGAGCGTACGACTGATCTCAAGATGATTCAGTCGATTTGGGGTAAGCTCGGGGGTGCCGGCATAGGCCTCGCGTTTGGCGGGCCGATAGGCGCTCTCCTGGGCGGCGTAGCCGGGCATGTGCTCGTCGATCGTGAAGGCGCTTTGTTCGGAAAGCCGCCGCGCGATATCATTTTCACCATGGGTCTCGTGGCGCTGGCCGCCAAGATGGCGAAGGCCGACGGCGTCGTGGTCGACGTGGAGATCCGGGCCTTCGAGCAGATCGTCGAGGTGCCCGACAGCGAGCACGATAAGGTGGAGCGCCTGTTCAAGCTCGCCATGCAAACCTCGGACGGCTTCGAGGCCTATGCCCGCCAGATCCACGAGGAATTCCGTGAGGAGCCCGCCCTTCTGGAGGACGTGCTCGACGGCCTGTTCCACATCGCCAAGGCGGACGAGGCCGTTCACGAGGCCGAATATGCTTATCTCAAGGATGTGGCGACGATCTTCGCCTTCTCCGACATGGATTTCGAGCGCATCGCGGCGCGCCATGTGAAGCGCAAGGACGACCCTTACCTCATCCTCAAGGCCGACCGGAGCATGAGCGACGATGAGCTGAAGCGGCACTATCGCAAGCTCGTGGCCGACAACCACCCGGACCGGGAGATCGCCCGCGGCCTGCCGCCGGAGGCCGTGAAGATCGCCACCGAGCGGCTCGCCACCATCAACGAGGCCTGGGAACGCGTCGCCGCCGAGCGGAACATCAGGTGACCGCATGAGCGCGCTGACACCGGAAAGCCCCGTTGCCGCCAAGGTGTTTCCATCGCCCAATCACGGCGAGCGCAAGGACGGCCGGCGCCCCAGCATGCTCATCCTGCACTACACGGGCATGCCGGACGAGGGCGAGGCGCTGCAATGGCTCTGCAATCCCGTGTCGCAGGTCTCCGCCCATTACTTCGTGTTCGGTGACGGGCGCGTGCTGCAGCTGGTGCCGGAATCGCGCCGGGCCTGGCATGCGGGCCTCTCCTCCTGGGACGGGGAGACCGACATCAATTCCTGCTCCATCGGCATCGAGATCGCCAATCCCGGCCATCCCGGCGGCCTGCCGCCTTTCCCCGATGTACAGATCGAGAGCGTGGCGGCGCTGAGCAGGGACATCGTCACCCGCTGGCGCATTCCCGCCACCCGCGTGCTTGGCCATTCGGATGTGGCGCCCGGCCGCAAGGTCGATCCCGGCGAGCTCTTTCCCTGGAAGACCCTGCACGAGGCGGGGGTCGGCCACTGGGTTGCGCCGACCGCCACGAGCGACGGCCGCTTCTTCTCCCGCGGCGACCAGGGCATGCCCATCGAGGCCCTTCAGGCCATGCTCGTGATGTACGGCTACGGGCTGAAGATCAACGGCGCATTCGATGAGGACACGGAAAAGGTGGTGGCCGCCTTCCAGCGCCATTTCCGGCCGGAGCGCGTGGACGGCGTGGCGGATGCCTCCACGATCATGACCCTGCGCAATTTGATCGCAGCCCGGCCGCAAGCGGCCGCATGACAAAGAGTTAACTCGCAACACTATAGGAAATCGGCCACAATCGCCCCGCATGACATCCCATGCTCGAGAGGTTTTTTCGTTGCGGCGCGTCTGGGTCTGGTTCATCGGCATTCTTCTGGTGGCGGGAGGTGCGGGCTTCGTTCTGTGGAAGCCCACGGGCGGCAACGCCTCGGACCAGGCCTATCGCCTCGGCACCGTTGATCGCGGCCCGATCACCGCGAGCGTGCGCGCCACCGGAACGCTCAACCCGGTCACGACGGTTCTCGTCGGTTCGCAGCTCTCCGGCCAGGTGGTCGAGATCCTCGCCGACTACAACACCCCCGTGAAGCAAGGTCAGGTGGTCGCCCGCCTCTATGCGGAGCAGATCAAGTCGCGGCGCGATGCGGCGCTGGCGGACCTCGCCCAGGCGAAAGCCGATCTCGACACCAAACGCGCGCAGATCGACAAGGCCCGCTCCGCGCTCCAGCGCGGCGAAGCCCAGGCCGCCGATCTGCGGGCGCAGCGCGAGCGCACGCAGGCTCAGCTGGAGGAGGCCCGGCGCAGCCTCCAGCGGCAGACGGAACTCACCAGCCGCGCCGTGGGAACGAAGACGGCCCTGGAGCAGGCCCGCACGCAGGTGGACATCCAGACGGCAAACCTCGCCTCCGCCGACGCGCAGATCGCCTCGAACCAAGCGGAGACGCTTGGATTGAAAGCCGATCTCGCGCTCGCGGAAGCAAACGTGAAATCCACGGAGGCGATCATCCTGCAGCGGCAGGCGAAGCTCAGGGACGTGGAGATCGATCTCGCCCGCACGGAGGTCAAGTCGCCGGTCGACGGCGTGGTGGTGAAGCGCGAAGTGGAGCTCGGCCAGACCGTCGCCGCCTCGCTCTCCGCGCCGACCCTCTTCACCATCGCGCAGGACCTCAGCGAGATCGATATCTACGCCAATATCGACGAGGCGGATGTGGGCCGTCTCCAAGAGGGGCAGAAGGTCTCCTTCACGGTCAACGCCTATCCGAACCGCGCTTTCGACGGCAGGGTGCGCATGGTGCGCCTTGCCGCGCAGACTGTGCAGAACGTGGTCACCTACACGGCAGTCATCAGCGTGCTCAACCAGGATCAGGCGCTGCTGCCCGGCATGACGGCCAATCTCCAGATCATCACGGACGAGCGCGAGGATGTGCTGCGCATTCCCAACGCAGCTCTGCGCTTCCGGCCTCCGGCAGCCCTGATGGCGAGCGACGCACGGGGTACTCCGCCCGATGGTCAGGAGCCGAGACGCCGTGCGCGCCGCGATCAGGCTCCGCCGGAGCAGGACGAGGGAACCAGGGCGCGCATCTATCGTATCGGCGACGACGGCAAGCCGCAGGTCGTGCCGGTGCGCCTCGGCGCAACGGATGGTGCCTATACCGAGATTCTCCGCGGCGAATTGCAGGAAGGCGCCGCGATCATCGTCGGGGCTGCGCGCGCCGATGCGGCGGACGGCGAAAATGGCGCCGCCAGGAGCCGCCCGCGCCCGCCGCGGATGTTCTAGGAACGCGCCGTGGCTCTCATCGAAACGCGCGATCTCAGCCGGGTTTACGATCTCGATGCCGGACGCGTCGTGGCGCTGGACGGCGTGTCGCTCGACATCGATCAGCGCGACTTCGTTGCCGTCATGGGTCCATCCGGTTCGGGCAAGTCCACCTTCATGAATCTGATCGGCTGCCTCGACCGGCCGACCGGCGGCGGGTACCGGCTTGCGGGCACAGCCGTCGAGAGCCTCGATGCGGACGGCCTGGCGCGCCTGCGCAACCGGGAGATCGGCTTCGTGTTCCAGCAGTTCAACCTGCTGCCGCGCGTGGATGCGCTGGGCAATGTGGAACTGCCGATGGTCTATGCCGGCTTCAGCCGCAGGACCCGCCGCAAGCGCGCCCTGCAGGCGCTCGGCCGCGTCGGTCTGGCAGACCGCGACCATCACCGGCCGATGCAGCTCTCCGGCGGGCAGCAGCAGCGCGTGGCGATTGCCCGCGCCCTCGTCAACAGCCCGAGCCTGCTGCTCGCCGACGAGCCGACCGGCGCCCTCGACAGCCGCACGGCCAATGAGATCATGGCGCTGTTCCAGGAGCTCAACCGCGAGGGCGTCACCATCGTGCTCGTGACGCACGATGCGGAGGTGGGGCGGCACGCGCACCGCCTCGTCCGCTTCCGCGACGGCCGCGTGATCGAGGATCGCCGCCAGACACCCGTCGATGCCCGCGATCTCGCGCCGGAGGCCGCCGAATGAGGCTGTTCGAGGCGATCCGCTCTGCGTTCTCGGCCATCCTGGCCAATGCCCTGCGCAGCCTGCTCACCATGCTGGGCATCGTGATCGGCGTCGCGGCCGTGATCGCCGTGGTGGCGATCGGCTCGGGCGCGCGCAATCTCGTCGACCAGCAGATCCGCTCGCTCGGCGCCAACCTCGCCATCGTGACGCCGGGAAACGTGACGCAGGGCGGCGCGCGGCTCGGCGCGGGTGCGGCCTCCTCGCTCACCGATGACGATGCCGAGGCCATCCGGCGCGAGATCGACGGCGTTGTGGCGGCAGCGCCCTTCGTGCAGGGCGGCGCGCAGGTGGTGGCCGGCGGCAGCAACTGGGGCACGCGGATCTACGGCATCGACGGCGACTGGTTCTCCGCCCGCGAATGGGACGTGGCCGAGGGGCGCACCTTCGATCCGGAGGAGATCCGCCGCGGAGACATCGTCATCCTGCTCGGGCAGACGGTGGCGCGCAACCTCTTCGGCGACGAGGACCCCATCGACCAGATCGTACGGGTGCGCAACGTGCCGTTCCGCGTGATCGGCGTGATGGCATCCAAGGGTCAATCCGCCTTCGGGCAGGACCAGGACGACGTGATCTTCGTGCCGCTCGACGCGGGCCGCCGCCGCGTGATCGGCCGCAACTACGCCAAGGACGGCTCCGTCGGGTCGATCTTCGTGAAGTTCGCCAACGAGAGCGACATCGAGCCCGGCATCGAGAGCATCTCGGACCTGCTGCGCCAGCGCCACCGCATCACGGCTGAGCAGGAGGACGATTTCTCGATCCGCAACCTGACCGAGATCGCCAACACCGCCTCGGCTTCCGCCAATACTCTCTCCATGCTGCTCGCAGCCGTCGCCGCCGTGTCGCTGCTCGTCGGCGGCATCGGCATCATGAACATCATGCTGGTCTCGGTGACCGAGCGCACCCGCGAGATCGGCCTGCGGCTGGCGGTGGGCGCGCGCCCGCGCGACATCCTCAGCCAGTTCCTCATCGAGGCGACGACGCTCTCAACCATCGGCGGCGCGCTCGGCATCGCCCTTGGCGTCGGCGCCGCCTATCTCGTGGCGCAGCTCGCCGGCTGGCCCTCGCTCGTGTCGACCAACGCCATCCTCATGGCCGCGGGCTTCTCGGCCCTGGTCGGCATCTTCTTCGGGTTCTACCCGGCGCAGCGCGCGGCGAAGCTCGACCCGATCGAGGCGCTGCGGCGGGAGTGACAATTGGGATTCGTCATCCCGGATCGGTTGCGCCGTCCGGGATGACGTGCACGATACGGCCTTACTCCGCCGCCATCACCCGGTAGCTTGCCGGATCGTAGTTGAGGATCGGGCTGAGCCAGCGCTCGACTTCCGTCACGCTCATGCCCTTGCGCTCGGCGTAATCCTCAACCTGATCGCGCTCGACCTTGGCGACGCCGAAGTAATACGCTTCCGGGTGCGACAGGTAGAGGCCCGACACGGAGGAGCCCGGCCACATGGCGTAGGATTCCGTGAGTGTCACGCCGATACGGCGCTCGGCTTCGAGCAGGCTGAACAAGGTCGCCTTCTCGGTGTGATCGGGCTGCGCCGGATAGCCGGGCGCCGGGCGGATGCCCTGGTATTCCTCGCCGATCAGGCCCTCGTTGCCGAGGTTCTCGTCCGGCGCATAGCCCCAGAACTCCTTGCGTACGCGCTCGTGCATGCGCTCGGCAAAGGCTTCCGCGATGCGGTCGGCCAGGGCCTTCACCATGATCGAGCGATAATCGTCGTTGGCGCGCTCGAACCTCTCGGCGATGCGCACCTCCTCGATGCCAGACGTCACCACGAAGGCGCCAATCCAGTCGGGCTTGCCGCTCTCGACGGGCGCTACAAAATCGGACAGGCAGATATTCGGCTTGCCATCGCGCTTGGAGAGCTGCTGGCGCAGCCCGTGGAAGGCGGCAAGCTGTTCCGAGCGACTCTCGCCCGTGAAGAGACGAATGTCGTCGCCCACCGCGTTGGCGGGCCAGAAGCCGATGATCGCCTTCGGATTGAACCAGCGCTCCTCGACGAGCTGCTTGAGCATTCCTTGAGCATCCTCCCAGAGCTGGCGCGCGGCCTCGCCCTGCTTCTCGTCCTCGAGGATCGCCGGGAAGCGGCCCTTCAGCTCCCAGGTCTGGAAGAACGGAGTCCAGTCGATATAGGGCACGAGTTCACTCACATCGTAGCTGCGGAACACGCGCGCACCGGTGAAGGTAGGCTTCGGGGGCTGGTACGATGCCCAGTCGATCTTCAAACTGTTGGCGCGCGCCTTCTCGATGGAAAGGCGCTGCTTGTCGGCTTCAGAGCGCGCATGCGCATCCGCCACCTTGCGGTACTCGGCCCGGAGCGTCTCCACATAGCCGTCCTTCATGTCGGACGAGAGCAGCGAGGACACGACGCCGACGGCGCGGCTCGCATCGGTCACGTAGACCGCCTGGCCCTTGTTGTAGTTCGGGTGGATTTTCACTGCCGTGTGCACACGGCTCGTGGTGGCGCCGCCGATGAGGAGCGGGATGTCGAAGCCCTCACGCTCCATCTCGCTCGCCACGTTCACCATCTCATCAAGGGAGGGCGTGATGAGACCAGAGAGGCCGATCACGTCCACGTTCTCCCGGCGTGCGGTCTCCAGGATCTTCTGGGCCGGCACCATGACGCCGAGGTCGATGACCTCGTAGTTGTTGCAGGCAAGAACCACGCCGACGATGTTCTTGCCGATGTCGTGCACGTCACCCTTCACGGTCGCCATCAGCACCTTGCCGGCGGCGGAACGCTCGGTGGATCCGTTAGCTGCCTTCTCGGCTTCCATGAACGGCATCAGATAGGCCACCGCCTGCTTCATCACGCGGGCGGATTTCACCACCTGCGGCAGGAACATCTTACCGGCGCCGAAGAGATCGCCCACCACGTTCATGCCGCCCATGAGCGGACCTTCGATCACGTGCAGTGGGCGCTCGGCCGCCTGGCGGGCCTCTTCCGTATCCTGCTCGATGAACTCGGTGATGCCGTTGACGAGGGCATGCTCGATGCGCTTCTCCACGGCCCACGAGCGCCATTCGAGATCGGCCGCCTTCACGGCCCCTGTTCCGTCGCCCTTGAAGCGGGGCGCCGCTTCAAGCAGGCGTTCCGTCGCATCGGGACGGCGGTTGAGCACCACGTCCTCGCACAGCTCACGCAGTTCTGGATCGATTTCGTCATAGACCGCAAGCTGGCCGGCATTGACGATGCCCATGTCCATGCCGAGCTTGATGGCGTGGAACAGGAACACCGAGTGCATGGCCTCGCGCACGGGCTCGTTGCCGCGGAAGGAGAAGGACAGGTTCGACACGCCGCCCGAGATATGGGCGTGCGGCAGCGTCTCGCGGATGATTCGTGTCGCCTCAAGGAAGGCGACGCCGTAGCCGTTATGCTCCTCGATGCCGGTCGCCACTGCGAACACATTCGGATCGAAGATGATGTCCTCCGGCGGGAAGCCGACCTGTTCCGTGAGGATCTTGTAAGCGCGGGTGCAGATCTCGACCTTGCGCTCCAGGGTATCCGCCTGGCCCTGCTCGTCGAAGGCCATGACAACCACGGCAGCGCCATAGGCACGGCAGATCCGCGCCTGCTCGATGAAGGCCGCCTCGCCCTCCTTCATGGAGATCGAGTTCACGATGGCCTTGCCCTGCAGGCACTTGAGGCCGGCTTCGATCACATGGAACTTGGACGAGTCCACCATCACCGGCACGCGGGCAATGTCGGGCTCGGCGGCCACGAGGTTGAGGAACTCGACCATGGCCTTCTCGGAATCGAGCAGGCCCTCGTCCATGTTGACGTCGATGATCTGGGCGCCGTTCGCCACCTGATCTCGCGCGACGTCGAGTGCGGCGGCGTAATCGTTGTTGGTGATGAGCTTGCGGAACTTGGCGGAGCCGGTGACGTTCGTGCGCTCGCCCACATTCACGAAAGGAATGTCGGAGGTGAGCGTGAACGGCTCGAGCCCCGATAGGCGCATGAGCGGCTGCATCTTAGGCACCGAGCGCGGCGCCTTGCCGGCGACGGCCTCCGCGATCGCGCGGATATGCTCCGGCGTCGTGCCGCAGCAGCCGCCGACCACGTTGACGAGACCTGAATCGGCGAACTCCGCCAGCATCGAGGCGGTGGCCTCCGGGCGCTCGTCGTAGAGGCCGAACTCGTTCGGCAGACCGGCATTGGGATAGGCACAGACGAGGGTGTCGGCGACCCGGCCGATCTCCTGAATATGCGCCCGCATCTCGCGCGCGCCGAGGGCGCAGTTGAGGCCGATGGAGAACGGCTCCGCGTGGCGCACGGAATACCAGAAGGCCTCCGGGGTCTGGCCCGACAGCGTGCGGCCGGACAGGTCGGTGATCGTGCCCGAGATCATCACGGGCAGCTGCACGCCTCTCTCGGCGAAGACCTGCTGCGTGGCCACGATAGCCGCCTTGGCGTTGAGCGTGTCGAAAATCGTCTCGATGAGGATGATCTCGGAACCGCCGTCGACGAGCCCCCTCACCTGCTCGGCGTAAGACTCGCGCACCTGATCGAACGTGACGGCGCGGTAGCCGGGATTGTTCACATCGGGCGAGATGGAGAGCGTGCGGTTCGTCGGCCCGACGGCGCCAGCCACGAAACGGCGGCGGCCATCCTCCTTCTCGGCCATCAAAGCGGCTTCGCGGGCAAGGCGCGCGCCCTCATAATTCAGCTCGTAGACGATCTCCTCCATGCCGTAATCGGCCTGGGCGATGGAGGTGCCGGAGAAGGTGTTGGTCTCGACGATGTCGGCACCTGCCAGGAAATAGGCGAGATGCACATCGCGTACCGCATCGGGCTGCGTGAGGATCAGGAGATCGTTGTTGCCCTTGACGTCCTGCTTCCAGTCCCGGAAGCGCTCGCCGCGGAAGTCCTCCTCAGAGAAGCGCGAACGCTGCAGCTCCGTGCCCATGGCGCCGTCGAGCACGAGGATCCGCTTGGATGCGGCCTCACGAAGCGCCTTGAGCACGTCGGAGCCGTTGGCCGGGCGAGGAGTGAATGCAGTCATTCGATCTGTTCTCTTTGCGTCGCAGCCGGTTTGTGGGCTGGCGACGGTGATTTCGGTAATGTCAGGCAGCCGCCTTCACGTTCTGATCGCGCAGGCCAAGGAGATGGCAGATGGCGTAGACCAGATCGGCGCGGTTCATGGTGTAGAAGTGGAATTCGCTGACGCCGCGGTCGACGAGATCGAGCACCTGTTCGGCAGCCACCGCTGCGGCTACGAGCTTTCGGGTCTCCACATCGTTGTCGAGACCGTCGAAGCGGGCCGCCAGCCACGCGGGAACGCTTGCGCCGGTCTTCGAGGCGAAGTTCGCCGTCTGCTTGAAGTTCTGCACCGGCACGATGCCGGGCACGATGGGAATGTCGATGCCGCGGGCCCGCACGCGGTCGAGATAGCGGAAGTAGTGGTCGTTATCGAAGAAGAACTGCGTGATCGCCCGGTCCGCACCGCAATCGACCTTGGCCTTGAGGGCATCGATGTCCGCATCGAGCGAGGCCGCTTCGGGGTGCTTCTCCGGATAGGCCGAGACGGAGACCTCGAAGTCGCCGATGGCCTTGATGCCGGCAACGAGATCGCAGGTCTGCTGGTAGCCGCCCGGATGAGCCTCGTATTGGGTGCCGATTCCGCTCACCGGATCGCCGCGCAGAGCCACGATGTGGCGCACGCCTGCATCCCAGTAGGAGCGCACGACATCATCCACCTCGTCCTTCGTGGCCGCCACGCAGGTGAGATGCGCCGCAGGCTTCAGGTGCGTCTCCCGGACGAGCCGGGAAACCGTCGCGTGGGTGCGCTCGCGGGTGGAGCCGCCTGCCCCGTAGGTCACGGAGACGAACTGCGGATTGAGCGGAGCCAGACGCTGGATCGACGACCACAGGGTCGCCTCCATCTCCGGGGTCTTAGGCGGAAAGAACTCGAACGACACCTTGATCGGACGGGAAGCCTGACGGCTGGCGCGAAGGGTGAGCGGTGACATCAGGCGACCTCTCTGTCGGGTTCGTTCAAGGGCCAATCCGTCACGGTGCGGCGATCCTGGCCAAGCCAAAGGGATACGGTCAGGTGCTCTTCGCCTCGTTTAGGCGGAGCGATTTCCCGGTTGAGGGTGCAGTCGAGCCCGGCCTCATCGAGCCAGGAGGCGACCTGGGCCGGGGCGAAGCCGAGACGGCGATGCGCCTGCGCCTCGCGCAGGAATTCGAGGCTGTGGGGCGCGAAATCCACCACGAGGATCCGACCGCCCGGCGCCACGAGGCGCGCGGCCTCGCGGATCGCCCGGGCTGGGTCGTCGAGGTAGTGCAGCACCTGATGAATCACGACGAGATCGAAGGTGTCGCGCGGGAACGGAGGGGCATAGATGTCGCCCTGGCGCAGCTCGATTCCTCTTAAGCCCGCCTTCTCGAGATTGGCGCGGGCCACCGAGAGCATGGCATGGCTGGCATCGAGGCCGACCGTCCGCTGGGCGCGGGGCGCCAGCAGCTGGAGCATGCGGCCGGTGCCGGTGCCGAGATCGACGAGGTTGCGGATCGACCGCGTGCCTAGGGCATCGAGCACGGCCGCCTCGACCACCGCCTCCGGGGCGTGCAGGGAGCGGATCCGGTCCCAATCGGGCGCCAGCCGGGAGAAGAAGGCTTGCGCCGCCTGCGAACGCTGGGCGCGCACCGCCTGAAGCCTGGTCCTGTCCTCCAGGAGCTGCGGGTCGGAGCGGTCGAGGCTCTCCAGGGTCGGGCGGATGATGCGCAGGGCAGCGCCCCGGTCGGTGAGACGGAAGAAGGCCCAGGCCCCCTCCCGGTGCCGCTCCACGAGCCCGGCCTCGACCAGGAGTTTCAGATGTCGGGAGATGCGCGGTTGGGACTGGCCCAGGATGTCGGTGAAGTCGGAGACGGACAGCTCGCCCTCCATCAGAAGGGCCAGAATCCGCAGGCGCGTCTCTTCTGCGGCGGCTCGCAAGACGTCCAGGGTCAGGTCCAGCGATGGAGACGGAGTGTCAGGCACGGCCAAATCTCGCTCTTACATATAAAGATATATTTATATCTTTTTCGGAGCAGGAGCAAGTATGGCGCTCTCACGGCTCTGTATGCCATCTCCTTTCCGTCGCCGCAGAGGGGGCCGGCCCGGCAGCTCACCTCGAAGAGGTGCCGGTCGAGCCCTGCTTCCGCGCCAGCCAAGCATCGAGCAGAGCATTGGTCATGACCGGGTCCTCGTTGGGCGCGCAGTGACCGCACTCGGCGAGAATGTGCAGCTCCGCGCCCGGGATTCCGCTGGCGATTTCCCAGGAACGGTCGGGCGGCGTCCGCTGGTCATAGACTCCGCAGAGCACGAAGGTGGGCACCTGAATCCCGGCGAGGAGCGGGCGCAAGTCGGCGCGGGCGATGATCGCCTCCTGCTGGCTGCGGTAGAGCGCGGCGCCGAGCCGGTCGTTCATGTGTGCGAGCTGCTCGAACCAGGCAGGGTCGATCCGTTCGGGACGGTGATAGGTCTGCGGCACGCCCGCCTCCCAGGCCGTGCGCGGAGACGTGCGCTCGGCCAGTTCCACCGACGCCCGGCGCAAGGGGGCGGCCTCAGGCGCATCCGCGCGTGCCGACGTGCTGATGAGGCCGAGCTTGGCGATCCGCTCCGGCGCCTGGCGGATCGCCTCGAAGGCGATGTAGCCGCCCATGGACCAGCCGACGAGGATGAAACGCTCCGGGAGGTCGCGGAGCATGCGCGCCGCCATGGCCGCGATGGTGGGCTCGGCGAAATGGCTTTTGGGCACCACGACGCGGTAGCGGTCGCTGAGATGCCCGATCTGAGCCGCCCAGGTGGTCTCGTCGGAGAGGAGGCCGGGAACGAGGACGAGCGTCTCCATCAGGCTGCCGTCTTCTGCGCCGGCAGGCTGCCATCCTCTGCCAGCAGGTGGCAGGCGACCTGATGCCCTTCGCCGCCGACGCCTCTCAGCACCGGCTCCTCGATACGGCAGCGCGCCTCCGCATGGGGGCAGCGGGTGTTGAAGCGGCAGCCCGAAGGCGGGTTCAACGGACTTGGCAGGTCTCCCTCGAGGGGGCGGCGCACCCGGCGCTGACTCGGATGCTCCACCGGCACCGCATCGATCAGGGCACGGGTGTAGGGATGCAGCGCGCGGCTCACCACATCCGCCGTCGTGCCGGTCTCCACGATTCGGCCGAGGTACATGACAGCAACCCGGTGGCTCACATGGGCCACGACGCCGATGTCGTGCGAGACGAACAGCATGGAGAGCCCGAGTTCCGCCTGGAGGTCGCGGAGCAGGTTGATCACCTGGGCCTGGATCGACAGATCGAGGGCGGAGACCGGCTCGTCGGCGACGATCAGCTTCGGGTTCAGGGCGAGCGCACGGGCAATGCCGAGACGCTGGCGCTGACCGCCCGACAGCTCGTGCGGATAGCGCGTGGCATGTTGCGCGGAAAGGCCGACGCGGCCGAGCAGGGCTCGAACCATCGTCCGCCGCGCCTCCGGCGATCCGATGCGGAAATTGTCGAGGGGCTCACGCACGATGTCCTCGGCCGTGAGGCGCGGGTTCACGGAGGCATAAGGGTCCTGGAACACCATCTGCATCTGGCGGCGCGACGACTGGAGGGCCGCACCCCGAAGGGCCGTGATGTCCTGCCCTTCCAGGAGGATCCGCCCTGCCGTGGCAGGCTCGAGCCGCATGATGAGGCGGGCGAGCGTGGACTTCCCGCAGCCGCTTTCGCCGACGAGGGCCAGGGTTTCGCCGGGATGAACCTCGAGGCTGACGCCGTCCACGGCCCGCACATGCTTCTTCCAGCCGATCTTGTAGTGACGCTTCACGCCCTCGACGGCGATGATGGGTTGTGTCTCAGGCATGGTGATCTACCTGCATTGCGACGGCCGCGCGAACGGCGGCATGGCGGCGGCAAAGGCCCATATGGCCCGCATCGAAGGCGATGGGAGCGACAGGCTCCTGGCTGCATGCGGTCTCGGCGAAACGGCAGCGAGGCGCGAATGCGCAGGTCTCGACGTGACGATCGAGGCGCGGCACGCCGCCTGGAAGCTCCAGCAGACGCTCGCTGCTGGAGCGGCGTGGCTTCGCGCCGAGCAGGCCGTGGGTGTAGCCGTGCGAGGGACGGTCGAACACGGCCGTCACAGGCCCGCGCTCGACGATGCGCCCCGCATACATGACGGCAACCTCGTCGGCCATTTCCGCCACCACCCCGAGATCGTGGGTGATGAGCAGGATGGCCATGCCCATGTCGCGCTTGAGCTCGTCCATGAGGGAGAGGATCTGCGCCTGGACGGTCACGTCGAGGGCCGTGGTCGGCTCGTCGGCGATGAGGAGCTTCGGGTTGCAGGCGAGCGCCATGGCGATCATCACCCGCTGGCGCATGCCGCCGGACATCTGATGCGGGTATTGGTCGAGCCGCCGCCGGGCATCGGGAATGCGCATCCGGTCGAGCATGTCGAGCGCCCGGCGCCTGGCCTCGGCGCGCGAGACCGGCTCATGCAGGCGCACCGCCTCGGCAATCTGGTAGCCGATTGTGAGGGCCGGGTTCAGAGAGCTCATCGGGTCCTGGAAAATCATCGAGATTTCCTTGCCCCGGAGCTGGGCGAGTCTGGCCGGTGTCGCGGTTCTCAAATCCTCGCCGGCGAACGCGAGGCGCCTGGCCTCGACGGTTGCGCCGCGGGCCGGCAGGAGGCCCATCACGGCCATGGACGTCACACTCTTGCCGGAGCCGGACTCGCCCACGAGGCAGAGTGTTCTGCCGGCTTCGAGCGTGAAGGATACGTCCGAAACCGCATGGGTGCGGCGGTCTGCCGAACCGAATGTGACGGAGAGGTTCTCGACGTGAAGAAGGGCGCTCATTTCAGGCCGCTCCGACGGGCAAGGCGCGGATCCAGTCGCTCGCGCAAGGCATCGCCCATAAGGTTCACCGTGAGGGCAATGATCGAGAGCATCAGGCCGGGAAAGCCGATGATCCAGGGAGCCAGCTGAAAATAGGCGCGTCCTTCAGCCATCATGTTGCCCCAGCTCGGAATCTCCGGCGGCGTGCCGACACCCAGAAAGCTCAGCACCGCCTCCGCGATGATCGCCGAGACAGCCACGTAGGTAGCCTGAACCGAGAGCGGCCCGATGGTGTTGGGCAGCACGTGCAGCCACAGGATCTTGGGCGTCGACGATCCAACCGATATGGCGGCATCAACGAAAGGCTGCTCCTTGACCGTGAGCACGACGCTGCGCACGAGACGCACCATGCGCGGCACTTCCGGGATCGTGATGGCGATGATCACGACCAGCAGCCCACCCCGCAACAGGGCAACGAGGGCGATGGCCAGGAGAACGCCGGGGATGGCCATGAGGCCGTCCATGAGCCGCATGAAGATGCGCTCGCCCCACTTGGAGAAGCCGGCGTAAAGGCCGATCGTGACTCCCAGGAGTGTCACCGAAATGGCCACGCCGAACCCGACGAGGAGTGAATTGCGCGTGCCGACCATCGTGCGGGCGAAGATATCCCGCCCCAGGTGGTCCGTACCGAACCAGAACATCTCGCTTGGCGGCTTCAGCCGCTTCGAGGTGTTGATGGCGGTGGGATCCGCCACCAGGAAAGGAGCCAGGAGGGCGATCATCACGAAGATGCCGAGGATGACCACGCCGGCCAGGAGAAGCGGGCTGTGGGCCCAGGCGAACCGGGGAAGAGCCGGAGCCTGAGGCTCCTCCGCGGACAGGGCGAGCGGTGTTGTCATGAGCCTAGTACCGGATACGGGGGTCGAAGAGCGCATAGCTCAGGTCGACCAGGAGGTTGACGGCGATGAGCACGAGCGAGAAGAACAGCATGACGCCTTGGACAATCGGGTAGTCGCGCTGCTGGATGGCATCAACCGTCAGGCGGCCGATCCCCGGGATCGTGAAGATCGACTCGGTCACCACCACACCGCCCAGGAGCACCGCGAAGCTGATGCCGACGACGGTCATCACCGGCACGCCCGCATTCTTGAGCGCATGGACGACGAGCAGGCGCATGAGCCCGGCCCCCTTCGCCCGCGCCGTGCGCATGTAATCCTCCGACAGGATTTCCAGCATGGCCGAGCGGGTCACGCGGGCAACCAGGGCGGAGAGGCCGAGCGACAGGGTGATGCTGGGAAGGACGAGGCCGCGCAGGCATTCCCAGATGCCTTCCGCGAGCGGCTTGTAGCCCTGCACGGGCAGCCATCCAAGCTTGATGGAGAACACCCAGACGAGGGAATAGGCAACCACGAAGACGGGCACCGAGAAGCCGACGACGGACAGCCCCATGACGAAGCGATCCACTCCGCCGCCGGAGCGCCACGCGGCAAGAACGCCGAGGGGAACGGCGAAGAGCACCGTGATGGTCATGGTGCAGATCGCCAGCATCAGTGTAGGCTCGATGCGCTTGAGAATGAGTGCGGCGACCGGCTGATTGGAGAAGATCGACTGGCCGAGATCGAATTGCGACAACTGCACGAGCCAGAGCCAGAACTGGCTGGCGAGCGGTCGATCGAGATGAAGGCGCGCTCTGATGGCCTCAAGCTGCTGCGGCGTGGCATTGTCGCCCGCGACCAGCGCGGCGGGATCGCCGGGCGCCAGATGCAGCATCAAAAAAATGAAAACGACCACGAAGGCAACGATCGGCAACGCCGTCAGGAGGCGCAGGGCAATGTAGCGGAACATGGAACTGTCCTAGAGAGAATGCGGCGAGACCTGCGAGGATGCATGACACGGGAGGTTTCCGGCACCTTGCGGAGACCTCCCGCGCCCTCGGCATGCACGCCGGATGCGCCTCACGGGAAAGGCTGCAGGAGCCCTCCCGCGAGAGCCGCGCCGTGTGGACGGCTTACTTCTTGGAGACGTTCCAGAACGAGAAGGCCGGGCCGTCGAGAACGCCCTCGAGCTTCTTGCTCCAGGCATGGACGGCAAAGTTCTGACCCATCGGAATGTACGGCACCACGTCGTGCACGCGGGCCTGAATCCTCTCCGCAGCCGCCTTCCGGCCCGCATCCGTCGTTGCGGCGAAGAAGCCCTTGCGCAGGTCCTGCAGTTCCTTGTCGCACGCCCAGCCGAACCAGCCCTGGTCGCAGGCGCCGGTGACATAGACGTTGGTGGCCGGATGCATCTGGTCGACGCCGCCCCAACCCGTGGTGAAGATGTGCCATCCGCCTTCGCTCACCGGCTTGTTGTTCGCGCGGCGCGAGAACATGGTGGCGAGATCCATGGTCTGATCGTCGACCTTGAAGCCGGCCTTGCGCAGGGACTGCACGAGCACAGCGACCCAGTCGTTCTGCTCCTTCTGGTCGGTGGGGTGCAGCACCACGAGCGGCGTGCCGTCGTACTTGGCCTCTGCAAGCAGCGCCTTCGCCTTCTCGAAATCCTGCGTCATAACGCGCTCGCCGTTGGCGCTGCTCTCATAGGGAGCGCCGCAGAAGAACACGGACGGGCAGAGCTTGTAGAGGTTGGTCTGCTCGCCGAAATACGCCTCCATGAACTCCTTCTGGGAGAGGGCGTATTGAACGGCATGACGCACCTTCGCGTTGTCGAAGGGCGGCTGCTTGTGGTTCAGCACGATCTGGAGGTTCTTGCCGAGCTTGTCGCGGACGTGAACCTCGATGTTCTTGTTGGTTTCGACGAGCGGGATCAGATCCGGCGGGATGTTCTCCACGTAGTCGACCTCGCCGGCGATCAGCGCATTCACCGCGGCCGTATCATCGGGAATATGGATGCGCTCGATACGGTCGACCTTCGCGACCTTGCCGCCGGCCATTCCGCTCGCGGGCTCCTTGCGCGGCACGTAATCCTGGTTCTTCACATAGACGACTCGGCTGCCCGGAGTCCACTCGATCATCTTGAACGGGCCGGAGCCGATGGCTTCGGTGACCGGCTGATCGACCGGCGTCTTGGCCAGGCGCTCGGGCATCATGAAGGGCACATTGGCGCCCGGCTTGCCCAGCGCCTGCAGGACGAGCCCGCCATAGTTGTTCATGGTGATGCGCAGGGTCTTGGCATCCACGGCCTCGATCTTGCCGAGATTCGCCTTCAGCTCCTTGCCGAAGGCATCCTTCTGCATCCAGCGCTCGATGGAGGCGACGCAATCGGCAGCGGTCACCGGCTTGCCGTCATGCCACTTCAGCCCGTCCCGCAGCGTGATCGTATGAACGTTGCCGTCGGCGCTGACCTCGTTCTTCTCGGCCATCTGCGGCTGGATCTTGCCGTCAGCGTCGGTGGCGAACAGGGTGTCCCATACCATGTAGCCCATGTCTCGGATGGGCGACGCCGTATTGATGACCGGATCGATGATCTTGAGATCGCCGAGCATCCTGATCTTCAGGACAGTTTCCGCTGAGGCCGGCTGGCCGACGGCGGAGGCGATCAGGACGGCGGCTGCCGTCGTCAATAAGTGCTTGGCTGAAGGCATAGGCCTGGTACCCCTCTGAATGACCTTTGTTGTTCGATCCTCATGGGGGCCTTCATTCAGGCTCTAGCGAATCCTTCTACGTTATAAAGATACGAATCATTTTCTTCCTCTGTCGAGTCACGAGAGCCTTTCGCCGAAGTCTCTCGTTTTCCCCTTTTCCTTGAGGAAATAATGCCTTAGCGCGGCCGCGCTGGTTGCTGTGGATTGTAGCGACATTCGGTAGCAGCGCTGGAAGAGCTTTCTGCAACAGCCGAACGCCCTGGGACTTGGCCCAAGGACGTCCGAATGCTTTCCTGCACACGATCTTGGCCCCACGGCCGGCGGGCTGCGCCGACGCCGAGGAAGAAACGCCTACCGGAACGGCGGTTCGTCGAAGCTCCGCAGCTTGCGCGAATGAAGGGAAGTGCGCTGTCCCCGGAGGATGTCGAGCGCCGAAAGGCCAATCATGAGGTGCTCGCTCACTGCGCGCTCATAGAAGGCATTGGCCGCGCCCGGCAGCTTGATTTCCCCGTGCAGCGGCTTGTCGGAGACGCAGAGCAGGGTCCCGTAAGGGACGCGCAGGCGATAGCCCTGGGCCGCGATGGTGCCGCTCTCCATGTCCACCGCGATGGCGCGGGAGAGGTTGATCTGGCGCCGCTCCTGGCTCCAGCGCAGCTCCCAGTTCCGGTCGTCATAGGTCACGACCGTGCCGGTGCGCAGGCGCCGCTTCAGCTCCTCGCCCTTCTCGCCCGTCACCTGAACGGCCGCCTCCTGCAGGGCGACCTGGATTTCGGCGAGCGCCGGGATCGGGATTTCCGGCGGCACGGCGCCGTCGAGGATGTGGTCGCGCCGGAGATAGCCGTGGGCCAGCACGTAGTCGCCGATGGACTGCGACTGGCGCAAGCCTCCGCAATGGCCTACCATGAGCCAGCAATGGGGGCGCAGCACGGCCAGGTGGTCCGTGATGTTCTTCGCGTTCGACGGGCCGACGCCGATATTGACCAGGCTTACGCCCTGCCCGTCCTTGCGCATGAGATGGTAGGCCGGCATCTGGAACCGGTGCCACGGCGACGAGCCGATCAGGTCCTCGACCGTCGTCTCGTCGAGGCCCCGCTCGATGCTGACGCCGCCGGGCAGGACGAGCCGTGTATAGGGCCCGTTCTCGTCGGCAAGCTCCTTCACGGCCCAGCGAATGAACTGGTCCACATAGCGGTGATAGTTGGTGAGCAGGATCCAGGGCTGGACGCAGCGCCAGTCGCTGCCCGTGTAGTGCACGAGGCGGCGAAGGGAATAGTCCACGCGGGCCGCATCGAAGAGCGCCAGGGGGCGGGGATCGCCGTCATGGAACATCCACGTGCCGTCGGCGATCTCGTCGCCGACCTTGGCGAGTAGCGGGGTCGGGAAGTGCTGGGCGAGCTCGGAGGCCGAATGGGCCCCCCGGCCCAGTTCGTCGCCCCGCTCGAACACGTAAGGGTACGGGATCTCCTGGTCGCTGACCCCGACCTCGATGGTGGCGCCGTAGTCGCGCACGAGGTAGTTCAGCTGCTCCAGCAGGTAGTTCCGGTAGAAGGTCGGCTGGGTGATGGTGGTTGCATAGACGCCGGGCCCCTGGAACTTGGCATAGGCGCGCTGCTTGACCGGCGGAACCGAGTTCGCCCGGTAACCGAGGCGAAGCTCCGGATAGCGGAAGCGGGAGCGCTCAAGGGGTGTGGGGGCCGTGCCGGTGGCGAAGAAATGCTCCACAGCATGGCGTTGCGCCTCGATGGCACTATCATGGAGCTCGATGAGCCGCTCGACGGCTTCTTCAGGCGTAGCAACGGATTCAAAGCTGGAAATGTGATCGGCTGGCACGGAACGTCTTCTTTCTTATCTCTCGTGCCTCAAGGGTCATACACTGTTTCGTTGAAGAACCCAACTCCCTTTAGAGGAGACGACGGATCACTGTTTCAGCGAGGCCGGAACCAGACCTAAGGCTTGGCGTAAACCGAAAGGCTGCGTCAGCGAGCCATGGGCCAGACCACCTGACCCTCCAATGGCTGCCCCATTGCCCGGCTCTCATCCATCAGGTGAAGTTCTCCCGTCGAGGATACTGGCGTAGAATTGAGCCTGGGGGCAAAACACTTGACGCCTTCTGCACAGAGCCTGGCGCTCTTGCGGAACAGGAGGGCCTACAATGCTTCGCACACTAACTCTCGTTCTCGCCTTCGGCATGGCCACCACCGCGCCGGCTTTCGCCCGCCGCTGTCCCATGGACATGGCCGCCATCGACAAGGCCATGCAGACGGCGCAGCTCACGGCGGCCGAGCGGCAAAGGGTCATGAGCCTGCGCCAGAGAGGCGAGGAAGCCCACAAGGCTGGCAACCATCCCGAGTCGGAGAGGCTCCTCGATGAGGCGAAGAGCATCTTGAAGATCTAAGGCGCCGATCGAGCGCGCTCTTGATCTCTGGCATAAAAGAACGCGGGCAGGCTTGCGCCCGATCCCGCGTTTATGAATGCCGACAAGGATAGTTCCCGCGAGTGAATTACCGCGAGAACTTCTTGTACTTGATCCGGTGCGGGATCGTGGAATCCGTGCCGAGGCGGCGCTTCTTGTCCTCCTCGTAATCGGCGAAGTTGCCCTCGAACCATTCCACGTGGCTGTCGCCCTCGAAGGCCAGGATGTGGGTGGCGATGCGGTCGAGGAACCAGCGGTCGTGCGAGATGATGACCGCGCAGCCCGCGTAATCCTCCAGCGCCTCTTCGAGCGCCCGCAGGGTGTCCACGTCGAGGTCGTTGGTCGGCTCGTCGAGGAGCAGGACGTTGGAGCCCGACTTCAGGATCTTGGCCAGATGCACGCGGTTGCGCTCACCACCGGAGAGCACGCCCACCTTCTTCTGCTGGTCGGATCCCTTGAAGTTGAAGGCGCCGCAATAGGCGCGGGCATTGATCTCGCGCTTGCCGAGATAGAGCACCTCGTTGCCGCCGGAGATCTCCTCGTAGAGGGTCTTGTTGGCGTCAAGCGAGTCGCGACTCTGGTCGACGTAGCCGAGCTTGACGCTCTCGCCGATCTTGATGGAACCCTCGTCCGGCTGCTCCTGGCCGGTGATCATGCGGAACAGGGTCGTCTTGCCGGCGCCGTTCGGGCCGATGATGCCCACGATGCCGCCCGGCGGCAGCTTGAAGGACAGGCCGTCGATCAGGAGCTTGTCGCCGAAGGCCTTCTTCAGGTTGTCGAACTCGATGACGTTGTTGCCCAGGCGCTCGGCGATCGGGATGACGATCTGGGCGGTCGTCGGACCCTTCTCGTTGGCCTTGGCCACGAGTTCCTCGTAGCGCTGGATACGGGCCTTCGACTTGGCCTGGCGGGCCTTCGGCGAGGCCGACACCCACTCGCGCTCGCGCTCGATGGTGCGCTTGTGCGCCTCGTCCTCGCGGCCCTCCTGCTCGAGGCGCTTCTGCTTCTGCGTGAGCCAGGACGAGTAATTGCCCTCGTAGGGAATGCCGCGCCCGCGGTCGAGCTCAAGGATCCAGCCGGTGACGTTGTCGAGGAAGTAGCGGTCGTGGGTGACGATCAGGATCGCGCCCGGATAGCTGCGCAGGTGGCCTTCGAGCCAGGCGGTGGTCTCGGCGTCCAGGTGGTTGGTGGGCTCGTCGAGGAGGAGCAGTTCCGGCTGCTCCAGGAGCAGCTTGCAGAGCGCCACGCGGCGGCGCTCGCCGCCCGAGAGCTTGTCCACGGCCCAGTCGTCCGGCGGGCAGCGCAGGGCATCCATGGCCTGGTCGACCTGAGAGTCGAGATCCCACAGGCCCTTGGCCTCGATCTCGTCCTGCAGGCGGGTCATCTCGTCCGCCGTCTCCTCGGAGTAGTTCATGGCGAGCTCGTTGTAGCGGTCGAGGATCGCCTTCTTGGCGGCCACGCCCTCCATGACGTTCTCGCGCACGTTCTTCGACGGATCGAGCTGCGGCTCCTGCGGCAGGTAGCCGACGCGGGCGCCCTCGGCGACCCAGCCCTCGCCGGTCCAGTCCGTGTCGGTGCCGGCCATGATGCGAAGCAGGGTCGACTTACCGGCACCGTTGACGCCGAGCACGCCGATCTTGGCGTCCGGGTAGAAGGACAGATGGATGTTGTCCAAGACCTTCTTGCCGCCCGAATAGGTCTTGGTGAGGCCACGCATGTGGTAGATGAATTGACGGGACACGGAAAAAGCCCTGCTTGATCGAGATGTGAATGGAGTTGGCCGTCAGTTAGCAGGGGCAGGCCACCGGGGCAAGGCGGGGGAGTGTCGCCCGCGGAGTTCCAAAGAGCCAGCACCTGTGGGCCCGCAGCGTGCGCTGCGAGCCTGAGGGGTTGGTCGAGGGTGGCGCGTCGGGCAGCCCGGCTCGCTGTGTGATGGTGAATGGAAGAGCCAGACTGCCTCTTCGCGCACGGTTTGTTTCAGCGGACCTGGTCTGAGCCAGGATCGGCCACCCGCGATCACAGGGGTGCGAGCCCTGCGGCGGGACCGTGCCTGCTCCCACACTGCGACGCCTCGCGAGCGCGCCCCTCAGAGGAGCAGATCTAGGGGAATGTTATAGCCAAGATTGAGGCCGCCGTCAAGAACAAAGTGAGAACACGCGCTCACCCAAACTCTCTCCCCTTCAGCGGGAGAGGGTGGCCTGCGAAAGCAGGTCGGGAGAGGGGCCGTCGAGCGTCGAGCACAGCCCCTCTCCCGGCTCACTCCGTTCGCCACCCTCCCCCGCAACGGGGGGAGGGTTTGTCCGCATCAGAGCCCGAACGGATAGGTCTCCGGCATGCCCTTGCCGTGGGCACGGGTGAGTGGCGTCACGGCCTTGGTCTCGTCGAACCAGACGAGGGCGTCGAACTGCTCGGCGAGGATTGCCTCGAAATAATGGCTGTAGAGTTCCGTCTCGGGCCGGTAGACCACCCCGATGGCCCGTTCCAGGCGCGGCCGCGAGAGAACCCCCGTCAGGTCGGCCTGCCCGTTCTCGCGCCAGTCGGTGAGGAAGCAGCCTAAGCCCGTCTCCCGGAAGATCCGCTCGTGGCTGTCGGGCCGGGCCGGGAGCACGTTCTTGACCCGCATGGGCTCGTCCCAATCGTCGGCCGCCGCCACGGTGCCGCGATCCGTGCTGAGCCCGATCCGCACCGCCTCATTGCGATAGGTCTTGCGGCAGAGTTCGCCGATGTTGAACTCCCCCTGCCAGCCCATGGCCGTGGCGGCGGCGTTGCCGATGTGGGAGTTGTGGGCCCAGACCACGGCCTTGGCGTTGTCGCGCCGCGCGAGCAGGCTCTGGAGCGTCTCGAACATGTGGCGGTCGCGCAGGTTCCAGGACTCCGTCGCGCCCTCGTACATGATCCGGTAGTAGTGCTCGGCCGCGTGGACGATCTTGGCGTTCTGGACCGCATCGAAGAAGGCCTCGCCGCCATCGGCCTGGAGGTATTCCATGCGCTTGTCGAGGATATCCTGGAGCTGGCGCAGCAGGGCCTCGTCGCAGGGCTTCTTCTGCCCGGTGAGAACCGCGCGGCCGTAGCGCGCCGGATCCGACTGCCACGGGCTCAGGCAGCCATAGCGCCCCCTCGCTTCGCTGGCGGCTTCAGGGTCGACCTTGTCGAGATAATCGAGCACGGAGCGGATGGACCCGTTCAGGCTGTAGACGTCGAGCCCGCGGAACTCGGTCCGTTCATCCTCGGCGCGATCCTTGTTGTGCTCGCGCATCCAGTTGACGAAATCGTAGACCTCCTCGTTGCGCCACATCCATGTGGGAAAACGCTCAAATGCCTCGTCCTCACCATCGGCAGGAGAGCGGCGGCGCACATAGGCGTCGATCCGCGCCGCATCGGGCCAGTCGGCCTCCACGGCCACGATGGTGAAGCCGTGCTGCTCGATCAGGCGCTTCGTGATGGCAGCCCGCGCCCGGTAGAACTCCGACGTGCCATGGCTCGCCTCGCCCAGCAGCACCACCTTGGCGTCGGCAAAGCGGTCGAACATGGCGCCGAAGGCCTGCTCGTCGACAATCGGCGGCAGGGTCTCGCCGTGCTCGCGCACCAGATCGACAGCCTCCTTGATGGACGCATCGTTCTCGCCTTGCTTCCAGGACAACCGGGCCATGGCTGCACCTCCCACCGGAACCTCATCGCTCCACCTCGCCGGAGGAACGGCAGCGGAAGCGGGCTTGTTCCCGGTCGGGCAGAAACCGGGCCCTGAAAGCAAAACGGCCGGGGAAATCCCCGGCCGCATCGTCATCGAATCTGCATTCCGTCAGTAGAACCAGAAGTCGTTCACGTCGAGAGTGGATGCCTTGACGCTCTTCAGCGTGATGTTGTCGGTACCGCCAAGATCGATCACGGTATCGCTGCCGACCTGCTTCATGCGGTCCTGCAGAGATGCGAACGTGTCGCGTGTGAAACGCAGGCCGTTCATGTTGCTCTGGAGGATCAGCTGATCGCCCTGCTTGAGCTTGAAGTCATAGATGATGTCACGGCCGAAGCCCTCGCCGATGACGAAGCGGTCGGCACCGCTGCCACCCCAGATCCTGTCGACACCACCGCCGGCAGCGATGGTGTCGCCACCGGTGCCGCCCCAGAGCAAGTCGTTGCCGAACCAGCCCTGCAAGTTGTCGTCGCCGCTGCCGCCATAGATCCTGTCGTTACCCTCCCCGCCATCGAGCGTGTCATTGCCGCTGTGGCCGTAGATGGTATCGTGACCCTGGCCGCCCTGAGCGTTATCGTTGCCAAGATCGCCATAAAGCTTATCGTTATCCGATCCGCCATAAAGCTGGTCGTTGCCGATGCCGCCACGGACGAGATCGTTTCCGGCGTCGCCGTAGAGCATGTCGTTGCCGTCGTCGCCGCGGACCTGATCGTTGCCGGCATTGCCATGCATGAT
Organism: Microvirga splendida; assembly: GCF_016427565.1. Classification (GTDB taxonomy): domain Bacteria; phylum Pseudomonadota; class Alphaproteobacteria; order Rhizobiales; family Beijerinckiaceae; genus Microvirga; species Microvirga splendida. The sequence goes on from NZ_JAELXT010000016.1 coordinate 50,078, forward strand.
GTCGGTCTCGCTGCCGCCATAAAGCCGGTCGTTGCCGTTGCCGCCATTGACGATGTCGAGGCCGGCACCGCCATAAAGCTGATCGTTGCCCTCGCCGCCGTTGAGGGTATCGTTGCCGGTGCCGCCGTAAAGCCGGTCGTTGCCACCGAGGCCGTTGACGAGGTCGTCGCCGGCACCCGCGTCGATCCTGTTGCCCGTGTTGGTTCCGGTGAGTTCATCATTGCCGGAGGTCGGCTTCACCGAAGGCCCGGTCTGGCCGAGGGTGTTGAACAGGAACCAGCTGGCCGAGAGCGCTTCCTTCGTCAGGATGGTGATGCTGCCGCCATCCGCGAACCGGACCACGTAGCCGTCGCCGTTAGGGATGGCGGAAATGTTCAGATCGGCAAAGCCGATGACGCCGGCGTTGAGCAGGCTGATCTTGTCGCCTTCCGAAGCCTTGAAGTCGGTGATGGTATCGGCGCCGTCACCGCCATAATAGACGAATACGTCGGCACCGGCGCCGCCGAGCAGCACGTCGCTGCCCTTGCCGCCGATGAGCGTGTCGTGATTGAACCCGCCGAGAAGCGTGTCGTTCAGGTTCTGAGCACTATCCTTGCCGACGAGCTTGCGGCCGATGACCGACGTCGGGTTCTTGAAGTACTGCTCGATCACCGCGTCGGCGAGCTTGCCATGGGTATAGTAATTGTCGTCGGGATTCTCATCGAAGGAATCCGAGCCCTGAGCGTAGTTCCAGAACCAGTAGCCGGCGATCCAGCCCTCCCCCACGCGATCGGTGATGATCTTGTAGAAGGCCTTGAACATGTCGAGCTGCTCAAGCTCGTCGACCTGACCGTTGCTGGTGTAAACGCCCGGATCCTTGTTCGTACCATCCAGGCTGCGGAAGCCCACCTCGGTAAATACCAGCTGCTTGCCAGCTATTTCGGCAATCTGTTTCAAGGCATCGATGGCGGACAGGTCCTGTCCGGGGAATCTTGCGTCGATGACGCCCCGAACATAGGGAACCTCGGACCGCTCGGTCCACCCGGCAATCATCTCCTGCAGGGTCGGGTCATCCTTGTTGGAGAAGGCGATGTAAGGATTGACCCCGACGTAATCGAGCTCTTGCCAGAACCCGACATGAAGAGCCTCGGTCCAGGTCGCAGCGTATGTGAGCTTTAGAGGATAATCCGGCTTTCCCTCTTCCTTCATTTCCTCGCGGACAGCCGCAATGATGTCCTGCCAGTATTCGGTGTACTGGGGCCGCGTCATGCTTTCGCATTCGTTGCCGATCACGAAAGTGGTGACGCCCTCCTCCTTCGCCAACTTGGCATAGTGGAGCACCTCCTTCTTGTAGGAGGCGAACCACGCATCCGCCCAGGCTTTAGCCTCAGCCGGGGTCGAACCCGCCGGAGGACCGATGAGGGCATTCCATTCCTCGGTCTGGATGTTCACATGCAGCTTGAAGACAACCTCGAGTTCGCGCCCCTTGGCCTGAGCGATGGCATAGCGGATCGAATCGTCGCTCTCGGTGCGCGTATAGGGATCGCTGCTGTGGCCGCCGAGGTCATTGTTGTCGCGGTAAATATCTGTCGAGCTCAGCGTGTCCATATAGACCGTCGGGACGATGACCATCTGCGATGCGCCATCATCCCTGATCAGATCGTAATTTCTTGAGAGCCATGTCGCCTCGTAGTTCCCGTCATACCAGGACGGCAGGGTATTCCCTTGAAATTCAAACAATTTAGGCATGGTATCGACACCCCTGAAGCAACTTGGAATCGCGCCGTTCGCGCTTTTGGAATAATCAAGTGATATAACGTTATATTATGGGCTGTACAAGGGGCGTGGAAGCTTTGCGGGTCACGTCACATGATCCCCATGACGCAACGTCATCATATCTGCGCACCAAGGCCCGGCTTGCCTGATCGTCAGGCCGCCATAACCGCAGGCAGCCTCAGCCAACCGCCGCCATCATGGACGTGAAGGCCTCCTCGGCGGCAATCACCGTCGCCATCTGGACCGTGTGAGCGAAGCGGTAAGCTTCGCCGTAGATCGTCTCGTCAGGAAACTCTGTGATGAGAGTCAGCGGGGTCGGGTGCCGCTCGTCCGCCGTGATCAGGCAGGGGATGTCGTTGATGATCTCGTAGGGCGTGCCGCCGGAATGGATCGAGCAAATCTCGATCTGGCGCCGGTTGAACTCGGCCAGGCCTGGGACGGCCGACAGGCCTGTCGTGACGGCTTCGATCAGCGTCCTGGCCGTTTCGCTCCAGGCGGGATGGTGCCTCATGATGAGGAAGAAGCCCTTCGGGATCGTCCAGAGCTCGAAGCCGCGCGGCAGGTAGCCCGTGAACGGCCTGGTCCATTCATGGGCCGGGTAGCCGTGCAGGTTGAGGTGAAGCTGTGCGCCCGACAGGGCCAGGGCCTGGTTGCGGGCGCCGATCTCGTAGCCGGGTTCGGCGCGGCCGTATTCCAGATCATTGCCCAGCGACGTGTAGCGCGCGGCATGGTGCATGTGCCGCGGGCTGCCCTCGCAGAGGCGGCCATGCAGCGCATAGCCGTCCGGGTTTTCGACCGGGATATAGGCGATGTTGGCCTCGGGATTGGCGAGAAGCCGGCGCACGGCCCTCAAGGTTCCAACGGGAGCCGAGGTCTCGTTGGCGTGCTGTCCGCTCGTGACGAGGACGGCCGGGCGCGAGCCGGGACGATAGATGCCGCGCACCGGCCGCCCCTCGCGGGAGACACCCTCGAAGGCATCGCCAGGAAGCTCCGCAAGCTCGCGATGGATCTGAGCCAAGGACGGCGCGGCGTCCGCCGCCTCGATATCCTGCTCCGGCCGGACCGGATCGGACGGCACGCCGAAAGAGCGCAGCGTCACGCGAACATGCGCATCGCCCTCGCCTGCGCGGATATCCGGCACGATCTGACCCGGCTGCAGGCCCCGGTCGTCGGAGGGGCGGCCCGAGTGGTGCTTGAAGAACTCGAGAATGGAGAAATAGAAATCCTCGTGCAGCGCCTCGCGGGTGCTCATGACCTCGTCGCCGTAAGCGAGCTCGCGCTCGATGCCGGGAATAGCGACATCGATGGCGAGCGTCTCCACATAGGGCTCCGTTGCCGGCCAGTCATGGGCCAAGACAGCCCCCATCACCTTATGGAACACCTGCTCGATCTCGGTCTCGACCGGCTCGTCGAGATCGGCGCCCCCATCGATACGCCCCGTCACCTTCAGCCAGCCGGTAGGCGTGAGGTCGACCTGGTCCAGATGGTTGGTGCGCAGGCGGTTGGGCGCGAAGACCTCATGCTTCGCGACGCTCTCATCCGCATATTCCAGCGTGACCTCATAGGTCAGATCGGCCTCGCCGGGCTCGAAGCGGGTCTCGATGCTGCCGAGCAGGGCCGCCAGGGGATAAGCCTCGGAGAGGAAGCGGAGGCGGTCGGCATTCTCATGCACGGGGTAGCGCACGATCGCGCGGGTCACGCCCGCCATGTCGAACTCTTCCAGGAAGGCATGGACGAGCGGCTTGTAGGCGCTGCGCAGGCGGGCATGGACGCCCGCATCGGCGAAGACCTGTTCGGCCCGGCGACGCGCCGCCTCGTCCTCGAACAGCCAGGCCTCGAGGACCATGCCGCGATGATCATCGCTGGCCCATTCGCGCACGAGGGCATCGAGAGTGCGCGGAACCCGCTCGTCGAGCAAAATCGTCATTTCGAGGTCTGTCCTGTCGGGTCGAGATAATCGCGCAGCCAGTCGCCCAGAAGGTTCAGGCCGAGCACGGTGAACATGATGGCGAGCCCGGGGAACACGCTGACCCACCAGGCGGTCTGCAGATAGGTGCGCCCATCGGCCAGCATGCCGCCCCAACTCGGGATGAGCGGATCGACGCCGAGGCCGAGGAAGGTCAGGCTGCTCTCCAACAGGATGTTGTTGGCCACCTGCAGGGTCATGAGGATCACGATGGGGCCGAGCACGTTGGGCAGCACGTGCGTGAAGATGATGCGCCCGTTGCTAACACCGATGGCGCGGGCGGAGAGAATGAACTCGCGCTCCCGCAGGGCCAGCACGGAGCCGCGCACGAGGCGGGCATATTGCACCCATTGGGTGGCGATCATGACGAGGATCACTTTGTCGATGCCCGCACCCAGAATGGCCAGGAACATGATCGCCACCAGGATGAAGGGCAGCGCGAGCTGAATGTCCACGAAGCGCATCAGGAGTATCTCGGCAATGCCGCGATAATAACCCGCCGCCAAACCGACAAGGGTGCCGATGGTGACGGCGCCGAGCACGGAGAGAAAGCCGACCATGAGCGAAATCTTGCCGCCCACGGCGACGCGGGCCAGCACGTCGCGGCCAAGGGGGTCGGTGCCGAGGATGTGCTCCCAGCTCTCGAACGGCGGGATGAGCCTCGCCATAAGGTCCATGCCCTCGCCGCCATCCGGAAACAGGACCGGGGAGAGCAGCACGACCAGGGTAATACCGCCTGCAAAGAGGATGCCGAGGACAAGCTCGAGCGACTTGAACCACGAGCGCGACGGGGAGACAGCCTGAGCCGTTGCCATGGGCTTTACTCCGTCCGGATGCGCGGATCGATCAGCCCATAGGCGATATCGACCAGGAGATTGATGAGAACGATGAACAGCGCCAGCACCGTGATGGCGCCCTGGAGCACCGGATAGTCGCGGTTGGAGATGGCATCGAACGCGAGCGAGCCCATGCCCGGCCAGTTGAACACCCGCTCCACGATCACGATGCCGCCGATGAGGCTGCCGAACTGCAGGCCGATGTAGGTGACGAGCGGAATCGCCGAGTTGCGCAGGGCATGCTTGTACAGGACCACCCGGTCGCGCAGCCCCTTGGAGCGCGCCACCATGATGTATTGCTGTGAGAGCGTCTCCAGCATGGAGGTGCGAACGAGGCGCACGTTCGTCGCGGTGAGGATGATCGCCATGGTGAGCGCCGGCATGACGAAGCTCTCCGGCCCTTCCATGCCGCTCGGCGGCAGGATGCCGAGCACGATGGAGAACAGCAGCACCAGCATGATGGCGAGCCAGAAATTCGGAAAGGACAGCCCCACCAGCGACAGGATGCGGATGAGCTGATCCGGCCAGCGGCCGCGATGGACAGCGGCGTAGATGCCGAGCGGCACGGACAGGACGATGGATATCAGGAGCGAGACGAAAGCCAGGAGAAGCGTTGCCGGAAGCGCCTGGGCGATCAGCGCGGAAACGGGTGTCGCGCCCATGAAGCTCTTGCCGAAATCGCCGACGAAAATTCCCCGCAGGAAGCCGAGATATTGGACGTAGAAGGGGCGCTCAAGACCGAGCGCCTGCCGGATGTTCTGCAGGTCCTGCTCGGTGACATTGCCGCCGCCGCTGAGCAGCATGACGGCCGGATCGCCGGAGAGCCGGATCGCGAAAGCCACGATCAGGGTGACGGCCAGGATCACGAAGATCGCCTGCAGCAATCGCTTGAGGATGAAGCCTGCCATGCCGTGGTCCGTCCGGGTTTCGGTGTTGTTGCTTTTGAAAGAGGCCCCGCTCGCGCGGGGCCTGCTCGTGTCGTCGGTGCGCGGCGCCCGTTTGAAGGCGCCGGAGCGGTCCGCTTACTCCACGGTCGTTTCGGTGAAGCGGAAGCGGCGGTCGGCGGGAGCGTCGAAGTTCTTCACCCGCTTGTTCACGCCGTAGATCGTGTTCTGGTTGTAAAGCGGGAGCTCGAGCGCCTGATCGGCCACGTAGCGGGCCACTTCCTGCAGGATCTTCTCACGCTCCTTCACATCGTAGACCGTGCGCTGCTTCTCGAGAAGTGCATCGAGCTTCGGATCGCTGCCGTACGGGTTCCACTTCTCGCCCGTGTGGTACATCAGGTAAGCCGTGTTGTCGTAGTCGAAGGTCCAGCCGCCCCAGGCCTGGTGCCAGGCTTCGCCTGTCTTGCCGTTCGGGATGATGTCGTTGAGCAGGACCGGCGGCTCGTGCGGCTGGAGCGAGGGCTTCAGACCCAGCGCCTGCAGATAGCCCGCCGTAGCCTGAGCCACCTCGCGGAAGGTCGCATCGTTGCCGCGGAAATCGATCCGCACCGGAGCGCCGGCCGGAACCTTCGCGTCCTGCAGCATTTTCTTCGCCTTGGCGAGATCGAAGGGCACCGGCTTCATGGCCGGATCGTTGCCGAAGGACAGCTCCGACTGGAAGCTGGCGATCGGCTTGGCGTGGCCGAGGAGCACCGCCTTGATGATCGCATCGCGGTCGACGCCCGTGATGAGCGCCTTGCGGACGTTCGGGTCCTTCGTGATGCCTTCCTTGGTGTTGAAGCGCAGCGAGACCACCGTCGGGCCAGTGATGCTGACGAGGTCGAGATTCGGGCTCTTCTCGACCGTCGGCGCAAGGCCGAAGGGAATAAGCGTCGCGACATCGATGCGGCCGGCCTGGAGTTCGGCGACCTGCGTGTTCGCCTCGGAGATAAAGCGGGTCACGACCTTGTCGAGCTTGGGAGCACCGCCCCAGTGCTCGGGGTTGGCTTCCAGAACCAGGTTCACCTTCGGATTGTACTCGACGAACTTGAACGGGCCGGTGCCGACCGGATGGGTGTTGAAATAGGCGTCACCCTTCTCCTGGATGTACTTCGGCGGCACGATCATCGCGCCGTAGCCAGCGAGCTTGGTGAGCAGAACGGGATCGGGCTGCTTCATGACGAAGTCGACCGTATTCTCGTCCACAACCTCGACATGGTCGATGGAGGTATAGTTCGACTGCTGCGGGCCCTTCTTGCCTTCTTCACCGAGAAGGCGGTCGAAGGTGAACTTCACGGCTTCCGCATTGAAGGGTTCGCCGTTATGGAACTTCACGTTCTCGCGCAGCTTGAAGCGGATGCGCTTGTTGTCGTCCAAGAGCTCCCAGGACGTGGCAAGACCCGGCTTCAGCTTCATGTCCGCGCCGCGGGCGGTCAGCCCGTCGAAGATGTTGTTGGCGGCGGACGACCAATCGACCAGGAAGGTGTCGATCGGATCCCAGCTGCCGGGATCGATGGCGACGGCGGTCGTCAGGGTGCCGGCCGCCTGCGCACTCACCGCCATCAGCGGCGCCAGGGCCACTGCGGTCGTGAAACCGAGCGCTTTCAGTGTTGTCGAAAACTTCATCCTGTTATCTCCCTCTGGAAAACTTTTTTACGCTGCCCCACGAAGCGAATCCGCCTCGATGGCGACCCAGTGCCCCGGCTCGACCTCGCGCATGCGATGGATGGCGGGCTCCTGCCCGACCGGACGTACCGGGCTCGGGATTTCTCCCTCGATCCGCACCTTCGCCCGCTCGCGCTGCGGATCGGCGATAGGCACCGCCGCAAGCAGCTTGCGGGTGTAGGAATGCTGCGGATTCTCAAAAATCGCCTGCCGGGACCCGAGCTCGACGATCTGGCCCAGATACATCACAGCGACGCGATGACTGATCTTTTCCACCACGGCCATGTCGTGGGTGATGAAGAGATAGGACAGGCGGCGCCTCTCCTGAAGCTCCATGAGCAGGTTGACGATCTGCGCCTGGATCGACACATCAAGGGCGGAGACGGACTCGTCCGCGATGATGAGCTTGGGATTGCTGGCGAGCGCACGCGCGATACAGATGCGCTGGCGCTGGCCGCCGGAGAACTCGTGCGGATAGCGCTTGGCATGCTGCGGCTGCAGTCCGACCTGATCGAGCAGCTCATGCACCCGCCGCTCGCGCGCCTTGCGGTCGTTGATCAGGCCATGAACGATGATCGGCTCGGCGATGCTGTAGCCCACCGTGTGGCGCGGATCGAGGGATGCGAAGGGATCCTGGAAGATGTACTGGATCTCTTGGCGCAGGCGGCGGCGCTCGGCGTGGCTCATGGCCGCCATGTCGCGCCCGTCGAAGCGCACCGTGCCACCCGTGGGCTCCACGAGCTGCTGTAGCGTGCGCCCGATGGTGGACTTGCCGCTGCCGGATTCACCCACCAGCGCCAGCGTCTCGCCGGGATAGATGTCGAAGCTCACCTCCTCAACCGCATGAACGCGATGAGTCACGCGGCCGAAGAAGGTCTTGCCCACGTCGAAGCGCGTGGTCAGCTTGTCCACCTGCAGAATGGGTTTCGTGTAGTCGGCCGTGTTCTGCTCGTGTGTGCCGCCGACGGGCTTGGCGACGCCCCCGTCCATGATCATCACGGGCGTGCGCTTCGGCAGCGGCTGGCCCGTGAGAGAGCCTAAGCGCGGCACGGCGGAGAGCAGTGCTTTGGTATAGGGGTGCTGCGGCGACGCGAAGACATCGCGCACCGGCGCCTGCTCCACCTTCTCGCCCTTCCACATCACCACCACATCGTCGGCCATCTCGGCCACCACGCCCATGTCGTGCGTGATGAAGATGACGGCGGTGCCCATCTCGGCTTGCAGGTCGCGGATGATGTTGAGGATCTGCGCCTGGATCGTCACGTCGAGGGCCGTCGTGGGCTCGTCGGCGATGAGGAGCTTCGGATTGCAGGCGAGCGCCATGGCGATCATCACGCGCTGGCGCATGCCGCCGGAAAGCTGGTGCGGGTAGCGGTCGAGCAGCCTGTCCGCATCCGGCAGGCGCACCTTCTGCAGAAGGTCCCTCGCCCGCAGCCGCGCCTCGCGCCCGTTCAGGCCCTGGTGCAGGATCAGCGTCTCCGCGATCTGGTTGCCGATGGTGAAGACCGGATTGAGCGACGTCATCGGCTCCTGGAAGATCATCGCGATATCGTTGCCGCGAATCTCCCGGAGCTTGGAGTCGGAGGCCTGGACGAGGTCGATGGCCTCGGCCCCCTCGGGGCGAAACAGCACCTGTCCGCTGGTGATCCGCCCGCCCGTGTAGTCCGTCAGGCGCATGATCGCGAGCGAAGTCACCGACTTGCCGGACCCCGACTCGCCGACGACCGCCAGGGTCTTGCCCGGCTTTACGTCGAAGCTGACGTCCTTGACGGCCTTGAAGGCTCCCTCCCCCGCGCCGAACTCCACCGACAGGGAGCGGACCGACAGGAGGGCTTCAGATTGACGATTGGCTGTATCCGACATCCATCCACGCTCTTGAGACAGCACCGGCCTGAACACCGATCAAGCCAGCACCTCTTTGATACCTGTATCCATCACAGTCACGATGCCGCTACGTCAAGCACCGTTTGCGTCAGATCAGGCAATCGCCTGGATCATAGATCCAGCACGGCGCAAAGCGCGAGTCCTTTGTTATTTTGTCACCCATTCGCCGCCACGCATCAGCGGCTCGGCCGTGCCGTCCTGTGTGATACCATCCACGTCCACCCGGTCGGAGCCGATCATCCAGTCGATATGGATCAGGCTCTTGTTGGAGCCGCGGGAGGCCAGCTCCTCCTCGCTCATGGCGCCACCGCCGCGGATGCATTTGCTGTAGGCTTGGCCGAGGGCAATGTGGCTGGAGGCGTTCTCGTCGAACAGGGTGTTGAAGAAGAGAAGCCCGCTCTGCGAGATCGGCGAGGAATAGGGCACCAGGGCCACCTCGCCGAGACGGCGCGCGCCCTCGTCCGTGTCCAGCACCTTGTTCAGCACGGCCTCGCCCGTGCGCGCCCTGCTCTCGACGATGCGTCCGCCCTCGAACCGCACCTGAATGTCCTGGATCAGGGTGCCGTTGTAGGAGAGCGGCTTGGTGCTCGTCACCGTGCCATCCACGCGATCCTTGTGCGGCGTGGTGAAGACCTCCTCTGTGGGAATGTTGGCGTTGCAGACGAGGCCGTTCTTGGCCTTGGTCGAGCCGCCGTTCCACTCGTGGCCATCCGCCAGGCCGACGCGCAGGTCCGTGCCGGGGCCGCGGAAGTGGAGCGCAGCATAGTTCTTCTCGTTCAGCATCCGCGTGCGGGTCTGCAGGGCGGCGTTGTGCTTCTCCCAGGCGGCGATGGGATCCGGCGTGTCGACGCGGGACGCCGAGAAGATGGCCTGCCACAGCTTGGCCAGCGCCACCTCGTCCGGATCGTCCGGGAACACGGTCTTGGCCCAGGCCGGGGTCGCGGCGGACACGATGGTCCAGTTGATGTCGAAACCGGCGATCATGTTGAGGGCCGGCATATAGGCCTTCGACCGGGCCCGGTTGGCGCGGGAGACCTTCTCCGGGTCCTCCTTGGCGAGGAGCGACGGATCCTCGCCCACGATGGCGAGACGGGCGGCGCCCTTCTTGTAGGCCTCGGCCATGCCCTCGTAGAGCCAGGCCGGAGCCGTGTCGAAGCTCTCGTCCCGCCCATGGCGGAAGCGTGTCAGCGTGCTCTCTTCGTCGGAGAAGATCGTGGTGACGAGGGAGGCGCCGGCCTTGTAGGCGTGCTCCGTGATGCGCCGAACGAGGGCCACAGCGTCGAGCGGCGCGGTCAGAACCAGTTCCTGCCCCGGCTTCAGCCCGAGCCCGACCCAAACGGCGACCTCCGCCAAACGGTCGAGAAGCTGGGCGTGGGAGGCCGCATCGGGCAAATTCCGGACTTGTTCGTTCATGATCGTGGTCTCTCGACGCTGGAAAGGATGACCGGAGAGGCTACACGGCCCTGCCGCTCATGCAACCTCACTGGCGTCAGGTCTCACATATTCTCGCGTCCGGCGACCCCAAGGGCCTCCGGGTCGAAGGCGATGCTCTTGATGATCGCGTGAACGGCAAGGCCAGGCTTCAGGCCAAGCTCCTCCACGGATTTGCGGGTCACGCGGGCCACAACAGGATCCCCGCCGCAATCGAGTTGCACATCAACGCTCGCTCCCTCGGCCTCGTCGATGGAGGAAATGAATCCCGGCAGAACGTTCAGGGCGCTCAAGCCCTCGGGGGCCTTCAGCGACAGGATGATGTCGCGGGCCCGCAGACGCACGCGCAGGCTCGTGCCGATGGGATGCGGGAGGCGCGGGACGCTTAAAGTACCGGCTCTCGCCTGCAGCACGGTCAGGTCGTAAGCCGCATCGTGACCCGACACCTGTGCCTCGATCAGCGCGCCGGCCTCTGTGAGGCCGCTCTGCGCGAAGTAATGCGTATGCCGCAGGACTTCCGCCGCCGGACCGGAGGCGACGACCTTCCCCTCGGAGAGAACCACCACAGAGGTCGCCAGCCGCGCGATCTCGGCCACGGAATGGCTGACGAGCACGATGGGAACGCCGCTCTCGTCGCGCAGGCGTTCGATATAAGGGTAGATCTCGGCCTTGCGCGCTTCGTCGAGGGAAGCAAGCGGCTCGTCCATCAACAGCAGCTGCGGATCGGCGAGCAGCGCCCGGCCGATGGCCACGCGCTGCTTCTCGCCGCCGGATAGCGTCGATGGGCGGCGGTCGAGCAGATGGGATATGCCGAGCAGATCCACCACATGATCGAAGCTCGCCTTCCGCTCGCTACTCGGCGTGAACCAGCGGCCGAAGAGCAGGTTGTGCCGCACGTTGAGATGCGGGAACAGCCGTCCCTCCTGAAACACAGTGCCGATGCGCCGCCTGTGCTTCGGAACGAGGATGTTTTTCTTCGTATCCACAAGCACCCGGCCCTGCACCACGATGCGTCCATGATCCGGCCGCACGAGCCCGCCGATGGCGTTCACGATGGTGGTCTTGCCGGAGCCTGACGGACCGAACAGGGCCGTGAGCTTGCCATCGGACTGGAAGCTTGCTTGCAGCGCGAAGGCGCCCTGCTCATGCTTGATGCCGACATCGAGGACCATCAGGCGTGGACCCTGCGACGCACGCGCCGCGCCAGCCATTCGGACAGCCAGAGCGCCGCGATGGAGATGACGATGGACACGAGCGTCAGCCGCATCGCGCCGCCCTCGCCTCCCGGCACCTGGGTGTAGGCATAGATCGCGCTCGGGATGGTCTGCGTCTCGCCGGGGATGCTGGACACGAAGGTGATCGTGGCGCCGAACTCGCCCATCGCTTTCGCGAAGGAGAGCACCATGCCGGCGATGATGCCGGGCAGGATCAGCGGCAGCGTCACCACGCCGAACACCCATGCAGGATGCGCTCCGAGCGTGCCCGCCGCATCCTCGAGCTTGCGGTCGACGGCTGCGATGGACAGCCGGATGGCGCGCACCAGCAGGGGAAAGCCCATGATGGCGCAGGCGAGCGCGGCCCCCGTCCAGCGAAACGAGAACACGATTCCGAAATGCTCCGCGAGAAAGGCCCCGATAGGACCGCGGCGCCCGAAGCCGACGAGCAGGAACCAGCCGACCACCACAGGCGGCAGAACCAGCGGAAGATGCACGAGCACGTCGAGTGCCTGCCGCCCCCAGAAGCGGCCGCGTTCCAGCAGGAACGCGATGGCGATGCCCGGAATGAGGCTTGCCGCCATGGCCACGAAGGCGACCTTCAGGCTCAGGCGAACGGCCGCCCATTCTTCCGGAGAAAGCCCCTCCATCATGAGCCCGCTTTGTTCAACAGGGTAAAGCCCTGCTTCTCGAAGAAGGGCCTGGCCTTGTCCGAGCGAAGAAAAGCCAGGAACTGCGCGGCATCGGGATTGGTCGAATCCTTCGTGAGTGCGGCCGGGTAGACGATGGCCGGATGACTGCCTTCCGGAAAGGTTCCGACGATTGTGACGTTCGGGTCCGATACGGCATCGGTCTTGTAGACGATCCCCAGCGGCGCCTCGCCGCGGGAGACGAGGAGCAGCGCCGCGCGCACGTTTTCGGTCTGCGCGACCCTGTCCTTCACGCCCGCCCATGCGCCGAGATGTTCGAGGGCGGCCTTGCCGTATTTGCCGGCCGGCACCGCATTCACATGCCCCATGGCCAGGCGGTTGCTGCCGAGGATCGCCGCGAGATCGAGGCTCGGCTTGAGCTCGATCTGCGTCTCGGAACCCTTCGGCGCAATGAGCACGAGGGAGTTGCCGAGGAGGCTGACGCGGCTTTCCGGCTGGATCAGCCCCTTGGAGGCGGCATAATCCATCCAGTCGAGATCGGCGGAGAAGAAGATGTCGGCCGGGGCTCCCGCTTCGATCTGCCGGGCAAGCGCATTGCTGGCGGCATAGGACATTACGGCTCGCTTGCCGCTGTCGCGCATCCAGGCGGCGGCGGCCTCGTCGAGCGCGTTCTTCAGGCTGGCTGCGGCGAAGACAACCACGTCGCGGTTCTGGGCCGAGGCTCCACCGGGCACCGCGAGACTCGTCCATGCCAGCGCAACCAGGAGCACCCGGGTGAATGCGCCGACGAAGCCTGCTCGATGGATGATCCTGCCGCTCAAAGAAGAAGCCCTGCCCTTATCCGGCGCATCCTAGCCGAGTAGGCCGGCTCTTCAAGCGGCGCGACGGCGGGCCGAGGGCTTCTTCACCAAGGAACGGACCAGCCGATAGCCGAGCAGCACCGCCACGATGGCCGCATAGACCAGAGGCTCGGGCGGCCAGGACTTCACCACGAGGATGTAGTGGAGCACCGCGCCGACGGCCGCCACATAGACGAGCTTGTGCAGCCTGGCCCAGGCCTGCCCGCCCATGCGCCGGATCGCGGCATTGTTGGAGGTGAGGGCCAGGGGCACGAGGATCACGAAGGTCGCCATGCCGATGGTGATGTAGGGGCGCTTGACGATGTCGGCGACGATAGCCGCTACATCTAAGCCTTGGTCGAGCACGAGATAGGTCACGAGGTGCAGGGCGGCATAGTAGAACGCCAGCAGCCCGATGGCCCGGCGGTAGCGCAGCAGGTTGATGCCGAAGAGCTGCCGCAGCGGCGTGATCGCCAGCGTCGCGACGAGGAAGCGCAAGGCCCAGAGACCGAGCGCCTGCTCCAGATAGCGCATGGGATCGGCGCCGAGCTGGTCGGTGATGCCGGCATAGAACAGCCACACGGCCGGAACGAACCCGACGATGTAGACGAGGATCTTCGGCACTTGCGGCAGGGCGAAGCCCTTGGCCGCGCCGGCCGCAGAGGTTCTTCCCGCCATCAATAGAACTTCCGCAGGTCCATGCCGGTGTAGAGGCTCGCCACCTGGTCGGCATAGCCGTTGAACATCAGCGTCGGGCGGCGCTTCACGAACAACCCGCCCTCGCCGATGCGCCGCTCGGTGGCCTGACTCCAGCGCGGATGGTCGACGCTCGGGTTCACGTTGGCGTAGAAGCCGTATTCGTTCGGCGCCTGCTTGTTCCAGGAGGTCGGCGGCTGCTTCTCGACGAAGCTGATGCGGGTGATCGATTTGATGCCCTTGAATCCGTATTTCCACGGCACCACGAGGCGGATCGGTGCGCCGTTCTGGTTCGGCAGCGTCTCGCCATAGAGGCCGACCGCCAGGATGGTGAGCGGGTTCATGGCCTCGTCGAGGCGCAGGCCCTCCACATAGGGCCATTCGAGCACGGGGAAGAGCGTGTCCATCCCGGGCATCTCTTCCGGACGATAGGCCGTCTCGAAGGCCACGTATTTCGCGCTGCCCAGGGGTTCGACGCGCTTGATGAGATCCGCCAGCGGGAACCCGACCCAGGGAATGACCATGGACCAGCCCTCGACGCAGCGCATGCGATAGATGCGCTCCTCCAGGGCCGACGACTTGATGAGATCTTCGATGGCGAACTCGGCGGGCTTACCCACCATGCCGTCGACCTTGACCGTCCAGGGGGAAGTCTTGAGCGACTTGGCCTTGGCGGCCGGATCGTCCTTGCCGGTGCCGAACTCGTAGAAGTTGTTGTAGCTCGTGACGTCCTCTCGGCTCGTCAGCTTCTCATCCGTCGTCGAGAGAGGACTCTTGGCCGCCTGCAGCGGCGCAGCTTCCAACACCCCCGGCAGGGCCGTCGCCAGGGCGAGCCCGGCCGCGCCGGTCATCCACTGGCGGCGGTTGAGATAGACCTCCCGAGGCGTGATCTCGGAGGGCAGGATATCGGAAGGACGGCGGATCAGCACGGCATCACCTCGTTTGGAACCCAATGTGGATGGGTACACCCGAGAACGCCAGAGGTGCTCTCACGTTTCCGTTACAAACTATCCTCGACCGGGCCTTTAGGCAGCGCCCGCACAAACTTTCTCGTGATCTCGCGCGGATTGGTGATCGCCGTGCCCACCACGACCGCGTGGGCGCCACGCCTGAAAGCCTCTTCTACCAGTTCGGGCGTGTCGAAGCGCCCCTCGGCGACGATGGGAGCCGAAACCTCTGCCACGAGGGCTGACAGAAGCTCCAGATCCGGCCCCTCGGCTTTGCGCGACGCCGTCTCTTCCGTATAGCCGGAAAGCGTCGTTGCTACGTAGGTGGCGCCGGCGGCGCAAGCTGCCCGTCCCTCCTCCAGGGTGGCGATGTCGGCAAAGACCTCCCGGCTGAGCTCGTTGCGGATGCGCCCGATCAGGCGCTCCACAGACTCACCGACGCGTGGGCGCCGCGTGGCGTCGAGCCCGATGATGTCGGCGCCGGCTCCCGCAATCTGCTCGGCCTGAGCGAAGCCCGGCGTGATGTAGACCGGAAAGCGGTCGTCCCACACCTTCGCGATGCCGATGATGGGGAGCTTCGTCACGGCCCGGATTGCCGCGATGTCGTCCGCCCCGTTGGCGCGGATGCCCCGGGCGCCGCCCTGCTCGGCTGCGCGCGCCATGGCGGCCATATAGACTGGCCCATGGAGCGGGTTGTCGGCGCGAGCCTGGCAGGAGACGACGAGCGCACCCTTCGGGATCAGCATGCTACTTCACCGCGCCTGCCGTCATGCCCTGGATGAACTGGCGCGAGAGGACGATGTAGAGAAGCGTGATGGGCGCCGCCGCGATGGTGAGGCCGGCGAACAGCATGCCCCAATCGGTGGTGTACTCGCCCATGAAGGTGGTCAGCCCCTGCGGCAGGGTCTTGCGTTCATCGGTCTGGATGAAGACGAGCGGGAAGAAGAAGTCGTTCCAGATCGGCACCGCGTTCTGGATCGCCGCGATGGCCATGGGCGGACGCGCCAGCGGCAGCATCACCGACCACATGATGCGGGGCTCCGACGCACCGTCGATGCGTGCCGCGTCCTCCAGCTCCAACGGCAGCGTGCGCAGGAAGCCCGCCATGATGAAGACGGCCGAGGGCAGCCCGATGGCCGTGTAGGTGACGATGAGGCTCCAGCGGCTGTCGAGAAGGCCGAGGTCGCGCAGCAGGATGAAGAGCGGGATGACCGCAAGCTTCAGGGGCAGCATGAGGCCTGCCAGGAAGAACAGCAGGATGAAGGTGTTGGTGCGCGACTCGTAGCGGGCCACCGCATAACCCGCCATGGTGCCGAGCACGAGGATCAGGATCACCGACGTGCCCGTCACCAGGATCGAGTTCATGAAGTAGGTCGGCATCTCGGTCTCGCCGAGCACCTTGGTGAAGTTGCCGACCTGCGTGAAGTCGGGCAGCGCGAAGGGATGATCGAAGATCTCGCCCGTGGTTTTGAAGGCGGAGAGCACCATCACCACGACCGGGTAGAGCATGATGAAGGAGTTGGCGATCAGGATGACCTGAGCCAGCAGCGCGAAGGAGATCGGCTGGCGCGAGGCGCGGGTGTCGGACGCGAGGGCGGTCAAAACTGGATCTCCCGACGGCGCAACCACAGGGTCAGCATGGACGCGAAGACGACGATGAAGAGGAACAGGAGCGTGGCGAGGGCGGACCCTAAGCCGAAGTTCTGGATGCTGGCGCTCTGGTTGCCGAAAGCCGTGCGGTAGAAGACGAGGCCCAGCACGTCGGTGGAGCCGAAGGGCGACCCGTCGAGGCCCACCATCACGTACGGGATCTCGAACCAGTTGAATGCGCCGATGAAGAGCAGCGTGAAGAGAATGGTCGTGCTCGGCGCCACCAGGGGCCACACGATGTTCTTCAACAGCTGCCATTCGTTGGTGCCGTCGAGCCGGGCCGCCTCGATGATCTCAGGGGGGATGCGCTGCATGCCGGCGAGATAGACCAGGGTCGGGAAGCCGATGAAGTGCCAGGCATTGGCAAGAATGAGAGCGCCCAAGGCGGTCGAGGAGTCGCCGAGCCAGGGCTTGGCCCAGGAATCGAGGCCGAGCGCATAGAGCGCCTGGTTCACGATGCCGAAATTCGGATTGAGGAAGAGCTTCCAGAGGAAGCCCACGATGATCGTCGACAGCACCACCGGGACGAACACGGCGATGCGGTGGAAGCGGAAGCCGAAGGGCTCCTTGTAGAGCAGCCAGGCGAGGACGAATCCCCCGCCGTTCTGGATCACCATCAGGGCGATCAGCGCATAGACGTTGTGCAGGAAGGCATTCCACACCACGGGCGCCATGGTGGCGCCGAACAGCACTTCCCGGAAATTCTTCAGCCCCACGAACTCGCCGCGCGCCAGCCCCTGCCAGTCGTAGAAGGCATAGGCGAAGGCCGAGAGGATCGGATAGACCACGAACAGCGACATGAACGCGATGGGCGGAACGACGAGGAACGCCACCCACAATTGCCGCTTCAGCGACGGGGCCTGTTTATGCGAGACGAGCATGAAATCGACAGCTTTCGGAAAAGGCGGCGGGCCCGAGAGCCCGCCGCCTCTGTATCACAAGCTTACTTCTGGAACGGCTTGTAGTAGGTTGCGATGCCCTTGTTGATCTCGGCCGCGGCCTGCTCCGGGGTCTGCTGGCCGGCGAGCATCTTCTGCACGTTGGACTGCAGCAGCACCGAGCCGCTCGGCTCCTGATAGCGGAAGCGCACGAGCATCAGGTACGACATGGAGTTGTCGGCGAGCTTCGCCACCTCCTGGGTGATCGGATCCTCGATCTTGATGCCCTTGATCGGCGAGAGGTTCTTCAGGGTGTTGGTGAAAGCCGTGCCGTATTCGGGCGTGGCGAGGAAGCGCACGAACTTGAGCGCAGCGTCCTTGTTGTCGCTCTTTGCGTTCACCGCGTAGCCGCCGTCATAGTAGGTGGCCACCAGCGCCTGGTCTCCGGCCTTCAGCACCGGAGCCGGGAACACGCCGAGATCGAGCGAGGGATTCTGCTTCTTGAAGTTGGCGATCTCATAGGAGCCGCCCGCGAACATGGCCGCGCGGCCCGCCGCGAAGAGCTGCTGCGAGGACGGATAGTCGACGCCGGTGAAGTTCGGCGAGAAGTACTGGCTGACGTCCTTCAGCTTGGCCAGCGCGTTGACGAAGCGCGGGTCGGTGAAGTTCGCCTTGCCGGACACGATATCGGCTTCGAAGTCCTTGCCGAGCATGGAGGACAAGAGGCCGCCGACGATGGTCTCGTTCTGCCAGGCGGTGGCCGTGCCGTTGGCGAAAGGCGTGATGTTCTTCGCCTTCAGGGTCTCGGCCGCCTTCATCAGCTCGTCCCAGGTCTTCGGCGGGGTCAGGCCGGCGTCCTGGAAGATCTTCTTGTTGTAGACCACGAGCTGGGCCTGGGTGGCGAAGGGCACCGCATAGACCTTGCCGTCCGAACGCAGCGTCTCGGCCGCGAGGGCGGATTCGGGGAAGTTCGCCAGCTCCGGCACGTTCTGCTTGTCGAGGGGCAGCAGGTAGCCCGGCGTCGCGATGGTCTCCAGGTTGCCGTAGGCGCGCACCTGGATCACGTCCGGGCCGCGGCCGGCGGCGAGCGCCGTGGAGAGAATGGTCTGGTAGTTCTCGGGCGCGAAGGTCTCGAACTTCACCGTGATGCCGGGGTTCTTCTCCTGGAACTGCTTGATCATGTCCTGGTAGAAGGCCTTGTCCTCCTGGCGCCAGCTCCAGAAGCTCAGTTCGGTCTGGGCCATGGCGGCGGTGCCTGAGAACAGGAAGCTGCCGGCGGCAGCGGCCATCAGAATGCGTCTGGTCAGTTTCATTGTTGTTTCCCTCATTGTCGAAGTCCTTGTCCTCCCACCGCAGGGCCTGTCGTTCGAACAGTCCCGGCGGAACTCGTTCAGCCCGATCGCTCGGCTGCAATGACGAGAAAGGTCGCGTCGTCGTGAGTCTTAACACGAGGATAGGCGCCTGCCATGAGGTCGCCCCGCTCCCTGTCCCGCAATTCCTCCATCAGGTCCCGTCCCTGCCCCGCAGCGAGCCGGTCGTAGAGCTCGGCGTCCGTGTAGGCCTCGAACACATCGACGAGCCGCATGAAGCCGTCGGTGGCGAGCACGATGGGCGCGCCCGGCCTCACCTGGGCCTCGAATCGCAGCTCCCTGCCGGCCCAGGGCCGACGCGGGCTCACGACCCAATAGCCGTCCTGCTGGTTGAGCCGGGTGCGGTTCTCCAGAATCTGGCGCCTCACGGCTTCCGGGATCTGCCCCGGCTCATGGCCCTGCGCACCAAGGGCCGCCAGCGTCTTGCGCTCGAAAGGCTTGGCACGCTCGTCGCTCCAGCGGGCGATCCCGTGCTCCGACGGCACGAGAACGGCCACATCGCCCAGGAGGCGCCCCTGAAGATCAAGGAGGCCCGCCTCCCCGGCCGCCACCTCGATCAGGCCGAGACATGCGGAGGGAGCATGGTGGTCGCTGACGTCCGGCACATGCGCGGTCTCTTCCACGAACGCCGCCACGATGTCGGCCTCCAGGCTGTGCAACAGCGTATCTGCGGCCTCCAGTGAGGACAGGGCCGCCAGCCGTTCCTCGATCAGTGCGGCCAGCCAGGCGGCATCGCTGCCCCCGGAGGTCAGCTGCTCGTCGGAAAGACCAGTGGCTCCATCGATGACCCAGGCGAAACGGCCGTGCAGGCCGGCCCCGTCCTCGTTGACGCGGGAGCCGGTCAGGGAAAGCCGGTCGAGGGACCGGAAGCAGACAGTGGAGCCAGTCACGTTCACGACGTAACTGGTCTCATATTGGTCGCCTCCTGTCTATACTGGTCTCAAGGGCTGTTCACACCCTTCACGAGGCCCCAAAAGGCTTACGGAGGATTGGTTTGATCGAATCCGGGGCTTGAGCGTTAGTGACTTGGACCCCACTGCAGCGGCGAAGGATGAACCATGGTCACCCTGGAGATAGGCGGCAAGGCGGTTGCCGTGACGAACGCCAATGAGGAGCAGGCCCGCGAACTCTTTCTCAGCGAGAGCTTTAAAGATGACCTGAAGTCGTTTAAGAGCGAGGGCCGCTCCCTCTGGGACGGCTCAGCTGCCTTAACGACACGGCCCGCATCGGAAGACGAGATCGATGCCTTCTATGAGGCCCTGGACGAAGAGGACGATGTCGAAGAAAACGACGAAGACTCTGATGGCGACCTCGATATCGATGTCGTGTTCCTGGTGTCCATCGACGAAATAGACGACGCCGCTGCCTCCGGCTGATCATCCTTACCGGAGCCCTCGAGGGCTCCTCTTGAAACGGTTCAGCCCATTCTCATGCCTTTCCCCAAGTCCAATCCCAGCCTCGACCGTGCTCTGGCCGACAAAGGCTACAACGATCCGACCCCCGTCCAGGCCGCCGTGCTGCAGCCGGAGGCGGTCGACCGGGATCTCCTCGTCTCCGCCCAGACCGGCTCCGGCAAGACGGTCGCCTACGGGCTCGCCATGGCCTCCACCCTGCTCGGCGACGCCGAGCGCTTCGAGGCCCCGCGCGAGCCGCTGGCCCTGATCATCGCTCCCACCCGCGAGCTCGCCCTCCAGGTCAACCGGGAGCTGATCTGGCTCTATGGCCCGGCCGGTGCCCGCGTCGCCTCCTGCGTCGGCGGCATGGATGTGCGCCGCGAGCAGCGGGCGCTCGCTGATGGCTGCCATATCGTGGTCGGCACCCCGGGCCGCCTGCGCGACCACCTGGAGCGCGGCCGCCTCGACACCTCCAAGATGCGCGTCGTGGTGCTCGACGAGGCCGACGAGATGCTGGATCTCGGCTTCCGCGAGGATCTGGAATTCATCCTCGACGCCACGCCGGAGGAGCGCCGCACGCTCCTGTTCTCGGCCACCCTGCCGAAGAACATCGTCGCCTTGGCGCGGCGTTACCAGAGCGATGCCCACCGCATCGACACCCTGGTCGAGAACGAGCCCCATGGGGACATCGAGTACCGCGCCCTCAGGATCGCGCCCAACGAGGTCGAGCATGCGGTCGTCAACGTGCTGCGCTTCTACGAGAGCCGCGGCGCCATGGTGTTCTGCCATACCCGCGAGGCCGTGCGGCACCTCCATGCCAGCCTGATCGAGCGCGGCTTCGCGGCCGTCTCGATCTCGGGCGAGCTGACCCAGAACGAGCGCAGCAACGCCCTGCAGTCCCTGCGGGACGGGCGGGCACGCGTGTGCGTCGCCACCGACGTGGCGGCCCGCGGCATCGACCTGCCGGATCTCGGCCTCGTGATCCACTTCGACCTGCCGAACGACCACGAGACCCTCCTGCACCGCAGCGGCCGCACGGGCCGCGCGGGCCGCAAGGGCGTCTGCGTGATGCTTGTGCCCTATACCCGCCGCCGCAAGGCCGAGCGGCTCATCGACATGGCCCGCGTTGACGTGACCTGGGCCGGCGCCCCCTCGGCCGACGAGATCCGCCTGAAAGATCGCGAGCGGCTGATGCAGGACCCGATCTTCGCCGAAGAGGCGACGGACGAGGACATGGGCATGGCCAAGGCCCTCCTGGCCGAGCGCTCGGCCGAGGAGATCGCCAATGCCCTGGTGAAGTTCCACCGGGCCCGCCTGCCGGCTCCGGAAGAGATCGTCGATGCGGGCTCGGACCGCGAGCCGCGCCAGCGCAAGGATAAGCGCGAGCGGACCGAGGAGCGCACCCGCGGCTTCAAGGATCGTGGCGCATCGGAGGGCGGCTTCGAGCGGTCGTCCGAGGACATGGTGTGGTTCCGCATGAGCGTCGGGCGCCGCAACAACGCGGATCCCCGCTGGCTGCTGCCGATCATCTGCCGCCTCGGCCACGTGACGAAGAAGGAGATCGGCTCGATCAAGATCTTCGACCGGGAGACGAAGTTCGAGATCGTGAAGTCGCAGGCCTCGAAATTCGCCTCCGCCGTGCGCAAGACCAACGACGAGGACATTCAGATCGAGCCTGCCGATGCAGGGCCCGGCAAGCCAAGCTTCGGCAAGTCAGGATCCGGCAAGGCAGGCCCCGGCAAGCCACGCGATGCGAAGCCCTGGAGCGGACCCAAGGGTGATGGGCCGAAGGGCAACGGGCCCAAAAGCCACGGCCCCAAGAGCCATGGCCCCAAGGAGCGGAGCGCCCACCCCGCCCGCAAGGGACCACCAGCCGACAAGGGTCCGCAAGACTTCAAGGGTCCGAAGGATTTCAAGAAGTCGAAGGACAAGAAGCGCTCATCCGACAAGCGCCCCTGATCGAAGCAACAGGCCGGGACATGAACATGTCCCGGCCTGAGTTCTTTTAAGCCTCGGAGGAACTCTCACGTCTCAAAGCTTCCACGAGCACCCTGGCCTGCGGACACAGACGACACGGAATTCCGCTCAACAGGATTATTGCATTGCAGCATACATATTGTGCATCGCAACATATCCACCATATCTAGCGTTAGCTTCAGATCTTATCTTACCCGGAAGGGCCCGACGATAATGCAACGCTTAGGTCAGATGATTCAGCAAATCGCGCGTTACCGGCGCCAGTGGGAAACCACCATGAAAGCCTCAGGGGCAGCGGCGGGTTCATTTGAAAGCCCGACGATGCCGAACCGGCTGACCGAGGTCTCGGGTTTCGGCGCCAATCCGGGCAATCTGCGCATGCTGACCTACGTGCCGGAGGCGGTTTCCGCTTCGCCGGCTCTCGTGGTCGTTCTGCACGGCTGCACGCAGACGGCTGCCGGCTACGATCATGGCTCCGGCTGGTCGGCGCTTGCCGATCGTTATGGCTTCATCCTGCTCTATGCCGAGCAGCGAGAGGCCAACAATCCGAAGCGCTGCTTCAACTGGTTTCAGCTTGGAGATATCGAGCGTGACAAGGGTGAAGCTTGTTCCATCCGGCAGATGGTGGAGTTTGCGATCAAGCAGCACAACGTCGACCGCAGCCGCGTCTTCGTCACCGGACTTTCGGCCGGCGGAGCCATGACCGCGACCATGCTCGCCACTTACCCGGAGGTGTTCGCCAGCGGAGCCATCATCGCGGGCCTCCCCTATCGCTGCGCAACGAGCGTTCCGGAAGCCTTCGAGTGCATGTTCCAGGGACAGACCCGGTCGGCGCAGGAATGGGGCGATCTCGTGCGCAACGCTTCCTCCCATCGGGGACCCTGGCCCAAGGTCTCGGTGTGGCACGGCAGCGCCGACGCCACCGTGAAGCCGATGAACGCAGGCGAGATCATCAAGCAGTGGACGAATGTCCACGGCCTCACGTCGAGCCCCACCTCGAGCGAGACGGTCGATGGTTATCCGCGCCGTGTCTGGACCGCCCCCTCCGGCGAGGACGTCATCGAGGAATATGTCATCACCGGCATGGCCCATGGTACGCCGCTCGACACCGGCAACGATGAGAACAGCTATGGTGCCGCTGGCCCGTTCCTGCTCGACGTGGGCATTTCATCGAGCTACCGGATCGCAAAGTTCTGGGGGCTGACCGAACAGGCAGATGAGACCTCGCGGGTCCGCCTCAGCCCTGAACCCGTTCGGCACGATCCACCCGCGATGGTCGCCGGCAAGCGGCCTGCGGCAGATGAGTGGGCGGCACGGGGCGCCACACGCAAGCCGCGGCAGGACAGCCGGAGCCCAGGCATGCCGCACATGGATGTGGGCTCGGTGATCACGAAGGCTCTCAGGGCGGCAGGTCTGATGAAGTAAGCCGGTTCGCAAGCGCGCGCGAGCGAGGGCCGGGCATCTAGGGGTGCCCGGCTCTTTTCAGTTGTTCTAAGGCTTTCTCTCCTGGCTCAGCAGGCCTTCCTGCTTGCGCTTCTCGCCCGTCACGCAATTCATGCTCGGCGTGGTGTCTTGCGCCGGCATGATGCGAGGGGCGGCGTCGTTCCCGGAGACCTCACGCATGATCTTCGTGCGGATGACCATGGCGAACTGCTCGGGGTCGTGCAGGGGCAGAACGAACGAGCCGACGCCGCCGATCACGCATTCCTTGAAGTAAAGATCCAGATCCTGCAGGGCCGTGCTGCCGGATGCTCGCCTGAACATGATCGGCAGCCCATTGATGACGATGCCGTCCGCAACAGCCTCATCCCTTGCATAAGTGACGTGGCGGCCATCGTTGTTGGGACCGTCCCCGGACACATCGACAACACGGCGGATCGGGGCCCCGCCCAGTTGCTCGAACAGCTTGCGGCTCTGGTCGATGATGCCGGAGATCGACGTCATGCCGGCCTGGCGAGCGGGCTGGTAGGAGAGATGATGGGCGAAGGAGATCGCCTTCTCGGGACTGTCGATGATGGTCCATGGCACGAGAACGCGCTGATCCTTCACGCCCGACCATTCCACATAGGTGACCGCAATGCGGCCATGCAGGCCGTTGGCGATGGCCTCATGCACGAGAGAGGATCGGAAGGCCTTCACGAAACCCTCGCGCTGCAGGCCCTGCTCGTCGCCCTCCATGGAAGACGAGACATCGACCGCAATGACGAGCGCAACATCGAGTTCCGCTTCGGGAGTGACGGGGCCGGCCGTCACGACTCCACCGGCCAGAAGGAAGAACGCGAGGGTACTCAGGAGCCTGTTCGCCATGACCGCCTCCGCTCCCGGCGCCCGATCCATGGACCGTTGCCAAGGTTGCGATTGTCAACGCACGAGCCGGGTATTCGATACGCGCAAGGTGTCACATATTCTGTAGCCGGTTCATCGGAGGAAGCAGATGCGTGCTATTTTTAGCTCCCGCAAGCGGCAAAAAAGCACAACAAAAATAAGGCAGTATTCTAGAAAAGCCAAACGTAACAAAATCCACTCTCTACACGCAGAGCAGACAAGGATCGGGCAGTTCGGTAAGTTTCAGTTACGCTACGCAAGGGGCAAAAAAATGAAACCGGATATGGACCTGATCGGCGCTCTCACCAGCTTCTCCGTCGGCACGCTCGACGGCCGGGACGCGATGATGGTGATCGAGCTTGCCACCACGCCTGAGGAATACGAGCAGGGCATCCGGCGGCAGATGCCGGTGGCCATGACCCCCGAGCATGCCCGCGAACTCGGCGAAGCGCTCCTTCTGGCGGCCAAGGCGGCCCAGATGGGCGAGGCCCCCAGCTACGCGATGAACTGATCCCCCTGCTTCGATGAAATTCGGGACCTGTTATCGGCACGCCCGGTAAGATCCCATGTCGAAGTGGAAATGATCGTGGTGAGCCTCGTTGTAGTCGGGGCTGAGCACCACATCGAAGAAGCGGCAGGCCCCATCTCTCAGGGCGCGCAGGAAAGCCTCCCGGCGCCCATCGCCTCCGGACCAATCCCCTTTCACCGTGACCTGCTGTCCGTCGGCAAGGACGAAGCCGGCGATGTCGATGGCGTTGGCAGTGGCATGCTCGCTGCGGCGCCCGCCAGCCCGATGGTTGATGTTGCGGCAGGCATAGGTGCCGAAATGCGTGACCCTTACGACCTCCTGCCCAAGATGTTCCCGCGCGGCCGGAAGCAGGGCATGCCGCTCGAACAGGGCCCAGGCCACTGTCAGCGGACAGGTGGCCGTGAAGCTCCTGTTGAACCCGACGGAAGATCGCGACACCTCCACGGCATTGGACAAGCCGCACCCGTCCCCCGAGTCACGATCCGGCACGGCTGTGTGGGACAGCGGCGCCCCGTCCAGAACGGCCAAGCACTGCTCTTCCCGGCGCTCGAGACGGGAGAGCTTCCATCGGGTGAGCCAGTTGACGTCATCCGCGATCCTCAAGGGCGTGAACGGATTGAATCTGTTCGGGATGTCGAGGAAGCCGCCCCAGACCAATCCCGACACGACGGCAAGCCCGAGAACGAGAGCAAGGGTCAGCCGGACAAGGATGATCCGCACGATGCTGGAGCGGCGCGGCTGTTGAGGGTGATCGTCATGCACCCTCCTGTTCTAGGGCTGACCGAGACATGATCCACCTGAACACCCGTGTGAAGCATCCGGCAGCTTTGAATCGCCGTAGGTCGGTCATGTGCGCCGCAGCGCCAGGCAACAAAAAAGCAAGGCAGTTTCCTGCCTTGCTTTCGCTGAAGCCTGAGATTGTCCGCAGTCGAAGCGATTGTCCTTCGACCTGCGGGGATTGCTCAGATCGAGTCCTTGAGGTCCTTGGCGGCGCGGAAGGCGATCTTCTTCGAAGCCTTGATCTTCACGGGTTCGCCGGTCTGGGGGTTGCGGCCCATGCGGGCGGCGCGCTTGCGGACCTGCAGGATGCCGAGGCCGCTCAGGCGGATCTTGTCGCCCTTCTTCAGGCTCTTGGCGATCATCTCGACCATCTGATTCAGCATCTCGTTGGCCTGGCGCTTGGGAACCTCGTGCATCTCGGAGAGACGGTCGGCAATGTTGCGCAGCGTCAGGATCGGGGAAGCCGACGCGGCCGAAGCCTTCGCGGTCTTCTTCACGGTTGCCTTCGAGGTCTTGCTCGCAGCCTTCGTCGCAGCCGCCTTGCCGGCAGCCTTGGCAGGCGCCTTTGCGGTCTTCGACGTTGCCTTTGCTGCAGCCTTCGGCGCCGCAGCCTTCTTGGCCGGGGCCTTCTTGGAAACCTTGGTTGCAGTCTTGGCCATCAGGAACTCCTTGTTTTCGACGGTGAATGCATAAGACAGCAGTTCCTCATTAGCGCGTTCAGCCAGGAATTAAAGTGGCAAAGACCGTTTTACGCACAATAGTCGAGGGATACTTGCCCATATCTCGTCAAGAGCCGCCTGAATGTTGCCCTGCATTCATGGAGGTCGCATCGTTGCACCGGCCTGTCTCCGGTGGATCGGCGCAAGAAAGAGAATCAGCGTCGACACGCATGGAGCAACGATGAAGGGCTTGTCGGCTCCGATTCCCCGCACAACCAAGCAAGGACTGCAATATACGGATCGACAAAGAGCCTCGTCCCATCATATTCCCTAGCGGGACAGAACACGCCACGGTGAGAGCATGACACGGGTCGCCTGCATTGGGGAATGCATGATCGAGCTTCGGGAGGAGGCCGATGGCAAGCTCTCCCGCAGCTTCGGCGGAGACACCCTCAACACCGCCGTCTATCTCGCCCGCCTCGGCTCACAGGTCGATTACGTCACAGCCCTGGGAGACGACAGCTGGAGCGACGAGCTGGTCGCAGCCTGGGAAGCGGAGGGCGTGGGCACAGGCCGCGTGCTGCGCTTGGCTGGCCGCCTGCCCGGCCTCTACATCATCCAGACGGATTCCAAGGGCGAACGCCGGTTCTCCTACTGGCGCGAGACGTCCGCCGCCCGCCGGCTCTTCCAGGTTCCGGAAACCCGCGCGATTATCGCCTCCCTCGCCGGCGACGACCTGATCTACTTCTCGGGCATCTCGCTCTCCCTTTACGGCGACGAGGGGCGCGAGCGCCTGTTCGAAGCCCTGCGCGAGGCGCGCTCGGCCGGCAGGCGCGTGGCCTTCGACACCAATTTCCGCCTGCGGGGCTGGCCTGATCGGGAGATCGCAAAAAAGGCCTTCAGGCAAGCCTTCACGTGCGCCGATATCGTTCTCGCGTCGACGGAGGATCTCGAACTGCTGTTCGAAAGCGCTGGGACCGATGAAGTGCTGACCTTCGCGGACCGGGTGGAGATCGTCCTGAAATATCCGGACCTGACGTGCCGGGTTATGCTGGACGGCAAGGAGTTCGTCGTTCCGGGCACGCCTGCGAAGGATGTGGTCGACACCACCGCGGCCGGCGACAGCTTCGCGGCGGCCTATCTGCACACGCGCCTACTGGGCAAGGACCCTGAGGCCGCGGCCCGGGCAGGCCATCGTCTCGCGGGACAGGTGGTGCGATATCGCGGCGCGATCATTCCTCGCGATGCGATGCCCCAGCCCTAAGCCGCCCGCATGAATACATCGCTCAAGGAGTTCCTCGGATGACCCAAGATCTGTCAGCTCTCGCTGAATCCCGCGACCGGCAGCTTGCCGATCTGCTCCGCTCCGGTCCCGTCGTTCCGGTCATCACGCTGGAGCGCGTGGAGGATGCGGTTCCTCTCGCACGCGCCCTCGTGGCAGGCGGTCTGCGGCTTCTCGAGATCACCCTGCGCACGCCGGCGGCGGCCGATGCGGCAGCGGCCATCATCCGGGACGTGCCGGACGCCATCGTGGGCATCGGCACGGTGCTGACGCCGAAGGACCTGGAACGCGCCCAGGCGCTCGGTGCCCGCTATGCGCTGAGCCCCGGCGCCACGCCGGACCTGCTCAAGGCCGCATCGCGGAGCGAAATGCCGTTCATTCCCGGCATCGCCACCGCGTCCGAACTGATGATGGCCCTCGCCCACGGATTCCAGACCGTCAAGTTCTTCCCCGCCGTTGCATCAGGCGGCATTCCCGCCCTCAAGGCTCTCGCAGGCCCTTTCCCGCAGGCGCGCTTCTGCCCCACCGGCGGCATCGACGAGAAGAACGCCGGGGACTGGCTCGCACTCCCCAATGTGGTGGCCATCGGCGGCTCGTGGATCTGTCCGTCATCCGACATCCGGGCGCAGGCCTGGGGCGAGATCACGGCGAAAGCGCAGAGGGCAGTCGCTTCAGTGAAGGCATGAGAACCTTCCTCACATTTGGTAGGATTGTCAGGCCCCTTCCCCGTGGCAATACTCACGCCAAGGGGGAGGCGCAGCCATGGCTCCGAGCATCTACGACACCCATCTCGACAAGAACCCGGCGAACTACCAGCCGCTGACACCCCTCAGTTTCCTGGAGCGGGCGGCCGGCGTGCATCCGGATCGGATCGCCGTCATTCACGGCCCCTTGCAGCGCACCTACCGTGACCTCTATGCGCGGGCGCGGCGCCTCGCCTCGGCCCTGGCGCAGCGCGGCATCGGGCGTGGCGACACGGTGTCGGTGATGCTGCCCAACACACCGGCCATGCTCGAATGCCACTACGGCGTGCCGATGGCCGGCGCGGTGCTCAACACCCTCAACACCCGCCTCGATGCAAAGATCATCGCCTTCTCCCTGGAGCACAGCGAGGCCAAGGTTCTGATCACGGACCGCGAGTTCTCCGCCACCGTCAAGGCCGCTCTCGCGTTGAGCGCAAACAAGCCTCTCGTCATCGACTACGACGATCCGGAGTTCACCGGCTCTGGCGAGCGCCTCGGCACCATGGAATACGAAGATCTGGTGAGCGAGGGGAATCCCGACTTCGCCTGGAGCCCACCGCAGGACGAATGGGACGCGATCACCCTCAACTACACCTCGGGCACCACCGGCGATCCGAAAGGCGTCGTCTATCACCATCGCGGCGCCTATCTGCTCGCCATGGGAAACATCATGACGAGCGGCATGGGCCAGCACCCGGTCTATCTGTGGACCCTGCCCATGTTCCACTGCAACGGCTGGTGCTTTCCCTGGTCGCTCTCCATCGTGGCCGGCACCCATGTGTGCCTGCGCGCCGTGCGGGCGAAACCCATGTACGATGCGCTGGCCGACCACAAGGTGACGCATCTGTGCGGCGCGCCCATCGTCATGTCGACGCTGCTCAATGCGCCCGAGGCCGAGAGGCGGCCCGTCCCGCATACGGTCAAGTTCATGACGGCTGCGGCTCCTCCTCCGGAGGCCGTGCTCGCAGCGATGAAGGCCGCAGGTTTCGACGTGACCCACCTCTACGGCCTGACGGAGGTCTACGGCCCCGCCGTGGTCAACGAGTGGCACCAGGAATGGGACGATCTTGGCCCGGGCGAATATGCGGCAAAGAAGGCGCGCCAGGGCGTGCGCTATCCGGTGCTGGAGGCGCTCGACGTGCTCGATCCCGAGACCATGCAGCCCGTTCCGGCGGACGGTCAGACGCTCGGCGAAGTCATGTTCCGCGGCAATGTGGTGATGAAGGGTTATCTCAAGAACCCGAGCGGCACCGCCAAGGCCTTCGAGGGCGGCTGGTTCCATTCCGGCGACCTCGGCGTGAAGTACCCGGACGGCTATGTGCAGCTGAAGGACCGGTCGAAGGACATCATCATCTCGGGCGGCGAGAACATCTCCTCCATCGAGGTGGAGGATGCGCTCTACAAGCACCCAGCCATCCAGGCCGCGGCCGTTGTGGCGATGCCCGACGACAAGTGGGGCGAAACCCCCTGCGCCTTCGTGGAAGTGAAGCCTGAGCAATCCGTCTCGGCCGAGGACATCATCGCCTGGTGCCGCCAGAACCTCGCGTCCTACAAATGCCCGCGCACGGTGATCTTCACGGAGCTGCCCAAAACCTCGACGGGCAAGATCCAGAAGTTCCAGCTGCGCGAGATGGCGCGGGCCTACAAGGCGGCGAGGTGAGGTTTAGCGTCCCTTCCAGACCGGCTTGCGCTTCTCGATGAAGGCGTCGATGCCCTCCGCCGCATCCTCGGCCATCATGTTGCAAGCCATGACGTTGCCTGCAAAGGAATAGGCCTCCTCCAGGCCCATGGAGCGCTGGCGGCCGAACATGGCCTTGCCGGTGCGGATCGCCACCGGACTCTTGGCACAGATGCTCGCCGTCAAGTCGGTGAGTGCTTCATCCAGTTCAGCATCCGGCGCCACCCGGCTGACGAGCCCGAAAGCCAGGGCTTCGGCGGACGAGATGAAGCGGCCCGTCACCAGCATGTCGAAGGCGTGCTTGGGCGAGACGTTGCGCGACAGCGCCACCGCCGGCGTGGAGCAGAACAGGCCCACATTAATGCCGGACACCGCAAAGGTCGCGCTCTCGGCGGCGACGGCCAGGTCGCAGGAGGCTACGAGCTGGCAGCCGGCGGCGGTAGCCATGCCATGCACGCGGGCGATCACCGGAACCGGCAGATCGACGATACTCCGCATCACCTGACTGCATCTGGCGAACAGTGTCTCGTAGTAGTCCTGGCGCGGATTGGCGCGCATCTGCTTGAGGTCGTGACCGGCACAGAAGGCCTTGCCCATTGCTGCGATGACCACGCAGCGAACCGTGTCGTCCTGCGCCAAGTCGTCGAGCGCCTCTTGCAGCGCCGCCAGCATCTCCTCGGACAGGGCATTGAACTGGGCCGGACGATTGAGGGTGAGCGTGACGACCCCGCCCTGCTCCTCGCGCAGCAGAATGCTCTCATCGGACAAGGCCTGCTGGGCGCTCATGGCTGCTCTCCTCATGCATCGGAACCATTGTTTGGGGAATCCAACCCGAATAAGCTCGATCTGGCAAGAAGCCCTTGGAGGGAACGCCACCTCCGCATGAGGCCAAGGATGAAAGAGGTGCCCCTGTGAGCAAGCCGCCGATCAGCCGTTTTCCCGTTCCCGAGATCGCCGACCTGCCGGAGGATATCCGCTCGCGCATCCTGGCCGTTCAGGAGAAATCCGGCTTCGTACCCAACGTCTTTCTGGTCCTCGCCCGCCGGCCCGACGAGTTCCGGGCCTTCTTCGCCTATCATGACGCGCTGATGGACAAGCCCGGCAACCTCACCAAGGCCGAGCGCGAGATGATCGTGGTGGCGACCAGCAACGCCAACCAGTGCCAGTACTGCGTCGTCGCCCATGGGGCCATCCTGCGCATCCGGGCCAAGAACCCGCTGATCGCCGATCAGGTGGCCATCAACTACCGCAAGGCCGACATCACGCCCCGGCAGAGGGCCATGCTCGACTTTGCCATGAAGGTGGCGCTCGAAGCCCATGCCGTCGGCGATGCAGACATTGCGGCCCTGAGCGCCCACGGCTTCAGCGAGGAGGATGTGTGGGACATCGCGGCGATCGCCGCCTTCTTCGCCATGTCAAACCGCCTCGCGAATGTCAGCAGCATGCGGCCCAACGACGAGTTCTACATGCTGGGCCGGGTCGAGAAGCAGGCTTAAGGAAGAAGAACCTTACCCGGATTGAGCCGGTTGTCGGGATCGAGCGCCCGCTTGATCGTGCGGGCCAACTCCATCTCAGTCGAGGCGCGATAGCGGGCGAGTTCGCCGACCCGATACTGCCCGATGCCATGTTCCGCCGAGATGCTGCCCCCGAAGGCCGCCACCACGTCGTGCACGATGCGGTTCACCACGGCCGCATCGTGGTCCGATCCGACAAGCACGTTGTAGTGAATGTTGCCGTCGCCCAGATGCCCGAAGGCGTTCACGCGCGTTCCCGGCGCCCCGGCGGCCAGCGCCTCCCCGGCCTCGACCAGGAAGCGGGGCACGTCGGTGAGCGGCACCGACACGTCGTGCTTCACGCTCTTGCCCTCGCGGGCCTCCGACTCCGTCACATGCTCGCGCAAGGCCCAGAGCTGGGCCGCCTGTGCGCCCGACTCGGCGATCACGCCGTCCAGCGCGATCTCCTGCTCGAAGGCTGTTCCGAGCATCGTCTCGGCCGCCTCGCGCAGGCCTGCGAGGCTGGAGGCCGCCTCGATCAGCAAGAACCACTCGCCCTCGGCAATGGGAGCCTTAAGACCCGCGTGCTTGGCGACGAGCCCCATGGAGGTGGCGGAGATCAGCTCGAAGGCGGAGATCTGGTCGCCCAGTTCGTCCTGGGCCAGTTCCAGAAGCCGCAGGGCGGCGGCGGGATCGGCGACCGAGAGCAGCGCCGTGACGGTATGCTTGGGCCGCGGCAGGAGCCTCAGGACAGCCGCCGTGACGATTCCCAGCGTGCCCTCGCTGCCGATGAAGAGCTGCTTCCAGTCGTAGCCCGCATTGTCCTTGCGCAGGCGGCGCAGGCCGTTGGCGACGGTGCCGTCCGGCAGCACAACCTCGAGGCCGAGCACGAGGCTGCGGGTCATGCCGTAGCGCAGCACGTTCACGCCGCCCGCGTTCGCCGCCACCACCCCGCCGATGGTGGCCGAGCCCTCGGCCGCCAGGCTGATCGGCAGCAGGCGGCCGGCCGCGGCGGCGGCGTCCTGGGCTACCTTGAGAATGCACCCGGCCTCTGCCTCAATGGTGAGGCCGACGGGATCGAGGTTGCGGATCGCCGCCATACGGTTCAGGGACAGGACGACCTGGGTGCCTGAAGGATCCGGCACTGCCCCGCCGGCCAATCCCGTATTGCCGCCCTGCGGGACGATGGCGACTCCCGCCTCGCGGCAGATCTGCACGATCCCGGCTACCTGCTCGGTCGAGGACGGACGCACCACGCAGGCTGGCCTGCCCGGGAAGAGCTTGCGCCAGTCCACCGCATAAGGGTCGAGATCCGACCCTGCCGTGATCAGGCCCGCCGGTCCGACAAGGCTTGTCAGGCGCTGCAGCAGATCGGTCGGAATCGTCATCACAAACCCCTCGTGGCCGGTCCAGCACATGGAACTCGCCACCGCTCCTGACTGATCGAGGCGCAGTCGTCAATCGTATCCGGCATGGTGGGCTTCTCAAGGAATGTGACGGAACTCCACTGGCCAATGCTGAGAAGGAATGCACCCGGCGTACGGGGCTTGAACTCCTGAAGGGGAAGAGAGTTCAATCACTTGCTACGCTTCGGCAGGCGTGAGTCTGCATCGTAAAAACAAAGTCCAATCGGCAATCGGCGCGGACCGAATACCACCCGGTTGCTTTCGTCTTTCGGGCAAGATACCTTCACCATAACAATAACGACAGAACAGGCCCGGAGGGTCGGCAGTCGGGAGAAGCGCTCTTGGTACCGCAAGAAACGGCGACGCTGTGCGTCGCGGTGAGGGATGGCGCATACGGGCACGACGGAGCCCGAGACGCGGTGACACGCGCCGCATGGAAGAACTTTGCCGGATACGCAACGCGTTCGAAGCCCCACGCTCTAAAGCAGAGCGGTAGCGCAATCGCACGAATGCGAAGGACCGCATGCTCCGAGCGAAGCCGGAGCGAATTCGCATCGCCCGCATCGTCACTGAACAATCTACTGCCGCTCGACCTCCGGGGAAGTGCCGATGACTCTCGTTCTTGATGGCATCTCGAAGAAGGTCGGAGCCTCCGTTCACGTCGACGATGTCCATCTCACCCTGGAGCGCGGCTCGCTCAACGTGCTGCTCGGCGCCACCCTGTCGGGCAAGACCTCCCTCATGCGGCTCATGGCCGGGCTCGACGCACCGACGAGCGGTCGCGTTCTGGTCGACGGGCAGGATGTGACGGGCTGGCCCGTGCAGCGGCGCAGCGTTGCGATGGTCTACCAGCAATTCATCAATTATCCCTCGCTCACCGTCTACGAGAACATCGCCTCGCCCCTGCGCGTCTCCGGCGTCGCCCGGAGCGAGATCGATGAGCGCGTGCGCGATGCCGCGAGGCTTCTGAAGCTCGAACCCTATCTCGACCGCAAGCCGCTCAATCTCTCCGGCGGCCAGCAGCAGCGCACCGCCATCGCCAGGGCGCTGGTGAAGCGGGCCGATCTCGTTTTGCTCGACGAGCCGCTGGCCAATCTCGATTACAAGCTGCGAGAGGAACTGCGCGAGGAGTTGCCGCGGGTGTTCGCGGCCTCGGGCGCCATCTTCGTCTATGCCACGACCGAACCGTCGGAGGCCCTGCTGCTCGGCGGCAACACGGCCACCCTGTTCCAGGGCCGGGTCACGCAGTTCGGGCCGACCCCGCAGACCTACCGCCAGCCGCACGATCTGGTCACGGCCCGGGTCTTTTCCGATCCGCCGCTCAACACCCTGAAAGTCCGCAAGAGCGATGGCGCCGCCACCTTGAGCACCGGCGGACAGGTTCCGGCGTCCGGGCCTCTCGCCGGCGTTCCCGACGGCGAATACACCGTCGGGTTCCGAGCCCATCATCTGAATCTTGAGCCCACCGGCACCCATGAGATCACCATTCCCGCAACCGTGTCGGTCGCGGAGATCACAGGCTCAGAGAGCTACGTGCACCTCGATGCGGGCGACCACCGCTTCGTAGCCCTGGTGCCCGGCGTGAGGCGTCTGGAGCCGAGATCTCCGGTGACCGCCTATCTCGACCCGCGCCGCCTCTTCCTCTTCGACGAGGACGGCCGGCTTGCTTCTGCAGACCCGTCTCAGAAAGCAGCGTGAGGAAAGACCGATGGCCCGCATCACGCTCGATCACCTCGCCCATGCCTACAGGCCCGATCCCCGCTCGGCGGAGGATTATGCCCTCAAGGAGATCAACCACGTCTGGAGCCAGGGCGGCGCCTATGCCCTGCTGGGGCCGTCGGGCTGCGGAAAGACGACCCTGCTCAACATCATCTCCGGCCTCGTGCACCCGACGCGGGGGCGCGTGCTTTTCGACGATGTCGACGTGACGGACCTGTCGACGGAAGCCCGCAACATCGCGCAGGTGTTCCAGTTCCCCGTGGTCTACGACACGATGACCGTGCGCGAAAACCTCGCCTTCCCGCTGAAGAACCGGAATGTGCCCCGCGACAGGACGGCCCGGCGGGTGGAGGAGATCGCGGGCCTCCTCGATCTCACCCGCGTGCTCGACCGCAAGGCGAGCAATCTCACCGCCGACATGAAGCAGAAGATCTCTCTCGGCCGCGGCCTCGTGCGCCCGGACGTGGCGGCAATCCTGTTCGACGAGCCGCTGACCGTGATCGATCCGCATCTGAAGTGGCAGCTGCGCTCCACCCTGAAGGAGATCCACCGGGCGCTGGACATCACGATGATCTACGTGACCCACGACCAGACCGAGGCCCTCACCTTCGCTGACAAGGTGGTGGTCATGCATGACGGCGCCGTGGTGCAGACCGGGACTCCCGAGGAGCTGTTCGAGCGCCCCGCCCACACCTTCGTGGGCCACTTCATCGGGTCGCCCGGCATGAACATTCTGCCCTGCCGGGTCGAAGGCGCCACCGCCTTCATCGACAGCAGCGCGATCTCTCTCCAGCGCGCCTATCGCACTCTCTCCGGCGGCGAGCGCATCGAGCTCGGCATCCGGCCCGAGTTCGTGCGGCTCCAGCCTAAGGGCGAGGGCCTGCCCGTTCAGGTGCGGCGCATCGACGACATCGGACGCGCCCGCATCGCCCGTGTGGAAATGGGCGGCCGCCCTCTTGCCGCGAGTGTTCCGGACGGCATCTCCATCGAAGGGAATGAGGCCTCGCTCGTGCTCGATCCGAACCACGTGCACATCTATGCCAACGGGCATCTGGTCGCAGGCGAAGCCGCCGGAGGGCAGGCCGCATGACGAAGACCGTCAACAACAGGGCGTGGTTCTTCGTCCTGCCCGTCTTCGCCATCGTGGCGTTCTCGGCCATCCTGCCGCTGATGACCGTGGTGAACTACTCGGTTCAGGACACCTTCGGCAACAACCAGTTCTTCTGGAACGGCATCGGCTGGTTCCAGGATCTGCTCGATCCGTCGAGCCAGCTTGGCGAGCGCTTCTTCGACTCGCTTTGGCGGACGCTTCTATTCTCCGCCATCATTCTGATGATCGAGGTGCCGCTCGGCATCGCCGTGGCGCTTGCCATGCCGCGCGAGGGCTGGACGGTGGCGCTTTGCCTGGTGCTCATGGCGCTGCCGCTGCTCATTCCGTGGAACGTGGTCGGCACCATCTGGCAGGTCTTCGCCCGCGGCGACATCGGCCTCCTCGGCTGGGTCGTGAACCGTCTCGGCATCGACTACAACTACACCGGGGACCCGCTCGACGCCTGGATAACGATCATCGTCATGGACGTGTGGCACTGGACGAGCCTCGTCGCCCTTCTCTGCTATGCCGGCCTCAAATCCATTCCCGACGCCTATTACCAAGCCGCGCGCATCGACGGCGCCTCGCGCTGGGCCGTGTTCCGCACCATCCAGCTGCCGAAGATGCGGCGCGTGCTGCTGATCGCGGTGCTCCTGCGTTTCATGGATTCCTTCATGATCTACACCGAACCCTTCGTTCTCACCGGCGGCGGGCCGGGCAACGCCACCACCTTCCTGTCCATCGACCTGGTGAAGCTGGCGCTGGGGCAGTTCGATCTCGGCAAGGCCGCCGCCATGTCGCTGGTCTACAACCTCATCATTCTCGCTATCTGCTGGGTCTTCTACACGATCATGACGAACGTGGATGCGCAACGCGGGAGGGTCGAGGCATGACCGGTTCCGTTGCCATCGGCCCGACCGATACCAAGGCCCGTGCTACGCCGCTTGCCATGAACAAGGCCGTGCCCCGCCCCCGCGTGAACGGTCGGGCGATCGTGATGGGCCTCTATCTGCTGTTCCTGATGCTGCCGATCTATTGGCTCGTGAACATGAGCCTGAAGACCAATGCGGAGATCACGTCGGGCCTCACCCTGTGGCCGCAGGACCTCACCTTCGACAACTACCGCACGATCTTCACCGATGAGAGCTGGTATTCCGGCTACATCAACTCGCTGACATACGTCCTGATCAACACGGTGCTGTCGATCTCGTTCGCGCTGCCTGCGGCCTATGCGTTCTCGCGCTACCGCTTCCTGGGCGACAAGCACCTGTTCTTCTGGCTGCTCACCAACCGCATGGCGCCGCCGGCGGTCTTCGCCCTGCCCTTCTTCAACCTCTACTCGGCCGTCGGTCTCTTCGATACGCCCTGGGCCGTCGCCCTTGCCCATTGCCTGTTCAACGTGCCCCTCGCGGTGTGGATCCTCGAAGGCTTCATGTCGGGCGTGCCGCGGGAGATCGACGAGACGGCGGCCATCGACGGCTATTCCTTCCCGCGATTCTTCGTGAAGATCTTCATGCCGCTGATCGCCTCCGGCATCGGCGTCGCCGCCTTCTTCTGTTTCATGTTCTCCTGGGTCGAGCTGCTGCTCGCGCGCACGCTCACCTCGGTCAACGCCAAGCCCATCGCCGCCACCATGACGCGCACCGTCTCGGCCGCCGGCATGGATTGGGGCCTCTTGGCGGCAGCGGGCGTGCTGACCATCGTGCCGGGAGCGCTCGTGATCTGGTTCGTCCGCAACTACATCGCCAAGGGCTTCGCCCTCGGACGGGTCTGAAGGAGAGCACCATGTCCGATCTCGCATGGATGGCCTGGACCTGGCAGACCGGCCTCTTCTTCGCAGCCATCGCCAGCCTGCTCCTGGTCATGACCCTGCTGGCGATCTATCGTCCCGAGACGGAGCGGGTCGGCGTCCTGCGCATTCCGACAACGCGCGGCGACCGGCTCTTCATTTCGCTCCTCGGCTCCGCCTTCATCCACCTCGCTTGGCTCGGGCTCGTCGGCCCGGACCTGTGGTGGGCCTCTGCCCTTTCGCTCCTCTATGCGGCGGCGGTGTTCCGCTACGTGTGAGGAGAGGGAAAAATCAAACGCCCTGCGGTTCGCCCGGACCGCAGGGACCAAGACCGGTGCATCAGCCGGCAGGGCATCACTTGGGAGGAACACGATGAAACTCACCCAAACTCACCGACGCCTGAGACTCTTCGTCTCGGCAAGCGTGCTGGCCATGGCGCTGGGCAGCAGCGCAGCTCTTGCGGGCATGGAAGAAGCCCGCCGCTGGATCGACAGCGAGTTCCAGCCCTCGACGCTCTCCAAGGAAGAGCAGCTGAAGGAGATGGAATGGTTCGTGAATGCGGCGAAGCCCTTCGCCGGCATGGAGATCAACGTGGTCTCCGAGACCATTACGACCCATGAATACGAGGCCCGCACGCTCGCCAAGGCATTCTCGGAGATCACCGGCATCAAGCTCACCCACGACCTGATCCAGGAAGGCGACGTGGTGGAGAAGATCCAGACGCAGATGCAGTCGGGCCGCAACATCTACGACGCCTGGGTCAACGATTCCGACCTCATCGGCACCCACTTCCGCTACAAGCAGGCGGTGGCGCTCGACGATTGGATGGCAGGCGAAGGCAAGGACGTTACCTCGCCGACGCTGGACATCAACGACTTCATCGGTAAGTCCTTCACCACGGCGCCCGACGGCAAAATGTACCAGCTGCCGGACCAGCAGTTCGCGAACGTGTACTGGTTCCGCTACGACTGGTTCCAGCGCCCGGACATCAGGGAGAAGTTCAAGGCCAAGTACGGCTACGATCTCGGCGTGCCGGTGAACTGGTCGGCCTATGAGGACATCGCCGAGTTCTTCACCAACGACGTGAAGGAGATCGACGGCGTCAAGGTCTATGGCCACATGGATTACGGCAAGAAGGACCCGTCCCTCGGCTGGCGCTTCACCGATGCCTGGCTGTCCATGGCCGGCAATGGCGACAAGGGCATTCCGAACGGCCTTCCGGTCGATGAATGGGGCATCCGCATGGAGGGCTGCCGCCCGGTCGGCTCCTCCGTCGAGCGCGGCGGCGACACCAACGGACCTGCCTCCGTCTACGCCATCAGCAAATACCTCGAGTGGCTGAAGAAGTATTCGCCGCCGCAGGCAGCCGGCATGACCTTCTCCGAGTCCGGACCTGTCCCCGCACAGGGTAACATCGCCCAGCAGATGTTCTGGTACACCGCTTTCACGGCCGACATGGTGAAGCCCGGCCTTCCGGTGGTGAATGCCGACAACACGCCGAAATGGCGCATGGCTCCTTCGCCGAAGGGCGCCTACTGGAAGGACGGCATGAAGCTCGGCTACCAGGATGCCGGCTCATGGACGCTGCTGAAGTCCACGCCCGTCGATCGCCGCAAGGCCGCCTGGCTCTACGCGCAGTTCGTGACCTCGAAGACGGTCTCGCTGAAGAAGAGCCATGTGGGTCTCACCTTCATCCGCGAGAGTGACATCTGGCACCCGTCCATGACGGAGCGCGCGCCGCAGCTCGGCGGCCTGGTGGAGTTCTACCGCTCGCCTGCCCGCGTGCAGTGGACGCCCACGGGCAACAACATCCCGGACTACCCGAAGCTCGCGCAGCTCTGGTGGCAGAACATCGGCGACGCGGCCTCCGGGGCCAAGACTCCGCAGGAGGCGATGAACTCGCTGGCTGCGGCACAGGACGACGTGCTGAGCCGCCTCGAGCGCGCCAACGTGCAGGGCGAGTGCGGGCCGAAGATGAACCCCAAGACCACGGCCGAGGAGTGGTTCAAGAAGGCCGAAGCCGCCGGCACCATCGCGCCTCAGCGCAAGCTGGCGAACGAGAAGCCGAAGGGCGAGACGGTGGATTACGACACGCTCATCAAGAGCTGGCCGGCCAATCCCCCCAAGCGCAGCTGATCGAAACAGGCTCCATCCGAAAGGGTGGAGCCTTTTTCTTGCGCCGGGCGCGAGACGCCCGGTCGACAGGCCAGCTCCTCAGGCAGGCCTGACGCGCAGGTTGTTCTGCACGTGAGTCACGCCCGAGACGGCTTCGGCGATGTCTTCGGCGCGCCGCTTTTCGAACCGGGTCGTCACCCTGCCGGAGAGCATCACCTCCCGGTCCTTGACGCCGATCTCGATGTCGGATGCATCCACATGGGGGTCATCGGTGAGCCGATGCGCGACCTCGTCGAGGATGCGCTCGTCGGAGCGCCGGTAGTTGCGAGGGCCGCGGCCGCGATATCCCCGCTCCCGATGGTGTTCCGTCTCCAGCCCGACGGCTCCGGCGAAATCCTCGTAGAAATTCTCGGCCGCTTGGACGAGCTCTCGTCCGGCACGCTTGTCCTGCTCCCAGGAACTCCTGCCGGAGCGATGCCGGTCATATCTCCGGAAACCGGGATCCCTGTCACGGCGTGCGTCTGCATCGAACCGCGCGTCGCGCCGGCCGCGCTCGAACCCGCTTTCATCCCTGTAGAGCGGTTCATCGTGCCTGTAGAGCGGCTCGTCGTGGGGAAGCGCCGCTCCGGCTCCGGCGAAGCTTTCCTCCGCATAATATGCGGACGGCACGCGGGGCTGCCAATTCCGCAGGTCGCGGTCGTCGCTGCCGTAACGGGCATAATCGGGGCGTTGCTCCAGGTAGGCTCCCTCCTCCGCCCGGTACTCGTTGTGGAGATACTCGTCGAGATTGTCCGATCCGCCGGTGAAACGATTCCTGTTGGCCATGCCGCTGTTCCTCTCGATCTGAAGACCACTGCTCCAGGGTGAATATCGCTGCCCGGCACCGGTTCCATTCCCACGGGCGATCCTGCTCGGGAGGTGACCGAACGGCTCTCCAGCCGCAGCACCGGCGAAGCGGCATGACGGAGCGCAGAACTCGGGACGCTGCCGTACCGAAGCCGGAAAGGCTCAGGAACGCCGGGTGGGCGCCTTGCTTTCTTCCTCCAACCCAATGCTTCAGGTGCCCCATGCCGGCTGAACTCTCCGACACCACCAAGACCACCGCCAAACAACCTGCCTTCATTGCTCTTGCAGTCGTGGCCGCCCTCGGCTGGATCATTGCGATCTGGTCCATCGCGTCGAGTTCCCGTGAGACGGCACAGCTCAGCGAGCGGATCGAACGGCTCGAAGCGGAATACCGCGCCACGACCAGCCAGCTCGCCGAATTGCGGCAGAACGTCGGAACCCTCGAGAACCTCCGGGAGCAGATCACGACCGCCCGCGCGGATCTCGAGCATCTCAGGCAGCAGCAGGAGCAGCTCGTCCAGACGCTCGCGCAGACCCGCACCGCCGTGCAGGAGGCAGAACAGCGCCTCCGGGAGGCTCGTGAGGCCCAGGCTCAGGCCAATCAGGACCTTTCCGCGATTCAGTCGAACATCGCCGGGTTCGAACAGCAGCGCACCGAGATTGCCCGGGCAACCGGCGAGCTTGCCGCAACGCGCGACAGGCTGATGGACGAGGTGCGGCAGGCGAACGAACGGTCCAGCTCCCTGCAGCAGCAGCTCACCGAGCTCACCAGCCAGCTTGATGCACGACGCCAGGAACTCAGCGGGATCGAGCAGCGGGCTCCGGCGGTTCGAGCCGGCTCGAACCGGGGATATACGCCTGCCGATCGCGACTCCACGGCCAGCACCCGGGGCGCATCTCGCATCGCTCCTGCAGGATCGCAGCAGACCTATCGCTGCAGCGAGGATGGGACCGGCTGGACCTGCAGCGCAGGACGGTAACAGCGAAACGAATGCCGATGCGCACGCGATCCGCCTTGGCGGATCGCGTAGTGGCAAACGTTCGCAAGCGTACAGTGTTTGTCGGTAAAGCGAGCGGTCCCCAGGAACGGCACAAGGTCCTGCCTGTTGCCGTCACAAGCGCACGGCCAATCCTTGCGGCACCTGAACTTTTCTTCCGTGCCGACGCCGTCGACCTCTAGCGGTGCGTAATCGCGAAGAGCCCGGTCCGCACCGGGCCTCTTCCAATCAATTTCTCAAGGAGACAGAACTATGATGAAGCGACTTCTCTTAGCAACAGTGTTGGGATCGACAGCACTGGTGCCGGCATCCGCTTACGCTCAGAATCAGACGCAGCCCGGCACGCCGCAGGGCGCCGCCGCCCAGCAGAACCAGGCACAGCAGGTCTCGGCTTCCGATTTCGTCAACCGTGCCGCTATGGGCAATCAGTTCGAAATACAGTCGAGCCAGCTCGCCCAGCAGAAAGGCCAGAACGAGCGCGTGCGCCAGTTCGCCCAGAGGATGATCCAGGATCATACCGCTGCCGGCGATCGGCTTCAGTCGATGGTGCAGGGCATGCAGGGCGTGACGATGCCGTCCAGCCTCGATCAGCGGCACCAGCAGATGCTTCAGACCCTGCAGAATGCCTCGGGTCCGGGCTTCGACAGAAACTACGTTCAGCTGCAGATCGGTGCGCATCGCGACGCCGTCGCTCTCTACGATCAATACGCGCAGAACGGCGATAACCAGCAGCTGAAGCAGTTTGCGCAGCAGACGCTGCCGACCCTGCGCGAGCATCTCCAGCAGGCTCAGCAGATCCAGACGCAGCTTCCTCCGGCCCAGGTGGGTCAGGCACCGGACGGGCAGCAGATGCAGGGGCAGCAGACCGCGCAGAACCAGCAGGCTGGGTCGCGGATTCTGGTTCAGCAGGCGGCACCGACGGTGCGGGTGGACCCGGCGGATCCGCGGGTGATCGTGCGCCAGCAGCAGCCGCAGGTGACGGTGAACCAGGCGCAGCCGGAGATCCTCGTGCGCCAGCCGCAGCCGACGGTGCGGGTGGACATTCCGCAGCCGGAGATCATCGTGCGCATGCCGCAGCCGGACGTGAACGTGGCGCTGGCGCAGCCGCAGGTGCAGGTGCGCCAGCCGCAGCCGCAGGTGCAGGTGACGCAGCCGCAGCAGCCTCAGGTACAGGTGGAGCGGAGCCAGCCGCAGGTGATGGTGCAGCGTCAGGCGGGCTCCGAGGCTCAGGTGCAGGTGCAGCGGGCGGAGGGTCAGCCGACGGTGCGGTATGAGCGGGCCGAGCCGCGGGTTGTGGTGAACCAAGCGGAGGGCCAGCCCAACGTGCGCATCGAGCGGCAGGGCGAGGGCCAGCAGGCCAGCGCCCAAACGCAGCAGCGGCCCGAGTTCACCGAAGAGCAGCGCCGCATGGTGAGCGAGCGGTTGAGAGCGGGCGACGATGTCGAGACCACAGCCGCGGTCAACCAGAACTTCGAGATGCGCCCGGTCGCCGTTAGCGATCTCGAGGACACGGATGTCTACAACGCCCGTGGTGACGAGATCGGCCAGGTAGATCGTGTGATCGTCACACCGCAGGGCCGTCACTTCGTAGTGGTCGGAGCCGGCGGGTTCCTGGGCATCGGCCGTGATACGGTTGCCTTCCCGCTGGAGCGCTTCGGCATGCGGAACGACCGTCTCGTGATCCGCGGCGTCACCGAGCAGGACATCGAGGCCATGGACGATTACCGGGACCGTCTCGACAGCTATCAGCGTGTCGACCGCACCGCTCAGGCGG
Source organism: Microvirga splendida (assembly GCF_016427565.1). Lineage (GTDB taxonomy): Bacteria > Pseudomonadota > Alphaproteobacteria > Rhizobiales > Beijerinckiaceae > Microvirga > Microvirga splendida. Next base: position 93,379 of record NZ_JAELXT010000016.1, read on the forward strand.
AGCTGAGGATCTGGGAATAAGGCATGCTGCCGAGCCGTAAAGGCTCCACCATGCTGCCTCCCCGAGCAGCCTTGATGTAAGGGGCGCATAAACCAGAGAAACCGGGCGTTCAGGAAACCCTGAACGCCCGGTTTCTTCGTTTGGGAGCAGATGTTCAAGCGCATCCGGCCGGTCCAATTGAAAGTCGAGCAGGATGACGGCCTTGGGATTGCGAGGTCTATGTGCTCCGGGTGAGCCCGCGAGCTTCGGGATTGCATCGATGTCGAAGGATCTGCAACGAACTCCGCGAGGAGAGGTCCAGGCCGGACGGCCAAAGGCCGAGCCCTGGGCTCGCCGATAAAACGAGGTGGTTCGATTTCCAACCTGCGCTTCCGGCGCTGACGAATTCTCTGAATGAGGATCGACGATGAACGGCGCGGATCCAGAAGATCAAGGCCGGGCTGCGGGAACCGCGTCTATGGTCTTTCCATGGTTTAGAGAAAGTGGCGGTCGGTCAGCACGATCCGTGACGGCAAGGCAGGCTCACAAGAGCACAAAGAAAACGGGCCGGTGGAGTTGTCCACCGGCCCGCACGGTAAGCACTGCGGACGTTTACTCCCAGACCCGCAGCTCGGCCTGTTCGGTGCGGCCGACGCGCTCGAAGTTATCGACGGTGTCGCGATAGTCGTCCATGGCCTCGATGTCCTCCTCGGTGACGCCGCGGATCACGAGACGGTCGCCGCGCATCCAGAACCGCTCCAGCGGGAACGCGACCCGGTCGCTGCCGATACCGAGGAACCCGCCGGCCTCGACCACTACGAACCGACGACCCTGCGGCGTCACGATGACCCGCTCCACCTCACCCAGTTCGTTGCCACGGGCATTGTACACGTCCATGTCCTCAAGCTGGGATACCGCCAGCGGGCGCATCTCGGCATCGGCAGTGATGGAACCGGTGCTCTGCACATCCCCTTCATTGACGCGCTCGCGAACGATCCGGCGCTGATCCTCGGAATAGACCGATCCGGCGGCGGCCTGACGCGACTGCGCTTCCGGGCTGGGCGGAGGCGGTGCCACGGTTCCACCAAGAGCAGCCGGATCGCTGATCCGGGCCGTATCGGCGGCCTGATTGGAAGCGGTCTGCTGCTCCGTCGGCTCCTGCGTCTGCGCACTGGCCTGCTGGCCCTCGCCCTGCCGCTCGATGCGCACGTTGGGCTGACCCTCCGCTTGGTTCACCACAACCCGCGGCTCGGCCCGCTCATACCGCACCGTCGGCTGACCCTCCGCCCGCTGCACCTGCACCTGAGCCTCGGAGCCCGCCTGACGCTGCACCATCACCTGCGGCTGGCTCCGCTCCACCTGTACCTGAGGCTGCTGCGGCTGCGTCACCTGCACCTGCGGCTGCGGCTGGCGCACCTGCACCTGCGGCTGCGCCAGCGCCACGTTCACGTCCGGCTGCGGCATGCGCACGATGATCTCCGGCTGCGGAATGTCCACCCGCACCGTCGGCTGCGGCTGGCGCACGAGGATCTCCGGCTGCGCCTGGTTCACCGTCACCTGCGGCTGCTGCTGGCGCACGATCACCCGCGGATCCGCCGGGTCCACCCGCACCGTCGGTGCCGCCTGCTGAACCAGAATCCGCGACCCAGCCTGCTGCATATTCCGGCCGTCGCCGCCGAGAGCGATCAGCTGATCCTCACCGGCCTCTCTGAAGCCCGCCATGTTCGGGCGGTAGCTCCGCAGCGACCTGTAATCCGCCTCGCTCATGTTCGAGACGATCGCGCGGTCGCCCTGCAGCATCATGCGTGAGAGAGGCACGAGGCGCGCCTCGCCTCCCAGACCGAGAAACTCGTCGAAGCTGACGACGGCGAAGGTCTGGTTGTTCTGGCCCAGCACAACGCTGTCGATCTGACCGATCGTCTGGCCTTGAGGCGTGTACACCTCGCGGCCTTCCAGATCGGACGCTGCGATCTGGCGACCCTGACTGGCCTGGCCCGCCTGATTGGGCTGGTTCTGGCCGCCGGCTCCCTGCGCCATCGCGGCAGCAGGCACCAGGGCGGTGGAGGCCAGTACGGCCAACGTGATCAATCTCATCGTCGTCTCCCTCTCCAGTTGGATGGCGGCTCAATGCCGCTCGACGGCGGCAATGGTCATGATGCTATCAACGCGCCCAAGGTCGGTGATCGCCCCTGTCCCGTTCGGAACTCGGTACGGTAGCGAACGGCCGCTGCGAGCTTCCGCATCATTGGAGCCGGCTGGGCATCCGTCGCCGCTGCCGTGGCGGGAAGATGCGTTCGGGCTCGGGCTGACATTCTGAAGCGGAAGTGCCGGGGCGGCGAGACTTTCCAATGTTGGTACGCTCCCCGACCGAACCCCCATCTGCCGCTGAACCATCCCACTGGCCGAGGGTTCGCCGTGATGTCGGCAAAGCGTCGTGCCTGCGCTTTCGCCGACGGTTCGGCAGCCCGCCGGCTGGCCAGGTCGGCACCACAGGCATCATGGGAGAGGACCCAATGCGGCACACTTCACTTGCAACACTTGCAACCGCCCTGGTGATTGGCAGCGCGAGCGTGGCTGTTGCGCAAGGCAACCAGCAATCCGGCCAGGGGCAGGGCTCCGGCGGCCAGCAGCAGTTCGGCCAGAGTTCCAATGCGAACCGCTTCGAGGGCCGTTCGGCGTTGCGGCAGCAGTTGCGCCAGCTCGGCTTCCAGAACATCCGCATCCTGGACACGGCTTTCCTCGTCCAGGCCAGCACGCCGGACGGGCGAACCGTTCTCATGATGGTGGACCCTCCCGGCAGCGTCGGGCTGATCGCCGTCCAGCCGGGGCAACGGCAGGGCGGTCAATCGGGCCAGCAGGGCCAGCGCTCCGGCATGAACCAGGGCCAGGGCATGTCAGGACAGGGCAGCGGAAGCAGCCAGAGCATGATGTCCGAAAGCCAGGTCCGCTCGATGCTGCAGCAACGGGGTCTCACGAACATCCAGAGCCTGCAGCGCGAGGGCGACCGCTTTACCGCCGTGGCCGATTGGCAGGGCGAGCAGGTGGACATCAGCGTGAACGCCGTGACCGGCGAGATCACTCAACCCGGAAGCCTGTAACGGCCCATCACGTGACGCAGGAGGGCGGCGCGGCAGCCCGCCCTCCTGCGGCGGGCACCTTTCGTTAGCCCGCCCGTTTCCTTTCATTCAAACCAGCTCATCTCAGCGACAAGAGGACTCCGACCTATGCGCGCACGAATCCTTGTTCCGTTTACGGCCATTCTGGCCCTTGCCGCCTGCGGCGAGGACCAGACAGCGCAGGCGCCCGTAACGCCCACGGCGCCTCCAGTCACTGAAACAGCAGAGGCCCCGCCGCCGCCAGCGCCTGCAGCACCTGCTCCCGTCGCTGAAGCCCCTGCTCCCACCGCAGGAACGGGCACGGTCGTCGCGCCCAGCGAAACGACAGGAGCAACCACGCCAGCCCCCTCGCCCGGCAGCGCCCAGACCGCAGCCGTTGCAGCAACCAGCCTCGAGCCGTTCCACGGCCGAACCTATGCGGCCGGCCCTGTGACGCTCCAGCTCAACCCGGACAAGACTTTCGTCATGCGTGAAACCGGCAGCAGCCGCAAGGTCGAGGGCCGTTATGCCTATGAGAACGGGGTCCTCATCTTCTCCGACGCGACGGGCGACACCGGAACGGTTCAGTTCCCCATGCATTGCCGTTTCATAACCGAAGGCGCGAGCAACTTCCGGCTGGCCGATACCGGCGGAGCCTGCACGCAATTCAAGGACCTCACCTTCGAACCCGCCGCAGGCTGATGCCTGCGACCGGCTCGAATTGGCCAACGTTTGACAAGGATTACGACATGCTGAAATTTCTCGGTGGCACAATCGGCATCATCTTCCTCATCGGCCTGGCGGTTGTGATCGGGCTCTTTGCCCTGATCCTGTGATTTATCGGCGCCATGAGTCCGGTTGACGCCGGAGGCCCGGGCGATGGCACCCATCGGCCTGTCCTCCGGGAGGGCGAGACCTGCTGGCGGATAGCCCACGCCGACCGCATCGCCGTGATCGTCGATGCGGCAGCGTATTTCGCGGCTGCCAAGGCCGCCATTCTGCAGGCTCGACACACGGTGTTCCTGATCGGCTGGGACTTCGATCTGCGCATCCGCCTCGAGCGGACGGATCCCATGCCCGGCGTGCCCGACGAACTGGGCGAGTTCCTGACCCATGTGGTCAAGAACCGGCCGGACCTGCGCATCTTCGTCCTGCGCTGGGACCTGTCGTTTCTCAAGTTCCCGTTCCGGGCCACGTTGCCTCTGAAGCTTCTCGACTGGCTCGCAGGCAAGCGTCTCGAACTGCGCCTCGATCACGAGCACCCCACCGGCGCCTGCCATCACCAGAAGATCGTAGTCGTCGATGACAGCGTCGCGTTCTGCGGCGGCATCGATATGACCGATTTCCGGTGGGACACGCCCGCCCATACCGACGACAATCCATGCCGGGTCGATCCGGGGCGCGCGCACTACCCGCCCTGGCACGACACGACCACGTGCATCATGGGCGAAGCTGCCAGGGTTCTCGGCAGCTTGGCGCGGGAGCGCTGGCACCGGGCCACGGGCGAGGAGGTGCCGCCTTCTCCGCCCTGCGATCCTTGCTGGCCGGATCATCTGTCCCCCGACTTCACCGACCTTCAGGTGGCGATTGCCCGAACCGAGCCGGCCTATGGCGAGGCGCAGCCCGAGGTGCGTGAGATCGAGGCTTTGTACCTTGCCGCCATCAGGGCCGCCCGGCGCACCATCTACATCGAGACGCAGTATTTCGCCTCACATCGGATTGCCATGGCTCTTGGCAAGCGCCTGCAGGAGGAGAACGGGCCCGAGGTGGTCATCGTCAATCCGAAATCCGCCGTCGGATGGCTCGAGGAAGAGGTCATGGGCCCCGCCAGGGCAGTGCTCCTGAAACATATCGGAGAATGCGACAGGCATGGCCGCTTCCGGATCTACACGCCCGTAACGGAGAAGGGACAGGACATCTATGTCCACTCCAAGGTCGTGGTCGTCGACGACTGGCTCCTCCGGGTCGGGTCGTCCAATCTCAACAACCGCTCCATGGGCCTCGACACGGAGTGCGATCTTGCCGTCGAGGTCCCGCCCGCAACGGACAGCAGCGAGACGACGCGTCGGACCATCACGAGCGTGCGTAACCGGCTGGCGGCCGAACACCTGGGAGTCCCGCAGGAACAGTTCGCGGAAACAGTGGAAGCCGAGAACGGATCGCTGATCGGCGCCATCGAACGCCTGCGGCGGGAGCATGGACGAAGCCTCGCTCCGTTCGAGGCGCCGCCGTTCAGCGATCTGGAGCTGGCGGTGGCGGAAAGCCGTGCCCTGGATCCCGACCGTCCGGAGGACATGTCGGAAGCATTGCGGCGCGGGCTCGCCGGACCGGGTCTGGGAAAGGCGCTCGGCATAGGCCTTGCCGCGGCAACCGGCATGGCTGCCGCGGTTGTCCTTGGCCGCAGGCAGACGGGAGCGGGTTAATGCGTTTCCTCGACCCGCGCTGTCCCATGTTCCGCTCCTGATCGTCGGGGCCGTTCCCGTGTCCGGATGATTCAGGGTGTCGTGATTTGCGGATTCTCTTCTCGCGTGCGGTGGATGTCGGCCTGAGCCTTGGCTCCGGCGCGACGGTCGCGGGGCTGTTGGCTCCGTGGTGGCCTGCGCTTGAACTGATCAATCATTTCCGGCCGTTTCTCATCCTCGGCGCCGGCCTGCTGCTGGCATTGGCGCTGGGGCTGCACGCCGGCCGGCTCGCCGCCACCGCAGCGGCTCTTCTGGCCGCCAACCTTGGCCTGATGATCGCCCCTGCCCTGCGCTACACGGCGTCGGCGCATTCAGCCGCCGCGCCGACCCTGAAAGTGGCAACTCTCAACACCTGGATCGCCAAGGGGCAAGCCAGCAGGATCAGGCAGTTCATCGCGCAAGCCGATGCCGACGTGCTTCTGCTCCAGGAGATCGGCCGGGGCGACCGCGCCGCCATCCTCGACGAGCTCGCCTCTTCCTACCCTCATGCCCTGTTCGACCGGAACTCCCGGTCGGGCCCGGCCCTGCTGTCGAAGCAGCCCTGGACGATCAGCGGGAGCATCCCCACAGGCCAGGGCCGCCCGCTGGCGGTCTGGGCCCGCTTCGAACGGGATGGGCATACGTTCGAGGTCGCGAGCGTTCACACGGCAAACCCGTTCGAATGGCACGAGCAGGCCGAGCACATCGATCGCCTCATCGCGTTTGCACGCTCGAGGCGCGTGCCGCTGATCCTCGGCGGCGACTTCAACCTGACGCCCTTCTCGTGGAAGCTCATCAAACTGGCCGAGCGGGCGGATCTGCGCTGGGGGCAGAGCCTTTCGGCCAGCTGGCCGGGGCATCGGATGATCCCGATTGTCCTGCTCGACCACATCCTGGTGTCGAGGGGCATCGCGACCGTCCGGGTCGAGACAGGACCGTTCGTGGGCTCGGACCACTTGCCGATTATCGCCGATCTCGTTCTCGAAGGCCCTTAGGCCGGAGTCGCGGATCGATCCAAGCAGTCATGGCGATCGTGAACCCGGTTTCTGGCTGTGTTCCATGCCGTACCGAGTCCTGCACCCGCATCCGAACGCATCGGGCGCCTCCCTGTTACCCGCAGAGTGCGTGCCGATTGAGCCGGATCCGGTTTTGCGCCGCACTGGGTGAACAAAAGACCTTTCGAAAATTCCTTAGGAGGATCGACATGCTTTCCAAGCGCTTCGTTCGACCATCCCTTCTGGCGCTGGCCCTTGGAGCCGGCCTTGCCGTGCCCGCATCGGCCCAGATCGCCCAGCGTCCATACCTCGCAAGCGACGCCGCTCCCTGGAGTAACAACGAGCTTTATCGGGGCGGCTGGAGCGCCGAGCGGCTCATGGACAACGCCGACGTGATCGGTGCCAACGGCGAGGAGATCGGCAGCATCGAGAACATCATCGTCGGCCAGCAGGGCCGCATTCTCGGCATCGTTGCCGAGGTCGGCGGGTTCTGGGACATCGGCGACACCCATGTGTTCGTGCCCTGGGATCAGGTTCGTGTCAGCGCCAACCTCGAACGGGTCGCCGTGCCGATCACGGAGGATAACGCCGACGACTACGCCTATGCCGCCAACGACGTCCTGACACGCTTCGGCGCGAACCGCACCCAGGTGGTGGACGACGACCTCGAGACCGGCGCGACGATCTGGAAGGCCACGGACGTGATCGACGACTATGCCTATCTCAACGACCGGCGCGCCTATGGCTATGTCAACGACCTGATCTTTTCGGCCGACGGCAATCTGCGGGCTGTGATCGTGAATGTCGGCAGCGCCTGGGGCGGCGGCTATCGCGCAATGCCTTTCACCGGCTATGGCGCCAACTGGAATCCGGGAACGTCCGATCTCTATCTCGGCTACGGCCAGGCGGATGTCGCGGAACTGGAGCGCTTCGACTACGACCGCATGCGCGGCACGGCGATGGTGAGCAACCGGGCAAGGACCAATGCTTCCGCTCAGGCCGTGGGCGAGCGCGCCAACGTGACCGGGGCGGTTGCGACCCAATGGACCTTCAGGAACATTGATTCCGACGGCAACCTCGAGCTGACCGATCGCGAATTCTCCCGGATCAGCGGCAACATCTACACCGGCTGGGACGCCAACCGCGACAGCCGTCTGACCGGGAATGAGTTCTACACCGGGCTCTACGGCGTGTTCGACGAGAACCGTGACCGGCGCGTCACGCAGAACGAGTTCAACCGGGGCTGGCGCAACTGGGGCATCAGCGACCAGCAGATCTCCTACGGGATGTTCGACGCGAACAGTGACGGCATCCTCGATCAGAACGAGTTCCGGACAGGATTCGACCGCATCGGTTACTACGACCGCTGGGATGCCGACCGGGACGGCGACCTTGCCCGGAACGAGTTCGACACCGGCATGTTCGACGTGTGGGATGCGGATTCCGACAATGCCCTCGCTGAGAACGAATTCGGCGAACTGGCCAACCGCAGCTGGTTCTAGGGTCGCTTGAACCCGACGCCTTGCCGCCGGCGGTCGCGCCGGCGGCAAGGCTCACGAACCGGCCCGCAGGAATCTTTGTCCAGTGCCGTACTGATCCGCAGCCTTGCGCGGATCCGACGGTGGCCGGCGGCTTTTATCTCGATCCGGGGGCATGACAGGAGAGAAAGAAATGCAGAGGAAGTCAGTTGCCATGTTCGCAGCCGCCTTGCTGGTGGGCTGCGGTTCGAGCGCCGCATTTGCCCAGTCGCAGATGGAGGCAGACCAGACCTTCGGCTCCAACCGGCCGAGTATCAATCGCGACTGGATCCCCGGCGCGCTGTCGCCTTCTGCGCAGCGTCAGGGCGACTCGATGCAGTACAACCGCGCATGGCCTGCAGGCGACATCTCGGCGGCCGGGAACTCGTCCGCCCGGGGGCAGGCCAGCAATGCGCAGAGCCGCTTCAACCAGCGCGTCATGCTGCGCCAACAGCTGCGCCAGGCAGGCTTCCAGAACATCCGCATCCTGAACGCCACCTACCTGGTCCAGGCCCGCACGCCGGACGGCAGAAGCGTGATCATGGTGGTTGACCCGCAGTCCGCGTCCGCGCCTGAAGCGACCGCCTCGGTCGGCCGGCAGAGCCAGCAGTCCGACTCGAGCAATGCCACCGGGCAAAACCGCAACTCGGCTCCCCTGCTCGACCCCCGCCAGGTCCGGCTGGACCTTCAGTCGCGCGGGTTCTCCAACATCTCGAACCTGAGCCGGGACGGCTACACCTATACCGCGACTGCGGATTGGCGCGGCCAGGAGATGAATGTCCGGGTGGACGGGCGCACCGGCATGATCCTTGAGCCGCGCCCGCTTACGCCAGGCCAGATGCAGGGCCTGCAGAACAATTGACGCGTCGCGGGAGCAGGCTCTCCGCTTCTCTCCGTTCACTCCTGCACGAGATCGCCGCGGCTCCTTCTCAAAGGGGCCGCGGCGATCTGCTGTCGATCCAATGGAACAAGGAGTCCTCCCGCCTCCTACCGGCGGGCTACATTGATGATCTCGGAATCCGCCATCTCGCGGTATTTCTGATCGCGGACATCCCAGTCGGCCGCATTGTCGAGCTCGGCATCGGTCAGGCCAGGCACGACAAGGCGCCCGCCCTGGGTGTAGAGCCTGTCGGCCGGAAGCGGGAATTCCTTCTCGCCGATGCCGACGAAGCCGCCGCGCTCGAGCACGATGAACGTGATTCCGTCGGTGACATCGAGCACCACACGTTTCACGCTCCCGAGCATCTCACCGCGCGTTGAATATATCTCGCGGTTCTCGAGTTCGCCGACGCGCATGGGCTGATAAGGGAGCGGCGCATCGGCCGGAGGCAGCGGGACGCGAGCAGGAGCACCGGGTGCCGGCGATCTCATTTGGCCTGCATCTTGCGACGGAGCAGTTTGGGCCGCTGCGGTACCGAGACCCGGCATAGCCGCTCCCAGCAGCGCCACCAGAAGAAATCCCTTCATCGTATGCAACTCCTAAGGGTCTACTCTTTTTTTGATAAGCATTGCTGCCGATGCTGACGTGGCGTACCAGCCCCGTCCGTGGCAACAGCCTCTATGGCAGGCAACGGGTCCCGGGGGCGCGCGTTCCCGAGCTTGCGTCGCGCATGAGCGCTGTCCGTACGCTGGAGAACATTGACGGCCGGCGATGGCCCGACGCCTCGGTGGCCGCATTCATAGAGCGCAACGCGGCACAGTCCTTGAGCATCAATGACCTCAAGAGCTGAGCGGAGGCGACTGCGGTGGCAAGCGAGGAGCTTGCGACCGATCCACTCAACGCGGATCGATCATTGCAGGAGAGTTGCCACAGAAGGCCTGTCCTCAGGTACGGGCTTTCTGTGGCAGGTCATGATCAGCAGCGCTGCAGCTGGGGATCGCCGTAGACATTATTCAGGCGGCGATTCTTCTGATCGTAAACGTAGCACCATCCGGGCCGGGCCTGGACCTGCTGCGACGTGGTCGCCCCTGCGACGGCACCGATGCCTCCGCCGACAACAGCTCCCACAGGGCCGCCGACAATCGCACCCGTAGTCGCGCCGGCGACCGTGCCGGTTGTCGTCGGTGAGCACGCCGCAACAGCGGCGCAGGCGAGAAGACCGAAAGCAATCTTATACATATGCTGCTCCTATCCGAGAGATGTGTTTCGACCTCTCGGTAGGATAATCATCGTGCGAGAGGTCTCACGGTTAAGTGGCAGCCCGTTGGGAGGTTTCTCTCAGGGCAGGCGCATGGTCTGCCAGCGTACATAAATCCTCGGTGCAGCAACATCGCGCTTCTTGGCATGCGCCTGCTTAAGGTTATGGCCGAGGTTTACCCTATAGCGTCGGGAGCTTGGCCGTCGGATTCTGACCGCACGCCCCTTAGGCTTGCGGAGCACGAGGGGGAGGATCGAGCCGTAGCCGGTCAGGGCCTTAGAGGCTGATCCCGTGTCGCTCGCCCCCATCGCAGCAGCCGGAACCGAACGACCGTGGCAGAACCGGCTTGACGGGGGACACGATGTATTACAGGAACATGGAAAGGAGCCGGACGGCTCCGGCACCGGCCAAGCAGGAAGTTTCTTCCTCTTGGACAGAAGGCAACCCTTCTCCCCGAAGGGCCTGTAGCTCAATGGTTAGAGCCGGCCGCTCATAAGTGCGCCCAACGAGGCATGTTTTCGTCGCCGCCAAAAGG
>NZ_JAELXT010000017.1 GCF_016427565.1 Microvirga splendida
GGCTGTCCGGCCGGCGCGTCCTTCGGCTTCTCATCAAAGCTCACGTCTGCGCTGGCCGGCACCGGCAGGTAATCCCGACCGTCCTCCGTCTTCTTCGGCACGGCGGAGTAGAAGGGTTTGCTGTCAGGGTCCCGATAATAGGCAATCGGGCCGGTCGCTGCGGGAGGAGAGCCGTTGCCTCCCAGGGAGAAGTCCAGCCAGTTCGGCAGCGCAATGCCGCCAGGCAGGGCGAAACTGCCTTGGCCCGCACGGAAGCCGAGCCACATGCCGGCTCCAAGGGCCAGCAGCACCAACGCAGCAACAAAAATGCGCCTGCGGCCCTGCCTGCCGTCTGCGGGTCTTTGCTCGTCCGGTCCAAGATCATGTAACTGCGTCATCTGATCCATCACGGCACCGCTTTGAGCACGAGTCGGTTTTGAACGGTGCCGACCTCACCCTGCACCTTCGCGGCCAGCGAGAGCTGCCATCCGCCTTCCATCGCGAGGTTGGTCTTGAACCGGTAGATCCCGGGCTCAGGCGACGGCATCGGCTCGATGGGTGCTGTCATCGTTGGCATGCCGTCGGGAGCCATATCGATCCGCCGCGCGAAAACCACCGCGTCCGGGACGGACGTTCCGGAGCGCTTGTTGACGAGGCGTACGTCCACCGTGGCTTCGCCCTGCTTCACCTCGTCTGGGACAAGCTCGAAGACATGATCCTTGAGCTCCGCGGTCGAGACGGGGGGTAGCGTGCCGGCGCTGGCGAGCCCAAACCGCGCCTTCGCCTCGGCCCAGGAAGTCGGGACCCAATCCGGGAGGATTAAACGATCAGGCAACGCCTGGATCACCGACCGGGGGATCCAGGCCGGCAAGGCCGACCGGTCCATCATCATGAGGCCGAGGACGGCGGTGCCAACAAGGGCAAGCCCCAGGAGCACGGCCGAAAGGGCGCGTCCTTTGGTGAGGAGAAACATCTGTCTGTAACCTAGTCATTCATGTTGAGGGCGTCGGAGGCGCTACGGAGGAACGCCTTTCAATGCGTGATCAAACCCCGTGATGCATCATCACGTGGCGACACCACCCGGCACGGGCGCCGGTGCGGTGGAGGACTAGGCTTTAGGAGGATGATCCGGAGGCGGTGCGGGCAGACTGTCGCCACGTTGCGCGAAATAAGGGGTGAGCTCCGCCGCGAGCGCAACGCGAACCACCACCCAGCCAGCCATCGGCATGCTCTGGGGACACTTCGCGATACAGAGCACCGCGAACGGGCAGGCTTTCATGTTGCTGCAATCAGGCGGCGACTGGTCGCAGCAGGACATGTCATCCGCCGTCGACGCAGTGGGTGCATCGAACCCAGCCCCAGCAGACGCGGCCGACGAACCACCAGCGACGACGAGGCTCACGACCGCCAGGATCGTCAGCAACCGGGAAAGGGCGACCCAAAGTGCCATGCCCAACACTTTCACATCAGGGCAGCTCAGGAAAGCCGCCTCGGATCACATGATTGATACCGCTTCGGGTTTCAAGGCCCATAATCACCTCCGCAGGGGACCGTCGCCTTGAGGCGACGGGGAAATGCGGCGGTGCCGCTTCCCTTGTCTTAGATAATTGACGGCTGTATAATCAACGGCATGTCGAGATACCGGCGCAACGCGGGCGCAACCTTCAGTCTCAAGTACCACTTGGTCTGGTGCCCAAAGTACCGCAGGCCCGTGCTTGTGCCGCCATGCGACACTCGCCTGAAGGAGATCATTGGGGAGGTGGCGGTGGAATCCGGGATGACGGTCCACACCCTCGAAGTCATGCCGGATCACGTCCACCTGTTCGTTGAGGCCGATCCGACGCTTGCCGTTGCTGAGATCGTCAATCGCTTCAAGGGACGGTCATCCCGCTTGATGCGACAGGAGTTCCCCGCCCTGCGGTCTCGCCTCCCGACCTTGTGGAGCCGTAGCTATTACGCTGGGAGCGTCGGGCACGTCAGCGCGGAGACTGTCCAAGCTTACATCGCCGCGCAGAAGGGTGTCTGAGCCGTGGCATTGCGATCCTACAAGTTCCGCATCCGCCCGAACCGGGCACAGAGCACCGCCTTGGCGGCAATGCTGCGGGACTTCTGTGGGCTCTACAATGCCTGTCTGCAACAGCGGATCGAAGCCTACCGCCGTCGCGGGATCAGCCTGCGCTACGTTCACCAAGCCTCCGAATTGAAGACTGTGCGGATGGTCGAACCCGATCTGGCGCGATGGTCTTTCTCCGCGTTGCAACAGGTCTTGCGCCGGGTCGATCAGACCTACGCCGCATTCTTCAAGCGCAAGCGCGGTTTCCCTCGCTTCCGCGCCAGTGCCCGCTATCACGCGGCAACGTTCCGCGTTGGCGACGGGCTGACGATCAAGAAGGACCGCCGCATCGGCATTGTCGGCGTGACTGGCGGGATTAAGGTCGTTTGGCACCGGAACCTGCCGGAAGACGCGGAACTCGGAAGCGCGATCCTCACGCGCCAGAACGGTCAGTGGTTCGTGGTATTCTCCATTGAGGCTGCGTTCGCGGAGACCTGCGGCACGGGATCAGTTGGGATTGACCTTGGGCTCAACAGCCTGATCGCGACAAGCGACGGTGAGACAATCCAGGCTCCGCGCTTCGCGCGCAAAGCGCAGGCCGCTCAACGCCGCCGTCAACGTGCCCTCGCCCGATGCAAGCGGGGATCGACGCGCAGGCTCAAGGCCAAGCACCGCCTCGCTGTCGGGTCAGCCAAGATCGCTGACCAGCGCCGTGACTTCGCCCACAAGCTGTCGCGGTCGCTCGTGACGCGCTACGGCGCGATTGCCTTTGAAGACCTCAACCTGACCGGGCTCAAGCGAGGGATGCTGGCCCGTTCCGTTCACGACGCCGCGTGGAGCCAACTCGTCCAATTCGTTCAGTACAAGGCTGCAAGTGCCGGTGCTGAAGTCGCTTTGGTCGATCCTCGTGGCACAAGTCAGACCTGTCCTGAGTGCGGGATGATCAAGGCCAAGGCCCTTTCCGAACGGGAGCATCGCTGCGAGTGCGGTGCTGTTCTCGACCGGGATGTTGCTGCGGCGGTGGTTGTGCATCTCAAGGCTTTTGGGCCGGGAACCGGCCTTCGGACGATAACCGGGCGGGTTGCCGCGTAGGTTGTCCGAGAAGCCGCTTCCTTTAAGGAGCGGAGTGTTCACTATGGGATGATGGCTAAGCCACTCGTTCCATGAGAGCTCACACTGGTCGTGCTGTCGGCTGCCTGACATGTTCGAGCGTGACTCTCTGGTCAACGAGCGCCGAACCTGAGAGCGTTGGGCCATGTTTGTCAGGCTGACGCCCGTGGCTGCAACGCCGTTTGAAAGCCTGCGACAGCACTATGGCTTTCGTCCCAACGGGACTGTCTGCTTCCGTCCAACGTCCACCTCCCCGGCCTTGGACAGCCTCGCTGCCCGTTTGACGGCCTCGGCCTTGCTTTGTGAACCGACGTTTGCAACCGAAAGGATGAACCGTTTGACAAGCTCACGCTGGAAATCTGCCTTGCGCTGCTCCTGTGCCGTTAAGCGAGGCTCGCGCTCCAAGGGAAGCGGCTGGGAGGATGCAACTTGCACCGATTGAGCTGGAAGTCCTACGGGATCTGCGGACCCTTGGTTGGCCAAGGGCGAGCCTATGGCGACAAGATGAACTCGGGCCCTCCGGCAATACTCGACCGAGCGGGGTGTCATCCGTTCCTCTCCGTGGCCAGCCCGGTACTTCATGAGCGCTCGGCACAGATCGCCACCTGTGAGCCGCCAGGCCTTGGCAAGGTACTCGACCCCGTAGCGAATATTGACCTGCGGATCGGCCAGGGCCTCCCCTGGGCCGGTGAAGCCAAGCATCGCTGCCGTGCCAGGACGGACCTGCATAAGTCCAAGCTCCCCGACCGTTCCGATGACGGATGGATTGTAGGAGCTTTCAACCATGACGACGGCATCCGCAACAGCTGTCGGCAACCCGCGGCGCTCGGCCTCCTGGGCGACCAGCGGCAGATAATAACCACGCCCTTTCGGTTGGACGGGCGGCAAGCCGACCAGAGTCTCCACCACATGCGGTTTTGGCAGCGAGAGAATAATCTTCTCAATGCGGTCGGCCTCGGACCGATCCTCGATCCGGTGGAGGGACGCGAGGGCGGGCTGTGCGGCAGCGGCCATCACCACGGCGGCAAGGCAGGCGGCAATGTGTAGCAGACGACCCACGGTATCCTCCGGCAGGGGTGTACGAGACGGTCATGCTGACCACGGAAGGCCGTGCTCGTCCAGGATGGCAACGCCTAGGCACGCTCATCCTCCGCAGGGAGCAGGTGTCGCACCGTCCAAGCCCGGTCCGGCGCACCGACACCACGCCGCACGCAACCTTCTGTGCAACGCATCTGTGATGGTCCGTCCGATTTTGCAAGACGGTGCGGAACACCACTCCTGCCGCACGGACGACATTGGCGTTCAGACTTCGTCCGCAGCAGCCACGAAGAAGTAGCAACCCTCGCGCTGGACGGCGGACCGCGCGGCTGTCACATTGAAGCCGCCTGGGCTGTTCCCGTGCTTGCCCAGCGTGCCGCGGAACCTCCAGCCTGCACCAATGAGGAAGTCTGGGATCGCGCCGCTCTTTGGAATCGCGCAGAACAGTCCGCGCGCAAAGCGGCATTCGAAGTAGATGTAGGCCTGGGCCGCGGTCGGACGTCTTGGCCTGTTGAGCATCCGGGGGCGCCCGGGGGGGCTGGCCAATCCAATCTTGTTACATCCATTACAGCCAGCCGCTGTCTTGGCGCGAGCGCGGGAGGCTGCCGGCTTATTTGTGCGGTGGTCATCGGTCTTGTCCGGCAATGCAGTGCTCCGGAGAACAGGCACGGTTCCATGGGCGAGGAACAATGCTCGTGATCTGGGTCCACCTAGACCCCGCGCTCCCGCCCTCAACGGTGAGGGCGGGTGGCGACAGCGCGTCAGCCCGGCTCAGGCGAACCGGAACGGCCCCAGGGCGGACAGCACGCTGACGGGTTGGGCGTGAACCCAGATCGCGAGCACGTCGTCGGGAGCGACACGGCCCGGACCGGTCGCACGATCAGACGATTCCGAAGGTTCGGGGAGGACGCTTCAGGCTGTCCGGATCGGCGCCGGAGCCCCATTGGCTCACCATGGCCAGCCTGGTGGCCGTGGCCGGAGCCGTCGCGGCGCCAGGACCAAAGGACGGCAGGGCCATGCCGCAAAAGGTGCCACAATGAGGGGGATCGTTGGGGCCGGCCCTGTCATGATCGGCTTCAAGGAGCGGGCAGGCGCAGATGTCCGATGCTCTGACACCGGCCGCGCCGTGGCCATTTCCGCCATCCGGCTGGGCCGACCCGTTGATGCGGGCGGCCGCCTCCCAGCTCTCAACGGAGGTGGCGCCATGGGCGTGCAGGCCTGCCATGACCCCGCCGTGCAGCACGAACGCGGTCACGGCTGTAAGCATGAGGCTTGCGACAAGACGGCGTAAGTGGCTCCACACAGGCTCCAGTGACTTGCTCCTATGACCGACCATCAACAGCATAAGGCTCCCGGCGGCCATCGCAAGCACCGTGACCAGGACCACACGGGGATTGGCGAACGGATCGAACCCCGAGCACCGCATCCCCTCGATCCGTGTGCTTTGCGACCGCTTGGAAGCGGGCTGGCCTGGCGCCGCGGTGCAGGGCATCGCCAGCCTGATCAGCCCTCGCCATCGATCAGCAGGTCGAGACCTGCCAGATCCAGCCGCAGCACCCCGCGGCCGACATCCTCGATCAAGTGGCGCCGACGCAGGTACCCGAACGCCCGGCTCACGGTTTCAATCTTGAGGCCCACGAAGTCGGCGATGTCGGATCTGGACATGGGCACAGTCACGATGTCACCCAGCCCAATATTCTGGTGCAGGAACCGCAGGAACAAGGCTAGGCGCTTCCGGGCGTCCTTTCGCCCAAGGAGGCCGACATGGTCGAGCGCCTCGCTTGCGCTGGCGCGCAGGACATTCGCCAGCTGGCGCCCGAGGAGCGGATTGCATTCGCCCAGACGCTGCAGCTTGCCGGCGTCGAATTCGAGCAGGACCACGGGCGAAACCGCCTCGGCCGTCAGGAACCGCTCGGCATGGGTAAGTCCGAAATAGGCCCCCGGAAACGCGAACCGGACGATCTGGCGGGCGCCGTCGGGGAAGAACGTGACGAGCCGCACCACACCCTCAAGGACGCGGAAGCAGCGGCTCTCAGTTGGACCACCCGCGAAGATGGCCTCATTCGGACCGACCGTCCGCCGGCCTCCCTGACGGATGAGGAAGGACCGGGACTCGTCCTCGGTCTCCAGGGTGCAGGGGAGATCCTCCAGGCGCCATGCCCTGGGATCCGGGCACAGGCACCCGACCGGTTCGGCCAGGGCGGTGTTGTTCAGTTCGGGACTCATAGCGGCGGCCCAGGACAGCGGAACGGCCGAAAGTGGCCAACTCCTCATGCATGAACCGAATTGGCCGCGATGGCATTGATCCGGATCAAGCGCCCGGCCGCCGTGCCGGCGGCTACTGCCTTGACCAGCCGACGTGGCGCATTTCGCCGTGGCCAAGCGCGGATGGGACCTGGTGATTGATCAGGATCAATGACGCCATACGGCTCAGCTGCGATGGTGCGACCGTAGCAGAGAGCCTCTGACGCCGCAGCGCGGCCATTTCATAGGAGAAACGATCATGCGCACTTCCTTCGCCCTCGCGGCCGCCGTGTCGGTGCTTGCTTTGGTGACCGTCCCACAGGTCGCGCACGCCGCCGAGCAGCGCGACCCCTCCCCGGCTCGTATCGTCGTTGCCATGGACAACATGGGCAATATGCAGCAGAGCCCGGCGGGAGGTGGCACGCCGGCCGGCCAAAGCTCTGGCGGCATGAGCATGTGCTGCGGCATGGGCGGAATGTCTGCGTCCGGGCAAGCCACGATGGCGCCAAGCGGCCAGGCAGGGTCTGGCGCAATGCCGTCAGGGCAGGCTGGTCAGATGGGCTCCGGCATGATGAACGACAACATGCGATCCATGCCGCAGGGCCAGATGGGCGGCATGCCACAGGGTGGGTCGGGGCAAGGCGGCGGCACGGGCATGATGGATGACAACATGATGCGCATGCAGCAAGGCCAGACCGGCATGGCTCCCATGGGTCAGGGCGGCATGATGATGGACAACATGCGCCGCATGCAGCCCAACCAGCAGGGCGGGATGGGCATGATGAACAACGACCCGATGCGCATGCCGCCGGCGCCGATGGGCGGTACGATGCCGGGGATGACCGCAGGCGGCGCGGACATGACGGACCGCATCGAGGGTCGGATTGCCTTTCTGAAGGCGGAGCTGAAGATCACTGACGCGCAAGCACCGGCCTGGAACCAGTTTGCCGAAGCCCTGCGCTCAAGCCGACAGCATCTGATCGAGGCCCGGCAGCTGCTGGCAGCCCCGGCAGCCGATGCGACCGCAGCCACGCGGCTGGAGCAGTACGAGCGCCATCTTGGCGCCCGGCTGGAGGCCCTCAAGGCAGCGCGGAGCTCCTTTGCCCAGCTCCATGCCGGACTTGACGAGCACCAGAAGCACGTGGCGGAAGAACTGGTCGTGCCGCTCCTGGCCACCTTCTGAGCGGCCTGTGTGGGTCCAGGCTTTGGTTCCCCGAGTTGAACCGGAGTGACGCGGCAGCGGCGGCGCCCCCTGGCGCCGCGGCGCTGTCGGTTTTGCTCCCGACCCAAATGCCCGCCGTGGCCAGCCGCGATGACTCCTCCGACGACCCGGGACAGCTCTCCGAAAGGACAATCAAGATCAGCTGGCAGTGACTTCATGGCACAGAGTTCTTCCTCCCACCACATGCACCAACGCCCCCTCACTGCACCTCTCGTCCTGATTGTCGCGGCAACCGCCTTCGTTGGCCTGTCCGCCCTTCAGGCGTCTGGCCAGTCGGCAGACGGCCATGCCGGGCACCACCCTGATGCTATGCCCGCCCCGAGCATGTCCGCCCCAGCCAGCCCGGCTGCCCCGCCGGGCAATCCGCCCACTGGCGTTCCGGGCAGCCCATCCGCCATGCCTGGAATGCCGTCCCAAGGCGGTGCCATGGGCGGGATGATGGGCGGCATGGGCGAGATGATGGGCGGGAGCCCGCAGAAGGAGTTCTATCCCTCCCTCATGGACCTGCCCACCCTGTCCCCCGAGCAGCGACACACCATCGAAGCTCAAGCGCGGGCACGGATAAGCGCAGGCACCGACGAGATCGCAATCGCCGGGAACGCCCTCCGCCATGCGAATGCCTCAGGAGATGCCGCCGGAGCGGAACAAGCCGCCCGGCGCCTGCGGGACGGCCTTAATCAAGTGGACAGCGGCACGGCGGCGCTCCGGGCGCTTATGGAGGGAAAGTCCCCGTCACAGATTGCCCAGGATTGGTTCAAAGGACAGCTTAATCTCTCCACCGCAATGCCTGTCCACGCGTCCGAGGGCCCCTTCGGCCTGTCCTGGCTCCACGTGATGACCATGGGCCTGGGATCGGCCTTTGCCATCGCCATGCTGGCGATCTATTTCGCGCGAATGCGCCGGGCGAACGCCCTCGTCGACCGCTTGTCGAGCGTCACCCTGGCTCCGATGATCCCTGCGACGCCTCCGTCCGCGGCGACCACCGCACCGCAGCCCTCCCTTCCCGGAGCAGCGCCAGCCGCAGTGGTCACATCGCCGGCGGCCACTCCCTCCGGTTCCTTGACCGCTGCGGCAGGACCGGTGCCTACGGGCACGCTAGGCCGTCCCGGACTGTGGAAAGGACAGCTTCGGGTGGCTGCCATCTTCGACGAGACACCGAACGTCAAGACGTTCCGGCTCAGGAGCCCGCAGGGCGGCCCCATTCCCTTCACCTTCGTCCCTGGCCATTTCCTCACCTACTCGGCTCAGATCGATGGCAAGCTCGTGAGGCGCTCTTATACCATCGCGTCTTCGGCCGCCCAGACGGCCTACGTCGAGACCACCATCAAGCGCGAGGAGCAGGGGCTCCTCTCACGATACATGCACGACAATGTCGCCGTCGGTGATCTGGTCGACGTAATGGGGCCATCGGGCGTGTTCACCTTCAGTGGGACGGAAGCCGAGAGCGTCGTGCTGATCGGGGGAGGGGTGGGCATCACGCCGCTCATGGCAGCGATCCGCTACCTCAACGACATCGCCTGGCCGGGCGAAATCTTCCTCGTCTATGGCGCGCGTTCGACGGCCGACTTCATCTTCCGTGATGAGCTTGAGCACCTTCAGCGCCGGCACCCCAATCTGCACGTGATCGCCACGATGGCACGCGCCGCCGGGACCTCATGGATGGGTCCGGAGGGGCCGATCACCAAGGAGCTCCTGGCGCAAGCGGTGCCCGAGATCGCCAAGCGGCGGGTTCATCTGTGCGGCCCCCCGGGCATGATGGAGGCTATGAAGAAGCTGCTGGCGGAGCTTGGGGTGCCCGGAGATCAGATCAAAACTGAAGCTTTCGGTCCTGCCAAAGGCGCCGTGCCCCCGCCCGGGGTGACGGTGACCGAGCCTATCCAACTGCAACCCGACGGGAGTGCCGGACCCGCCGCAGCGTTGCCGGCGGCGATTGGTCCGGCGACCGCCTCGATCCGCTTCGCCAAGTCGAACAAAGTCGTGCCGCTGCCGCCGGACCAGAGCGTCCTGGAGGTCGCGGAGGCCGCCGACGTGCCCATCGATTACTCCTGCCGGGTTGGAACTTGCGGCATCTGCAAGACCAGGCTCCTGGAGGGCCAGGTGACCATGGAAGTCGAGGAGGCCCTCACGCCTGAGGACAAGGCGCAGAACATCATTCTGGCGTGTCAGGCCAAGTCAATTGGCAACCTGGTGGTGGATGCCTGACATGAACGAGACCGAAAGGCTCACCGTCGGGGCCGGCCTCACATTGCTCCTGTTCCTGACGCCGGCATTCCTCCTTCACACCTCGCCACGGTTTCCGGGCAGTCTCGCCGGCAGCATACTTGGCATTGCAGCCGCCATCCTGATGCTGCTGCTGCTGGTCTATCCGCTTGCCAAGTACAGTACCTCGCTTAAGCCCCTCATCACGAAGATGGTGTCGGTGCGCTCGCTGTTGACCTTCCACGTCTATGCAGGGGTGCTTGGTGCGCTGCTTGGGATCCTGCACACCGGGCACAAGTACCAAAGCCCGCTTGGGATCGGGCTCGTCGTCACGATGCTGATCGTTGTCGTCACGGGCTTTATCGGCCGCTATTACCTGCCGCAGGTGTCAGCCGAGCTGCGGGAGCAGCAGTCCCGGCTGGCCACACTCCGCTCCGCCTTTGATCAGACCGCCGTTGCCCTCGCGGGCCGCCAGGCGGCATCAGAAGAGGCGCCGCCCCGCACGCCGGCGCTTCCCGGTGTGCCGATCCTCCAGCTCGTCGATGGCATCGCCGACCTTGAATATGCCATCGGTTCGCGTGGTGCGGTAAAGGCGGTCTTCATGCGGTGGATCGTGTTCCATGTCGTTAGCGCGGTTGTAATGTACGTGCTGCTGGCGCTCCATGTCGCCGGCCAGATTTACTATGGATTGCGGTGGCTCTCGTGAAGAAGCTCGGCCTGTTCTATACAGTTTTCATCACAGCATCGGTGCTGGTTGGCCTCGCTGCCACAGCGGCTCTCTACTATGCGGGATCGGCTGCTGTTCCGGGCTGGCGGAGTTTCTTCCAGCCTGGTCCTCTGTCGGGCAAGCACGCATTCCTGAGCAACCAGTGCGAGACGTGCCACACTCCCACCAAAGGTGTCGAGGCAGCCACGTGCATAACCTGCCACTCATCTGCCGCAGCAGATCTGGCCAAGCAGCCGACAGCGTTTCACGCCAATGTTCAGGAATGCCGCGGCTGCCATGTCGAACACCAAGGCGGCTCGCGCCCGACCAAGATGGACCATGGTGCTCTCTTGCGGAGCGGCTGGCACGCGACAGGAACCTTGCAAGGCCATTCCAGTCTGTCGCGCCAAATGATCGAAGACCTTGCAAGCTACCTTGGCATACCGGTGTTGGTACCTGCCGAGAAGGAGGGGCTCAACTGTGCCGCCTGCCACAGCAACCAGGATCCCCACCGAAAGCTCTTCGGGACCGAATGCGCTGATTGTCACGTAACATCGGCATGGCAGATTGCATCATTTCTGCACCCGTCGCCGACCTCGCGCGAATGTGCGCAGTGCCACCAGGCGCCGCCAAGCCATTACATGGAACACTTCAGCATGGTGTCGCAGAGAGTCGCCGGGCAGGAGCATGCCCAGGTGAGTCAATGCTACATGTGTCACAAGACAAATTCGTGGAACGACATCAAAGGTGCAGGCTGGTACAAGCACCATTGAGCCAGCTGCGCTGAACGGCCCGGGTGGGCCTGATCCAACGACTGGGCTCGGCTTGGAGGCAGAGTAGACCTATCATGCAACACGTTTGTCTGGCGTCAGGTACACCAACCTTCCACTCAGTAGAAAAAATCTTTTGGAGTCGAGGAGACGGAGCGTGAACCGTTGGTCCTGGCTGGCTGTTGGGGTCGCGCTGCTGGGCAGCCTTGCTGTCGCATGGAGTCTCATGAGGCGAGAGGTTCAGGAGCCGAGCCATATCGTGGAGCCAGCGACCCTCTCACCAGCCGCTACCGCTGGCAAGGTGGCGTACGAGGCCAACTGCGCCGGCTGCCATGGGCAAATCGGGGCCGGCACGGATCGGGGTCCGCCCCTCGTTCATGTCATCTATCATCCGGGCCACCACGCGAATGGGGCCTTCTATGTGGCTGTGAAATCAGGAGTTCGGCAGCACCACTGGCGCTTTGGCAACATGCCTCCGCAGCCGCAAGTCAGCGATCCACAGCTTCAGACCATTATTCGATACATTCGTGAGGTCCAGCAGGCCAACGGCATCACGGCCGAACGTCATGGGGGCTAAGCCTAGAGCAACCGTTGCTGGCAAGCCATACAGGGGCTGGCGAGCGGCTTCCACAAGGGCGGCTTTTTCGCGCGCCGGCGCCGGATGGTTGAACAAATCGGCTAGAGAGCCAATCGGTTTGGGAAGGCGTTGGAAGAACGCACAATCTGGACGGCAGAAACACGGACGTCAGCGCCACTTTGAAGACATGGGTCACGATACGCGAGGCGTGGATGGCGGATGCGGACCTTTTCATGGGGGAAGGCTTCTCGGTGTGCCGCCCGCGGAGCGGCCTGCGATCCCAGGTTTGTACTGTTTCGAACCAGAAGCGGGCCTGATGGCGAGCTAACTTTTTCAAACCTCCCCAGACCTGCGCTGGTGCCGGGCCTCATGGTAACGCCGCATCCTGTCGCGCCGACGCTGGACAAAAGGTTCGTCGGTTTCGCTCGGCAGCACGATCGGGACATTCAGGCACACGCTCTGGGCCGGCAGAACGTCGCTCCACGAGCGGATCAGGTCCTTGTAGGCGCGCCCCACGGCCCGCATGTTGCGATCCAGGTCGTAAAGCCCGAGCGGGTTGACATTGCCCCTGTCCTCGCGCAACGCCGTGTCCCAGTCCACCTGATCCGTCAACGAATACCAGGTGAAGCCGACGATAGGCACGCCGGTATTGCGCACCCGCAGCACATTGGCCCACTGCTTCCAGAGCCAGTGGACGGCCTCGTCCCCGTTCGGCCCCTCGTTCATGTTGGTCTCGGTATGCATCACCGGCAGCTTGTACCGCTCGAAGTATTGGCGGGTGATGTCGTCATAGCCGAACACATCGCCCGCAGCCCAACTCCTCCCGTCGGCGGCCACCCGGTGCTCGTTGGTGACATAATAGTCATTGCCCATGATGCAGTGATGGCGCAGGGGGGAGTGCCGCAGGAAGAAATGATATTCCTCACGCGTCATGCCATTATCCATCAGGTACTCGTACATCCCGGAACTCACAGGATGGCCGTAGTTCAAGTCGAGCGACAGGAACCGGCGCGCATTGCCCAGCTCCGCAGGCTTGATAGCCTTGGGGTCTTCGGCATGGAAGTACTCGGAGGACTCGCTCTGGACGAAGATGGCGTCCGGCCGAACGTCGAGGATCGCCGCCATGGCGAGCACATTCGCCCTGACGATGTGCTTGAGCGCCGTCACGAAGGCACGGTCACTGGCGAGTTGCTCGTTCCACCAGCCATAATAGGCCGAGAAGGTGGCGCAGATGAACATCTCGTTGACGGGGGTGTAGAGCTGGACCCACGGAAACCGGCTGGCAAAGGCGCGGGCATAGTCCGCGAAAAGCTCCGGAAAATCGGGGTTCTGGAAGTCGCCGATCCAATCCGGCACGCCGAAGTGGCACAAATCGACAATCGGGACAGTGTCGCAATGCTTCAGATGGCCGAAGGTGAGGTCGGAGAACTCCCAGTCGTAGCGCTCAGGCCCGAGCCAGGTTTTGTGGATGGGAGGCCCATAACGCAGGAACTGGATGTCGAGGTCCTGGAGCAGCTCGAAGTCCGTCCTCCAATGCGTGTAGTGGCCGCACTTCTCCATCTCGTCGATCCGGGTACGGCCGTTGTTGATGGTCGGGTAGCTGTTCTCAATCCCGGTCGCGAACATGAACCATGGCGCCGCCATCATGGTCTCTCCTTTGGATTCCTGGCGCTCACAGGAGGGAGCTTGCATTGCAGTGCGCTAACGCGGGCGTGGGACTTCCGTTGCAGCTTGCTTGCCCCCCTGGCGGCCTGCCAGATGCGTCTCGAAGAGGCTCGTCGGATAGAAGGACGGCGAACTGAGAGTTTGGCGTGAAGCTTGTGCGAGCAGACCAATGCGGTGACTTGGCGAAGTCTACTGCATCGGAGGCAGCCGACCGTCCCGTGAGCATTGCTCCACCCTTTTCTCCGTTCCATTCATCAGCTATTCGGGGGGCTGCCCCACAACGTCGTTTATAGCGAGCGGCCGTTATCGCGTTTTGCGGCAATGTCTTGATCAATGTGGACGACGTGGCATGGCTTACAAGTGGCGCACCCATCGCCTATCCACTCTCCTATCATGGCCACAGAAGTTAACGGCAAGCCGTCAGGCCCGGCATGTGGTCGCTGGGGAGCCACTTCGGCCACCTCTGGAGCAGGCGGTTCTGCGCTGGACACTGCGGCTACAGCTCAAGCTGGTCGCGATCTCATCCCTTGTGCTTCCGACGACTTATCTTGTTCTTGAACTTCCCAAGCACATCATCAACCACGCCCTCGCGGCTGGTGGCCCGCAGATGGATCTGTTCGAGCTCAAGCTGGATCAGGTCAGCCTCCTCATCCTGCTCTGCGCCGGGTACCTAGGCGCCATCGCCGTGAACGGCACCATCAAGTACTATGCCAACGTCGCCCAGGGCCGGATTTCCGAGCGGATTGTCAGACGTCTTCGGATTGCTGTCGTCCGAACCCAAGCGCGCTCCAAGGCTCGCGCCGATGATCCGGCCCTGACCGCCGTGGCGATCAGTGAATGCGAGCCCATCGGCTATTTCGGCGGCAGCATGTTGAGCGTGCCCATTCTTCAGGGTGGCACGCTGGTGGCAAGCCTGGCCTTCCTTCTCATGCAGGATGCTGTGATGGCACTGGCGGCGGTCGCGATGCTGCCGGTCCAACTTGCGATCCTGCCTCAGCTCCAATTGCGCATCAATGCGTCTGTGCGCAAACGGGTTCATGTGACCAGGAGCTTGAGCGCCGCCCTGTCCCGCGCCTCAGAACTCTCTGCGCCGTCATTGGCTATGACCAACCGGGCGCGGTTGCAGCAGATCACGGCGCTTGAGGCAATCAGGCTCCAGATCAATGAGCTGAAGGCGAGGCTCAAGAGCCTTTTCAACTTCACGTCCAATCTTACTCCGTTCTTCTTCTTCACAATTGGCGGCTATCTTGTCATCCACGACCGCTTGTCGGTCGGAGCGCTGGTTGCAGCGCTTGCCGCATACAAGGAGATCAACCCGTCCTTGCGCGAGCTGTTCGAGTTCGCGCAGGCCTGGTCGGATGCGCGGGCCCGCTTTGATGAAGTGAGTCGGGTGATCAGCCCGGGGGGCTGATAGAGGCGCGAGTGGAGTTCGGCCAAGTCAGCCTCGTCTCCGTATCCCTGAAGAGGCCGAGGTTCGGCAGGGCAACCGTCGGTGGCGGGTGTCGACCTAGGCGTGAACACGCTCGTCGCCGACACTGGCGGAGTGCCCTCGGTTGGCCATCTATGGCAGATGCAAAGCCGTTCAGGGCGTCATCTGTCAATCTTGGTGATGTGCGTCACCATCACGGCTCCCCGGCGCCGCGTGGCTTCAAATCTCACGTTGTCTCCCGCTTTGACCCCTCGCAGCACCTCTGACCGGCTGACGTGAAACACCATCGTCATGGACGGCATCCAGATGCTTTTGTCTGCGCTGCCAATCTCCGGGTGCAGGATGGTGACCGTGCCCGAACCGGGATCAACTGCCCGGACTGTTCCTTCGGCATGGACATGGTCCGCCATGGACCCTCGGCTGAGTTCGATCTGCTCCATGCGGCTGAGCCACTCGATGCTGGTCATTGCCGCAACACCGAGACCGGGAGCGATGACAAGGCCAGCCCCGAGGGAAAGCGCAAACTTGAGTTTCGATGTCCACATCATTCTTACCTCCACTCGGCCACAGGATCTGTGGCGCTGCCCTGCACAAGCGACGATGACTTGCAGCAGGCGGGTTGGACTGCCGCGCTCACGAACATAGCAGGCCGCGTGGCGGCCGCCTTGATCCGGATCAAACTGCAAGCAGAACGTCCTGCCAGGGATCAGGGAATTGAACTCCCCCTGTGCTGGCGTGCACCGGGTTAGACCACTTTCCACCCAGTGCGTCCGGGGGGTGAAACACCCAGGCGTCGAGTGGATGCGTCGCTGGTCATGGTCGCTCTCGAAATAGCCAAAAAGCCTGCTGCCGTGCCTCGGTGCGGGTGGCTCAGCGTCATCGGAACGGTACAGTTGTGGGTAGGTCAAACGGAGATGGTGGGCACAACGTGATGCGGCGGGATCGGCAGGACCGGTCCGTGACAAGCGCTCTCAAGTGCGCATCCGCGTTGGAGCCGACGCGCGGGCGCCATGAGGATTGCGTCATTTCCGTCGGATATTCGGATTGAATGGCGCCGCCGGAGATGGACGATGCTCCCTCTCAAATGTGTCCAAACTCGTTGAAACGGCAAATTCACCGGCGTATCACTGGATCGCTTGCAGGACGAGCCTGTGGTGGATCGGGTCGGCCTCCCCCGGAAGCTTGGCGGCGAGCGTGAGCGCCCATCCGCCGACCATCGAAAGGTCGGTCTCGAAACGGTAGTAGCCGGGCAGCGTGTCGGGCAGCGGCTCAAGCGGCGCCTCCATTGCGCCCATGCCGTGGGGCGACATGTCGAGGCGACTGATGAACAAGGTCGCGTCCGGCACCACCTTTCCGGTCCGTTCATCAACCAGCCGGACCAGGATGGTTGTGCCGGAACCGTGCTTCACTTCGCGATCCACAAGTTCGAAGGTGTAGTGGTCCAACGCATTGCGGCTTGGAGAAAAGGTCAGCGCCGCTCCGACACCAATGAAGCCGAGCACAATCCAGAAAACGCGCCACGCAGCAAAGTCAAACACTGGAAGAAATCCTATTATTCCAAATAAGTGGGACCGCTTTAACGGTCCGATGAAGACCGAGCCGCCGCGTAACGCTCTCCTCACAGTCCAGCTCAGCCAAGAAGCGTTCGAGGCTCGGGGCGCACAAGGATGTCGCGTCAAAGCGCCCGCAGTCCTTGATAGCGTGCAAAGGTTGCGGGCCCACGGGGTCCGAACAGCACAACCTCGTAGATGTCGGGTGCGGCGCCCTCGACCTCCATGCCGGGCGAGCCGATGGGCATGCCGGGGACGGCAAGCCCCGTCGCTTGAGGCTTCTCGGACAACAGCCGCTTGATGGCATCCGCCGGCACATGCCCCTCAACCACGTAGCCGCCCACTTCCGCAGTGTGGCAGGAGGCGAGTGCCTGAGGCAAGCCGAGCTTGACCTTGAGGCGATTGACCTCAGAGGTCTCCCTGATCTCGACGGGGAAGCCTGCCGCCCGGATATGGTCAGCCCAACCGGAACAGCATCCGCATGACGGATCCTTGGTCACAACGACTGTTGGCAAGGTTTGGGCGCGCAGGTGGTGGGGATAGCCGACGATGACCGAAGTTGTCAGCCCTGCGAGAATAGCGCGACGGGTGGAAAGCAAGGAACTCATGGGGCTTCTCTATCAGAAACGGTGACGGGGGAATGCCTGACGTCTGGGCGGGTGCGCCTACAGCGTCCAAGCATCCCGGCGAAGGGCGGACTTCCGTCCATGGAGCCCAGGCTGGATGGGGGGTGCGCCTGTGGCGCACCCGCGCTCCGATGGCCGGGGATTCGACTTTCACGCTTTGGGCTCACTCGGCTCCCTTCGCCTTGAGCCAAGCCCTCATCTCGCCGATTTCACGCTCCTGTTCGCGGATGACATCGGTGGCCCACTTCTTGGCCTGTTCGTCCTTGCCGTACTGCAGGACGACTTTGGCCATGTCGACGGCGCTCTGATGGTGCGGGATCATGCCTTTGACGAAGGCGACGTCCGGGTCAGGGCTCTGGATCGCCTGCGCCATCGGGGCGTGCATCTTATCCACCGCCGCCGCATAGGCCTTTGTCGCGTCGGACTGGGCGCCAGCCTGCGAGGGGGCCTGCGTTCCGTGACCTTGCATCATGCCGCCGCCGTGCATCATCTGCCCCGTCGGCATCTGACCTTGAGATTGCGCTGGAGCGGAAGGGGTCTGGGAGTGGGCCTGGGCCAGAGCCGGGCCTGCGAGGGCGATCAGGGCGACGGCTAGAATGGAGGTCTTCATGATGGTTCTCCTTGGTGAAGCGGGTGGGATCAGTTGCTGGCGAAGCGGGCCTGGACCGTGTGGCCGTCAGCCATGGTGGCAGACACCACCACACGGGCGCCCGCGCCCAGTGGCTGGGCGAGGGTGCCGACAAGCTTGTTGGGCTCGGCTGGCTGGAGTGGGACGGTTGCCGTCTTGCCGCCGTCCTGCACCACGGCGCGGGCGTTCCGGGCGCCTGCGGAGGCCAGCGGCTTGTCGGCACCCTCGGTGAGATAAAGGACGAGCTCGGAGCCCTTAGCCACCATCTCGACATGGTGGCCTGCGCTGTCGATAACAGGGCCTCCGTTCGGGCCCTTGGCGGCCTCGTGGGCCGACGCCGCCAAAGGCGCCACCGTGAGGGCCAGGACCAGCATCAGACGTTTCATGGGAGTTCTCCTTGTATAGGGATCAGAAGGCTTCTGCCGGGGTGAGTGTTCCCGACACTTGGGGCCGGCTGGCCTGGATGCGTTCCAGCGGCTTCTTGCCGAAGGTCAGGAACAGGACGGGGGTCAGGAAGGTGTCGAGCAGGGTCGCGCTGACGAGGCCGCCGAAGATCGTCACCGCCACCGGGTGCAGGATCTCGCGTCCGGGCTCGTCCGCCCCGATCAGCAGCGGGATGAGGGCAAGGCCGGCCGACAAGGCTGTCATCAGCACCGGAGTCAGCCGCTCCAAGCTGCCGCGGATGACGAGGTCCGCGCCGAACCGCTCACCCTCGTAGAGGGCGAGGTTGATATAGTGCGAGACCTTCAGGATTCCGTTGCGGGCCGAGATGCCGGCCAGCGTGATGAAGCCGATCATCGAGGCGACCGAGAGCGGCTGCCCGGCGATGTTGAGCGCGATCACGCTGCCGATGAGCGCCAGCGGGATGTTGCCCATGATGATCAGCGCCAGCGCCGGCGACTGATAGCGGCTGTAGAGCACCACGAACACCATCGCGAGCGACAGGAGCGACAGCGCCCCGATCCGGAGCGTGGCCTCCTCCTGTGCCTGGAAGGTGCCCTCCAGGCGGGTGACGTAGCCCTGCGGCCATTGCGTCTCGGCGGTGATGCGGCGGATGTCGGCGACGATGGCCGCCATGTCCCGCTTGCCATCGGTGTTGCCGAGGACCGCGATCCGACGCTGACCGTTCTCGCGCAGGACCTGGTTGGGGCCGTCCGTCTCCTCCACATGCGCCACCATGCGCAGCGGCACCGGACCGGTCGGCGTGGCGATCAGCAGGTCGCCGAGGCCCGTGGTGGAGCGGTCCTGGTCGGACAGGCGCATCACCACGTCGAAGCGGCGGTTGCCCTCGACGATCTGCGAGACCGTGCGCCCATTCGACATCGTCTCCAGGCCCTGGGTCACCGTCGCCGGGGTGAGGCCGTAGAGGGCGGCCTTCTCGTAGTCGACGTCGATGCGCAGCTGCGGGATGCGCACCTGCTTCTCGACCTGGAGGTCGACGAGACCTTCCACGCCTGAGAGCCGCTCGCGCAGGCCTTCCGCCAGGGTGCGCAGGGTGTCGACGTCCTCGCCGTAGATCTTGAGCGCGATCTCGGCGCGTACGCCCGAGAGCATGTGGTCGAGGCGATGCGAGATCGGCTGGCCGACATTGAGGGTCGCGGGCAGGACGGCCAGGCGGGCGCGGATGTCGCCCATCACCTCCTCCTTCGAGCGCTCCGACCGCTTCAGGTCGACGTCGATCTCCGAGGAGTGCACGCCCTCCGCATGCTCGTCGAGCTCGGCGCGGCCGGTGCGGCGTCCGACCGAGATCACCTCCGGCACCTCCTTGATCAGGTTCTCCGCGACCAGCCCGAGCCGGTGGCTCTCGGCCAGGGCGATGCCGGGATTGTAGGCGAGGCTGATCGTGAGCGTGCCTTCGTTGAACGGTGGCAGGAAGGCCCGCGGCAGCAGCGTCGCCCCGTAGGCCGCCAGGCCGACGCCCAGCAGGATGGTGGTGAACAGGAACCCACGGTGCCCGAAGGCCCAGCGCAGCAGGGCCGCGTTGCCGCGCTTGAGGTGTCGGACCACGAAGCTGTCGTGCTCGTGGCCCTTCACCCGCCCTGAAAGCAGGTAGTAGGCGAGTACCGGCGTCACGGTGATCGAGGTGACGAGCGAGGCTAGGATCGAGACGATGTAGGCGACGCCCAAGGGCGCGAAGAGGCGTCCCTCGATGCCGGACAGCGCGAAGAGCGGGATGAACACCAGGATGATGATCATCGTCGCGTAGACGATGCCTGAACGGACTTCCTGGGATGCGGCCGCGATCACCTCCAGCACCGGCCTCGGCTCGGGAAGTTCTCGGTTCTCCTTGAGCCGGCGCAGGATGTTCTCGACGTCGACCACCGCATCATCGACGAGCTCACCGATGGCGATGGCCAGCCCGCCGAGTGTCATCGTGTTGATGGTCAGCCCGAAGACCTGGAACACCACGACCGTCACCAGGATGGAGATTGGGATCGCGGAGAGCGAGATCACGGTCGCCCGGGCGTTCATCAGGAACAGGACGAGGATCACCGCCACGACGGCGGCCGCCTCGACCAGCACGCGCTTGACGTTGCCGATGGAGGTCTCGATGAACGTCGCCTGCCGGAATTGCAGATTCGTGGCCGACACGCCCTGCGGCAGCGTCTTCTGAATCTCCGCCAGCGCGGCCTCGATCTTGCCCGTGAGGTCGACCGTGTCAGACCCGGGTTGCTTCTGGATCGACACGATCACGGCGGGCTTGCCCTGGAAGCCGGCATCGCCGCGCTTCACCCGGGGGGCGAAGTCGACCTGCGCCACCTGGTGCAAGAAGATCGGCTGGCCGTCCCGGTGGACCACCACCGTGTTGCGCAGATCCTCCAGGCGCCGGGTCAGTCCGACGTTGCGGATCAGGTACTCGCGCCCGTGCTGGTCGACGAAGCCGCCACCGGTGTTGGTGCCGAAGCGGGTGACGGCGGCCTCGATCTGCTCGTGTGTGACGTCGAGCGCCTGGAGGGCCGCAATGTTGGGCACGATCCGGTACTGACGCACCTCGCCGCCGATGGGGATGACCTGGGCCACGCCCGCGATGGTGAGGAGCTGGGGCCGGATGATGAAGTCGGCGATCTCGCGCACCTCCATCGGCGAGACGGTGTCACCCGTCACGGCGATCAGCATGATCTCGCCCATGATCGAGGTGACTGGTCCCATCTGCGGGGTAACGCCGCGCGGGAGCTGCTCGCCCACGAGTGCCAGGCGCTCGGCGACGAGTTGGCGCGAGCGGTAGATGTCGGTACCCCAGTCGAACTCGACATAGACGATGGACAGGCCGACGCCTGATACCGAGCGGACGCGGGTCACGCCCGGCATGCCGTTCATGGAGGTTTCAAGCGGATAGGTGACGAGCTGCTCCACCTCCTGCGGCGCGAGGCCCTCGGCCTCGGTCATCAGGGTGACGGTGGGACGGTTGAGATCCGGAAAGACGTCGACCGGGATCTGAGGGAGGACAAAGCTGCCGTAGGCGATCAGCACCAGGGCGGTGGCCAGGACGAAGAGCCGGTTCTTGAGGCTGCTTGAGACAAGGAGATTGAACATCGGTGCCTCACCGGATCTGGTTGACGAGTTCGGAGCCGCGGATCACGATCCGCTCGCCCCCGGCCAAGCCGCCCCGGATGACGAGGCGGTGGGCATCGAAGGGTTCCGTCCGCACGGGACGTGCCTCGAAGCGCTCGGGATCCGTGTGACGCCACACGACCGCTTCGCCATTGCCGCTGCGCACCACCGCGTCGCGAGGCAGGACGATGCCGGTGACCGAGACCCCGCTCCTGGCGACGACCGTCAAAGGCTGGCCTACACTGAGGTTGGCCGGCGGGTTGTCGACCGCGAACTGCACCACGGTGGCCTGCTGCTGCAGGGCCTTGCTGAAGCCCTGGAACGCCAGCGTGAGCGGCGTGCCGTCGTTTGCCATCGCGCTGGCGCCGGTCACCTTTGCAGGGTTGACGTCGCCATAGACGAGCGCCTCGACCCACAGCCCCTTCGGGTCGACGATCTGGAAGACAATGTCCTCGGAGCCGACCACCTGGCCGGCGACGACCCGCACCGCGGCGATGGTGCCGTCGATGGGTGCGCGCAGGACCTCGGGCTCGATCCGGGTCTGCCGCACGATCTCGCGGCGGCGGCGGAGGCCCTCAAGCTCGATCTCGGCGTCAACCACCTGGCTCGGCGGCGCCACGTTGCGCTCGGCCAGCTGGCGCACGCGCTTGAGCTTGGTCTCGGCGACCGCGATCTCCTGCTCGATCTCGCCCACGCGCTCGGAGAGGGTCGTGCGATCCGCCTGGCCCACAGCCTGCTCGACGAGCGCGAGCACGTCGCCTTTCCTGACCGTCTGGCCAAGGCGCGGCAGCCCGCCCTCCGGGGCGGCCATCCGCCCGCCGTTGATGCTCTGCACGAGACCGGAGCGGTTCGGGTCGGCAATCACGCGGCCGACCAGGGTGATCGCCCTTTGCGCCTCCTCGGGCGTCGCGATGCTGGTCCGCACGTCCAGCAGGCGCTGGCTCGGCTTCGGCACGAACACCGTGCCGTCCGGCAGGCGTCGCGGCGTGTCGCCGGCAGGCAAGGCCGCCTTGACGTCTCCAGCGCCGTGATCCTCACCTTCGTGGCTGAAGGCGTACGCGGTGGTTGCCAGGACGGCGATGAGCGCAAGGCTGGTCACCGGAACCATCCGGCTGCGGCTCCGGGCGGCAAGGCCGAGCACGAATCCGAGTCCGATGACACCGGCTACAGTGTAGGGCTGCCCAACCTCGATGCCGCCGACACGCAGGCCGGGCGCCACCCGGAGGGCCAGCGCTGTCGTGGTGTCTGCGGGAAGGGATGCGGCGGCGGCTGCGGGCCTCACGGGAAGGACGAGGGTTCCAATCAGGAGATCATCCCCGGCCGGCGCGCTCACGGCAAAAACAAGCTCAAGCGGCCCCTCGCCGGTAAAGTCGGCCGACGTGACGGCGTAGGCGCCGTCCGACGCCTTCTCGGCCTCCACGTCCTGGCCGCCGACGGTGACGGTGATCCTGGCATCGGCCACCGGTTCGTTGGTGCCGAACCGGTCGAGGTAAAGCCCGAGCCGCTCGCCGCGCAGGATGCCGACCAGCTCGTAGGCGTCCGATTGCACAGCAATGCGCGGATTGGAGGTGGCCACCGCCGTTGGCGGCGGAGCACCATGGTCGTGTCCGCTGTGGGCCAGCGCTGCCGGAGCGAGAGCGAAGGTGGTCAGGAAGCCCAAGCCACACAGGACAGCCTGGAGGCGCGGCAGGGCGCCGGTGAAACGGGTAAGCATTGGAAGAACCCCAATATGAGCACGTCGTGGGAAGCGACACGGCTCATGCCGGTCGCTCGGTCAGGCGGCGTGGGGGGTTCGCGGGGGACGCTTCAGGCCATTCGGGTCGATGCCCGAGCCTTGCTGGCTTTCGGGCGTCAGGGTGATCATGGCCAC
This sequence comes from Microvirga splendida, assembly GCF_016427565.1. Taxonomy (GTDB): domain Bacteria; phylum Pseudomonadota; class Alphaproteobacteria; order Rhizobiales; family Beijerinckiaceae; genus Microvirga; species Microvirga splendida. The sequence continues at coordinate 23,219 of NZ_JAELXT010000017.1, forward strand.
GACCCGGACCGTAGCGAGGCCGAGGTTGACGGACGGCAAGGCAAAACCGCAGACACTGCCGCAATGTGGATTGTGGAGGCCCTGCGCACCGTCGTGATCGTGATCGGCGCCCATCAGGGCGCAGCCATCCTCTACCTCAACGCCAGCAGTTTCGCCACCGCATCCCGGGTGCTGTTGGAGTTCTTTCGCGATGGCGGCTTGAGTTCCGCTCCGGACGCTGTCCAAGCCATGGGCCTGCATGCCGGCCATGGCCCCGTTGTGGAGCACGAACACGGCCATGGCCACGAGCACAAGGCTCGCGATAAACCGGCGTAAGTGGGTCCACACAGCGCTCAACGAATCTCTCCTCCGTACAGGGAATGTACCCGACGACCAGTGGGCTGTATTTGCGATGGATCAAACGCCAAACATGTCTGGGCGGGTGATCTCCGCGCTGCAGCCGCCGGCTGACGCCCCAGGGGTGGCGGCCGTCCGGTAGGGTAGACCAGGGAGTGGGACCGTGGACTGGACCGTCGGAACCAAGTTGAATGGGGTGCCGTTGGGACTATGATCCCGCAATGGACGACACCGTGCCCCACCTGCTTCGCCTTATGCTGAGCCACCTCATGATCGCGATGATGGCCATCGCGATCATGAGCACGTCCTGGCACGGCGTCGCCCAGGCGGGCAGCCCGGAACCTGCCGTGCATGTCCACGGCGCGAACGGCGTGCACAAGCGAGCGGTTCACAGCCGGGCCGAGCACACGCCCTCCGCTCCGGTCAAAGCCCATGCGGCGGGCCAAGGCTGCTGCCACCCCGCCTGCACCGTGGCTGTCATCCCCTTGCCTGCCGGTGTCGCCGATGCCCTGCCGCTCTCGGCTCCCCTCCACATGAGCCACGACCTCGTACCGGCGCCGACCACCCCCTCCGCCCTCGACCGTCCGCCCAAGTTCGCCTGAGCCTACGCACACCTGCACCCACGGCATCGCGGTGCGCGCCTGCGCCCGACCGGTGGCCCGGTGTGAACACTGTTGGAGAGCGGCATGGCAGCGACACGCCCGGAGAAGGGCCATCGGTGTCTCTGTCACCGCCGCCACGGACTGAAAGGACGCTCATGAGCAACTGGCTTTTGCAGCTGGCCGGTGGCAGCCTCGTGGCCGCAGCCGCGGCCGACGTGTTCCTGACCGTGCTTTACGCACGCGGTGGAGTGGGCCTTATCAGCCCTTTCCTGAGCCGCGGCCTGTGGTGGCTGTTCAGGAGCGTGGCGCAGCTGCTGCCCCGAGACCACAGGGGCGGCCTCCTGGCATTCGCCGGGCCTAGCCTGCTGGTGGTGACAGTTGTGACGTGGGCCTGCCTGCTGGCGTCAGGCTTTGCCCTGATCGTCTGGCCGGGACTCGGCACCGGGGTGCAGGCCAGCCAGGGGCCGACCCCCACCGACTTTTGGACCGCGTTCTACTACAGCGGCTACAGCCTCACCACCCTGGGTGTTGGTGACTTGGTGCCCAAGACCAGCTTCTATCGTGTCCTGACTGTGCTTGAGGCCGGCATCGGCTTCTCCGTGTTTACCCTCGCGCTGACGTATTTCATGTCCGTGTACAGCGCCCTCATCCGGCGCAACACGTTGGCCCTCCTGCTGCACCAGATGTCCAACCGCAGCGGCGATGCCGCCGAGCTTCTTGCACGGCTCGGACCTGGCGGGGACTTCGCCCCGGCGCGGCCGGAGATCACGACCATCGCAACCGAGGTGCTGTCGCTCCTGGAAGCCCACCACTCCTACCCCGTGCTGCACTACTTCCGCAGGGAGGAGCCAACCTTCGCCATGGCGCGGATCACTCTCATGGTGTTGGACAGCGCCAGCCTGGCCCGAACCGCCTTGGACGGGGAGCACCACCGGTCGTTTGTGCGCTCAGGGTCCATTGAGGCGCTCTGGGGCAGCGGCTTGCGCCTTCTGGCCGGCACACGGGGCTTTGTTCCCCGGCACGGCCACCGACGCGGTCATCCGGACGGAGAGGCTCCGGATGCTGACGACGAGTGCCGCTGGCGCGCGCGCTTTGCTGCCGCGGTTCAACGCCTTCAGGAGGACGGTGTCCTCACGAGGGGCGCGGCTCGGGACGGCAGCGACGAATACGTGGCGCTTCGGCGGCTGTGGGACAGCGAGGTCTGGGGGCTTGCCCGTCACATGGCCTACGGCGTCACAGAGATCGCCCCGCATGAGACAAACCTGGCATCCACGGGCGCGCGACAGCAGGTGCGGCCCGCCGAACCGGAGAAGACCGGCCGCACGGGCCTCGCAGAGCCAGGCAGAGCAGCAGCCGACGGCAGTCGCCCCTGCGGCACCGAGAATGGAGAGTAACCCATGGAGCGGAACAAGGACGTTGTTGTTCTAACAGGTGCAACCGGCTTCATCGGCCGTGCCCTGATCAAGCGGCTGGCCGACAGCCACACGGTGGTCGCCCTCGACCGCGCCGGCCCTCCGGACCCGCCGCCCCCGGCGCACGCCGTCGACTTCGATCTGGGCTCAGACGAAAAGATCGCGGCCGCACTCGACGAGATCCGTCGCCGCTTTGGCAACCGGATCGTGTCGGTGGTGCATCTGGCCGCCTATTACGACGTCTCGGGCGAGGCGAACCCGCTCTATGACAAGATCACGGTTCAGGGCACGCGCCGGCTGATCGACGGGCTCCAAGGGTTCGAGGTGGAGCAGTTCGTGTTCGCCAGCACGATGCTGGTCCACAAGCCGACGGACCGGCCGGACGAGACCATCAACGAAAACTCGCCCGTAGACCCATCCTGGGCCTATCCGGAATCGAAGGTGCGCACCGAAGCGATGCTGCGCGAGCGTCACGGCCGCGCCCCGGTGGTGATGCTGCGCATCGCCGGGGTTTACGACGACTTCGGCCACTCGCCGTTCATCGCCGAGCAGGTGGCGCGGATTTACGAGCACCGTCTCATTGCGCATTTCTACCCTGGTATGCTCTGTGCGGGGCAATCGTTCATTCACCTCGACGACCTCACCGAGGCCATCGTCCGGGTGATCGAGCGCCGGCGGGACCTCCCGCCTGAATTGCCGCTCCTGGTGGGCGAGCCCGAGGCGCTCGGCTACGCCGAGGTGCAGAATATCATCGGCGAGGCCATGCACGGCGAGGACTGGAGGACGGTCCGGATCCCAAAGTCCCTGGCCATGGCGGGCACGTGGGTCCAGAGCGAGGTGCTGGGCAGCGACGAGTTCATCAAACCCTGGATGGTCGAGCAGTCGAGCGACCACTACGTGCTCGACATCACGCGGGCACGCCGGCTCCTGGACTGGGAACCGAGGCATTCGCTGCGGGACACCCTGCCGAAAATGGTGGCGGCACTCAAGCGTGACCCCACCGGCTGGTACAAGGCGAACAAGCTCAATCCGGCGCTCGTCGCCTGGTACGGGCAGCGGCCGTCACACACCATGGCGGCGGACAGCGGCACTGGCGGGGGAGCACACGCCGCGGACAAGGCTCATGCCATGCATGATCACGCCACAATGGGGCACGGCAACGCTTCAGCGATGGAGCCCCCGCCGACGAGCAAGAGCGACCATGCTGGCCATGCGGATCATACCGGCCATAGCGGGATGACAGCTCCGGGCGGCCATGGCCACATGGCGATGATGGAGGAAGATGCCCGTCGCACCCGCTGGGCGCATTTCGTCAACATCGGGCTGGGCTTGTGGCTCGCGGCCAGTCCCCTCGTTTACGATTCGGTGACGAGCGAGACCGTGAGCGCCGCCGTGCGGGCGATCACGGCCGAGCGCGGGTTGCCGTCGGTCGAATGGCGGGCCGGCGCCCTGATGGCGAGCGATGTCGTCAGCGGCCTGTTGATCGCGCTGTTCGGCGCCCTGTCGCTATCCAAGCGTACGGCGTGGTTCGCGCAGTGGGCGAACGCGTTCATCGGGATCTGGCTCCTGTTCGCGCCGCTGCTGTTCTGGAGTCCGAGCGCCGCCCAGTACCAGAACGACCTTCTCGTCGGCTCGCTCGTGATCGCATTCGCGGTGCTCGTGCCGATGATGCCCGGCATGAGCATGGCAGGCATGATGGATCCCAAGATCGTACCGCCGGGGTGGACCTATTGTCCTTCAACCGGCGCGCAGCGGCTTCCCATCGCCGCGATGGGGCTTATCGGACTACTGATCTCGCGCATGCTCACCGCCTACCAGCTCGGGCACGTGGATTATGCCTGGGAGCCGTTCTTCCTGGGCAACCCGGCCAATCCCCGCAACGGCACCGAGGAGATCATCACGTCCGACGTATCAAGAGCCTGGCCGATCCCGGACGCAGGCCTCGGCGCAGTGAGCTACATGCTTGAGATCCTGATGGCGATCATGGGCACCCGCGATCGTTGGCGGACCATGCCGTGGATGGTGACCTTCTTCGGCATCCTTGTCATCCCGCTCGGGGTGGTGAGCGTCTACTTCATCATCATCCAGCCCATCATGATCGGCACCTGGAGCACACCGGCGCTGATTGCCGCGTTGGCGATGCTGGTCATGATCCCGTTCGCCCTCGACGAGGTGATCGCGATGGGGCAGTTCCTCTACTGGGCCCACCGGCAGGGCAAGCCGCTGCTGCGCACCTTCTTCCAGGGCGATGCCGTGGACGGAGGCCGGGAGGACCGGTCCGACAACCTAGCCAGCCCGGCCAAGTTCTGGACGGACACATCGCGTGGCATCACCCTGCCATGGACGCTCGGGCTCACGATCCTGATCGGAGCCTTTCTGATGCTGACGCGGGTGTTCCTCGGCACGACGGGAGCGATGGCCAACAGCGACCACGTCATCGGAGCCTTGGCCATCACGGTCGCGGTCATCGCGACGGCGGAGGTCGCCCGGGCGCTTCGTTTCATCAACGTGCCGCTCGGCGCTTGGCTAGTGATCGCGCCTTGGCTTCTCGACGGAGGATCCGGGATTGCCGCTGTCGTTGGCGTGATCCTGGGGCTCGCGCTGATCGGGCTCAGCCTGCCACGCGGACGCCGGACGGCCGAGCACTACGCCAGCTGGGACCGCTACATCATCTGAGGAGTGCCCCATGACCATTGATGCCCACCTTCCTCTTCGAGGCCAAAAGGCCCTTGTCACCGGCGCCAGTTCCGGCATTGGCGCCGCTATCGCAACTGCTTTCGGCGCGGCCGGAGCTGCCGTCGGCGTCAACTACCGTTCGCATCCCGAGGAGGCCGAGTGGATCGTGGAGGCGATCCGCGGCGCGGGCGGCGAGGCCATGGCGCTCAAGGCCGACGTGTCGAGCGAGGACGAGGTGCGCACCATGTTCGATGCCTTCGGCGAAGCGTTCGGTCGCGTCGACGTCCTGGTCGCGAACTCCGGCATCCAGCGGGACGCCGCCTTTGCCGAGATGACGCTGGACCAGTGGCGCCGGGTCCTCGACGTCAACCTCACCGGCCAGTTCCTGTGCGCCCGCGAGGCGGTGCGCCGGTTCCTAGCCCAAGGTCCGGACCCGTCGGTCTCGCGGGCGACGGGCAAGATCATCTGCATGTCGTCGGTGCACGAGGTCATCCCATGGGCGGGGCATGTCAATTACGCCGCCTCGAAGGGCGGGGTGATGCTGATGATGAAAAGCCTCGCGCAGGAGGTCGCCCAGGCCGGCATCCGCGTGAACGGCATTGCGCCGGGCGCCATCAAGACCCCGATCAACCGGGAGGCCTGGGAGACGCCCGAGGCGGAGCGCAAGCTGCTCGAACTGATCCCTTATGGCCGGGTCGGGGAGCCGGAGGACATCGCCAGGGCGGCCGTGTGGCTGGCATCCGACGCCTCCGATTACGTCGTCGGCACCACCCTCTTCGTCGATGGCGGAATGACGCTCTATCCGGGCTTCCGAGAGAATGGTTAGTCAGGAGGACTGCGGATGCCTTCCCGCATCGAGGACTACGCCCTGATCGGCGACTGCGAGACGGCGGCCCTGGTCGCGCGTGACGGCTCCATCGACTGGCTGTGCTGGCCCCGTTTCGATTCGAGCGCCTGCTTTGCGGCCCTGCTCGGGACCCCTGAGCACGGACGCTGGCTTCTTACCCCGTATGAGCCGGCGCCGCGCGTGAGCCGGCGCTACCGGGATGGGACGCTCGTCCTGGAAACCGACTACGAGACGGCCGACGGTGCCGCCACAGTCATGGACTTCATGCCGCCCCGCGGCACCGCCTCCGACCTGGTGCGGATCGTGTTTGGGCGCCGGGGGCAGGTTGCCATGCACACGGAGCTGGTGCTTCGGTTCGACTACGGCTCCGCTGTACCCTGGGTCAGCCGGACCGAGGACGGAGCAGCGCTCCAGGCTGTCGCCGGGCCCGACCTGGTCATCTTGCGCACGCCTGTCCCTGTGCATGGCGAGGACCTTCGGACTGTTGGCAAGTTCACGGTCTCTGAGGGCGAGGTGGTCCCCTTCATCCTCTCCTACGGCCCGTCCCATCTTCCGCCCCCTGAGGCGATAGACCCGTTGGCTGCCTTGCGCGACACGGAGGCGTTCTGGCAGGAATGGTCGAGCCGTTGCCAGCACACGGGTCAGTGGCGCGACGCCGTGCTGCGCTCGCACATCACCCTCAAGGCCCTCACCTACCGGCCCACCGGCGGGATTGTGGCGGCGCCCACAACCTCTTTGCCGGAGCAGCTCGGCGGTCCCCGCAACTGGGACTACCGCTTTTGTTGGTTGCGCGACGCCACCCTGACCCTCCTGTCCCTGATGGACGCCGGGTACAGGGACGAGGCCGAGGCTTGGCGGGCCTGGCTGCTGCGGGCTGTCGCGGGCAGTCCGCGGCAGATGCAGATCATGTACGGGATCGCGGGCGAGCGTCGCCTCGACGAGTGGGAGGCGTCCTGGCTCCCAGGCTACGAGGCCTCCGGGCCGGTCCGCATCGGCAACGCTGCTTACGGCCAGCGCCAGATCGACGTGTTCGGCGAGGTGATGGACGCCCTGTACCAAGGCCGGCGTGGTGGGCTTCCGGCCCTTGAGGCTGGATGGGCATTGCAGCGCGGACTGGCCAGCCACCTGGCGGCAATCTGGGAGCAGCCGGACGAGGGCATCTGGGAGGTTCGGGGCGGACAGCGGCACTTCACGCACTCCAGGGTCATGGCTTGGGTTGCATTCGACCGCATGATCCGCAGCGCCGAGGAGTTCGGGTTGGAAGGCCCCGTCGACCATTGGCGCCAGCTCCGGCAGCGGATCCATGATGATGTGTGCCGCAAAGGCTTCGATCCAGACCTTGGAAGCTTCGTTCAATCCTATGGGGCCAAGCACCTAGACGCGAGCCTGCTTTTGCTTCCACTGGTTGGCTTCCTGCCGCCAAGCGACCCGAGGATCCAGGGAACCGTCAGGGCTGTCGAGCAGCGCCTGCTCATCGATGGCACGTTCGTTCTTCGTTACGACACGGCAGAGGCCGCGGACGGCCTGCCGGCCGGCGAGGGAGCGTTTCTGGCCTGCAGCTTCTGGCTGGTCGACAACTTGATTCTGCAGGGCCGCCGCGACGAGGCTGGTCGGATGTTTGAACGTCTGCTGGCCCTGCGCAACGACGTCGGGCTGCTGGCGGAAGAGTACGATCCCGTTGAGGGCCGTCAGGTCGGGAACTTTCCGCAGGCGTTCAGCCACCTGGCTCTCGCCAACAGCGCCCGCAATCTTGCTTTGGGCGATAAGCACGCTGCGCACCGCACCTGAATCCCAAGCAGGCGAGAGCAATGACTGGCTGCCGCTGCACAAAATTTGAGCCGACCGCACGGGGCTGCGTCAAGCGCGGCCGTGGAACTAATCAAAGGCGCTGCCGTTTGAGCCACAACCCTGCAATGGACGGTGCCTTGGCCAACCTGCTTCGCCTCATGCTGACCCGCCTCCTGATCGCGATGATCGCCATCGCGCCCGTGAGCGCGGCATGGCATCGGACCGCCCAGGCCGCGGCCCAAGCTCCCGCCGCACAAGCTCATGCTGTGCAGGGCGGACACAAGCACGTCGTGCATCGCCAGGTGGACCACAAGCATTCCGCTCCGACCAAGGCACATGGGACCTGGCAGGTTTGTTGCCATCCTGCCTGCACGATGGCCGTCGTCCCATCCCCCGCCGTTCCAGCGCAGGGCTTCCCGCTCTCGGTTCCGCTGCGCAGTGTGGCTGATCGCATCCCCCTGCCCAGATCTCCGTCCGGTCTCGACCGCCCTCCAAAGCTCGTTTGATATCCCGCGCCTCAGCACCTGCGGTGTGACCGCGCGCCTGCGTCCAACCGGCTCTTCTGCCCTGTAGCCCTGTTGACCAGGACCTTTCTCAGCGAGCGGCTCGGCACACGGTCCCGCGTCCCCCCAGCCATGCCGCAACTCACGCGGACGCCCCGTCCAACCTTGGAGACGGACATGCACCGGATGTCCCCTGAGATGCAGTCTTGCATCGATGAATGCCTGCGTTGTTACCAGTCCTGCTACGGCATGGCCATGACCCACTGCCTGGAGCAGGGCGGCAAGCATGTTGAGCCCGAGCACTTCCGGCTCATGATGGCCTGCGCCGAGATCTGCAAGGCCTCCGCCAACTTCATGTTGATGAACTCGCCACACCACAAGCACACCTGCCGGGAATGTGCCGAGATCTGCGAGGAGTGCGCCCGCTCCTGCGAGCAGGTCGGCGACATGCAGGACTGCGTTGATGCCTGCCGACGCTGCGCCGAGAGCTGCCGCAGGATGGCTGCGTAACGCGCTACCACGACGAGCTGGCGGCCGTGTCGCCGGCTGTGCCCCTCACTCACCTCAACCGGGACACTTCGGAACCCTGATGTCTCGGTCCTAAACAGGACTTGGAACCATGACGAGCAAGCGCAAGCATCACACATTTGAGAACACGTACTCTCGCGGTGCAACAAGCGAGACGTTCGGAGACGTCAAGCTCTACATCGGCAAAGGACACCTTGACTGGTTCGCTGGGACGGGGCGGCAGGACTTGGCCTTCGGCAGGGCTGGGAGCGACGCCCTGTTCGGTCGCGGCATGGATGACGACCTGATGGGCGGGAAGGGCAACGACTACCTCCGGGGCGGAGCCGGAATGGACCATCTCGATGGGGGCGACGGCAGAGACGCCCTAATTGGCGGTCTCGGCGCCGACGGTCTTCGTGGTGCCGCCGGCGCCGACTACCTCGACGAGGGCGTCGGCCACGGCGATCTCGAAGGAGGTGAGGGCAATGACACTTTGGTCGGCGGCCCGGGTGGCGATGCCTTCGTGATCTCCCCGGACAGCGGACATGACATCGTCAAAGACTTCGACGCAGGCCCCGGCATGCTCGATCACTTGGCCATCCGTGACATCGAGCCTGAAGACCTTCGCTTCGAGGATACCGAAAATGGCGTTCTGATCAGTTGGAACGATGGTGAGGGGTCCGTGCTGCTCGAAGGCGTCAAAAAGACGGAGCTCGCCCAGGACGACTTCATGTTCGCCGACGACCGCAAGGTCATCCAACCGACAGGCGCCGACGCTGACCGTGTCACGGCGGAGGAGTTCATCAAGAACGAAGGCGAGGCGCTCACCCCTCCGCCCCTTGGGGCGGACGAGCGTCCGGATGCCTGGTTCCGCTTCGACGACTTCAACATCGAGTTCGGGGGAGCGCACGACGATACGCTCCTCGGCACGTCCAAGCGCGACTACTTGGTTGGGTTGGAGGGCCGCGACCAGCTCTCCGGCAACGAGGGCGACGACGACCTGCGCGGCGGCGCAGGCGGCGATACCCTCGTCGGCGGCGACGGCATGGATCACCTGAAAGGTGAAGACGGTGACGACCAGCTTTTCGGCGGTGCGATGGCTGACTCCCTCATGGGAGAGAGGGGAAATGATGTCCTTGCCGCGGGAGCGGGTCACGACATGCTGGAGGGCGGCACGGGTGACGACATCCTCGATGGCGGTGACGGAGCCGACGCGTTCATTGTCGCTCCTGACAGCGGAAACGATGTCGCGGTCGGCGGTTTCGATGCTGGCCCGGGCGCGTTCGATCACATCGCTTTCCGCGACATCACACCTGACCAGGTGGCGGTGGCGGACACCACGGTGAGTGGAAAGAAGGGTGTGCTCGTCAGCTGGAGCACTGACCAGGACGCTGCATCTGAAGGGTCGATCTTCCTGGTCGGGTTGTCGAAGAGCCAAATGGCCCAGGACGACTTTATGTTCAATGCAGGGGATGCCCGTGAAGGAGGCTTCATCAGGGACGATGCTGTTACGCATGACGGGTCCCTGCTGATCTTCCAGGACAACACCGTCTCCGCGACTGCTGCTGGCTACGACCTCCTGTAGCCGGATCCCTTTTGAAGCAGCCGAGGGGCGGATCCGCCCCTCGGCACACCCCCGCTCGGTCGGCATAGCCGAAGCCAGAAATCGGCAAGAGGGTGCCGTCCGAGAGTTGCCGCAGGATTGCGGCTTAACCCCGCCACCTAACCTTGAAGGAGAACTGTCATGAAGACCCGTATGATTCTCATCCTGGGCACCGTCGCCTCCGTCGTTGCTTCGGCCGCCCTCGCTCAGCAGAGCCAGAGCAGCACGACGTCGGGCCAGTCGCAGCAGACCGAAATCCAGCTCCCGGAGGCATGTCGCACCGCCGCGCAGGCCAGTACCCTGGGGGATACCATGAAGAAGATGCAGGACATGCAGGCCAGCATGTCCCAGAGCATGCAAAGCGGCATGCAGGGCATGATGGGTCAAATGAATGAGACCCAAAAGGGCTTGCATGAGGCCATGATGAAGATGAACAACCCGATGATGACGGGCATGATGGCAAAGGACGCAGACGTCGCATGGATCTGTTCCATGATCCCCCATCACCAGGGCGCCATCGCCATGGCCCGAGCTGGCCTGAAGGGCGCAGACAACGCCGAGTCGAAGCAACTCGCTGAAAAGAACATCATGGAGAACGAGAAGAGCATGAAGGAGCTTGTCGCTTGGGTGGAGAAGCATGCCCAAAGCGAGAACAAGAACGAGACGACCGGCTCCACGAAGTAACAAAGGCCCCGCCTTCAGGCAGGATGCAGGCTGCTCCTGACTGCTGAGGCCAAGAGCGGTCCGCAACTCTCATGCCCTATTCGAGGGGCCCACATTGGCGCCCCTCGGATGGAGGTGGGCGGTGCCTCAACGATGAAGGATTTGACAATGTCCAAGTACACGCGCTTCGGTGCGATGATCGCAACCTCGACAATCGCGATGTTCGGACTGATGTACCTGAACGTCTACAGCTTCGACCATGCCTACTGGAGCGAGACAAGAGCCTACATGGCCCTGGTCATGGGCGCAGTGATGGCGATCATCATGCTAGGCTTCATGCTCAGTATGCTCTCCAACAAGAAGGTGAACCTGAGCATTCTTTTAGGAGGCTTGGCGGTGTTTGCGGTGGCCCTGTACTTCGTCCGCAGTCAGGACACGGTCGAGGATGTGGCCTGGATGAAGGCCATGATCCCGCATCACTCCATCGCTATCCTGACAAGCGAGCGGGCGAACATCTCCGACCCGCGGGTCAAGGCGCTGGCGGACCAGATCATCAGCTCGCAGCGCAAGGAAATCGACGAAATGCGATCCCTCATTCAGGAGTTGGAAAGCACCGGGCAAAAGCAGTCCACTGATGCCTCCTGAAGGCTGGCGATAAGGAGCCAGTCACAACGGAGCAATGTGATCCGAGACAGCCCCAACTGTCGAAGACGGACGCTCCTACACGTTCTTGAGTGATGGTTGCGGGCTGCCGGAGCCCGCCGCATTCCAACCTGAGCTAACGCAGCCGACTGTGTGGACGACGAGGTTAGCACGGCGGGGCCTGAGCTAATCGGCCGCCGCCGCGCCCTGCGATCAGCAGAACATCAACGCTAGACCTTTGGGTCTGGGAACGCAGGGGCAACGGAGCAAGCTGTTGTCCCCTGCTGGGCCCTCAGGTCAGACGTAGGCACTCTCTCCCGGGGTGTACCCGGCCCTGGAGATAATGTCCCGGACAGTATCAGTGTCTGTGGTGCCGCGAATCGAGACGATCTTCGTTGCTGGATCCGCATGAACTTGGGTTCCAGGCAGGTCCGCTTCGATGGCCTGCGAGATGGTGCCTGCGCAGTGGCCACAGGTCATGTCATCCACCGGCACGGTCAAGGAACCAGAAGCTGGCTGACGGGTACCAGCAGCCTTGTGAGACTGATGGTTTGAACATCCGCACATAGTCGCGCTCTCCATTCAATGTTGCTAGTTTGGAAAGCCTGCACCTTCCCACAGTAGCAAGGTCAAGAGGTGCTTTATTTCGGCGATAAGCGCCGACACGTGGGGCTCCGCTCAAGATCAAGATGTCTTCTGGATCTGCTGCGGCGAGACGGCACATGGGCGAGAACCCGATCTTCAAGGGCGCAGCGGTCGGTCCGGATTGAAGCAGTATGCTGCCGCAAGACCCGTCGTTGTGTAGCCCCGGCATTGTGGCACGCTGCACATGGCGATACGGCACCAACAGCGCGGAGGCAGCCCGTCAGCCTCGTCCTATGCGAGCGCCTTAAACATCCGAAGTCGCCCCCACCGTTAGTCTTTGACTTCTTCCACCTTGTAGCCGGCGCCATCAATGGCGAAGACCACCATCTGCGGATCGGCCGAGGCGTCGACGCGAACCTCGCCTGTCTTGGAATCGGCCTCGACTGTCGTGTCGTCCCCAAGTTGCTTCTTGATGGCCCGCGTGACTGACTTCTCGCAACCGCCGCAGGTCATCCCAGTTACCTTGTAGGTTCTCATGAAACACACCTCCTTCGGAGCTCAGGGCGCGCCCTTGAGCGCAAGCCTCGCCAGCTCGGTTGCAGCTCTGCGGACTTCGTCGTCAGCGTAATCGCTCGCGCTTGTCCGGGCGGGCGAGGTAGTTGGCTCTGCGACTTGGTCCCCATTGATGGGGAAAGTGTAGGATCGGCCATCGGGCGTGAAGGTCACGATGATGGTTCCGTCAACTCGCTCAAGGCGAAAGTCGTCCGTCCTGGGAGACTGCACGTCCTCTCCTCCTGTTGCCGCACAATGGGGGTGGGCGGCGGCCTGGTAGCCGAAGCCGCCGCCCTCGGATGTAGTCTTACTCAGCCGCCGCCGGGGGCACTGGTGCTGGCGGCGTGCCGTAAGTGCGCGGATCGACCGGGTTGAGCAGGCCTTCGTCCTCCGTGAAGGCAGGAGGACGGTCGACATAGGTGAAGGTGCCCTTGCCGTCCGGCGCCGGCCCTTGAGCCCAGCGGCCCTGCTCGCTCTCCGTGCCTTCCGAATGGTTGAGGAACTGGTAGGCGACCTCGCTCTTCTCCAGGTTCTGCGGGAAGTTCGACGGGCACGGCGTCATCTCAAGGCCATCCTCCTCCAGTTCCTTGATCGCTGCGAGCCACTGGTTCTGGTGCATGGTGTCGCGCGCAAGGAGATAGGACAGCATGTCCCGCACTCCGGTATCGTTCGTCATGTTGTAGAGACGGGCCACCTGGAGACGCCCCTGACTCTCGGCAGTCACGTTGAAACGGAAGTCGGCGAGCAGATTGCCGCTCGCAATGGTGTAGGCCGATGTCCACGGATTGCCGATACTGTCTGACGGCCGAGAGCCAAGCCCGGCCACGATGTAGTGCTGAGGGTTCATGCCGGCCACGATGGCATCCTCGACCCGGGCTCCGCCCATCACAGCTCCGATCACGGAATTCCTGGCCATGTCCTCCTGCTGCTCCACCGGCGAGGTTTCGAGCAGGCGGGCGATCATGGTGGCGAGCATCTCGACATGGCCGATCTCCTCGGTGCCGATGTCCATGATCATGTCCTTGTACTTCTCCGGCCCACGGCAATTCCACCCCTGGAAAAGGTACGTCATCATGACGCTCATCTCGCCCCACTGCCCGCCGAGCACCTCTTGGAGCTGCTTGGCGAAAATCGGATCGGGCCTCTCGGGCTTGGCATGGTAGGCCATCTGCTTCTGGCGGAAGAACATCGGCTGCTCCTGAGTTTGCGGCGTATCGTCGTGCTTGCGCAACTGCGGGTGGACCAGCCTCAAGCCAGCCCACCCGCAGCTTCTGCGTGGGGATTAGTGGGCGATGCTTTGAAGGGCCTCCTGGCAGGCCTGCTCGCAACGGCGGCAGGACTCGGCGCAGATGCGGCAATGTTCATGGTGGCCAGCGTGTCGCTCGCACTCCTCAGCGCACAGGCGGCAGGCTGTCGCGCAAGCCTCCAGCATGCGGCGGATGACCTCCTCGTTCGAACCCGTTCGGCGGGTCGCCACGGATCCGGTGGCGGCGCACACGTCGGCACAATCGAGGTTCAGCCGGATGCACTGGGTGAGTTGAGCCACCATGTCCTCGCCCAGGCATGCATCAGCACAGGAGGTGCAAATCTGTGCACAGGAATAACACTCCTCGATGCAGCGGATGAGAACATCGTTGGTGTTCCCTTTCACATGCGGGTGTGTGCTGATCATCTGTTGAGCATGCATGGTCAGTCTCCTTGGGTTGAGAGGTTTCCGCTCACGGTTGAGGGGCTGCCGGGACCCGTAGGCTAGCTGTTTGCGGCTGCCCCAAATGGCCACCGCAGCGGCTCCGGCGAGCGCACCGGCAAGAGCTCCGAGGAGCACCCTCGTCGAAAGGCCACTGCGCATCGGCAGGAGGGACGTTGAACGGTGCCAGGTCGTGTTCATCGCTGCGCTCCTGGGGACTGCTCCCCTGAAGTTCGGTGGGACTGGCTTTACTAGGTGTTCGGTGGCACCGAATGCGATGCAACCTCCTAGCCAACATACGGGTGGGGGGTATAGTTCCAACCTAATCGACCTCTCGGGCGTTAACGGCTAAAGAGGTGGCAGCGAATGTCAGGTTCGGAAGAATGGCACGGAGGCATAGCTGTCGATCATATGCGGCAGATCCCTCGTCTGCGCCGCATTGAGGGCCAGGTGCGAGGTCTTCAGCAGATGATCCAGGACGGGCGCTACTGTGGCGACGTGGTGGACCAGATCAATGCGGCCGTTGCCGCACTGCGGCGGGTACAGGTCAACATGCTGCAGGATCATATCCAGGCTTGTGTCGAGGCGAGCATGTCCGGCGGGATCACGGAAGGCGAACGCCAGCGCCTTGCCAATGAGATTGCTCGGCTGATGGCAAGCCTAGGGCGCGACCGCTGAGGCGGTGCACCGATGGTGGATGCCTGGCTTTCAGGCCCGACAGCTTCCAGGGCCCGCCTGGAGTCTCCTGAATGGCCGGCAGCTGACGCGGGAAACGTGCAGCGGCGGTCGTTGCGTCGGGCGATGGCGAAAGGTCCGGATCCATGTCAGCCTCCGCCATGACAGGGAGCGCGACAAGCCCGACGTGCCCCGCTGGAACCATCGGCGCCTTGGGGACTAACGCAACATGCTGGACACGATCCCGCAGGACGTCGGCGGTCGCGGTCTTGTGCAGGAGCCGCTTTGTGCGGTGGTGGTTCTCCCCAAAGCAAGGCAGGCAGCCGAGATCCCTCTTGACCTTGCTACGATGGGAAGGTTTAGGGGAAGTGCCTGATGGTTCTCCAAGGAGACGAAAATGGTTAATCAGACCCAGGTGAAGCAGCAGGGCGCACCCGGAACGGCAATCGATGTCGCCGTGCAGGGGATGACCTGCGCCTCGTGCGTCGGACGGGTTGAGAAGGCGATCCGCGCAGTCAATGGTGTCGAGGCCGCCAACGTCAACCTAGCCACCGAGCGGGCCCACATCATCCTGCGGCCTGGCGCTACGGATACCGGCGCGCTGGCTGAGGCAATCCGCGACGTAGGTTACGAGCCCGTCGAGGATACTATCGACCTGAAGATCTCCGGAATGACCTGTGCCTCGTGCGTCGGACGCGTCGAAAAGGCCTTGCGAGCCGTTCCAGGCGTGCTTGGAGCCACCGTGAACCTCGCAACCGAGCGAGCCTCGGTCCGCACCTTGGGTGGCTCGGACGTGACACCGGCGCTTATCACCGCGGTTGAGCAAACCGGCTACGAGGCGGAGCCCGTTCGCAGCGGTGTGGAACAGACCGACCGCGAGCGTGCAGCCCGCGAGGCTGAGTCGGCTGCCCTGCGCCGGTCGGTGATCCTGGCCGCCCTTGCGACGGCGCCGCTGCTGGTCTTCGAGATGGGATCGCACCTGTTCGAGGGCGTCCACCACTTCCTGGCCGGGACGCTCGGAGACGGCACGGTCCGGATCCTGTCCTTCCTGCTGGCGACCCTGATCCAGTTCGGACCGGGTCTGCGCTTCTACGCCAAGGGCTGGCCGGCGCTTCTGCGCGGCGCCCCGGACATGAACTCGCTCGTCATGATCGGCACCACAGCTGCTTACGGCTACTCGGTGGTGTCGACGTTCGCGCCCGGGCTCCTTCCAGAGGGCACGGCTTACACCTACTACGAGGCCGGCGCCGTCATCATCACTCTGATCCTGCTCGGGCGCTGGTTCGAGGCCCGGGCAAAGGGACGTACCAGCGAGGCCATCCGCCGCCTGATGACCCTGCAGGCCAAGACCGCCCGGGTCATGCGCGACGGGCAGGAGGTTGAGATCGGCATCGAGCTTGTGCGCCCCGGTGACATCGTGGTCGTCCGGCCGGGTGACAAGGTGCCGGTCGATGGCGAGGTGGTCGAGGGCGCCTCGTACGTGGACGAGTCCATGATCACCGGTGAGCCGGTGCCGGCCCAGAAGGGTGTGGGCGCGCCAGTCGTCGGCGGCACGATCAACAAGACCGGAGCATTCCGCTTCCGCGCCACCAAGGTTGGTGCCGACACCCTGCTCGCCCAGATTGTCCGCACGGTCGAGGAGGCCCAGGGGTCCAAGCTGCCGATCCAAGCTCTCGTCGACAAGGTCACGACCTGGTTCGTGCCGGTGGTGATCGGCGTGGCGGCTTTGACGTTTCTGGCGTGGCTTGTCTTTGGGCCCGCGCCAGCGCTGACTTACGCGCTGATCAACGCAGTCGCCGTGCTGATCATCGCCTGCCCGTGCGCAATGGGGCTGGCGACGCCGACCTCGATCATGGTGGGAACCGGCAAGGCTGCCGAGATGGGCGTCCTGTTCCGTCGCGGCGAGGCGCTTCAGGCGCTCAAGGAAGTTGGCGTCGTCGCGCTCGATAAGACGGGCACTCTGACCAAGGGACGCCCCGAACTCACCGACATCGCCGCCGCGGCGAGCTTTGCCGAGACCGATGTGCTGCGTTTGGTGGCGGCGGTTGAGACGCGCTCCGAGCACCCGGTCGCCGAGGCCATTGTGGCAGCGGCCAAGCGGCGTGGGCTTGACCTGCCGGCACCCCAGTCGTTCGAGGCCGTCCCCGGTTTTGGCGCGAGGGCCGAGGTCGAGGGGTGCCAGGTGGTGGTTGGGGCCGACCGCCTGATGCGCCAGATGGGGCTGGATGTCGCTGTGTTCGCTGACGCAGCCGCGCGCCTTGCCGACGAAGGCAAGACACCGCTTTACGCAGCCATCGACGGCCGCCTCGCTGCCGTGATCGCCGTCGCCGACCCGGTCAAGGACACCACGCCGACGGCGGTTGAGGCCCTGCACGAGCTGGGGCTGAAGGTCGTGATGATCACCGGCGACAACCGCCGCACCGCCGAGGCCATTGCCAAGCAATTGGGCATCGACGACGTGGTTGCGGAAGTCCTGCCAACGGACAAGGCCGAGGTGGTGCGGCGGCTGCAGGGTGGCGGAGCGGCGCGAGTGGCCTTCGTGGGTGACGGCATCAACGACGCTCCGGCGCTGGCGCAGGCCGACGTCGGCCTTGCCATCGGCACAGGCACCGACATCGCCATCGAGAGCGCCGATGTCGTGCTCATGTCCGGAGACCTGCGCAACGTGCCGAACGCCATCGCGCTGAGCGTCGCGACCATCCGCAACATTCAGCAGAACCTGGTCTGGGCCTTCGGTTACAACGTCGTGCTGATCCCAGTGGCGGCGGGAGCGCTTTATCCGTTTTTCGGCATCCTGATGTCGCCGATGTTCGCCGGACTGGCCATGGCTTTCTCCAGCGTGAGCGTGCTCACGAACGCGTTGCGCCTGCGTGGCTTCGCGCCGCCCCTGCCGGCGAGCGGCACGGACGCGCCGGCAGCCCGTGGCCGGCTGGCTCCAGCGGAGTAGAGGGAGGAAATCCATGAACATCGGTGCCGCATCCAAGGCCTCCGGCGTCTCGGCGAAGATGATCCGCTACTATGAGGGCATCGGGCTGCTCGCCAAGGCGGCCCGGCGCGAAAACAGCTATCGGGACTTCGACGAGCGCGACGTTCACGATCTCCGCTTCATCAAGCGGGCGCGGACCCTCGGGTTCTCGGTCGAGGAGATCTCCCGCCTGCTCGGGCTCTGGCGCGATGCAGGGCGCCCGAGCCGGGAGGTGAAACAGATCACCGCTTCCCACATCGCGGGCCTGGAGGTCCGCATCGCGGAGATGCAGGGCATGGTGGCAGCCCTCAAGCACTTGGCCGCTCACTGCCATGGCGATGATCGCCCGGAATGCCCGATCCTGGAGGATCTCGGGGGATTGGAGAGCATCCCGGCCCCGCCGCAAGGCAGCAGAAAACGGCTCGGCAGCTCGCGTGAGACGGCTCTCTAAGGGACGTTCGATCAGCGGGGCTGGTCCGTGACAGCCGCGCTGGGCCAAGTACTTGGAAGGCTCGCCGAGCCAGCAGGCTCGACAAGGCTCATGCCTTGGCAGAACCAACCCAGCCGCCGGGCCGCGGCGCCACCGTTCACAATGCATGCGTGAACCGGCGGCTCCGCAAACGCGGCCGTCAAAGCTCCGGCAGAGTGCCTGGGCAAGGCAATGTCCCGGAAGGATCGTTCGGGACCGCGGATGTCACACGGTGTGCCCACCGCCTTTCCTCGCGGTTTGGTTCGGCAGCCCCAAGCAACAGGTTGGGCGGGAAAGCCTGCCCGTGGGCGAGGAATGCGCACGGGTCTCAACGTGATCCCAAGCGCCGCGCCTCCCAGAAGAACCCAGCAGGTCCGGTAAGCGACGGGTGCCCACCAAGCGGCTGGAGCCCCGGCCTGACGCACGGGGTGGTGCTTGTCAAACATGCCGCAGGCGACAACCAACGTACCGGCAAGCACGAGCAAGGCCAAGGCCGCCGAGGCGTTCGCCGGCGAGGGCTCCGATCCCGGGAACGAGCGCGCCGACGCCGGACGTGAGTTCGGCGAGGCGCACCTGTTCATTCACGGCCGCCATGGCGATGACCATGCCCGCCATGCATGAATAGGTGCATCAAGGGACAGGCCAGCAGGAGGAGGTAGGGCAGAGCGGCCAAGACATGGCCCGTGTGGGCCATGAATAGGTAAACCCCGAGGGCTGCCAGCGCGAGCGTAATGACCCAGCCCAACGGCGTGCCGACCAGGAGGGTGCGCCAAGTCTTCTGCGGCACCGGGGACGCATTTGGTGTGGTGTTCATGTCGAGGTCTCCTGATCCGGACTGTCTTGGCTGTAGGGCTTTCGTGCAGAGTGTGCGCTGATCCCGCTCAAGGCGAGGATCGTGATCGGGCGTCTGTGGAGACCGGACAAGCCTGTGACTTGGCTTGCCCGGTCTGCCGCCTGTTTCCCTCATTCACGAGGTCTAGCGGGCCGCAATGCCATTCGGTGCTTTTCCGGTCGGGCGGGCTGTTCCGGCGGTGAGGCTCGCGAGATCGATGGGGGACATGGTGTTCGCGTAGGTACTGGTGACGTAGGCGGTACGGCCGTCAGGAGCGATGACAACACCGTGGGCGCCTTTGCCAACGGTCACGTTTTTCACCAGCTTGCCGGTCTCCAGGGCAACCACCGACACCCGGTCGTCCGGCTTCGCCGCCGAGCCCTGGTTCGCGACGAGGGCGGTCTTGCCGTCCGGCGTGACGAAGACCTGCACCGGCCCGCGCCCGACGGAGGCCTTCTGCAGCACCTTGCCGGAGGCGACGTCGACGATGGCGACCTTGTCCTCGCCGTTGAGGGAGACCACGAGGACGCGGCCGCTCGGGTCGAACGCGACCTGGACCGGACGCTCGCCGACGGGGACATGCTCGACCTTCTCCAGGTTGCGCGAATCGACCAGCGAGACCGTGCCGCTCTTCATGTTCGCGACGGCGAGCAGGCTGCCGTCCGGTGACAGGCGCAGGCCGTGCGGGTAGTTCTGCACGGGAATGCGCTCCGCCACCTTGCGGGCGGCGATGTCGACCACCACCACCGAGTTGGTCTTGGCGTCGGTCAGGTAGGCAAGGCGTCCCTGGGCATCCGGGACCACATGGGCGGGGTGCCCTCCCACCGGCACGACCGTCGGTGCGGCCGGTGCGCCGTCCGACACGTCCATGAGAACGAGCTGCCCGCCGCCCGGCGCGCCGTGGGCGGCATGGCCGCCGGAGCCGCCGGCCGCCATGCCTGTCGCCAGCAGAAGCCGGCCATCCCGGGTGATGTCGACGTTGTGCGGCGAGATCGGGATCGGGACCGTGACGGTCTTGGAGGTCTCCGTGTCGATGATGGAGACGCTCTGCCCGTTCTCGTTGGCGACGAAGACCGTGTCGGCCCGGGCGCCGGTGCCGAGGCAGACCGAGAGGGCGAGTGCAACCTGAAAGTTGCGTGCAGACATCGCGTTGTCCTTCTGAAGTTCGGTTGAAGCGGCCCTTGGTCTCCGCTGCGGGCTACTCCGCAGGGAACGTCCGGAAACCCAAGGATTCAGGGGTGTCACGCGATGGGCTTGGGCGGTCTGAGCTGTGCATCCGGATGCAGCCCGGACAGCATCAGGTCATCCCTGGGCCGGATGCAGAGCGTTCCGGCCTCCCGTTGGGCAAAGCTACCGGCATGGGAGGCAAACGGCGCCGGACCGCAGCTCGAAGAGCCGACCGGGCAGGCCGCATTGCACGGCAGGCCGCCCGTCATGTCGGCCGCATCGGCCCCCTCCAACGGTGCGCTTTCATGGTGACGATCAGCGGCAGGGCCGGTGTCGTCATGGCCCACGGGGAATGACGACAGATGCGCAGCGTGCGCCCGAAACGAGGGGTCCGGGGCGGCAGCCTGGCTGGTGGCCAGAACAATCGTGGTGGCCGCCAGCAGGAGCATGGCCGCCAGCGCAAGCCAAGATTTGTTCCGGATCCGGTTCATGCCGAGAATCCTAGCAGGCGGAGCGCCGGGCACATTGCGCCAAGTCAAATTTCGGGGCGAGCCGGGCGGATCGTGAGCGAGCCCGCCCGGCCGGGCCATCACAGCCGCACTGCGCGGAGACGGATCGCGTTGCCGATCACGCTGACGGACGACAGGGCCATCGCGGCGGCCGCAATGATCGGCGAGAGCAGGATGCCGAAGAACGGGTACAGCACGCCCGCCGCGACGGGCACGCCCAGCGCGTTGTAGATGAAGGCGAAGAACAGGTTCTGGCGGATGTTGCGCATCGTCGCCTGGGAGAGCCGCCGCGCGCGGACGATGCCGGTGAGATCTCCCTTGAGCAGGGTCACGCCCGCGCTCTCCATGGCCACGTCGGTTCCGGTGCCCATGGCGATGCCGACGTCGGCCGCCGCCAGAGCCGGAGCATCGTTGACGCCGTCGCCCGCCATGGCCACCACGCGTCCCGCGCGCTTGAACTTGTCGACTACGGCGCTCTTCTGGTCGGGCAGGACCTCGGCCTCGACCTCGTCGATCCCGAGCCGGCGCGCCACAGCCTTCGCGGTCGTCCAGTTGTCGCCCGTCAGCATCACGACCCGGATGCCCTCCTCCTTCAGGCCGGCCAGCGCCTCGGGCGTCGAGGCCTTCACCGGGTCAGCGATGGCGATGGCGCCCGCCACCTTCCCGTCGATGCCCGCAAAGATCGCCGTCGCGCCGTCCTCGCGAAGCCGGTCGGCCTGCTCGGCGAGAGGGCTGACGTCGATGCCGTGTTCCGCCAGGAACTTGGCGCTGCCGAGGACGATGCGCCGGCCCTCCACTGTGCCCAGCGCACCCTTGCCCGTGGGAGAGTCGAAGTCCGAGACCGGGGCCGTCGCGATGCCCCGCTTGTCGGCTGCCTCGACGATGGCCAGGGCGAGCGGGTGCTCGCTTGGGCGCTCGGCGCTAGCCGACAGGCGCAGGACCTCGGCCTCGGTGAAGCCCTGCGCCGGCACGATGGCCGTCACGGCGGGCCTGCCCTCGGTCAGGGTTCCGGTCTTGTCGACTACGAGCGTGTCGACCTTCTCCATGTGCTCCAGGGCTTCCGCATTCTTGATCAGCACGCCTGCGCCGGCGCCCCGCCCGACGCCGACCATGATCGACATCGGCGTGGCCAAGCCAAGGGCGCACGGGCAGGCGATGATCAGCACTGCCACGGCGGCCACGAGGCCATAGGAGAACTGCGGCTCAGGTCCCCAGATCGCCCAGGCGATGAAAGCCAGGACCGCCACGCCGATCACGGCCGGCACGAAGTAGCCCGAGACCTGGTCCGCTAGACGCTGGATCGGCGCTCGGCTGCGCTGGGCCTCCGCCACGAGCTGCACGATCTGCGACAGCATCGTGTCACGGCCCACCTTCTGCGCCTCGATGACGAGGCCGCCGGACTGGTTCATGGTCCCGCCGATCACCTTTGCGCCGACCTCCTTGGTCACCGGCATCGACTCGCCGGTCACCATCGATTCGTCGACGGAGCTACGCCCCTCCAGGACGGCACCGTCTACCGGGACCTTCTCGCCCGGGCGCACACGCAGGCGATCACCCGCCTGCACGGTGTCGAGCTGGACCTCCTGCTCCGTGCCGTCGGGCAGGATCTTGCGGGCCGTCTTCGGCGCGAGGTTGAGCAGGGCGCGGATGGCCCCGCTCGTCGTTTCACGCGCGCGCAGCTCCAGCACTTGGCCGAGCAGGACGAGCACCGTGATGACGGACGCCGCCTCGAAATACACCGCAACCGAGCCGTCGTGGCCGCGGAAGGCCGCAGGGAACACATCCGGGGCGAGCGTGGCCACCATGCTGTAGATCCACGCCACCCCCGTGCCCATGGCGATCAGGGTGAACATGTTCAGGTTGCGCGTGACGACCGACTGCCAACCGCGCACGAAGAACGGCCAGCCGGCCCACAGCACGACTGGGGTCGCGAGCAGCATCTGGATCCAGTTCGAGGTCTGCTGGCTGATGTAATGGCCGAGGCCGGTCAGGTGGCCACCCATCTCCAACGCCACCACGGGCAGCGACAGGGCAAGGCCGATCCAGAAGCGGCGCGTCATGTCGACGAGCTCGTGGCTGGGTCCCGTCTCCGCGGTGGCGAGGACGGGTTCGAGCGCCATGCCGCAGATCGGGCAGGAGCCGGGACCGGCCTGGCGGATCTGGGGATGCATCGGGCATGTGTAGATCGTACCCTCAGGCACGGCCTCCGCCTTCCGGGCTGTTGCCGGCTCAACGTACTTGGCGGGCTCAGCCATGAACTTCGACTGGCAGCCCGAGGAGCAGAAGTGATACGGCTTACCCTCGTACTGCGCCCGGTGTGTGGTCTGGTGCGGGTCGACCATCATCCCGCAGACCGGATCCTTCACCTTCCCGGCATCCGCCGTGGGCTCATGGTGGTGATGGTGGTGTACTGTAGGGGCCCCATGATCGTGGTGGGAATGGCCCTGATGGCTGTGCTCTTTGGTGGTCGGGCTGGGGGTCATGGCGGTTCTCCGCTGATGCCTTTATGGGAACGGGAAGCTTAAGGCTTCCCACTGTGGGAAGGTCAAGCGTCCTGGTCAGAGTGCCTGCTGGTCGGCGCCGGGGAGGAGGGCCCTCCGCCGAACCCGGTTTCAAACAGACGCTCCGCCCAAGCGTCCCGGATCCTCCGACTGGCCTCGATCATGCGGGTCACGTCGCCAATCCAGGCCGCCTCGGCCGCCTTGAACGGGTTCTCCGGTGGGAGCGCCGCATGTTCCTGTCCCATCGCCGCGAGCATGTGGACGCCGCGCATCCACGGGCTGAAGGCCTCGGAAAACATCGTGCGACTCACGCGCATGGGATGCAGCGCCTCAGCCATGGCCGCGGACCAAGGCGTCACAGCGGCCTCGATCCAGGGACTCACGAAGGTCCGGTAGGCCGCCTCGTTCACCTCCGAGATCTCCCGCACGCGCTCGAACGAGCGGCGCGGATATTCGAAGTCGAGATCCTCGACGCGCCGCTCCTCAAAGGTAACCTCGCGGGGGACCTGTTGTTCGGTACCTGCTGTGGAAGATCGGATCCGCATCTCGTAAAGACCTGGCTCCAGCTCCCCGACCCGGGGGAGGCTCTCCAGGATCGCGCGGTGCTCCAGGTTGGCTACCTTGGCGGAGACGAAGATCCCGAGATGCCCGATGTGCGGGTTGGTGAGATAGACGATCCTCTGCCCGGCCCGCTTCAGGTCCTCAGTGCTGGTATATACCGCTGGTATCCAGCCCAGCGCCTGGTGCGGCGGGGTGATGTTGTCCCCGTAGGAGGCAAAGATCACCAGAGGGTTCCTGATCTGCCGCAGGTCGACATGGCAGCCGTCGCAGACCTGCACGAGCCCATCCTCCAGCCGGTTGCCAACAAAGAGGTTCTCGACGATGGCGACGATCTCCTCCCGGCTCAGGAAGTAGAATCCGTTCCACCAGCGCTCGAATTCCAGGAATCGCGCGCGCTCGGTCTCGATACGGGCGAACAGGTTTGCGTATTTCTCCCAAACTGCCTCTGGCTTGAGGCTCTCGAAGTTCTGGACGAGCCAAGCGCCGTCGAACCGACCCTGGCCGAGGTCGCCCAGCAGATGCGCGAGCCAGGTGCCCCCGACGAAGGCGCCAGCGATCCGCATTGGGTTGATGCCGGCCTCACCGGCCCAGTAGGACAGGGGCGAGCCGTTCAGGATTGCTGGACCGACCAGGCCCGCGCAGTCGGCGGCCAGGATCGTGATCGCCCAACCGGCCTGGCAGTTGCCGTACAGGATGGGCGCTCGGCCCGGATGACGGTTGGCGACCTCCTCCACGAAGCGCCGGAGCGTGTGCAGGGCACTGAGCAGGGTCTGGCCCGGAACAGGTTCTGGCCCGAACGCCACGAAGTACACCGGGTGCCCGGCCCGGAGCGCCAGGCCCACCTCTGAGTCGCGCTTGAAGCCGCCGATCCCGGGCCCATGTCCAGCGCGGGGGTCGAAGACCACAACCGGAGGCTTCTCCGTGTCGAGGCAGTCGGCCAGGCAATCCGCGCCGACCCGGGTGATACGCAGGAGCGAATAGTTTGTTGGAGGCTTGAAGTGGCCGGCGTCGAGTATGATCTCGTAGTCGAAATCGAGAAGCGGCGGCTTGCCGGCACGGTCGTGGGACAGCATGTTGTCGGCCCGCTGCCGGAGCGTATCCAGGAACAGGATTGACCGCTCACCGACGTCTTTCATGTAAATCCAGAAATCACGCTGCGCCATTTGCACGCCAACCGGCTGAAGGTTCAGTGTGGGTTCCTGCTGGTGGCTCGCTTGTTGTGTCGAGAACCGAAGGTCGCGTGACCCGGCTGTCCGTTTGTCGACGGCCTGGAGCGGGAACTCAGCAGGCGCCACCTTAAATTTGTTCAGTGCCATAGCCCTCACTCTTCTTGTTCGGGATCGCAGTAGAACAGGTCGCATGCTGGGAAGCCTTGATCTGGCGCAACTAGAGACGATCTCGCAAGATCATTTGAGCTGCATTCAACCAATCTGGTCAGGGTCTTTCACCCTCACGAGGGTCCCAGCGGAGCGAAGAAGAAATGATGCGCTTGTCCGGGAGCTCACAGAGGTGGTACAGGCTGTCGGGCGAGAGCCTCGCCGTACCTCTTGCCACGGTCCGGCCGTCCCACAGCTGCCATCCTCCAGGTGTTTCAAGGACTGTCTCACCCTTGGCTTCTTCCAGATGCCTACAGTCCCTCTAGCTGCAGCAGGCGACCGGGCATCAGTCGTGTGCCATCGCCCCGGAGAGGCCTAAGGTGATCACTGACGAAACAAGCCTGAGGATTGCACGATGTGACATGAGGGCTTCCCGGTGATTGGCTGACGCACTTGAACCGAGGCCCGGATCGGGCCTACTCCTCGCCCGATCCGGTCTGTAACTTTGCCGTTCGATATGAAAGTCGATTGAGGCTACTGAGCGACCTTTTTTCCACTCGCATCGAACTGCTTGAGATAGGCGATCAAATCATTGACCCTCTGCTCGTCCTTCAGGCCTGCATAGATCATTTTGGTGCCTGGTACCTTGGCGCGAGGATCTTTGATGTAATTCCGGAAGGTGGCTTCATCCCAGGTCAGGCCTGAATTCTTGTTAGCAGGGGAGTAGTTGTAGCCCTCGACCGAACCCGAATGACGCCCGATAAGCCCGTTCAGCACGGGCCCCACGGCGTTTTTTGCGCTTTCTCCGATCTGGTGGCAGGCTCTGCATTGCGCAAACACCTTCTCGCCGGCGGCAGCATCCTGAGCCTGGGCATGGCTGAGCCCGACGAGCAGCAGGGCAACGGACATAGCAATAGAGCGCATGAACTTCTCCTTCGTTGAAGAGGCGTGGCTAAATTTTGCTCTTGGCCGCCACACGCCGGAGGCCGCCGAGAGCAAGTCGGACAACAGGGCGTACGGGATCTCAATCACTGCCCACAGTCGCCTGGTGCCAATCAGTTCGCGTTTGTTATGCGGTTGTATTCCCGTTTCACCGTCTCTGCTTGCTCGTGCGGCATGCACCATCTCAGAACCAGCCGAACGTCATGGCTGCCACAGCGAAATATCGGGCTGTCTTGGCGACAGCCACGATGGCGACGAAGATCAGGAATGGCTCGCGCAACACGCCAGCCACAATTGTGAGGGGATCACCGACAAAGGGAAGCCAGCTCAGGAGCAGGGACCAGCGTCCATAGCGATGGTACCACCCTTCGGCCCGCGCAATCGTCTCGCGCTTGACTGGGAACCACGGGCGGCTCTCAAATTGGGACAACAGGCGTCCCAAGAGCCAGTTCACGGCCGAACCAAGGGTGTTCCCGACACTGGCCACCAGGATCAGAAGCCACCACTGGTAATGCTCCGTGATAAGGAGCCCGAACAACACGACTTCGGATTGGAATGGCAGAACCGTCGCCGACAGGAACGCTGCGAGAAGAAGACCGCCATATTCCAAGACGTGGTTCAACCCGATGTTCCCCGATGAACCCCAATACCTGGGTGCATGAAGCGCACTGACAGAATGTCGGGCAATTGTTCGTCTCCTGGACGTCTTTCTACCGGTCGAGCGTCAATCCTGCCCTGAGCGGCTGGTGGCAGAAGGCGCAAGAACCGTTTGGACACGACCACACCGAGATTGGCTTCTTTGGACCGCCGCTCCATGCGTGGCAGCGCGTTCATTGCCGGCCCCAGCACTGTAAACTCAGCGCGCCTGCCGTCATCGAAAACACCAGCAAGAACAGAGCCGCAGTGCAGCGTCGCAATGACGTGAACACCTGCTGGAGCATGCGCGTGGCTCTTCCATGTGTCCAACGGGCGCAGGATCTCGCATGCTGCCTCAAACGCATGAGCAGCTTGCTGTTCAGGCGTTCCATGGAGGAAGACGGCAAGCACGCCGTCACCGAGATATTTGTCGACAATGCCGTTATGGCGAGAAACGGCTCCATGGACAAAACGTCTGAATGCCATGAGATCGCTGATGACCTCCTGGCTTGGTCGACTTTGGGTCAACGCGGAGAAACCACGGATATCAACCAGCAGCAAACAGGCATGACGCTCAGCTATTTCCGCCGCCTCATCGCCTGTGACCACCTCGGTCGCCACCCCTTCAGGCAGGAAACGTGACAGGAGCATTTGGTCCCATTGAGCCCGCAGAATGGTGGACCAGGCCATCCGCATTCGGCGCACGGCATAAAAAACAAACCCAGCCGCTGCTGCAAACGAGATGAATGCAAGTGCCTGCCGCGCGGCTAACGCGCTTGGGCTTCTTGGGGCTGGCAGGGCCTCGGGTCCGACGAGCAGCGTAAACGATACGATCCATCCAAGGAGAACAATGCCAGCGAATGCGGCCACAAGGTCACGCCGCAACCGCAGGCCTGTTTGGATGAGAAGCAGGAAGGCGGGAAACAGACTGACAGCGTCGGTCGCAAGCAGCATGTCATGCGCATCGCGGGGCAGATGATCAGCGATCACGTAGACCGCCAGTCCTGCATCCGTCACCGTGGCAACCCACGGCAACCACGCCCAACTGGCGGTGAAACGTGACGATAGCGCCAGTGCGATTGTCGTCAGCCAGTAGATTGCCAGGACAATCCAATGACCTTCCCGGTGGCCATGGCCATACTCCAGCAACGCCGCCGCGCCGAGGATCGCCAGAACCAGAAACCGCGGCACGAGAGCCTGCCGGTCGAAGTCATTCTCCAAATACTCCGGCAGGTCGTCGGATCGCCGTTGATCCGGGATCGCTTGGCTGGCTCCAGTCGCCAACCAAGCCCCCGGTACGTGCGAGCCGACGAGGCGAGACAGGATCAGCATCCAACGCGGCGATCTGAAATCGTTGCAGGAGTTTCGGCAGCCCTCACCATGCTCGGAGTGTTAGCTTTGGCAGTCGAGCCTGTGGCCACCGGCCCAACGTGGAGCGACAGCGGGCCCTCAAAGGTGTCGAGAACGAGCCGCGCGTTGATAGTGGAATCCGGCTCAAGATCCTGGGTCAGTGGGCCGACCTCGATCCAGATCCTTCTGCCATCCAATTGCTCAGTTGCGCCGGGCCTGACCGGCAACGATCCGATGTCACCGCTATGGGCTTGTCCAAAAGATCCCATGATCCGCGCCGGCTCGCCACCTGGCATCTGCAGTCCGTTGATGAGGATGCGGTCGCTCCCTGCGTTTTCAATCGAGAAGGTGATGATGGTTGTTTCACCGGCGCGGGCCGGGGTGGCCGCGATATTGGAAAGCGCCACTTCGCCGAGGACGGCCCCCTCGTCGTCAGCAACCGCGGAGCAAGGCAGGAAAATGGAATAGATCGAGACTGCAGCGGTGGCCGCAACACCAACGATGAAATTACGCAATTTTTGCACTGAAAATATCCTGTATTTTTACTGTTGTTTGTCACCGGCCACTGCGGTGGTTCCATGAACGCAGTGGCCGGCGACCCGCCTGATATGAGCAGGCGGAACAAGGTGGCTAGCGGCCTTTCCGGATGCTGATCACGGAGATCTGGCCGTTGACGCGGTCAGCCTGGAACTGAACTTTGTCGCCGGCCTTCACGCCCTTCAGGAGGGCTGGATCCTGGACGCGAAACACCATCGTCATGGCATCCATGTTGAGGTTGGGGATCGCACCATGATCAAGCGTGATCTTGTTCTGGGCTGTGTCGACCTTTTCGACCGTTCCGGAAACCATCGGGGCTTGGCTTGCGGCTGGCGCGGGTTGCGCCGGTGCGGCTGCGGGTGCCGGTGCAATTGGAGCCGGAGTGGCCTGCGCCGTTTGGGTCCCGCGCTGATCCAGTGGTCCGGATCCATGAGGCGGCTGGTCCAGGCGGGCGCGATAGTCCGCCTGCCGATTGCGGACCTGCCATTCCTTCAGTTCGGAAATCTGCTTTTGCTCCTCATCGAGGATCTTCTGTGCGACCCGGCGGAGCTGCTCGTCCGCGCCGTGCTCTAGCTGGGTCCGGGCGAGGAAGATCAAGTCTTCATGGTGGGCAATGAGAATCGCGGCGAAATCCTTATCGGGATCGCCGGTGAGCTTCATGTCCTTGAACCGGTCGTTCATGACCTCACGGACGCGTTCATAGGCGGCCGGCGCCCCTTTGGCAGGCTGGGCCTGCGCAGAAAGGATTGGGCCGACAAAAACCAATGCAGTGGCCGTGAGGGTGGCGATCATGCGTTTCATCGCAGTTCTCCTAAAGCGGGTGAGCCGCCCCGCACCGATGGGTCTCGAACACCGGTGGCGGGGCGGCCGGGGCCTTATTTGCCCTTCTTGATCGAGGTGACGGAGATCTGGCCGTTCACGCGGTCGGCGGTGAACTGGATCTTGTCTCCGGCCTTCACATCCTTGAGCAGGGCCGAGTCTTGGGCCCGGAACACCATCGTCATGGCATCCATGTTGAGGTTCGGGATGGCGCCGTGGTCGATGGTGATCTTGCCCTGTGCGGTGTCCACCTTCTCGACGGTGCCGGAGACCGTCGGCAGGCTTTGGGCAAGGGCGGCACCCGTCAGGGCGAGAGAGGCAATGAGGCTGATGGCAATACGCTTCATGTCGAACTCCTATGTCGGATTCGGGTGGGAGATGGCGCCGTCACTTCACGACGACGGTGGCTTTCATGCCGGACTCGTAGTGGCCCGGGATCAGGCAGGCGTACTCGAACGTGCCAGCCTTGGTAAAGCGCCAGACGATCTCGGACATTCCCGCCGGCGCCAGACGGCGGCCGTTCGGGTCATCGTGCTCCATGTCCGGGTTCTGCTCCATCGCGACCTTGTGCTTGGCATTGTTCTGGACACTGTCGAGCATGAACTCGTGATCGACCTTCCCGGTGTTCTTGAGCACGAACTTCACCTGCTCGCCGCGCTTGATCTCAACCCGGTCGGGCTCAAAGAGCATCTTCGCGTCCTCGGTTTCCTTCATGGTGACCTCGATGGTGCGGGCGATAGGCTTCTTGGGATCGCCCGGTTCGCCGGCCGCAAACGACTTGTGGCTGTGGCCGGCCTCGCCAGGCCCGGCGAACGCGAGCGTGGATGAGAGGGCGAGCGCGCTCAGCGCGCTCGCGAGGGTGAGTGTACGAGTTATCATTGTTGGTCCTTCAGTGTTGGTTCTTGTTGGGATCAGTGATTGCCGTGGCCACCAGGCTTGGCAGAACTGACGCGGCGCTTGCGGCGGTCGATGGCGCGGAACTCCGCTGCCTTGACGCCGCTGTCGGGTGAGGTCGCGCGGGCGGGCTCGGCGAGCTTCTCGCCGGTCCACTCATAGGCAACGGTTCCCTCCGGGTGCTTGTACCAGCCCGGATCCTTGTAATCGTCCGCTGCCAAACCGGGGCGGACCTTCACGACCGAGAACATGCCGCCCATCTCGACGGGACCGAATTGCGCGAAGCCCGTCATCATCGGCAGCGTGTTGTCGGGCAGCGGCATCTCCATCGAGCCCATCTCGCCCATGCCCGCCCCGCCCATCGGCATGTAGCCCGGCGCGATCTTCTTGATGGCAGGGGCCGTCTTGTTCATGTTGACGCCGATGTAGGTCTTCACGTCGTGGCCCATGGCGTTCATGGTGTGGTGCGACTTGTGGCAATGGATCGCCCAGTCGCCCGGCGCGTCGGCCACGAACTCGAACGCGCGCATCTGCCCGACGGCGACGTCGATGGAGACCTCGGGCCACGCCGCTCCTTCCGGCACCCATCCGCCGTCCGTGCCGGTGACCTTGAAGTCGTAGCCGTGCATGTGGATCGGGTGGTTGGTCATCGTGAGGTTGCCGAACCGGACGCGGACCTTGTCGCCTTGGCGCACCACGAGCGGGTCGATGCCCGGGAACACGCGCGAGTTCCAGCACCAGAGATTGAAGTCGAGCATCGTGTTGACCTTCGGCACGTAGCTTCCGGCCTCGATGTCGAACGCGTTGAGCAGGAACACGAAGTCGCGGTCGACGCGGCGCTCGGCGGGATCGCGCGGATGCACCACGAAGAAGCCCATCATGCCCATGGCCATCTGGACCATCTCGTCCGAGTGCGGGTGGTACATGAAGGTGCCGGACTTTTGCAGGACGAACTCGTAGACGAACGTCTTGCCCGGCGGGATGTGCGGCTGGGTCAGGCCGCCGACGCCATCCATGCCGCTGGGCAGGAGCTGGCCGTGCCAATGCACCGCCGTGTTCTCCGGCAGCTTGTTGGTCACAAAAATGCGGACCTTGTCGCCCTGCACCGCCTCGATGGTCGGTCCCGGCGACTGGCCGTTGTAGCCCCAGAGGTGGGCCTTCATGCCGGGAGCGAGCTCGCGCACGACAGGTTCGGCGACGAGATGGAACTCCTTCCAGTCCCCGTTCTGGCGCCATGGCAGCGTCCAGCCGTTGAGCGTCACGACGGGCTGGTAGTCCGGTCCGCTCTTCGGGTAGAGCGGCGGCTGCATGGTGGCCTCGGTCATGGTGGGCGCCTCAGGCAGGCTCGCGGCCTGTGTGCGTCCGCTGATCATGGAGGCGCCGGCGAGGGCCAGTCCCCCTGCGCCGAGAAAACCTCTTCGCGATACGGTCATGGATCTCTCCTCAAGGGTTTCAGTGTGCGGCGCCGGCGCCACCGCCGGCGGCCGCTGTGGTGGCTTCTCCGCCGCCTTCGCCACCGCCAACCCCGCCACCGATCAGGGCGGCCTTGAGGTCGGTCGCGGCGATCCAGAAGTCGCGGCGGGCGTTGATGGCATCCACGTTGCTCAGGATGCGGGTGCGGGCGTCCAGGATGAGCTGGCTGACGTCGACGAGCATGCCGCTGTATTGCAGCAGCGCCTCGTCCTGGATGGTCTTCTGGAGGGGCAGGACACGGCCCTGGTAGTGCCGGGCCAGGTCGTAGTTGCCGCGGTAGCGCAGGTAGGCCTCGCGAGCCTCCGAGCGCACATTCACAGCCCGCTCGGCCAGGCGATTGGCCGCCGCCATATAGGTTTCCTGCGCATTACGCACGGCGGTACCGCCAAAGTCGAAAATTGGGATTTGGAACTCGATTTCCAAGCCCCGCCTTTTGACGACCTCACGCTCGACCTCGGTTTCGCCCTCCTCGTTTGTGGTGAAGGATTTCGCGCGCTCGTAGCTGGAGATACCGGCGAGCTCGATGTCGGTCACGAAACGGGTGGCACTGGTCAGTCCGAACTCGCTCGCGACGCCGGTGAGATCATTGCGCAAGGCTTGGAGGTCGACACGTTTCTCCAGCGCCTGACGCTCGATGTCTTTGGCAGAGGCGATGCGGGCCGGCTGTCCGTTGTCAGAGTTTTTGAGACAACGGGCGGTCTGATCTAAGGGAGGCTCCGGCTCATCTGGGTTGCGGATTAAGCTGCCTGCATCTGGTGCTGCAAGCGGCGGGTTTGGATGGTCTGTCGCTTGATCCTTTCCCTCTCCTTCAGAATGGCCTCGCCGCGTCCAAAGTAGACATCGGCGGGCGTGAGATTGTCGAGGCTTTCGTGGTAGCGCTGGTGATTGTAGTGCGCCACAAACGCTTCAATCTGCGCCTCCAGATCTCCCGGCAGGAAGTAGTTTTCCAGCAGAATGCGGTTCTTGAGCGTCTGATGCCAACGCTCGATCTTGCCCTGGGTCATGGGATGGTACGGCGCTCCACGCACATGCGTCATGCCCTTGCCTTCCAGCCAAGTAGCCAGATCCGACGAGATATAGCTCGAGCCGTTATCCGACAGCAGTCGGGGTCTGTGCGCCACTTCCACCTGTTCCAAACCTGAAGCTTGGAGGGCCAGCTCCAAGGTAGCGGTGACGTCTTCTGCCTTCATCGTGGTGCATAGCTTCCAGGCGAGGATGTAGCGCGAGAAGTCGTCGAGCACGGTTGAGAGATAAAACCAGCCCCAGCCGATCACCTTGAGATACGTGAAGTCGGTCTGCCAGAGCTGGTTGGGTGCGGAGGTCTTGTCCTTGAACTCATTGGCCGCCTTCATGACGATGAACGCCGGGCTGGCGATCAGGTCCTGTGCCTTGAGCAGCCGGTAGACGGAAGCCTCAGAGACGAAGTAGCCGTGCTGATCGGTGAAGCGCACCGCCAGCTCCCGCGGCGATAGTTCCGGCTCGTCTAGAGCCAACTGGATGATCTGCTGGCGGATTGCATCTGGGATGCGGTTCCAGACCTGCTTCGGGCAGGGCTGCCGGTCCTCCAGAGCCTCAGGGCCGCCGGACTGGTAGAGATCGTACCACCGGTAGAAGGTTGCCCGTGGGATGCCGATCCGCTCCAGGGTCTCACGCACGGACAGATGAGATTGCTCGACTAGGCGGATGATCTCGATCTTCTCGGAAGCCGGGTACCTCATGCGCCGTCCTCCCCATCCCCGATCATGCTTTTTTTGAGCAGGCGGTTCTCGAGGGTGAGGTCGGCCACCACCTCCTTAAGGGCGGCCGCTTCCCGGCGCAGGCCCCTGACCTCGTCCGAGGTGGCCTCCCGGGCGGTGTCGCCGGCCAGGCGCTTCTTACCGGCTTCCAGGAAGTCCTTGGACCAGCGGTAGTAGACATTGGGCGGGATGCCTTCACGGCGGCAGAGCTCGGCGATGCTGTCCTCACCGCGCAGCCCTTCCAGCACGATGCGGATCTTCTCCTCGGCGGAGTAGTGCTTGCGGGTGGCCCGGCGGATCTCCTTGACCACCGTCTCGGCTGGCTCCTTGGCTGGCCCTGGTTTCTGTCTCATCGTTTCTTCCTCAGAGGCTACGATGAACCAAAAACTCTCCCTTCTTCAACTCACCCGATCTGTCTCATGAGTGCTGACGGCGGACACAGTGCGGTCAACGAAACGAGAGGACGGCATAAGGAGGAAGCCAGGCAGGCGTGCGACACTGTGTTTCACTGGTACGGCACCGTCGTGAACATCAACCCGGCACTTTTTAACTTCGTGGTTGGTGCCTATGAGCGCATGAACGCAGCAGGTGTTTTCCTCAGCGGGGAAGCCTGCCAGGAATTTGAGGACAGCTACCGATACGAAGAGGATCATGGCCACGCTCATCGTATCGACGGGAGAATAGCCACGCGTGCCGGAGACCTCGAGCAGTTGCTCGCTGATATAATGGGTACGGAGGGGTTTTGAAGGCTCCCGATGGCGGATACTGGCATTGCTGATGGCTAGCTCAGAAGCCACTCCGGCGCACCGCTTACCCGGCCAGAAATTCACTGTACAGCAAATATTGCCTTTTTGCTGAATATCCGAAATCCATGCATTATTCACTCTGCAGAAAATGATCGTGGAAGGCCAAATAACCGAGACGTTCATAAGAAACTTGGTCGATGCCTTGACCGAAATCACAGGCGAGAAGCCCCAGGTCTTGCAGGAACCCAAAGGGTCAGGGAGCTCACTTCGACCGGACTTGACAATGGAAATGCGCCAAGACGGCAAAACGTATCGGATTGTTGTCGAGGCCAAAGCATCCCTCTTTCCGCGCGACGCCCGCGAAGCCATCTGGCAGCTCAGGAACTATCTCGCTCATCTTGAGAACGACTTCTATCGGGTAGTACCCGTCCTCATGGCCGAGACCATATCGCCTGGCGCCCGTGAATTGCTTCGCGATGAACGGATCGGCTATTTTGACTCCAGCGGAAGCCTGTTCATCGCAGCCAAGGGGCTTTATCTGCGTGTCGATAAGCCGCCGTCTCGAAAGCAATCCCGCTCACTGAACAACCTATTCGCCGGCCGTCGGGCTCAAGTTCTGCACGCGGTCTGGGTCACCAAGCCGGACTGGTTCGGCGTCCACGAGATCGCTGAGCGGGCCGGGGTATCGCCGGCGACGGCGCCGGAGACCTTGATAGCCATCGAGCGCCGGGACTGGGTCGAGGTGAGGGGTGCTGGCCCCGCGAAAGAGCGCCGCTTGACCAATCCACGCGCATTGCTCGATGCATGATCGAGCTTTCAGAACTCGGTCAAACCGAGGGACGTGCAACACTACTACGTGCGCTCGATGGCGCTGCCGGATCTGCAACGACAGCTCGATCATGCGTGCGAGATCGAAGGCGTTCCTTACGAGCTCACGGGCATTTCCGCCGGACAGATCCATGCTCCTTACCTGTCGAGTGTTTCTCAGGTCTCTTGCCGCGTTTCTGCAAGCCGGGGGATGCACGCTGTGCTGGATACAATCGGGGCGCGACCCGTACGAGAAGGCTGGAATCTTGGTGGCCACGAGTTGAAGTCGGACGACGAGCTGCGATTTCGCCAGAGGATCGATGATCTTTGGGTTGCCGATCCGCTTCAAACCTACCTTGACCTGCTGCAATCGGGGGGGCGCGCCAAGGAGCTGGCGCAACATGTTCGTGCCGAGAAACTGGACGTCTAATGCCCAAGCCACAGTTTTTCGTCGACTACAGCCAGGAAGTCACCCATGACTGCGAGCGTGTGCTGGTCACGCTCTTCAGCGGCCTTGGACCGTGGTGAGAGTCGGTATTCCTAGTGGGTGGACTGATGCCTCGCTACCTGGTGACAGCGCGGCCGCCGGCTGTTCCGGCGCATGCTGGCACCGGGGATATCGATGTCGTTGTCGACCTCGCCGTTCTCGCGGACACCGAAGCCTACCTCGGACCTTTATGGTTAAGACGAAGCTAACCTATTCACCTCGGTCGTGGAGATCGAAAACAAGCGATGCATGGGGAATGTTAACGGCCGAGATGTTTCCCTCGGTCGGCAACTCTTGCAGTGCACCGCCTTTCAGCCCCGGGTCGTCTGCCAGGAACTCGAGAACGACCGTGACTCCTTTTTCAGTCTTGGTCTTCCACCGCCAATTGACCTTCACGCTCCTGTCGTTGTCCGCACGCTCAAGGCCCATCCGCTTGAGGTTCTCCTCCAGCGTCCGATAAGCCGATGCGAAAGATCCATCATGGCTTCATAGCTATCGTCATCCTCGCGGGGCCCGCCAGTATCATTCTTGCCCATGAGAAGCTCACCCGAACACCAGCGCATATAATTTTTGAATCGTTCGATCCGCCACCGACCTTAAGGCTGGCATACACTCGGTGCGCGGAAGCTCCCAAGCAGCAGCGATCCACCCAATGTGACGAGTATGTCAGCTTCTTCGAAGACTGCGTTGCTCGCAAGACCGAGTGTGGTCCACAATCCGTCTACGAGGTCCTCACCAAGCTCATACTCTCAGCGCCTCCTAAGCGACCGGGACCAGAAAAGGCTGTAATCCCGACTGACGTTTAATCCAGCAACCACTGACAATCCTATTTCATTGGTGCGTCCGAAATCATTCGAATGACCTTCCTCCGCGAGGCCCTCGCCATCTTCGACGGCATTCGGTCGCAAACGCCACCAGACTTCAGCGAAACCAGCCGGCAGTTTCCAGCTCCCTATCTGGGGTGGAGAAGGACAAACCGGGGCAAGCAACGAATATTGCCTTTCGAGCGGGAAGGGCTCAATGTCCCCGCCTCAAAAGCTACCCGGTATGGCATGACGGCAGGGGAACACAGCAAATCTTCCGAGACTGATACGTCTCCTTTGAACGGTTTCGGTTGCCGCAATGGACAACCCAGCCTCGTGTTCGGTCAGAGACCTGATGGGTCGATCGCCCATATCTCCGAGGTTCCCCGCGGAAAGGAATGCGGATGCGTCTGCCCGGGGTGCGGAAGCCCGCTCGTGGCTAGGCAGGGGCAAGTGCTTGATCACCATTTCGGGCATCTCGCAACCTCGGATGGCAGGCCTTGCAGGACTGGGCCCGAGACGGCGCTTCACATGTTCGCCAAGGAGCTCCTTGCCCGTGAACTGAGGCTGACCCTCCCACCCGTGCACTTCGATGACGGGGTCGAGACGTGGTCGAAGTTCCCCGGCGGCAATTACACATTCGATAGCGCGATCCTCGAGAATAAGCTGGGAGACATCATCCCGGACGTCGTCGTGACAAGGGAAGGGCTGGATCTCATCGTAGAGTTCGTCGTCACCCACGAGTGCGGACCCGATAAGATCGCCAAAATTCAGGAACTGGACGTAGCGGGCGTCGAAATCTACCTCGCGGACCTATCGGCGGGTGCCTCAAAGGAGGAAGTCGAGAAAGGCATTCTCGATACCTGCCAGAGGAAATGGCTCCATAATCCTCTCGTCAGAGAGGGTGAGGCTGCCCTAGATACCCTCCGCATCGAGCAAGACAGGGAAATGCTCGAACCTGCCTCCTCCCTCAGGCAGGTGTACTTGCAGGGGGCGGCAGAGCTGAAGTCGCTGACCGCTCGCAGTCCGGAATATCGGAAAGCGATCAGTTTGGGGCTACGTGGCTACGTGGGAATACGTGTCGCCGGCCTGGGATGCTTTACGGTCTTGCCTGACGACTGGCAGGCCACCTACCTTCTGGCCATGGCGCCCAAGCCAAACGAACGGGGAGCGAGCCTCACCATCCAGGACATCCTGCGCGACATGATTCAGCGTGGATGGATCAGGCCGGAGTTCCGGTGGCTCAATCCAGACCTCGTCAGCCCAGACCTCGTCAACGCGATCAAGGTAGGACTGCCCGAGTTCGCGGCGCCTTTCGACGCGGTCAGCGCCTGGCTTCAAGAATTGCATAGTCACGATTGGCTCACATCCTCCATGTCGGACGATGAATGGTCGACGGAAGATGCATGGTCGATGACCGATCATGGCAACCGCGTCATCCTGAGAGCCTTATCGCAGAAGGGAACTGCCTAAGCTGCGGACCGAGGAGAACAGGAAGGTGGCAACCGAGACCTTCGATTTGGATGCCTTATCAGCGGAACTTGGAGCAGGGCAGGGCGCGCTTCTTTAGCCTAATGATCGAGCGTGACCTGTTCGGCAAAATCCGGCTGGTCCGTCACTGGGGCTACGTTGGCTCCAAAGGTGAGGAGAAGGTTGAGATCTTCCCGGATGAAGCCGAAGCCGCTCAGGCTTTGGAGGCTTGGGCCGCAGCCCATCGGCAGAAGGGTTATACAGACCTTTGATGCCGTGATGGTCGGTTCCCGGTTGAAATCTCTGCCTCTTGCCGAGAGCGGGCCTGTCCTCCTATATGCAGGCGCAAGAGAGGACGACCTCCCCCAGACGCTGGGTTAATCGTTCGGGACGACCCGAGCTTTGACCCGCTTGGGGGAATAACATGCGAACCGCACGCGACCGCATTCGTCACGCGATCAGCTTTGAAATCATCGGCTTGGCTCTTATCACGCCACTTGGTGCCTGGGCGTTTCACGTGCCTATGCACGACATCGGGGTGCTGGGGGTTGTCGGCGCCACGATCGCAACACTGTGGAACTACATCTACAATTTTGGCTTTGATAACATCATGCAGCGGTTGACGGGAAGTACTAGGAAAACCACGCTGATCCGCATACTACATGCAGTCATGTTCGAGGTCGGGCTTCTATTTGTCCTGCTGCCGCTCTTCGCATGGTATCTCAGCGTCAGTCTCTGGCAGGCATTCCTGATGGACGTGTCTTTTGCTCTTTTCTACATGGGCTATGCGTTCGTTTTCAATTGGGCGTATGACCGCCTGTTCCCGTTGCCCGAATGGCAAGAACTGGAAGCTGCATGACGGTTATGCACGGGGGCGGCGGTCTCGGTCGCCTGTCGCTGCCATAGAAATCCTCCGTCTCACCCTCCAGCTATTCAGGCGGCTGTCGTGCGCTCGCCCTCTTCATCTTCATTCAGCGGGTGGAGGTCGCGGACCATCTGGTGCAGGCGGGAGGTGTCGAGATGCGTATAGATCTGGGTGGTCTCAATGCCGGCATGGCCGAGCAGCTCCTGCAGGACCCGCAGGTCGGTGCCGCCCGAGTGCATGTGGGTGGCAAAGGCATGCCGCAACACGTGCGGCGACACCCGCTCTGGGATCGCCAGCCCTGCGGCCACAGCCGCTTCCTTGATCTCAAGCAGAGCCGCCTGTCGCGTCAAAGCCTTGGTGCCGTTGCGCACGGAGTGGAACAGCCACTGGGTTGGCTTGCCCCCCGAATACGCGCTGGCCAGCTTCTGCCACTGGGCGATGGCTGCAATGGCCCGCTCATGCAGGGGCACGAGCCGCTGCTTGTCGCCCTTGCCACGCACGAGCAACATGCGGGTGCCGGGAGGAGCGGCATCGGAGGGTAGCGACAAAGCCTCACTGATGCGCATGCCTGAGGCATAGAGCGTCTCGAACAGCGCAGCACGGCGGGCATAGCCGGCTTGGCGGTAGAGACCCACCGAGGGATCGGCCGCCAGCCTGTGGGCGGTCTCCAGGAGCGCTTCTGTCTCGGCAATCGACAGGACGAAGGGCAGCTTCCGAGGCCGCTTCATGGCAGGCATGGTAGAC
Source organism: Microvirga splendida (assembly GCF_016427565.1). Taxonomy (GTDB): domain Bacteria; phylum Pseudomonadota; class Alphaproteobacteria; order Rhizobiales; family Beijerinckiaceae; genus Microvirga; species Microvirga splendida. The sequence continues at coordinate 62,926 of NZ_JAELXT010000017.1, forward strand.
GTGGGATCGTGGGAGCCGAGCTCCTCACTGATCAGGAAGCGATGCAGGTTACGGACAACCGTGATGCGGCGGGCGATGGTGGATCCGGCGTAGCCGCGTTGATCGAGACCGGCGATGTAGTCCCGGACGTGCTCAAGCCCAACATCGTCCAACCCGAGGCTTTTCTCGCTCAACCAAGTGAGATAGCAATTGAGATCGTCGGTGTAGGTGTCGATGGTACCGGCTGCGGCACCCAGCTCCGTGGCGAGTGCATCGAGCCACAGCTGGGCCAGGCGCTGATTGGTCCGCATGAGATCCTCCAGTGAGAGGACCCTGCCACGACACTGGTTACCGAGTTCTTGTCAAAACCAATGTTATGCGAATTTTATATCGTTGCTGGGCGGATTCTATCCTGAAGTGCGAATTCCGTTACAAACAAAGGATTTGCACTCGGAGGCTGAATGACCCTGCCCTACACCCATCTGAGCCTGACCGAACGGCGCGAGATCGCCCGCATGCACGCGAGCAAGGTCCCGATCCCGGTGATCGCCGACCGCCTGCAGCGGCATCGGTCGACCATCTACCGCGAGATCAAGCGGAACTGGGTTCACGACCAGGAGCCGCTCTACCGTGGCTACTATCATGTGGCGGCCGACATGCAGGCCCGGGCCCGGCGTCAGCGTCTGTGCAAGCTCGCGCGCAAGCCGGTGCTCGCGGTTTATGTCATGGACCGCCTCAAGGCTGGATGGTCGCCAGAGCAGATCGCTGGCCGCCTGCGGGCATCCGATGCTCCTGAACGGCTGTCGCATGAGACGATCTACTGGTTCGTCTACAGTTCCCAGGGGCACCGGCTCGGACTGTACCAGGATCTGCCGCTGGCGCGGCGCCGGCGGCGAGCGCGCTACCAGCGCAAACCCCGAGGTCTCGTTATTCCGGCGGGCAATACCATCGAGCAGCGCCCGGCGGAGATCGCCGTCCGTACCAGCTTTGGCCACTGGGAAGGCGATCTGATGATGTTCCGCAAGGAACTGGGCAAGCACAATCTCACCTCGCTTGTCGAGCGCCAAAGCCGTTACACGATCCTGACCCGCAACCGAGATCGCAACTCAACTGGGGTCATGACCGGCATGATCGAGAAGCTGAAAGTTCTGCCGGAGACAGCGCGTGTGTCGATCACGTTCGACCGCGGGACGGAATTTGCCTCTTACCCGTTGCTCAAGCAGAGGCTCGGCATGGACAGCTACTTCTGCAAGCCGCAAGCCCCCTGGCAGAAAGGCTCGGTGGAGAACACCAATGGCCGGGTTCGGCGCTTCCTGTCACGGGACGCGGACATTGCTGCTTTGCCTGAGGAGGCCCTGCTTGAGATCTGTGATCGGCTCAACGGGACGCCGTGCAAGTGCCTGGGCTATCGCACACCCAAAGAGGTCCTGATGAGTTCTCTGGATCCGGGGCTGTGCAACCCTGATCAACTCCGCCCCGGCCGTCCCTGACCGACTGGCGACCAATAAACCCGCGAACCGTCGCACTTCGGCTTGATTCCACACTGCATATGCAAGACTCTGCAGCTTGAAGGCATTGTATCTAATGGTGCTCACCTCCCCGACCCGTCAATGCTGGCTTATTTAAGCCTGCTTGCTCATGGCAACGGTCGCATTGGGCTGATGTTACCCCGCATTACATGTGCGAAGGCGGCGATATGCTCCGCTGAGCATAGCGAATCCCGTGATCGTATGGGATCTGGAACCGGTTCTTACTTTCTGGCCGCTTAGAGCAGCTGGCATGGATCGCTAAAATTTTCCCCAACCTATTCATAAAATTAGATAGATAGCATTAAATACGTGAAATCATACGACATTAAAAACTTGTAATAATCCAGCATCCTTGACTTGTGATTGCACTGCATCATATACTTGATACCATACGACATAAAAAACTCGAAACCTCCCCATGGCTACACCGAATGAAAAACTTGCCAATTCCCTGAGCGCTCTGAAAGAGCTTCAGGACGGCGGGCGACGCATATTCAAATCCAGCGAGATCAGCCGCGTCCACCGGGAGCGCCTCATGCAGCAGGGATTTCTGCGTGAGGTTATCAAGGGCTGGCTCATGTCGACCGGACCGCAGGCGCAGGAAGGCGACACCACGCCCTGGTACGCCTCGTTCTGGGAGTTCTGCGCGCGCTATTGCAGCGACCGGTTCGGTACGGCGTGGCATCTGTCGCCGGAGCAGTCGCTGCTGCTCCATGCCGAGGCGACGGCCATCCCTGCGCAGGTGATTGTCAACAGCCCCAAAGGCACCAACAACAAGCTGAACATGCTGTTCGGCACATCACTCTACGACCTCAAGGTCAAAGAGATGCCGCCGGCAGACGACCTTGCCGAGAAAAACAGCCTGCGCCTCTACAACATTGATGCCGCGCTCCTACGGGTGTCCGAGCCGTTTTTCCAGCGCTCGCCTGTCGAAGCGCTGGTGGTGCTCGGCGCGGTGCGCGATGTCTCGGGCGTTCTCGGGCGGCTGCTCGACGGCGGCCATTCCGCCGTAGCGGGCCGTATTGCCGGCGCGTTCCGCCGCATCGGCCGCGATGGCTTTGCCGATGACATCGTCAAAACAATGAAAAGCGCGGGCTATGACGTGCGCGAAAGCGATCCGTTCTTGCAGGAGCAGCACGTCCGAGCCGTCGCGACGGGGGGCCCGCCGATCGTCGCCCGTCTGAACGCCATATGGGAGAGCCAGCGCCAGCTCGTCCTTGATGCGTTCCCGCAGGCTCCGGGGCTGCCGGACGACAAAGACCGCTACATGAAGTTCGTCGACGATATCTACCGGAGCGACGCCTACCACTCGCTGTCGATCGAGGGCTACAGCGTGACGCCCGAACTGATCGACCGTGTCCGACAGGGCGACTGGAACCCGCAAGCCGACGAGCAGGACCGGCAGAACCGCGACGCGCTCGCCGCGCGCGGCTACTGGCAGGCGTTCCAAAGCGTGAAGAAATCCGTCAGCGCCATCCTGGGCGGCGCGCCCGCCGGCGCGCTCGTGCACAACCAGCACCGCGACTGGTATCGTGAACTCTTCGGGCCTTCCGTCGCCGCCGGCATCCTGAGGGCCAGCGCGCTGGCCGGCTATCGCAGCCACCCGGTCTTTTTGCGCGGCTCATGGCATGTGCCGCCGCGCTCCGAAACAGTTGCCGACGGCATGAACGCGCTCTTCGAACTGCTGGAGAAGGAGACGGAGCCTGCCGTGCGCGCGGTGCTCGGCCACTGGCTCGTCGGCTACGTGCATCCCTATCCCGACGGAAACGGCCGCATGGCCCGCTTCCTCATGAACGCCATGCTGGCTTCTGGCGGCTATCCATGGACGGTCGTGCGCGTGGAGGACAGGACCCGGTATCTCGCACGCCTTGAAACAGCAAGCGTCGAAATGAATGTCGGGCCGTTCGCGGTGTTCCTTGCCGAGCGCCTGAGGTGGTCGGCCGAACAGGTGGGCTGACCGTTACCGTTCGCAACGCCGCGCTGCGAGGTGGCGGGCATCCCAAGCTCGCTCGCCCTCGTATTGCGACGGCGATCGTACCTCATTGGGCACGCCTCATGCGGTCGTGTTCGGCCATCAGAAAAGTCACGTAACTGCGGATCAGATTGCAGTAGAGGCGCCCCACGTCAGCATCGATCGTGATGCCGCTCTTGAGATCGGCACCGTGCCGGACACCGCCGCCAGTCGGCGAAGAAAGATAGCCGTGCAAAGTGGTGAGCCAGCCCAGAACCTGCTCGATGGTCTGGCCCTTCTTGTGCGTCCTCAGCTCCTGCACGATCTTGTTGAAATACTTCCCTTCTATCGTCGTCTCGCCTGCGCTGAGGCCCTTGAACGCTGTAGCTACCGATTCCATCAGCCACAGGATTTCCTGGACGGCTTGCCGCGGATGACCCTCGGCGAGCAGTTTCTCGGACTGCTGTAAGGATTGTTGCACGATATCCTGCGCCTGCTCGTCGAGCGACCGATAGCGTTCGGGCACTGCGATCGGCTGATGGAGGCCCACGGTGACAAGCGCCGGCGGCCTGATCTCGTAACCAACACTATGCTCGACAAGAATCCGGTTCATGCGGCCTACGTCAGGAACGGCAAGACCGTCATCGTTGCGCAACGCTTCGCAGCCCTCGTAAAAGGCCTCAATGAAGAGAGGCGCATTGTCCGCGGCCTGCCCCATCATGTTGCTGAGGTCAGACTCTGCCCAGCTCTCCGAAGAGCTTCGGCTGGACGTAGCGCCTAACGCCCCAGCGTAATAGCTCTTGAAGTGCTCAAGGATCGTCCATCGGTCACCCTGCGCCGCGATCTTCCCGATCAATGTGTCGAATGCCCAGATTGCCTCGCGGGGCATCGCGCCCGGGGAGTCGAACCGCCACCTACTGTCCAGCTTCATGAAACGTGCCCTCTGCTGTGATTACACTGCACGGGCAGGAGCGTGCTGAGCGCTGTCATACTATGCGATCCTCCGGACGGACTTGGGCAAACTCACGCATTCTGATGCACGCGCAGGGCCGATCAGCTGTGAGAGCTCCTCGACAAACTCCGGCGGTACGCGCATCCGGCCGATCTTCAGGGCCCCGACGACGGCGTCGATGTGATCAGCGCCAAGGGCCGCGCCCACGGCCTCATGCATCAAAATCTCCGCGGTGCAGCGAATCGGAAGGCTTGCATACGTCGCGGCGCAGAGGCTCCGCGCCTTGCGCTCATCGAGCAGCGCCACGCCGCCCAACTCAATGGCACAAGCGATGGTGGCCGCCTCGCCGTCGTCCAGCGTCACGCGGGCGGATCCATCGATCAGCGCTTCGTATATCGGTGCGCCCGCAGCCCCGATCTCCACGCGGCTGACGGCACCTGCATCGATTAGTTCGCGAAGCTGCCGGCCGTCGTCGTGGCCTCTAAGTGCCCCGTTCTCAAGTTCAATGACGGTGTTTCCGGACACAGCCACGCGGCAGGGGAGCGCCCTAATGATCTCGGCAGCGCGGCCGGAGGCATTGAGATTAATCACAATGCTCGCATCAGCAACGAGAACGGCGTCCGGACTAGCGAAGAATTTTGACGAGCTCATCAGCTTCGCTTTCCTCCCGCTCTGCACCGTCCAGCACTTCCCTTATACCGTGACGGTCAAGGTGCAGAAGCCGTGCGAGCTGACCCTCGCTGTAGAGTTCCTTCTTCCAGGCTTCGCGCGCAAGAAGAGCAAGGCGCGGTGGCACAAGCCCCCTCGATGCGACTGAAATATCCGGCCGGGGCATATCACCCAGCACTTCGCGCACCTGCGCGTCCGTGATACCGCCGTTTCCCTGAAACCAGTCCCAGGTTCCTTCGCGGGCAAGCGTTAGCTCCTCAAGGCGTCGCACCATGGCTTCGCGCGACACGCCAAAGGTATGGGACAAGAGAATGACGTGCCGGCGAGTGAGGTGCGACTGCCCAGCAGTTATCTCGGCAAAGCGCTGGCGTACAGCGCGCGCAGGCGTGATGAAGTTGCGCTGGAATATGTTGGCATAGCGCTCTTCACGGGACATGAAACGTTCGTCCTCGGTCAGAACTTCCGGCTGCCTGCGCGTCGAAACGACATGCGCCAGTTCATGCGCGCCCGTCTGTGCCAATCGCTCATAGGGGTGGTTTGCGTTCAGGAGGATGCAGGCGCCGACGGCCTCGTCATAGGAAAATAGCCCCGAGACCTTCCCCTGCAAGGGCCTCACATAGACACGAATGCCGAGCTGAAGGTCGAGAATAGAAACTATATCCGTGATTGGGCCGGGACCCAGTCCGAGCCAGTCCCGCAATTCCTGCGCATCCTGCTCGGCCTGCGTGCGCACCTCGCCCGGCAGTATGGGCCGCTCCGGCGGGTAATTGCGCGCGCGTGATACGCCCAGTGCGTTCTCGAGCTCGACTTCGGCGCTTACAAGATCATTGAGGAGCCGGGTGGCGCGCTCGACATCATCATCATTGCTGTCGTCCAGTTTACGGAAGCGCGGAACCATATCCAGATGAATCGCCTCGCGGCGCAGGATGGCGTTGGCAGACGTCCGGTATGACGTCGCGAGCTTTTGCAACTCGTCGATTTGGATACGGCGCTTACCCTGCTCGATAGCAACGATGGTGGTTCGCGCAGCTCCGATTACGTCCGCCGCCTGCTTCTGGGTAAGTCTTACTCCCTCGCGCGCCAGGCGCAGACGTTCACCTATCTCGCTGTCGGTCAGACGTTCGCTATTCCCAATCATTGATCTGCCCGCGTCCACTGCCGGAGGAAGGAACGCGCTCCTATGCTTTTCAAGAAAGAATTCCATTCGGCGGCGTGCCGCTGGAGCATGCCCCGCAGCCGCTCTTCAGCAACCGCCGGCGCCATATCGAGGGCGGCGGCTGTCAGCGCCGCATGCCTTGCAACCGTCGGACGATTATCTTGGTCCGCCATATCGGCGAGGTGATCGAGGTGCAGCGTTCCGGCAATCGCATATTCGCGGAACGCCGGGCTCATTCTCGTGAAGCCTTCCTGAACGGACGCTTCGAAGGTCGGCGCGGTCAGGTCGCTGCAGATGTAGCCTTCGCCCGTTTCGGACAGCCTGGCCGCATTGATACTCATACGGCGCAGCATGCACGCGGCGCAGATGCCGCACTGGAGAAGCTTGCCGTTCAGCGCGCTCCACTGTGCGCCACGCCAGCACGACTTCGTATCGCGCCATGAGTCGCTGTCAGGAAGGGCGGTGAATTCCCGCAGCGTTTCGCCCTTCGTGTGCCACAGCCGCGGAAAGACAAACCGTACAGGATGGCGCAGCAAGGCTTTCATGAATTTCTCCATCCGCGCCGTGAAGAGAGGATGATTGCGAAAGTCGGGATAAGCATGCGCCGCCGTTATCAGGGCCGGGCCGAATATACCCTGGCCGCTCTCCGGAATGATGATTTGATCGGCTTCCGTCAGGTAGGCAGCAAGGCCGCTGATCAGGGCGAACTTGAAGCCCCGGTTCCGCGCGCTTGCTTCTCCGGTCGCCGATACCGAATAAGGCACTCTCGTAAATGGCTCGCGCTTTTCCTTCGCGGGCCGGCCGCTGGCCTTGGAGCCGACACGCACCCGCACCAGCCGTTCGCCAAGGGAGACGTTCAAGATCCCAGCGACGGCGCGGGAATCCATACCGTCGCTGTAAGCGATCACGGCCTCGGTTTCGATGGGCAGTTGCAGGTACTCCTGAGAGGGTGCGCGCGCCGCGCTCTTTCGGTGCGAAAATTCAATTGACCAGTCATCTCCCGTCAGGAACCGGAGCGCCTCATGCAGCGCCTCGATGACTGTGGGGGATGACCATCTGTCGGGCTCATGAACGGGTATGCGGAGTTCGATCTTGCGGGTCCAGCCAAGCGCAGGGCGCTTCGTCGACCGGTCAGCGTACTCAACGGCAGCTGCAAGGATCATGGCGTCGTGAACGACAGGCTCCCAGCGCGCGAAGGCATACGACTGGAGCCCCGCCGTCGAGAAGCGAATGTCGCGCTCCAGATCGAACGCCCGACGTCCTTTGCGCGGCTGGCGGCCGGCTTCGACAACGTCGATCGCGGTCTCGGGAATTCTGGGAATGTAAGCATGAACATTCATAGCGGCGGCCCGTCATCTACGTCCTTGCGCACCGGAAGATTGACCGAGCGCCTCTGCGGCGGCCTGTCAGAGGACAGGATTTCACGGGCAAGAGCGCCGCAGTCAAACTGCTGGCGCGCGGCCTGCTGCCGTTCGCGCACATAGCGGCTGCTGCGCGGGTGCGCTTCGCGCTGGTAGTGCTCTTCGATGCTGCGCATGGCGCTGCGCCCCGTATCTTCAAGCGCCATGCTCACAGCGACGTACGTTCCGGCATCCCCAGAGAGGCCCCTGCCCGCGGCCGCCACGGCGCAGTCGATCGCGAGTTGGGCGGGGGCGGAGCCGGGGTGCCTGCTGCGCAGCGCCTCCAGCTTCTCGATGCGTATAGACGGAAAGAGGGTATCCGAACCCATGATGTCGCGGATGGTCCTGAGCGGGGCTTGAAGGATGTCCCGTTTGAGCGCGAAGGTAAGCGCCTCACGCACATCGTCGGCTGCGTAGGCTGCTATCGCGGCACGCTGGGCATACGTCCGCCAGTGGGGACGAAGGGGCAGACTCTTGTGAGGTCCGTCGCTCATAGGGCAACCTCCATGTCAGCATGATATGGAAAAGACGCTGACAATGTCAATGAAGATCGGAACAGTTGTATCTAATAACATATCATACAACCCGGGCCAGCTATCAGAGGACGGTCCATATGTCGACTGAACAGCAACAACATAGCAAGACGCCCTAAGGTAACTTTGCTGCAACTTGCTCGTCTTTACTGCACCGCTGGACCCAGACCAAATTCCTAGCCTTAGGCGATGGTAGAGCGCCAAATCATTGACAATTAAGAGCCTCTACCCAATATGGCTACAGTGGTCATATTCTTCTGGAGAGGTGATGTCATGCAGGAAGTTCAGCTCAAGGACGCTAAGGCATCCCTGTCCGCCATCGTTGATCGCGCAGCCGCCGGTGAGGAGATCGTGATCACTCGCCACGGTCGAAAGGAAGCTGTTCTTATTTCCTGGGACGAGTTCCAGCGTCTCTCAACCATTCCGTCCTTCGGTAAGATCCTCATGGCAGCGCCAATCGAAGCAGGAGACATTCCCGAGCGGGATGAGCCGCCACATCAATCCGAGGAGTTTTAGGTGTATCTGGTCGACACAAACGTCATCTCTGCCAGAGCACCATCCAAAAGCCGCCCGTCGGACGAACTCGTCGGGTGGATGGATGTCATGTCTCCGAGACTGTTTATCTCTGTTATCACAACGGGAGAGGTGATCGCGGGCATTGCAAAAGCTCTGCGCGAAGGAGCCACGACAAAGGCAAGCAACCTGGAGGCATGGTGGGCTGCTGTGGAGCATCTTTATGGACCTCGCATCCTGCCTTTTGACGGTGCGGCTGCGAGGGCTGCCGGACGGCTTCTCGACAAGGCTCGCAGCATCGGTCAATCGCCTGGATGGGCGGATCTTGCCATCGCTGGGACGGCGAAGGCTCATGGGCTCACAGTGGTGACGCGCAACCTCAAGCATTTCGAGCCGCTTGGCATTGAGTGCCTTGATCCGTTCAGACAGCTTCCACCGCTACCCTGATGATAGATCCCGCGTTGCTCCTCTAATCACAGTAGCCCGGCCTTGGATCAGGGAAGTAGCCAAGCACATGTCTCATCTCTGATAAGTAGTCGGCCCTGAATAATGCGGCTGCGCGGGGCTGGTGCTGGGTTTCAGGCAACCTGCGAAGTATCTGGTTGCGCGGATAAATTGATCAGGGCTGCTACGAGCCAAGCCATAAAAACCCTGAGCCAGTTCAGGATCAGCCGCAGATTGTGCCCGGCTGCCACGAGCAGCGCATTGATCGCATCGCCGGCGGCTCCGAGCAGGTGATTGCGTCCAAGCCGCCCGTCCGCCTTCATGTGCCCAATCATCGGCTCGATCGCTGACCGGCGTCTCAGTTCCCGTTTGATTGTCGGCGTCAGCCCCCGCCGCTGGCGCGTGATGAACACCTGATCCGTCTTGGCATAGTCGTGTCCGCGATAGCCCTGGTCGACGTAGATGCGCGCGGGCTCCACGTCCGTCATGGCGATGACCTGGTCTATGGTGGCGTCTAACGTATGGCCATCATACGGATTGCCCTCCAGCGATTTGGAAGCGAGGACGAAGCCCTCCCGGTTGGTCACCGCCAGCGCGACCTTGGAGCCAAATTCGTACGGCCGGTGCGCCTTGCCTTTGGCGATGCACACCACCTCTGGAGCGTGAAGACTATAGAGCTTGTTCTTGCTCGTGCGCTCCTGCATCAGGAGGCGCTCTGTGAGGCCGAGCAGAGGTGCAAAGCGAAGGGCGAGGCCCTCGTCACCGGCGACTTTCCTGGCGACATCGCGATACACGCGTCCGAGATAGGTCTTCAGCCGCTTGAGCTCTCGCCGCATGCGCCGCATCTGCCGCGCATGAGCATAGCGGCCGACCTGAACGGCGGCGCGCTTGGCCAGGCGGGTGTGGGCCTGACGCAGCGTGAGGCCATGCCGCCTGGCCTGCCGCACGAGGGCGTGGAGAGCCTTGAGATAAAGCTTCGCGTCAGTGGGATGGGTGATGGCCTTGGGCTGCACCGTGGTGTCGACGCTGATCCGCTCCAAACTGGAGGGCTGCACCGCGCCCGTGTTGAGCCCGGCCTGGATCGTGGCGGCCAGCAGCGTCTCCAGACCCTCGGGTCCGAGCCGCTTGCGCCAGCGCGTGAGCGAGCTGGGATCGCACGGCAACTGATGCTGGAAGTACTCACAGCCGCAGAACCACTGCCAATAGGGATTCTCAATCCAGCGCTGCACCACGGCTTCATCGGACAAATTGAAGGTGTGCTGGAGATACGACAGCCCCACCATCAGGCGGGTGGGCTTCGCAGGCCGGCCGAGCGGGCGATAGAAGCGGCCGAACTCGTGATCAAACCTGTCCCAATCGATGAGACCGGCGAGCCGAAACAGCTCGTGACGCTGATCGAGGATCTGATCGAGACGGCTGCGGTAGAGATCGCCGGAGGTGGGCAGCGTCGGCTTGGGTCCCATGGCAAAACACCAGCTTTGAGCGGGTCAGCACCCAGATGCCGGCATTTTACGATGCTTCGCTAAGACGAAGAATCCTTCAACCTCAATAAGTTGTGGGTTGTTCAGGGCCGACTAAGTAACGGTTATCGGGTGTGAGCCCGAACCGTCATCGGGATGGCTGCTCCTTCAGTGGAATAGGTTGCGCCTCGGCAGTTGAGGGGCTGCGTCAACCTTCTTATCCTCATTGGATGGCATCATGTCTGGCTCTGGCGACAGATGCACGATAGCCGCCAAGATCGCGGCTGGCCGGAGCTTCAGTTCCTCATCAATTGCTTTCAGAAGTTCATCGTCCTTCGCCACATACTCGAGAACGCCCAGCAGGAAATGCGATGATGTCGCCGACGCCCGGATCGTCTCAGGCTGCAGGCCCGTGACGTTCAGAAACTGGATGATCCGATCGACATCCGCGACGATGAAGTTCAGGACTTGGATGGCGACACTCTCGGCATCGCTCTGGCCGGCGATACCCCTGCCTTGGAATGTCTCAGTCATCTCAGCCTCCGCTGCGCCTCGTGTCTGTCGATACGCTGGAATCTGTGTCTTAGCTTAAGAAAACTCAGCTATGCTAGATATGTTATGAACTTAATGCTTGCTCCCCTGCCGCGCCCACGCAAAAGCGATGAGACCCATGACCAGTGCCGCACCAGGAGCAATCATCTGAAGCCAGAACTCCGCACTTTTTAAGTACTCGACTGTTGTCATTGAAGTCCCCTCAGAACAGCCTTCGCTCGAAAAACTAATAATCCGCGACCACCGATGCAACCCACGTCCAGGAAGGCATTTCACAGGGGCTTGGCGCCCGGGCTGCGAGACCGAGCGTGCTGTACATGCATGGTAATCCCTAAGACAGGTGAGCTCACCTAAAGGCTGAATCTGCTCTGGCGCTCGGCTCCCCCGATATCGCCAGCGCATTCGCCTCAAACCCTGAGAACCGTAAGCCTATGTGGCCGGTTTGGGTCAGGCCCCAGAGGCGATACGGTCACGATCAGCTGACTGTGGAGGCTGTAGCCGGGTCTCATCTTGGGAGAGGCACTGCAATTACAGCGGAAGAGCTTGGCGAGCACCGTAACTCTCAGATGGTGCAATCTATATAGATGGCGGCCGGCTCATCATCCTCCGCACGGTAAGATGGATCAAGACCAAGCGGTTGGAATTTTGCAGGTGCGGTGCTAATCCCCTGCCCGTCCCGACATCATACCTTTCCACGCGGAGAGATGCGGACACTTCGTCTTCCCGCCTCAAAGACCTCTTCAACGATCAGGATTTACCAGATGCCCGGCATCGCACGTCAGTTCGAGCCGCAGATTACCCGTAGCGGTGGTGCACCCTCCAAGTACCGTTTCGTCGTCCGCTGCTCGGACTGTGCCAGTACGGACGCCTACGAGGCCTCTAAGCCGACCAGCAACGAGACAGTCAAAAGCTACTTCGACGAGCGTGGCTGGCTCCTTGGCCGGGAGCGCTCCTATGACCTGTGCCCGGCCTGTCTCGCCCGTCCGCGCCGTGACGGCAAGGCGGACGACGGGCGCCGCCGTGCAACAGCCGACATCCTCGCCCGACACCTGGGCAAGCCTGAAGCTCTGGCCGCAGAGGTCTTCCGGCCCAAGGACACTGCGCCGCCGCAACCATCCCCTCCAAGGATCGCGCAACAACCCAAATCCACGCCCTCCCTGTCACCTGAAGTCGAGGAGACTCTGGCCGGCATGGCAGCGGACCTGAAAGGCTTGCGTGCGGCGGTGGAACTCATGGCGGATCAGGTGTGCAAGCTGGTGGTGCTCGGGGGCCAGCAGCTCGAAGCCGTTGCGCGCTTGGCCCCTGCCCTCCTCCAGTCGGCCGAAGGTCTCTCAGGCAGCCTCCGGCAGGTTGCCAATGCCGTTCAGTTGATTCCGCATCCGTCACCGGCAGGAGATGTGCAGCCCCCACCGGATCCTTCGTCCGGCGTGGACGAGATGCGAGGCGGTGATCCTGAACCGGCAGCGGCACCCGTTGCGGAGGTGCAATCATCCTCAGGGCAGGCTCGGGGTGAGCGAACAGCAAAGGAACGGACAGCTCGATCCACTGCCGCTCCAGTCGTCGTCCGGTCGATTGCAGATGCCAAGCGCTCGGACCGGTACTACACCTCCATCCGCCTGCCGCGCGACCTGTGGGACAGGTCCGGGTTTGGGCCGGATGACCGCCTCCTGCTCGACTGGAGCGGCAAGGCTCTGACCATCGAGCGTGCGACAGAGGGCGGCGTGAAGCCGAAATCGATCGGTGACACCTCTGTGGTGCTGCAATCCTGGAAGCTCGGCAACCTCAACCTCGATCAGCCCAAGACCGCCGGTGCCGACGGCTCTCTGCGCCTGACTGCAGGGCGCCGCAGCCCTGAGACCTGATTGTCGTGACGAGCATAGAGATCGCTCTGATTCCCGATCAACCCACAGGTCGTGGATAGAGTCGTGCGGCTGGCCGATCCTGAGCTAGGCTAGTGACCTGGCGTGGACTGCGATCGAATCCCGCGCCTTGATCGGATCCGCTGAGTTCTGCAACTCAGCAATCCTGAAACCATCTTGAGGTCGCTGGTGCGCCTAAACTTGAGCAGCTGCTTTTAGCAAGGTACCGCTCAGCACTGGTTGTACGAACGCCCACTGCGCGTTTACCGAAAAATGACATGCGGTTGGACAATCAACAGTCCCTTTGCGAATGTTGTGAAAAATTTGGGGCGTTGGACTGTGCCGCTGCGCTGGAAGCCGACTATCCCGGAGGATAATAACCCAGAGGATCTGACGGGTAGCCTCCGGCACTATGCTTTTGCTCGGGTAACCCGGGCCCAAAATGGGCCTGATCAGGGCCGTTTTCGATGGTACCTGAACGATCTGCCAGGCGCGGCTATCATCAGAAAGCAAGGCGTTGAGGACAGTCTCGAATTGGCGAAGACGGTTGCTAACGCCCAGTTCCAGAGCTGGCTCACCTGGGTGGGCCTTGCTCCGGCCGATGCCAACTTGGAGTCTGAGCCGGCAGCCTCAAGTAACCTGACACCTCTCCCCTCACCTACCAGGCTGATCAGTCCGACAGAACAACGGCTGCCTCGGTATCTCGCCCCATTATGCGAGGGCTTGGTCGGCTTTTTCGAAGAACACGGCCTCCACCTGGACCAGCTCTATACTTGGAAGATCCCGCCGGTCCCAAGCTTTGTTCCTTTTGAGCGAGAGTCAGATAGTCTGGCTAAGGCCAACGCCCGTCTCAAACGGGTTCTTTCGGCCATATGGCATGGTCAACCCGACAGCCGTTATGAGCTCGCAGAATGGTATGTCGCTAAATGGGGTGGGGTCTACAACCGAGAGGCGACGCTCCGGACTTGTATCGCGCAGTCTGACGAGGAGCTCATAGGCCGTGGCACATCCGGCGTGGCTACATGGAGCAAGCTGCTCGCCATCCGGAACCCAGACCGTTTTGCGATTTTCGACGCCCGCGTTTCCGTAGCCCTCAATGCTCTGCAGATTGTCCAGGATCATAAGCGGCCGATCTTCTTCCCAAATCTGCCGAGCAAAAACAGAACTGTTAGGGAATTCCAGGATTGGATAAGGGGCCGCGATCAAGGCAGAGGCCATAAGGCTTTTCCAGCCCGAGCCTACGGCATCTATCTGAAGGTTCTGTCCGAGGTCGTCCGGCAACTCAACTTGGCGTCCATCGATGAAATCGAAATGCTTCTGTTCGCCCAGGCGGAGATTCTTGCCCGGAGAGCAATGTCGCACCCTACCATGTTGCAATCGTCTATAGCAGCCGCGTAGTTTAGCGGAACGGCCAGCCTCGTCTGCCTCCGGGCAAATTCTCTCAGGCCTTGGGTCATGGGAGTCAGCGGTAAGAACCGACTACTCATTCCCTCACGATCTGAGCAAGAGCGCCCCTCTACTGATCCTCCTGAATATTGTTGGACGACCCGCGTCAGGCAGCACAGATCTAGAGGTTACGGCGGCTCTGTAGATAATCGAGAACGTTCCGGAGACCGACGTTCGTTCGTATCAACTTGATCGGAATTCCCTCCAGAACGGTGTTATGGCTGTTGAGCCAAGATGCAGCCACGGCCGCATCACCACTGGCGAACGTGTCGAGCAAATCGTGCACGCGGAGGAAGAGGGTCGCATTCTCGAAACTGTTCCAATCACCTTGCACGGGGATAGCACCGTTTTCCAGGTTGGAAACTCCGGAGATCATAGCGAGATCTTGTTCTAGGATTCCAAGCCGACGGGCTGCTCGAGCAACAGCCTTCGATATGAGAGCTACGTCGCTTGGCTTCGCGCAATTTTCGTCGCTCACGGATCAGCTCCATCACCTAAGATACCCGAACTCACAACTCAGCTGGGGTCCAGTCGTCTCCCCGATGAAGCACTTTTCAGCTCTTGTCTCCAGTTTCCAAAAATTTGAGCAACTCACAGTCTTGTTTGTGGCCTAGAGCTTTTGCAATGAAGTCGCCTTTCCCTTTTTCCGGATGTACGTTGCGACATATCGGGCAGGTCGGGATCCAGGGCCCGTCACCACCAGACGACATGTAGCCACTACCCTGTCCTTGCGTAAAACTTGACCATTCTAAACGCTTCAGCAACTGCACCATCGCGGCACTTGACACCTCCATCCGATCAAGGCGATCAGCAGCACCAAGGAGCAGCGTGCCGCCCTCATGACCGCTCTTAGCCAAGTACCTCAGTTTGTCGGCTTCCTCGCTCAAATTCAGTTCTCCAGTTTGCAGCTTTCCTAGCCGCTGATTCGATGGAAGGTTAGCAACGACTCCAAGTGTAGAGAGATGACATGAGCGCACAAGATCCGGATCAGCCAAATGAGGGTGGCTACTCTGCCGAGGCTATCTCTGTCCTTGAGGGGCTTGAGCGTCGACGCCCCTGGAGCCTACTCGCTACAGGGGAAGCGGCAAAAGCTCTCACACCGAGCGTGACAAAGGATATCGAACGAATCTTCGAGCTGTTTCCATCCATTCCGTTCCTGACCCTACACACTGCAGAAGGGGAGGGCATGGTCACACGCGACTATCCAAGCGGCTACACGCAGCGGGTCAACGCATTTCTTGCGAACATATTCGAGCAGAATTCCGAGATTATAGGCATCACCTTCCCCGCCCGGGATGGACATCCGGCGCATACCGCGACCCGCATAGATCCATTCTGGTCGCCCGACTACAAGGCACGTGCGGAGAAAGTCAGGGACTGTGTCGCAGCTATACTAACGGAGAGGGCGAACTCCTCACAAATCTCGGTCGAGGAGATGAAACATCGTCGTAAGATTGTTGAACAGGCGCAGCACAACAATCTCTTAGCTGGGATTACGAGAGACCAGGCAACAGATCCGATCTTCGAAGCTTACATTCATGGTGACATCGAAGCTACCGACATAGGACGCATCCTTGAGCGCTTGAGCGATCTCGACAAAGAGTGAGGCGTAGCCACCTTCGCAGTTACTCTTGGCGCTGCCGGCTCTCACTTCGCCTATTGGCGATCTCATTGGCCGCGACCGCTGCCCAGCCCAGAACACCAACGATGGCAGGCGTTGCGAAGAATGCCAGCACTTCTGTCCCGTTCATGAAGCCGGTCTGCAAAGACCACCAACCCAAAAGCAACAGGACCAAAGGTCCGAAAAGGACGAGGAGAGAGAACTTTGTAAAGCTGACTGGACGCTGCCGTTCTTCACTCCGCCTGTTCGCAATCTCGTTGGCCAGGAGAGCGGCCCAGGCCAAGAACAAGACACTGGCAGGGGCCACCGCGCTGGCGACAAACAATGCCTCGCTGATGTAGCCGGCGCTGCACGCCCACCAGCCCAGGAGCACCATGACAACAGGTACGGAAAGGTGGAAAAGAGATAACTTAGTGAAACTCCAAGGTCGCTGCTGTCTTTCGCTTCGCCGGTTGGCAATTTCATTTGCCACGATGGCGGCCCAAGCTAGAACCAAGACGGCAGCGGGCGTTCCGAGAAACGCTAAAAACGCTAGTCCATCTATATAGCCAGCTTCCAGAAGCGACCAGCCCAAGAGCAACATAAGAGCGGGAAGGACCAGATGCCCAAGAGCAAACTTACGAAGCATGGCAGCGCTCAAACGGGGACAACAGGGCAGTTCCTCAGATGACGGCCCGCACAACAATGCCAAAGTGCACCGTAAATGCAACATGAAGTAGGTAGGTGCAATCTTGGTTAAGACAGGGGGCGGCTTAACCTCAACCGTAAGGTCTTCGAAAGTGAGCTAAAACAGCGGGATCGCTTCAGGGAGGCGGCCCGGGAGAAAAGCGAGTGAGTCCCGTAAACTCACTCGCTTCCCAGGATGGAAAGAAAAACAACCCTTTAGCAGAGGGCAGGACAGGTTTTTCGTTAGGGCTATCGCTCCCAACAACCGTCCTTACGTTCCTTCCTCAAGAAGCGTAATTGACCAGCGTGCATGTAGTCAATTGAGCTTTGTGATAGTTAGAGAAGCTTCCTCTCGCTATGAGCTTTTGCTCAACGCATCCGACATGCTGATATTCTTTGCATGGCGCAAGCGATCGCCATAAGCGAGTTGCGAAAGCTCTCACTCGCTCGGCTAGAAGACGGATCGAAATGAGGTCGCGACAGGCGCGGCTCAAGCAAGATCAGTTTTTGCGAAGTCGTTTCCCTTATAAAGCAACGGGACGCGATAGGCTTTCGCGCAAGCATACGAGAATACGTCGCCCAAATTCAGCTTCGCGCCATGGCCAGTGCCCTTGCCATATTGCGCATAGGCGCGGACGGCATTGTTACCGATTTCCGCTGTGATGCTGACGGTCTGCACCTTCAAGGCGCTCAAAAGCTCGCTTACAATCTCCTGAGACGCAGGGATCTCGATTTCCTTCTTGGTGGCGAACGTGATCACGGCCTCGGTCACGGACACCGGCGAGGTAATGAGGTTGGTTTTCGCCTCATCGATCTTGCGCGCCATATCCTCGGCTTCTTCCTCGCCAGCGAGCATGGCGATGATGGCGGACGTCTCGATATACATTACTCCCCCCAAAGCTCGTCAGAAGCGTTCTTCTCGGCGTCCCAATCAATGCGCCTGATGGGCTTTCCGATGGCGCGAGCCTTCGCCAGAACCGGGCCGATTTTCTCCAGGGTGCTGGTGCGGGACTCCTCGCGCTCGATCTCCTGCACCACAACCTGCCGCAACACGTCCGCCACGGTCTTGTTCTTGCGCTGAGCCAGAACCTTCAGCTGCTGAACCACTGTTTCATCCTTGATCAAGTAGGTCATCGTCTCGCTCGTGTGCAGTATATCCCTATCTGGTATATAAGTATATACCAGATAGGGATATACTGACAAGCGGAAATATAGGCCGCGTCAGGCTCTTATGCCGGAAGGCTAAGCCTTTCGTGAAGCCGGATAAGTCCTTGAAGAACTTGAGTCAGTGTACAGATCGCTTTATGTTGAGGCCTGAAGTGGGAAGAGGGCTTTCGCCTCCCCGTTTCCTCTAAGATCCAGAATTGGACCCGGATAGACAGCCGCCAAGCCGTCCGGGTCCTTTTCATGCCAGGGGCAAGGCTAACAGGTAGGAACTACATGCTTTGTGCTCCGTTCGAGGGCGGAGCCGTCCGCCACTGTCTAGAGCGTCGTCAATCTAAATAGGATTCGCTTCATAGTCACCTCTGCGCGGTTCGATCGGACGCGAGTTGCTGCTCATTCTGTGAAAGTTCGTCCAGCCGTTCTTCCGCTCGTTTGTCGCTAACCAGATCCCGAGTGATGTTGCGAGTGGTCTTGGCTTCCTTCTCGAGCGTCCTGGCCTCATCGGCTGCCTTTTTGAACCCAGCCGGATCTCCCTTTGCAAAGGCCTCCTCAGCGGAGCGTTTGGCCTCGTGCATTCGTTGGTGGCGTGTCGCTCGCTTCTGCTCATGAGTTCGCCGCTCGTGGCGGTCAATTTCGGCCTTGGCTGCTTTCTCGGCCGCCTCCGCTTTCCTGATCGCCTCGCGATCTCCTGAAGTCCTAGCTGCTTCGCCAGTCTGAACGCTGGCTCGGAACTGTTCGGCGGCCTCCTGAAGGTCACGCGTCTTCACGCCGTCGTCGCTCCGGCCGACACTAGAGGTAACCTGGCGGCCATGCTCCACGGTTGCAGGTTGCTCGCTCTCGTCTGCAAGCGTCCGCTGCCTCTCATTGGCTCGGGCAGCCTCAACCTTTTCAACGGCGCTCCGGGCAAGCTCAAGACTGATTGCCGTCTGAGCCTTGGCAGCCTCCAGCCCGATCCCGAACTCTCCGGCGCGTGCCTCGGTCAGATCCCATTCAATGTTTCTGGCGAGAGTTACGATTTCCGCTTTTGAGAGGCGGGTGGAGGGATCTGAGCTGTCTGGGCGCTCCCTGATGATGACTTCGGCAATCGCGCCAAGCCGCATGTTCTGCCGCTGCCAATTCTCCGGCTCTAGAGAGACACCAACCTTAACGGCCCCATTGTCCCTCTCGGCGCGAGAGATTAACCTGAGTTCAAAACCCCGCTGAAGTTTCTCCTGCTCAACAAGTCGGACGCGATCTGCCTCAGACAAACCTTCGATCTGAAGCGCCCGCTCGTATCTGGCCATTTCCTCATTGAAAACAAACTTGGCAACCTCGCGGTGGGAGAACTTGCTTTCATTCACCTCCTGCCTGGTCTCCAGATAGGGCCGACTGGCCTTCCGGGTGGCCTCGGTGGCTGCCTGGTAGGCCTCCTGGGCTTCTATGGAACGGAGCCCGGCAACGATCTCCGACCTCGAAAGCGTTGCAAACTGAGCGGCTCTTTCATGAGCTTCCCTGATCTCATCCGGCTCGGCTACCAGGGCGACCCGGGCTCCTCTGGATCGGCCCTGGTCGATCAGGTCTGTGACCGTTTCCAAGCGCCGATCTGCCAGCGCGTGAGATTTCATCTCCTCGTTAATCCGTACCGCTTCTTTTTGATCGATGATCCCAAGTTCCGCGGCCCGGGCAGCGGCCTCTAGACGGATCAATCTTGTGGCTTGCTCGCGGGCGAGGCCTTGCTCCGCCAAAGCACGCGCATAAAGCCGCATCTCGGCTTCGTGAACAGCAACGCGGGCCTCGTCAATCTTCAGGGACTTGTA
The DNA here is from genome assembly GCF_016427565.1 of Microvirga splendida. Classification (GTDB taxonomy): domain Bacteria; phylum Pseudomonadota; class Alphaproteobacteria; order Rhizobiales; family Beijerinckiaceae; genus Microvirga; species Microvirga splendida. The sequence continues at coordinate 82,616 of NZ_JAELXT010000017.1, forward strand.
GGACGAAAACAGAGGCACTCTGGCCTTCGTAGCCTGTTCCATTGCGAGGGACCGTTCGCGGCTCGCTAGGAGTTGCTGAACATCCACTGGCTGCCGGCGCATTTGACCAATGGCCTTAACGTGTGCGGTCGCTTCATGTGGCAATACTTCCGCCAGAAAGTCCCGATCTCCTTCCAATGAGCCATTACGGGTCCTGAACCTGTCGCGCCTTGTTGTGATGGAGGTGGCCAGACGAGCTGTCTTTACCTCACGGCGGATGAGGGTCTTGAGGATCCTCCTTTGCTCGCGTGAGAGGCCCAATTTTGCAGTTTGGACATCAATCCCGAGATCGGCTGCCCGTTGGGAAAACTCCCTCTCCACAAGGAGCGCGCGACGGTCCTTGTCTAGGCCTATCTGCCAAAGAGCCCTTTCATAGCGCCGCATTTCCTCACCCAGGACTCGGGATTTGATATTGTCCCAGCTCAACCGGGCTTTATCGACGCGCCCGTTTGAGGCCCCGCCGAAAATCGCATCAAGGAAGGCTTCCCGATATCTGGCACGGTTGACGAGGCGCTTGATCTCTCTGGCGTCCAGCCGAGAATGTTGAGCCGCCGCAGCATGTGCTTTCCGCTCGCCTTCGGAAAGATCCGACATCTCGACGCGGGGATGAGCCCGAAGGCGGCCGTTCCGCTCCTCCTGGAGCTCACGAACCCATTGATCGTTGCTCAGCACCAGGCCAGCCGCTTGGTTACGGGGGCCACGCGGCCATGTGTTCATGGCAGCTTGCGAGCGTTCGCGCAGGGCGGCCCCGCCTGAGATATCGGCCTCTGCCGAACTCTCCTGCTCCGCCATGACCTGCCGGAGAGCTTCCTCACGAGCTGACTTAGCGGCTGTCTCGCGCTCCTGGCGAGACTGGAGGAGCAGTTCCGGCGCGGCAATAGCCCGGGCGGTGGTCACCGCTTCCTTCTGGAATAGGTTTTCGCTGGCGCGGATCAGGGCTTCTGTCCGATCCTCGAAATCCTCGGCCGGTGTTTGTATCGACGCCGCCGTCTGGTCCACATATCCTCGAGCCTGCTCCCGAACCGGACTGATATAGGCTCGCCACTCGTCCTCGGCGTGGATCTCCAACCAATCCAGCGCCCGGCGCTCGCGCTCAGCCTGGCCCTCGTGAAGAAACTCAGCGCGGATCGACTCCAGCCGTGCCCGGCTCCAGGCGTCGAACTCTTCAGGGGCGATAGCCCTCCCTGCTAGCTGCTCTGACGCGCGATCCCGGAGAAGGTCTTCAGGGGTGACGGCTTGTGCATTTGGCTGTCGCTCGTTCCCAGCTGTCGGCTCGATGGCGACAGGCAAAATTGCGCCCTGCCCGGCCTCGATCGCGCCTCTTGCCCTGCCCTGCTGGCGAGCCACCCCACGCAATCCGGCTGTGTAATTGCGATACTTTAATCTGCTTTTCGGGGTTAGTCCCTCTTCAGCCTCCGCACCTGCCGCAAAGATCGCAGCCGCGAGCTCGCGGGCTTTGTTTCGGGCTTCCAAAGCCTTCTCCTTATCGCCAGCTCTTTTGAGCCGGTCGATTTGGCGGCTCAATTTGTTGAATTCCATAACGGTGCTTGCCTCGAGATCGGGGCTGGCCTGCTGCGCCGGCCGATCTGCCATTTGACCTTCAGCCTTTGCCTGCTCGCGGTGTGCCCGACCTTGCTTCTGGATCGCTGTCCAAGCGATTCCGGCTTCCCTCGCAAAGGAGGCGTGCGAGGTGCGGTCCTCGGCAATATCGGCCGCCAATGCATCGCGTTTCTGGCGCAATTCCGTGTAGGCGCCCCAATTTGGATGCTCTGCTTGGCGCGTGGGGTGAGTTGATTTGATCTCCTTCAGCATGGCATGAGCCTGGGTGTGAAGCGCTGCATAGGCCTCAATTCTCTCCCTGGCTCTTTGCTGCCGGTGTGTCAGGACCCGCTCCGTCTTTCCGGCCTGCTCGTCGATAAAGTGACGGGTGACGCCGGCCTGCTGAGCAAAAACCCGATAAGCCTCCCAATCCTCCGAGATCTCGACCGCTAGCCTATTCCGCTCCGCCTTGAGTTCTTGGGATGCAGCCCATCTCGGATGTTCTGAGATGCTCTCTTCGTACTGATCCGCCCACATCCCAATATCGGCCATTTGGGCGGCGTAGGTCGCGCAAACCCCGCGGTAACGAAATATGACCTCCCGGTATGGCTCACGCTCTGTGCTAACGGAATAGTCGTCTGCCAGGCCTTGCCTACTCTCAACGCTCATCTGCCCAACGAGCGCCCGGCGGTCATCCCGGAAGGTCTCATAATCGGCATAAATCTGGAGCACATGCCGGTGCCTGGTGAGCCAAACAAGAGACAGCGCCCGGTTCTCGTTACCGGCATAATGCGCGTGCCAGTCCACCGTCTGGCCCTGCGATTTGTGCACGGTCACAGCATAACCGTGCGCCAGTTCAACGCCGTCCACTCCGGAGAATTCGAGTACCCTCCCGGTCCGGGCATCCTCGATCTGAGCTCCGATAACTGCACCAACGGTATTGAAAATTAACCCTCGGACCGTGCCTCTCTGTCCGTTCTTGACCCCAGCCGCTGCTGTCTCCCCGACTACGATTCCGATTGAGGCATCATTCTTGAGGAAAACGACTTCATCACCGATCGCAAATCTTCTTCCGAACAGTTCCGCCTCCGCCCCGAGAAGACCGGCTTCCCGCAGCCTCGCCCGGATGCTGGCATTAATCGCCTCGACGTCTGCATTACGATTGGCGGTGATGAGCATTCCGCGCTGCCATTTAGGCAACCCATCTGCATCTGCTGCAAGCCGTTCACTCACGTAGTGGTCAACTAACTGGGAGATAGCCTCCCCTTTTGTCTGACAGAAATGGAGCTGCCCCTTACCTTCGTAATGGGCTATCGCCTCCCCGACACGGCCCTCCACCATTGCATAGGAGGCTTTCAGGTCGGATTCCTTCTGTCGGGTAATCTCCCGGAGGAAGGCGGCTCCATGCTCGTGTTTCAGAAGCCGCAGTGCGTGGCCGGCAGAAACGGAGGAGAGCTGTTCCGGGTCGCCCACATGGATAATTCTGGCTCCGGCGGCAACGGCGTGCCTCTGCAAAATCTCGACTTCTCGGGTTCCGACCATACCGGCTTCATCCACGATCAGAACATCACCAGCCTTAAGATGGTTTGCCTCGAAACGGGCAAGGCGCCGCTTCATTGACGCCCGGTGCCTCTCGGTCATTTTGGGATCTTTGAGTTCAGATCGTATCTTCGCCGCGGCCTCATAACTGAGTATGATCTTTTGAACCGTCTGGGATGCAATGCCCGCTTCCGCCTCAAGGTTCTCGGCCGCAATTGCCGCCGTTGCCGCGCCTCTGACGTTATGTCCAAGGCTGGCGAAATAGGTGCGGGCGGCCTCCAGAAGGGTCGTCTTACCCGCACCTGGCAGACCCACAATGACTGACAGATCGCCTGCCGAAGCGATGTGCCCCAGCGCCTCCTTCTGCTCCGCCTTGAGGGAAAATCCTTTTTCCTTCTGGAAGGCAGCAATAGCGCTCTCGAGGACTGCTCGTTTATCGTCACCGAGACCTTTGTTGCGCTCTGCAAGCTGCCTTGCACTTGCCTGGAGCGCTACCTCGGCCTGCTTATACTCCGCCGAGGTGTAGGTCTGAAGACCTCTCATATCCTCCCCAAGGCAAACGACAATGCCGTCACTATGGATGCGCTCCCAGACAGGAGCGAAGTGCTCATCATCCAAGGTTCGGCGCTGTATGGCCGCCCTCAACTGCCCTTCTGTGAGAGTGGCGGTGTTGGAAAATGCTTCTCGAATAACAACATTTGGATCAGCTAGAACGAGTTCAGCATTGGCAAGGCGTCTCTCCTCATTCTCGGCGATCCGCTCCTCGTTTGCCTTTCCTGGTCCATTGGAGACCTGCGGAGCAAACTCAATCCCCAGCGCAACAAAAGAACGATGCTCGACGTGAACACCATTGATCCCACGCTCAGCGAGTTTTGCATTCTGACTGGCTGCTGCTCGCTGTCGCAACTCCTTTTGGAAGGACCCGAGCGCTCTTGCTGGCAGGTGAACGATTGCCTCCTCACGCCGCATCTCCGGAGTTGAATACGACGCGTATTTGCCAAGGAAACCTCCATTCTTGAGGGTGCGAGCTGCCGCCTGAAAGTGAAGGTGTGGCTGCCCCTCCTTGACGTGCAAGGCCCACTCAACGACCATTCCACGGTCGACGAAGTGCTCTTTCAGAACCTGACGAGCAACCTCGATTTGTCCGTTAATGTCGAGTTCCCGGGCAAGGGAGATATGCCCTTTATAGGCAAGATGAGCAGATTCCTTGTGCTTCTGTGCGAGCTCGGGCCGGCGCCTATAATGCTTATCTGCCCATTTATCCTCGTCGGCTTCGACGCGAGCCCATAATGTCTGTCTGTCATAGACCCATTCTGGCGCCCCCACTGGAGCGAGTATTTCCGTGAAGCCCAGATCGTCACGAGCCGTGAAGTTTCCTGAGCGAGTGGCGTAGTCAGAATTGGCCTGAAGTGCAGAGCTAACCTGACCCAGTCCCTGCTTGCGATAGTCCCACTGAGCCACCTCTTGGCCGTTCTTCACCTCGGTGAGTGCAGATCGGGTGATGTAGGCCGCGCTCGCGGCGACGGATGCTCCCGCGCCGCGCGATACGAGCGACGAATGAGTAGAGAGATGATGAGTGCGCATATCATCTAGCCGCCGGCAGGGCCCCTATTCGGCATATTGCGATCCGCACCGCGGACACAGCCTCTATGACAGCCACAAGCTTAGCAGTAAAGGCATGTCGTGCAATATGCCAGTCTGTGCACCTTTTCAAATTCGGTTTGGACTACGCTCCTTGCTGAACGCTAAGTACCTTGACGGCGGCGAGAATTATTCCTAAAGCTTGGCCGTTTCCACATGGCGCCTCTGGGCGCTCAACTGAGGTAGGCTATGTCTGAATTTGCATCGAAGTTGGCGGAGATTGCAGCCCGGAAGGAAGCCATCGCCCTTGAAGAGAAGCAACTGACTGAGAAGGCTACAGCCGAAGCCGGAGAACTCGTTAAGGAGGCAGGTGGCCTGTTTCTGCCGCGTGAAGTGATCCTCGGTGCGATCCTGAATGCTGTTCATGGTGGAGAGCAGGTCCAAGCTAAATTCCGGGAGGTTGCGGAGCGGCACTTTCCCAGCGCTAGGCGCCGGGGCCGCAAGCCCAACATCTCCACGCCTGCTCCGCCTGATAAGAGCGCAGTATCGGCTCAGCCGGCAAATGAAGGCGGTGCAAGCCCGATCAGCGCGGCGGTCTAAAGGCTCGCGATTCCAAGACACCGAAGAAGCCTAAAACACGGGCCTGGGGTCAGCATTATGGGGCGAATTCTCTACGACCTAACGAAGGCGCTCTTGCGCTATTGTTGGCCTCTCCTTGTTTTCTGGCTCTGGCTGTTCATCTTCGAGGCGCTTTTAGCTCCCCTCCTCCCAGCCTCGATGCTTCCCGCCATCCGCATCGCGACGCCTCTCCTCCTGCTGGGCGTTACGATCCTTATAAACCATAAGCCGCTGATCGCCTGGTGCTCTCTCCTGTCCTTCTATTATGGAGCAGATGCGCTGCTCACGATCTGGGGAGCGGCCGCCACCGCCTCGGCTCAAGGATATTCAACCTGGGCTATCCTTAGTGCTCCCGGCTGGGCAGGGCCGACTTTTCTGGCCCTGCTGTCGATCGTTGGCAGCGCCACCGGACTGGCAAAGGTCTGGGCTCCAATCCGGTCCCTGTTCGCGGGTTTGTCAGGTCTGAAAGGCATGTCGTCCGGCTTTGCTAGGGAGCAACCTCCTGTACGAAATGACTTGAATGTACAGCGGGTTGACTCCGACCTCTACGGGAATGCGAATTGGATCTCGCACGATAGGATTTTCGATAAGGTTGCCGTTCCTCATCCAGGTGAGGTGGCTCGTCCCAACCGTATTGAGTCGGGAATAATCGTCGGGCAGAGTGGAGCCGATTCAAGCTCTCCGCTCGTCATCATGCCTCTTGAGGCGCACCTAATTACGATCGCCCCCACCCGCACCGGCAAGGGTGCCGGCTCTATCATAACCAACCTGCTCTCCCCTGCGTTCGAAGGCCATACGCACGGTCAAAAAGCGCAATACAGCTGGCGCGGCCCAGTGGTGATTATCGATCCAAAGAATCAAGCGTTCTTTGTCACAGCGGATCGGCGCGAGCAGCTTGGGCGGCGGGTCGTACTCCTGGATCCTTACGAGACGGCTCTGAACCCGAAGCCTGGGGATAAGAGCATCCGGAGGCAAGCCTCAGATACTTATAACCCGCTCGACTTCGTCCGCCGCGATGAACACCAGGTAGCGGATGTTAAAGCTCTGATCGCTGCCCTTATCATTCCACCACCGGGCACAAAAGATCCTTTCTGGGTGAACTCCGCTCGCCTCCTGGTTGGTGCCCTGGTGCATTGGGTAATCCGAACCGAGCCTCACGAGCGGTCTCACCTTGGAACGGTATTCGACCTTTTCAATAAGCCACGTGAGATCCTGAACGAAACACTCGATGAGATGATTCAGGTCGGTCAGGACAATGGCGCGACCGCCGCTGATAAGGCTTGTGCTGCTGGCGCGAAGGCTATCAGGGAGGCTCCCGACCAGACACAAGGTTCGATCTATGCGACCGTTTCGGAGGCTCTCTTCTGGCTGGCAACTCCTCACCTCCGGCGGCAGATTGAAACCTCGTCTTTTGAGCTCGAGGCGTTGAGCCGGAATGAGATTGATATCTTCGTAGCAGTTCCGCCAAACAACATAGTTGATTGTGCTCCCTGGCTCCGGATCTGGACAACACTTCCTATGCGCCTAACCGCTCGGCCCGGCCTGCTGCCCGAGGAACGCGTGCTCCTGGTTGTTGATGAGGCTCCCCTCCTCGGCAGGCTGGATGCCATTCGGGACGCTTTTCGAGTGAGCGCAGGCTACCGAATCTCGGTCTGGTTAATTGGCCAGACGTACCACGGCTTGAAGGACGCTTATGGCGAGGACGTCCTGGAAGACATGATCGGCAATGCCGAGTTTGTGCAGTTCTTCGAGGTTTCTCCGAACGACGACAAAACTGCCGATCGTCTTTCCAAGATGCTCGGACACATCACCGTTAAGAAAGAGACTAAGAACACAAATACTGGCAACTCGGCCAGAATGACGGATGTGTTTTCCAACCTTTCTGAGGGGATGGGTTCAAGTGAGCAGCTAGAGAAGCGAGCACTTATGACGCCCGACGACATTCGGGCCCTGCCGTCGGATGTGGTCATTATTAACTCGCGGTCACCTGGGTTGAAGGGACCAATCCGGACCTTCCAGAGCCGCTATTTCCTCCGGCCGGATACCAAGCCCTTGCTCGGCGTCGATCCGTTCCGCGGTGACTAAAGCACCCTTGTTACTTCCCAAAGGTCTTTCCTATGCCGTTAAAGCACAGACCCTCCCGCTCGCCAGGTGCCGCTCGAGAGCGTTCGTTTGCAGGTTTGACTTCTAACAATTCGACCAAGATAAAAACTGGCGGGTCATTGCTCCTAACCCTTGTGGGTGTCGCGATCCTCACGGTCGTCGCGGTTACGTCCATAATGCCGAAAGTTGCAGCTATGGTCGAAATTGGAGCGGATCGCATTCCGTCCACGGTCGCCACAGTCCGCCAGAACGCGTTCGAGGCAATCGCTGCAAGTGGAGTTCGCCTGGAGCGCGTTCCTGCAGAACAGATCTCTCAGGCCGTGGGTGAGATGAAGCTCGACGCGGCTTCTCAAGCTGTTCTCATGCAGCAAATCAAAGCTGGTCGGGTAGCGCTTGCTTTCGTTCGCCTCTGGGATGACCAAGCGGAAGACGAAGATGTGATCCAGGTCGCGAGCGGCGGCTACTCTGTAGCTGTCAGTTTGACGAAAATGGGATCAAGAATTGCGATCCCACTGGTAGGAACGCCGATCACCATTACTGGGCAGCATGACGGCGGCGGCGGTATCACGGCCGGCATGGAAACGAGCTCCGGCGAGTTGTTCACACCGGTTATCGGCGTCGGGCAAACCCTCAGAATCCCTATTCTCTGAGGTGCCGTACTATGAGCGCTCTTTCACGTGTTAGCCTTGGCGGTCTGATCATCTTTCTTGTAGTCGGATGGTTCGTCTGGGGCTTCCTAAGCGGGATCGCGGATCGGTTTTATTACCTTTTCCTGTTCCTCACCCTCACTGTCTGGCCGATTGTCGCCATTGGGTGGCTCCACGAAGCGGGAAAGACGGCCTCGCTCATCAATAGACTTCCCGAATTATGGAAACCTAAGGCAATGGATATCCTCGATAAGCTCACGAATAAGGGTAAGCTGGAAGCGCTGGTGAGGGCCCGCCAGACATCGGAACGTATCAACGCGGAGGACCTAGCGGCCGCTGTCTCGCAGCAAGTCATAGGACAAGGCGAGGCTATCAGGGATATTGCGCAGACGATCCGGCGCCGGCTCGCAATGATTGAACGGAATACACCCGTGGGTGTCTTCCTACTGGCCGGCCCTCCAGGAACCGGGAAGTCGGAAGCAGCCAAGGCATTCGGTCGTGAGTTGAAGCGCGGAGTCGAGATCTACGATATGTCGATGTACTCGGAGCCGCACGCCGTCTCCTCGCTGCTGGGTGCTTCCAAGGGCTATCAGGGTGCAGACAGCTATGGGGCTCTGACAGGCCACCTACGCGATCACCCTACGTCCGTGATCATTCTTGACGAGTTCGAGAAAGCTCATCCGGACGTGATGAAGAAATTTCTGACGGCTTGGAATGATGGCTTCCTTACAGAGGCCTCGGAAAGCGCGAAGATCGACACGACCAGAGCCGTTTTCTTCCTCACCACGAACGCCGCTGCCTCGAAAATCGGCGAGCTGGCCCGGACTGTGACCAACCCGGACCAATGCAGGCGTTCCGCTACCAATCTTCTCAGGGAGGCTGGATTTCCTCCAGAGGTACTGTCCCGGATCGACGCTGTGTTCAGCTTTACCCAATTGGAAGGCCTCGACGTCGCCCGCGTTGCCGCAGTCCATATAAAGAAGATTGTTCAGAAGTTTGGCCTCAACCTGGTGGAGGATGGAACCGGCGTCGGTGCTGAGATCCTATTGGAAATCATGGAGCGATCGGAAGTGCTGCAGGATGCCGGCGGAATGCGAGCTGTCATCCGGGTACTCGAGGAGAAACTCGGAGAGGGCTTAATCGCGGCAAAGGATGCCGGGGCCAAATACGTCCGCCTTTATGATGCTGGCGGCGAGGTTCCCGAAGTTGAGCCGGTTTTTGATGAGGCGGCCTAATGAGGCTCCCCATTCCTCAAACCGCGTCACGCCTCTGGCGCGACTCTATCCCCTGGCGGGTTTCCGTCATCGTCGCCTGTGCCAGCACCGGCATGTTGATGATTGCTCCAGCAACCTCGCCTGCACCGTCACCGGTGAAGCCAAACCCTGTGGTTTCCGGGGCAAGCTATTCCGCTCCAGCTAACCAGGTGGGGACTTCTCCTGCGGCTCCGCCCCCCTCCCCGTTTTCAACCGGAGTTGGAGCGCAGCCCCAACCTCAGCAACAACAGCATAAGCCGAAGGAGCTGAAAATTGCGCCTGGGATGTCAGGCGTGGAAGTGGATCTCCAGCGATCGGAAAAGAAGCCCGATCAGAAACAAGAATTTGGAACGTTCAAGGTAAATTGAGGAACCCATGACTACCATCCGCAATACCCTCGCCGCTGGTCTTTCTTTTGCAGCCGTCCTGATGAGCGTCGCTCTGGTCAGCGCTCAGACTGGATCCCCCGCCCCTACTCCAGATCCTGCTGTGCTAAAGCAGATCGAGGAGATGCAGAAGCAGCTTGACGCTTTGAAAGCACAAGTCGGCGTGGTCCCCGAAGCGAAGGCCGGTTCGGCTGGTCTGGCTGCAACTCCAAAATCTGAAAACTCCGCTGCAGGCGTCAAAATGGCTGAGGGCTGGGTCGGGCGCGCTTACCTGACGAAGACAATCATCGACCAGTACGGGAGCCCCACTGAACTGGGTGGCCTCGAAGATGAGCCTCTTAAGGCTTTTGTGGTGAAAGACTCCGCATTTCCTCTTAGCAAACTAGCAGAGGCAACTAAGAGCCTGCCTCAGGGCAAGCCCTACGGATATAATCTCCAGGGGTACTTTGAGGCCAAGAAAGACGGGAAGTACGGCTTTTCCATTGAAATGACTGCGAATGTGCCTGAGCGAGGAGCTAAGGTTGGAAACTACCTGGTAAACTCGGATCAATGCTCCACTGCAATCAAGATTGAAGACCAACCAGTCATAGAGCAACTGGGGAAAGTTGGCCGTTATCAGGAGACGATCTACTCTATCGCCGGATCTGGGTCCGTCACCTTGTCGCCCGGCATTTACAAGATCGACGCAACTATCAACTGCATGGGTCGCGCCTATCACCAAGCGTTTGATGCAAACTGGTCGCTTAAGGTACGCGAACCGGACGCAATGGAACCAAGCGTGCCAAAGGCTGGCTTTTTGATGCACAAGCAGGCCAAGTCCTCTTAATGCCACGAGGACCGCGTATATCAGTTGAGGAGCGCCGGCTGCAGTACGCAGCTGGCGTTTCTCTCCCGGGGAAGCTCAAACAGATCTTTACCCCTGTTCAGCTCGCGGTGTTAGGGGTTGTAGAGCAGAAGGCGCGAGACGGGGTGTTTAAGGGAGGCCTTATTCTCGCGGCTGGCCCCGTAGCAGTTTCGAAAGCGACTGCACTAGAAGCTGTAAGGTTAGCGGTTGAGATGGGGCTTATGGTCTACGAGCCTGGTCAGGGTCCAAAATCCGCCACTATGCGTCTTCTGTGGCTCAATCATCAAGACGCCTAAATCGACCTTATGGCTTTCCACCTCAACGGAGGTGCATTCCTATTGATCGTTACGCAACAGCTGTAACATAGGACTGTGTCGGTCATCGTGAGGAGGTGAGCGATGGAAGACGACGTTTGGCAACCGACGTGTACTTGACGTGGGAGCCGAATGAGGAGCGTCACCTAGCGGCTTCGACGCTGCGGCGCTGGCGTCTACCACTGAGCCGCTACTCTCGTCCGATAGGGCCCGCATGGTTTTGCATGCCTCATCGGGCTTGCCGGATAAAAAACACTTGGAGGCTTTGATTTCAGTCGCTATCTGGGGTTCTAGCCGGGCAGCGTGAGATCGGAGGCTGGTTCTAGCAATGAAATTTCATCCGGATGGTGCCCCTCGAGACACTAAGCTCAATGGATTCGAGAATGCCTTTCAAAGAGCACGTGCTCGTCAGCAGAATAAGGGCACCCGCGATCCACTAGCGGACGATAAGGCTCTAATCATTCAGAAAATTGTATCTCTCCAGAAGGAATTTCAGAGTGCGTTACAAGAGGAACTAAAAGCAAACAGGGATCGCATTGCGAGCCGGCTCGCAGAAATAGGGCATAGATCACGTAAATCGGTCGTGTTCGATCCTAGCGAACCTGTTGTGTTCTTAGATACGGAGCGGGCAATCGCGAATGTTCGGAACAGTTCCAACGCGCATCATATCAATACACTCGCGAGCAAACTCCGCGACGGCGGCGTTGGTATTCACACCAATCAAGTCCGTACAATCGTCGCATGTCTCATAGAAATGGCTCTTAATCCGAATAAGTCTGGCGTTATTCTCGGGCCGATGCAATCAGGCAAAACCGGCACTGCCTTAGGCGTTGCAACATTCATTGCCCCAATCCTCTATTTACTCTCTGGAATTAGATTCTATCCCCTGTTTTTGACAACCAACCAAATCAGTCATCGCGAACAGACTGAGGAGGAGTACAGAAACGTCCGTGAATTGTATGGTGACATCGAAATTCTTGTAGGAGAATCATCACTCACTCCACATAAATACTATACCAGCCCCGATTTCTTCAGCTTCGCATATGCAACCGCGAAGCAATCAGGTTTTGCGCACGACGAGCCAATTGACCCGCGCTTTGACGCATATCCATCGCCCAAAAACTATCGCGATGTAGTCATGGGCAAAGCAGCCCTGGGGGACAGTTTTGTTCTTCCGCCTGTAATCTTCGGTCGGAATCCAGGTAGGTCTGTGCGAGATTTACGGGAGACCATGAAGCGTGCATCGGACCATGGCTTCAGCCTTCTGCTCCTTATGGATGAGCCGCAGTACGGCGCGATTGGTGATGAACCCGTTGAAGGTCAGAACAGCAAAGGGCAGCCGACTCTCTATGGATGTGTCACAAAGCAGATCCTTCACGGCATTAGACGGGAGGTCATGCGTTCGGACTCCGGGAAGCATATTCTGATCGGCTTCTCAGCAACGCCATTTGAAATGCTCGCCCGCGATTTTTTCCTTGTACGGTCGCGCTTGTCAAAAAATTATGTTGGCCTGAACATGTGGAACGGTTCAGCAATCGATCCGACGGTTGGGCAGGACCAACGCCCAACCGTCCATCGTTTGTCTAGTCTAGTACATCTGGATCCGAATATCCGAGACTTCGCCAAGTTTCTTGGTGCAACAACACGGTCTCAACGATTCATTATGGGTTCCGGCCTTCCTCTCGAAAAGGTGCAGAAACTGGCAGGGAAGATGTTCTGCCGCATTGTGGAACATCTACTTAAAGACCGACCAGGTGCTGGCGTGTGTGTGCGTTTCGCAAACAACAATTTGGTGACCACTCAGCTTATCAGGAATATGGGCTTAGACGAACACTTCGAAGTCTGCCGGTTTGATAGTATAGGTGGATCGGGCAAATCAATCCGGCGGGAAATTGCACTTGCGCGTCCAATAGGTAGGAATCGTCTGCTCGTAACAGTCACAAACAAGGCGCGTATGGGCGACAATTTCCCACGTGAGATCGAGTTGTTCCTTGATTTCACAGGGGGCAAGACCGTGACGCTAAATGCACTTCTCCAAGGTCTATTCGGCCGGGCATGCGGTGAGGCGAAGTTCTTCTCACAGGTGGTACTTTCTGACGACGCTGTGGATACCCTCGAGGCGTATATCAGTAGTATGGGGAAGATTGTTACCACGCCGTCACGTGGGGCTATCCAGATCCAAGAATCCGACATGCTGGATGCACGCGGGCGCGGCACAAGACTCATGCGCGTTGGTATCTATGGAGAAGGAAGTAGTGACACCAAAATCAGAGCATTCTTAGACGACGTGACAAAGAGGATTGTTGCTCCCCGCTTTGGTAACAAATCCGGCAAACTGGGACGCTCCAGCGAACGAAGCGAAGTCGACCTCTTACCTTTGCTACGTAAGCATAAGATTCTGGAATACGTGTCGAAGAACCAGGAGCGGTTGTTTCCACAATACCGGCCGATGGAGATCGCTTTCCCACACGAGAGCCTAGAAATGAGGAACAAAATCTATTCTTGGCCTATCAATCCAGTCAATGATCTGGTTGAAGTCACGTTCCGGCACGTGACCCATGCCCTTGCTGCAAACCGAACTCCGAAAGTAACTTTTGCCCATCTTGAGAAGGCCCGGCTTGAGGGCCGTGCAGACCGTGGCAAGGGAAACAAACTTCATATTCAGATCAATCTAATGAAGGTTGATGAGCAAGGAAAGGAAATTCCAGACAGCCTAACTCCAGGCTACTGGAAAGCATACAGCGTGACGTTTCCTCTTAAGCATGAAGTAAGCCGTAGAACCGTACGTAATAATAGCGGCCTGGCTCTCCCACGTGAGGAGACTTTCACCAACGATGCCCTTCATGACGATGAAATCGATATCCGCAATAATGCACTAAAACGTGAAGGGTATTGAAGTGATACTTCGCTCGATATCTACGACGAGCACATTGAGCTTCTCATGCATGAACGCTGGACTCGAGGTCTAATGAAAAGCCGGAATCTTTCACAAGCCGACCGATTCATGGCCGTAATTAATCGCATCGAGTGCGCTTGCGTCCATAGCCTTCAAAGACCAGTCCGGTTCTCTATGTCCGCACCAACAAGGCCCGTGGCTTGATGAAGTGCCATCGCCAAGGGCGAGACCAAAGCCCCACCCTGCCGGGCTGGTTTCACGAACGTTTGCAAGCCGGCATCTGCGCTCCTCCGGAATCTCGATCGGCCTCATCATCCAGCAGGGGCAACGACTGCGCACAGTTTCTCTCCCTATGACATCCGTCGCCTCCTCATGGCCAGGAGCTCGACGGTGAGGTCGATCTTGCCGGATTTGACCATGCGCGTGAGGGCGCGGAAATAGCCGCCCGGGTTCTTGATCCGGCTCTCACCGCCGTTCTTGGCTGCGTCATCCTCATAGAGCTGCAGGACGTAGATCACCGCGATGGCCGCCCTGGTGGTGCCGATGTCCTCCACGGCCTCGGCCCAGGCGCTCTCATGCGCCCCGAGGGACGCTCGCAGGTAGCGGCCGGCTGAGACGATGTCTGCCAGATCCCGGACAGGTTGGCCGTAGTCGCTGATGGCCGGGCAGGCCTCAAGGATCAATTCCGGTGATAGGTGCTCCGAGGGTTGTTCGGTTGAACGAACCGCCTCAGCTTTCTTCGGAAAGCCTTTGTTACAAGGCTCACTAGGAGATCCGTTGTTGTTATTAGTGTGGAGGACTCCGAGTCCGGCTTTGCCCGTCTCATAGAAGACTTCCTCAACATCAGTTCTCAACAGCTGCCAGGCGTCCAGTAGATCGGCTGGCAGCGTGATCCTGGACCGGGGTGGCGTGCAGGCCTGGAGTGTCTTCAAGCGCGCCTCCAGCTCGGACCGATCCACCTCGGGGAAGTGCTCGGCCAGCGCACTCAGGGCCTCCTCGGCCGCGCGGCGGCAGATTGTGACCTCATCGAAGGCGCGCTTCTGCACCTCCCGGAGCTGCTTTTGCTCCATGAGTACCACCGCCCAGTCGCCCCGGCGGGCATAAACCGGGGTGAGATCGAACCCGAACGCATCGACCACCTGCCCAGCGAGATCCTTGACGGCGTAGCGCTTGCCATTGGGCGAGTCCTTCGGCGCGATCAGCTGCAGGTCGACCAGCTGGCGCAGGATGCGCCGGATCGCCCGCTCGGTCAGGCCGGTGCGGCTCATGAGGTAGTCGTTGGACGGCCAGACCAGCAGCCGCTCCCATTCCTGCTCGCCCCAGCAGGCCACAAGCTCGGACAGGATCGCCCGCTGGGCCGGTCTCAGATCAAGGGCCTTGCCGGCGTCCCGGGCAGCCGCCGAGAGTTCTTTACGTGTGACTGTGCGCCCGTCTTCGAGCGCAAGCTTCCTTGCGGCCAGAGCGGCATGTCTCAGCCGCCGACCTCCTGACGATGCAAGCTGCATCGTACCCTCCTATGTGAGGGCAAAGCGGGAGCGTTCACCGAAACCGATGCTCTTGACACTCAGCTTGTCGGGATGGCATAAGGATGCTGCTACACATTCCTTTTGCCCACCCCTCGGTGGGTCTCCAAAGGCCCTCGAAGTTTCCAGCTTCGTGGGCCTTTTGCTTTGCCTGGGTTACGTCACTGTCTTCGCCTCCTTGCGAATGAAGACCGTCTCAAGGGCATGGGTGACAGCAACTTGCCGAGACGGATACGCACCACTCTCGACGGCTTCATCAAGTGCAGCGCCGATTGGTCCTGAGAGCCACAGGTTCATCTGCCGATCGCCTCGCTCTTTGCGAGACTGTCGGAGTCGCTGAACCCGTTGGCGCCGTGTGGTATCCGCCATGACACACCCATGACTCTAGAAACGGTTTACAGCGTTGCCCGATTCTCAGTGGGGTGTGGAGTCATGTGGCAAGCAGAAACACTGAATCATCGAAGAAGGCTTTGGAAAACTTCGGACAATTCCGGTTGCTTTTGGAGATGGCCGAGTCAAAGCGAGGCGCGTCGATTCGTTCCCAGGCAATAATCTCGTCCACAGGATAAGAAGAACCCAAATATTCGCCGATTCGTTTACATCCAAGAGGACAGCAGATTCGGGCAGATGACTCTGCTCTGCAGGGAAGCCGCTTTATGTCGAGCAATCTTACTGGATCCTGGAAGCGCGATCTCACCTACACGCCGGGACAGGCACACGAAATGGATCCTCCAGTATCCCGAGAGGTCGCCGAACCCGGGAGCTCTTCGCAAAAAGCTCGACAGCTCCCGTGATGATCAAGATGGATAACTGATGCCGCAAAATCTCCGGGGCTTAGACGCTTCAAATGGAGAGCCAGGCCGATGCCGTTTTCGGGCAGATCTATACGAGGCCACGGCCGAAGTGGCTCTGATGGGCGCACCCTTCGCTTCGGACATCCCTTGAGCCTCAGAGAGCCCGGGCCTTCGCGATCACGGCCTTCCCTTTGGGTGTGAGATTTCCCCCTTTCTTTTGAATCTGTCTCATTGGTGGGCGAACAAATTTTCGCACCCTCCCCATGCTGAGCAAGAGGTTGAGCGTCTTCCTTTTGAATAGGACGGACCTCAACCAGGTTGGTTAGGTAAATCGTTGTCCGCCCAAGCCGATCCGGGCTGGAGCGAACCAGGAAGCCAGCCTGCTCGAGTTGGCGGTAATGGTTCTGGATAGTCCTTGGAGACACGCCGAGATCGGCCGCTAGCCACGAAGTGCATGTCTGCAATTGCTTGTGCCGGCCGCAACGGGAGATCAGGTACACTAAGGTCGTAACCGCTCCAGTGCTCAGCCCGGGATGAACCAACACATCGATACTGAACCGCCGAACGTATCGACTGAACGAACAGCGGCGCCGAGACAGACGAGTCCGACGTGTCACTGCGGGGGCTCGGGGACGCAGCTCCTTAGGCCTAGCCTCCCGCTCCGGGAGCTCGAAGAACGCCGCAACCTGATCCTTCGTCCAGCGGCCCTCGCGGATGCCCTGTTCCGCGATTACCGCTTGCTGAGGACGAGACACCCTTCCCATAGCCTGCAGAAGTTCGAACGCACTACTCATAGCCAGCCTCATTCTGAAACTGACCACTAAAAGCTAAACCTCTGGACTTACTGTCAAATTTCTCAGCGACGTTCAGTAGGTCTGACCCGCGGACTCAGTAGGAATGACGCGCGACCTCGGTAGGTCTGACTCGCGACCTCAGTAGGCTTGAGTCGCACTCCTCCCCATGCGCGATCCAAACCTACTCCTTGAGCCGCCAGATTCGGTAGGTTTGACCCGCACGTCTGGGGAAACCGAGTCTGATCCTCTGCCCCGGCTCCTGTCGGGGAGGTTTGAGTCGCGATCGCCTCCATCGTGAGATGGTTTGAACGGCACTTAGGATTGCGACCATCACCTCCCCACCCGGCTAGTAGGTTTGACTCGCACTTAGAGTGTCGGCTTGAAATCGGAGATTCCCCAACCGCTTATGACCAAGTCCTCGATTCGCTGACCGAGGAGCCTCTCGAACATTCGCCAGTCCCGTAAGCGCGACCCAGACCTACTACAAGCGCGATTCAAACCTACTGAATGTGCGGCTTAGACCTACCATGCGCCGCAGCAAATGCAGGTGGTTCAGCGATTTAGCATTGTATGGTTTGAAGTCCTAAGTACCTTACCGGCGAGGAGACCCAGCATGTCGAAGGCACTGAAGCCTAGGACCATCATCCACGAAAGCCTGCAAGGCGAGCTGTGGGTGGTAGAAGAACCCGGAATCACTAATACGATCTCGTTATGGGACGTGGCTCCCCGTTCCATTCCCTCCCGCGCCTCCGACGATCTCAAGGACGGGAAATACCTGAAGACCTTGGAGCGGACATTCACGCTCGCGGGCAAGGTCTATCAGGTCACCCTCAAGCCAGCCCGTATCAAGGACAAGAACGGCAAAGAAAGCGAGCAGTACCCTGGCGAGCGCGAGCGGCTAGTCGAATGGGTTATCCGCCGCATCGCAGCGATGCGGAACCGTATCAGCCTCAGCGCTAAGGACGAGGTCAATGTCTCGTTCAGCATCAACGAGGTAAAGACTGAGCTCGCCCGAACCGGACACACGTACAGCTACTACGAGATCGTCGAGGCGCTCACCATCCTACACCAGTCAACCGTCGAAATCATTCGAACTGATGTCGGGGATGATGGCGAGATCCATGAACGCGTGATCTCGAGCGCTGCCTTCCCCCAGCTTGCATTCGCCAACAGGGGCAAGGAGCGTGCCAAATCGACGGTCCAGTTTAATTGGCTCGTCTCGCAAGCCATGATGCATCTGGACTTCCGTCAGATGAACTACGAAGCCGTCATGAAGATGCGTGGGCCGATCGAACGTTGGATTTACATGCGGCTCAATCACGATGTGCTTTATCATCGCATGAACCCGCACATGCACGTGATCTATGCCCGCGAGGTCATTGACGGATCGGCCCTTTCAACCAAGCGTCCGCGTGACGCAATGCGCCGCATCACAGAAGGCATGGAGAACCTCAAAGCTGACGGCGTTATCAAGGAGCTCCAATGCGATGACATCGCCGAGGGCAAGCGCAAGGTCGATATCAAGTATACGATCACAGTCTCTGACACGTTCGTTGAGGAAACATCGCGTTCCTTGCGTCGCGCCAATGAGAATATCGCGGATTACCGAGCGGTTGTCGGCAGTGATCCAAATGGTTTCGTCCCTTCCGATCCGATCAAGAAGGAAAAACTTCGCCGCCTCCGCACAAAGCGCTTGGCCGATCAGAATGTCATCGAGCGACTTCTGTAACGTACGCACTAAGGTCCCTCGAAGTGCAGCTGATGTCTCCTACAGAAGTGGAGAATGTTGGGTTTCGTCCAAGTTACTGAAACGGCGTCGACTAACACTGTGACGCTCCCATGGAATGGTGGCTGAGAACGCAACCGTCATTCGGGCGAAAGAGCACCGCGCCAACCGATGAGGCACCAACGCTGTTAGTGAGTAAACGCAGTGCATGGCAAGCCAGAGAGTTGATAATCTTGCTTCATACGGCGTTCTTCGTCGTCCAGCGAGATGAGACCAGCTCTGCCGAGGAGTTGCGAGTGTCGCTGGTCAAATCCTCGGCCGGAACAGGATCGCCAGGCAGTAGCAGTCGAAATATTCTTGTGAGTCCCCGGCGATTTAACTTGGGGCAAAGCGGTCGGTAACCGCGCTCAGCTATCGAAAGCAGCTGACAATCATGGCGATCACCGCCATTTGCCCGGGAAAGGGAATGTTTCGGTACCTTTGGAGACATAAAGCGTTCAGCGCTGTGCTGCTCCTCCTGTTCGGGGCCGGCTTGTACCTCAAGCCAATCGCCGCCTGGTGCGGGTTGGCGCTGCTGCTCTTCTTGCGCCTGACGAAGGTCCACTCGCATCTGCTGATCTATGATCTGACAGACCGGGCGGCCTTGAAGCATGTCCGGACCTTGGCGACCAAGCGCGCACATATGATCTCGCCGGACGAGTATGGGAACGTCTCCGAGGAGACTTGGGACAAGCACCTGAACACCTTCATCAAGAAAACGCTCCTGCCGGAATTCCAGCGCAAGAAGATCGACCACCTACTCGCCAAGGATCCGAAACGGTACGTCGCCCGTCTCAGAACACGAATTAACTGGATCATCGACAGATACCAACCGGCTGAGCCGGAGGTTGAGTTTGACGATGCGATGACTGGTAGGGAGTTTGAACTCTACTGCCGGGACGTTCTCCAAGAGGCAGGATGGCGCGCTGCGCTTACTCCAGGCTCAGGCGATCAGGGCGCCGACATCATCGCAGAAAAGGAAGACCGCCGGGTTGTGATCCAGTGCAAATTCTACAACGGCACCGTCAGCAACAAGGCGGTTCAGGAGGCCTATGCCGCCGCTGCCTTTCAGGATGCACCCTACGCGGTTGTGGTCACCAATTCAGTCTTCACCAAGTCGGCCCACCAACTCGCGCACAAGAATGGCGTGCTGCTGATGCACCATTCCGACCTGCCGCGGCTTGAGCTGATTGTCACCAGCGGGGCTGGGTCGTGCTAATACAAGATTCCGTTCAGTCGCCTGATACCTTGAGGAAGTCGTCGATCGACAGCTGTGCGGGACTAGCCGGCTTCGCCTTCGGCTTTTTGGGGCCTTCCTCAGCACCCGTTGCAACGAGCTGTTTGCGAGGGATGGGCGTATCCTCGGATTGCATTCGCTTCATCCGGGCTTTTGCCTTGTCCCGTGCTAGAGCCTCCTCGGACTGCGGATCTTCGGTCAGCCATTTCCCGCGCTTGATGACCTCATTCACACGACCTTGGTTGATCCCCAGCTGGAAGGCAATCTCCTGCTGGGTCATGTCGGTGGTGTTATGAAGCTCGAGGATCTTGCGGGCGAGTTCCGGTGTCATCTTGCGGCCGGAGACGCGACGAGCCGGAGCGATCGACCGTGTCTTCTTTTCCTCCGTGCGAATCTTTTCCAGGAGGGCCAGAGCCAAGTTCATGCCTTGGGCGCGCAGGGCTTCTTCGAATTGCTTCAGCGTAGCCAAAAGAGAGCCTCCTAAACTCCTGCCCCGATGCACCCACATCGGTTCAGACTGACTTTTGAACGACGAAGAGGCAGTGAGATGGCCCGTCAGCCCCGCACGGCTATCCGGAAAGGCCAGCCCAATGAAACCGACCGGAACAGAGTAGAGTCTCAGTCGGGCTTTTCAAGCTCGGCTATTCCAATTGGTTGTTGATTTGTTCTTATTTCACTGCTCCCGACCATGGTCGGTGGTCACTTACTCAACCTATAGGCGGGTTAAACCCCGTGTCCAGTGATACAATCCTCTCTATATACAACCACTAATTGAGCGCCTTCACCGCAGGACCTAGGTCTCAAAGCACATCTGAAACCTATTTTCTTAGGTCGGTTCGAAGCCTTGCCTTAGAAGAATTAGAGTCTTGACGCGACCAGAAGCCTAAGGGTCCCGCATACTAAGCTTGTCATAGGAAGACCCGCACAGGCTCTATTGCCCGCAGTCCCTCACAACTCTGAGAGATCAAAGGTATGAAGCCTGAGTTTAGGGATTTTTCGGATGAGTGTTCTTAGGCTCTTCAATTTGCGTTTTACTCGAGGTCGAAATGGAGCTATGATGGATTTTGGGTGACGGGGCCGATCAGGCGGCGCTGTTTGCCGGCATCGGAATGACCTCAGTGCCGTC
>NZ_JAELXT010000018.1 GCF_016427565.1 Microvirga splendida
AGGTTCTGGCAGGCTCGTCACCCGCCTCGATACGCCGCCTTTCTCAATCCAGCATCACCCACTTTCCGCCATAGCTCGTCGAAATGGCGGGCTCGGTTAACCCGAAACTCACTGCCCATTGTCGACGCCTCCCGGCGCAGCACTCACGCTCAAGAGTGGAACCTTGACCGTGAGGCTACGTTCCCCTCAAGGGATGTCAGGAACTCAAATGCAGATGTTTGATCTAAACAAGGTTGCACAAGCGAGCGTGGTCGCATTGGTGCTCGGCGGATCAACTCTGGTGAGTACAGCGGCCGCTGTAGCCGCGGATCTACCCTCGTATCTCGTGGATCAGGAAGCGGTTCTGGAGCGCCCACCAGTCCGGCATCGGCTTGCGGTCGAGGAGACGTATATCGCCCCACCGATCGAGCACAGGATCATTGAGCGCCGCGTGATCGAGCGCCGCTTTGTTGAGGGTTATGAAGGGCCTGCTCTGGTGCCGCAGCAGCCTCTGCCGATTGTGTCTGTCGAGGATAGCGAAGGTTATGAGGGGCCTGCGTTGGTCCCTCCCCAGAATGTCCCGATCGTCTCTGTGCAACGGGGCGTGCCTTCACGGGTATACCGCGAGAGGATTGTAGGTATCCCTGCGCCCGTTGAGGAATGCCGCGTTGTCGTAACGAAGCAGATCGATGCCTACGGCGATGCCACAATGCGCAGAACAAAAATCTGCGACTGAGGACTGCTTATCGTCCGCCTGACTCCTGCAGAGAGATGCCCACCGGCACTTTCAATTCCCCGTTCTCTTGGTCGAGGTCAATGAAGTGATTGTTCTTGGGGATGACCAACCCATCCCCGATCTTTGGCAGCTTGGACAGGGCGGTGCAGATCATAGCCGAGCGCTCTCCCGACGCGGTCTCGGTGCCAGTGAGCCGCGCAGCAGGCTGACCAGGACCTTGAAGGCTCCCGTCAATCCGCATGCCCTGATCAGGAAACGCCCAGATGAATAGCTGGCCCGTCTGCTCCCACCGGCCCGGCCATTCGCCCGGTTTCGTCCGGGAGGCATCGAAGATGTAGGGGCTCACCTCATCATTCTCGAACTCCCCTCCCCCAACGCCACCGCCCGGGTAGAAGGTGATCACGAACTGAGAGCGGTCGGTGGATCGGGTGCATTGCCAGAGCGAGCCTGCAAGGCTCATGCCGTCCGCAACAGCCGTGGGTGACACGAGGACAATCCCGATAGCGGCGAGCAGAAGGCTTCGCATGGTGCTCTCCAGTCAGGCGAGGTGACGGATCAACACCGTAGGCTGCGAGCCATTACCAAAAATGTCAGTCTGACGATCAGGGCTCCTCGGTCAGATAGGCTTCGACCAACGCACCGAAGTCACCAAATGTCAGCTCCTCTGGCTCAAGTCCGCGCGCTTCACAGATGGCGTCCAACTGAGACTGGAAGACCTCAAACTCCTCGGCAATCCTGCGCCCGCCTGGAACTTTGGGATCCCGGCTTTGAGTGCGCAGCCATGTCGCAACCTGCTCGATGCATTTTCCAGGATCAGCGCCGTGCGAGTGAATGTCAGCTCCCGCGATGTCCGAGATGAAGCGCTGATAGCGGTATGGCTCTCGATCGAGGACAAGAGCCCGCTTTGCTTTCTGGTTCTTGCTCCCATAACGCTTCGCCCCCAGGAAGAGGCCGAGCTCGAGCGGCATGTTGAACCGGGGCAACGGCGGGTCGCCATTGACCTCTGTCCGCGAAATATCATGTATGCCAAACCGGCATTCCTCGATGATCGCTTGGATCTTCGCGAGACGGTTTTCTGACGAGTCATCCGCCTCAAGCGCACAGCGCGGGACGTACCCGGAGCGCAAGGCAGTGAAGACAATCGCCCAGAAGAAGGGCTTGTAGGTGGGATCGAACGGGCAGTTGATGAAGACATCCCGCGCCGAGGTCGGGGCTGGCATTAACGTTTAGCGGTCGACTTGCTGTTCAGCGCCAATCCTGTCTTGCGGATCGTCTCGCGGATTTGCTGGGCTGTGAAGTGGGTGGGCTTCGCCTTGGTCCGAAGCACGACGACACCGTCTCTGGTCTCCTTATTGAGCGCCGACCTCCCAGATCTCGGCCAGGGCCAAATGGAGTCGCTTTAGGTCAGAGCGGTTTTTGGCACATCGGACGGCGTGTGTCGCATCCCCTGAACCCTGAACAGGACGACTGCGTTCTCGACACCGCTCTCAGCCACGGTACGATAGTGGACCGAGATCTGGTCGCGGATGTTGGGCTGCGCACCCTTCCGGTCGAACAGATCAAGCACCATCAGCATCGAGAAGCTCACCGTCGTGCCCTGGTACGAGATGGCTTGCGGGCCGTACCGGTCAACGAGTTGCTCGGGCGTCTGGTTCGGGAAGGAGCGCTTGAGCTCTGCCGTGGTCTTGACCCACGTGTGGGTGAACAGGATGTCGACCCGGCCTCCGCCCAGATCCCGTGCCTCTGCGGTGCAGTTGCCAGCAAGGAGAGAGCCCATCAGGAAGTTGAGGAAATCATGCTGGAGTGCCTCCTCAAGCGGCGGATTGTCTTTGTCACGGTTGAACAGGTAGGCCACGCCAGGAAACGACGCGACGCTGAGATTGTACCGCGAGACCACAAACCGGGTGGCATAGAGAACGAGAACGCCGAAGAACTGCCTCGCATCGGAGTGATCGCGGAAGTCGACGTTTCGCTTGAGGTCGTCGATCACCTGTCCGATCACGCCGTCGACGATCCTTGAGGTCGTGTTGTCGAGGATCGTCAGGGCATCGGCCTCGATGAGGGCAGAGACCGTGGATCGGGCGTCTTCCGGGAGCTGCTCAATGATGGCGGCGGTCGGTGAGCTTCCGGCCGCCGCCTCGGAAGGGCGGCGGCTGACAAGTCCCTCGTAGGCGTCCCTCACTTGGTCACGGAGGCTGGCGGCGTCGCCCAACATCGTCGATTCCGCATTCTCGCGAATCCATTGTTCCAGCACGTGGAGCGCGCCCAGCTCCCGCTGCATGGTGCCGACGATCCTTGGCCTGACGACGGCATCGAGGCCACCATCGTCGGCGCGGCGCAACATGCTCCGACTTGCCGCGTACACGGCGAGGAGTTCCTCCTCCATCACCATGGCGGCCTTGAGCCAAGCCCCTTTGGTCAGCTTGTCATGGAGGGCGCCCAACCGCATGGCGAGCGCGGACCAATGGATGCTCTCCGTGTTTTTGGCCCCGAGCCAAGAGGCCGTCTCGGGTTGGCGGTCAGAGGTGGTCAGGAACGCGGTGTATGCGAAAGCCGTGGCCCTGATCGCGTCGATGCGACCCTCAAGATCGTCCGCCATGCGCCCGCCCTGGAAATCGACCAGGATATCGAGGCAGCGGCGGTAGAGCTGAGCGTCGATGCGAGCCTCGCTCGTGGTCTCAGCGCGTGCGAACCAGTCACGGGCACGCTCGAAGGCCGTGATGGCGTCGTCGCGGGTCGTCGCGTCCAGCCCCGTGCGCAGGCAGTCAAGGCCGAGCTCCATGGCAGCCTCGTCCTCGGCCTCTGGAACCTGGACGAGCGTCGCGAGCGTTCCGCGGAGGGCCTTGTTGTCCGGCCGGTGGGCGAGGACGGCACCGGCGACGGCCGCGGCATGACGCAGAAAGTCGCCGTCGTCCTCGGGTTCGAGATCGACCAGTTCGCCGAGCAGCCGGTGAAGGAGCCCTTCGTTCGACTGGGCGAGGATCATCGTGGCCTTGAGGGCATGGGCGCGGGTGCCGTAATCCCCGTTCCGATCAATGGCTCGGTCGAGGAAGGCGCGCCCAAGAGCCTTGCGGCTCGGTGCCGGGAATACATTGCCCCACCCTAGCCATGTGGCGATCTCCATCATGGCCACGATGTCGGCTGCCTTGACTAGCTCGATGGCCGCTGGGCCTGCGAGGTCGGCCTGCGGATGCGAGGCGAGAGCGATGAACAGTTCAGCACCCCCGACCCCTGCGGCATGGGCATGGACGGCCTCGGCAAGTTGGGCGGCCGCCACGGTCCCAAGGTCGACGTCATCACCACCCTCCGCCGCAAGGAGCCGCTGCACCAAGTCCGTTGTCACCGTCGAATCCCTCAGAACAGGAAGCTATCACCTTCAGCATGGTATTGATGTCCGCCAAGGACAACGTCGCGGAGCTCGGGCCGAGCGACCGCGCCGACAATGATCTGGATGTCGTCCGTCTGGTCAATCGCCTGCTGGACGCTGGCAAGCAGCGCGGCGAAGTCGACGCCCGTCATCTCCTGGGCCGCCGGGCTGTCGAGCACGAGCAGGCCTGGATGGCGCCCGAACTGCCTCTTGCGGGAGACAGCGATGATCGCGAGCGCGGCGGCAATGCGCACCCTTAGTCTCTCGCCGAGGTTGAGCTTCGTGAAGCTCGTAGGGGTGCCGCCCTGCACGATGCTGAGCGCCCCTCCAGTCCCCCACTCCATACTCTCGACGTTCTCGACGCCGAACAGCCGTGACAGACGGGTGATCTCCTGCGAGGCCTCGGAAAGGATCTCCCTGGCCAGGCCGTCGTACAGGGATTTCGTGACGGCCACGGTGGCGATCAGGATCTTTTCGTCATCTGGGGCAGCGTCGCTGGCCGTCTGTCCCTCTGTCTCGGCAATGAGCCCATGCAGTTGCTCGGCCTGGGCCTCCAAGCCACGGATCTCTAATTCGAGCTCGGCCTCGCCTTCAGATGCCATTTCCGCTTCTATGCCATGGATAGCTTTGAGGGCATCCGCGAGCTTGGCCTCCGCTGCGCGCATCGCCCGTGTGGTGGTGGCCACCTCCGTCTCAAGCCGGGCGACCGACGCGGCCGCGTCTTCCACGTCGGCCTCCAGATCCACCAGGCGGATCGCCTCCTCCGGATCAGCCTCGGTGTGCCGTGTGCCACAGACGGCGCAGACCTCAGCCGCCTCGGCGGCTTGGTATTTCGTGCTGTCGATCCCTGTCTCGCACGACGGGCAGCAGACGGGCTTGAGCTGACGGAACACGACCCCTGCTGCGCGGTCGTCGCGCAGTTGTTGCAGCGCCCTCCGGGTATCCGCGAGGATGGTCCGAGCGCCAGTCAGCTGCTGCTCCAGTGCACCTGCCTGTCCCCTCACCTCGTCCACGGCGTTCCTCAACGTGACGAGTTCGGCGTCGCGCGTGACGAGGTCGAGGCGAAGGCGTGCCCGGTCCACCGCTGGGCGATAACGACGGCGGGCGCCGTTGAGCGCGCGCTCAACGGCGTCGAGGCGCTCGCGCAGGCGCGGGGTCGCCTTGTCCGGCTTGCCGCGTCGCTCGCGTTGATTGGCTTGGACACGTTTGAGTGCCGTGGATGCTGCCGAGTAGGTGCTGATCCAAGGCAGGCCCATGAAGAGCTGGAGCAGCCGAAGCGGCATGGCATCCACTCTGATCTCGCCGAAGATGGCATTCCCCGGCCCACTGACGAAGAGGGCCGACGAGATCGCAGGCCAGCTGTGTGTGGTGGACTGTCCGCTCTCATTGAAGGCGTGAAACTTGGTGAACGCCAACTCTGTCATGAGGGCGTCCTCAACCGCGAGGGCGAGGTGCTGGCCTGCGGGCCCTTGGTAGAGGTCCAACCAGTCATCTCCGCCGGAACGTCGCGAGAAGGTGCCCCGCACGGTCTCCAAGGCATCGTCCCCTGAAGGCTTCTCGACGATAATGCGATAGGCAACGGCATCTACGTCGAACTCAGCTTCGACATGGCTGAGCCAGCGCCAGACATCCGGCTTGATCCGACCCGGGAATTCTCCGCGGATGCTGCTCTGGATGACGTTGAGGAGCGATGATTTTCCACGCGAGTTCCGGTCGGAGAGCACCGCCCACAATCCAGTTCCGAACTTCCAGGTACGGTCGAACGGACCATCCTGATCGGTGCCCATCTTCTCGCCCTTGAGGGTGACGGACCGGACAGTCACGCGGCGGCGGCGCGGGAGTGTCGCCTGAGGCTCGATGCCATGCCGGTCAAGAACGCTCTGCACGGTCGCGACCGGCACGCTGGCCTTGGCAGCGATAGCGTCGAGCCACTGGGCGGCGGTGGCTTGGTTCGTGGTCATAGCGATCCCTTCAGGCGCTTGAGGCGGGCGAGCACGCGGTCCTTGATCTGGGGGATCTCGGTCCCATGGGGGGCGTCGCGGTACTCGGGATGTAGATACTGGTCGTCCTTGAGGCTGGAGCCGCTGCGGAAGCCCGCCAGCGTCATGACGAGATCGACGCGGTCGCGGTACCAGACGAGGGCCGGCTGCTCCCGAATGGCACGCTCCATGAACTCATGTGCAGGAGGCAGGATCTCGAAGTCGTGACGGCGCTGACCGGCGATCTGCTTCAGTGGCCGGACGAGGCCATAGGACCGCAGGATCGAGAGGGGCTGCTCGATATTCTGAAACGCGCCGCGGCGCCAGCGGACCATTTTGACCGTCCGCACGTCAGGCTCGTCGGCATCGAAGATCTGCTCCACCAAGGCCAAGAGTGCCGGCTCACCTTCGGCCTCATAGCGGGTAAGGAGCTCGTCGGCGAGATAGTCGGGATAGCGGACGAGGAAGTCGATTGCCATCGCGCGCTTCTCGCCGCGGAAGATCCGGTTCGCGCCGGTCCCCTCGCCCACCGGGTCCGGCTCCTCGCTTCCTAGGGCAAGAATGAACAGCAGCCTGACGGCATCGCGATGGTGGAAGCCAGCCTGCGTTGCGCCAGCAGGCACGCCGTGCGTGCCACGCGTGTTGGCAGCTGTCATTTTCCGGTCCACGTCCATCCCGTTAAATTTTCCTGCCCGGTACATGCCACATTGTGCGGGTGATCCTATATCTGCAATCGTTCAGCCTGTTCGCAAGCGAGATGTTAGCCGTAGAGGATATCAGTGAAGACGGGAGCTGGACCTTCTTGGCTTGCCGGAGTAGCGGACGTCTCCGGCTCGGCTTGATCCTGAGCCTTGTAGAGGGGCGAGAAGATGGCCAGAGCTCTGGTCACGCGGTCAGACAATGACGGCTACGTGTTCACTGTAATTTGCCTGCTAGCACGCCCATCTTGCATTGCATCTAGACAGTGTGTCTCAGACTATTCCCCATGCCCGATAGCGCCGTCGGCCGGTCAATTCCCTCGGCAGCGCTCCTCCCAACTGCAGGAGCATCAGGTCCACGGCCTTGGGGGTGACCTTGAGGAGTTTGGCACCCAGAGGCACAGTCACCAGAGGGCGCGACAGGAACAGATCAACGAGCTCGGGCAGCTTGGAATTGCTGCGGCATTTATCGGCTACCCGGTTCATCAACTCCCGGGCCAGGATTAGCCGCTCAAGATCCTTGTTTGCGATCTCGACGGCTTCTTCGAGCACCTGACAGAAGCCCTGCAGCTTTTCGAGGATCCCTTCCCTACCCTGCGGCCGGAATTTCGATTTCTTGAAGCCAGCTGCGAGCGGCAGGAGATGATTGGTCACTCCTCGAGCTCGGAGGATCGACGCGGCCATGGTCAATCCGAGCCAGGGTTGCCGGGTGTACAGGTTCAGATCTAGCCAGGCATCCCAGGCGACAGCGGCCGCGGCGACCGACGGCCAGTGGGAAACCCGCTTCACGAGATCGAGCCAGGCGTCCTCATTCTCGGCCTCGTCTACGTCCGGATCATAGACCAGGTGCGATCGGCTCTTGGGCAGTGGCGTTTCGCCGGCGAGAACCTTATCGGTGCGATCAAGGAGCGCATCAATCTCCGCGAAATGTGCCTTCCACGGATCCGCGTCGTTGGCGAAGGCCGGATAGGCGTCGTCATCGTCTGAAGCGACTTTCCTTCTCCCCTTGGCCTTTGGCTCTTCGGGTTTGACCGGCCCGACCCCTCGCAAGGCGGCTAACCCGTCATAGGAGATCGGCCAGGGCGCCTTCCTAGCCATTGCGGTCCGTCGCGCCCTGAGAGCCGATGCAGCTCTGGTGATCTCGTGCGTTGGGCTCCGAACGTCCATGCCAGCGTCGTGCAGCACCAGGTCGCCGATATCGACCAGATGCCCGTCCAGGATCAGCGCCCGCACAGCCTCATTCATGTCGCACCGGGACTGCCAGCCAGCGGACAAGCCAGATGCCTCAAGGCGAGCATCGAACGATTTAATCTCGAGCGCGACTTTCTCTAGTCGGCCGATGATCTTCTCCCAAGGGATCTCCGGGAGCAAAAAGCTCTTTGGTTGCTCTTGATCAGAGGCAGAGAAATTGAGCATGCCCCACCCCCTTGTCATCGCGTCGGGTCAGCCTTTCACCAGGAGGCCCTGGGAAGCCCCATAGACTGAATTTCGACTAACGGCTAAGTTATTGTTTTACTTCCTTTCGCTAACCTGGCAACCAAATAAATTCGGTGTTCGCTACGGTGAGGGGTACGTCGCCTCAGCGCCTGTTTTCTCGCACAGCTGAGCGTCACGCTGCTTTAGCCCTTAGCGTATTTTTGGGTACACTTCTTGCGCCCTCCCCCATGAGGCGGCTGCGTTCCCTATCCGGGAATCCACAGCGTCCTGCCTCCGAAATACGCCAAACCTGACTTCCAACCGGCCCTATGGAGCGGAGTTATGTTATATCTCCGGGAGCTCTTAACCGCGCGAAGAAACGGTCAGTTGCCCGCAACAAGCAAAAGTTTACAACCCCGCGCACGATATTCCAACTCCTGTTCATAACGCACCGTTCCTCCCCGCCTTCTGCACGTATTGCGCCACCATAGACTGGTGTGCGTAGAACGAAGGCTGACCCTGTTGAAGGTGAACACCTGCTCTATTCGTTCCTGACTTCAGAACCGAACGGTGTGGTAGGGCCGCCTCACTCCATAGAGATGCCGGTGATCCTGACCACACACGAAGAATATGACGTCTGGCTTAATGCGCCCACTGAAGAGGCCCTGAGCCTCGAGGGGCCCCTTCCCGACGAGTTGCTGAAGAAAGTTGCTGAAGGCGAAAGGTCTGATAAGCGGCTTCAGACAATGGAAGCCTGACAAGAAATGAGAAGGCCGAGGAGGCTGCTCGGCCCTTTTGGTCTTAATTGTTTTCAGCGCCCTGGAACTCATTATAGAGTTGTTCCAGCCGGCTTGCGAGGAACTTGCCGAACTCGGGGGATACCTTACGATCAATAACGAGAGCGAACTTGTCGTCGGTCTCTAGGATCTTCGCGAGCTTCACTCCATCGGGAGCGACCCAAGCTTCGGGCTTAGCTGAGGCTTCCTTTGTAACTAGAGCCCTGTAGGCTGCCTCGAAGATCGCATCACTGTCGCGACCAGCGCTCTCTGCCCGTTCAATTGCAACGCGTACTTTCTCGACGTGCCGAGCTTTGATGAGCGCAGCGAGATCTTCCCACTTCCGACGTCCAATCTTCGGAGCAGGCCCGATGGCATCAATAATGTGAGCTGGGATTGCGTTTGCGACCGAGAGCATTTTGGAGAGCACCGCTTTGTCGACGCAAAGCGCTTGCATGATCACATCACGGCGGAACCCTCGCTCTTCAAGACGGAAGGCGAAGCGTGCCTTTTCGATGAAGCTCAGGTTCGTTCGTGCATTGTTTTCCTGTCCTTGAGCAACGACCAATTGCTCATCAGTGAGGTCACGGACCACGGCCCTAATCTTTGTGCCGAGTTCTTTGATTGCGCGCAGTCGGCGGTGTCCATAGGCGACCTGATACCGTCCTGTGCGTTCAGGGTGCGGGCGGACCAAGATGGGAACTTGCTGCCCTTCCGATCGGATGGCTGCGACGAGTTCCTTGTGGGCCTCCTCTGAGTACGCCATGCGGTCTGGGACGAACGAGGCATCGATATCGGCCGGATCCAGATCAACGATGGCCTGGCCGGCTCTTAGCTTCTCCTCAAGCTCTTCTACACGATCAGCTGAGTTAACCGCGGCCTTCATCGCTTTGAGCGGCGATGTCATAGGGGGTGAACTGAGGCTCGGCAGCGAGACCACTTCCTCGTTGTTCAGTCTGCTCGCAAGTGGGCGATCGGACGGCAAGCGACTAGCTAACGGCCGATCAGGTAGCGGACGCTCGCTTCCGATAGCCGCGGCCGCGTGGGCCTGCAGATCGCCCACTGGATTTGGCGCTGGTGCCCCGGTCGTACCCATGTTGTCGGCAGCGACGTCGGACGTGTCGGCGAAATTGATCAGGTTTTTGCGTCCCATTACTGCCTCCCCCAGGCTTGGCGGATATGAGCTTCGATCTCACTGTTGACCAGATCCAAGGACTCCAGTGCCCTGTCGTAAGTCCCTTTGTTGAACTTAGTCCGGTCAACTTCGTACAAAGTCTGCTTGGTCAGGCCTGAATCTGCGATGGCTGTGCTTTTTACCATCGTGTTTTGGAGAACCCGGTGGGCGAAGAGCGAGCGCATGAAGCCAACCATCTGGTTCTGAGGTCCATCGCTCGGCTCATAGCGGGTAATTAGGTACCTTAGCCAGTCGTAGTCTGGCTTGTGTTTACCAAGATGGGACATCACTTCGCCAACCATCCTGAGAAACTGGGACATAGACAGCACGTCCAACATTTGCGGATGCACCGTAACCAGCAGCGATGTGGCAGCACAGAGGGCTGTCATGGTGAGGTAGCCCAAGTTGGGTGGGCAATCCATCACTACGACGTCATAAAGGTCGCTTACTGGTTCCAGGGCTTCCATGATTTGCATGAAGAAGATCTGCGAGTTCCGGCCAGCGGGCGCCGTGGTCTCAAACTCCATAAGCTCGAGATTCCCTGGAATGAAGTGCAGACCAGGAAGGTATGTTGACCGAATGATATTCTCGATGCGCGTCCGATGTTCGTCGAACCTGATCGCTCCGTAGAGGGTTTCGTTCTCACGGACGTCGAGTTCCGGCTGGTTGCCGAAAAGCGTTGACAGGCTAGCCTGCGGGTCGAGGTCTATTGCAAGGACACGATAGCCCTGCAGAGCAAGGTATTGGGCTAGGTGCGCAGTCGTTGTCGTCTTAGCACTGCCGCCCTTGAAGTTGATCACTGATATGATCTGAAGCTTCTCGCGTTCTGTTCGGTGTGGAACGTACCGACGATTGGATTTTGTCCCTTCAAGGAACTCCCTTACTGCATTGATCTCCTCGATCGAGAAGGTCCGCCGGCCATTAGGCTGCATCTCGGGAAGAGGCGCTTTACCTTCTGCCGCGAGCTGACGAAGGTAACCTTCATGGATTTTGAGGAACTTCGCCGTCTCCGCTGATGTGAACCGACGGATCGCCTTTTTTGCGACTGGTGGGAAGATACGTTGGGTGTGCTCCTGGAGTTTCTTCGCAAGAAGCTCCGCGTCGATAAGGATCTGATCTTTGTTAGATGCCGTATCGAGAGCCCGTGAAGGGATCACCATTGGGGAGGTTTGCTGGAGTGCTGTCATGTAAGGTTCCTTGCGTTTCCGCGCGGAATTGGGCCTAGATCGGTAAATCTGCGCTGATCCAGTACGCCTCCTTGCCGTTAAGAACGGGTTAACAGGCTGCAAAAAGTACACTTTGGACCCAAAATGCGTGTGCTGGAGTGGGCCAAGGCAGTGGAGCTACCTACTGGGAGGGCTAACTTCCTGCCTGGGAGGTAGGCTCTGAAGGAAGCAGAGACTGGCAGCCAAACACGCTGAGCCGAATCGGAGGTTTTGGTCGCAGACCCTCTGGAGTATTTGTTGACCGCGGACAACTCATCACCGTGGGCCTGGTTACAGATGGTTCACAGTCCCCTGCCCCGAAACGGTTGACCGCGGACAACTTATCCAGGGAGTGGCTCTTACTGAGGCCTAAAGGACGATCCTGACAGACATACTATGGGCATGGTCCTGCTCGTCGTTGTACCCGGCGGCCCGTTGGTGGGACTTGTGAGCAGATTGACGCATAGCATCCATAAGCGGGATCCCATCCCGTTCGGCCTGGGTCATAAAGCCGGAGCGCAGCCCGTGGGCACTGAATTCTGCTGGGTCCAGCCCAGCCATCCGGCAGCGCTTCTTAAGGATGAGATTGACCAATCGCGGGGTCAGCTGGTTCGTCGCGATAGAGCCATCCTTTCGGATTTCCCGGAAGATCGGGCCCGATGTGATCTCCGCAAAATGCATCCAGTCATGGAGGGCTACCGCAACGCGGCCTGCGGCGAACACGAAAGCCCCCTGCCCTGCGGTGGTCGTTTTCGTTCGCCCCAGTGCAATGCGAATGCAGGGTACGGTTGGAGACGCTGGATCGGTTGGTCGGAGCTTGACGGATCAACCACCCTGATTTGGGAGTGCCTCAGCGTCGCAACCTCGCTGCGGCGCCGCCCCCCGGCCGCGAAAGCGACCAGCAGAATTGCCCGGTCGCGGATGTCGATTGCCATCGCTCCGCCGCAGGAAGCAAGGAGCCGCTCGAGAACTTCTCGGGTAACGGGCTTGCGGCTCTTGCGCTGGGGTTCGCGACTTTAGGCCTTCATCGCCAGACGAACGGCCTTCTTAATGCCGGGGTGGTCAAACGGGGTGTCAATGCCTTTCTATTGATGAATGGTCGACCAGTTGGACAGCCGTGGGGATAGGGTCTTGGGCGTGTGTGGTCCGTTGACTTTCAGGATCTTGCGCTGCCTGAGCTCCTCAATCACGTCATTGGGCATGCCGTGGGCGGGATCAATGGCTTTCTGGTCCGGATCCCACAGGCGGTGGGCAATGAACTTCAGGACGAGCGAGGGATCGACGGGCCACAGAAGCGGTCCTGCGGTCGCAGCACGGCACCAGGCTTCGAGGTAGGCGAGTTCAGAGGCGATGGGCGCGCAGCGTGTTGGTGCCCATCCTGGTATCAGCAAGATGCTTCAGGGTAGCGACATCGGCGTCGGTCAGCACCTCGGCACAGCGATCAGCCGCCGCGATTGGAAGGACGGCCGCCAAAGCGTCGAGTTGTCTTGCCCGATTGAGCTGTTTTGCCGGACTCGCCAACGCTCTTTGTCCCATCATCATGCAGTGCTGTCTTCGGATCTGCCCTGGCCAGACTGTGGTCGAGCCCTTCTGATGTGTGAACTGTGACTGAGCAGTTCAAGGAGATCCGATCGATCCAGCGTCGCGCTCCTGCTGCATTCCCGTGGTCTGTGCCGCCCCGGCAGATAGGGAAGGAACGCCGCGTGAGCTGGATTACCGATGTCGCGCCAAAGATCAAAACCCTGTTCAAGCGAGATGCGCCTGACAGCCTTTGGATCAAGTGCCCGGATTCCGGGCAAGTGGTATTTCAAAAGGACGTTGAGGCCAACCAGTGGGTGATTCCAGGCTCTGGTCACCACATGCGCCTGTCGGCGACCCAGCGCCTGATGCTGACCTTCGACGAGGGTCAATGGACGGACGTACCCGTCCCAGAGGTGGACTCCGACCCGCTCAAGTTCCGGGACACCAAACGCTACTCCGACCGGCTGAAAGAGGCCCGGACGAAAACCGGATTGCCGGATGCGATCAAAGTGGGCATGGGAACCGTCGAAGGCCTGCCGATGACCGTGGCTGCCCACGACCCCGATTTCATCGGCGGCTCGCTTGGGGTGGCTGCCGGGGAGGCGTTCATCAGGGGCGCCGAAACGGCGATCGAGCGAGCCACGCCCTATGTGGCGTTCACCGCCTCGGGCGGGGCCCGGATGCAGGAGGGCATCCTGTCCCTCATGCAGATGGCGCGCACTACGGTTCTGATCCAGCGGCTGCGCGAGAGAAAGCTACCTTATATCGTCGTTCTCACCAATCCGACCACGGGCGGGGTGACTGCCTCCTATGCGATGCTGGGTGATGTCCATATGGCCGAGCCAGGAGCCCTGATCGGTTTCGCCGGTCCTCGGGTGATCGAGCAGACAATCCGCGAGCACTTGCCCGACGGGTTCCAGAGGGCCGAATTCCTGAAGGAACACGGCATGGTCGACATGGTGGTCCACCGCCATGACCTGCGCTCGACACTGGCGCGCCTGTGCCGCCTTCTTATGCGACTGCCTGCTCATGGGGTCGAGATGACACCCGATACCATGGTGGATAATGGGTCGGATCTTCATGAAGCTGACCGACCGGCGCCTTCCGCTGAACAGAGCAACCCTTTGTAGGGTGAGGGGCCATTCTCTCGCGAAACCATCAGGACCGTCACCGTTTGGTTGAAGGACAAAGGCGTGGCGGCCAGTATGGTTAACGAGAGGAAAACAGGCTGGAGGTGGCATGGCGCGAAACCCGGTTCGCGATGAGCGACAAGGGGACCTGTTCGGGGAACCTCCGCCACGTGCCAAACCAGTCCGCCGGACCTCCCCACCGAGGCCGGTGCGTGAGGAGACCTGGGCGTCGGAGCCAGTGTCATTGGGCACGCTCGGGGCGAAGGCAACAAGACCCGAGATCGACGAACTCCTGGATGGCATGCCGGATCAGGAACTGGCCTATCTCGCGGTAGAGGCGACGCGGCTCGTGAAGCGCAGGCTCGTCCGAGGGCAGGGGAGGGGGCTCCGGCCAAAAGGCGCCGGCAGAGGCAAGTCGCCTCTTGATGATGCCCTCGTTCGGATTGGCGGCGAGCTGATGGAGTTTGAGGACCCGGGCGAGACGTGGTGAGCGAACGGGAGCAGGTAGCATCCTTAAGCGGCATGGGTCGGCGAGTAGTGCGATATTGGGAAGCCTCGCCGCCAACCCGTAGAAGTTCACGAGGGGCAGGGCAGGGCGCTCGAAGCTCTGGTGAAATGGCTCCGGCGGAAGCCCCGCCGCGGCTATGGAATTCGAGGCTTGTAGGTCAATTTGATCTCCCGGCGACCTGCCCACGACCTGTTGGCAGGTCATCATGATCTACCAAGGGTGGCACAAGCTATCCAAGTGTCACACTTCGAACGCAAGATCTGGTGACAGCGCCAAAATCACTGGATGTCAGGGACTGCGAGGCCAGTCTTGCGAGCCCGGTCGAGTTGGAATTTGACCGAGCTAGCCTTCCATTCTCTCCCGCCTCGTGGTGTCCGCTCTCGCATTCCCTCGAGCTGAGCGCCAATCTCACGCAGGGTGAGGTTCGGGTTAGAGATCGCAATGCCGGCAATCAGGGTCATGATGCGATCGTCCGGCGGCCGTCTTCCGGCTTTCCGTAACAACTCCGGTTCAGCCATCCGCTCGGCAACCAATCGCTTGATCGCCCTCCGGAGGCTTTGATCCGTCCACCGCTGGCCTCGTGCATTCAGCACCTGCACGACATCTCGCCAGCTATGGTCCGGCCGCATCTGACGGACGACGGGAAGGAAAGAGTCGGCCGCTGTCAAAAGGTCGCCCATATAGACGCGGTCGCGGGCGAGGGCGGTCTTGCGGATTGCCTCCGGCCGCCCCTCACGCAATCCGGGGTTCCCCGGCCGCTTGCCCTTGGCCAATGCCGCCTTCATGCCAGCCTTCGTGCGCTCCGAGATCAGCGATCGCTCCAGCTGAGCGACGGCGCCCAGGACCTGCAGAGAGAACATGCCTTGCGGGGTCGACGTGTCGATCGGATCCCTGAGGGATTTGAAATGGGCACCTTTCTCCTCAAGCGTCTCGATCACCTCGAGCAGATGGCTGACCGACCGGGCCAAACGATCGAGCCGAACGACCACGAGGACTTCGCCCTCCGAGATCTCTCGGATGAGCCGGGAGAGGACTGGCCGAGTTCGAGAGGCGCCGGATCCGTGTTCCTGATGGATGAGCGCGCAGCCGGCAGCCTTGAGCTCGTCGAGCTGAGCGTCTGTTGCCTGCTCCTCGGTTGAGACGCGGGCGTAACCGATCAGGCGTTGCCGAGTAGGGGAGGGAGCCATGTGTCAATTTCTGATGAGATTTCGGCTCTTTGTACATACTTTGCGATCATCGGAAAAGGATCGTTTGAAGACGTTTTTCAAGTCATTCTGTTAACTAGCTGGCGAAGGCAGGGCTTTCCTACAGCCAGCGAAAGTGCTTTGGAAACAAAGGCTTTAGCGGCTCGGCTGGAGCCGAAAGGCCTAAATAGATGCCCGTGATCTGATTTCTGATGAAGCCGCTCACGATGCAGCCAAGCGATGTGGCGTTTATCCGACCATCAGACCGTAGCCATTCCTTAAATACCTTCCTGCGCTGTATTTAGGCCCAAGGACATCATAGGCTTAGCAATAGGAAGAAGCGTGACTTTGGGAAAGGCCAGGTTCGGAAACCTTAAGTGAGTGAGGACTTGCTGGAATCCATGCTGCTTCTGCTACGATGATCAGAGGAGGGCAGGTCAGGAGCTAAAAGCGGACTTTCTCACGTCCAAGCTGAAGGGCAGTCCGTGACCGAGGCCGTTCTCTAATTCCGGGTCTGGGGTCAAGCTCTCTGTGAGCATCCTTGCCGGGTCCAGGGTTCTCTCCGCGGTAAGGACAGGCCTTCCGCATGATGGCGTCAGATGACGCTGGCGGATCAATGTGTGAAGCGCGCTTGGCCCAGAAGAGCGTCGCAAAGCCTGGGGCGATCTCACCAACGCCAACGTCCCGGCAGGGACCTTGCTTCCCGCGGGTTGGCGGGAAACGGGTTAAACTTTCATGCTGCTTGTTGGGCGGCCTCCTGTGATGACCAGTGGAAGTCCGTGCCATCCATCCACATCCGGTGCAGAATGACGACGTGCAGGACAATGGTGCAAAGTTCGGCGTGCCTTGGGTGGGCCTGAGAAGCCAGGATCGACCCGGAAGATCACCCGAACAACATCATCGGCCACCTCGATGCGCTTGACGAGGGTACAGATAATGTCGCGCTTCGTCGCCCAATCCGCACCCGCGAGCCGATCGTGCACCATCGTGGCAAACAGGTCGAGTTTGCCAATGACGAGGTGCAGCGAGCGGACTTGCTCATCGGCTTCCTGTTGAGCCTGGGCTTCAGCTTCAAGCCGGGCTGTCCGGCGGCGCAACTCGGCCAGGCGCGGCTCGAACTCAGGCTTCTCGATCAAGCCCTCCATGTAGCTGTCGATCAGCCGCTCGATGGCACGGCGCGCCTTCGCCAGCTGACGGCCGAGAGCATCCAGTTCGAGTTGGTGCGGCGTGGCCTGCACCGCGTCCAGGCGGCGCTGATACTCTTCGATCACCCGCGTCGGGTTGTCGAGCAGCCGGCAGACCTCGCTCCAGACGGCCTCATCGAGCCGATCGACCGCAACCAGGCGGGCGTCGCATCGCCGCTCCCCGTGGAACCGGGTGCGGTCAGTGCCGCAACAGCGATAGTACCGCCATGGTCCATAGGGGTGATACCCGGTGAACCCATAGCCACACTTCTCGCAGACGAGCAGACCCCGCAGCAGATACTGAACGCCTGAAAGCCGCTCACGATTGCGCTTTCGGTTGTCCTCCAACCGCTCTGCGACACTCGCAAAGAGGTCCTCGTCCACAAGGGCGGGCACCGCGATGCTGATGTGCCGCTCGGCCGCGGCTGGCACTTGTCGATAGGGCTTGCGCGGCATGCCGTCGTGGCCGCGCGGTGGATGAAGCGGCGCCTGCCATGGCACACACTGGCGGCGACCATAAACCGCTTGACCTGCATAGGCCGGGTTGCGCAGCATGGTGTGGACCACGGTCCGGCTCCAGTGCGGTTGACCGGTCGGGCTTGGAATCCCGCTGTCGCGCAGGCGCCGGCAAACCTCGGCCAACGTCAGTCGCTCGTGCCCGACCCAGGTGAAGATCTGGCGCACAATCCGGGCCGCCGCCTCGTCAATCTCGTAGCGCGCAGCTCCTCCCCCGGCCTCGCGCGTGATGTAGCGGTAGCCGAAGGGCGCGCGGGACAGGACACTGACGGCACCGGCTTGAGCGCGATGGCGCTTGCCGCGCCGGCTGCGCTCCAGCACTTTGGCTCTCTCGTACTCGGCGAACATGCCCTGCAGCTGCAGCAGCAAACTGTCCTCGGGCGTGGTCCCGATCGGGCGATTGAGGAAGACCACTTGCGTGTCGGCATGGGTGAACTCCTCGATTAACAGAACCTGGTGCGCGTAGCTGCGCGCGAGACGATCCGGGGACTGGATATAGACGAGATCAATCGCCGACAGCGCCACGAGGTCGCGCAGACGCTCCAGGGCCGGACGGATCAGGCTGGCGCCGCTGTGGCCATTGTCGATGAACCGCAGATCCTCTCGGACGCAGTGGCCGTCCTGCTCTGCTCGGGTGGTCAGCTCCGCCAGTTGGCTGTCGATGGTGTGCTGCTCAGCCTGCTGGTCGGAGGAGACGCGGGCGTAGAGGGCGACCTGCAGGGTCTGTGGGGCCGAGACGGCTCTCAGGTGCGGGGTTCTCATCGCATGCTCCCTCAGAAGTGGGTGTCAGCGCGCTTGATGGCAGGAAACAGGTGCGCAGGGGCAGGAGGCGCTCGTAGGCCCGTTCCAAGACATCCCGACTGCCCCGTCTGACCTCGAAGCCGACCTCAAGGCGCAGGGGTCGGCGCCTCTTGCTAAGCTTGGCCGTCATGGTCCTCTTCCTTCAGCCTGATCGGGTCCATCCAGATCAGGCCGAAGGCTTTAACGTCGGACCCGCCATGCGATGGCGCAGGGCCTCGCGAGCAATCGTATGGACAAAGCTGAGCGCAAACTTTGCACCATTGTCTAACACGTCACGGCGAGCTTGCGCGCCACCGCAACCTTGGCTTTGCGCAGTCCGCTGCGCTTAGTCAGCCTGAGACCCCACGCCTTCAGCGCCGACCACTTGGCCACGCGGGTGAGCAGCACGTTGGCGGCCTCGTAGAGGTAGCTGCGCAACATCGTGTCGCCGCATTTTGAGATCCGGCCGGTCCAATCGGTCTCGCCGGAGGCGTAGCCGCGTGCCGTCAGTCCCGCATAGGCTCCGACGCTCCTCGACCGCGTGAAGCGGGCGGGATCATCGATCGTTGCCAGGAAGCACAGTGCCGTAATCGCACCGACTCCCGGGACTGTCATGAACCGCTGCACCTGAGCACTTCTGCGGGCCAGTCGCAGTACCTTGCGATCAAGATCCGCGATCTCTTGCTCGACAGCCTCACGCGCCCTGAGGAGCGGCAGGGCTGCGGCGGCGAGTTCCGGCCTGTCCTCGAGCAGTTCGGCCGCACGCCTGGCAAACACGTTCATCTTGGCCCGGCCGATCACCTGCCCGAGGTTCTTCAGAAGTCCGCGGATCTGGTTCTCCAGATCGCGCTTGAGCTTGACCAGCAGAGCGCGGCTGGCGAGCAGGGCCTTGATGGCGTGACTGCCGCGGTCTTTGACGTGCACCTGCTTGTACCATCCACATTGCATGATGCGGGCGATGCCAGCCGCATCGTTGCGGTCGTTCTTGTTGATCTGCATCTTCAACGCCGCCTTGGCATGTCGGGCATCGATGCAGATGACCGGCAATCCCAGCGCGTTCAGCTCGTTCCAGAGCCACGTCGCCGTCGCTCCGATCTCCAGTCCAACCCGGGCCACATGCGGCGCATGGGATTGAACAAAGCCCGCGATCACCTCCGGGTCGGAGGGGACCATGCCTTCGCGCACGATCTTCCCCGTTTGATCGACAATGCAGATCGCCGTCAGCTTCAGCGAGACGTCCAGTCCGACATAGTGCTCCATGGCTACCCTCCTCACGGTCAGGGCCCTGGCGTGGGCCTCGTCGATCTTAGAGAGCTGATTCCCAGAGCCAGGTTATGGCGCGGCCCCGGAATTACCCCATGTGTGAAAACGCTGACGGACTGCTTCTTGGAGAAATTTTATGTCTCACAGGTGCTGATTGACCGAGAAATCCCCGATACAGAGACGTAAACTTTTCCTAATTGTTCGCTGCGGTGAGCACGGTTTGAGTTTTCACACAGGCTCGACCCATTTCGGACCATCCGAGTTCTACGGGCGGGACCCCTACACAGCGCAGGCCACAACAAGACGTCTCGATCTAAGGAAACCTCCTCGTACATGCGCCAAGTTAAGGATCAGATTCGGGCGCTGATGCCGAGCATGGGTTCGTGCTGAAGCATGTCGAACCCGTAGCGCCGATCCTCGCGTCAGGTGCAGTCGGTGCAAAGTGGACGGTCGCCGATCACACCCGAGAACGGAATTCCCTGGTAGGTGCCGAAGTCAAATCCGCAACCGCTGACGGCTTGCCAGGAGAGGGCGGCGTCGACGCCGAAGGGCCGGTATGTCCGGCCCTACTTGCCTTGCTATGCGGCAGGCCTCCGGCTTAGCCTACCTTCGTGCACGGTTATGCCCGATCACTGACCTTTCGGACCGGCGGGATCGTCCAGGTGCCGTCGATGATAGAAGGGTTGCTCTCGTCCGGCCAGTACATCCGCAGCATGAGGATGAACTTGCCCGCCGGAGCTGGCAGCCAGTTCGACTCCTTGTCTGCTCCGGGCGAGTCCTTCTGGATGTAGAGGTCGATTGACCCGTCCGGATTGGCCTTCAGGTCCTGGCGCGCGCTGACTGAGTAGCGGTTGATCGGGTTGGCCACGAAGAAATAGCCCCCATCATACATCGTCAGCGACCAGAAGCCTTCGACCGGCGGCAACTGGCCCTTGGCAAAGCGCATGACGTACTTGTTGGCTCCGTCATAGGCCCGGCCCTCGCCGTCCTTCTGCGAGGTCGGATAGACCGCGTCCTGCGGGCGGTTGGCCCCAAGCCCGATCGCCGTGATAAGGGCCCGCATCAGGTAGTCGGTGCCGTAGATCCCGGTCTTCGTCGTGAAGCCCCATCCGTCGATGTCGTGCACGTCCTTGTTGATCTTGAACTGGATCATGATCCGGTCGTTGGCGATCTCCGGGATGCGTTTCGCGAAGTCGGCTCGCAGCTTGCTCGCATCGAAGTCCTGGCCGGGCACGAGCCCAATCCTGGCGAACTTCGCCAGCGCAGGGGCATCGGCCGCCGACGGCGGGTTCGTCTTCATCAGCTCTGCCAGCAGGGTGAAGTACGCCACCGCGTCCATGCGGTTCACCTGGTCGCGCACGGCGGTCTTCATGTCGATCGACGGATCGACCTTGCCGGCGGGCGGCGTATACGGCTTGCCGTAGGCGCTGAGCGGCACCAGCGTGACCTGGTCCTGGAGCGCGTGCACCTCGGCGTAATCCTCCGGCGTGCCGGTGCAGTAGATGCGGCCGAGCAGCCAGACGATGCTGGTGGGCGCCTTGTATTCCTTGACACCCGCCGGCAGCGCGCCGCTCCACCCAGGCCCGGTGATGGCGTAGGTCTGAGGGCCGGTGCCCGTGGTGCGCTTGCCGGGAACCTGGAACACCGTCGTCCAGCCGTCCAGCATCGGCATCAGGTAGTAGCGGTCCTTCATGTCCGGCAGGCTCAACACCCAGGGCTCCTTGCCGACATCGAAGAACGCGGTCGTATAGAGCGTGTCGGCGTTGGGGGCGGTCACGTCGCGGAACGCAGCATCCGGATAGTGCCGGAGCTTGATGATCTGGCCCATCGGGGCCCGGGTACCCTCGGGGGCGGCCACGTTGGTAATAACCCGGCGCGTCATCTCCATGGTGACCAGCGGGTAGCCGTAGATGTAGGCGTCGGTGGCCAGCCAGAAGTCCTCGAGCCCTTCATCGATGCCGAGCAGCTCGCCCAGATGGGCCTCACTGACGGTGCTCATCGTGGTCCCAGCGAGCAGGCTCAGGGCACCGATCGCAGCCTGGCGGCGGGTTAGCTTCATCGTCATGACAAATCTCCGTTGCGTGTGGGTTCGGGGAACTGCGCGACACTTACCCGGCACAGCGGACGGCCCCGACCTGCGGCTCCTCGCCCCAGCAGTAGCCGTGGGTGAAGTCCTCGGAATCGCCATGCCCACTGCTCGGACGCTAGCAACAGCGGAGCGTTCGCGCCTGTAGCATCGTGTAGTTTACGTGGTGGTGGAGACGGTCAGCGCTGGTGAGTGGCCGCCTGGAGGGCCGTCTCCGCAGCCGTCCGGGCCGGCACCGGGAAGCCGGCCTTGCGGGCTCCTTCGGCAAAATGGGCCGCGTCCTCTGGCCGGTAGTTCCGCTTGGCCATCTCGTCGTCCCAGTGCTCGAAGATGGTCGGGCGCATGCGCAGGAACGCGTCACGGGCCTCGGCGGCTTCCGATGTCTTGCCGAGCTGGGCGTAGATGACGGCGGCGACGAAATGGTAGAGCGGGAACTTCTCCAGGGCCGCCTGCCGGATCAGGCTTTCGGCGCGTGCATAGTCGTGCTGCATGTAGGCGTAAACAGCCAACGTTCCGCTGTAGTAGCCGGAGTGACCCGGGTTGCGGGCGAGCGCCTGCTCCAGCAGCTCGGCGCCGCGCTGCCAGGCTCCCGCCTGGCCGAGCCGGGTCCCGAACTCCCCAAGCAGCTCGGTGTCATTCGGGTTTAGCGCCAATGCCCGCTCGCCCACCTCCAGCGCCTCGGCGGGCTGCCGGGCGAAGAACAGCGCCATCATCAGGGCCTGGAGCGAGCGCACGTTTTCCGGATCGAGACGGATCGCGCGGCGGGCGGCCTCGAGCGAGCGTTGTATCGGGGTGACGCCCCCCGTCCGCAAATTGAACCCGAACCGATCCTCGTCGAGATACAGGACGGACAGCATTGCCCAAGCGGTCGCATAGTCAGGATAACGCGCCACAGACCTTTCGAGGCAGGTCCGGATCGCGGCATGGCTCTCCTCCGACAGCGCGGCCCGGTAGTCGTAGAACCGCAGCGTGCATCCGTAGGCCTCGAGGTCGTCGGGAGGGCGGATCCCGGTCCGGGTCTGGTCAGCCCGCTGGATGATGCCGTAGGGCTGCGCCACCGCGGTCGCGACCCTGCGTGCGACATCGTTCTGGATCGTGAAGAGATCGCGGACCTGCACATCCTCGTCGTAGGTCTGCGACCACAGGACGGCGCCGGTCAGTGCATCGAGGAGCCGGCCCGTGATGCGCAGGCGGTGCTCTGCGGCCTGGACGCTGCCCTCCAGCACGTAGCGGACACCGAGGTCGCGGCGGATGCGGGCGGCGTCCGCACCCGGCGGGATGCTGCGTGACGTCTCCCGCCCGAGGACGGTGATTTCCTTGAAGCGGGCGAATTGGCTCAGGACCTCCTCGGTCAGGCCGTCGGCGTAGGTCCGGCCGGCCGAAGGCTCGCCCAGGGCCGTAAACGGCATCACGACGAGGGTCGGCCCCCCGGGCGGCGAGGGGGTGGACGCTTGGGGTGAACTGGATGCGCCGT
This sequence comes from Microvirga splendida, assembly GCF_016427565.1. Classification (GTDB taxonomy): domain Bacteria; phylum Pseudomonadota; class Alphaproteobacteria; order Rhizobiales; family Beijerinckiaceae; genus Microvirga; species Microvirga splendida. The sequence goes on from NZ_JAELXT010000018.1 coordinate 22,977, forward strand.
CGCGCCACGGGCCCCACAAGGCAAGCCCGCCGAGGAAGGCTAGGCAAGCGATCGCGACGGGAACCGCGGCGAGCCAGGGCATCCAGCGCCGTGGCGGCGAATCGGCTGGAGACCTGGGCGACACAGCGGCCGGGGCAGGATGGGGTTCCGCGGCCTGCGGCGTGCGCCAGGCGAAGTGCGGGACGTAGCCCCCCTTGGGGATGGTGATGACGACCGGATCCGACAAGCCATCGGAGAGATAGTAGCGCTCCAGCGCCCGGCGCAGCCGTCCGGCCTCGATGCGCACGGCTGGGTCGTTCTGCGCATCGAAGTCTGAACTCCGCTCGAACACCTCGGTGCCGATGGCATACGCCTTGATGCGCTCCGCGCGGCCGGCGAGCGTCTCCTCGACAACATAGCGGAGGAACCTGCGCGCCCGCGCGGGCGCGTCGAGGTCGGGGCTGGCAAGGAGGCGGTCGAGCTGGGCGCGTACGTCCTCCGCCGCAGGCGGCGACTGCGCCTGCGGCGAGGCACTGACAGTGCCGTCGCCTCCACCGAGCATGGATCGGTCCGTTGTCCGCGGGCGTACGTGACGCCTCTCCCCGTAAACTACAGTAACATACTCCCCAAGGGAACGGCATGGGCGGATACTGGCAAATGTGGGACGGCGCACCCGCGCTGTCCGAGCCCGGCGACGGGGTTACACCATGCAGCACGCCGTCCAGGCCGCCATCGCACGCTTCCCCGACCGGGGACATGCCATCGCGGAATTGGCTCGGACGGACGAAGGCTTCCAGTCGCTCTGCGAGGATTTCGCCGCGGCGCAGGCAGCTCTCGTACACTGGGAACGATCGTCCTCACCCGTGAGGGAGGCGCGCTGCGCCGAGTACCGCGAGCTGGTGCGAGATCTCGCGGTCGAGATCCAGGCCGAGTTGGACCGTCATTCGCAAGAATAGCCTGGAACGCGATGAAGGTCCGGTCCTGATGCTGTGGACGGCTCCCACCGAGCGGTGAGGTAGCATGGCTGCTTCGAGCAGCCAGCGACACAGGAGCAGCCCATGAGCACGGTCACCACTATTGGCCTGGACATCGCCAAGTCCGTCTTCCAGGTGCACGGTATTGATGCCGAAGGGGTAGTGATCATCCGACGTCAGGTCAGGCGCGGGCAGGTGCTCAAGTTCTTTGCGGGCCTGCCGCCCTGCCTGATCGGCATCGAGGCCTGTGCCTCGGCTCATCACTGGTCGCGCGAACTCCAGAGCCTCGGCCATGAGGTGAAGCTCATGCCGCCGGCTTACGTCAAACCGTATGTAAAGCGGCAGAAGAACGACATGGCCGATGCCGAGGCGATCTGCGAGGCGGTGACCCGGCCCTCTTCCGCCGTCCCGCAAACACCAATGCCGTAAATCATCGCCGTGTCCGCGCTCAGGCTTCTCAGGTCTGGGCCGAGGTGACCGGTGTCGCGAGTGCCTAATCTAATGCTCCTGAAGGGGCTAGACTTGTCCCAAGTCGTTAAGTTGACGATGCCCATCGAGATGCTGGCAGCCCATGTCCGGCTCGTGTACCGCCAGCTCAAGGAGACCTCGCGTCAGCTCGACGAGCTGTGCGAGCAGATTGCTAGCCTCGGTCAAGAAGCCCATCCGGATGCGAGACCCGGTGATGCCGCCATCCTGCGGTCTCTTCCCGGGGGCCGAATGGTGCTGGCAACGCTGCTGAGCGAGGCCTCAGATCCCCTCAGCCGACGCGACCACCAGGCTCTGCACAACCTCTGCGGTGTGACCCCTGTGACCCGCCGCAGCGGCAAACGCTGGGTGGTGAGCATGCGCCGGGCAGCCCACGTGAGGCTTCGGTTGGCACTGTACCATCGGTCGCGGGTTGCGATCCAAACCGATGCGACAAGCCGAAGCCGGTATGATCAACTTCGCGAACGCGGTCATTCTCATCCACGCGCCTTGCACAGTGTGGCCGACCGCCTCCTGAATGTGGCCTGCGCCATGCTCAGACATGGCACCCTCTTCAACCCTGAGCCCCCTGAAGACTTCCTTCCAGCGCATAAGTCCAGCCCGACACAGTTACTCAGAACCGACTTGTTAGAAGGTGGGGAGTCCCATCACATCATGCGCTGGCCCCCACCTGGGGTGGCTGGTTGCCACAACATCAATGCAGGATCTGGGACAGGAAGAGGCGGGTGCGCTCGTGCTGCGGGTTGCGGAAGAACTCGTCCGGCGTGTTCATCTCCACAATCTGCCCGTAATCCATGAAGATCACCCGGTCCGCCACCTGACGGGCAAAGCCCATCTCGTGCGTCACGCACAGCATAGTCATGCCCTCATCGGCGAGTCCCACCATGGTGTCGAGCACCTCCTTCACCATCTCGGGGTCCAGCGCCGAGGTCGGCTCGTCGAACAGCATGATCTTGGGGCTCATGCACAGCGAGCGGGCGATCGCCACGCGCTGCTGCTGGCCGCCGGAGAGCTGGCCCGGGTACTTGTTCGCCTGCTCCGGGATCTTGACCCGGGTCAGGTAGTGCATGGCGACTTCTTCCGCCTCCTTCTTGCGCATCTTCTTCACCCAGATCGACGCGAGCGTGCAGTTCTCGAGAACTGTCAGATGCGGGAAGAGGTTGAAGTGCTGGAACACCATGCCGACTTCGCGACGCACCTCATCGATGCGCTTGAGATCGTTGGTGAGCTCCGTCCCGTCGACGATGATGCGACCCTTCTGGTGCTCCTCCAGGCGGTTGATGCAGCGGATCATCGTGGACTTGCCGGAACCCGAGGGACCACAGATGACAATGCGCTCGCCGCGCCGGATACTGAGGTTGATGTCCCGCAGCACGTGGAACTCGCCGTACCACTTGTGCACGTCGATCATCTGAACGGCGGCTTCGGCTTTAGGGTCGACAGATCGACCCACCGAACCATCGATCAGTTTAACTGAAAAAGGCATTTTGCCATCCGATCGCTGAGGTAAGAGTCAAATCGCGTCACCGCACCTGGCCTGCCGCGGCACGCCTCTCGAGATAAAGACTGTAGCGTGAGATGCCGAAGCAGATGACGAAGTAAATCATTGCAATGAAGAGATAGGTCTCGGCGAACGGACTCGGCCAGGAAGGGTCAGCCAAGGCTGCCTTTCCTGAACTGAGGAGATCGAACAGGCCGACGACCAGAACCAGCGCCGTGTTCTTCACCATAACAATGACGGTGTTGGTCAGGGGCGGGATGACCTTCTGAAGGGCTTGAGGCAGAATGACCTGGCGGATGGTATCAACCCAGCTCAGGCCGAGCGCCCGTGCCGCTTCAGCTTGGCCCTCTGGAATCGCCTGCAAGCCGCCCCGTACAACCTCAGCGAGATAAGCGGCCGAGAAGATTGTCAAAGCCACACCGGCACGGGCAAGCTTATCAATGGTCAGCCCCTCCGGGAGCATGATCGGCAACATGATCGACGACATGAACAGAAGGCTGACCAGAGGCAACCCACGGATGACCTCGATCAGTCCAACCGACAGGATCCGTGGCACGGGCAGAGCCGAGCGGCGCCCGAGCGCAAGGATGACACCGAAAGGAAAGCCAATTCCCAGTGCCGAGACTGCGAGAATGAGCGTCACCGGCAGCCCGCCCCAGTATGCAGTTGGAACTAAGGTGAGACCAAGCACCCCGCCTTGCATCAAGACCAGGAAGCAGGCCACAGCGATGCACCACAAGAAAACGAGGAAACGATCCCAGTTGCGTGGTGGCAAACTGTAGAGAATGACACAAAACAGCATTGTGACTGCAAGGAGCGGGCGCCATTGCTGGTCTGGAGGATAGATTCCGAATAGAATCTGCCGGAATTTGGCGCGCAGAAACGCCCAGCAAGCGCCGCTCGCTTCGCGGCAGGCCGATCCATCAGTTGCCGTCCAGATGCTGTCGAGAATACCCCATTGGATCAGGCGCGGTACTGCCGCCAAAAGAATAGCCGCTGTGGCAAGGGTCAGGAGGGTATTCCCGATAGTGCCAAACAGAACCTGCGCAATCGGAGCCTTGCGCCGCGCCGGTGGCCTGAGGGCTAGGACCGCGTTGTCTCCCGCGTCTGCGATCGGTTCAAGTGGCAGATTCGAAGCTGTGGTCATCGTGTCACCAGCATCATGCGGCGATTGTACCAGTTCATGAAGGTCGAGACGGATAAGCTGATCGCCAGGTAGACGCTCATGAGGATCAGAACGCCTTCGATCGCCTGCCCAGTCTGGTTAATCGTTGTCGCCATCACGGAGGCAAAATCAGGGTAACCGACCGCCAAGGCCAGGGTTGTGTTCTTGACGACATTCAAAAACTGACTGGTCATGGGCGGTACTATGATGCGCAGCGCCTGCGGCACAACAATGAGCCATAGAATGTGTTCCTCGCGCAGTCCCAGGGCCCTGCCGCCCTCCCACTGGCCCTTCGGTACGGCGTCGATGCCGCCCCGGACAATCTCCGCAACAAATGCTGCCGTGTAGAGCACAAGTCCGACGACAAGTGCCATGAATTCAGGCGTCAGCGTGGCTCCCCCGGTAAAGTTGAAACCTCGCAAGACAGGCTGGTCCAGGGAGATACGGATGTCGCTGGCCCAGACAGTTAATCCAAGCAGTAGAATGGCCAGACCACCCAGCCCAGCACACAGGGGAGGGCTTCGACGCTTTGGGCGACCAAGACATGCTTGCCAAGCAAATGCTCTAAGCGCCATTGCACTGCCAAGCAGCAAGGCACTTCCGAAGAGCCCGCTGCCGCCCTCCACGATCGGCCATGGGAAGAACAGCCCGCGCAGCGACAGAAACAGGCCGGGCATCGGTTCAAGTGCGGCGCGCGGCGCGGGAAGCCCAATGGTCAATAATGCATACCAAAACAGGAGCTGGACCACGAGCGGAGTATTTCGCATCGTTTCGACGAAACATGACGCGAGGCCGCGGACGAGCGGATTGAGGGAGCGACGCCCCAAGCCGATGCAGAAGCCGAAAGCCGTCGCGACGACAATCACGATCATTGAGATGTAAAGGGTGTTCAGCAACCCGACGGCAAAAGCTTTCAGATAAGGATTTGTCGGATCATAAGCGAGAAAGCCTTCAGCAATCGGAAAGCGCGCCGGCCGGCTGAGAAACCCGAAGCCGGTTTGGATACCGCGCCGGACGAGGTTGTCGAGTGTGTTGGCCGTGAGCCATGTCACTGTGGCAAGGAATGCCAGCATAATGAGAGATTGCCAAAGGTAGGAGCGGAACCGCGCATCAAACCACAGTCGGGACATTGCTTTTATCTCACAGGACGGATGCAGGAGGGACCGCACGAGACCCCTCCTGGCGCACCGGCAGCGTCAGTTAAAGACGAGGGGGAACATGAGCCCGCCGTCCTTGTGGAGTTTGTTCGGTCCTCGATCGAGCTTGATTGGGCTGTTCTTGCCAATATGACGGTCGAAGATCTCGCCATAGTTTCCGACTTGCTTGATGATGTTGTAAGCCCACTTTTCGTCAAGACCCAGCGCCTGACCGTTCCCAGGCTCCATCCCGAGGAAACGTTGGATCTGCGGGTCGCTCGACTTGAGCATCTCGTCTACGTTGGCTTGCGTAATTCCCATGTCCTCCGCAGCAATCAGGGCCTGGAACGACCACTTGACGATGTCGTAGAAACGATCGTCGCCATGCCGAACCGACGGGGCCAGACCTTCGAAGTGGCCGCTCGCCGGGAAGATCACGTAATCCTCGGGATTCGGGGCTTGGGTCGCCCGCGTGGTTGCCAACGCCGACGCATCGGAGATCAGCGCATCGCAGCGGCCACTAAAAAAGGCCTGCCGGGTGGCCGGAACGTTGTCGAACAGGATCGGCTTGAGATCGAGGTTGTACTTGCGTGACAGATCCGCAAGCGTCACCTCCGTTGTCGATCCGGTTTGCAGGCAGACGGAGGCGCCTTTCATCTGCTTCGTTTCGGTCACGCCCAGTTTCCGGGACAACAGGAAGCCGTCGTACTCGTAATAATTCGGGAAGGAAAAATTCAGCCCATTAGCATCGCGGCGCAATGTCCAGGTGGTGGTGCGTGGCAGGATATCGATCTCGCCCGTTTGCAAAGCGGTCAGCCGCTGCGGGCCAGTCAGTGGAACGAATCTGGCCTTGTCTTTGTCGCCCAGGATAGCAACGGCAACGGCGCGACACGTGTCCACGTCGAGCCCTTTCCAGACACCCTTCTCGTCGGGCGCGGAAAAGCCAACGTTGCCTTGGCTTGCTCCGCAGCTGATATAGCCGCGCTGCTTGATCTGCTCAACGGTTTGTTGGGCTTGCGCGGGCAAGCTTATCGTACCCGCCAAGCCGATCGTGAAGAGTGCCGCCATGAACCGTTTGTTTGTCATCGTTTGCTTCCCTCTGGATTACTCAGCGCTGGAAGCGCCGAGATTCGTGTGAAACCTGCGCTTGTCCGTCGCCGTGGCGCCCAAAGCACCGAAGAACCGCTGCAGGTCCTCAATGAGATCGGCCACATTTTCCAGACCGATGGATAGTCGGATCAGATGCCCGGTCGATAACCAGGCCAGGTCGTCGCGGCCGGAGCGAGGATTGCTGGGCGCAACGAGGCTGTGCGCACCACCCCAGCTTGCCCCGATCTTGAACAATCTGAGTTCCTGAAACGCCCGCTCGATAACGTCAGCCGAATGCGGCGCCAACACGATCGAAAACACGCCTGAGGATCCTCGAAAGTCACGCGTCCAAACCGCGTGACCGGGATGGTTGGGCTCGGCCGGATGGAGGATTTGCACAACGGAGTCTTGATCCCGGAGCCATTCGAGAATTTGCAATGATGACTGCTCCGATTGCCTTAACCTCAGAGGTAAAGTCACAAGGCCTCTCATGCATAGGAAGCATTCGTCGGCGCCGACGCCGAGGCCGAGGAAGCGGGCGACATCCTTTAGCCGCCGGAACAGTGCCTCTTCCTTGACAGCAATCGAACCCATGTTGAGATCGGAATGGCCGCTGGCATACTTCGACAGCGACTGCATGGACAGGTCGACTCCATGGGCGAGAGGATTGAACAGGATTGGCGTCGCCCATGTATTATCGGCGGCGACTAGGATACCGTGCGCATGGGCTGCGGCACTGATGGCAGGGATGTCCTGAATCTCGAAAGTGACCGATCCGGGGGACTCGACCCAGACAAGCTTCGTGCGGTCGTCGAGCAGGTCACCCACAGAACCGGCAATGGTTGGATCGTAGAAGACGGTGTCAATCCCAAGAGGGGCAAGAAGCCGTTGGGCCATTGTTCGCGCGGGCCCATACATCGAAGAGGGCATGAGAATTCTATCATCCTTCTGCGCGAAGGCCATACAGACCAGGCTGATCGCGGAGAGCCCGGATGGGGTAACGAGCGCTCGCGTTCCGCCCTCGAGAGCAGCGATCTGTTGTTCCAGTGATCGGCTCGTGGGTGTGCCATAGAGCCCATACGAGTAGCCATCATAGAGGCGCTCATGACGGCTCTCAAAGGCGGCCATGGTCTCGAAGGTGACCGTTGACGCATGGTGCAGGGGGACGGTCAACGTCTGGAATGGCTCGTCGGCCGTACGGGGCGGGTGAATTAGGGTTGTCTCGGTCCGCATCACTGTCTGTCTCCTGGCTGGCCACAGCATCATAGAATGACGTGGCAAGCTATGTTCGAAAGCGACAGACTCTATTCATTTGTGATATGGATTCGTCATGAACCTGCACGATATCGAAGTCTTTCACGCCGTCATGATTTCCGGGGGAGCGGGACGCGCTTCGGAACTGCTCGGCACATCGCAGCCGACGGTGAGCCGAACGATCGCGAATCTGGAACGAAGTATCGGGTTCTCCCTCTTCGACCGAGTGCGAGGACGCCTGATTCCGACCCGGGACGGCCGCCTGTTCCACGAGGAGGTGCAACGCAACCTGATTGGCCTTGATCGGCTCCAAGCGGCGGCAGCCAGGATCCGAGAGGTTGGCGAAGGATCGCTCAGGATCGCCTCGCTCGCGGCTCTCGGGCAGGTCTTGATCCCACGAGCCGTGACAAGATTCCTTCAACATTTTTCCGATGCGCGCATTTCGCTGCAGATCAGGACCTCGTCAGTCGTCAAGGATCTCGTCGCATCCGGGCAGGTCGACCTGGGACTGGCGGCTGACGAGATCGATGTGTCGGGGGTGCAGACCACCGTGTTCGCAACACCGCGGGCTGTTTGCGTCTTTTCTCGCGACCATCCGCTGGCCGGTCGAGACGTGATTACGCCAGCGGATTTCGCCCGCTATCCCCTGCTGGCGCTGTCGCCGGAAGACACGGTGAGGAAAGCCATGGATCGCGCCTTGGCGGCCGCCAATGTTGAGCCAAAGATCGTTGTTGAAACGCCCTTTTCCTCAACCGTCGTTACCCTCGCCGGCGAGGGCGCAGGAATCGGCATTGCCAACCCTCTGGCGATCGATCATGCATCATTCAGTCGAGTCTCAACGGCTCCGTTCGAGCCGGCCATCTACTTCCGGGCTCTTCTTCTCAGACCTCCAGATGCTCCGAGATCGCGGCTTGTGGAGGCCTTTCTGAGTGCATTGTACGAGACCCGGAACGCCAGCGCGCGTGGATGAAGCCTGCAGCATCATCATGTCTGGTGCAAGTTATGCGAGGTGGCGGCATATGAAGCCTTGAGGGTGATCTTCCCTGGGGTCAGCGCAAGATCTGTTCCTAATTATATGCCGGCATTATCAACCAAAGACAGCTACTTTCGAGACGAGGTCGATGCCGCCGGCCTTCGTTCGGCGCATCTCGCGTCCCACGACTGAGCGGAACACAGCCGGGAGGTGCAAGGCGGGCGGTATGCGCGCCCACAAGATCTTGGTCACCGGCCGTCCCTTGCGCGTTCGTCGCTGCGCCTGGCTCGTGACCACCCGCTGCGACCAGCGGAAACCGATCTCGTTAAAGTACAGATCCGCGTGATGCGGACTGATGTGGTGAAACACGCCTGAGACCGTGCGGCGGATCCGATCATTGAGGCCCTCGGCTGAGTTGATGTGCACCGGCCCGCGGGCATACTCGCGAGCCTTATGATGGACGGTGTCATGGGACGCAAAGGCGCTCCCCAAGGACACAAATGTCTTCCATTCATCGCTCATCAGACGTGCCGCGGGATCAAAGACATCCGTGAGAACCCTGTCAGCCTCGGACTCCGACAGGTCCTCAATGACTGCTGCCCGAACCTCACCGGACGGCGAACCGACGCTCACATCCGGAGGCCGCTGAACGGCCACAAGCGCAGGTGTTTTCAAGGTTTTCGGCTGGTCTTTGCGTCCACGCCCGGGTGGAGAATACTTCATCTCCCGCCGCGGCTTGCCACCCAGATACACTCTGTCGATCTCAACCACGCCATCGAGCGCCTGCTCGCGCCTAACCATCAGGCGCAGGGCATGCCCCATGCGCCAAGCCGTCGGCCGACTGACGCCGAGCGCTTCCGCCAGACGAATGGAGGAGATGCCCTCATCTGATTGCAGCATCAGCCAGAGGCCGGACAGCCAGACCCAAAGTGGAAGCTTGGTCCCGTGCAGAGGCCTGCGGGTCGTGACCGTGAACTGGAAGCGGCAGGTACCACTCGAGCATTGGTAGAGCCCTGGCCGGGCCCGCTTCCCCTTCTCCCGGCCGGTTAAGGCGATGGAGCGGTGATAACCGCTCGCCGGGCAGACCCCTCCTTTCGGCCACATCATCGCCTCAAGCAAGCGCCGGCAATGATCCTCATCCTGGAAGGCTCGAACCATGTCCCGCACCGTGGTGATCTGCGCCAGCGCCTCGCGGACGGACAACTCCATGCTGACCTCCTGTTCAGATTATCGATCACGAGATCAAAATCTCACGCAAACCCTTAGTTAGAAAGGAAAAGCTGTCTTTGGTTGGTAATGCCGAAGTTCACTGATCAGAGCGAAACCTCCGGGTCTCACCCTCACCCTTAACTCAAAGGGGGTGGTGGGACGTCTTGGCTCAGTATGCGGAACGATCAATCAGGCTGCCAAGGTAAGGTGTGTTCTTGGAACTCCCCAGACGTAAGGGCTCGGTCGGCTAATCCGGTCGAAGCAGATCCTCCTGGAGTGGGTAATTGCGTGGCTTGACCCAGTGCAGACGTTACGACGCCGAGTTGTGGGAAAGGGAAGATTTGCGTGAAACAGTAGACTTCGTTGATGGTGGTGCGGGTCGAAGTTCTGGCCGGCGGATGTTCATTCTCCTGCCTCGTCGCTTTCTATACGGCGGGCGCATACCCGGGCCGCGGTGCCCATCATGATGCCCTGGCATTACTCGCTGCCCAGGACCGCTTTCGGCCTCTAATCATCCTACGGCCGCAAGCCAACCTCATTGCCTGATGTCGGTCGCGTATAGGGATGCGCAAGGAGCGCCTGATAGGCCTCAATCAGACAGCGCCCGGCCTTGCCTCCCTCGGCTGCTCTGCCGCAGGTCAGTTGAGCAGAGGGCGATGCAGGCTGGGCAGCCGTCATGGTCCAAAGCCATAATCCTCGGACCGGTCCGTCCTCAATCTGGCAGACTCGCCCGATGGCTTTGCCACTGTCGAAGGCTGTAAAGTCCGGCTTGGGCTGAGCATCTTCGTGGGTCAACATCCACTTGATCTCCATGAACTCGATCCCCGCTGTAATTAACAGGCAGTTTCGCTTGGCCAGAGCGGTGAAGTGCAAAATTCATCAGCCGATCTGCCCCGGTGGGGTGCGCAAACTGCGGCAGTATGGTTAGCAAGCAGTTAACGCTGACCTGCGACACGCGAGTAGGTCAGGTGGGCAGCCGCCCGCTAGCAGTCTGGAGACGTGGGGGAGGGCTCTTCTCTATTCGGCGGTTTAAGGTCAAGCGCTTTCGGGCTGTTTTACTACTCCGATGTTTGATGTCACTCGCGGGCCTTGCTTCTCTTCGGGATCAGCTCTCGGGCTCTCCCAGTATGGGATCAGAAGAATGAGGTGGCCCAATCTGTTGCGCGTTCTGATCGCGCAAAACGCGATCGACACAAGAGCCCACGCGAAGTCACCTCATCCATCGTCCCGCGAGGGACGTCTCTCCACCGGAGGGCGGATCTTGGATCTCCTCCTCTTCGGGTGACAGGCGGTTGCTCTGAGCGATCATGCGACTGCCAAGACACCCTCCTTGGTCCAGCGGAACTCGGTGCCATCGCTCCAGAGGTGGTGCATGATCACAGCCAAACGGCGCGCCAGAGCCACGATGGCCTTTTGCAGGCCGCGCCGTCGGGCCACGTTCACAGCCCGGGCCTTCAGCCAGGACCATTTCTGCACCCGGGTCAGCAGCACCTGGGCCGCCTCATAGAGCAGCGCGCGCATCATGGCGTCGCCGCACAGAGAGACGCGTCCGATCCGATTACTCTCGCCGGACTGATTGAGAACCGGCGTGAGCCCCAGAGCGGGGCCGACTGCCTTGGAATTCTTGAACCGCTCCGGAATGTCGATCGTGGCGCTAAAGGCCAGCGACACCACGGGACCGACACCCGGAATGGTCATCAGGCGCCGGCAGACGTCATCGTCCCGGACGGTCGCCAACACTTTCCGGTGAAGAGCGGCGAAGCGCTCCCGCAGGCTCTGACGGGCTTCGAGCAGGCAAGCCATGATCTCAGCCAGCTCCGGCAGGCCGGCCACGAGCTCGCGGATCCGGTCCTCGAACCTGACCTTGCCAATGACCCCGACCTTGAGGCCGAAGTTGCGCAGCAGACCGCGGATGTCGTTCTCAATGGCAATGGCTTTTTCCTGCAACAACTTACGGGCCGTCAGCAGGGCGCGTCGGTTCTGGCTGGCCAGCGTCTTCACATGAACGGGCCGGAACAGGTTGACCCGCATCATCTGAGCGATGCCGCGAGCATCGTTGCGGTCAGTCTTGTTCACCTGCGCCTTCAGGAACGCCTTGGTGTGGCGCGTCTCGATGCAGATGACTGGCAGCCCGGCCATGGCCAGCCCGCTGTAGAGCCACTGCGACAGCGGACCGGCTTCGAGCCCGACCCGCTCGAGCCGCCAGGCTGGATCCTGGAGCACCTGAACCAGGTCGTCGGGATGGCTGGTCACCTTCAGTTCGCGACAGACCTTGCCCGTCTCGTCCAGAATGCACAAAGAGGTCTCTTTGACCGAGACATCGAGGCCGGCATAATGCTTCATGCTGCGCTTCTCCCACTGATGCTTGTGGCTGGTCCTATCCAGACCACGTTGTACCATCAGCCTGAAGCGCAGCACCTCCGACGGTCGATGAAAGATGGCGCGAAGCCGATTACCCCATCTGTTGCATTAACGTGTCAAGCCACAGGATGTAGTAGCTCTTGAGGTATTTGAACGCGCTATAGTTCGTGTGCCACAAAGTTACTGCAACAGAGCCCTTGGCAGGACGATCCGGCGGATTCAGTGTAGTTCCACGCTGCCCTCAAACTCTCCCCGTATCTGCTTGGCGGCGGCTGCATGCGGGCCTGCCTGCACTCGAGTATTGTTCGACAGCAAGCGGAGTGCGAGGTCAGGAGAGATGAAGGATCCGTCGGCCTTCACGCTTGTCACGGCCATAATGATATCGCGAGCATCGATCCCTTTCAGGATATAGCCCACGGCGCCAGCCTCAAGTGCACGCACTACGTCGTCGTCGTCCGCTGAGACAGTCAGCATGACGACCCGAGGAGGATTGGGAAGATCACGGATCGCACGCGCTGCTTCTATTCCATTGCCTGGCATTGATATGTCGAGCAGGATAAGATCGGGGTCATGGATTCTCGCAAGCTCGATCGCATCCGCCGCCGAGGCGCCTTCCCCGACGATCTCGATCATGGAGTCAAGTGCGAGCGCACGTACAAGTCCGGCTCGTAAGAGCGCGTGATCATCCACCACTACAATACGGGTTTTGTCAGCCATCTTGGCTCGCCTCAGCAACAACAACGGTCATTTCAACCCTTGTACCCCCGCTCGTCCTCTGACTCACACAAAAGACGCCGCCCAGACTCTCGACTCGATCCCTTAAGCCTACAAGGCCTAGGCTGAAGTCCCGGCCGACCGTGCCGCTGGGGCCTATTCCTCCGTCATCCTGCATGACCAGGTGTAGAGCAGCGCCGTCGAGCTTGCATGTTATCAACTGACCATTGCCACCTGCGTGGCGGAAGGCGTTGTTGAGCCCCTCCTGGACAAACCGGTACGCGCAGATCTTAATCGCATACGTGAGGGCACATGGAATCTCATCGCAATGAACGGCAACCTTCGTCCCTGTCCGCCGCTCATGATCGGAGACCACTCGTCTAATGATATCCGGGAGCGGTAGACCTTCTATCTCGGGCAGCATCAGCCCCTTCGACATGGTTCGAATGTCGCCGAGGGCCTCCGAAAGCACGGAATTCAGCAACTGCAATTCTTCTTCCCGTTTCGCAGGTGTCTGGGCGCGCCGGACGTGCTCTACGGTTAGAGCGGCTAGGCCGATGAGCTGCGCGGGGCCATCGTGCAAGTCCGCGCCGACTCTCCGCAGGTTGTTCTCAGTCAGTTCGGCGACGCGGCCGGAGGCCCGCTGAGCCCGCTCCTTAAGGATTTGATTGTGTTGGGATGTGTGCTCGATCTCGACCAATCGCTCGTGAAGCTGGCGCTGCTGGAGGCGGATCAGTCTATTGCCCCGATACACGATTCCGAACAGGCCCGTCATGATGAGCGCAGTCGCACCTCCGATCGCCAGCCAAGTTTTGAGGCGCAGCCACCAAAGCTCGCGCTCAAGCGATGCGGAGCTCTCGTGAATCTCGGCAACGGCGATGACACGGCCTGAGCGATCCTCGCGAAGGGGAACGTAGATTTCGAGATACTTGCCGCTGATATTCCGGATCAGATTTGAACGCTCGAAAACATCGGCATACTGGGCAGAGACCTGTCCTTCCAGGGCTCTTACAAGTCCGTCAGGCGGAGGAAACGTCTGGCCAGCCAAACCGGGGGTCGTTGAATACGCAATGCGTCCACTTGCCTTCCAGATCTCCAGGTACGGAAATCGCTGCTTAAATTGATCTTCTCCCAGGTACCGATCCAGCTCGGCTGCTTGGCCAACAGATAAAACTTCTGCCGTCGCGAGTTCTTGGGTCAGCGGCTCAAGAATGCTGTCCAGGAGGAGAGCCGTTGCCGAGGCAGTGTTCTCGATCGTCACCTTCGAAGCGATCTTGGCGGTGAACCAGCCGGCAGCCATCATCGCCACAAGCATAATGACGCTTCCGGTCAGCGCGAACTGGTGGGTGAGGCTCACCGGACCCGGGCCAGGGCTCCGACTTTGCAACCTTGTCGGCGACACCCACTCTGACATCGTTGCCCCGAATGTTACCCTTGAGCGCCTGAAGGTACACAAGGGTAAGTTTTCCTGCAATCAACCTTCGTCTGGGAGGAGGTCGGACTTTCGTCCAGACGAGGATCCTTGTCCGAAGCCGTGACGCCAAATTTGGACGGACCTGCCCTCTATAGGTTTCTTTTGAAAAGCCTGTCCACACAATACTTTAACGCGGTTAAGGGCCTGCATGGATTTGTTGCCGCGGCTCAGTATTGGCGCCTATAAGCTGTCAGAAAATCGATATAACTCTGTCGAGTTACCCCTTCAGACGTCTCATGCAGTTCGCACAATGCAGCTCTATCCCCGCATTGAACGGCGTTCTTCCTGCGCACATGCCAGGATCATAAGGATCCCTCGGGAACGCGATACTGTAAGCAACACTAGGAGCGCGCTCCTAGTGTTGCTGGTGCTGACACTCACCATGATCGGCGAGCACCTCGATGATCCGGCACTCGGATATCCGTCGGTTGTCGCACGCGACCATGGCCTCCAGCTCGTCGCGCAGGGCGGTTAGGCGGGCGATTTTGTCCTTCACCTCGTCCAGATGGGCCTTGGTGATGTCGTGCACCTCGCCGCAGCAGCGGTCGGGATCATCCGCGAGGCCCAGGAGTTGCCGGATGGCATCGACCTCGAACCCGAGCTCCCGCGCGTGGCGGATGAAGTTGAGGCGGCGCACCTCGGCCGGGCCATAGCGCCGCTGTTGGCCCTCGGTCCTGGCTGGCGAAGGCAGAAGGCCGATCTGTTCGTAGTATCGGATCGTCGGGATCTTCACTCCGGTTCGTCGAGACAGGTCGCCAATGGCGAGATTCATGCAAAACCCTCTTGATCCTCTAACCGCTAGAGGTTGTAGGCTGCCCGGCAGATAAGAACGAATTGGATTTTTGGCAATGACCGACCGTTTGCGTTACCGCGTCGAGGGCATGGATTGCGGGAGCTGCGCCCGCAAGATCGAAACCGCGCTCACCCGCGTGCCCGGCGTTTCTGACGTCAACATCACGACCACCACCGAGACCCTGCGCCTGCGGGTCGACGGGCCCGGTACGGGTGAGCAGGTTGAGAAGGTGGTCCGCGACCTCGGCTACGGCATCTTGCCCATCAGCGAGGAGGCGGGGCATCACCATGACCACGGGACTGACGATGGTCCCTGGTGGCGCTCGGCCAAGGGGTGGCTCACGCTCTTCTGCGGCATCGCCCTCGCCGCCGCCTGGGGACTGGCCGCGCTCCTGCCGGGCTATGAGGCCTGGCTCTACACTGCCGCCATGGCCATCGGGCTGGTGCCGATCGCCCGCCGAGCCGTGTCCGCGGCCCTGGCCGGCGCACCCTTCACCATCGAGACCCTGATGAGCATCGCCGCAATCGGCGCGGTGATCATCGGCGAGACCGAGGAGGCCGCCATCGTGGTGCTGCTGTTCCTCGTCGGCGAGTTGCTGGAGGGCGTTGCCGCCGGCCGTGCCCGGGCCAGCATCCGGTCCCTGACCAGCTTGGTGCCGAAGACCGCCTTCATCGAGCGCGATGGCAGCTTGGCCGAGGTTCAGGCGGAGACCCTCGCGGTAGGCGACGTGATTGCGGTCCGGCCCGGCGACCGGGTTCCGGCCGACGGTCTCATCGTGTCGGGTGAGAGCGCCATCGACGAGGCTCCGGTCACGGGCGAGAGCACCCCGAAGCGCAAGGGGGAGGGCGAAAGCGTCTTCGCCGGCACCATCAACACCGACGGCACCCTGCGCGTGCGGGTCACCGCCGAGGCGCAGGACAACACCATCGCCCGGGTGGTCCGTCTGGTCGAGGAGGCGCAGGAGGCGAAGGCCCCGACCGAGCGCTTCATCGACCGCTTCTCGCGCTACTACACCCCCGCCGTGCTTGTCGTCGGTGCCCTCGTGGCCATCCTGCCGCCGCTGCTGGGCGGTGAGCCTTGGGGTGAGTGGATCTACAAAGGACTGGCCGTTCTGCTGATCGGCTGCCCCTGCGCCCTCGTGATCTCGACCCCGGCCGCCATCGCGGCAGGCCTGGCGGCGGGCGCCCGGCGTGGCCTGCTGATCAAAGGCGGCGCGGTGCTGGAAATCCTTGGCAAGGTTACGGCGGTTGCCCTCGACAAGACCGGCACGCTGACCGAAGGTCGTCCCAAGGTCACCGACATCGTTGCCTTGCAGGGCACCGAGCGTGAGATCCTGGAGGATGCGGCCGCCCTCGACGCCACCTCGTCCCATCCCATCGCTAAGGCCATCGTAGCCCGTGCGCGGGCCGACGGGATTGAGGTCGCTCCCGCAGTCGGCGTGATGGCGCTCGGCGGAAAGGGCGTGAAGGGACGCTTCCGTCGCCGTGGGCTGTATCTGGGCTCGCCCAAAGCGACGGCTGCCATCGCGCCGCTTCCGCCGGAGGCCGACGCCCGCATCAGTGCTTTGCAGGAGGAGGGCAAGACCGTGTCCGTTCTCCTCGTGAACGACACGCCCGTCGGTCTGATCGCCGTGCGGGACGAGCCCCGTGAGGATGCCATCGCCGGCTTGCAGGCGCTCAAGGCGCGCGGGATCACGCCAATCATGCTCACCGGAGACAACGCCAGGACGGCGGCGGCCATCGCCCGTACCTTGGGCGTGGAGCCCCGCGCCGACCTGCTGCCGCAGGACAAGCTCCGGATCGTCAACGAACTCAAGGCGCAGGGGCAGGTGGTCGCCAAGGTCGGCGATGGCATCAACGACGCCCCGGCGCTGGCGGCGGCGGATGTCGGCATCGCCATGGGCGGCGGTACGGACGTGGCTCTGGAGACCGCGGACGGCGCTGTGCTGCACGGCCGGGTCCTCGACATCGCCCGCATGATCGCGCTCTCCGAAGCCACCATGGGCAACATCCGCCAGAACATCGTCGTGGCGCTCGGGCTCAAGGCAGTGTTCCTGGTCACCACCATCCTTGGCATCACGGGCCTGTGGCCTGCCATTCTCGCCGACACGGGCGCGACGGTGCTGGTCACCGCCAACGCCATGCGCCTGCTCGGCTTCCGCGGCAATGCGTGAGGGCGGCATGAAGGCCACTCCGCGCCCGTTCGTCCCCGCGCTCGGGCTCCACAGCCTGACAGGGTTCTACGACGGCCTGATCGCCCGCTTCCTGGCCGAGGATGTCTGGAAGGCATGGCTCGTCGCCACCATCGCGCCGAAGCCCGGCGACGTCATCGTCGACCTTGGATGCGGTACCGGGACGCTCGCGTCGATGCTGAAGGCGGCTTCTCCCCAGGCCACTGTCGTCGGGATCGACCCCGACCAGGCAATGCTGGGTCGTGCCAGGGCCAAGGCCGCCGAAGCACACCTGGACATCCGTTTCGAGCAAGCATTCGCGGATGCCCTGCCGCTGGACGGCGGGTCCGCGACCGCGGTCGTGTCAAGCCTTGTCTTCCACCACTTGGAGCAGCCCACCAAGCGGGCCGCGTTCGCGGAGGCCTTCAGGGTTCTGCGCCCGGGAGGCCGCATCGTGATTGCGGACTGGGCCCAGCCGGACAACCTCCTGATGCGCCTCGCCTACCTTCCCGTGCAGGTCTTCGACGGTTTTTCGAACACGCGCGACAACCTCCAGGGTCTCCTGCCTGAGCTGATGCAGCAGACGGGGTTTGAGGATATCCGGCAGGTTCACCGTCGCAGGACGATCTTTGGAAACCTGACCTTCCTGCACGGCATGAAGCACGTTGGGATGGACGCGCCGTGAGTGCCCGATCGACTGTCCTCGTCCTCGGCCTGATCGCGCTCACGGCCACTGTCGACCTCGGGACCAAGCTCCTCGCCTCCATGTACCTGACGAATACGGTGGAGCCCCTTTTGCCCTTCCTGAGCCTCTCGCTGGCGTTCAACCGCGGCGTCAGCTTCAGCATGTTCTCGGCAGATACGGGGACAGGGGTCGCCATCCTGTTGATCGTGCAGGCATTGGCGACCGCTTTCGTGACCTGGTCCGCCCTGCGGGCCCGAGGCCTGGGCGAGCGCACCGGGTTCGGCCTAATCGCCGGAGGCGCCCTGGGGAATCTGATCGACAGGGTGCTGGATGGGGCTGTGACCGACTTCCTCGACCTTCATCCCATGGCTTGGCGGCTATTCACGTTCAACATAGCCGACGTCTTTATTTCCGCGGGTGTTGCCCTGCTCGTGATCGATGCCTTTCGCGGATCTCGTGCAGAGCCGGTGCGTCCCGGTGTGCGCGCGCAGGAAAGGCGCTCCGGATGAGCGATGATGACGTTCGTCTCCAGGATCATTCCCGCCTGACACCCGCCTGTTGGCGGACGCTGCGGACCGAGCAGGGCGCATCCCCGTCCAAGACGGCCGCAGCAAAGGGTTTCGGCGACATGGCCTCGCTCGGCTGAACGGAGATTGCCTGTGCGCCGGATCCCACGCGATGCCAGTCTCGACAGCACCCTGGCCCTGCTCCGCGAGCCTTACGACTTCGTGTCCAACCGCTGCCGACGCCACGGCACCGACTTGTTCGAGACCCGTATCATGCTCCGCAGGACCATCTGCATGACCGGACCGGATGCGACCAGGCTGTTCTACGACCCGGACCGGTTCATCCGGCATGGCGCCATGCCGGATGAACCGGTCCGGGCCACGCTGCTCGGCAAGGGCGGCATCCAGGGCCTGGACGATCAGGACCATCGGCACCGCAAGCGGATGTTCCTCTCGCTGATGAGGCCCGAGAGCATCGGACGGTTGGGCGACCTCGTTGCGGATCACTGGCAGGCCCAGGCCCGAGAATGGACCTCGATGGACCGTGTGGTCCTGTATCCCGAGCTCCATCCGATTCTCACCCGCGCCGTCTGCGCCTGGGCGGGCGTTCCGCTCGCCGAAGGGGAGGTCATCCGCAGGACAAGGCAATTGGTGGCGATGTTCGATGCCGCGGGCTCGGTGGGGCCGAGGCATCTGTGGTCGCGTCTGGCCCGTCGGCGTGCGGAGCGGTGGATCGAAGGCATCGTCGAGCAGGTGCGGGCCGGTCGTCTCAGCCCACCGGAGCAGAGCCCACTTCATGTCATCGCAGCGTACAAAGGGCTGGATGGCACGCTGCTGCCCGCCCGCGTGGCCGCCGTGGCGGTGCTGAACCTCCTGCGCCCGACGGTGGCCGTTTCCGTCTTCATCACCTTCGCCGCGCACGCGCTGCACCTCCACCCCGAATGCCGGCAGAAACTTCAGGATGATGACGGGTACACAGACCTCTTCGTGCAGGAGGTGCGCCGGGTCTATTCGTTCTTCCCGGCCGTGATGGCGCGGGTCCGGGACGACTTCGACTGGAGCGGTTACCACTTCCCGCGGGGCACCAGCGTCATGCTCGACCTATACGGCACCGACAACGATTTCGCGGACCTGGGACAGGCCGGGAGAGTTCCGGCCGGAGCGGTTCCGGCAGTGGGACCAAAGCCCATTCAACTTCATCCCCCAAGGCGGAGGCGAGCATCACGTGACCCACCGCTGCCCGGGCGAGTGGATCACCATCGGGCTGATGAAGGTCGCGTTGGGCTTCCTCGCGGGAGGCATGGTGTACAACGTGCCCGAGGAGGACCTGCGGATCGACAGCGCCAGGCTCCCGGCGCTGCTGCGAAGCCGCTTCATCGTGTGCAACGTCCAACTAAAAGGAGATCCACAGCATGAGCGGCGATGACGATGACGACAACAAGATCCAGGATTACTCCCACGTCACCCCGGCCTATCAGCGCGCCTTGTGGATCGTCGTCGTGCTCAACGTCGGCTATGGACTAGCCGAGATCGTGGCCGGGTTCGTCTCCGGATCCCAGGCCCTGAAGGCGGACGCCCTCGACTTCCTGGGCGACGGCACCATCACGCTCCTGGGCCTTCTCGCCATCGGGTGGAGCCTGATCTGGCGCGCCCGCTCCGCGCTGCTGCAGGGCATTTTCCTTGGACTTCTCGGCCTCGGTGTTCTTGTTACCTCCGTCTACCGGGTCTTCGTTCTCCAGCAACCCGAGGCCGATATCATGGGCGTCTTTGGGGGCATCGCGCTGGCTGTCAACGTGGTCTCGGCCTGGGTGCTGCTGCCGCATCGGAGCGGAGATGCCAATGTCCGGGCCGTGTGGCTGTTCAGCCGGAACGATGCCATCGGCAACGCGGCGGTGATCATCGCCGCCGGCCTCGTTGCCTGGACCGCAACCCCGTGGCCCGACCTTGTCGTCGCAGGTGTGATCGCGGGGCTGTTCCTCCAGTCATCCTGGGCCATCATCAAGGATGCCCGCCGCGACCTCAAAGTCGCTCAGTTGCCGGCCTGATCGCCGTGCTCAGGGGCGACAACGATGCACTATCAAATCCTGGGATCAAGCACCTAAACGTCGCGCAAATTACACCGTCTCCCCTTGGCCAATTACGACCTTCGTGTCAGACACGAAGGCATAGGGCGGGATTGGCAAGTTAATCGGAGCCGGGCCACCACGGACACGGCCGGACGTGTCAAACACCGAGCCGTGGCAGGGGCAGAACCAGCCTTTATACTCACCTTGATGGCTGAGCGGTACGCAGCCGAGGTGGGTGCAGTTTCCGTAAACGACCAGCCATTGGGTACGATTCGGCTTAACACGGGCCGAGTCGGGCTGTGGATCGCGCAGGGTCGAGAGGTTAACATCCTCAGCGGCCTTGATCTCCTCCGCCGTGCGATGGCGAATGAAGACCAGCTGGCCGCGCCAGAAAAGCTTCACGAGCTGCCCTTCAGCAATGGGTTCCAGATCAATTTCGACTGGAGCGCCGGCTGCCACGGTCGCCGCGTCCGGCGCCAAAGACTGGATGAAAGGCCACACTAGGAGAGAGCCGCCGACGGCAGCAGCTGCGCCAGTTGCGATGAACAGGAAGTCGCGTCGTGTCGGCTCAACGACGTGAGGAGTGATCTCGGCCACTTGAAGCTCCAGCACTTTGTAATGATGAAGGGCGCGTCTGTATGCCGTGGAAGCTAGAGCAAAGAGAATCACATTTATGTTATGGGGTGCTTCCAATGGCGCATCACTCGCAAAAAATGCGTTCATGGAGTTGTTTCGTTTTAGATACTGCTGGCGAATAGGTTGGAGCGGTTGAGGCGGGCTCGGCGTCAGGCTGTGGGAACTTGAGTCCCAGACCTGGAGGGTTCCATGTCGCTCCGCCCCACTTTGGTTGGGGATGTCCCAGCTTCGACCGCAACCATCGCTCACGCGGTCATTCCCCGTGACAATCCTTATCTGCTCTTGCGCGACCGGCTCGGGACGATTTTCACTGACGCCCAGTTCGCGCCACTCTTCGCCCGGTGTGGGCAGCCAGCCAAATGCCCGTGGCGGTTGGCCCTTGTGACTCTGCTCCAGTTTGCCGAGAACCTCTCTGATCGCCAATCAGCCGATGCTGTCCGCAGCCGCATCGATTGGAAATACCTGCTGGGACTGGAACTCACCGACCTTAGCTTCGATGCTTCGGTTCTGCGCGAATTCTGCAGTCGTCTTTTGACGAAAGGCGCAGAAGAGCAGATGCTCGATACGCTGCTCGCATTATGCCGTGAGCAAAAGCTGTGGAGCGCTATGGCCAGCGAGCGGGCAATCGTGACGTGTCGCAAGTCGAGGCGAAGCGGCGGACCCACGCCGACCAGATTGGTCGTGATGATCATCAGGTGCTTGCGGCCACCATGGCTCCTGGTGCGCCAATATGGCTGTGCGAGATCCCGACTGTTGAATTCCTGCGGTAAGTCTGGACCCAAAGCTTCTTTCTCATCAACAATGCTCCACCTGCGGGATCTAAGGCTGGCGCACCCCGTGGGTCCACTCGCCTGATGCAACGGCGGACCCAACAAGAGGGGCTTGCGCCTTCATCGCTGATCGCTGCTTCACACTATGATCCGGAGGTGCACTACGCCAAGAAGGGGTCAACGACCTGGATTGTCTACAAGGTGCATCTGACCGAAACTTGCGACGAGCCCGGGCTGCACCCGATCACGCATGTGGAGACCTCGCTGGCGCCTGTCGTTGATCATGAGGCTCTCGATGACATCCATGCGGCGCTCGAAGCCAGGGGGCTGCTACCCGACATCCATCTTGTCGACGCCGGTAATGTCGTGACCGACCAACTTGTAGCCAGTTGGAAGAGAGGCGTGAGGCGCAGCCCACCTTCGCAAGCGAGAACCAGCAGCGCGCCGGCATCGAAGTCACAATCTCGGCGGGAGCCTGGGCCCTGCACTCGCAGCGCTCCCGCTCCACCGGATTGACAAAGACGCACTTGAAACACGTGTTGATCGTGGCGGCCATGAACCTCATCCGGATCTGCGCCTGTCTCGGCGGCACATCGCCCGCGCAAACCCGTCAATCCGCATTCATCAAGCTTGTGAAGCTCCCGATTGGTGCATAATGGATTCGCCAGCAGTACCTTTGTCTAAGCAAGTCCAAGCAGCCCATTGCCAGCCATAGAGGATGGCAATGGGCGCAAAGGTGGGAGAAACATGTGCGCTTAAACGGGGATGGTCAATTCAGGGGCAAGGTCGGACAACGCCTCGTACTTGTCGATCTAGTCCGCGGGCTCGCGATCATTGGTGTGGTATTTTACCACCTCGCGTGGGATCTCAGCTTTCTGGGCATTGTGGGCGTAGACGTCGGCCGCGATCCGGCCTGGATCGCCTTCGCCCGGGTGCTGGCCGGGAGTTTCGTAGGCCTGGTCGGCGTCAGTCTCGTGCTGGCCCATCACCAGGGTATCCGATGGGGAGCCTTTTGGAGGCGCATCGGCATTCTCGCTGCCGCTGCGGTAGCCATCACGGCCGCAACGCTTCTGACCTTTCCTCAGACCTTCATCTACTTCGGCATCCTCCACGCAATAGCGCTGTTCAGCGTCTTGGCGCTACCCTTCCTGCGCGCTCCGACATGGGTAGTCATGGCAGGTGCGGCCCTGGTCTTCACAGTTCCAGTCCTTTTCCGCTCGCCGACTTTCAACGAGCGCTGGCTTGCCTGGATCGGTCTCGGCACCGCGCCAACGCCCTCCAATGATTTCGAGCCTCTCTTCCCCTGGTTTGGGCTGGTGCTTTTGGGGATCGTCATCGGCCGAGGTCTGCTCTCATCCAGAGTGGCAACGAAACTGCGCTGGCAGCCCCAAGCTGCCTTTCTGCGGTTTCTCCTCACGGCCGGACGGCAGAGCCTCGTCATTTATCTGGCGCACCAGCCAATCCTGCTCGGAATACTTTATCCTGTGGTATGGATTTGGCCTCCAGACTCCACTACCGTGGATGCATCATTCCTTCAGGCTTGTCGCACCAGCTGTGTCGGCACTGGAGAGAGTAGTGCAACATGTCAGTCCGCCTGCGACTGCTCGGCTCGCGAACTGAAGAGGGCAGGGCTGTGGAGCCTTGTCGAGCAGCCGCAACTCACACCGGATCAGCGAAACCGGATCGATGAGGCTGCCAAAATGTGCTTTGGCGCTGCGCAACGCCCCATTCCCGGTAAAGGATCAACGACTCGGTGAATCTTCGTCCAGACAGGCTCGGAAGTTGCAACGTCGATGGCTGCCAGCCAAACTCAACCTGATGCGATCCCTTAACCTTCGCTCCGCACCTCCCTCAAGCACCTTCAAAACACGTCCCCCTGTCTCGGCAGACGCTCACATGGCGTGCCAAAGGACCGGCTGCGATCGGGACTGTCCGCAAGGCTCTCTCGGCTCAAACCATGAACCCGAGCGGGTGAGTTGTTGAGAGAAGGTTTGCAAAGTGCCCCGCGATTAGACGACCTTATCAGAACCGATCAATCAGGCGAATGGGTCCCGCGATATAGGTTTCCCGCATCCTCTCCTCAAGCAGCCACGCGGACTCAGATCTTTGGCAGAAGACTTCTGCAACCTAGCATCCAAGCCTCTCTCAAGCTTATCGCTGGCTCGACAAACCATCGGCCGATCGCTAAAGAACCGATCTATTAGCCGGCAATATTAATCAACGGATCTTGAACGAGTCTTGATTGAAGGCTGCCGGGTCTCTTTGTCCGACCGGAGCACAAATGCCCTCCTTTGTCACCTTGATCCGTCTTATCGGAGAGGTTGCGCTTCTCTTCTGGGGGGTCGACATGGCCAAGACCGGTATGCTGCGCGCGCTCGGCAGCGATCTGCGCTGGATCTTGGGAATCGGACTGAAAACCCGGCTCCAAGCCTTCGCCTCTGGCGCAGCCGTGGGCTTTCTCCTCCCAAGCAGCACCGCAACCGTCCTCATGCTGACCTCCTTCTCCGCAACCGGAGTGATCGACCTCGTTCTGGCCCTTGCAGCGTTGCTCGGTGCTAACGTGGGTGCAACATTGGCCGTCCAGATCGTGTCGCTGGATATTTCCTCGACATTCCCGATCCTGATTCTCGGCGGCTTCATTGCTGGTCGAAGGGGAACGTCGAGCCGTGTGCGGGACCTCGGCCAAGCTGCTATCGGGCTCGGCCTTATTTTTCTCTCTTTGACTCTGTTGGCCGGCACCCTGCGGCTACCCGGGATACCGGTGGTCTTGAAGGACATGCTTGCCTCGTCAGATCAGGCACTGCTTATCGCAATAGCTGGGGTGCTTGGATGGGCGGTCCATTCCAGCGTGACTGCCATGCTCTTGATCATGTCGCTCGCCACTGCTGGAGTTATCACCAGTGGTTCTACCTTGGCGATGGTACTGGGGGCCCATATCGGAGCGGCTCTACACTCTCTTATTGAGGGGAAAAGCCGGGGCTCTGTCAGGCTTCGCGTTTCAGCGGGGAACTTGGTAGTCAACCTTATTGGCTGCGCTCTAGCCCTCCCGTTCATCGACGCGATCGCATTGGCATTGACTGACCTAGGGTCACAACCGGCTCGGATAGCGGCGAATTTCCATATGCTCTTCAACATCCTTTTGGCCATGATCTTTATTCAGTTATTGCCATGGCTTGCGGTACTTCTTCGGAAAATGTTTCCGGACCGTCCCAGAGCACCAGCGCCAGATGTTCCGCAGCACCTTGATGTGGATGACCTCAATATTCCGTCAATGGCCTTGTCGAATGCAACGCAGGAGGCGATCCGCCTGGCGGATGTAGTCAGGAGCATGTTGCGAACGTCACAAGACCTCTTTCGTGACGGCGATCTCACTTGTGTCATGTCGGTTAGGAAAATGGACAACGTGGTCGATAGTCTCTACGGCGCAATCTATCGCTATTTAGGTGCAATCGAGCCTGCGGCCCTCGGCGAGGAACAAGCACGGCGGCTGTCCGATATCCTTGTGTTCGTAATTAATCTCGAGCATATCGGCGACATTATCGACAATAACCTCATGGAACTGGCTGCCAAGCGGATCAAGCATCATCTATGCCTTCCGGAGGAAGCCCTCATGGATATCGCTCAGATGCATGAAATGCTCCTCGAGCACCTCGATCTGGCTGGATCCGTTCTGATGATACAGGACGTTCGTTCCGCCCGTCGGCTCGTGGCCGAAAAAGACCAGTTCCGTGAGATTGAGCGTACGCTTTCTGAACGGCATCTCGGAGAGCTGCGGTCCGGCCAGGTGCCTAATGACGTCAGTGCCTTCCAGCTCGATGTCGTGCGCGACTTGAAACGAGTTGATGCGCATCTCAGCGCCTTAGCACGTTCCCTCCTAGAACGGAGCGGCGATCTCCATCCAAGCCGCTTGGCATGAATAGGACTCAGGCAAGGAAATCTCTTATAGGCGTTGTCTCGCTGGAAATCTTCCCGCAAAGCTAACTGCCTCCCATGATTGGTGTTAGAGGATTCGCCGGCAGGCATAGACCTGGGCAAAACCAGTGATCCTCTCACAGCCGCAATTCCTTGGAATCAGGTGCTATGCGTCGTCACCCGGCGCTGTGTCCGCCGGAGCAGAGTGCCGCCAGCACCGCAGGCTGTAGCCATCCTCGAAACACGTGCGGGTGGGCCAGCAGCGCAAAGAGCCCGTTAAACAGGCCAAGCTCAGGCTGACGATGGCGATCCAGCCCAGACCTTGCAAGGCCGCCGGGCCGAAAGCAAAGCTTTTCTGGATCCAGTGCAGCGACATTATGAAGAAACCGACACCGAACAGCCATCCACCAAGACTATTCGCAATCAGACCTCTCAGGTGTCGAAGGGCGATGAGATGGCAGGTCAAAGCGATCAGCGCCACTGGCTACCAGGAGAGGGATGCAAACCCCAGTCCGTACAACACCCCAAGAACGACCTGGAGTGTAAGGCTCACGCTGGTCTTGCCTATGCTCGATAGGGCAAAGCCCCGAACACCCTCCATTCTGACTGAGATCACATCTCCGTCCAACATTGACCTGCCTTGGTTGATTGCAGCATTCGGCCCGCTGCAACGGGTTGCCGGGGGCTGGTGCTATTGCTTCCCGTCTCAGACACGGAGCATCGTAAGAGCGACACGGCGTGCGCCCCCGCTGGTTTGTCACCATTCAACCGAGGACTGGTCAAAAGTGGATCAATGATGGCCTTCCCGATTTCCTGATCTGCGAGTAGGCTTGAAGAGCGACGATCGAGTGCCCCTAACTACGGGATTGCAGAACCCAGCCGGGCGTCAACGAGCAATCAGGCCGGGCCCAAACGCTGATCAGAGAGTGGAGATGACCAATGCTCATTGAGGCCGGACATTATGCCCTTGCGTTGGCTCTGAGCTTATCTTTGATCCAGCTCATCGTGCCGCTCTGGGGTGCGCGGGTCAACGATCCTGCCTTGATGGGGGTCGCGCCGGCCACCGCCCTGGCGGTGGCGGGCTGTGTTGCCTTTGCCTTTCTGGCGCTGACAGCCGCTTATGTGACCTCCGACTTCTCGGTTCTGAACGTGGTCGCAAACTCCCACTCGACCAAGCCGATGATCTACAAAATCTCGGGTGTGTGGGGAAACCACGAGGGCTCGATGCTCCTCTGGGTTCTGATCCTGACCTTGTTCGGGGCCATTCTTGCAATGGCAAAGGATGCAGTGCCGCAGCGGCTTCGGGCCAACACGCTTGCAGTTCAAGCATCGATCACCCTGGCGTTTCTGCTCTACCTGCTCATCGTCTCAAACCCCTTCACGCGGGTCACTCCCGCTCCGCTCGAGGGGCAGGATCTGAACCCGCTGCTGCAGGATTTCGGGCTCGCGATTCATCCGCCACTCCTCTACCTCGGCTATGTGGGCTTCTCGATCTCCTTCGCCTTCGCCGTGGCAGCCCTGATCGGCGGGCGCATTGATGCGGTCTGGGCGAGAATCGTGCGCCCCTGGACTCTCGGGGCCTGGATCTTCCTGACACTGGGCATCGCTATGGGCTCGTACTGGGCCTACTACGAACTGGGCTGGGGTGGCTGGTGGTTCTGGGATCCGGTGGAGAACGCATCCTTCATGCCTTGGCTCGCCGGCACAGCCCTCCTGCATTCCACCGTGGTCATGGAGCGCCGGGATGCACTCAAGGTGTGGACAATCCTGCTCGCCATTCTCACATTCTCGTTATCGCTGCTCGGAACGTTTTTGGTCCGATCCGGCATCCTGACGTCGGTGCACTCCTTCGCCGTTGATCCGGCCCGTGGCGTCTTTATTCTGGCCATTCTCATCGTCTTTATCGGCGGTTCGCTGACCCTGTTCGCGTGGCGTGCACCGCTCCTGCGGCAGGGTGGTCTGTTCGCGCCGGTGTCGCGGGAGGGGGCGCTCGTGATGAACAATCTCTTCCTGGCGACTGCCTGCGCAACCGTCTTTATCGGCACGCTCTACCCGCTGGCCTTGGAGTCACTGACCGGGGAAAAGATTTCGGTCGGAGCGCCCTTCTTCAATTTAACCTTTGTGCCGCTTGTAATTCCGCTTCTCCTGCTTCTGCCCCTCGGCCAGACCCTAGCCTGGAAACGGGGCGACCTCCTTGGCACGACCCAGCGCCTCTTCTTGGTATTCGGCCTCGCCCTGCTTGCCACTTTCGTTCTCCTTGCCCTCACGGTCGAAGGGCCCGTTGCAGCGCCGCTCGGCGTTGGTCTCGGCGTGTTTCTGATCCTAGGTTCCCTCAATGAGATCGTGACGCGATCCTGGCGACGCGGTCAGCCGTTCAGCATTACGTTGCGCAAGGCGGCTGGCCTGCCGCGCTCGGCCTGGGGTATGGTGATGGCTCATGCCGGCGTTGGTCTAACCGTGATTGGCATCGCCGCGTCAGCCTGGAGCGTCGAGAATATAGCGACGATTCGCCCGGGTGAGCAGGTCAGAGTAGGGTCATATCAGGCGCGTCTGGAGAGTGTTCAGCCGAGGACAGGCCCCAACTATCGCGAGGATGTGGCACGGCTGACAGTTGTTCGGGCCGACCGGGCCATTGGCACTGTTGAGACAATGAAGCGCGTCTATCCAGCCCGAGGCATGCCGACGACGGAAGCCGGCATTCTCACCATCGGGCTCAGCCAAATCTACATCAGTTTTGGGGATGTGCAGGCGGATGGTGCGATTGCCATCCGGCTTTACTACAAGCCTCTGATCCTGCTCATCTGGCTTGGCGCGATTGTTATGGCTGCGGGCGGCACCTTATCACTGAGTGACCGGCGCTTCCGCATCGGAGCGCCAGTGCAGGCGAGGATGGTGCCTGCTCCGGCCGAATAGATGCCGTGGCCGATCCTTCGAACCGCACGTTGCGTCAAGGTGAGGCAGCTACTGCCGTCCGGTTCTGTTATGTCGGTCAGCCCCTCCGCAATCCAGAAGTGCGCGCATCCCAATTTGAGCAGGAGCGAGAGCAGATCGAGACACTGCTCAATATACCGGCTTCCCTCTAGTTTTGCAGGAACATCTCCTGGTCCGGCTCGGTCGGGGTGCGGCTCGCCACCGGGATGGCGTTGCCGAGGCCGTCCTTGTTGTAGATGTCGTCGCGGAACTGCACGAGGCCGTCCGGGGTCGCCCAGGCGGTGACATAGACCCAGTAGACATTGATCGCCTGCACGAGTCTAGCATCGATGCGGTCGCCGGACTTGAAGGTGGCGTCGATCTGCTCGCGGGTCCAGCCGGGGGTGTCTTTCAGCAGCCACTCGATATAGTCGCGCACATTCTGTACGCGGATGCAGCCCGACGACACGAAGCGGAAATCGTCGCCGAAGATGCCTTTGGACGGTGTGTCATGCATATAGACTCCATCCTTATTCGGCATGTTAATGCGCACGAAGCCCATCGAGTTGATCTCACCGCCGGGATCTTGCTTGAACATATACCGGGTGGCTTCATTTGAGTTCCAGTTAATCTGCTCAGGTCTAATCTCCTGACCCTGTCCGTTGATAATTCGGATCTTGTTCTCCGTCAGATAGTTAGGTTCCTTCTGCATCTTCGGTATCAGGTCTTTCCGAATGATCGAAGCTGGAACCGTCCAGAACGGGTTGAAGTTCACTTCCGTGATCTTAACATTGATGATGGGCGACTGACGGTCGATTTTGCCGACGCCGGCCGCGTGGCGGGTATGAACGACGCCGCCCTCCACCGTCTCCACGAGAGCGGCGGGGATGTTGGCGACCACGTACTTGTTGGGAAGCCCGGCGCCGACGAGGCTGCGCAAGCGAGAGACGTTGATCTCGAGCTGGCGAATGCGGACGTCGACCGGCACGTTCATGGCCGTCACGGTCGGACCCGTGATGGTGCCCGTGGAGCTGATGCCGTGGCGGGCCTGGAAGCGGCGGACGGCGGCCTCGACGTAGGAATCGTAGATCGACGATTCGCCGGCGGCCTGATCGAGGTCGCCGGTGATGATGAGACGCTGGCGCAGGGCCATGACGGCCGGGCTCTTGGAGCCGACGCGCAGCCCCTGGACGCCCTGGACCGGCTGCCAACCGCCGCGGGCGGCGATGTTGCGGTAGTACTCGATCATCTGCTCGGTGGCGGCCAGCGCCTCCTGAGACAGCATGGGCGTGGAGGTCCGCTGCACGCGGGTGCGGGACACCGCTTCATAGTTCTGCGACCACTCGGCCTGGCTCTGGGCAAACTGCTGGGCCAAGGCTCCGGTGGCCGGCGTGAAGACGAGTGCGAGCGATCCAGTCAGGAGGGTACGGCGAGACAACATGAGTGCAGGCTCTTCCCGGTTAAGTGTGGTCGACTGCGGGAGCGGCGGACGGACGCCCGGCCTACTCCCTCTCCCAGCGATAAGTGCCGGGATAGGATTAAAGAACAGTATTGAAAACAGGGAACATCGAGGCCGTTGTATGGCAAATCGGCACGCCCGAACTCTCTTCGGCTTCCGAACAGCTGCTGGAAGCCATGTAATTCTGAGGTGCGCTCTTGGGGATACACTTCTGCGTGAGGAGCTTAGCTTTGTGCCCCGGACGAGGTCCGCCGTGGCGCATCGAGCGGAAAAGTGGACCCGGTTTTTCGCTGACGCGAACCTTCGGTTCGGATCCAACGATTCGATCTTCAAGAAATGGAGCATCGTTGGATGCTACAAGCAGGAGCCCGCTTCTGGATCCGATGCTCTAGCAGGCTGATAGACCAGCCTTGTGGGTCACAGCCTGATTCTCTTCGTCTGGTCATCGAGGGTTCTTCCCCGGTCCGGAAGCGCTCATCCTGTGCTTTCAGCAAAGGCGGTTGCTCAGCGTCGAGCAACTTCGCCGGGAGTTCATCTCGCAATTCGATCTGATGACGTTGCTCGACACGATCCATCAGACCACCGTGTGACACAGCGAACAAATGCTCCAGAAGCCATATTCCCCTGCCACGCTGTAACCTGGAACAGGTAAAAGCCGTTGAACCGCACGCCAATAGACGCAGCCCGATCCTCAAAGCCTGCTGGGGCCGTGTCGGCATCATGAAGAGGCCGCTCAAACGTCCAGTCTTCTAAGTCGAGGAACCTGGGCACAGGCCAGTGTTCCGGCACAGCACAGAGAAGTTCAGGCCGCTGCCTGTTCCGGAACAGGTTATAGGTGCACTCGCGTGCGGATGGTCTAGCAGAAGCCAGCAACGGAACGGACATCACGGTAGGTCCTTTGGAAGCCGACACTCGTTTAAGTTGTTGATCCAGAGCGGCTGTCGCAAGCCTTACAGGACCTTAATGATATTTTGTATCATACTCATGAGGTATATGAGGCGAGAAATAATGTGTTCCGGCATGGCCTCATCTTTATCTGCACCAGCCGTCCGCAGGGTTTGCAGGAGCCGCAGGCTCGTTCATTGAGGTCAGGCCCCATCGTCCCCATGTCAGGCGATGATGAACGACATTGCCATCACAGCCGACGCGCTCAACCCACCCATTCTGATGGCCGCGGACGGCTCGCTCCGGCGGGTCGGAGTTGAGATCGAGTTCCTTGGCCCAACAGCCCGGGCTGCCGCTGAGGCTGTTGCCAATGATCTTGGCGGAACCTGTGAGGCTGAAGATCCGCACGCTTTCAGGGTCGCCGGCACCGGTCTGGGCGACCTGCTGATCGAAACCGACCTGCGGCACGTCCACCCTGACCGCCATCCGGAGCTCGGCCTGAGGCTGAACCGCCGTTTGGCGACATGGCTCGGCACAGTGGCCGCACCGTTCGTCCCGCGCGAGCTCATCACCGCCCCCTTGCCCATCGCCCGGCTCTCGCAGATGGGCATCGTCGTAGCCAGCTTGCGGGCAGCGGGAGCGCATGGCCGCGGGGCCGTGCTCTGGGACTCGCTGGGCCTCCACTTCAACATCGATCCACCGCGTCTTGATGCGGCAACTGTGATGGCCTTTCTGAAAGCTTTTCTCCTGGTCGGCGACCGGCTGCGGCAGGAGGTTGCACGCGGGAGCTTTCGTGGTGCCCTCGTCCTTCCGCCGGACTACCCGCAGGCCTACAAGCACCGCGTGCTTGATCCCGCCTACTGGCCGCGCCTGCCGGAGTTGACCGAAGACTATCTTGAGGCGAACCCGACCCGGAAGCGGGCGCTGGATCTTCTGCCACTGCTGGCGCACTTTAATGAGGAGCGGGTGCGCTCTATTCTGCCGCATGAGAAGATCGCATCCAGGCCGGTGTTTCACTACCGGCTGCCGCAGGCGCACCTGAGCGATCCTGCCTGGAGCATCATGCCGGACTGGCAGCGCTGGCTGAGCGTGGAGCGTCTAGCGGCGTGTACGGAAGGGCTTGCCGCGTTAGGTAAGGCGGTTCTGAGCCGTGGGAGCACATGAACAGGTTCGGCAGGGTTTCGTGTATCTGATTCAAGTCCACTGATGATCGCTCTTTTGACATCTGGCTTTTAATCAGAAGGTCCTGGGTACAAATTCCAGTGCGCTCACAGAGAATTCGCTGGCCCGCCAGCTTTTACCCTTCTGTGACATATCCATCCAGGTGGCCCGATGCTTCGGGTGTCGCCGGGATTTGCTTATGGAAGATGCCTGGCCGAAGCCGACCTTAGCGAAGGGCAGGGACTTGATTGTTTGCTCCGCTCGTCGTAGGCGGATTGGACATGGTATATGCGGTGTATTGCGGCAGGGCTGCATTCCTGATTTTACGAATGAGCTCGCCTATATCATGGCCTGCTGCGGCCAATGGAGCTCAGGAACTCCCCTTAAGGATATGACCTGGATTCCCGGTTATTCTGTGAGAGGGTACATATCGTTCATCCTCTGGGACGGGATCATGATGTGGATTGGGTCCACCGATGCACTGTGCTTCCGCAATCCTCCCGTCCGCCCACGACGCAGTGAAGGATGATCCTATGTCTACCTCGCTCAGCGACACGACCATTCATCTTGTGAAGGCCACGGTTCCAGCCCTCCAGGAGCATGGCTTGACGATCACGAAACGCATGTACGAGCGCATGTTCCGGAACGCGGAAATCCGCGACCTCTTCAACCAATCCCATCACGGCGAGACTGGGTCCCAGCCCAAGGCGCTGGCAAGCGCCGTGCTCGCCTATGCTCAGAACATCGACAATCTCGGCGCCCTCGCGCCAGCCGTCGAGCGAATCGCCCAGAAGCACGTGGGCCTGAACATCCTGCCCGAGCACTACCCGCACGTGGCCGAGGCGCTGCTCGGCGCGATCAAGGATGTGCTCGGTGACGCCGCCACCGACGAGATCCTGGCTGCCTGGGGCGAGGCCTACTGGTTCCTGGCCCATGTGCTGATCGGACGCGAGAAGGCGATCTACACCAGTCTGGCGACTGCCCCCGGCGGCTGGAACGGCTGGCGCAATTTCCGGATCGAAGGCAAGAGCCCTGAGAGCGAGATCATCACATCCTTCGTGCTGCGGCCGGAGGATGGCAAGCCGGTCCTGCGCCACCAACCGGGCCAGTACCTGACCTTCTGGATTGACGTCCCCGGGCAGCATCCGCTTAAGCGCAACTACAGCATCTCCAGCGCGCCGAACGGCGAGACCTACCGCATCTCGGTGAAGCGGGAGCCGCAGGGCATCGCGTCATCCTGGCTGCACGATCACACCAACGTCGGCACGATCCTGAAGGTGGCGCCACCCGCAGGCGAGTTCTTCCTCAATGAGGAGTCGCCGCGTCCTGTGGTGCTCCTGAGCGGCGGCGTCGGCCTGACCCCGATGATGAGCATGCTGGAGACCATTGCGGCCCGGTACCCGAACAAATCTGTTCATTACGTGCACGGCACGCTCAACGGCTCCACCCATGCCATGAAGGACCGCGTCCGCTCCCTGGTCGAGACCCATCCCAACATCCGGGTCACGACCTTCTATG
This sequence comes from Microvirga splendida, assembly GCF_016427565.1. GTDB lineage: Bacteria > Pseudomonadota > Alphaproteobacteria > Rhizobiales > Beijerinckiaceae > Microvirga > Microvirga splendida. The sequence continues at coordinate 56,763 of NZ_JAELXT010000018.1, forward strand.
TCGAGCCGCGCCCAGAGGACCGCCAAGGAGAGGACTACGATCATGAGGGTCTGATCTCGATGGACTGGCTGCGGGCCAACACGCCGCTGGACGAGGCGGGCTACTACCTGTGCGGCCCGCGGCCGTTCCTGCAGGCGTTCGTGGGCGGATTAGCCCTCGCTGGGGTCCGGTCAATTCGCATCCACTACGAGTTCTTCGGACCAGCCGACGAAATCCTCGCAGCGGCTTGAGCGGTTGGGCCCTCGACGGATCCAGTGGCGAATAGAACAGGGGCGGCTTGAGCCGTGCCTGCGGATCTTGGACAGTTTAGAAATACCAGCGCGGGTTGCCACGCGGATGAGACCACGCTCCGGCCAGGTTAAGTGACCAGCCTTTTGAACCTCTTGCCAGTTCGCCCTTCTGGCGGAAGGCTCAGGCTGGTCTTGAGAGGCGTTCAGGATGGTAGACCGAAAGCTGTTGAGGCAGGCCTTGAGTGAACTCGTGATCCTGAAGAACCGGAGCATGATCCCTCACGCTTCCTCGGGCAGCTCTACGCGTCAGCCCTAAAGGAGTGGGCAGAGCGCCTCAGCGTCGATCCATTCAAACTTAATAAACTCGTTCTCGCCAAGGTGATGATCGTAAGCTACCACTTGCGCTAGGTCCCGCATCAGCCGCTAGCGGATTGATGATCCGCCTGGGCCAATGGACAGATGTACTGCTTCCGGGCTCCTTGTCGGACACCTCTCAGGTTCACGACTTCCGTTTCGACGAAGTCAAAGCCGTGTTCTGTTCAATCGCGAGCAGGGCGAGCATTTCACTGGGAACAGGAATAAGAAGCTCCTCTCGGGTGCGATTTCGCAGAACCTGTCCAATATGCTCGATAACGTACCGGGGTAGGTGTGGCGTGCCTTGACTCCCCGTCCGGCTCTGCCGCCGGGTTTCATCTGCCCCCATAAGCAATTCTCCGTCGCCGTTGCTCGGCTGTTATGTCAGTGGCTGCAGACCGAACTCATAACGATGGGATCGGGTTTCAGAGGTGCCGTGCGGCAAATAACTGCTCTCAGAAGGCGTCGCTTTCCCGCCGCCTGGCCTTGACCTGCGGTTTTCCAAGTCAGATGGACAGTTGCTCCAAGATCAGGAAGTCCTGTTCGATCTCTAACAGAGCAGGCTTCTTGCTCCCCGGCAGAATCCTTCAGCAGTTGCCCTGTCCAAGGATAGAGTGGCCGTGAGCCGTTCCTCACGACACCCCGCATGATCTCACCAATGCAGAAGAGATCATGGACGCCAAATGCAAGCTCGACAGGCGGATCTGAGAGGCTGGTGAGCAATTATCTTTCTTTTCGTGTGAGGCGCCGCAGCAGGATGCGGCTCATGGCGAGATAGAGCAGCATCTCGCCGGTCGCGACCAGACGTTCATAGTCCTTCGCCAGCCGCCGGTTGGTGGTCAACCATGCCAGTGTTCGCTCCACCACCCATCGGCGTGCGAGCACCTGAAAGCCGCTCGGACGCGTCGGCGGCTCTGCGTCAGCCCGCATCCAGACGCCGACGCTCCACCAGTGTTGCGGGATCGACAGCCTCCAGCCCAGGGCCTTCTGGAGCCAGTCCCGCAAACCACGATAAGCCGTGTCGGCCCACAGCAGCTCGATGGCGGGGAAGAGATGCTGCAGACCCTCCAGCAGGAGTTCGGCTCCGGCGCGATCGTGGAGGTCGGCGGGCTGCACGCTGTTCTTCAGCAGATTGCCTTGCGTATCCACCAGAAGATGACGCTTGCGGCCCTTGATCTTCTTGCCGCCATCATAGCCGCGTGGCCCACCCATCTCGGAGGTCTTGACCGATTGACTGTCGATGATTGCCGCACTCGGTTGAGGATTGCGGCCGATCCTGCAGCGATAGCTCTCGCGCAGCGCCTGAGTGATGTGCTCCCAGGTGCCATCGTCACGCCACTGGGCATAATGGTAGAAGACGGCGTAACGCGGCGGATACTCGTGCGGCAGCAGCCGCCATTGCGCCCCGGTGCGCAGCAGATAGAAGATCGCATCGACGATGCGCCGGAGCGGATAGGTCTGCCGCCGCCCGGCCGGATGGCTGCGGGGGACAAGAGGCGCAAGCAATGCCCATTCGGCATCATTGAGGTCGCTGGCATAGAGACAGGTGTTCATAGCAGGGCTCCTCGACCGTCAAATCGCCCGCATCCACCTCACCGATCTTTATGAAATCCATTCTGAATCAAACACTTGAAGTGAGCAATAAAATTGCTCACCAGCCTCTGATAGTCGCAGCGCTCCGGGATCTCGGCCCCTTGGAGAGGCGTCAGGCGTCGGACTTGCCCGCTGCCTTCCGGAGAGCCGCGTTGATGGGGCACTGCCAGACTGGGCCATCCTCCTGAATAAGGCTGAGAACGTCGCTGCCGATCCGCAAGGTGACAGTCTCCTTCACCCTTAGGACGAGGGTGTCCTCGGCAACTCCCCGAGGGGCTGGGTCGTCGTCTTCTTGAAGACAACCTCGCGGCTTTCACCAGATTGCACAGGCGCCCATGGTGATCCCGGTATCATAGCCCTATAGATCAATAGTCCAGGAACGAGCGGTTCTGGTCGTCCGTATAGATGTCGTGTGGTTCGTTCCCGGGCTGGCCCGCAAGGTAGAGCACGCTGGCAACGCTGCCGGTGCGGGTCTCGGGCAGGATCTGGCGAGAGACAAAGGGGAACACGCTGCGGATCGTTGCATCGATGCTGCGGCTGAAGCGGTCGGAGAAGTTCGGTGAGGTGATGATGTTCATGACCACCTGACCGCCCGGCGCTACCGCCTGCCTGACGGCGGCGAACGCCTCACGGGTGATCAGGTCCGGCGGCAGGCTGATGCGGTTCGTGAAGGCATCGAGCACGACAACATCATAGGTTTGGGTGTTGCGGCGCAGGAAGGCGCGGGCGGATTCTGGCACGAAGGTCTTGTTCGAGGACAGGGGCTGGCGCAGGAAGTGCTCCTCGCTCACCTGCCGCAGGGCGGGATCGATATCCACATAGGTATAGGCATGGAAGCGATCCTCCAGGCCGATGGTGAACCCTCCGGCCCCGACCACCAGGATGCGGCGGGGCCGATCCGTGTCGAGCCTCCTGAGGACTTCCTTCTCGATGAACTTCAGGTAGGCGAAGCGGTGCTCGGGATGAGCTGCGATCTTGGAAGACGGGCTGTTGTTGATGACCAGGAGACGGCTGTCCTCGGCGAGGTTCGTGACGATCCGCACCTCGCTGTAGAGATTGTTGCTGACGATGCCGTAAGCCTTCACGGCGGCGGGGCTGTTGACGCCGATGATGAAAAGACCAAGCACGCCGGCGGTGAGAGCCAGCCTGTTGCGGTCCTCCATGCGCCAGCCGATGAGGGTGGCGAGCGCCACAAGAAGCCCGAGGGTCAGGGCCACCGTGATGTGGACGCCGAAGAAGGTCATGAGCACGAGGGTCGACACCACCGAGCCCAGAAACGACCCAAGGGTGGACAGGAAGAGCATCAGCCCCGTGGAGCGGGGCAGGCTGGCGCCGGTGGAGCAATACGCGACCAGCGGGATGGTCTGGCCTAGGAGGTACACTGGATAGACCAGGAACAGGGAGGTGTGCACGGCAGCCTGGACAAGGCGGTGCGTCAGACCGAGGCTGTCAAGGATCTGGAAGAATGCAGCCAGAAACGGATGGGACAACCCGAAGCTGAGGATGAGAGCGGCGATCAGCAGGTTCCGGATGAGCTGCCGGCGCACGCCGGCCTCATCGCCTGGAGCGAAACTGGCCCGGCCGCCGGCCTCGTAACCCAGGGCCAGGGGGAGCAGAACCGCAGCGATGACGATGGCAACCGTATCGGTGGCGTTACCCACGTAAGGGGTGAGCTGACGGATGGCGAGGAGTTCCACCGCGAGAACGGCATAACCCTCGATGGCAATGGCACTGAGGAGCAAGGGGGAAGAGAACATGAGGGGAAGAGCCATAGGAGAACGGATTCCTCGGGTTTGAAACCACGCGTAGGACGAGTGGCAGACTGGAACCTTGTACCGAGTGCACACTGGTCACAATCCGCATCCAAAGCCAGGGCACCTGCACTTTCCTCTCCAATATTGTTCCATAGCGCAACTGGTTACGAGGCTGGTTCTCCGTTCGGGCCTGGTCCTGTTTGTACTGCGGGGTCGTTGCAAGTGCCTATCACGTGGGATCATCGACCCGGTCTTCCAGCGAGCAGACCAACTTGGGTCAAAAGCGGTTCGTCAGGCTCATATCCCCTGGCGAGCTCCTCGCCAGGGGATATTCTGGTGTCGGCGCACATCAATCTTCTACAATCCAGGTTGTGCCGGAGATTGAATTATCGTTCTACTGAACTAGAAAACCGACAGAGTGTCAGCGCGCAATGGCCAATAGCAACCCACCGTGCTGACGTAGTAGAGCAAGCAGACTTTGGTAAATCATAACCGACAAACTGAATCACCATCTCGGAACGGCACCATACCGTCGGAGGAGTTCCTGCGGGTACGGCGACGCAAAAACCTTATCATTTTGGGTGTTTTGCTCGCTTTCGTCGGGGGCGTTATTACACTGACTTTCTTTCATGTTTCCAAGGAAGGAAGCAGTCAAACGCGTTCAATCCGCTAGCCAAGCCCGCGGGTGGTAAAGCCAGCAAGTAGACAGCACCCTCGGACAGCCTCCAATTCTGCCCGATGCCTGTGTCGATTTTACCTAGAATCTGCTCTTGAACCTCAAGTGGCTAGAGCTTCTATCTTCAGACTATTCGCTGCTAACGCGCAGAGGATAGGGCTCTAAGATGACCGCTAGCTCAGGACGACCATATTCCGACATGCTCTGCCCAGCATGCCGCATCGGCTGCGTGCCGAGCGGGCGGCAAGGCATCAAAACCGAGCGCTGCCTGGAATGTCGCAGGCATCGAAGTCTGAGCGCTCGCCAGCGAACGGAACTGGGCATTTCACCTTCAAAGGCGCGCAGATCATGACGGCGACCACGAGCCGCCTCTTCGAACAAAATGCCATTTGAACCTCGGATGCACAGCTTGATCACGTTTCTGGCACCCTCTCAGTTGGACTCCGTGCAAGTTCCTAATTCCGGTGTTGCATGCGGGGGAACTCTACCCTCCTCTCACGCGGGCCGGAATTGTTGCATTTGCATTCAACGAGGAAGCAATGCGACCGACAGAGATCCACGGGCATGAACAACAAAACCGGCAAATACGTGGGTAGCACCATGAAAAATGAAGAAGGCAGCCTCCGGGAAACGATCAAGGTCATCATCCAGGCCCTTCTGATCGCGGTTGTCGTGCGCACCGTGCTGTTCCAGCCCTTCAACATTCCATCGGGCTCTCTCATCCCGACCCTGCTGATCGGCGACTACCTGTTCGTCTCGAAGTATTCCTATGGCTATTCCAAGCACTCGATTCCCTTCAGCCCGGGCATCTTCTCCGGCCGCATCTTCGGATCGGAGCCCAAGCGCGGCGAGATTGCCGTGTTCAAGCTGCCACGAGATAATTCGACGGATTTCATCAAGCGTGTGATCGGGCTTCCGGGCGACAAGATCCAGGTGATCAGCGGCGTACTGCACATCAACGGCCAGCCGGTTCAGCGCGAGCGCGTAGAGGATTACAAGACCACCGACCTGTACGGCCGCACCATCAGCGTTCCCCAGTTCCGCGAGACCCTGCCTGGCGGCGTCACCTACAACGTGATCGAGCGCGACGGCGACCGCGGCTACTGGGACAACACCAATGTCTATACGGTGCAACCCGGCCACTTTCTCATGATGGGGGACAACCGGGACAACTCCACCGATTCCCGCGACGAGGCGAGCGTCGGGCAGGTGCCCTTCGAGAATCTCGTGGGCCGCGCCGAAATGATCTTCTTCTCGATCGACGAGACCGCATCCCTCTGGCGGCCCTGGGAATGGCCGCAGAAGATCCGCTGGAACCGTCTCTTCGAGGGGATCCGCTGACCCGTGGCACGCCGTAAGCCATTGAGGCCCATGTTCAGCCTCCGATGACAAAGTGAAGATCTGAATAACATGCAAATGACCTGGTGGCAGACCATAGTGCACTGGAACTGGGGATTGGTCGGGAAGAGCGCTCTTGGCGCGGGCCTCGGCGCGACGATCGTCGGCGGCCTGCTGCTATTTCTCCGTGACCACCGTCGACAACGCGCGTTTTCAACATACATGGCTCTGCGGCTTGCAGAGCTCTTGGAAGCTTATGCTGCTAAGTGCGCGGAAGCGGTCAGTGACGATGCGCATGCACGGCATCTGTCGGGGCAGGAGGTGGTCAACGGTCGTACAACGGTGCCAGAGCTCCCACCATATCTGGAGGATCACGATGGTTGGCACGCCATTGACGCCACATTGGCGGGACAGTGCCTAAGCTTCCGAAACAAAATACGCGCGAGCCAAAGTATGATCGATGGAATGATTGAGCACGATCGCGAGACTCTCGGAATCCTGTTCCGCGAGCTTGTTGCCGAACTCGGGCTGGAGGCGTGGCAACTTGCTGCTGACCTCCGCCACAGGCATAGGATCGAGAAGGCTGATGTAATGTGGGATTGCGCCAATCAATTGAGGCAAATTCTCGAAGAGGCTCGAAAGCCATCAGAATAGTGACGGAGGCTGGAGCATGCGCCCGCTGGACATCCAAACGGTGCTGGCAAGGGTCGCGCTGGCATGACCGGGTTATAACACCTGTCCACTTCGCTCTCGGATTTCGCCGACTGTGCCGCTCGGAGGACGAAGCTTCGCATCGGGCTAGGCTACGCATCCTCGAGCTAGTATCACCGCCCGTGATCTACCCTGATGCCGCCCGGGGCGAGTTCCCTGCGAAGACGGTGCGGCATAGAATCGATATTACAAACCCTACATTCGGGAAGGCCTGACCAACCTGCCCGCCGCTTCCGCCGACACGGCTCATCCTGAGGTCAAGATCAGCAATTTGTAAACTATACCCCCGCATACTTGGTCTATGAATGGTGACCTCATGCGTACTTACTTCAACATTGGACTTGCGCTTGCCCTTTGCATTGCTTCTGACCAAGCGATTGCAGACCCGATTGCTCGGGAAAAGGCTGAACCCGCCAGAAAAGCCTCAGCGCTACAGCACCCCTCAGTACAAGTCATCAGGTCAACCTCCCGACAGACGGTTGCCTCTAGGATTGATCCTGCGAATGAAGCCGGTAGTTCCACGGAGCCCGTGCCTGCTCCAACTGCACCCGTATCCCAGGCTCCGTCGAAGCCACAGCCGCCTCTGCTCACAGCAACTATTTCTCAGGACCCCCGTCCCACCTTTGCTCAGGATACCTTCATCAACACGATGCGAGCCGCTGGGTTCTACAAGCGTCTCGCCGACGAGGGGGGTTGGCCGACCTTGCCATCTGGCGCCGAGTTGAAGATGGGAGACAAAGGGCCCCTCGTTGTGACCCTGCGGCAACGCCTTGCGCGCGAAGGTGATCTTCCGGCGGATCAGGGCACAGGCAGCACCTTTGACGCTGAGGTGATGAAGGCCGTCAAACGCTTCCAGATGCGCCACGGACTTCCGGAGTCCGGCGCCGTGCGCCTTAAAACCCTGGAGGCCTTGAACGTGCCAGCTCTCACGCGTCACCGACAGTTGGTTGCTTCGACCCAGCGGCTGATGGGGTCACGCTTCCCGTTCGGAGAACGCCATGTCGTCGTCAACATTCCCTCTGCGACTGTTGAGGCAGTCGAGAGCGGACAAGTCGCGCGCCGCTACGTGGCCGTGGTCGGCAAACCTGATCGCCCTTCTCCTGTGGTGGAAACCCGCATCACAGCCGTCAATCTCAACCCAACATGGACGGTTCCGGTGTCCTTGATCAAGAAGGACATCATCCCGCAAGTGCGCAAGGACCCAGATTATCTCGCAAAGATGAAAATCCGGATCCTGGATGCAAAGGGACAGGAAGTTGATCCACGGACGCTGGATTGGACGACCAACAATGCCGTCAACTACACCTTACGGCAGGATCCTGGCCTCATGAACTCGCTTGGTCAGATCCGCATCGACATGCCAAACAAGGAGGCGGTGTTCCTGCATGACACGCCCTCGAAGCGGCTGTTCGCGCAAGACGCTCGCTTTTTTTCATCCGGATGCGTGCGCGTGGCCAACGTCCGTGATTTCGTCGAATGGTTGCTCCGGGGTACCGCTGCACCAAACGGGTCGTGGACCCAAGCCAGCATCGATGCCGCCATCGGTACAACAGCACGTCAGGACATCCGGCTTGAGAAGCCTGTCCCTGTCGCCTGGGTCTATCTTACCGGTTATGCTATGCCGGACGGTACAGCCCACTTCCGTGACGACATCTATGGCCTAGATACCCCGAAGGCCGGCCCGGATCCGGAAGGGCAGGGTTTTGATGTGCCGGTAACGTCCTCGATCGTGCCGAAGCGTCTGTAAGCGGCGCATCGGTGGCGAATCCGCTGGATGATATAAAACCTGGAGAGCACTCAACTGGGATAAGGGCAGGAGCATCGATGACGGACCCATATGGGCTCGGAAATGAGTCACCTCAGGCTTTTGGCGCCGGTTCCGGCAAGCCGCGGGGGCGCCTTCTCTTGCTCTTGCCTATCCTCATCTTCTCGATCCTGGCACTGGTTTTTCTGCTTAGGCTCGCATCCGGCGATCCTTCGAAGCTGCCGTCGGCGCTGATCGGCCGCCCTGTTCCAGAATTCAGTCTTGCCCCGTTGTCTGGCCTGACGGCCGAGGGAACACCGGTTCCAGGCCTATCCACGGCAGACCTGAAGGGACAGGTGACGGTTGTGAACGTCTGGGCGTCCTGGTGCGTCCCTTGTCGTCAAGAGCATCCGGTGTTGATGGAATTGGCAAAGGAGTCAGGTCTCAGGGTAGTGGGAATCAATTACAAGGACAATCCGGACAACGCCCGTCGCTTTCTTGGCATGCTCGGCAACCCGTACGCTGCCGTAGGCGTCGACCAGAACGGGCGCACAGCCATCAATTGGGGCGTTTACGGTGTGCCTGAGACGTACGTGGTCGGCCCAGACGGGATCATCCGGTACAGGCATGTAGGACCGATTCTGCCCGAGCTAGCTCATGAGTTCAGGCAGAAGGTCAAGACGCTCCGCTAGCGGTGCCCACTCCATTCCGGCGGTGTTCAGGGACGGGCAACGTGCGATGGGCGTTGAGCCCCAGCCTTATGGAACATCGGTGTGCCAGATCTAGCGGTCCGTATGCAGCAGAACTCAAAGCCCAGCAACCTCGCGCCAGACCGGTGACCGGCATCACGCGCTGATGGGAAGATCGAGGCCCGTGAACTGTGGGTCATAAAGGGATCGCTGATGCCCAAAGCGGCGAGTTGTGATTTCTCGCGCAAAGTTGATTATCCGCTCTCTCGACATCGAGCCCTCCCGATCCTATGTTTTCAGAAATTTCTGAAATTACGGAATCGCCATGAACCTTCCGCCCCTCGTTCAGACCTTCGTGCTGCATTTCGGCGAGATGGGCTCCCGCTGGGGGATCAACCGCACGGTCGGGCAGATCTATGCCCTCCTCTTCCTCTCCAAGGAGCCGTTGAACGCCGAGGACATTGTCGAGCGACTCGGCGTCTCCCGCTCCAACGTCAGCATGGGCCTCAAGGAGTTGCAGGCCTGGAACCTCGTCCGGCTCCAGCACAAGCCAGGCGACCGGCGTGACTACTTCGCCACGCCGGATGACATCTGGCAGATCGTCCGCACCCTGGTCGAGGAGCGCAAGAAGCGGGAGATCGACCCGACCATGACGCTCCTGCGTGAGGTGCTCATGCAGGAGCCCGCCAGCGCCGAGGAGCGCCATGCGCAGGAGCGAATGCGCGAGATGCATGATCTCTTCGAGCTTCTGACAGGCTGGTACGCCGATGTGCAGCGTCTCGACACCGAGCGGCTTGTCCAACTCCTGACGCTGGGCTCGAAGGTGCAGAAGATCTTGGAGATGAAGGACCGCCTCTTCGTGGTTCCAGGATCGAAGAAGAGCCGCCGCGACGACGCCAAGGACAGGTGAGCATTATGGGCGATCCCCTTCTCCTCGCGCGCATCCAGTTTGCCGCAAACATCTCCTTCCACATTCTCTTCCCCACCATCACCATTGCTCTCGGTTGGGTGCTGCTGTTCTTCAAGCTGCGCTTCAATTGCACCGGCGATGCAGCCTGGATGGAGGCCTACAAGTTCTGGGTAAAGATCTTCGCCCTGAGCTTCGCGCTCGGCGTGGTCTCCGGCATCACCATGTCGTTCCAGTTCGGCACCAACTGGCCCGGCTTCATGAACACGGTCGGCAACATTGCCGGCCCGCTGCTGGCCTACGAGATCCTGACGGCCTTCTTCCTGGAGGCGGCATTCCTTGGCATCATGCTGTTCGGCTGGAGCCGGGTCTCAAACCGGGTCCACACGGCTGCAACGGTCCTCGTGGCTGTCGGCACCACGATCTCCGCCTTCTGGATCCTCGTCCTGAACTCCTGGATGCAGACGCCCGCAGGGTTCGAGATGCGCGATGGGGTGGCTCATGCGACAGACTGGTGGGCCATCGTATTCAATCCATCCATGCCCTACCGTCTTGCCCACATGCTGCTGGCCTCGGGCCTGACGGTGGCCTTCCTCGTGGCGGGGATCTCCTCCTTCCGCTGGCTGCGAAGCGACCGCTCGCCAGGCGTGATGGCAGGTCTGCGTACCGGTGTCTTCCTGGCGGCGGCTCTCATCCCGGCGCAGATTTTCGTCGGCGACATGCATGGCCTCAACACGCTGGAGCATCAGCCGGCGAAGATCGCCGCCATGGAAGGCATCTGGGAGACCCGGAACGGTGCCCCTATGGTGGTCTTCGGGTTACCCGACGAGGCCACCCGGAGCAACCAGTTCGAAATCGCGATCCCGAATATCGCGTCGTTCTATCTCACCCATGACTGGAACGGCGAGATCAGGGGACTGAACGATTTCGAGCATCGCCCCCCAGTCGCACCCGTGTTCTTCGCCTTTCGCGTGATGGTCGGGATCGGGCTCTTGATGCTCGCTGTGTCATGGCTCGCCACCTGGCAGTTGCGCCGTAAAGGTCACGTACAGCGGCCCGTTGCATATGTCCTTGTCGCCATGACTTTCGCTGGCTGGATCGCGACTTTGTCCGGCTGGTACGTCACTGAGATCGGTCGCCAGCCCTGGCTCGTGACAGGTGTTCTCACCACGAAGCAAGCTGCATCCTCGGTACCAGCGCCGATGATTGCATCCACCCTGGTCGGGTATCTCCTTGTCTATGCGGCGCTGCTGGCGGCCTACATCGCGACGATCTTCTATCTCGCGCGCAAGTCCGCGGATCCGGCCGGGCACGAACCCGCAGAGCCAGTCCGAAAGGGCGGCGCAACGGTCGCAGGTGCATCCGTCGCAACCGCCACCTGAAGGATCAGCATCATGGATTTTTCGCCCGCCACCTGGCTGCCCGTGGCCTTCGCGGCCCTGATGGGTCTCGCCATCCTCCTCTACGTTGTACTCGATGGATACGATCTCGGCGTGGGAATCCTCAGCGGCGCCGCTGAAGGTGAACACCGCGATCGGATGATCGCTTCAATCGGTCCGTTCTGGGACGCCAATGAAACTTGGCTCGTGCTCGCCGTTGGACTTCTTCTGGTGGCTTTCCCGCAAGCTCACGGCGCGATCCTCGGCCAGCTTTATCTACCCGTTGCGGGACTGCTGCTTGGGCTCATTCTGCGGGGCGTGGCATTCGAGTTCAGGGCGAAATCGAACGTCGGCCACAAGGTCTGGTGGGACCGCGCCTTCATGGCAGGTTCAACCCTCGCCGCCTTTATGCAAGGCTACATGCTCGGCCTCTACATCGTCGGTTTCGAGCGGACGCCTGTCCATGTGGCCTTCGCCTTGCTAACCGCCCTCTGCCTCGTAGCCGGCTACAGCTTCATAGGAGCCTCATGGCTCATCATGAAGACCGATGGCGACTTGCAGCGCCGCGCCGTGGCTTGGGCCCGCGGCACCCTTCTCCTGTCGGGCATTGGTATGGTGGCCGTCTCGGTCGTGACGCCGCTCGTGTCCGAACGCATCTGGGACAAATGGTTCAGCCTGCCAAACTTGGTCCTGCTCGCCCCCATCCCACTCGTAACCGCCGGCCTCTTTTGCGCGCTCGCTCTTGCCCTACGGCATCTGCCGACGCGGTCTGACCGATTCTGCTGGCTTCCTTTTGCCGGTGCGGTCGGCATCTTCATGCTGGGCTTTCACGGCCTCGCCTACAGCTTCTTTCCTTATGTGGTGCCAGATCAGCTGACGATATGGCAGGCTGCGGCCGCGCCAGAGTCGCTCATGATCATGTTCGTAGGAGCGCTCGTGGTGCTTCCAATCATCGTCGCCTACTCGGCCTTCGCGTACCGGATCTTCTGGGGCAAGGCGACCGACCTGCGATACTACTGATCTTGAGCGCTCCCCAGCAAAGTGGATCTTTTAGGACCTACCGCTCTCCCAAGACTCATATCCTGTGATAGCCGCGTTGCAGACGAGGCGGTCCAGTACATGAACGTCTGGCGGGCGGGTCGCCGTCACCTACAAGACGCGAGGGAGCCAGACCAATCAGAGGATCGTGGAGGAGCAACGCTGATGAGGACGCATCCGGCGGGTCGAAGGCTGCGCCCCCTTAACAAGGTGACGCTTGAGCAAAAGGCCTGCGCGCCAGAAGGTGTGCAGAATGGCGTACGCCAGCGCTCACGCTAAGGCTTCGGCTGTTGCTCTCTTATGGTTTCTAGTTCTTGCGTGGCGATATCGACCGCATATTCTGCCGCTTCCCGCATTTTGGGGTCGGTGCCGTAATCCAAGGCCACCGAGGCAAGAGCGATCATTCCCTCGTACTGGGCTATCAGCAGGCGCTTGAAATCAGCATCCGGATCACCGCTGAGATCGGTATCAAGGCTCCTCTTGAGTTGTGCAGCAGCCGCTTTGTAGGCGTCGACTGCTCTTGCGACATCGCTACGCGGTAGTAACTTCGGCATGTCGTTGTCTAGGGTTGGCTGGTGCAGGGTGCCGGATGGCGCACTGTCGTCTCCCGGAAGCTTGGGCGCTAGTTGGTCACCCTTCTCCCTCACTGGAGGACCATTGACAGGTTGAGCGAACGCAATCTCAGCCCCTTCTGACAACACGAGGGCTCCTACCGCAAAAAGAGTGACCATAACCTTCATCTGCATCTCCGTTTACCGCACGACACCGATGGAACGCGAAACAGAGACCGTGTGGAAATTTTCCAGAATATGATCTCAATTTTCCAGAATGTGATCTCACGGCCGGGGCTCAAAGCCTTCAGAACGCGCATGTCACGCAGTTAGTCTCACTATCGGCCAGCCTTATTTGGGCGAATGGGCGGCGCGACTGTGGTTGGCCGCGCTGGCTCCTCTTTGAGGATCTGTATGGCTCGAAGCAGCTCCTGATCCAGGGCTCCTCCCAACCATGCTGGGCTCAGCAAAGGCAGTTGGCGACGGGAGCGCTTTTGAACCCGCACCACATCGACCGCCAGCAGACGTTGACGGCGCGAGGATACTGTCCAGGTGCCATTCCATCGGCATTCCCTACAGGCAACCCCCTCAAACTGGACCGCCTCCCACCTTTCCAGCCGAAAATTTGGCCTCCTTGAAAGTGTGCGTCGTCATCCGGCCCCATGTCCGCCGGAGCCCCACACATAGATGGCGGCGAAGAGGAAGAGCCACACCACGTCGACGAAGTGCCAGTACCAGGCGGCGAACTCGAAGCCGAGGTGCTGCTGGGGCGTGAAGTCGCCGCGATAGGCGCGCAGCAGGCAGATGGCCAGGAAGATCGTGCCGATGACCACGTGAGCGCCGTGGAAACCCGTCGCCATGAAGAAGGTGGCGCCGTAGATGTTGCCGCTGAACCCGAAGGCCGCGTGGGCATACTCGTAGGCTTGCACGCAGGTGAAGACGAAGCCGAGGATCACCGTGAGCCACAGGCCCATCTTCAGGCCCTGGCGGTCGTTGTGCAGGAGCGCGTGGTGCGCCCAGGTGACCGTGGTGCCGGAGGTGAGAAGGATCAGCGTGTTGAGAAGCGGCAGATGCCAGGGATCGAAGGTCTCGATGCCCTTCGGGGGCCACACGCCGCCGAGCGACTCGATGCGCGAGTAGAGCTGCGGGTCGCCGGCATAGAGGGCGGCGTCGAAATAGGCCCAGAACCAGGCGGCAAAGAACATCACCTCGGAGGCGATGAACATGATCATGCCGTAGCGGTGGTGAAGCTGGACCACGCGGGTGTGCGAGCCGGTATTGGCCTCTTTCACCACATCGGTCCACCAGGACAGCATGGTGTAGAGAACGCCGATGATGCCCGCGCCGAACACGATGGGGCCGAGGTCCATCCCGGCGATGGCGATGTCTTTCCACCAGGTCACGAACCCGGAGGTCAGCAGGAAGGCGCTGACCGCGCCGATGAGCGGCCACGGGCTCGGTTCAAGGATGTGGTAGTCGTGGTTCTTGGCGTGGGCCTCGGCCATTTCGTGTCGTCTCCGTGCCTCGATGGTGAACTCGCTTTAGGACGGCTCGTCAGAACGGAGCCTCACCTGCTGCGTGGTCAACGCGAAAGCCAGCATCCGTATCCCATGGCGCCCGCCCCGGGAGTGGCAGGAAAACAAGATACCGTTGCTGCTTGAGGACGGCTGGTCCAAGCACGCCGATCAATACCTCCTATGCAGATCATGGCCTCGTCATCGGCTGCTTTGCTCGGCTCATGGCATCAAAATCTCGCCGTCGGGCTCAAGAGGAACAGGAAGTGGGCGAGGCTGGGCTCTTTCGTTCTCTGATTCAGGTAGCAGAGGGACCGGTGGGCTTGAGGTTGGTTTCCGGATCGGCGAGGCCGCTGTTTGGGTCAGCCGATCAAACACGACCACTCGCGTTCCGATCGGGGTCCGGCGGGCAAGATCAATGACATCTTCGTTGAACATGCGAAAGCACCCGGATGAGACCGCGCGGCCGACGGTTCCCGGTTCATTCGTGCCATGAATTCGGTAGAGCGTCTCACCCAGGTAAATGGCACGAGCCCCAAGAGGGTTTTTAGGCCCCCCCTGCATGAAGGCGGGCAAGCGCGGATCCCGCTGACGCATTTCCTTTGGGGGGCGCCAATCCGGCCAGGAAGCCTTTCGGCTGACGGGGAGTTCCCCTGTCCAAGTAAAGCCCTGCCGTCCGACGCCGATCGGGTACTGAACGGCGTGTGTCGGAGACAGCACGCGAAGAAGCCGGCGCCCCCGGGTGTCCACCAGGATACTGCCGGCTTCGTAGGAGGATGCAAATGGCACCACGACTCGCGACAAATGGGACGGCCGACGCCGGAGCTCAGAAGGTGGCGCGGGGTCAGGAGCCGGCACCCCGATACTCGCGTCTGGTGGGGGCTGGGTCGCAAGCGCGGGCGCGCACAGCAGGAACACCGCAGTGATCAGGCTCGTGCACACAATGCCAATCTTGGAGCGCCAGCTGCAGAGATACCGATTTCCAGGTGAGGACATGCTTTGAAGCTCAAACTTGTGGTGTGACGACGTGTGAGGAGATTCCGCCGATCCAGCGCGGCACCCGGAGGGCATAATCTTCGTAGGCGGCGCCGAACGTGGCTCGGAGCACACGTTCCTCGATGCGGACCTGCGCCCGGATCGCCAGCAGGGCGACGGCTGTAATCGCAAACTGAACCGGATCAGGAAAGACAAGCAGCAGTCCGAGAAACACGGCGCCTTGTCCAACAAACACAGGATTCCGCGACCAATTGAACGGTCCCGTCGCGACGAGCTGTCCTTGCTGGCCTTCAGCCGCACCGATCCGCCAAGCCGATCCCATGTGGTATTGCGATACAAGGGCGAAGCTAGCTCCCGTAGCGATCAGCAACACACCCAAGGTCCGGACAGCGCCGCTGTCGAACCAAAGGCCACCCAGGGGCAATCCACTCACTCCTCCATGCCACAGCCGGTAGGCAGGCCAGAGGAGGGCGCTAAGGAACGCAGCTCGGAAGGCGAAAGCGGTCCAGCGCTGCCGCGGATCGCCGGTTCCGAGGAGCCAGACAGAGCGCCTCAGGGTTCGCGCGGTGGCGGCGGACAGGATCAGGAAGCCGGCCACGTAGAGGCAGACCAGCAGATATGCCCCAACTCCGATCATTGTCGCCCCTTTTTATGAGGACGGCCGGTGCCATAACGCGGCAGCCTAGCCGCAGACGGGGGGCTGATAGCGCCATCCGGTTGCAGCTTCTGATTCAATACCTGCATACTTTCACCCCAATCCATCAGCCCCTGTCGGTTCTACCGGCCGACACGGAGCAACCCCTTAAGAGCTCGGCAGTTAAATACGACCCTCACCTATGGCGGAGATTGCTCTTAGTCCAGGAGCCAAGCGTCAGCGAGCTTCCGTCACGGCTTGGCTGCGAGAAGTGGCTCGAGGATTTTTTCGAACCGATCCAGGGACAGAGCCCCAACCTCCTTGCGGCCGTTGATGAAGAAGGTCGGGGTCGAGTCTACCTTGAATGACTGGGTTGCCCGGTCAGCAACCTGCCGGATCCCGTCATAGATCTTCTCATCGCGCAGACAGGCCTCGACCGTCTCTCGCCCCATTCCGGTCTGCCGCATCACCTGTACGAGAGCGTCATAGGGCTTGTCGGCATGGTTCCACGCCTCTCCGGTCTGATAGAGCATGTCAACGACCGGGTACCATTTATCCTCGCCGGCGCAGCGGGCAAGCATGAACCCTGCCGTAGCCAGTGGGTCGAGCGGGAACTCCCGGATAATAAAACGGACTTTACCGGTATCGACGTATTTTGCCTTGAAGCTCGGCCACGTGGTTTTGTGGAAATTCTGGCAATGATGGCAGGTCAGCGAAGCGTATTCGATCACCGTCACGGGGGCATCCGGGCTGCCCATAACTTTGTCAGGCAGGGGGCCGGGTTTGAGCAACTCAGCCTGATCGACTGTTTCCTGGGCCGACACACTGCCCCGAACGAACACAAGGCTCGTTGCGAGACTGCTCACCATAAAATGACGGCGGTGCACCACAGATCCTCCTACCCGACTCAAAGGCCGGCAGCCTAGGACCTCAAGCCACTAGAGGGTCAAGAGGCAGCTATGGTTTTTCAGTTTTTCGGAGAAGGTGTCCCTTGTCAGCAAGGCTGCAAAGGGATGTTCAGGAATTGAATGGAGGGGGGAAGAGCTATCGATCATGGGCCTAATATGCCAGTGGGTAAGCTGTGCGAACGGCTGCAGCTGGCTTGGCCGTTGGATGCCGACGGGCAGGCCTGAGAGGCCGCCAAATTTTTTCGATTTTTCCTCTTGAACCTCAAGTCGCTCGAGGTTGTACACAGGTTCAAACTGTCGAGAGGACTACAGAATGACCCACCCGACATCGCAGACAACGGCAAGCGCACAAGCCTTCACCTGGAAGGTGGAGGGCATGGATTGCGCGAGCTGTGTGGCCAAGATTGAGACCGCTGTCGGCAAACTGCCGGGGGTTTCGGATATCAGGGCCTCGACCATGACTGAAACCTTGTCGGCGCGGCTGGACGAGGCCCTCACACCTGCGCATGAGGTCGAAAAGCGCGTGAGTGCGCTGGGCTACGGGGTCACCCGCCAGCAGGCTCCCTCGTCGGCGGGAACACCCCAGTCCTATAGCTGGACGGTTGGCGGCATGGATTGTGCCAGTTGCGCCGCCAAGATCGAAACCGCTGTGGGCAAGCTCCCTGGCGTGTCAGATATCCGTATTTCGACCATGACGGAGACACTCACGGCAACGCTCGATGAGACCCGCACCACCACCGAGCAGGTCGAGAAGCGTGTCACCGGCTTAGGCTATACGGCAACCCGAAAGCCAGTCCCGTCACAAGCGGCGAGCCAGGCGGCTCCAGCAAGCTGCTGCAGCGGCAACAGTTGCTCAGGCGGGCACAACCATGCTCATGACCATGGCGACCATCACCATGGACACGGTCATGCCCATCCCCCGGGTGCGGGCGCGGCTCCGACTGCCTTGAGCTCGCATGGCCATGGTCACGCGCACGAGGGTATGGGAGACAAACACTGGTGGCAGGCGGCGAAAGGCCGTCTCGTGATCCTGACTGGCGTTCTGCTTGCCCTGGCCTTCTTCTCGCAATTCGTGGTGCCTGCGGCAAGTCATTGGATTTATATCGGCGCGACCGCCGTCGGCGTTCTTCCGGTCGCGCGGCGGGCCTTTGCCGCGGCCCGCGCCGGCATGCCGTTCACGATCGAGATGCTGATGACGATTGCGGCGGCCGGGGCATTGGTCATTGGTGCCGCGGAAGAGGCTGCTCTCGTCGTGTTCCTGTTTGCGGTCGGGGAGGTACTCGAAGGGGTTGCGGCCAACCGGGCGCGCGCCAGCATTCGTGCGCTCAGTGAACTGGTTCCCAAAACGGCCATGCTTGAGGAGAACGGGACGGCTCAGGAGGTTGCGGCCTCGGCCCTCGTGATCGGACAGACGGTGCTCGTGCGGCCCGGCGACCGTATTCCGGCTGACGGGGAAATCCTGTCGGGCATCTCAGGGATCGATGAGTCGCCTGTCACGGGCGAATCTGTGCCGAAGACCAAGGGAGTTGGCGAGAGCGTCTTCGCGGGCTCCATCAACACCGAGGCGGCCATCCGCGTGCGGGTGGAGAAGGCAGCTCAGGACAACACCATCGCTCGGATCATTCGCCTCGTTGAGGAAGCTCAGGAAGCGCGAGCGCCCACCGAGCGGTTCATCGACCGCTTCTCACGCTACTACATGCCCGCTGTCGTCGGCCTGGCTCTCCTCGTGGCTGTCGTCCCTCCTGTCGCCCTTGGCGGAGACTGGTGGACCTGGACCTACCGGGCTCTGGCGCTGCTCCTGATCGGCTGCCCCTGCGCTCTGGTGATTTCAGTCCCCGCCTCCATCGCATCGGCGCTGTCTGCCGGCGCCCGGCAGGGCCTGCTGATGAAGGGCGGTATTGTCATCGAAGAGGCTGCGAAGACCGGGCTCGTGGCATTTGACAAAACTGGCACCCTCACCGAAGGCCGCCCGTTTGTGACGGATGTCATTGCCTATAACGCCAGTGAATTCGATGCTACACAGCTCGCAGCGGCGGTTGAAACCGGCTCAAACCATCCTCTCGCTCTTGCTATCTTGGAGCGAGCCAAGGCGCGCAGCCTGACCATAAGACCGGCCCGAGATGTGAAGGCCATTCCGGGTCAAGGAGTCGTCGGATCGCTGAACGATCAGCACATCTTCCTCGGTGCCCCGCGATTCGCCTTGCAACGGGCCTCCCACGTTGATGCCAGGGCGACCGAGGATATGGAACGGCTTGAGCGCGAGGGCAAAACCGTCACGGCTCTTGTTGTTAATGACCGGCTAACGGCGGTCTTCGCCTTGCGCGACGAGCCGCGAGAGGATGCGGCGGCGGCCATTAAGGAGCTGAAGGCGCTTGGCATTCGTTCCATGATGCTCACCGGCGACAATGCCCGTACCGGCGCTGCGATCGCAGGCGCCCTGGGTATGGAGCATCGGGCCGAGCTCATGCCGGAAGACAAAGTAACGACGCTCAAGGCTCTGTCGAACGAACAACCCGTGATGATGGTTGGTGACGGCATCAACGACGCGCCTGCGCTGGCTGCGGCAACGGTCGGCGTAGCCATGGGATCGGGCACCGATGTGGCCCTCGAAACAGCCGATGGGGCGCTCTTGCGCAACCGGGTGCGCGACGTAGTGGCATTGATCCGTCTCTCCCGCGGAACGATGGCGAACATTCGCCAGAACATCGCGATCGCATTGGGCCTTAAGGCGGTTTTTCTGATAACGAGCGTCCTGGGGATCACCGGCCTTTGGATTGCCATCCTGGCGGATACCGGAGCCACCGTGATCGTCACCGCCAATGCGTTGCGGCTTCTCGGCTTTTTCCGTCAAGGCTCCGGCGGCTCCTCGTCGGGTGGCACGAGGCCGGCCGGCGAGCTCCAGCCGGTCACCGCCTGATAGGGCCGGAGCATGTCAGCCCATCATAGTCATGGTTCAGCCTCGGAGCGCCACGAGAGGGCGCTCTGGGTCGCTCTCGTCCCCACAGCAGGATTCATGCTGGCCGAGATTGTCGGCGGGGTGCTCACAGGAAGCCTCGCCCTCATCTCCGACGCCAGTCACATGGCCACGGACGTGTTCGGGATTGCCATTGCCATTGCGGCAATCCGCATTGGCCGGCGGCCGCCAGACCTGAAGCGCACGTTCGGCTACGAGCGCTTCGAAACCCTGGCTGCGGCCCTGAACGCGCTCCTGCTCTTCGGTGTCGCAGCCTATATCCTCGTCGAAGCCTATCGACGGCTGAGTGCACCTCCAGAGATCCAGTCATCGTCAATGCTCGTCATTGCTCTGATCGGGCTGGTCGTGAACTTCTTCGCCATGCGCATCCTCTCAGAAGGTCAAGAGGAGAGCCTCAACCTCAAGGGGGCTTATCTTGAGGTGTGGAGCGATCTCCTTGGATCAATTGGCGTCATCGCGGCAGCATTGATCATCCAGTTCACGGGGTGGACCTGGATTGACTCCCTCGTCGCCGTCGCGATTGGCCTGTGGGTGCTCCCGCGCACCTGGATGCTGTTCAGCAACGCGCTCAACGTGCTGCTTGAGGGTGTGCCTCAGGGCCTCGATGTGGAAGCGCTCCGGACTGCCATGATCGATGTGCCGGGTGTGACGGACATCCACGACCTTCATGTCTGGTCCCTGACAGGCGGCCGGATCTGTCTGACTGCACATATGGTGGCCCCCTCGCGGGATACAGACCAGGAGATGCTCGTGGAGGAGATGAACCGGATGCTTCGGGACCGATTCAAAATCGGGCATGTGACGCTGCAATACGAGCGGGTTCCATGCCCTGATGCTGTCGCCGGGCACCGCTTCCTGTAGGCGTCCACTGATGTATTTACTCTCGTAGCTGATAATGACCCGCCATGCAGCCAACAGCTTCAACCCACCTGACACCGGCCCTCACGGCAGTCGTGGCCGCAACGTTGCTTGATCAGTTCACGAAATGGCTAATCCTTGAGGTGGTGATGCAGCCGCCCCAAGTGATTCCAATCGTCCCCTTTTTCAACCTGACTCTCGGATACAATACCGGGATCAGCTTCGGCCTTTTGCAATCCGTGTTTGAGGACAACCCTTGGGTCCTAACAAGCCTGACCCTGACGATCGTCGGCTTTCTTCTGCTCTGGGCACGGCGCGCCGGATCCCGACGGGAGGCGATCGCTTTGGGGCTCATCTCCGGCGGGGCACTGGGCAACGCCATTGATCGGATCCGACAAGGTGCCGTGACCGACTTCCTTGATGTCTATGTTGGAACATGGCATTGGCCCACCTTCAATATGGCGGATGTCGCCATCTTCCTTGGCGCCGCGACGCTCGTGGTCGGAGACCTGTTTGGACGCAACCGCCCGGCTGCACCGGCTTCATCGTGATCAGATATGCGGGGACTGGTCATGGACAAAAGCCGACCTTTCGTTCCGCCTCAGCGAACGCTTGAATGGGCCAGTGTCTGCCCTGAGCCGACAGTCGGGTTAACAGCGTCGGACTGCTTTAGATCCCAAGCGCTGCTTAGTCCTTCGGAGCATTGTAACCGATCCATCCTTGATCGAACTGCCGGAGCATTCCCCGCTGCGCAGCGCGGTCCAATCGCCACGTTCCAGAGAATCCGAGAAAGCTGCCGATGATCAGATTCCGCACCTCTATGCTCACAGCCATTCTCTATGGCGCCGTCACCCTGGCTTACCCCGCAGCAGCACAAACCCCTGTGTTCACAGATGATCAGCGCAAAGTCATCGGTGAGATCGCACGGGAGTACCTCCTCAAGAACCCCGAGTTGCTGCAGGAAATGATGGCCGAGCTCGAACGCCGCAGTGCGGAGGCACAGGCCCGGTCTCAGGCAGAGATTTTGCGCACGGAACAAGACAAAATCTTCAACTCGCCTTCTGACTATGTGCTCGGAAACCCGCAAGGCGATGTCACCGTTGTCGAGTTCCTCGACTATAACTGCCCGTACTGCAAAAAGGCGGTGGCTGACGTGAAGACGCTGATCCAGGCAGATCCGAAGCTCCGGGTTGTGCTCAAGGAGTTTCCAGTCCTCGGACCGCAGTCGCTCGAAGCAAGCCGCGTCGCGCTTGCAGCCCGGCAACAGCTCCAAAGTGACAGGCTGCTTGAGTATCACACACGCTTGATGGAGTCGCGCGGGCAGGTCGATGGTGCAAAAGCCAAAGCGGTTGCCAAGGACATGGGTCTCAACATGGCTCAACTTGAGAAGGACCTGGACGCCCCCAGCGGGCGCAGTGCCATCGAAACCAATGCCATGCTTGCCGACAAGCTCGGGCTGACCGGTACGCCGGCGTTTGTGGTCGGCGATCAGGTGATTTCGGGCGCCGTCGGAGCGGAACCGCTTCAGCAGGCCGTCAACAATGTACGCAGTTGCGGGAAGGCGAGCTGTTAGATGTCCTCGTTACTATTGCGTTAGCGATCCTATGCATTCTGCTGCCGCCATCACCCATTGCTTGTCTGAGCTGTCCGTGGCGGAGCCAGTGAATGCCGGCGGGCGCGTTTGACGGCGCTAAAGGCCATGATGATTGCAATGAGGCTGAACAAGGGGAGATCCCCGATGCGGGCATAGACGGTCCGAGCGGGAAGAGGGGAGGGGACGTCGACGTCGACAGATGATCGCACGCCTAACGGGATCGTAGCGACAGGTCTGCCAAATGAATCGAACACGCCTGAAATTCCGGTATTCGCCGCTCGTATGAGGGGAACACCGAGTTCGATGGCCCGGACGCGCGCAATCGCAAGATGCTGGTATGGCCCCCAGGATGTTCCGAACCAGGCATCGTTCGTGACATTCACAAGGACCGTTGCCTTCGCACCATGAGCGCGCAAGTCGCCTGGAAAGATTGCCTCATAGCAGATGAGGGGAGCAACCACGATGCCGTTGCCAAGATCCGCCACATTATGCGTCATCCCTGGGGTGAAGTCTGCGAGACTTGCCGTCAAACGGGGGAAGGGGTTGAGTGCTGCGAGAGGGACGAATTCTCCGAAGGGAACAAGGTGAACCTTGTCGTAACGCCCAATCACGGTGCCATTCGATGCCACTGTCAGCACACTGTTGAAAAAGCGTTGATCCGGTCCTGCTACTTCGCGGCGATGTGCGCCTGTGATCAGAACCCCTTGCGGTGGGAGAGCTCTCGCGATGAGAACGCGCCGGGCCGCATCTTCGTCGAGAAGAAATGGAACAGCGGTTTCCGGCCAAACAACAACGGACGGAACGTCTCCGGCGTTCACCGTCTCTTCAAGGTATTCAGCCAGGATCCGCTCGCGCTCGGTGATGTTCCATTTACGGTCCTGCCGGATGTTCGCCTGCACGATCCGCACCCGGAACTGGGAGGCATCCGGAACGCGTGGCTGCAAGCGGAAGGTGCCGCCGATATACGTTCCCAAGAGAACGACAACCATGCTGGCGCAGATGGCTGCCCGGGACCACGTTTTCTTTTCCACCAGCAGCCCGGACAAACTCGCGCTTGTCAGAACCGTCAGGAACCCGAGTCCGTATACTCCAGTGAAGGCCGTCGATTGCAGCATGGGGAGCGTGTCACTCCAGACATATGCGGTGAGGTTCCACGGAAAGCCTGTGAATAGTGAGGTCCGCAACCATTCGACCACCGTCCAGAGAATGGCCTGTTCTACAGATCTGGACACTCCTTTGCACCAACGGCAGTGGGTCAGCGCAGAAAAGAGCGCGTTAAAGAGGCCGAGACCGAGACTGAGCCCTAAAACCGCGATCCAGCCCAACTCGCGCAGACCAGCAGGCCCGAACGCGAAACTCTCCGCGACCCAGTGCAGGGAAACCGCGAAGAAGCCGAAGCCGAACATCCACCCGCAGAGGCCACTCACACGCCAGCTCTGCAGGCGCTCAAGCGCTGCAAGGTGGCATGTCAAAGCAATAAGAGCTAAAGGCCACCAGGAGACGGGTGCGAAGCCGAGGCCGTACGCCCCTCCGAGAGCGAAATGCATCGCCATGGCCGCCATCACACCACCACGCACGCGGAACCAGACCAAAACATGTTGAAGCAAGATTGCCCTCGAACCCATAGCTTGATTGGGTGCTGCATTGCGCCATCCCAACAATCAAATCAACATGACAGCTTCTCGCGCCAGGATGGACCATGCGCGCCATTGCGCCACACTTCCGACATGTTGCGTTAGCACCTGCGACGCGGTGATACGTCTTGCAGCCGTTCTGATGTCTCACGCGTGTCTGCATCGTCCAACGCTCCAATAGGGTTCCTGCTGATGCGGATTGTTCCACTCGATAGACCTATCCCGCAAATGCGCTCCCAAGACCCAAAGCGAATTGGTTTGAACCGAGCGGCTCAGCTCCTACACTCGGGGCTTGTGATCGATGCCCGCCTGATGAAAGACGAACCCTTGCTCCTCGCCGGCGAGGACCACCTATGGGAGCCGTCCCGGCAGGGCATTCTCTTGCGATGGTTGGCGGCAAGCTTACTGCTCGCCGTCATGGGAGGTGGCCTGATCGGCAGCTCCATCTATATCGCCTTGGATGTTTCAACGAGTTCGCCTGAACTCGCCAAGCCCGCAAACCTCGCAGCGACACGTGTCGACCGGACGAGGGACAAGGCCACGGCAGTGGCCAGGAAGGGTGACAAGCTGAATAGGTCAGAAGCCGTGCTGTCTGCCAAGCAGACATTTCGGGCGCCGGTGACGTCCCGCATCGGCAACCGCGAGGTCATCAAAACGCGCCAGTTCACTCGAGTGACAACCAACCTAGCCCTGACCGCCGGCACTTACGCCTCCGACATTCCGCCTTTCAACCCTCTTCGGCTCTATGCAAAGCAGAGCGACCCACGCTCGGTGGAGCTGATCCCGGAGGTGGCTGATGCAGACGTCTCGGTCCTCCGGCGGGATCTCAGCCCGGTGACCATCGAGGCGAGCGCTCCCTCGCTGACGGACAGTGACGTACTGGCCGTCCTGGAGGAGGAACGCCGCGCCCTCAGCGGGGAAGGGCGCCGAACCACTGTGCCCATTCCAGCGCAGCAGATGCTGTCGCGGACCTTGCGGCAACCGGAAGTGCTGGGTGATGCTCTGGGCTATGCGCGCGTCGTCGATGCGCCCTTCAGCACGATCGAGGTCCGGGTGGTGCCAGAGAATGTGACCGAGCTTCCGAAGATCGAACACAAGGCTATCGCCCCCCTTGTCGAAGAGCGGGACGTGGTTCTCCGGAAAGGCGAGACTCTCGAGACGGTCCTGCGCAGCTACGGCGCCACCCCGGACCAGATCGCTGCGATCTCATCTGCCTTGGCAACCCGCATCAAGGTCGAGGGCATGAGTGAGGGCCACCGGCTGCGCATTCTCATTGCACCCGGCCCCCGCCTGGGCGATCCCCAGCAGATCGTGCGCGTGATCTCCTTCGGGGAACAGGGCATGGAAGGCATCGCCGCCACGAACGACCGTGGTCTCTTCGTCTCTGTCACCCCGCCGGCGGACGAGTCGAACCGACAGGTGGCCGAAGCCTCCGAGGAGGAAGAGGATGATGGCGGGCGCGGCGGTGTACGGCTCTATGAGAGCCTCTATGAGACAGCCGCCAAGAACGACTTGCCAAGCGAACTTGTCGAACAGTTCATCCAAGCTTTCGGGGACGAAGTCGATCTTCTGCGCCGCGTCTCGCCCGAAGACAGTATCGAAATCCTTTATGGGACAGAAGAGGATGTCAATCAGGAGCGTCCGGAAATCCTCTACGCCGGCCTTACCGTTGGAGGGGAGCTTAAAAAGATTTATCATTTTGCCTCACCGGACGGCTCGGTGCGCTACCTGGATGAGCAAGGCCGCTCAACGCGCAAGTTCCTGCTGCGCAAACCAATCGTCGATGGTGAGCTTCGCTCGGGTTTTGGCGCCCGACGCCATCCGATCCTGGGCTACACCAAGATGCACACCGGCGTCGACTGGGCGAACCGGACGGGAACTCCGATCCTGGCAGCGGGGGATGGTACTGTCATCAAGGCAGAATGGGATGGCGGTTACGGCCGTCGCATTGAGATCGAGCACGCCAATGGCTATGTCACGGCATACTCCCACCAGTCGCGATTCAACACCGGGATCGCCGCCGGCGTGAGGGTTCAGCAGGGGCAGGTGATCGGCTTTGTCGGCAACACAGGTCTCTCGACAGGGCCGCATCTTCACTACGAAGTCCTCATCAATGGGCGCTTCATCGATGCACTCAAAATCCGGGTCCCCCGTGAGAGCGAGCTGACCGGCGGCACGCTGACGCAGTTCGAACGCGAGCGGGAGCAAATTGATGCTCTTGTCAGTAGAGCAACGGATCTCAGTGGGGCTACAATGCCATAGCGCGATGATTTACTCAGCACCAGCAAGACATACCCAAATCCCCGAATAGGGGATCCGGTGAACAACGCAGCAAGGACGGGCTGTCCCTGAAACCTCGCTATCCAGCAGAGACGGATCACGTACGTGACACCTGACCCTTCACATTCTCCCAGACGCCGGGATCCGCGGAGGATGAAGCTACGGTGGGCTAAGCTCGTGGCGTGGGCAGT
The DNA here is from genome assembly GCF_016427565.1 of Microvirga splendida. Classification (GTDB taxonomy): domain Bacteria; phylum Pseudomonadota; class Alphaproteobacteria; order Rhizobiales; family Beijerinckiaceae; genus Microvirga; species Microvirga splendida. Next base: position 83,310 of record NZ_JAELXT010000018.1, read on the forward strand.
TGGGCTTGGCGCCGGCCTCCTGATCCTGTCCTCGTCGTCCATAGCTTGGGAGCAGGCGTCCCGCGCCGGTCTGAGGGAGGTGCTGGAATTTGGTCTTGCCATCGGTCTCTCGGCTGTCGGCGGTGCCGTCTTGTGTGGCGGTGTGGTTTTCCATCTCTTGAAAGCTACCTGCATTGAGCGTTGAGGTGACCAGTGCTCTAATCAGCGGCCGTTGTCCCGATTGCCAAGCCGATTGATCGCGGGGGTGTTCGAGGCTGTCGCCAGATCGTGGAGAGCAACCGAACCACACTGAGCATCATCCTTTTTCAGAAGGTGGAGCCGCATGAACTGGTCGTCAGCCCGACAGTGGGTCACCGTGGGGATAGCGCTTTGCTGTGTGTCAGCGGCGGCTCAGCCCAGCGAAGCACCGGTTAATGTGCTGAGTGGCCAGGATATCGCGATCCACGGGTATGACCCCGTGGCCTACTTCACGGACGGGGAGGCACGAAAGGGGCAGCTCCAATCCTGGACCGTGTACGATGGCGTGCGGTGGCTGTTCTCAAGCGAGGCGAACAAGCGTTCGTTTGAGCAGAACCCTAGAAGCTATATCCCGGCTTACGGTGGCTTTTGCGCCTATGGGGTGGCAAAAGGAGTTGTTTTCGATGCAGATCCTCAAGCGTGGATGATTGTATACGGCCGTCTCTATCTCAATTGTCCGAAGCTCTTTGGGGGGCTCTGGTTCAAGGACCCAATCCCTGATATCAAGCAAGCCGATGACAACTGGCTTCACCTGACGGGTCACCTGCCGCCTCAAGTGATGCCGCGCCGGAAGCGATCGGGTCATTCCAATCCGTGAGCTCCGGCCCTGCATGACGATATCGGATTAATGTTGACCTCCGCCTTTACAGGAATGCATCCTGGTGGAGTTGGTTTAGGCACAGCAGCCGTCCTCATGGCTGGCCAAGCCAGCGTTAAAGAGCACTCCTCAGCAAGCACCGGAAACAGGCACGTCAGCGATCGCTGTTGTTACGGCGGGGCGGTTGGCTTGGACGCTCCCGACGTATGGGCTTGCGGATCCTGTTGATGCCGCCGATCCTCCTGCTCACGTGTCTTGACGAACGAGACCGCATAAAAAATCACCGCCAATAGAAGGAGGGCGAGCGCCAGGGCTACATTCCGGCGCTTTTGCAATCTGGTCGTGTCAGCTGATGGGCTCTGATGTTGATTGTGTCGCATGATGATCTCCGGAACCAGAATAGGTGCGGCGCGTTAACTCAGGTTTAACTATGATCTTGCGCCAGGCTCCTCCGCTTGTCATTGATTGATGCAACAATCAAAAGGCGGCGGGGCGATGTTGCAGGCTTTCTTTCAGCGTCACGTGTTGTGTGGGGTTACTCGACATAGGCTTTCTCTTGCGGTCCTGAGCGGGCTGATCGCTCTCGGCACGGCAGCGGCAGAAGCTCAAACATTCATACCCTTGCAGACAAGTTCCTTGAAGGCGCAGGGAATAGCCAATCCGACACCGGCGTGGACAGAGTTCTGTAATCGTGTGCCAAGCGAATGCACGGTTGATATGAAGGAGCCCCGCACCGCCACTCTTACCCCGCAGCTCTGGACCGCGCTCACTTCCATCAACAGGCGCGTGAACCAAACCATCAAAGCCAAAACCGACGATGCTCATTGGGGAAGAGCGGACCGCTGGGATTTCGCCGAGGATGGATACGGCGACTGTGAGGATTACCAACTCGTCAAGCGTCGGGAGTTGGTGCAGCAGGGCTTGCCGCGGCGAGCCATGCGGATGGCCGTTGTCATTGATGAGACCGGGGCAGGACACGCCGTAATGCTCATTCGCACGGATCGTGGAGATTTCGTTCTCGACAACAAGAAGGATGCCGTGCTGCCGTGGTCCCAGACGGGGTATACTTACATCAAGGTCGAAAGCGCGGACGCCACTGCCTGGGCCTCTCTCGGAGGCATCATAACCTCGCCGACGACCACGGCTAACCGCTGAGGACGGGAGCTGCCCGCGGCTCCCGTTCGGGTTTCTAGGGCTGCGTCGAAGCACCGGCTCTTGCCTTGATGAATTCGACCACCGCTTGGCCACTCCAATCCGCCTCGCCCAGCAGGCGGCCAATCTCCCGGCCATCGCGATCGATGAGAAGAGTGCCCGGCAATCCGACAAGTCCAAGATCACGCAGGGCCCGGCCGCTCGGATCCAAGTAGGACTCAAGGTGCTTGATCCCAATATCGCGGAAAAATCGGTCAACAACCTCCTTGCCTTTCCGATCCAGGGAAAGCGCGACCACCACAACATCCTCCTTGTTGAAAAGGCCCTGGAGGCGGTCCAAGGTTGGCATTTCCTTGCGGCACGGCACGCACCAAGTCGCCCAGACGTTCAACACCACGAACTTCCCTCGGAAGCCGGCCAGCGTCAGGTCTTCGCCAAGCGGGCCTTTAATCGCGATTGCTGGAACGGGCCGCGCCGACTCATGAATTTGGAGGCGTTCAGGGAGTTCAGTCGCCGTCACGGGAGTGCTGCTGAGGGGAGTTGCAAAGGCCAATGCCGCGACGAGGATCATAGCCCATGTTCGGTTGCTCATCGCGTACCCTCCGCTAGCCGACTGTAACAGCCGCCTGAGCCCTGCGTGACATCGACTCCATCAAGGCGATCCGTGTGGGCCATGGATTTCCGTTGTCGTTACACGCGGCCATGAAAGGCGCGGTCAGAACAAAGCGACAGAAGATCGACGCAACATAGCCGGCGTGATGCTTCCGAAACTGTTCCGCGGCTTGCAGACGAGGCAGGTTGCCGTATGCACGTCCCTCTGTCCCGCACCGTCTTGGCAGCGGTCGGGATGCGGTGGGCCATGTCGGTGCCACAACCATTCTCTGCGGATCCGCCATCGGACTTCAATGAAACGGAGCGCTTCACGTTCGCTCCCATAGAAAAGGACCCGCAGCAGGAACGTCAGCCGACGCTGACAGGCTTGGGCAGTTTGCAGACATGATGCGGCTCGTCCGTGCAGTGATCTTCCGATTCGCGTTCCGGCTTAGCACCTCATGCCGCTAGAGGTTCAAGCCCGAATTTTTTGTGAAATGGCGATAATCGTTGGACGTGCTGTCGCAGCCGGCAGCATGGACGCTGTGCAGTGAGCTTAACAGCAAGCATACGTTGGTAGTCTAGGCAGCGGTGTGCTGGCCCGTTGTAGAAGCCGACGTTTGGCCTTATCTCAGCGTACCGAACCCTCTAGCAACTATAGGTTTAAGAGGCCTTCAATGGATTTAACAATTGGTGAATTGTCTCGCCGCACTCAAGTGAAGGTTCCGACCATCCGGTATTATGAGCAGATTGGTCTGCTCCCACAACCGGTGCGGACCGAGGGCCAGCAGAGACGCTACCAAGAGGATGAGGTCAACAGGCTCAACTTCATCCGCCATGCGCGAGAACTCGGCTTTGGCGTGGAGGATATCCGCGAACTCCTTGACTTGGCTGCACGGCCCAATCAGCCGTGCCATCAGGCAGATTCTATCGCTCGCCGAAACCTGGAGGCGGTCGACCGGCGGCTGGCACAACTCGGCGCCCTGCGTCAGGAACTCGCGCGAATGGTCCACGAATGCCAGCATGGCCGGATTTGCGAATGCAGGGTGATTGAGGTCCTGGCTGATCACACACAGTGCCACCATGACCAGCATTGACAAAGCGGCCTGGGCCGCACGTGGAATGGAGGGCTGGTTTGTTGCTGTATCCAGCAGCATGGACGATCACAAATCGGTGATCCGGCTATACGGGTCGGCTGCATCAGGATTATAGCGCTTCCGTGAACCTCTTGCGCACCCACTTGCTGAACTGCTTTCCGGGCGAGTTGTTGCTCCAGCTCGCGGTCATAGCGTTTGTGTTGCAGGCGTGTGCGCTCGCCTTCGCTCAACCCGCTTCCCAGGATCGAGACACGCAACGATCCAAAGGTCACGTTACTCTGATGATGGTTGATGGGGACGCGGAGGCTAGCGTTGCCGACACGGGCACAAGCAGGCCCCAAGCAGCCCACGCTCTGCTCGGTTGCTCCTCAGGCAGCCTTACGCCGAAGGTGTTATCCGCGCCGGTGTTCGGCGGAGCAAAGCCCATCTCTTCCCTCGTTCGTCCTAGGACGAACCTCGCTTCTGGTCTATCTCGCCGCCTTAAGATCGCCTTGCCAAGGCTGCGCCTTCGCCCGGGTCTACGTGGGCCGCCGACCGGCATCGCCTGATCGCTGAGCTCGGATCGGGCCCCACTCAACCGCCGGGCTCGAGCCTCGCAACCTGGAGAAACAGATGCGTATCCTGCTGACCGGCAGCGTTGTGGCTACTTGCGCTTTCATGCTGTTCACCTCGGGCCGCACACTCGCCCATGACTACAAACTAGGCCCTCTGGCCATCAATCATCCCTGGTCGCGTGCGACCCCAGGCGGGTCCAAGACGGGCAGCGGGTATTTGAGGGTGGCCAACACCGGCGCTGAGCCGGATCGCCTGACGGGAGGCTCGTCTCCGCTCGCAGAGCGCATCACCGTTCATGCATCATCAACCGATAACGAGGTTGCGCGGATGCGTCCTGTCGTGGGCGGCCTCGGGCTTACGCCAGGGCAGACCGTTGAGCTCAAGCCTGGTGGAGCGTATCATCTTATGTTCGAGGGATTGCGCGCGCCCCTTAAAGCGAACGACAAAGTACCAGCGACCCTGACTTTCGAGAAAGCCGGATCCGTCGAGGTGGTGTTTGACGTAGCGGCTATGGGCGCGGGCGAGGGCGCCGCCAAGCATGACGGCATGGCCCCGGGCATGCACCAGAACGGACCATTCCAATGAGGGCGCGTCGTATTCTCCAGATAAGCCTTTGGGTCGCAGCGCTGGTGTGGCTGGCAACCTTTGGGGTCCTCCAGTTCGGCCTCCTTCCGAAGCCGCAGCAATCGTCGCCATTGGCTATCACGACAGGAATGGCTCAGATCGGAGGTCCGTTCCGCCTTGAGAGCCACAAAGGCGAGGTTGTTACAGATCAGACCCTGAAGGGTCGGCCCTCGGCGGTTTTCTTCGGCTTCACGCACTGTCCCGAAGTCTGCCCGACAACCTTGTTCGACTTGACGGGCCTGCTGCAGGAGCTTGGCCCGGATGCTGACAAGATCACACCCGTCCTCATAACGGTCGATCCTGAGCGGGACACAAAGTCGGTTTTAGCCGAGTACATGCAGTCCTTCGATCCACGCATCCTTGCGCTGACAGGATCTCCGGCTGACGTCGATGCCGCCGCCAAAGCCTTTAAGGTGTTCTACCGCAAGGTTCCGGCAGACAACGGCAGCTACACGATGGACCATTCTGCTGTGATATATCTGATGGACCGTGAGGGACGCTTTGCTGGATCGCTTGACAAGCACGAACCGAAAGAGGCGCAGTTGCGCAAGCTCAAGGCCTTGATTGAGAATAGCAGTCCCACTTGATCGTTGGAGCCTTACTGTATCCGTCAACGAACACCCGCCGGATATTTGTCCTGTGGGAACGCATGTCCCCTCTACCCGTGGAATCTGAACCTTTGCAGTTCATAGAGCGTTAGGAATAAATCGATACGTCCCGCTCTCCTCGGCAATCAAACAAGGTCAATCCGATGCTTGCGCTTCGTTCGGCACTTGCGTGTGCTCGACGCCTCAATTTGCCCCTCGCCGTGCTACTCGGCTCCTTTGCTCTCTCAGGCTGCGTTTCCGTTGAGCAAGCGCCCGTCCAGGACGCACGCAGGCTGCCTGACCCTGAATACGTCAAGATGTACGGTCCCCGCCCAGACGAACGGTTCTCACTCCCCGCGACCGACATCTCGGAGATTGACCCGAGGTTTCTCCGCCGTGAGGTCGCCTATCAGGGATCGGAGCAGCCGGGCACGATCGTTGTCGATACCACAAACCGCTATCTCTATCTCGTGAGGGAGAATGGGCGGGCTCTCCGATATGGAATCGGCGTCGGGAAAGAAGGACTGGCCTGGAGCGGCCGCGCCCGGATCGGCCGAAAAGCAACCTGGCCAAGCTGGACGCCAACGCCGGATATGATCAGGCGGGAGCCGGAGCGGAATGCGCGCTGGGCCGGTGGCATGCCCGGCGGGCTCCAGAACCCACTCGGGGCACGGGCACTTTATCTTTATGAGGGCGACAGAGACACCTTGTTCCGGCTGCACGGCACAACCGAGCCCTGGTCAATTGGGGAGGCCGTTTCCAGCGGCTGCATCCGACTGTTCAACCAGGACATCATCGACCTCTTCAACCGTGTGCCGGTTGGGACGCCTGTCGTCGTGCTGAACGGCGGACCTGCCATCGCCCAAAACCTCACAGGAAAGCAGCCCCCGACCTAACAGTCCGCGCCTGAACGCGTCACTTAATCCGAACGCAGCGGTGAGTTGTTGATTCATCTGCCATCAGAGACCACGCATGACGGCTGGGTCGTTCGGCAACCCCGCGCGGCCACAACTCCGCACGGTCACACCGGTGTGCGCGCTGTCGCCGCAATCGTTGCTCATGCTTCCCCACGGCAGGGCGTGGGACCGTGATGTTGGTGCGAGCGGGGGTGGCCGCGTTCAAGGCAGCGATCAGCGCGCACTTTTGCAGGCAGGATGCGATTACCGCTTTGAGTTGGAGGGCCGCTCCAAGACAAGCCTGATCGAGTGCTGGTCTACCTCGGCGGGTCGTCTAGAGCATCGGACGAGAAGTCAGATCCGACGAGTTCTGCATCTCAGCAATCTTGGAGCTATCTCGTAGCTGCTTGTGACGAGGCCACTTAACGATCCGACGCTCTAGCAACAGAAGTAGCACCTTCGAGTGCCGTTCTCATTCAATCTGCCTTCTTTCCTAAGCGCCCTTCGTGTATACTCAGCGATGACTTTGGTCAGCCTGTTGTCGACTGCGTACAACCAGGGAGGCCCCTATGGCCGCAAGAAAGCAGACCGCTCGATCTGAAGGCAAGGTTACGACTCCCAGATCCCGGCGGGTTAAGACCCTCCCAAGTGGACCCGGCACCACTATTCACTATGAGGGCGAAAAACTTGCTGTAGTGGTCTTCAACAAGAAGCCAAGCGGAGGCGGGATCGAGCGGCCCACCATCACTATCTGTAAATGCACTGCGACACGATACGAATGCACAACTGGCGAAAGCGGCAATACCATCTGCAAGGAGGTGTGTACCGCGTGGGACTGCCAGGAAATAAAAGTGGCGCAATGAGCGGCGATCCCAGTTAAGCTTCTCTTGCGCCCCCCGGATCGCGATCATAGCTCAAGGTCTTACGGTGCCCTGCGTTGACAGGGCCGCCCCGAAAGGCGTGAAGGGAATACGGTGAGACACCGTAGCTGCTCGCGCAACTGTAAGCGGCGCGTCCTCTAGAGCATCGGACGAGAAATCCGATTCGATGAGTTCTACATCTCAGCAATCCTGGAACCATGCCGAAGCCGTCGGTGGTACGTCCAGTTAAAGGTCCGATGCTCTAGCGGTCGTTCCGGCTGACAGACGCCGCCCTGCATCAGCCAGATCACCATTCCACGGAATTGCTCAGCGCCGACACACCAGACCAACCCGGAGCAGCTCTCAAAGACGCACTTGCGGCTTTGACAGTGATCATACGTGTCTTGGTCTCATGCTTATGCCAGATCGGCCGGATCTGCTGGGTTCCTTCCTGACCGTCTCTGCTTGAAGCGCCGGGACGGGTGAAGCGGATCGGATCGAGGCCCTTCACGCAATGGCCCTTGATGTCGGAGTACTCGTTGCCACAACCACAGCAACCCAAGAACCATGAACCGGAGGCCTCAACCGGTAGGATCGTACCGCCGGCAGACAATTTAGGGACTGATGCTCCTTGATCCGGGCCAACGACCTCGCTGGACCATCACTGCGGAGTTGATGGCCCTCTTTAACCTCTGTCCTGCGGCCGTTATAAGCCTGGCCCCTTAGCCGCACCGAGGATCAGGCTTGGCTTCTCCTCGTCAGCCCGTTGCAGCAACACAACATACGAGTCAGCATCCGGTGTCTGAACGGTCTGGAGAGGCGTTGTAATGCGCAGGGCGGCGCCAGACCACAATCCCAGCAGATGCAAGCCCCGCACCACATTCGTGTAGGTCTCCGTGCGCCCGGCGTTCTCCCCCCGCTGGATCGTGACCTGACTGTGTTTGCGCACCGGCAGCAACCAGACGCCCGCCGTGCCATAGCCGGCGGCGACATCCACGATGATCAGGCCATTCTCTTGGCTCACCTTGACGGAAACCGGCAGGGTCCCCTGAGAGGTCGTCGCTGTTTCGATCAACCGGGCAATCTGGTTTCGTTCTGATCCGACACAGGCGAGAACACCATTGATGACCATCTGTGGCGTATAAACCTGCCGGTCCTGCCGGACCGATGCATAGCCCCTCTGCCTTGCGCTGAAGATCGGGTCGGCAAGCGTGTCCGTCCAGCCAAGATAGTCCCAGTAGTTAACGGGCAGACTCAAGACAATGAGGCTCGGGTCCTGGATCAATTCAGTCATGAGCTGGTTGGCAGGCCGACAGGCTGAGCAGCCTTGGCTGACGAACAGTTCAAGAACAGCTCGCGGTTCGGGCGATGCAACAGCCGACCCAATCACAAGAGCCGAGAGCAGGGGCAGGGCGCCCAACCAGGTTTTCAGACGAGACGGCATGATAGCACTCAACACGCCGCCAGGCATGCAGGAAAATCACATTTGCTCGATTGGTTAAGCCTGGTCCAAACGCGCTCTGAGGTCTTGAGGATCCGTTCATTCTGGGCTCGGAGGTTTCATTCACCTGAAGAAGTGTTCGCCGCAACAAGACGTCGTTCTTGCAGTAAGACGGAGTTAACGCTAAGCATTTAAGGAAATCGGGGAATTGTCCGACATCGATGTCCGGACAGATCAAGAATTGCGGGGTCCCCATGATGAAGCGTATCGCATTGGCCGCGAGCCTGATGCTCGCACTCGCTGCCTGCCAGGCTGACGGTGTCTCCACGAGCTCCACAAAGCACCTCGCGCCGATCCCGCCGGCCACCATGTCGCTGATGGCCAGCAAGGGGATGTCGCAGAATGACCCGATCCTCATGCGATCCTTCAAGAAGGAATCCGAGATCGAGGTCTGGAAGCGCGGCCGGGACGGCAAGTACGCGCTGCTCAAGACCTATCCGATGTGCCGCTGGTCGGGCCAGCTCGGGCCGAAGATCCGCGAGGGCGACCGCCAGGCGCCCGAGGGCTTCTACACGGTTACCCCGGCCGCCATGAACCCGAACTCGCAGCTCTACCTGTCGTTCAATCTCGGCTACCCAAACGAGTTCGACCGCGCCCATGGCCGCACAGGGTCGCACCTGATGGTGCACGGCTCGTGCTCGTCGATGGGATGCTTCGCCATGACGGATGAGGCCATCTCCGAGGTCTACGCCCTCTCCCGAGAGGCCTTTGCCAGCGGCCAGCGCGGCTTCCAGTTCCAGTCCTATCCATTCCGGATGACGGCCGAGAACCTGGCCAAGCACCGCCTGGATCCAAACATCGCCTTCTGGAAGAACCTCAAAGACGGCTCGGACTACTTCGAGATCGCCAAGGAGGAGCCGCGGGTCTCTGTGGTCAACCGTCAATATGCCTTCGGGGGCGGCGATGCTTCGGTCGCTGCGGCGGTGGCCCAGAAGCGCCAGAGGGACGAGCAGGAGGTCGCCGAGTTGGTGGCCAAGGGCGTGCAGCCCATCAGGCTCGTCTATGACGATGGTGGGCAGCATCAGTCCTTCCGGCAGGTGCTGGCAGATAACACTCGCAGCGACGGCGCCTCGCTCGCAGTCGATGCGAGTGCCCGCAACCGGCTCGGCGACGTGAGCCGCCCGGAGGCCCTGGCTGCGGGGCCGCAGGAAATTATCCTCGCCGCGAACGGCAAGCCAAAGCAGGAAACGTCGTCCACACTCGCCTATGCCTCGCAAAAGGAAAGCGCAGGTCAGACCCGTGCCGGCGGAACGGTTCAGCGGACCTTGGCTGCCCCGGCCGCCACGACTGTGGCCCAGCCAACGGTCCAAGCCGCGGGAGGCGAAGGGCGCTCCGTTCTCGGACGTATGCTGTCCTTATTCGGCGGCTAGGACCTGATTCAGCCGGGAGCGATCGTCCTGAGCCAAGCCAGAAGGTCAGGCAGCCCCTCAGATAGTCCTCTGTTGAACCATGGAGCATCCTTACCCTCAGCGTAGTGGAGAACATGGCGCTTGTCGGCCCCGCCTCGGAGATACTACCCCTTGGGGGGAGCCAAGGGACTTGGGCGGGGATCTTCAGGCCAAAGCCAGCCTCAGGTGAGCTTCAGCCGGTATGGCTCGGGTGTCATGTCTGCATTCTCCCGCATCGCGCTGAAGTCCTCGGCACGAGGCTTCAAGGCCTTCGTGCTCGCGGTGTGCCTCGTCATCGTGAGCCTTGAGGGATGGCGCGACTGGAGCGGGCGGGATCAGGAAATCGCCAGGATCAACACCGAAACCCTGAACTTGGCCAAGTCGCTGACCCAGCATGCACAGGACTCCCTCGAGGTGGCTGACACCCTTCTCGTGGACGTGGTGGACCGGATCGAAACCGGTGGCGGCGGGCCCAATGCCATCTCAAGGCTGGACGCTTTCCTCGTCGCGCGGGTCCAATCTTTGCAGCGTATCAAGTCCCTGACGATCTATGGCGAGGATGGGCTCTTACTGAGCAGCTCCCTGCCGGGCCATCGCGGCAAGATCGATGCCCGGGATCAGCCCTTCTTTCAGTATCACGGCGCCATCTCCAAAGCCGATTGGTACCTCGGACCCCTGATCCATGATCCTCTCGGAGGCGAATGGGTCGTCACGCTCTCCCGTCGCATCAACAAGCCGGATGGGAGCTTCGGCGGGGTCGCTCAGGTCAGCATTCCACCGCGCTACTTCGCGAACTTCTTTGGCCGCTTTGATGTGGGAGCACAGGGAATCCTTGCCCTCTTTCACACGAATGGCACGCTTCTGTCGCGCTATCCTTACCTGGAGCGTGCGATCGGGGCCCTTGCGGTGAACGAGCCTTGGTTCAGGGAGGGGAAAGCCTCCGGAGTGTACGAATATACGTCCCCCCTTGATGGGGTGACCCGCATCGGCGGCTATCAGCGCAATCACATCTTTCCGGTCGGCGTGCTTGCAGCGGTCGGACGGGATGAGGCGCTCGCGCGTTGGAACAACATGTTCGCCTTTCGCATCGTGGTCATCGGCTTGCTCGTCACCATGATCGCCACGCTGGGCTGGCGCTTTGCAGGAGAGTTGCGGCGGCGCGAGACGGCAGAGGCCGAGCTCGCTGTCCTGGCCAGAACGGATGACCTGACGAGCCTCGCCAATCGCCGAACCCTCGACGAGCAACTCGAAATAGAATGGCTCAGGGCTGCCCGGGAGAAAGCACCCGTTTCACTGCTGATGATCGACGTAGATCGGTTCAAGGCCTACAACGACACCTACGGCCATCAGGCTGGTGACAAGTGCCTGCAAATCATTGCGAGCACCATCGCCAGTTCGGCTCGCAGGCCGTCCGATCTGGCGGCACGTTATGGCGGCGAGGAACTCGCCATCCTTCTGCCGGAGCTGAACGAAAATGATGCTGCGACCGTCGCTGAAGAGATCCGCTCGAAGGTAGAAGCGCTTCGCATGCTGCACGCGGCCAACCTCCCGTACCGTATCCTAACGGTCAGCATCGGAAGTGCGACCCGGGTGCCGAGCTTGGACCGCTCACGTATCGGGCCAAAGGACTTGATTTCGCTTGCCGACGCTGCCCTCTACGAGGCCAAGCAGGGCGGGCGCAACCGCGTCGCTGTGGCAAAAACCGCCTGACCTGAACTCCAACTCAAGGTTCTTGGGAGTTTGACATCTCGCTGTCAGGCACGTTGCATTCCAACTCGTCAAGCCAAACGCCGGCGCCTGCATCGGATGGAGCGCGCCAGTCCCCCCGCGGCGACAGGGATCCGCCGGATGAGATCTTCGGGCCGTTCGGCATTGCCGTGCGCTTGAACTGATTGGTGAAGAACCGCCCCAGAAAGACCCGCCGCCATCGCTTGATCTCGGCAAGGTCGTAGGCACGGCGCGATGCTGCCGGGAGGTTTGGCGGCCAGGCACCGGCCTCTGCGTCCTTCCAAGCATGCCACGACAGATACGCGATCTTCGAGGGGCGGAACCCGTAGCGCGTGAGGTAGTACAGGTTGAAGTCCTGCAACGCGTACGGACCAATCATCGCCTCCGTCGCCTGGATCTGCCCCGAGGCGTCCTGCGGCACCAGTTCCGGCGAGATCTCCGTCGCCAGGATGGCGTGCAGGATGTCGGCGGTCCTCTCGTCAACGTCCCCGGGCGCGGCCACGAACCGGATCAGGTGCTGGATCAGCGTTTTCGAGACCGATGCGTTGACGTTGTAGTGGGACATCTGGTCCCCGACGCCGTACGTGCACCAGCCCAGCCCCAGCTCGGACAGGTCGCCCGTGCCGACAACGATGCCCCGGTTGTGGTTAGCGAGCCGGAACAGGTAATCGGTCCGCAGACCTGCCTGCACGTTTTCGAACGTGACGTCGTAGACGGGCTCCCCTCGGCAAAGGGATGCCTCATGTCGGAGAGCATCTGCCGGGCGGCGGGACGGATGTCGATCTCCGAGGCGCTGGCCCCGAGCGCCCGCATCAGCGTCCAGGCGTTGCCTTTGGTGCCTTCGCTCGTCGCGAAGCCAGGCAGGGTGTAGGCGAGGATGTTGGTCCGCGGCAGGCCCAGCTTGTCCATGGCGCGGCAGCACACGAGAAGTGCCTGGGTCGAGTCGAGGCCGCCGGACACGCCGATGACCACCTTCTCGGTGCGGGTGGCTTGCAGGCGCTTCGCCAGTCCCTGGACCTGGATGTTGTAGGCCTCGTAGCAGTTCTCCGAGAGTTTGCCCGGATCTGACGGGACATAGGGAAAGCGCTCGACCGGACGCCTAAGCGGGAGTTCCTCCTCCGGCGCGTCGACGGACAGGTCAACGATCCGGAAGTCACCGGGCGTGATCTTCAGCACGTCACCACAGTCGCGGAAGGTGACGCGCCGCATCCGTTCCTGGCGCAGCCGCCCGAGGTCCACGTCAGCCACCGCCATGGTGGAACCCGCGGGAAAGCGCTCGGTCTCGGCCAAGCGCAGGCCATCCTCGAAGATGCCGCCATGGCCGTCCCACGCGAGATCGGTCGTGGACTCCCCCGGTCCGGCCGCCGAATAGGCATAGGCCGCGATGCACCGCATGGACTGGGAGCCGCACAGCAGCCGTCTGTCCTCGGCCTTCCCGATGGTGATGTTGCTGGCCGAAAGGTTGAGCAGGATCTCCGCCCCAGCGAGCGCCGCCGCGGTGCTCGGCGGATGGGGCACCCACATGTCCTCGCAGATCTCGACATGGAAGGTGAAGGGACAACTGCCCGTCGACCGGAACAAGAGGTCAATGCCCAAGGGGACCTGAACTCCTGCGACGGTGATGTCCTGCCCACGGACCTCCGCCCCGGGGGCGAAGTGGCGCCGCTCGTAGAATTCCCGGTAGTTGGGCAGGTAGGCCTTGGGCACGACGCCCAGGATGCGTCCGGCATGGATCACGATCGCAGCGTTGTAGAGGCGACCTCTGGACCGGAGGGGTACTCCGACCACGAAGGCCGGAAACAGGTCAGTGCTGTCGTCCACGAGGCGGCTGACCGCCTCTTCCACCGACTCCAGTAAGGCATCTTGATGGAAGAGGTCGTCGATCGAGTATGCCGACAGCCCCAACTCGGGGAACACCATAAGGGCGATGCGTTCCTGATGGCCTTGGCGCAGGAGCTCCAACGTCCGCTCGCCATTGAACCCCGGGTTCGCGACGTCCATCTGCGGGACGCAGGCGGCGATCCGGACAAGGTCATGACGGTAGGGGGAGAAAAACGAGATCATTCCGGATCTGAGTATCCTCTGAAAATTGGCTCTGGTCGGCAGAAGGTTCCCTCACGACTACGCACAGTCTGCGGAGCTTCGCCCGAGACGCCAACAATCTAGGGTGCGGAGGGCAAAATGGATACATCGACCAAGCTGCTCTGACCTGCCCCTGGAGCCTTTCGGTTATCGCCCGCGGTCAGCCCACTGCGGCATCGCAACCGTCAAGGCGTCCGGGTGGGGGCCGCTTCCTTGCCGGTCGCATGGCCGGACCCTGCAATGAGGCGTGCCAGAATGGCAAGGGCCGCTGCGAAGTAAACGCCGCCCATCGGGATCCACATGATCAACCCGGCGAGCCGCTGATCGTCGAGCGGTAGCAGGCCCCAGGCCGCGCCGCGAACGGCCATTAACGGGTACCAGACCTGCGGCGCCAGGGAGAGCAGGAGGCCAAGAATCGCCGTGTGCAGGAAGGTGAAGAAGAGCAGCATCGCGGCCAGCCCGCTGGCTCCGCCCGGAATCCGGTATGTCTCCAGCACCGAGTGCCAGAACAGAAGGCTGACGAGCAGGAGCATCGCGTACATGACGAGATGCAGGCTGACATTCAGCAGTGCCCCCTGGTAGAGCGCGGGGATGTGCCAGAATGTATGGTCCGGCCGTGCGTCGCAAGATGATGTTGGCAGAGTGACAAACGTGAGAGCTGCATCAATGTATTCGGCC
>NZ_JAELXT010000019.1 GCF_016427565.1 Microvirga splendida
TCGGAGCTGCTCGCCGTGAGCATCCTCAACGTGCCGAAAGATGCCGTGCTCTCCCACGGCACCAGGCAACCGGACGGGACATGGACCGTGCCGGCCGGAGATCTGACGGGCCTCAAGCTGTTGCCTCCGGCGGACTGGAGCGGCACGATGCACCTGACGGTTCAGGCCACCAGCACCGAGACAGGTTCCGGAGGCAGCGCCACAAGCAGCAAGCCGTTCACGGTCACGGTCGAACCCGTGAACGATGCGCCCGAGCTGTCCCTGACGGCTGCGGAGCATGCGGAGTCGGGTGCACATCACGCCGAGGCCATCGGCATTGCGCATGCACAGGACGTCGACAGCACCCAGCTCGGCGGCGCCGTCATCACGCTCTCAGGTGCGCAGCCGGGCGACAGGCTGGATCTCGACGGCTTTACCCTGCACAGCGAGAATGGCCGCACGATGATCGGCGATACGGGCATCGAGCTGGTGGGAGGAGCCGGGGCCGGCGATGCGGGCACGCTGACCCTCAGCGGCCATGCCTCCCCCGAAACATACGCGGCCGTGCTGCAGTCCCTCGTGCTCGAGAGCGGCGATCCGTCA
This sequence comes from Microvirga splendida, assembly GCF_016427565.1. Lineage (GTDB taxonomy): Bacteria > Pseudomonadota > Alphaproteobacteria > Rhizobiales > Beijerinckiaceae > Microvirga > Microvirga splendida. The sequence continues at coordinate 583 of NZ_JAELXT010000019.1, forward strand.
GGGCTGGGCGCCGGCACCCGAAACATCGGGGTTGTGCTGATCGACAGCGACGGAGCCGCCTCGACCCGCCAATCCGTGGACGTGGTCGTCGACCAAGTGGAGTCCGCGGAGGCAGGCAATCACAACATCGGTGCGGCCGCATACGAGCCGACGCAGAACGACGCCGGATCGGACGTCATTCTCCTGATGGCCGATGAGAGCGCCGATACGAGCCACGGTGCGACCGGTTCATGGACGGAGCAGATCGATGGCGATCCATCCTCGACCTCTTCGGATCCCGTGGCTGCTTTCGACCAGCCGACGGCTGACAACATCCAGACTGTCGACGATCTCCACGCCGACGCATCCCGGATGCACTGGTCCTGAAGACAGGGCGGCACCTTTGCGCGCCGTCCTGCCGGAGCCGTCTCACTGGGTGCCCGGAGGCGGCACGTAGGGAACATCCGTAGGATCGGGACGCTCGTCAGAGGGCCGGTCGTTCTCGGTGGGCTCCACAGGGTCCAGTGAGGGAAGTTCGGGCAAGGGACCCGGAATATCGGGCGGCTGATCGGGCGGCTTCGGCGTGTCGGACATGGGAACTCCATTCGCTGGGTCGCTCCTTTGGGAAAGCGCAGGCGCCCGATGCGTTCCCTTGTGAATGGCAGATCCCCGCCGGTCGATGGGGAGCCGGCGTCAAGGCGCTGATGGATGGCGCTCACCGATCCTTGGAATTCGCAGGATCGTGATCTGGCCCGGTCAGGCCGCCCACACCTGTCCCGGCCGCATGGCCGTGAAGCGCCGTGCGGGGATGCTCCGGGCCTGCAGGGCCCGGGCGAGATCCCGGGGAGGCTGGTCGGCGCCCTCATCCGTGAGCCTGAAGGTTCCCCAGTGATAGCCCAAGGCGCTCTTGGCCTTGAGAATGCGGAAAGCTTGAACCGCATCCTCGGGGTTCATGTGGTTCGACTTCATGAACCAGCGCGGCTCATAGGCGCCGATGGGCAGCAGGGCGACGTCCGGCGCGGCATGGCGCGCAGCGATGGCCTGAAAATGCCTGCCGCCGCCAAAGCCCGTATCGCCGCCGAAATAGACGGAACGGCTGCCGCCGCGCAGCATGAAGGAGGCCCAGAGCGCATGATTGCGGTCGTTCGTGGCGCGGGCGGACCAGTGGTGCGCCGGCTCGGCGAAAACCTGAAGACCGGGCGCGAGCGAAACGCGCTCGCCCCAGTCCACGGTCGTGACGGCGATGCCCGGATCGTGCGCCCGGATGATGGCATCGTTGCCGAGCGGCGCCACGATCCGCGGGCGGTCGCGCTGCCACAGCCGCGCGAGGGTGGGCAGGTCCATGTGGTCGTAATGGTTGTGCGAGACGAGCACCGCATCGATCCGGGGCAACTGATCGAACGTGATGCCCGGCGGGTTGTAGCGCCGCGGCCCGGCGAAGGGCACGGGGCTGGCGCGCTCGGACCAGATCGGGTCCGTCAGAATGTTGTGGCCGGCGATCTGGATCAGGAAGGATGCGTGCCCGACGAAGCTGATGCGCAGGTTGCGCCCTCCGACGCGCACCGGAGGCGTGTCCTGGAACGGGCTCGGGTTAGGCTCGGGCCATGGCGCCGCGCTCTTGGTGAGCCGCCAGCGCAGGAAGTCGCCGAAGCCGCGGGAGGGCTCCCCGCCGGGATTGAAGAAGCGTTGTCCATCGAAGTGATCGCTGGGCGGGCCACTGTAATTGAAGCCGCCCTCCCGGGCCTTCGCGCCCGAAGCGGCGCCGATGAACGGGAGGGATCCGATCAGGTGTACGACTTGTCTGCGCGACAGCACGTCCTGCTCCAGCGGGAATGCGAGGGAGGCGGGAGCTTACGGCTTGGCTGAGGCCTGCACAATCACAAGTCGGAGATCAAGGCTCTGCCGCTCCTGAGCCTCGCGAACCGAGCCCTTGAGCCCGGCGGTCCCGCCTGTCCGGATATCATCCGGGTCTACTGTCGTGGCGTGTTCGCCGGCGCGTTTCCGGGAGTGTTCACGGTCTGCGGAGGCGGATTGGTGTTGCCTGCGGCGCCTGCGCGGCCGGCATCCATGCTGTAGCGGAATTCGGGGGCGTTCCGCAGGTCGGCCTTGGTCATTCTCACCATGGCACGGGCAGGGATGTTCGGATCGCGTGCAGTGCCAACCGTACTGCCGGTGCTTCCAGTGGTGGATGGCTGTGCCAAGCCGCCGGTTGCGGTGCTAGGCACAGCCGGATCGGCCGTGTTCGCGCCGCGCTGGCCGGCACCGGCGGAGGCCTGAACCTCCTGGCTCGACATCCACTGCACCTGATCGAAGGGGATCGCCACGTCCTTCCGGCCGATGCCCAGGAAGCCGCCGACCCCCACGACAAGGCCGTGGATTCGGCCCTGCCGGTCCACAAGAACCTCGTCGATGTCGCCGATCTTTTGGTTGTCGGCGCCATAGACGTCGGTGCCGATCAGCTGCGAGCCGCGCATCAGGCCGGGGGGCATCTTGGTCATGACTTGGCCGGGCGCGGTGGGCTGGGCCGGAGCGGCTGTCTGGGCCAGGGCTGCTCCAGTCAACAGGGCGGTGGCTGCAAGGCCCGCTGCAAGCTGCATCCTCAACATGGTGCTCTCCTTCGAACGGGCGTCCCGGGACGCTCGCAAGGGGAACGGATGAGCGCGGGCAAGGTTCTGCCGCTCCAGCGCCGCGCTCTTCCCGAAGGTTCAAGGGGCTCCCTTGAGCGCAAGCCTTGCCAGCTCGGTGGCCGTTCTGCGGACGTCATCGTCAGCATAGTCGCTCGCGTTCGTCTGGGCAGGGGAGACGGTGGGCTCCGAGACCTGATTTTCATGGACCGGGAAGGTGTAGGACCGGCCGTCCGGCGTGAAGGTCACGATGATGGTTCCGTCGCCCTGCTCAAGGCGGAAGTCGTCTGTCTTCGGAGACTGCATCTCTCCCCCTTCGATGGTGATTCGGGCGGGATCGTGAACCCCGCCCTGCATCGGCTGACAATCGAAGTCAGCCCGCCATGCTGCCAAGGGCAGCCTGACAGGCCTGCTCGCAGCGGCGGCACGACTCCGCGCAGATACGGCAATGCTCATGCATGCCGGCGTGACGCTCGCATTCCTCGCCGCACAGGCGGCAGGCGGTGGCGCACGCCTCCAGCATGCGGCGAATGACTTCCTCGTTCGACCCGGTCCGGCGCGTGGCCACGGAGCCGGTGGCGGCGCAGACGTCGGCGCAATCCAGATTCAGCCGGATGCACTGGGTGAGCTTCTGCACCATGTCCTCGCCCAGGCACGCATCGGCGCAGGACGTGCAGGTCTGGGCGCAGGAATAGCACTCTTCGATGCAGCGAATGAGCGCGTCGTTCGTATTGCCCTTCACATGGGGGTGGGTGCTGATCATCTGCTGAACGTGCATCACACAATCTCCAGGTTAAGCGTCGTGTCTCCGCTCGAGCAACCTTGCAGGACGTTTCGTTCTCGAGCGGGTGTGTAGACGGCGGACGCCGAGGCGGGCCATGCAAGTGTCGGAGCAACCTGTGTGCGGATGTCCTGTTCCAGGCCCTGTTCCTGATGAACGCCGATGCGCGTACGCTGGCGTACCAAGGGAGGTCGCGTCTGCCGCCAAGCCTTTGCCGGTCATTGACGCCGGCGCGTCGGCCGGAAGCCCGTATCCGATGACTCCTCCTCGTCTCCGCGCTCGATGGAGATTTCGTTCAGGTGACGGGCGGCGGGCGGGTTGTCGCCCGCAGGCCATCCTTCACGCTGACGCGAGCGATCCCCGTCTGCCTCCTCGGTCTGGTCGTGGAGGAGAACGACATTGGTCGGGAACGGCAGGTCGATCCCGGCTTCGCCCAGCGCCTGCCTGACAGCAAGGATCACGGAGCCGCGCACACTCACCACGTCGGCGCGATGCGGCTGTGTCCACCAGCGGACCTTGATGTTGATGCTCGATCCTGCCAGTTCCCATGGAATGGCCTCGGGCGCCGGGTTCTGCACGACTCCCGGCAGATCCTTCAGAGCATTGCGGATCACCTCGCAGGCTTTCCTGACATCGTCGCCATAGCCGACGCCAACGTCGTATTCGCTCCGACGCCGCTCGAAGGCGGTGTTGACCGTCACGGACTCGGTGTAGACGGAGCTGTTCGGGATGATCACCCGCCGGCCGTCATAGGTTCTGATCAGGGTCGCCCGCGCTTCGATCCGCTCGACCGTGCCTTCGTGCGTGCCGATCATGATCTGGTCTCCCTGACGGAACGGCTGACGCAGCAGGATCAGCAGACCGGCCAGCCAGTTCTGCAGAATGTCCTTGAAGGCAAAGCCCACGGCGATCGAGCCGATACCCAGGGTTGCCAGGACATCGGCGGGCTTGACCGAGGGAAACACGATGGTGGCGACGACCAGGAGGCCCAGGGCGATGGTCGACCAGCGCGCAAAGCCGGCGAGCAGGGCGGCGAGGTCCGGGCGGCCTCGGTGGTTGAAGAACCTGGATATTCCGATCCGCACGGCCCAGGCGGCGCCGAGGAAGAGCAGGAAGACGGCCAGCGCAATGCCAAGGTTGGGCAGGATCCACCAGAAACCCTGGATGAAGCTCTCGATCCGCTCCAATGTGATCCCCGGATCCGTTTCCATGGCACGCTCTCCCTCGCCGCAACTCGCACGATTCTGGCGAACGTGCGCAGGCGTAGGGTGTTCCCGGAATGTTGCTCGATCGGCCGTGGCGTTCGGGTTTCCGCAGCGATGACATAGCTACATCGTGATCTGCCGGCGGTGCAGGTTGAAGCTTGGGAGCCAAATGCGGGCTTTTCTTCTGTCCGCTGGTGTACCGCGTTACAGCGCGCGCCCGGAACGGGGAGATAGGCGCCCGGTTAGCCGTCCATAGGTTGACCCGAGGGTGCATAATGCTTCTGCGGATTTCGAGCTTGAAAGGCCTTTCGATCCAAGCCAGCGACGGTGAGATCGGGAGCATCAGCGATGTTCTGTTCGAGGATGACACCTGGCGCGCCCGCTGGCTCGTGGTCGATACCGGGCCGTGGCTGATGGGGCGCTCGGTTCTGCTTCCTGTCTCCCACACCGAGGCGCCGGAAGCTGGCGCTGCATCGATAACGGTCGATCTCACCAAGAAGCAGGTCGAAGACAGCCCGGGCACCGGCGTCGATCTGCCTGTGTCACGGCAGACTGAGACGTCGCTCTATGAGTCCTACGGATGGACTCCCTACTGGTCGGCCCCGGGAATTACCATCGTTCCGGCGACTGCATATCCTGTCATGCCGGTAGCGCCGGTCGCGGCAACCGGTGGTGTAGCCGGCATGGGCGCGGCTCCGGTGTCGTCGACAGCCGATGCAAATTTGACGGGGGCAGAGAGCAAGGAGCGTGGCGATCCCCATCTGCGCAGCGCCAAAGAGGTGATCGGCTACTATGCCCACGCCCGGAACGGAGACATTGGCCACGTGGAGGACATCCTGGTGGAGGGTCGCGACTGGTCCATCGGCTATTTCATCATCGACACGAAGAACTGGTGGCCCGGCAAGATGGTCCTCATACGGCCGGACTGGATCGATTCGATTTCATGGGGCCAGCGTCTCGTTCATCTCTCCCGGTCCAGAGAAGAGGTGAAGACGGCGCCGGAATACGATCAATCACAACCGATCGACAGCCGCTCCGGGTGACGCGACCGACGGCCCGGAGAGCACATGCAGCCCTCGGTCGGAGCCCAGTTTCAAATCATGCCCAATCCAATTGCCGATTGGGAGAGGAAGTGAAAGAGGAGGGTACCCGATGCCAACACGAGTATCGCTGGGGCTGCTTCTGGTAGCCGGATGCACGGCATTGTCTTCGAGCTGGGTCCATGCCCAGCTGAATCAGGAGAAGACGGAGTGCGACAGACTGATCAGCGTTCTGCAGGGCAAGACGCCTGCTGAAGCGCATGACGCGCTTCAGAAGATGCAGATTCATCGTCAGGAAGGTCAGTACCAAGCCTGCATCGCTGCCGCACAGGCGCAAGGGAGCCAGTCTTCACCGGGCGCGCTGAAGGTTGAACAGGCCGCCGGCATGGACGTCTTCAACGAGAAGGGGGAGCAGGTCGGGAATGTCGACCGCCTTGCCCGGGGAAGCGACCAGCGGGTCTTCGTGCTCATGACGTATCGCGGCCCGCGCTGGCCGGGAAACAAGCAGGTCGCCATTCCGCTCGACAACATGGCGATGCACGCCGGAAGGCTGCTGCTGCCCGGCATCGGGGAAAAGGACATTCTGGCGATGCCCGCGGTTCCGGAGGATGGCGGCACGTACCGTCCTCTGGATCAGAGCGCGACTGTGACTCTGCGGCAGCTCGATGCGTCGCCAAGTCAAACGGGAACGGTGAGGTAGCGGGGAACGAACGGGAGCGGTCAGGCTCGCCTGCGCAGCGATCTCAGGCATACCATGGCCGCGCCCCGATGCCACGGGATCTCCCCGCCTGCTCGTCGTCTCTGCTCTCTCGAGCATCGTCTCCATGAAGGCGCGACCGTTCGAGCCGTTGAATTCCGAGAAGTCGGAGTGCTGAAAGAAAACTGCTCCACCTGAAGGATCTCCAGGTGGAGCAGAGGCTAAGGATCTCTGACTTTTCTTCGTGAACCAATCGAGATTTCAACTGGACATCAGATGAGTTGCAGCAGCCACCTGATCAACTTCGGTCAGTTCAACAAGGCAACGCGGGAGCGTGCCTGCAGTTCGTAGGTGCGCCGATTGCTCTGTACGCCGGCGTACTTATCGGTGAGACAGATCAGGAGAGGAGCTCTCAGTGCCCCTCCAGGTCCGCGAGCCAGCCATGGGATGCCCCATACCGGACGATATCCGCTCGCGTCCTGAGCCCCAGCTTCTCCGCGGCTCGCGTCTTGTATGTCTCGACGGTCTTGATGCTGACGTCGAGGCGGGCAGCAATTTCCTTGTTGCTGTAGCCCTGGGCCGTCAGGCGCAGAACCTCGTCCTCGCGCTGGCTCAGCGATTCCGGATTGCTCAGCTGCGTGCTGCCCGATCTGCCGCCCCGCGCCGCATCGGAGATCGCCCGGTCGGCAATGGCCGGATCGAGATAGGTGCCCCCGGACGCAATGGCCCGTATGGCGCGCACGAGGTCCTCCGCGGCGGAACGCTTCAGAAGGTAGCCTCGCGCGCCTGCTTTCAGAAGGGGTTGGATATAGGCCCGGTCCTCATGCACCGTGAGAGCCAGGAGCTTGACGCTCGGGCAAGCCGTTCCGACCTTCGAGGCGAGATCGATGCCGTTCAGGTCCGGCATGGAAATATCGATGACCGCCACATCCGGCTGTCGGTCACAGATCATCTCCAGGGCTGCAGATCCTGTCGTGGCCTCGCCGATCAGCGTGATCTCGGGTGCTTCCTGCAGCAGCGCCTTGATCCCGGCTAGGACGACGGGGTGATCGTCCGCAAGAGTGACTCGGATCTGGGTCATGAGATGAGCTCGTGTTCAGGGAGCGGAATCTGGATGAAGAGGGTCGTGCCCTCTCCCGGCTGGGATTCGATCCACATGGTGCCGTTGACCAGAGACAACCGCTCGCGCATTCCGGACAGACCGAGAGGAGGTCGGCTGCGCCGCTCCTCGCTGGTCGCAACATCGATGTCGCTGATGGATTCAGGCCTGCATCCAACGCCATCGTCCTCGACGATGATATGGAGGCGCCGGCCGCGCTGCTCAAGGACGATGCTCAGGTTGTGAGCCTGAGCATGCTTCAGGACGTTGGTGAGGGCCTCCTGGAGAACCCGGTAGACCACCGTTTCGATTTCGGGCGCAAGCCTGTTGTAGACTCCGACGAACTGGATATCGACCACGAAACCGAAGCGGTCGCTCCAGTCGGATGCGAAGGCCAGGAGCGCATCCTTGAGGCCGAGATCGTCAAGCGCCGTCGGCCTCAGATCGGCCGCCGCACGATGGATGTCCCGGCCCAGTTCGGACGTCAGGGAGCGGAGCCAGTGCACCTGCTCCTGGCCCGGGAGCCCCTGCAGTTTCTGTTCGAGGGCCTTCAGGCCGAGCGAGAGGCCCGTCACCGTCTGGCCGACCTGATCGTGAAGTTCCCGCGCGATCCTGCGCTGCTCGTTCTCCTGAGCCTCCGCGAGACGCCTCAACAGATCGAGACGTTCCGCCTCTGCCAGCTTCTGAGCCCCGATATCGGCGATCACCCCGTGGATCACTTTCGGCGCGGGGCCGGCGAGTTGCGGGATGCGCCCTGTCACGCGCACCCAGTGCATGCTCTTGTCCGGGTGAACGGATCGGAAGGCCACGTTGACGGAGCGGCCCTCTTTGAGACAGCGCTCTATCGCGGCCTGAACGGTTGCGCGATCCTCGGCATGTACAGCTTCGAGGAAGTTTTTGACGGAGGTGCGGGATTCCGTTGCGCCGGCCAAGCCGTGCGGCAGGCCGAGCAGGTCCCAGGTGCGCCCCGATCCGATAACCTCGCCGTTTTCGGCATCCCAGCGCCACGTCCCGAGTTCCGCTGCCCCAATGGCGACAGCGCCACGCTCCTCGCTGACCGCAAGAGCGAGCGCAGCTCTTTCCGATTCGCTCCGTCTCCGATGGGCGATGTCCCGGGCCGTCAGGAATGCCAGGGCCAGGGCGAGGAGCAGGCTCACCACCCCGCCTCCTGCCAGAACATAGATGGAGCGCAATACGGGTGCGTTCAGGGTCTCGCTCGGCCCCCCGAGATGAACCGACCAGCCGCCGGTGTAGGGAAGCGACTGGTAGACCGTTTCGACCTCCACCCCCTCCAGGGTCCGGGCCACGTAGGAACCTGATGGGGCCTGCGCAATCGCCTGGCGAAGCCCCGGCGAGGCGGGGCGCCCAAGCTCGAATTCCTCGGCGAGGGTCCGTGCAATGATGTTCCCCTTGGCGTCGACAACAGCTCCGACCCAATCCTTCGGGGTGCCGGCGCCCTTCAGGATCGAGCTGATCGCATTCGGCACGAAGGAGACCGTGAGGACATAGCGCAGGCGGTCGTCACGGACGACGGGAGCGCGGATCGTCACGAGGCGCTGACCGGAGATCTGCCCGACGGGGCCGATGCCCCCAACCACCGACTGCCTCGTTCTCATGACCTGATCGAAGCTCTCCCGATCGGCTGTCGGGCCGAGAGGAGCGCCGAGGGGGCGCAGCAGATTGAGGGCCTGGAGGCCCGTCAGATCCGTCAGCTCGACCGTGGCCCAAAGCGGGTGAGCCGCCCTGACCCGTTGCGCCTCCACATAGAAACCCTCGAGAGAGGGGCCATCGAGGGCTGTCGAGGCGGCAAGGGTCTCCGCCACCTGCAGCTGGGCCGCCATCTCCGATGCGATTCGTTCGCTGACGTGCCTGACCGTATCCGAGGCATTCTGGCGGGCCGCCATGCGCTCACGGTCGGCCATGAGATAGGTCACCCAGCCCCCGAACAGCAGGAGCGGGATCAGGCCAGCCAGGAGCAGGGACAGCAGCGGCCTGCGGCTGTCGCCGAGCCGTGGCCAGTTGTCGTTCCTCCGGTGAAATGATGACTGCCGATCCAAGGTTTGCCTCTCAAGGCGTATTCGGGCGCCGAGCGCAGCCAGGGCCGGACCGCCGGTCTGTAGCTCCAAGGGAGCCCCTCCCCCTGGACTGGAGGAGGACATAGACCCTTGCCGGACCAAGACATCGCTCATGTTGCCCATTATGTCATGGTCCCCCTGACAGGTTTGCAAGGAAGAACCCACAGGCCTGTCAGGATTATCCTGACACCCCCTGCCGCAAGGCCCGACTGACATTCCGGAGACTGTTCACGCAAATATATAGGGCATGTCGATGCTGAAGTGACCGATCCCTCACACATGGCGAAGCTTCGCTCGCCGAGACAGGAGTTCCGGGAATGTTTAGCTGCACCGAAGAACTGACCCGCTACAGCCCTCAGGACCGCCTCAGGAGGCATTCCCTGAGCCTCAGGGCTGAGCGTGGGGCCCGAATAGCCGCCGACGAGAGCCGGATCGGCAACGGTCTCCTGCGGGCGCTCGACGGCGCTGTTCTGGAAGAGGTGATGCCGTATCTCGAGCGGGTTCCTCTGAAGAGGAGGCAGGTGCTCCATGAGCGAAACCTGCCGGTCATGTATGCCTACTTCATCGAGCAGGGGCTGGCCTCCCTCATGGCCCGTGCCGACGATCAGTGCATGCTGGAGGTGGGGACCCTCGGCCGTGAAGACTTCGTCGGCCTTCCCGTCGTCCTCGGAACGACACGGACGCCACACCGGTGTGTGGTTCAGGTTCCAGGGGAGGCATGGCGGATTTCAGCCGACGACCTCCAGGCGCTGCTCAACCGGATTCCGGCATTGCGGCAGCTTCTGCTGACCTATGTTCAGGCAACGAACGTGCAGAGCGCGCAATTGGTCGTGTGCAACAGCCGCCACAGCTTGCGGCAGCGGCTCGCCCGATGGCTCCTCTTCGCACACGATCAGGTCGAGGGGAACGAGATTGCCCTGACCCACCAGTTCCTGGGGCGGGCACTCGGTGTCCGGCGCGCCGGCGTGACCACGGCCATGGGCCGGCTGGAGGAGGCCGGGATGATCCTTCGCGGGCGCGGGCGGATCGTGATCCTGGACCGCGCACGCCTTGAGGGCGAGGTCTGCGATTGCTACCGGGCCATCCGGTCGGAATACAAGAAGATCACCTGCGACAGCGGATCGGAGCCGGCGTACCGCATTGCCTGCTGAGCCGGACGGCGAGCGTTGAATTCAACGGCAGAGACAGGCCGCAGCGGGAGCCATCAGAGCCCTGCTGCGGCCTGTCCCGTCAGAGCATTGCGCCCTTGAAGCGCTTGGGATCGATCCGAAGACCTGCCGCCTCCGCCTGGGAGTCGGTGATGAACGGCAGCCCATAATAGCTCGCACCCGGATCCCAACGTCCGACCGTCCCGGGGAACGCGAACGCAAAGGTTCCTCCGCCGGAGGCCGCGTCCCTGCTGACGAGCACGGCGATGAGACGGCCGCTCATGTCGAAGACCGCGTCTGTGACATAGCCGTATCCGTACCCTGTCTGCAGCCGGGCATAGTCGCCGAGAACTTCTGTCAAACGGAACTCGCGCGGCAGAGTCGGGACATTATCCGTGCCCGGAAAGAGCGTGTATTGCGGCCTCTTTCCATCGAGGAGCTCCGTCGCGATGCCCTCGCGTCCCGGCGTGAGGTCAACTTCGCTCCAGGGGATGCGGTAGAGAAAATCGGGGACATTCGAAGCTCCCCCGCCGGTCACCAGCACTGCCGCAAGACGCCCGTCCGCATCGATGATCAGATCGCGGATGGTGCCGACCTCCTCACCGTTCCTGCGAAGAGCCTTCTGTCCGATGAGCTGCTGCGAGCGCCAGCCCTCATAGAGGGCATCCGGTGCAAGATGGCTCATCCGGCCTTCAAGCGCAGGGCGAACCGCCGGGTTTGAGTCCTGGGCGAGAGCGGGAGCCGCAAACGCCGTCGTGACCAATAGTACGGCCGTGATCCGGGATAACTTCATGGTCTCCCCTCCTTGAGGTGGTGCCGGTTGCGCTCGCGCGCGTGGTCGAGGGGGAAAGCGCCCGGAGCGGTCCGGTTCTTTGCTTGGTCCGCCAACGTACCGACGGCAGACGCAAGTCCGGATTTGCCTGCGCTCATGGTGAAACGAGTCCTCATTTCGCCAGTTCGTAAAGGAGCATGCTCTGTGAACCATGCACCGGCATGGCGCGGACCCCACCGGCGCGGAACGCCGAAGAGGGTACGGCGAGCATTTCATGAATCGTGAGCGCAACGTCGCACGAGAACCTAAGCGATCAATACCCGGATCAGACCCAGCCGAGATGATGGAGCCTACATCAATGCCCAAGACGGAATCCGAACAGAACATCGAGGTCTTTGCACGCAGGCGGGAAGGCCTTCGCATCCGGTCTGCTCTCCTGGGTGCGGCTGCAATGGCGGCCATGGCAACGTTCGGCGGCAACATCGCCGGTCCTGCGCTTGCGCAGACCCCACTGACGGCAGCGCCCGCTCAGATGGTGCCGTCCTTCGCCGACGTGGTCGATCGCGTGAAACCGGCCGTCGTGTCGGTGAGGGCAAAGGCCGGTAATGCCCAGACGAGCGACAACCAGTCGGGTGGATCGAACTTCAATCTCCCCGACCTCAACCTGCCGGATGACCATCCCTTCCAGGAGTTCTTCAAGCGCTTCCGGGGGCAGGGCAGCCCGAACGAGGGGAACTCCCGTCCCGGGCCGAGCCCAAGGCGTGGGGCATCGCAGGGATCCGGCTTCTTCGTGTCGGCAGACGGCTATCTCGTCACCAACAATCATGTCATCGACAAGAGCTCTGACATCGAAGTGCTCATGGACGATGGCCGAACTCTGCCGGCCAAGGTCGTCGGTACCGATCCGAAGACCGATCTTGCTCTGCTGAAGGTGGAGGAGGGCGGGCCCTTCAAATATGTCGAGCTTGCGCCGGAAGCCCCGCGGGTCGGCGACTGGGTGATTGCGGTTGGAAATCCTTTCGGCCTGGGTGGAACCGTCACGGCAGGGATCGTCTCCGCTCGAGCCCGCGACATCGGGGCCGGTCCCTATGACGACTTCCTCCAGATCGACGCCCCGGTGAATCGCGGCAACTCCGGCGGTCCCGCCTTCAACCAGCGTGGGCAGGTCGTGGGCGTGAACACCGCCATTGCGTCGCCGTCGGGCGGCAATGTCGGCATCGCATTCGCGATTCCCTCGGAAACCGTTCAGAACATCGTCAACCAATTGAGGGAAAAGGGTGTCGTCGAGCGCGGCTTCCTGGGCGTTCAGATCCAGTCCGTAAACAAGGACATCGCTTCGAGCGTCGGCCTCGAAAAGCCTGAAGGCGCGATCGTCTCCCGCCTCGAGGACGATAGCCCGGCGGCGAAGGCCGGGGTCAAGACCGGCGATGTCGTCCTCTCCGTGAACGGCAAGCCCGTCGACGATGCGCGCGATCTCTCCAGAACGGTTGCATCCTTGAGCGCAGGCTCGACTGCCAATCTACAGGTCTGGCGCGACGGCAAGCGGCAGGACGTTTCCGTGACCATCGGCAAGATGTCCGACAGGACCGCGTCGGCGTCTTCCCAGCAGGACGGCACCATGGAAATGGACAAGCTCGGCCTTCGGCTTGCGCCAGGTGCAGCCGCCGGAGGGGACGTCAAGGGCGTTGCCGTCGTTGGCGTCGAACCCGGCAGCACTGCGGCCGAGAAGGGGTTCAAGACCGGCGACGTGATTGCAGAGGTCGGCGGCCAGGCCGTTCAGACGCCTGCGGATGTCAGGAAGGCCCTGGAGGACAGCCGTAAGACCGGCAGAAAGAACGTGCTCTTCCGGGTGGAAGCCGAGGCGGGCGCGCGATTCATCGCAGTTCCGGTTCCTGCAGCCTGATGAACCGGGAGGGCCCTTCAGCTCCGGACTGAGGGCCCTCCCGCCTTTTCGGAAGACAGAAGAGCAAGAGGAGTATGACGATGCTCAGACCTGCAACCTGCTTCATGGCATGCCTTATCGCCGCGGGGCATTTTGGGGCGGCCCTGGCGCAGACGCCGCGTCCGGGCGCTGGGCAGGCTGCCGTCACGCCGGTGGAGATCAGCGCAGAAACCGTCAATGGCGACCTCCGGTGCCGGCCGCCCCGCGCTCGACTTCCTGCCACCACGCCGCTTGAGCTTCGCGTCGTCAACAGGTCCGAGCTGCCTGTGGCCTTCGCGGCGCCGAAGTTCTTCAATGCCTCGAAGATCGTCGAGTCCGGCGGTTTCACGTGGAACATCGTCCAAGACACCTTCATCGTGGCTCCCCGAAGCACCGTGTGGGTCATGCTCCAGAGTCCGGTTCCCGGCGAATATTACTATTCCTGCTTCAAGCAGGGAGGGATTCCGACCAACGAGACAAGCGGCTTCCTGATCGTCGCTCCTGCAGCCGACGGGCGTCCGTGACGCGGCAGATCGTGCGTGTCCCTTCTTGCCGATGAAACCTAGGAGTCTGTCATGATCAGGTTGTATGTGATCGCCGGTGTGCTTCTCACCACGGCCGCCGCCGCCCAGGGCCAAGCGCCGGAAGTCGTGGTCGATACGCCCCCGAAAGTCGGGGTTTGGAGAGCATCGGATTTGATCGGGCGCAACGTCTTCGGCCCCGAGGGGGAGGATGTCGGCGAAATATCCGACGTCATCATCGACCAAAGCGGCAGGATCCGCGGATATGTTCTTTCCGTCGGCGGAACCTTTGGAATTGGCGATCGGAAGGTGGCGGTCAGCCCTTATGCCCTGCGGATCGACCCGATCGACACGACGGTGACGACCGGGACGGTGAGCGGCGGAATTTCTCCCAGCACGCCGGATGGGGCCCTGGTGCGGGAGGAGATGCGGTTGAGCAACATTCTCACGCCTGATCGGATCATCGTGAACGTGCCGAAGGGCCTGCTCGAGCTGGCGCCGCAGTTCGAGCAGCCCTAAAGGCCGCCTTGGTCGATTGGCGGCCCGACTGAGGAGCCTGTCCTCGGGAGGGTGGTCACCGCTCCGGTGGAACCGACGTGATCGCCGAACTCTCGGGGAGCGCCCCTGCGACGGACCCTGTTGCGCCAGGAGGTTCGTCGCGGTCCACGAAAACAACCCACAAAGTCGTACACAAGATCACGGCCACCACAGCGACCACGGAAAGGGCGATCCAATTGCGCCGTTTCATGTCGATCTCCCTGTAAGAACCCTGTCAATCACACGGGATGAAACGGGCCCGCTCGGATCCTGACATGCTTCAGATGACCTGCTGCCCAACGGTCCAGGCCAAAGTACAAAACACCAAGCCGACAACCAATGTGCCGAAAATCTCTCCAGCAACGATCGGCATCTCTCTCTTCCGGCGATCTGGATGAGGCACCATGAAATCTCCTATGATCACTCATAGAAGTAAACGCGATCAAGGCAGGGAAAGGAGCCCATCCGGCCGGAAGCACAGTTTGGCAGCGTACACGAATACTTAGCGTGCTTGCTGCCGAACCGGATATCTGGAGCGAAGACGCTATCGATTGCGCTGAATGACGGCACAAGCGATGCGGTCGCCGGCGCCTCCCGAAGGCTGGGAGCGATAATCGTCGGCTGTCGCGTGGACCACGAGGGCCGAGCCGTCCTGATCGAACAGAGTCCCTTCTCCGTCGAAGCCCACATGGGGATTGAAGACCTCGGCCAGGAGCTTGCCGTCCTGCCCCACGGTCTGGTTCGGCAGGTCGCCGGCATGGGGGCCACCTTCGATCCAGTAGCCGTGCTTGGCGCCACGGGGGTTGTAATGGCCACCTGCGGATTCGAAGCCGCCGCTTGCATCGCAGCGGCCGACCTCATGAATGTGGAAGCCGTGCGGGCCGGGAGGCAGGTTTGCGATGTCCGCCCGGATGAGAACGCCATTGGGGGTGTCGATCAGCGTTGCGCTTCCGATGGTCTTGCCTTCCTTGTTCATGAAGACCGCGCGGGCGTCCAGGGGAGTCGAGGTGGGCTGATTCTGAGCCGCGGCCGCTGTCGCCGATACGATCAGAGCCGCGCATGCAATGAGTGCTTTCATGGTGTTCATCCTCCTTACCCTCATCGGTTTGGGTCGATACGCCCGCAGATCGCCTCGATCCTGAATTCGGCGCAACGAGAGACGCTCCTGTCCTGGAGCGCTCGCGAGGGTGAACCGGAAGCCGGACGGGCCGTTCCCATTTTCCAAGAACGCTGCTTCCATATCCTGTACGCTCCAAGACCAAGGGCATCGGGCCGGCGACTGCGTCCTGCGCAGGCTAAGGGCCGGTTACGAGCGCCTGACGAATTTCCGCGCAGCAGCAATGCGCCTGAACGTCTCTTCCCGATCATGGCGGAAGGCAAGCCCCTCGGCCGACTGAGCGAGACCGTCGAGCTGCTGAAGCAGGACATCCTGCACGCGGGTCGTATCGACCGCCTCCGCAAGCCTTCTCAGCGTATCGGCAATATGAATGAGAATGGCAGGCTGATCCGAGGCTGATTGCCGGATCTGATTGAAGCTGGCCTCCACGAGGCCTTCCGCGTCCGAAAGGCTTGCGATCACACGCAGCTGTCCCTCGTCATCGTAGATATTGGGCTCCTGTGGAGCCTTCATCAGAAGAAGCTCGAGCGCCTTTCCGAGGTGGTCCACAACCGCGATGACCGTGAACGGGTCCTTGATGCCGGACGAAAGAGCCCGCAGCGCCACCTCGACGAGCTGCCGGAACGAATACTCCAGATCCTGTGCCGCGTTGCGTTCCTGGCCTATGATGAATGCCGGCCGGATCTTGCCGGATAGATCTTCCTCGACGGCGTGACAGGACAGGACCTCCACATGCTTACCGGAATGAAGCAGGAAGTGCCCGGCGCGGGCCGTCACGCGCAGAACGATGTCGTGCTTCTTCGCAACATGGACAAGCTGGCCGTAGTCGATAGTCTGGATATAGCCAGCCTTGCCGATGGATATCCAGCAGACATGGGCCGGGAGATCTGCTACGGAATGCTCCGCCGCAGGCTTCTCCTCGTTCGAAAGCAGGTCGTCGAGAGACTGCTGCAAAGCGTCGGCGACCCGTTCGACGACCGTATCGGCAATGATCGCCCGGGACACCTTGTGAACGTAGAACAGAAGCGAGAACAGGCAGACAAGGGTCAGGACGGTTGCTGTCGTAATCGCAAGGTGAGGAACGTTTTGAGGCCCCAGCGTGTCGTCGATGCTGCGCAGGACGACCACGATGTAGAAGATCGTCGCCAGAAAAAGTCCCAGGACAGCCTGGATCTGGCGATCCTCGATGAAGTTCCAGATGAGCCGGGGACCGAGCTGGTTCGCAGCCAGGGTCAGGGTGATGAATGTCATCGACACGACCAGCGATGTCATCGTCATCATGCCGGAGAGCAGGGTTGAAAGCAGGTCTCGCGCCGTTCCGGCATCGCCGCTGAACAACCACCAAAGCTCGGCCTCCACCAGATATTCGAACCCGAGCGCAGGGCTGAGCATGAGATACGCCAAGAGAAGCGCGCCCACGCACATGAGAGCCGGCAGGATCCACAGCTGACCGCGGATGCGGACCAGAATGTTTCTGATCCGTGTCATGATGCCGGATCCCCTGCCGTAGCGGGGCTGTATCGGGCAGGCGTCAGGAGGCGGGCGGCCAGAGCCAGGCAGGCCAGCAGATAGACCAGGGTCAGGGGCGCGCCCATGATCAACCCGGCGAGCTGCTGGTCCGCAAGGGGATCGAGGCCCCAGAGCATGGTGGATTCCCCGTACCAGACGTACAGGGGGCGAGGTGAGAAGGTGATCAGCGCGCTCAGGAAGCAGCCATGGAGCAGCGTGAGGAAGCCTGCCGCAATCCCGGCCGGTGCCGCCGAGGAACTGCGCAGGGCTGCCGCGATGCCGCGCCAGAACAACAGCGCCGTACCGAAAAAGGCCATGTGCTCGGCCGTATGGACAAGCTCCGACCTGAGGGCCACCTCAAAGAGCGCGGGAGCGTGCCACAGCCACAATGCGAGGCCATGCAAAACAGCCCCGGGGATCGGGCCGGCGAGGAACGCCATGCGGCGGCTTAAGGAGCGCAGAAAGGGGCTGCGTCCAAGCCCTCGTCGGTAGGAATGGGAGAGGGACCAGGTCAGCGCCGCCTCCGGACGGCTTGCGATCAGCAGCGGCGGGGCGACGGCAATCAGGATCGCATGCTGGACCATGTGAGCCGTCAGCAGCGTGCCGCTGAGCGCATCGAGAGGCGAGACCAGGGCGATGAGCAGGCAGAGGATGCCGGCGGCGAACAGCATCACGCCGGCAGGCGACACACCCCGCCCCATGCCAGCTCTGCTCCAGACGTTGCGCACCCCTCGCATATAAAGGGCCGAGACCACGACCAGCGGGACCAGAACCCAGGGATCGGTGCTCCAGTGATGCCACAGGTCGTCAGGGGAGACAGCCTGTCCGTCCGCGTGAGCGAAGGCTTGCTCCGGCAGCAGAACAAGCATGGCTGTTCCAAGGTGGATCCGCATGGTTCAAACCTCATCCGCAAGGCGGAATGAGAAAAGCCGGCAGGCCGTTCCATGCAATCGCCACCAGGGACAACCCGGCGATGGTGATTGTGGTATAGCGCATGAAGTCGTTGACCGGCTTCTCGTCGCGGGAGGCGGCAGCCGGTCCCTTCCGCCAGAAGGCGAGCAGGAGCACCAGGAGCGTTGCCGCGAGAGCCACGATGGTCGTTCCGATGACCGTCAAGGGAACGATCCCGATTCCGAGGATTTCGGTGCCGGCGAAGCGTCGGGCGCAAGCCAGGGCATTGAAGGTGTAGACCAGGCCGAAATGGATGCCCCAGATGATAAGCCCGCCGGTCATGAACAGGGATTTGCGGATGAAGTCAGTGTCGCCCATCGGTCTTACACCAGCAAACGTGGGAAGGCATGAATGATGAGAAGGGTCACGAGTCCCTGTGCGACCCCGTACTGCCAAAGAAGCTGTGTGTTGTCGAAGGTCGACCGCCGCACGCAGGTCAAGCGGCCGCTGAGGGAGCGAACAACCGTGTACAGCCCCATGATCGCCAGGACCGCGACAAGGAATCCCTGGTAGGACGCGAGGGTGTAGACGACCGCTCCATACCCGGATTCGGAGGGGCGCAGACCCGTCTCAAGTTGGCCGAAGACCTCGAGCGCAACACCCCCGATGAGCAGGGGAACTGCCAGGACGAGAGCGATGCGGGTTGGCCAGGAGCTTCGCTCGGGCACCTGCGACAACCTTCTCCCTGCGAACCAGACGAGAAAGCCGCTTGCAATGAAAAGTGCCGCGGCGCCGATGGGCCACCAGATGAGCGGCAGCGATGCTGCCGATGCCGGCCAGATGAGAGGGTTCACCGTCCAAAGATAAAAGTAGGAAAAGACGATGCAGCTGAACACCATGCCGGTCACGATCACCAGAATGATCGTCGCCCACCAGGAGTGATTCATCGGCCCTGTGACATAGGTCGGGAGTCTCAGTCCGCCTCCAATATCGATCTCGCCAGTTCCGGCAGGGCCCGGATCGGTGTCCCACATCCACCAGATGACGAAGGCGACGGCAAGGACCCCGCATATGAACGCGGGAATGTACAGCTTGATCGTCAGGCCGATAAAGAACGATGCGGTGAAGAATGCAGCAAAGACCGTGCGCCAGCTCGGCCCGGGGACCTGCAACACGTACTGAGGCACTGCGTCGATAGGGCTGGTGACGATGGTTTCACGTCCGCCCGTCTGGGCCCCCGGCAGGTAGTACCGGCCGGCCTCGACATCCTCGGACAGGTTGGGTTGGTCCCACAGCGGCTCGCGGCTGGTGACGATGGGAATCGAGCGTGTCTGATAGTTGCCGCTCGGGAGCCATTCGAGCGTACCGGCGTTCCAGACGTTGCCCAGGTCGCCCTGGTAGGGCCGGAAGTTCTTCGCCAGATCGATGAGGAAGACCAGCACGCCTGCGCCGATCATGTAGGCGCCCAGCGTAGAAATCAGATTGAGCGGCCCCCAACCCATTTCTGCGATATAGGTGTAAGTGCGCCGAGGCATGCCCATCAAGCCTGTGATGTGCATGGTGAAGAAGGTCACGTTCACGCCGATGAACATGAGCCAGAAGGCCCATTTGCCGAGCGTCTCAGACAGCGGGGTCTTCGAGGCGGTGGGCGCCCAGTAGTACAAGGCGGCGAACATCGGGAACACCATGCCGCCGATCAGGACGTAATGGAGATGGGCGACGATGAAGTAGGTATCATGGGCCTGCCAGTCGAATGGCACCATGGCGACCATGACGCCCGTGAGCCCGCCGATGACGAAGATGAACAGGAACCCGAGGATGAAATAGGTCGGCGTCTTGTTCTGCAGCTTGCCGGACGCGATCGTCGCGATCCAGGCGAAAACCTGAATGCCGCTCGGGATCGAGACCGCCATGCTCGCAGCCGAGAAGAAGCTCAAGGAAAGCTGCGGCAGCCCGGTCGTAAACATGTGGTGGACCCACAGGCCGAAACTCAGAAAGCCCGTGCCGATCACGGCAAGCACGACCAGGCGGTAGCCGGCGAGGGGCGTCTGCGCCATGGTCGGCACGATCATGGAAACCATGCCGGCGGCTGGAAGGAAGATGACGTAGACCTCCGGATGGCCAAAGAACCAGAACAGGTGCTGCCACAGCAGAGGGTCGCCGCCCTTTTCGGCGATGAAGAAGGGCCAGTGGAAGGCGCGCTCGAGCTCCAGGAGCAGCGTTGCCGCGATGATCGCCGGGAATGCAATGATCACCATCAGGGCGAAGATGAGCATCGCCCATGAATAGACCGGCAGCTTGTCGAGGCTCTGGCCCGGAGCCCTGGTCTTCAAGACGCCCACGATAATCTCGATTGCGCCTGCAATGGCCGAGATCTCGATGAAGCCGATGCCGAGGAGCCAGAAATCGGCATTGATCCCCGGGGAGTAGATGTAGCTCGTGAGGGGCGGATACATGAACCAGCCGCCGTTCGGCGCAAGCCCGAAGAAGAGGCTGCAGAAGAAAGCGAGGCCGCCGAAGAAATAAGCCCAGAAGGCATAAGCCGAGAGCCGCGGAAACGGGAGGTCGCGGGCGGCCTGCATGTTCGGCAGGAGGAAAACGCTTAAAGCCTCCACCACCGGCACGGCGAAGAGGAACATCATGATCGTGCCGTGCATGGTGAAAAGCTGGTTGTACAGCTCGTGCCCGATGAGCCGGAGCTCCGGTTGCGCCAGTTGCGTGCGCATGATCAGGGCCAGAATGCCTGCCAGAACGAAGAACAGGAGCGCGGTGCCGACATACCAGACGCCGACATAGTTGTTGTTCACGGCGGAGAGGAAATGGATGCCCTTCGGTTGATCCCATGCCCGCTTGAGCTCATCAAGCTCGGCTTCCGGGCGCGGAGCCGGATTCGGCAGCCGGACCGGCGCGCTCTCTTGCCTGACGCGCGTATCCGCTATTCCGCCTTGGAAGGTTGCATCACTCACTTGAGGCTCTCCAGATAGGCCGCGATCGCACGCAGTTCCTCGCCTTGCAGGTTGCCGAACGAAGGCATGAGATTGTCCGGCTTCAGGTGCTGGGCCGACGAGATCCAACCGGCAAGCGTCCCGACATTGTTCGGGTAGGTACCGGCAGCAATCGAAAGGCGGCCGCCCACATGGGTCAGATCAGGGCCGATGACCCCTTCGGCGGGCGTGCCCCGGATGGTGTGGCACGCCCCGCAACCGTTTTCGAGGAAGAGCGCTTTACCGCGGACGAGGAGCGGAATGACCGGCTCGGCCGGAGGGGTTGCCTCGCGGGCATACCAGGTCTCGAACTCGTCCTGAGGCAGCGCAACCACGTAGAAGGCCATCAGGGCGTGCTGCTCGCCGCAATACTCGGCACACTGCCCCCGGTAGATGCCGGGACGCTCGGCGGAAAAGCGGGTGACGTTCACGCGGCCGGGAATCATGTCGAGCTTGCCGGCAAGGCTCGGCACCCAGAAGGAGTGGATCACATCCTGGGTCTTGAGGACGAACTCGATGGGGCGGCCTGTCGGAATCCTGATCTCGTTGGCGCTGACGAGGCGGATTCGGCCCTCGGCGTCCACATAATGTACGCGCCACCACCATCTCTCCCCGATGACCTCGATGCGCAGGGCAGGGCTCCCGACCGTCACCAGGCCACGGGATATGAACAGCCCCCACACAAGCAGCGCCGTCAGCGTTACGATCGGAAAGACAATGCCGAGGCTGATGATGAATTTCCGGCCCGTCATCCAGCCCCGCATCCGCTCCGGTGCGAAGATGGCGAAGGTGGCAAGCACCATGACCAGCAGAAAGATTAGAAGCGCGCCGGCGAACATGACCCAGCTTAAGGTCTTGATGATCCCGGCGTGAGGCCCGTATGTCACCATCGTGGATTGGATCCACATCAGCGCCCTGTCGACGAGGCCGAAGGATTGGGCCGAGGCCTCGGTCACGCTGGCGATGGCAGCGAGCAGGCATGAGAGGAACGCGACCTGGTATCGATGACGCCTCATGTTCGTCACCGCAGCGTATAAAGATAGGCCGCCACGTGGCGAGCTTCGTCGTTGGACAGGCCGAGGTCCGGCATGCCCGTGTGAGGAGCAATGGAGGGCGCGTCCTGCACCCACCGAACGAGCAAAGATGGTTCGTTGGGAACGACGCCGCCGATGAACTGACGCCTGCCGAAATCCGTCAGCGGCGGCCCTACGATTCCGTGGGCCCCTTGGATCCCCGGGATGACGTGACAGACTCCACACTCATACGCCGCGATGATGCGGCGTCCCATCTCGGGCTCGCCGCCCACGACGCGGGAGACCTTCAGGTCATCAAGGGACTGTCCGACTTCCTGAGAGGAGCCGCTGTCGTTGCAGCCGGCGAGCATCATCAGAAGGGAAGCCACCAATGTTCTTCCGGTCTCACCCAAGCGGCCCCGCTGCATTAGCAGCATTCTTGACTCCTACGGCTGGTTGCGGACGGGGGCCCCTGTGGTGGTCGTGGTTCCACGTGGCCTTTCATCGACAGGAGGTGAGAGATAGGGCGGAAGAGCATTAGGGGGGAGCGGGCGCCGCGGGAGGCCCAATGGCAACTCCACCGTGGGGCTAGGAGGCCCGGCTGGCTCCGTTCCGGGAACCACGACAGAGCTACGGCCCGGCTGAGGGTTCTGCACGGCGCCGACATCGGTCGAATTCCCCATGGGCGATTGCAAGGACTGCACCGCCGGGGATCGTCCCGCATCGGGAGCATAGCGGACGTCCCGGGGAATTACGTCCCTCGGCCGCACGGAGGCATAGTAGAGCGAGACCGCCCGGATCTGCTCCGCCGTCATGGCTTTTGCGATCAGTTCCATGACGTTCATGGGGTCGCCGTCACGGCGGCCCTGTTTCCAGAGCATCAGCTGATGCTGCAGATAGGGAGCGAACTGGCCGCCGAGATAGGGATAGAGGGGCGCCTGGCCCACACCGTTCGGCCCATGGCACCCATCGCAGGCGGGAACGCCCTGGCTCGGTATGCCGACAGCCGCAATCGCTCCACCGATCTGCCGAGTCTGGACGTCCACCTGCAGCTCGGCCGGGTACGGCGCCTCTTTGATCGAGGCGTAATAGGCCGCCACGTCCTGCATCTGCTGTGGCGAAAGCGTCTGGGCAATCGGCCCCATGATCTCGCTCGGCCGCAGGCCGGATGCGTAGTCCTGGAGGGTCTTGAAGAGATACCAGCCCGCTTGGTCCGTGAGCCGCGGAAAGGCGCCGCTCGAATTGCCGCTCCCGTCGATTCCGTGGCACTGCACACAGCCGATCCGCTGGTCCGCGAACATGCCCCCGATGGTGATGAACCTGCCCCGGTTCGGATCGGCGCCGGGGCTCGGCTCGCGCCGGTCGGACAGGCCGAGCATGGACTGCGACAGAGCGGCTGTGGCGATGAGCGCCGCAGCCGTGGATGCGATGCCGATTTTGAATGCGCGGATCATGTCTGCACCAACGGCCCTGGATTTTTTATGTACTGCTTGATCATGGCATCGGCGGCCCAGTAGGCGAGAGCGCCGACCGTATCGGTGGGATTGTACCCGGCATTCTGTGGGAAGACGGACGATCCCATGACCCACAGATTGTGCAGATCCCAGGATTGCAGATAGCGGTTCACCACGCTTGTCTTCGGATCGGTTCCCATGATGGCCCCGCCCGTGTTGTGGGTGGTCTGGTAGGGAACGATCGAATAGTGATCGTCGAGCCAGCCTACGCCGATCTGCTTGCCGCCCATGGCCTGTGCGATGCCTGCCATCTTCTCGGTGATGTACCTGGCCATCAGGCGGTCATTGTAGGGAAAGTCGTAGGTGAGCATTCCGAGCGGCTGCCCGAAGGCATCCGTGTAAGTTGGGTCGAGGCCCAGATAATTGTTGGGATGGGGAGCGGAGGAGCCGTGGAACGAGAGGCTGACCGTGCTGTTGTAGTGGCGCCGAACCGCCTGCTTCCACCCAAGGCCCCAGCGCGGCGTCCCTTCCGGCACCGGATGGTAATAGATGGGCCGGCCGGTTGTCTGGTAAGCTGCGATGTAGCCGCCGCCGATGAAGCCCAACCCGGTATGATCGAAACTGCCGTTGTTGAAGTCGTCGATGGCGGTCCCGAGCGCGCCTGCGGCCATGAACGGATTGATGACCTTTCCCCCGTCGTAGAAAACCTCGGCCCCGGTCATGGTTTGATAGGTGTAGTTGCGCCCGACCATTCCCGTTCGCGTGGCGGGATCATAGGGCTGGCCGATGCCCGACTGGAGCATCAGGATCGGGTTGTGATGGGCGAAGGCGCAAAGAACGACCATGTTCGCCGGCTGGAAAACCTCCCGCCCCTGGGCATCCACATAGGTCACCCCCGTTGCGACCTTTGCCTGTCGATCCCACTCGACGCGCAGCACGTATGCGTGGGTGCGCATCTCGAAGTTCTTGTTGGCCAGGGCGAACGGCAGGATGCACACCTGCGGGCTCGCCTTGGCGTAGTGCTCGCAACCGAACGGGTCGCAGAAGCCGCAATACATGCACGGATTGATCTTGGCCCCGAACGGGTTGGTGTAATGCCGCGTCACATTTGCCGAGGGGACGGGGAACGGATGGTAGCCTAGCTGCGCGGCCGCCTGCCCGAAAAGATATCCGGATTGCGACTGCTTCATCGGTGGGTTCGGATAGGGCTCGCTGCGTGGGCCTTCGAAGGGATTGCCGCCGACCTGGATCTGACCCTTGACGTTGCCTGGCGCTCCGCTGATGCCCATCACCTTCTCGAAGAAGGTGTAGTAGGGCTCAAGCTCCTCATAGGTGATGCCCCAATCCTGGATTGTGACATCGTCGTCCAGGAAATCGGGTCCGTAGCGCTCATTGACCCAGGAGCGCAGGGCGAACCATTCAGGCTGGAAGCGCCATGTCTGCCCGTTCCAGTGAACGGCTCCTCCGCCGACGCCCTCGGCGGGCAGGAAGGAGCCAAGCTGGCGCATCGGCAAGGCCTGCTGCCCAACGAAGTTGCGGAAGGAGAGCGTCTGGACGCTGACGTCCTGTGCATAGGCGTGGCGCACGTCGAACTTCAGCTCGTCGTGCATCGTGGGCGACTGAAAGTCGGGCACCGTCTGGCGCATTCCGCCGCGCTCCAGCGCAACAACCGTCAGTCCGGCCTCGGCGAGTTCCTTGCCCAGAATGGCTGCCGTGAGCCCGCCGCCGACCAGGGCGACGTCCACCGGTTTCATACGCAGCACCATATCCTGCTCCTACCGTTTCTGAGCGCCATGGGTGTGCCCTGCCTGGGTGTGCCCTTCCAGATAGGCATGGCGGGCCCCAGTATCGCCGATGCTGATGGGCGGGCGCGTGAATGGCACATTGTAAAGTTCGACGAGATCGACGTACTGGGCGTAGGCGCCCGGGAAGCCGACCATGCGCCAGCCCACCATCTCACGGTTGCCGCCATAAACCGGGTCGGCAAAAAAGCCTTCGACCGTGTTGGCGAGCAGCGTCTCGAAGAAGACAGGAGATGGCATGGAAGGGAGCTGAATGGAGCCGCTCTCAAGACCCGAGAGCACCTCGTCCATCACTGGCGCATTCAGGTCCCAGAACTCGCGTCCGCCATAGTTCGCCGTGACATGTGCACGAACTTCCGCGATCCCGATCCGGTACAGCTGCGCCGGCGTGTAACGCAGCTGATAGCCCTGCTGCGGCGGTGCATCGGGAATCCACGGCCCTTTGAGATACATCCGCGCGCCCGCGCCATAGGCGGCGGCGAGCTGGCGGTCGATGAAGTTCAGCACTCCGGCCCATGCCGCTCCGGGCCACTCGGGCTCGGCCGGGATCAGGCGCTCGACGGCGGCTTCGATGAACCGGGCCTCCTCATCGTTCAGGAAGAAGAGCACCCCTCTCTCGACCGGCGCTCCCGGCACGTATGCAGGCGGCTGGCCCACCGCCGGCGGCAGGTTCGCCTGAGCGACCTGCTGGTGCGCTGCTTCGGTGGAGGCGGTCTCCGGCACGGTCGCCGCTACGCCGGCGACACCGGCGGCCTTGAGGAGATCACGGCGAGAGAGTTTCTCGGTCACTAGGCTGTTCCCCTTGTTCAATCTTTCAATGAGACCCAAAGGCACGCCTGGTACGCAGCAGGCGTATCCTTGTAGGGATCGCACAGGCTGGGATTCGGCAAAGGAGGCACCTGGATCTGCCCTGGCGCATTGCCACTGTTGCTCTTCGGACCACTGGTGCCTGTGGTCGACCCGTTCGTTGTCCCTGCACCCACCTGCGCAGCCTGTACCTTTGGTTTTCCGACCTCGGACTGTTGAGCCGTAGAGCTGTTGTCATTGGACCGGTTGCCGCTTCTGTTGGAGGAATCTTGAGCGAGAGCGGGCATCGCGGCGGCAGTGCTTAAGGCAAGGAAGGCCATGACCAGGGAGTGGCGTGCGACGTTCATAGCTATCTCCCCACAGGAGGCGCTGAGATTCGAGGGAGTGGTACGATTGGAGCCGCAGCTTCGACCTGTTCGGGAGTCACGGAGCGCGGGCGGATCGCGGCGTAGTACTGGGAGACCGCGTGGATTTCTTCATCGGTCAGACGCTTGGCAATGTTCTCCATGAGACCGAAGCCATCGCCTTTGCGCTCTCCGGTCTTCCAGGCCCTCAACTGCGCTTCAAGGTAGGCGGCGTTCTGTCCGGCCAAGTAAGGATAGGTCGGCGGCAGGCCGAAGCCGTCTGGTCCATGGCAGTTGATGCAGCCCTGCACCCCCCGTGGAGCATGCCCGACCGCCGCAATGGCAGCCCCATACTGAAGCACCGAAGGGTCGGCCTGTGGGCTTGGGCCATAGGGGGCATCCTTCTGGGCTGCATAATAGGCCGAGACATCCCGCATCTGCTGATCCGAGAGCGCCTTGGCAATGGGAGTCATGATCGGGCTCTGGCGGGCGCCTGAGGCGTAGTCCTGCAGGCTGTCATAAAGATACTTGTAGACCTGATCCGTCAGGCGGGGGAATGCGGCAGCCGCATCGCCTTTGCCGTCCATCCCGTGACACTGGAAACATGCGCCGGCCGGCGGTGTGACCGCGTTATTGCCCTGACCCGGCTGGGCGGCAAAGGCACCGACCACGACCGCTCGACCCCGCTCCACATCGGCCGTTCCGGCATCGTAGGCCATCACGCTGGTGGCGCGCCCGTCCTGGGCCTGGACCGAGGCCAGGGCCAAGCCGAACAGGGGAAGGGCAACGAGGATTGGAAACGGGCGCAGGGCGGGCAACGGAAGCCTCTTAAGGTCAAGCCTTCCGGTGAGAACGGTCCGCCGCAAACCCACGTTCCTTCGAGCGGCAGCGGGAAAGGGTGGTTCTGTACGCTAGCGAACGAAGTTGAGCTGCAAAGATCCTCTAGGGCGCCCTGATCCCTATCCGGCGCAGCCAGTCGGAGAAGCTTCTCGACGGAGGGGGAGGGGTGCGGGCGAGGAGAATGGCTCCCTCTTTCGTCTTGCGGATCTGCAGGGTGCGGGTGTGGAACTCCTCCAGGCCCGGCCTGTGCCCGATGGACAGCACGGAGGCGCCTGCCAGTTCGTTCTCGAACAGGGACAGCATGGAGGCCTGGTTGTCGTCGTCGAGAGCCGACGTGGCCTCGTCCATGAAGATCCAGCGCGGCTTGTGCAGAATGACGCGGGCGAAGGCGACCCGCTGCTGCTGGCCCAGCGACAGGGACTGGTCCCATCGCCTGTTCTCATCGATAGCCGCAAGGAAATCGCCGAGGCCGCAGCGCTCGAGGGCCGCCGTGACCTCATCATTGGTGAAGGCATCCGGCGCGGCAGGATAGCACAAGGCGGCACGCAGCGTTCCGAGCGGAAGATAGGGACGCTGCGGCAGGAACATCATCTGGTCGCCCGGAGGAATCTGGATCTGGCCCGAACCCCAGGGCCAGAGACCTGCGATGGCGCGAAAGAGCGTGCTCTTCCCCGAGCCGGACTCGCCGACGATGAGCACGCGCTCGCCGATTTCGACATCGGCAGTCGCATTTTCAAGAATGATGCTGCCGTCGCTGAGGGCAATCGACAGGTTATCGAACCGCAGCCAGCCCTTGGGGTGGGGCGTGACCTCGATCCTGCGATTCTCCTCGATGGTGCGGTCGAGGTCCAGGGCCGCCTGCCGGAAGGTGGCGATGCGCAGAAGCGCAGAGCGCCAGTCGGCGATCTTGGGAAAGTTGTCGACGAAGTACCGCAACGAGCCCTGAACCATGCCGAAGGCCCCGACCACCATCATCATCTCGCCGAAGCTGAGGCGCCCTGCAAAGTAGCCCGGCGCGGCAGCGAGGATCGGCACCACGATGGCGAGCCACCCGTATCCCGACGTGATCCACGTCAGGCGGGCGAGGGCGCCGGACAATCTGCGCGTCGCCAGGAGAACCGTGTCGACGGCGAGATTGAGGCTGCGCCGCTCGTCCTGCTCGCCGTTGTAGAGGGCAACGCTCTCGGAGCTCTCGTTCACGCGGACGAGGGCAAACCGCAGGTCGGCCTCCCGTGCGTATCGGATCGTGTTCAGGCGGATGAGGGGGCGCCCGACAAGCCAGGTCAGTCCGGACCCGATGCTCGCATATCCGATGGCAATCCAGACCATGTAGCCGGGAATGACGATTTCCTCGCCCTTGTACTCGAAACTCGCATAGGAGGAGAGCGTCCAGAGAACCCCGATGAAGCTGACGAGCATCAGGAACGCCTGCAGCATTCCGACACCGAGTTCCGTCGTGAACTCGGAAAAGAG
Source organism: Microvirga splendida (assembly GCF_016427565.1). Lineage (GTDB taxonomy): Bacteria > Pseudomonadota > Alphaproteobacteria > Rhizobiales > Beijerinckiaceae > Microvirga > Microvirga splendida. The sequence goes on from NZ_JAELXT010000019.1 coordinate 29,216, forward strand.
CCGGCAGTCTTCCTGCATTCTCTGGTCGGGCTGCGCCCCTGCAAGACCCACATGGCTCAGCTGGTAGGCCCGGTTGGGCTTCAGCCAGGAATCGAGAAGAACGTGGGTCAGGCGCTCGCGCAGGCGGATCTTCAGACGCTCCTGGAGCCAGGTCTGGGCGACCACCATGACGAGAAGAAACGCGATGATGCCGAGAAACACGACCAGCTGCCACAGGAAGGCCGTCGAGTTGCGCTTTTCCACGGCGTCGAAGAAGGCGCCGTTCCAGGCATTGAGGCGCACCTGCCCGATCATGTTGCCGATGAGGATGACGAGGATCGCCAGCGAAAGGCGGATGATGGGCCATCCCTTTCCCTTCTCGAACATGTTTCGCAGCAGCACGTAAAATTCATGGATCGCGTTCTCGGATCTGTTCTCCCGTGTGGGCGCAGACCCGCGCCGCGTGCCGATCTCCGGACCCATGCTGCTGGGGCGGGGGAATGTTCCCTGAAGCTCAGATCCGACCGAACTGGCGGGCCGTTGGGATCCGAGGGATGTAGAATCTGTCATGATGGCATCACGGCGCTACGGGTATTCGCCTCCCTTTTGAACAAAGGTTCAAGCGTGCGCGGCAGGCGAAGTTCCAGCGCAGGGTCACTGCAGCGCAGTGCCAGCAACACCACAAATGCACTAAGTCCTATCTTCGTGCGATCCCGCACCAAATTCCTGGGCTGCCCTGGCAGGATGTCGGAACGGGTCGCGGGTGCAGCCGTTCCTAGGCCAACGTCTATTCTGGTGGCTCGGAGCCAAGGCTATCCCAGGACGAGGAGGCCCGCCAACACGACGAGGAGAAGGCCAAGAGCGCCGCTCGGCCAGAGACCCCAGGTGCGGCTGTAGGGCCAGACCGGAACGGTGGCGATGATGAACAGGACGACGATACCGATCAAAATCGCGCTGTTGGGCATGCAATACTCCCTCTCCCGGCGGATGCGCTCCACTGAGTCAATGTTGCGGCTGGACGGACGGTCAATGCCGGCAGTGCCCGACTGTTCCGAGGCACCGGAACTGCGTGGGCGGCCTCTCATCCTGAGGTAGCGGCGTGTGACGGTTTTTCCGTCCAAGGACATCCCGGGCCCGGAAAGGCTCTCAATCGATCAAGCGAACGTGAAAGGAGACCGAGCATGAGACCCTGGCTGATGCTGGCTGCCGCTCTGGTAGTCATGATCATTCTGCTGATCATCTCCCCCACGGCCTTTCCCGCTCAGGGGGCGCTCTAGGATGCTCGAACGCATATGTTCCGCCGTCGGCGCCGTCTCGGGACGCTGCCGGGCAGGACATGCAATGAGGCGCAGCCCCCGCCGTCAGGAGTTCGGCGTCAAGAAGTAGAGCGCAACCAGCCCGCACGCGAATACGACGATCGCAGTCAGCGAGTCGTATCCCATGCGCAGGATCGTTCTGTTCTTCCGCTCAAGCAGCCCGAGGATGAAGATGCCGGTGAGAACGAGCGCGAGAAGCGACGCGACGGCCTCGAAAGGACCCGCCTCGCGCAGAACAGGGCCGCCGGTATAGGCGACGTCGGCCAGGAAGATGAGTGCGATGTTGAAGAGGTTCGTACCGAAGATGTCTCCCATCGCCAGCTCGTAGCGCTTATGGCGCAGCGCAGCGACGATGGAGCTGAGTTCCGGGAGCGAGGTGGCGAACCCGATCAGGACGAGGCCGACGAGGCCGGCGCCGATCCCGGTCTTCTGTGCAAGTGCATCGGCCGTCTGCGAGAGAAAGAAACCGGCGACTACGATGACCGCTGCGGCGACCGCCGTCTTGACGGTGAGTTGTTGCAGCGATGAGGATTTCGCCGAATCCGTGGTGTCCTGTTTCCGCTCTCGCTTCTCTGCGCCGACTACAGTCCAGACGTGCCGGTGCTCATATCCGGATGCCAGCCAGATCGACCCGATGCAAAGCAGCAGCAGGAGGCAGGATCCGAGGCCGACATGCGCAACGCCGATATCGCCGGCGACGATGATGGCAGATAGTACGGCCAGCAGGATAATGCCGAGGACACCCTGAAGAAGAGTGGCTGGCTTTGCAACTGCTGTCGTGAGAGCTTCGCGTCCCAGTACCGCATCCGCGATGGCGAGCAGGAGAACGTTGATTGCGGCCGAGCCGAGCAGATTGTTGACGGCCAGGGCTGCGTTGCCGGTATAGGCCGAAGTCGTCACTGTGGATATTTCCGCCAGGGACGTGATGCCGCCAAGAAGGAGCATGCCTGTGAAAGCCTGTCCCAGGCCGGTTTTCTGTGCGATCCCGTCGACATAGCCGGCAAGCCGCGTCCCCGCAGCCCAGACTGCAGCGGCACTTACGGCAAACAGCAGAAGGTTCACCGAAATCGACCAATTGGCAAAGGCGAGCATGCCTTGGAACGGCTCTCATGATGGGCAGGTTCCCTTGGAGGAGCCGCTAAACGAAGCTCGGAGACGCTCTACCCGCTCGGACATTCCGGTCAGCAGGGATTGGTGCGTCAGTGTACAATGTCGAGGCTTGGCAGGGTTTCCTTGCTTCTCACATTGTGCCTGAATTTCCCTATCGATCCTGACGGATCCCGGTCACCGAGGAGCGGCGTGATGCAAGTTCAGAACGAGGCCCAGCTATTGATCCTGGAGACGAGCGACCTTGAAAAGGAGCTTCAGGATACCCTTGGGGCCCTGAAGGAGATCGAACGCTGGTATGACTGGGAGCACACGCTCATCCAATCTCATCCCACTCTGGTGAGGCAGAGAATGGAGGCGGACCTGGAGGAGCGCCGCCGTCAGAACCGCGAACCGTATGTCCAGCACCTGGCGCAGGTTTATCAGGTCCTGAACTCAAGGAGAATGTTCGAGGGAAGCAACCTCCTGTCAACAGGCGTACAAGCCAATCTCAGCCGGCATCGGGAGCGCCCTCGGCATTACCACTGAGGTCCATTCTCCCAACAGAACGGCCGACGGCGATCGTGCATTCCAAGTTCGGGCCTAGGGCAAAGCCGCCTTCGCCGCCTAGACGATGAAGAAATCCTTGTGCGTGATCGCAAGATCCTTGGAGAGCTTCGCGACCATTTTCTGGGACGCACCACCCGTTCCATCGGGATCGTAGTAGAGATAGCCGGTCTCGTCGTTGTATATGACGCGATCGTCCCGATCATGCGCGGCCGATCCGGTCCAGAAGGCCTTGGCCTTGAGGCCGCCTTTCAGGCCCGCCTTGGTGAAGACTGACTTGTCAAGATGGATGCTGTCGTATCTCACGGAGAAATCGGTGATCGTGTCCCTGTTGGATGATGTTGGGGAAACGTCGAAGACAAACCTGTCGCTGCCGCCCCCGCCCGTGAGAGTATCCTTGCCGACCTGCCCCATGAGATAGTCGTGTCCTGATCCTCCGATCAGCTTGTCGTTTCCTCGACCGCCATGAAGGTGGTCGTTGCCGTTTCCACCGCTTATGTAATCGTTGCCGCCATAACCTTTCAACTGATCACGTCCGGACCCGCCCAGGAGACGGTCCCGTCCCGAGTTTCCCAGAAGCCAGTCGTTTCCGGTGCCGCCGCTGATCGTCGTCGCTCCATAGTTGAAACGCGTGGAGGTCAGGTCGACCAGATCGTTTCCTGCGCCGACGTTGATCCGCGTGACATTCGTCAGGCGGGGGGTGTCGAAGCCTGTCTTGTCCAGAAAGATGAGATCGATATCCGATGTTCCGAAAAGCGTGTAGACATCGAGGCCATCACCCCAAGCAGCGATGTTGTTGATGCCCCATACTTGGCCGCCCATTGACTTGATCGGGCGGTCGCCTGGGCTTCCGACATCTGCCCATGAATCGACGATGAATGTTCCGGTCCAATTGAGATACTGCATGGCGCCAGCCTCGATATGAATTGAGCCAAGTTGTTTGGCGAGACGATAAAGCTCAACGATCATCAAGCTCGAATGCTTTGGCTTCGGCCTGAATATTCGACGTAGGTTAGGCTGCTGCGTGCTAGTAAGATATACCTCTTAGTGGAGGTTATCCGATAGATCTGACGATACCTCTATTGATAGCTGGAGTTGACCTGGCGCGCCTGCATGGGCGGGCGCCATATGAACAGCTGAAGCGGTGGGGACGGCGACCTCGGCCTTCATACGAATCCTGCTGGCTGATACAGGTTCATTTTTGCGGTAAGAGGTGCCTCTGGAGGGGTACTGGCAAAGCTCTATGTCACAGCCGCCGCTCGCGCCAGGCGAACTCCTCGCTCATTCCTGGCCTTTGGAGTGATCCTTCGCCGGTTGCGCCCCATAATCGGGCAGACGCTTCCGTTCGGCAGGCGAGGGTGTGATGCTGCCGGGCTGTGGCTTGTTCTCACAGCCGTTGAACACCCCGGTCTGGACGCTCGACGCGGCCTCCCATTGAGTTCTGCACGCCTTGCCGGAGCGGGGGCTGGACCTATAAGAGTCTAGCTCCTCTCTGTATCGCTTCACGAAGCTGGAAAGCCGGGTCTGAGTCGAAGTGGTGTCAGAATACCATACTTAAGCTTCAAGGGACCCCGATGGCATTGGTCAAGACGTCCGAACTTGCGGGCAAGGGCAACTCACGTCCGGTCGGCGATGAAGCCGCCAATGCCAGTATGAATCCTTCACCCCCCAGGGGGACGGCCTCCCAGCGGCGGACCCTGGAGCGTGTCAGGGCCCGGCAGCAGAAGGCTGCCGAGCGCATTGGCGCGGCTACGGAGGAACTGGCGAGCGGAGTGGCCGAGGCTTCGTCCGCAGCCGAGGAACTGCGGCGCTCCATGGAGCAGATCGCCAGCGGAGCCGAGGAGGCTGCCGGCGCTTCCCAGCAGTCGCTCTCGGCCATCATGAGCCTGAGCGCCTCGTTTGCCGAGGCGCGAACGCATGCAGAGGCGACCCGCAGCAAGACAACCGGCCTTCAGAGCCTCTTGATCGAGACGGGTGCCCAGATCGATGCTTCCGTAACCGCCGTGGAGACCAACGCGGCTCGCCAGCGGGCGATGGTCGAGATCGTCTCGCTCCTCGAGAAGCAGGCAGCCGAGATCGGCGAGATCACCCGCGTGGTCGGGGACATTTCCGATCAGACCAATCTTCTGGCGCTCAATGCCGCCATCGAGGCGGCGCGCGCCGGAGAGAGCGGGCGTGGCTTTGCCGTTGTGGCCGATGAGGTCCGGGCTCTCGCCGGCACGTCGGAGAAGAGCGCGCAGGACATTCAGGTCCTGGCGGAGGGGATCGTCAGCGAGGTCCGGTCCGTCGCGGAGCGGATCAGGGCATCAGCCGAGACCGCCTCCGGCGAGGCCCGGATCGGCCGCACCGTCGTCGCGGCCCTGGACAAGATCCGGGTCGATATGTCCCTCCTGGCCGAAGGAAGCCAGGCCATTCTCTTGGCGGCCGTCGAGGCCGAAGCGGCCATCCGTGAGGCGCAGCGCGGGGCGGAGCAGGTGGCCAGTGCCGCCGAGGAGCAGGCGGCCGCCGCCGCCGAGGCTCAGCGGGCCGTCCAGCAGCAGAGCACATCGCTCGATCAGAGCCAGCAGACCGCGCAGGCCTTGGCTGCCCTGGCGGACGATCTTCAGGGTGGCGCGGCCGGAGCTGCCAGTGCCGAGCAGGTCGGGTCGGCGGCCGAGGAGCTGTCTGCAGCCATTCAGGAACTCTCGGGCGCTGCCGGCGAGATCATGACGGCCGTCGACCAGATCAGCAGGGGCGCCCAGATGCAGGCTGCGGCCACGCAGCAGGCCAATGTGGCAATGGAGCAGATCGAGCGGGCGACCGCGGCGTCGCGGGACGCGGCGAGCGCTGCCGTCGAGCGCATCGAAACACTGGCGGCCAATCTCCAGGACAATCGCACCGCGACGATGCGGCTGGCCTCGGGCGTCGAGGAGGGCTTGCGCGAGACGCAGGCCGTGATCGGCCTGATGAGCGGCCTGGACGAATCCGGCCGCCGCATCGAAAAGATCGTCGATGGGATCGCCCTCGTAGCGGTTCAGACCAACATGCTGGCCGTGAGCGGCTCCATCGAAGCCGCCCGAACCGGCGAGGCAGGGCGCGGCTTTGCCATCGTGTCCGGCGATATCCGCAACCTGGCGCGGGATGCGTCCGAGAATGCCGACCGGATCAAGGATGTGGTGCGCCAGATCCGCGATCAGGTCACCATCGTCCGGCGGGACCTGGAGCAGAGCGCCGCCATTGCGCAGGCGGAGGTTGCCAAGAACACCCTGACGGCGGAGCGTCTGGGCACCGTGGAGGCCGACGTGCAGGCGATCCGTCAGGGAAGCACCGCCGTCCTGTCGGGCTCCGAGACGATTCTCACGGCAGTGCGCGAGGTCCGGCTCGGCACCCAACAGGTTGCTGCCGTGGCCGAGCAGGCCGGCAGCGCCGCCGCGCAGGCCACCATCGCGGCGCGCCAGCAGGCCCGGGGAGCCGAGGATCTGGCCGCCGCCATTGAGGAGATCGCCTCCCTGGCCGACGAACTTCAGATGACGGAGTCTTAAGGCCATGACCGAGGCGGCCTCTGCGGCTGTCGTCCAGTCGTTCCTGACGGTTCAGGTCGGCGATGAGCGCTTCGCCCTGCCGGCATCCGACGTGGCCGAGGTGATCCGTCCCCAGGCCGTGACGCGCGTTCCCCTCGGGCCTTCAAGCCTGCTCGGGGTGACCAACCTGCGAGGCGCGGTGATGCCCGTGGTGTCGCTGCATCGGCTTCTCGGGAGTGAGGGGAGCCCTTCGTCGAATGCGCGCGTGGTGGTGATCGACCGCGGCACCCCGGTCGGTCTCATGATCGACAGGGTGACCTCGCTCGGGGAGACGGGCGCCGATACCGGCGCGGGCACGCCTGCGCGGATGATCGATCTAGACGCGCTGCTGGCCAAGGACTTCGGGCGCTTCACCCGTCGGGCACAGCACCGGCAGGTCCAGACTGTCGCCGGCGGACAGGATCGAACCGCCGCGGAGCAGAACCAGGTTGCGCTCGTGTGCTTTGCCCTGGCCGGGCAGGACTTCGCCCTGCCCCTCGCATCCGTTCGCGAGGTGGTGGCCCTGCCGGAAGGTGTCGCCGTCGTCCCGCAGACAGATTCCGTCATGCTGGGCGTGACGTCCCTGCGCGGCCACCTGCTGCCGCTGGTCTCCCTGCGCGCGCTCCTCGGGCTCCGGGCCGGCGGGCAGGACGGTGACCGGTCCCGCGTGGTGGTGGCGCGGATCGGCCATGCACTTGTGGGTCTTGCCGTCGACGCCATGAAGGAAATCCTTCGTCTTCCCGACAGCGCCATCGATCCCGTGCCGGCGATCCTGACACGAGGCAGTGCGGAGGCCCAGATCCAGGGCATCTGCCGTCTCGAAGGCGGACGGCGCCTGGTTTCGGTGTTGTCGACGGACCACCTTTTCAGGGATCAGGCGCTGATCGAGCAGATCACGTCGCAAACGGAGATGAGCCGCGACATGGACACATCGGATGACCCTTCAGCGGGCGACGAGCAGTTCATCGTGTTCCAACTGGGCGGCGAGGAATACGGGCTGCCCATCGGGGCCGTCGATGAAGTGGTGCGCGTGCCTGACACCCTGACGCGGCTCCCCAAGGCGCCCGCCTTCATCGAGGGCGTCATGAACCTGCGGGGCCGCGTCGTTCCCGTGATCGACCAGCGGCGCCGCTTCAAGTTCGAAGGGCGGGGAGAACGGCGGCGGGAGCGCGTCGTCGTCGTCAGGATCGACCAAATGCAGGCCGGCTTCGTCGTCGACACCGTGTCGGAGGTTCTCAGCATCCCCCAAAGCCAGCTTCGCCCGACGCCCGATCTGGCCGCGGACGGGAACCAAGTCATCGACCGCATCGCGAATATCGAGGTCGAGGGGCGCATGATCCTCCTGCTCGATCCACGCGAGCTGCTGGACAGGGCGGAGAAGGACCTGCTCGCAGCCATGGGCGAGGGTCATCCGGAGCGGTCGTCTTCGTGATCCGGCTGCTCATCGTCGACGATTCTCCCCTGATGCGCCGCCTTCTCGGCGGCGTCTTCACGGCCGAGGGAGATTTCGAGATCGCCTTTGCCCGCAACGGCACCGAGGCACTGGAGCAGCTGCAGGCCTTCAAGCCGCATGTGATCACGCTCGATGTGAACATGCCCGAGATGGATGGCCTCGCCTGCCTCGACCGCATCATGCTGGAGCGCCCGTGCCCTGTGGTGATGGTTTCCTCTCTCACGGAGGCGGGCGCGAGCGTGACCCTCGAGGCGTTCGAGCTCGGAGCCGTCGATTTCATCACGAAGCCCGACCGGGCCATTTCGCTGGAAATGGAGACGCTTGCCCCCAGGCTCGTCGAGACGGTTCGCGCCGCATCGCAGGCCCGTCTGCCCAGCAGCCTGAGGCTGGCCGAACGGGTTCGGTTGCGCAGCGGCCTGGCGCAGCCGTCATCTGCCGTGGCGCCGCGACGGCGTGCGCCCGCCCCGCCGAGACGGCGGATCAAGGCTGCGCCGGCCCATGGTATCGTGCTGATTGGCGTCTCCACCGGAGGTCCTCCGGCGCTGGACACGGTGCTGTCACGACTGCCGGCCGACTTTCCGTGGCCGATCGTCGTGGCGCAGCACATGCCGGGCTCCTTCACCGGTCCCTTGGCCCGCAGGCTCGACAAGCTGTGCGCTCTCACCGTGGTGGAAGCCGCGCTGCCGATGCCGCTGGCCTCCGGCCATGTCTACATCGGCAAGGGCGATGCCGACGTCATCGTCAGCCAGCGGCCGGATGGACCTGTCGTCATGGCCGCGCCCTCGCTGCCGGAGCACCGCTGGCACCCGAGCGTCGACCGGCTGGTGGACAGCGCCATGCAGCACTTCGCGCCCGAACGCCTGGTCGGGGTCATGATGACCGGGATGGGCAGCGACGGAGCCGAGGCCATGACACGGCTGAAGCAGCAGGGTGGCCGCACCATTGCCGAAGCCGAGGAGAGCGCCGTCGTGTGGGGCATGCCCGGCGAACTGGTTCGACGCGGCGGCGCACAGGTCGTCGCGCCCCTGGAACAGATTGCCGACCGGATCATGGACATGGTGGAGCGCGCATGAGCAAGACGCGCAAGGCCCAGGCGATGTCCGCCGATGACATTCGGCGCCTCGGCGCGTTCCTCCACCGTCGCACCGGCATGATCTTCGGTGAAGCCAAACGCTACTACATCGAAAGGCGCATCGCGGACCGCATGGCTGCGACGGGAATGCGCACCTTCAATGCCTACTTCGCGCATATCGAGGCCGATGGTGTCGAAGTCGAGCAGCTGATCAATCTCTTCACGGTGAATGAAACCTATTTCTACCGTGAGGAGCACCAGCTGAGTTGCCTGAGCCGCTCGCTGCTGCCGGAGATCGTGCAGGGCAGAAAGCCGGGCGATCTCGTGCGGATCTGGTCAGTCCCGTGCTCGACGGGCGAGGAGCCCTATTCCATCGCGATCTGGCTGCTCGAAAACTGGCCCATGGTCGACGCCTACAACATCGAGATCGTCGGCTCGGATATCGACACGCAGGTTCTGCTGGACGCTCAGGCAGGAGACTATGGAGAACGTGCTCTTTCGCGCCTGCCATCCGACGCGGTCGAGCGCTACTTCGAACCGGTTCATGAAGGTCATCGCAGGCTGATCCAGGATCTGAGGGAATCGGTGAAGTTCACGTCGGCCAATCTCGTCGACTCCGCCTCCGTTGCCGCGCAGGGCCGTTTCGATGTCATCTTCTGCCGCAACGTTCTCATCTATTTCGACGACTCCTCCCGACTCCTTGCCGTCGACAATCTTTACGATTCCCTTCACCCGGGAGGCTATATCTGTCTCGGCCATACCGAGTCGATGACCCGGATCTCGAAGCGCTTCGACCTGCGCCGTTTCGAGGACGCGATTGTCTATCAACGGCCCGGGAGAGACCGCGATGGATGATCTTCTCCAGCATTTCATCGTCGAGGCCCATGAGCTGATCCAGCAGGCGACGGACGACCTCCTGGCCTTGGAGCGCGATCCTAAAGCCGCCGCGCCCATGGACAGCGCCTTCCGGGCCGTTCACACCCTCAAAGGGTCCGTCGGACTGTTCGACTTCGCCCCCATGGGGATCGCACTCCACGCTGCCGAGGACCTGCTGGGGGCCCTCAAGGAGAAGCGAGCCAGCATCGACGCCCATGTGATCGACAGCCTGCTCGCCTGCATCGATCAGACGGAGCGGTGGGTTGCCGCGATCGAACAGACAGGACAGCTGCCGCCGGATTCCGCGGAGGAAGGTTACCGCCTGGCGCGGAGTCTGCGCTCCCAGCTGGACGAGGATCCCGCACAAGCGGCGGATGCGGTCCCTCAGGCCGATCTCGACTGGGTCGAGCCGCTGCTGGCCCAGAACCGCAATGCTTCAAATCTGAAGGCGCGGAACGCCCCGTTGGTGGCGATCAGGTACACGCCGCGCGCCGATTGCTTTTTTACCGGCGACGACCCGATTGCGCTCCTGCGCTCGGTTCCCGACCTCGTGGCCATCCAGCTGTCGAACCGGGACCCTTGGCCGCCTGCGGCGGAGATCGACCCGTTCTCCTGCAATATGAGGATCGAGGCGCTCTCCGGTGCCGAACTCGACAGGGTCAAAGCCGTCTTCCGGTTTGTCCCGGACCAGGTAACCCTTCACGCAATCGCCCACACGGCCGAGGGGCAGGCGCCAGGCGCGGTACTCGGCGGTGGGGGCGCCGGCATCGCGGTGGGAGCCACCGGAGGAGCGGGCGCACGGACGCTTCGCGTCGATGCCGCGCGGATAGACCGGCTGGCGGATCTCATCGGTGAAATGGTCATCGCCAAGAACGCGCTGGCGCATCTGGCGGAGCAGTTCGACGAGGGGCTGGACCGGAAGCACGTTGCGCAGGGCCTGGTGTCGAGCCAGGCGGCCATCGAGCGCCTCGTGGCAGAGCTGCACGGCGCCGTGATGGATGTTCGCATGATGCCGATGCGAGACATCTTCCGACGCTTTCCGCGTGCCGTACGTGAGGCCGCAGGCCAGCTGAGTAAGGCGATCGATTTCTCCGTCGAAGGCGAGGAGGTCGAGGCCGACAAGGCCGTCGTGGAAGGCCTCTTCGAGCCTCTGCTCCACCTCCTGCGCAATGCCGTCGGCCATGGCGCCGAACCTGAGCATCTGCGTCTCGAGGCGGGAAAGCCTGCGAAAACCAGGATCGTGCTCAGGGCCCGGCGCGACGGCGACCGGGTCACGGTCGAGGTCGAGGACGACGGACGCGGCATCGATCCGGCAACGATCCGGAGGGTGGCCCGCGAACGCGGGGTGGCTTCAGCCGAAGCGCTGGATCGCATGAGCGATGCCGAGGCGATCGACCTGATCTTCGCTCCGGGCTTCTCGACCGCCTCGGAGGTGACCGGCCTGTCGGGTCGGGGGGTCGGCATGGATGCCGTACGCTCCGCGGTGGAGCGCCTGGGCGGCCACGCCAGCGTTCGGAGCCTCCAGGGCCGTGGCACGGCGATCCGCCTGTCCCTCCCGCTGACGGTTGTCATGACGAAGGTCATGGCCGTCCGACTGGGCCGTGAGCTCTACGGCATCCCCCTCGACGGCGTTCTCGAGACCGCCCTCGTGCCGGCCCACCGGGTCCTTCCGGTCCGGGATGCCGAAGCCTTCGTTCTGCGCGACAGGACGCTTCCTCTGGTGCGGCTTGCCGATCTCCTGGAGATGCCGCGCCCGCCCGAGCCCCCTCAGAGCCTGAAGGTCGTGGTGATGGCGGTCGGCGACGAGCTGGTCGGGATCGCGGTGGATGGATTTGCCGAGCGAATGGACGTTCTGATGCGGCCCATGGGCGGCATTCTCGCCGGCATGCCCGGCATCATGGGAACGACCCTGCTCGGGGACGGCAGCGTCCTCATGATCCTGGATATCCCGGAGCTGATCGGATGAGCGTGCGTTTGGAGGGGGATATTGTTCTTCTGGAAGGGCCATGCCGCGTCGAGGACGCGGAGCCGCTGCTCAGGTTGCTCCAGGCCGACAGGGGGCGGACAGTCGATCTGACCGGCGCCGAGCATCTCCACGCTGCCGTTGTTCAGGTCCTGATGGCCCTGCGCCCGGCCATCCGGGGAACGGCCGGGGATGCCTTCCTCCGAGACTGGATCGCCCCGGCATTGGCGGGAGAAAACCCTTCGGAATCAGGGCTGCAGGATGCCTGAGGAGTTGTCATTCCGCCCGCATACTCTAAAAGACACCTATAACCTTTTTCTCCGAGTCGGATCCGGTCATCCCGGCAGTCTGTCCCCCCAGCGGAGTACCTGAGTGGCCACAACGGTTCTGATCGTCGACGACAGCAAGCTTGCCCGCATCGTCGCAGCCAAGGCTTTGGCCGCGCTCCAGCCCGAATGGGACAGGATCGAGGCCGGTAATGCCCAGGAAGCCCTCACAGTCCTGAGCGAGCGGAAGATCGATGTGGCCATGATCGACTTCAACATGCCGGAGAAGGACGGGCTCGAACTGGCCGGAGAGATCCGCGCCAGCCACCCGACGATGCCGATTGCGGTCATCACGGCCAATATCCAGGACGAGGTGATCGCTCGGGCGCGCCAGGTGAACGCCACCTTCGTCAGCAAGCCCCTGACCGAGGAGGGGCTGAGAGGATTCATTTCCGGGGCGGCCCTGCGTCTGCGATCGAGCGCGGCGTAACGGACAGTGACTTGCAGGCACCGAGCGACACGTCGCGGCCGAGGTGGAAGATGATGGCGTCAACGATCTCGGAAGTGCTCAACGAGCTGGAGCTCGATGCTCTGACGGAACTCGTGAACATCGGCGTCAGCCGCGCCGCCTTCAGCCTTCGCGAGATGGTCGGCGAGCAGGTTCACCTGTCCGTGCCGGCGGTCGATCTCGTGCATCGCACGCGGGCCATCGAGATCCTCGAGGGGCGCGAGTCCGGCCCGCTCGTGGCCGTTCATCAGGTCTTCGAGGGCGACATCATGGGCCGCGCCCTGCTGATCTTCCCCGAGACCAAGAGCCTCGAACTCGTCAGGGCCGTGACAGGCGGAGAACTCTCCCTCGAAGATATCATCGAGCTTGAGCAGGAGGCCTTGGCCGAGACCGGCAACATTCTGCTGAACGGCTGCCTCGGCACGATCGCCAACATGCTCCACCGCAGCCTGAGGATGTCCCTGCCGGAGATCATCAGGGGAAAGGGACCCGAGCTCTTCAATCTTGCGCCTCCCCCCGAGGCTGCCGACGTGGTCATGTTCCTCTATATCAACTTCACGGTCCGGCAACGGGACATCAGCGGCTACATCGTCATGCTGATGGACATCCCTTCCCTGGCCGTGCTCAAGAGCCTGCTCGGCGAATTCATCGAGCGGGCAACCGACGGCATGGCATCCTGATCATATGCATCAGCTTGAAGATGAACTTCTATCGTCGGTCTTCGACGCCGTAGATACGGGCCTCATCGTTCTTGATGGCAGCATGCGGGTGGTCGCCTGGAACGCGTGGTTCGTCTCGGCCAGCGGGATCGCCTCCCAGGATGCTGTCGGAAGACAGCTGGACGAGCTGTTTCCCGGGGCGGTGTCGCCGGGGCTCAGATCTGCCATCACGGACACTTTGGAAGCGGGCTCCTCAAGGCTTCTGACCCATTCCCTGCACCCGTTCGTCCTGCCGCTGCAGACCCGCTCCGGCCGCCAGCTCATCCACAATGTCTCCGTGCGCCCGCTCGGTACGCGCCCCGATCTGCGGTGCCTCGTGCAGATCGTCGACGTCACGGTGGCCGTTCAGCGCGAACAGGTTCTGCGCGAGCGGCAGAACGCACGCTACGACGCCGTCGTGAACAGCGCTCCGGATGCCATCCTCACCCTCGACTCGCAGGGCGTGATTCAGCTTGCCAACCCCGCAGCCGCAAGCGAGTTCGGCTATGCGCTCAGGGAGCTTGTCGGCATGCAGATGGCCGCTCTCCTGAACGTGCCGGAGACCTGGAACGAGCTTTGGACAAGCCTCCTCGAAGGCACCGTCATGCACCGCTCCGTGGAGGTCACGGCCAGGCGCAAGGACGGCTCCGTCAGTTTCCTGGAGGTTTCCGCCGCACGGTGGCAGAGCGACATGCGCGTCTTCGTGACGTTCATTCTGCGCAATGTGAATGAGCGCCGGGCGGCCGAGGAAGCGCTGCGGGACCTGAACCAGACCCTGGAGGAGCGTGTCGACGAGCGGACGCAGGAGCTGCTGAGAGCCGAAGAGCAGCTTCGTCAGGCTCAGAAGATGGAGGCGGTCGGTCAGCTGACAGGCGGCATCGCCCATGACTTCAACAATCTCCTTGCGGGCATCGTCGGCTCCCTCGACTTGATGCAGACCCGCATCGCGCAGGGGCGCACCGAGCATGTCGAGCGCTATGCCAAGGCCGCGATGAGCTCGGCCCAGCGTGCGGCCGCGCTCACCCACCGCCTGCTCGCCTTTGCACGCCGGCAGCCGCTCGATCCGAAGCCGGTTAATGCCAACCAGCTCATCGCCTCCATGGAGGACCTGCTCCGCCGCACCATCGGACCGATGCATGCCCTGGAGATCGTCACGGCGGGCGGCCTGTGGACGACCCTGTGCGATCCCAACCAGCTCGAGAGCGCCATCCTGAACCTTGCCATCAATGCGCGCGATGCCATGCCGGAGGGCGGCAAGCTCACCATCGAGACGGCCAACGCCCATCTCGACGACGCCTATGGGGCGGCCCACATCGACGTCACGCCGGGGCAGTACGTGTCGATCTGCATCACGGATACCGGAGCGGGCATGACGCCCGACGTGGTCGAGCGCGTTTTCGAGCCCTTCTTCACCACCAAGCCCATTGGCCAGGGGACGGGGCTGGGTCTCTCGATGGTCTACGGTTTCGCCAAGCAATCCGAGGGACATGTCAAAATCTACTCGGAGGTGGGCCAGGGCACGACGATCAGGATCTACCTGCCGCGCCACCGCGGCGTCGCCCAGGAGGAGCCTTCCACGATCTCCCCTGCCGAGATGTCGCGCGCCGAGGCAGGCGAGACGGTTCTGGTGGTGGAAGACGAGCCGGTCATTCGCAACCTGATCGTCGAGGTGCTCCAGGAACTGGGCTACCGCGCTCTGGAAGCGTCGGACGGGCCTGCCGGTCTCAAGGTCCTGCAGTCGGGACAGCGAATCGACCTGCTCGTCACCGATGTCGGCTTGCCTGGCATCAACGGGCGACAGATCGCGGATGCGGCACGAGAAACCCGCCCCGGCCTGAAGGTGCTCTTCATCACCGGCTATGCGGAGAACGCGACGCTGGCGAACGGCTTCCTCGACCCGGGGATGGAGATGATCACCAAGCCCTTCGCCGTCGAGGCGCTGGCAACTCGGATCACAAGGATGATTCAGGGCGCTCGGTAAGCAAAGCGCGGGACGCTTGCATCTTCGCTCCCCTGTGGGCCAGCAGCTGCAATTCCGTTATCTGCCGAGAGCGCTCAGGCCTCCCTGCCGGTTTCCGCCAGAAGCGCGATCTTCAGTTCCCGGAAGGCCCGCTGGAATCGCGAGGTCCGCTGCTCTTCAAGCATCGTCTCAAGCTCATGCCCAAGTTCGCGCAGGCGGCGGTCGCCCAGACGCTGGGCCTCGATGAACATCGAGTGCTCCTCCGAGGAGGCGTGATGGTCGACGGCCTTGTGAAGAGCCCGCAGGTGCTCTTCGAACGCGGGGCTGGAGGTCGGCAGCTTCAGCGTCGCGGCCAGCAGATCCGCCAGTTGCTGGTGCTCCGCATAGGCCACCGAGACATCCTCGCTGACCGGGCGGACCGCCGGATAGAAGATCTCATCCTCGATGTGCTCATGAATCTCGAGTTCGGACGCAAGTGTCCGCATCAGGTCGCGGCGCTGCGGATCATCCGGCGACATGTTTTCGATCCGCCGGAACATGCGTCGCAGCAACTCGTGATGCTCGAAGAGCACCTCGTCCGCCTTCCGGCCCAGGGGAGCATCTGCCCGCGGGGCTTGTTCCATCTCTGCCGCGTGCTCGATGTCCTCCGGCGTCACTGCCTCGGCGCCGGGCTCCTGCCGCCGCCTGATTTCAATAACGCCACTGCGCAGGCGCACATCGTAGATCGGCTGCGGGCAGGTCGATGGGCCGTCGAGGGGCTGACCTGTCTCAAGGTCGTAGCGGGAGCCGTGCCAGGGGCACACGAGGCCGCCCCGCAGAAGCCAGCCTTCGTCCAAGGGGCCGCCCATGTGCGAGCAGCGGGCGCCCATGGCGAAGATGCGTCCGTGCTGCCGCACGAGGGCGACGGGAATGTGCGCCCGCTCCACCTCGTCCCAGACCTCCACTTTGCGCGGCTGCCCCTCCTTGAGATCGGCCGCAGGCAGAACAGGCTCGAAGCCGCGCGGTTCGACGCTGCGGTCGGCCTGATCGACCCCTTGCCGGAGGCGATAGACGAGATGTCCGCCGAGATAGGCCCCCACGAACATCACGCCCCAGGCTGTGGCGCTTGCGAGGCGTCCCTCGCGGCGTCGGCCACGCCGGCGCAGGGCGGTCGAGGTGAGCTGAAGGCCGAGCGCCGCGCTGTTGACGAGCGCATGGGCGAGGCCCACCCGGCGCGGGCGTCCGTGCGTCTGCTGCCAGTCCACCAACCCAGTGGCCGCCGCCGCAACCGCGCCGGCGGCGCCAGCCTGCACGGCTATATCGGCCGCCCTGCCATAGGCACGGCCATGTTCCGTTCCGAGGGCCTCGAGGGCGTCGAGCCCGAGGGCCAGCGTCCAGGTTCCAATCGGCAGCGTGACGAGCATCGGGTGCACGGGGTGCCCGAACCAGGTGCCATGCAGCGCGTTGCGAACTCGCTTGCCCGGCGTCCCGGCGAGGCGCTGCGGCAGGGCAACGGCATTGGCGAGCTGGAAGGCCGGCCCGTCGAGCCACTCCGCCGCCTCGATCCGGCCGATGGCGGCCCCCGTCACGCTGGAAGGTTTCATCTCATCCGGCCCTCCTGGTGCACCATGCGGCGGGCGGAGGGTTCCGCACCTTGTGGCAAGGCCTAGCTGCCGTTAAGCAGACAATCGACTCGGGCAGGTTTGGTTCGGTGCGTCGTCTGCTGTTTGCCTGTTTGCGGGCGGCCCTTTCGGGTGAGCGCATCCGGCAGTCCAGAAGAGCCCTCAGCCGCTTCTCCCCGGTCGTTCCGACGAGCTGACACTATCGGCAGGTGCACCGGATTCCGCTCACGGTCAGCTGCGGGGGCAAGTCTTCAGGGTGTTGTGGAACTGCTGCCCTATGGCTTCGAAACCTTACACCCAAAGGAGTAAGATGGCGGAGAGGGGGAGATTCGAACTCCCGATACGGTTGCCCGTATGCCGCATTTCGAGTGCGGTGCATTCAACCACTCTGCCACCTCTCCGGAGGGCGGGGGCCTTGGCCCCGCTGGTTGAGGCCGGGTGGATATCATGGGCTTGGCGGGTCTTCAAGCGCCAAAAGCAAGGTTTTTGATTGACAAAGACAGGGGCCGACCGTAGATAGGCGTCCTCTATGAGCGGGCACGAGTGCCTGCGCATATTCATGCGGCAGCTCAAGCTGCCGTGAACCGAAGCCGGAAACTGCCAAAAAGCCAATCCGGCGGGGGTGTCCCCGCTGAGAATTGGGTTTGAACACGAGGATCAAGATGTTCGCAGTGATCAAGACCGGCGGCAAGCAGTATCGCGTTGCCGCCAATGACGTCATCACCGTCGCCACGCTCGCAGGCGAGCCGGGCTCCGCCGTTACCTTCGACCAGGTTCTCATGGTCACGAACGACGGCAAGACCCAGGTGGGCGCCCCCCTCATGCAGGGCGTGACCGTGGCAGGCGAAGTGGTGGAACACACCCGTGGCGAGAAGGTCATCTCCTTCAAGAAGCGCCGCCGTCAGAATTCGCGCCGCAAGCGCGGGCATCGCCAGGACTACACCGTGGTTCGGATCACCGAGATCCGCGCGTAAGGTTTTAGGCGAGAGCCGGTCAGCGGCTCAAGTTTGGTAGAACACAAGGCAGCGGCCGAAGAGGCTGCGCCGGCCCCGCCGAAGGGCAGGGCTTAGTCAAGGAACACGGGAGTTACCCATGGCTCATAAAAAAGCAGGCGGTTCGTCTCGCAACGGTCGCGACTCCGCGGGCCGTCGTCTGGGCGTCAAGCGTTTCGGCGATCAGCAGGTTGTCGCCGGCAACATCATTATTCGTCAGCGCGGCACCAAATGGCATGCCGGCGCGAATGT
Source organism: Microvirga splendida (assembly GCF_016427565.1). Taxonomy (GTDB): domain Bacteria; phylum Pseudomonadota; class Alphaproteobacteria; order Rhizobiales; family Beijerinckiaceae; genus Microvirga; species Microvirga splendida. The sequence continues at coordinate 47,344 of NZ_JAELXT010000019.1, forward strand.
CGGCATGGGCAAAGACCACACCCTCTTTGCCACGGCCAATGGCCGAGTCCGATTCCTGACGCGTCAAGGCCGAGCCTTTGTATCGGTCGTACCGGCCCAAGAGGCCGCAGAGTAAACGGCGAGAGCGAAACGAAGGAGCTCCCGCCGGCATCACACCGACCCGGCGGATGAAGAGCTCCAGACAGGCCCCTAAAAGGCCAAGCTCCAATCCGAAATCGACAGGGGAGGTGGGATGTCCACCTCCCCTTCGTGTTTTCCAGGGCCCAAGGAGGGCCCAACGGATCGGAGCAAGACGATGTTTCCCGACCTCACCCGTGACGATGTTTTCCGCCTCGAGACCCGCCGCCTGTGGCTGCGCTGGGCCCGTCTCGCGGATGCCCAAGCCATCGTACGCCTTGCCGGTGAAAAAGCGGTCGCGGAGATGACGGCGCGAATTCCGCATCCGTATCACCCGGACGCCGCCGAGCGGTTCATCTTCCAGTCCCGGCGGTCCAATGCGGACGGCCAGGGCCTGCAGCTCGCCATCACGCCGGTGGCTAAGCCCAACAGTCTGATCGGCATGGTGGGCATCGGGCCCGATCCGGAGACCGGCAAGCCCAACCTGGGCTATTGGCTCGGCACCCCCTACTGGGGCAAGGGCTATGCCACGGAAGCCGTCCGTGCCCTGATCGATGCCTTCTTCGCCTATGGCGACGGCGACGAGATCACCGCCTGCGCCCGGGTCATCAATCCGGGCTCCCGGCGGGTGCTGGAGAAGTGCGGCTTTGCCTATCAGGGCGCCGGGCTCTCCGAGCTGCCCGCCCGGTGCGGCCTCTATCCGGTGGATCACTTCCGGCTCGACCGGCGCACCTGGGAGAGCCTGAAGGCCTGGGGCCACACGGGCCTCGTGCGTGAGCCTCTCATGCTCGAGGTCGAGGTGGAGCGGTCGATCTCCCTCGCCAGCTGACACCGGAGCGCTCCCGAAAAGCTTTTCGGGAGCGCTTCTCTTTTGTCCGCGTTGCTCCCGCACGAGAGACGTGGATGGCTGCATTTTAACCGCACGAGCAGATCCGCTTTTGCGAAAAGTGCTCCAGTCCCGTAAAGGATGCGGGTTATGAAATTTCTCGACCAAGCCAAGATCTATATTCGCTCCGGCAATGGCGGTGGCGGCGCCATCTCCTTTCGCCGTGAAAAGTTCATCGAGTTCGGCGGGCCGGACGGTGGCGACGGCGGCCGCGGCGGCGACGTGTGGGCGGAATGCGTGGAGGGTCTCAACACCCTCATCGACTACCGCTACCAGCAGCATTTCAAGGCCAAGACCGGCGGCCACGGCATGGGCAAGAACCGGCATGGAGCCAAGGGCGCCGATGCGGTTCTGAAAGTCCCGGCCGGCACCGAGATCCTGGAGGAGGATGGCGAGACCGTCATCGCCGACATGACCCATGTGGGCCAGCGGGTGCTGCTGGCAAAGGGCGGCAACGGCGGCTTCGGCAATGCCTATTTCACCACCTCGACCAACCGCGCCCCGCGCCGGGCCAATCCCGGCCAGGAGGGGCAGGAGCGCACGCTCATCCTGCGCCTCAAGCTGATCGCGGATGCGGGCCTCGTCGGGCTGCCGAATGCGGGCAAGTCCACGTTCCTGGCGACAACCACGGCTGCCAAGCCGAAGATCGCCGATTATCCCTTCACCACGCTTCATCCGGGGCTCGGCGTCGTGCGGGCCTATGGCCGCGAGTTCGTGCTGGCCGACATTCCCGGCCTGATCGAAGGCGCGTCCGAGGGCGTGGGCCTCGGCGACCGTTTTTTGAGCCACGTGGAACGCTGCCGGGTGCTGCTGCACCTGGTGGAGGGCACGAGCGAGGATGCGGGCGAGGCCTACAAGACCGTCCGTCACGAGATCGAGGCCTATGGCCATGGCCTGGACGAGAAGCCCGAGATCGTGGCGCTCTCCAAGGCCGATGCCCTGGACGAGGACACGCTGAAGGCGCAGCTGAAGAAGCTGAAGAAGGCCAGCAAGCGGACGCCTTACGTGATCTCCTCGGCCTCGGGCCAAGGCGTGCAGGAGGTGCTGCAGGCGCTCCTCACCGTGATCGATCAGGCCAAGGTCGAGGACGAGCCGGCTCAAGCTCAGGAAGAGTGGCATCCGTGACCCCAAGCCTCAGCCAGTTCCGCCGCGTCGTCCTGAAGGTCGGCTCCGCGCTCCTCGTCGACCGGGCGCGCGGACGGCTGAACCATGCCTGGCTGGCGGCTTTGGCCGAAGACATCGCCGATCTCCATGCCAAGGGGGCCGACGTGCTCGTCGTCTCCTCCGGGGCCATCGCCATGGGGCGCACGGTGCTGGGGCTCCCGTCCGGACCCTTGCGTCTTGAGGAGAGCCAGGCGGCCGCGGCGGTCGGTCAGATCGCGCTCGCGCGCACCTGGTCGGAGGTGCTGGCCCATCACGGCATCACGGCAGGCCAGATCCTGGTGACGCTGGCGGATACGGAGCAGCGGCGGCGCTATCTCAATGCCCGCGCCACCACCCTGAAGCTTCTGGAGATGCGCGCCGTTCCGGTGATCAACGAGAACGACACGGTGGCGACCTCCGAGATCCGCTACGGCGACAACGACCGCTTGGCGGCCCGGGTCGCCACCATGATCGGCGCCGATCTCCTGGTGCTGTTTTCCGACATCGACGGCCTCTACACGGCCCCGCCCGCATCCGATCCGAACGCCGAGCACATCCCCGTAGTCGAGCGCATCACGCCTGCCATCGAGGCCATGGCCGGGGGCGCGGCCTCCGAACTGTCCCGGGGCGGCATGCGCACCAAAGTCGAGGCCGGCAAGATCGCGACATCCGGCGGCACGCACATGATCATCGCCGACGGCCGCACAAAAAATCCGCTGAAGCGTGTCACCGAGGGCGGGCGCTGCACCTGGTTTATCACGCCGTCCAACCCCGCCACCGCCCGCAAGACCTGGATCGCCGGCGCGCTCGAGCCGCGCGGCACGCTTGTCGTCGACGAGGGCGCGGTCCGTGCGCTGCAGGGCGGCGCGAGCCTGCTGCCTGTGGGCGTGCGGCGCATCGAGGGCTCGTTCCACCGCGGCGATGCGGTGACGATCCGCAGCGAGGCCCGCGTGCTGGGCCGAGGCCTCGTGGCCTATGACGCGGAGGATGCGGCGCGCATCATCGGCCGTCCCAGCCGCGAGATCGAGGGCATCCTCGGCTATCCCGGCCGCACCGAGATGGTTCACCGGGACGACATGGCCCTCAGCGACTGATCCGCGTCCAGAAGCCTCAGCAGGGTCTGCGCGTCGCCGGGCGCGGCGCTCTTGATGTCGTTGTCGAAATACACATAGACGCTGCGCTCGTCCTTTCGCCAATCGGCAATGCGCCGGGTCCAGTCCTGCAAGGTCTCGGCCGAGTAGCTGCCCGCATAGCGTCCGTTGGTGCCGTGCGCGCGCACATAGACGAAATCGGCCGTGGCCTCCCAGGGCGCAGGCGCATCAGCGTGATCGGAGATGCACAAAGCCGCATTGTGATCGCGCAGGACCCGGAAGGTGTCCTCCTCGTACCAGCTCGGATGCCGGAACTCGAAGGCGCAGCGGCCTCCCTGCGGGATGAGCGACAAGCAGCGCGCCACCCGCTCCCGCGTCTCCGTATCGGCCTTGAAAGTGGGGGGCAGCTGGAACAGGACCGGGCCGAACTTGTCCCCGAGAGCGTTCATGCGACTGAAGACGAGATCGATGCTCTCCTCGATGCCTTTCAGCCGCTTCATGTGTGTGATGAAGCGCGAAACCTTCCAGGCGAACAGGAACCGCTTCGGCGTGGAATCGTGCCAGGTCCGCACGGCCTGCTCGGTGGGGAGGCGATAAAAGGAGTTGTTGATCTCCGCCGTGTCGAAGCGCTGGACGTAGTAGGACAGGAAGTCCTTGATCTTCAGGCGCGCCGGGTAGAAAGGTCCGTGCCAGGACCGATAGTGCCAGCCCGAGGTTCCGATGCGGATCTCAGGCGGGGCGGAGCGGCTTGGCTCAGGGGCGGCCTGCCGTGCTATGGGTTCCAGATGAGGCATTCCCCCTGGGGTGTTCAGGGGCCGGGACTTGGACATGGACGACATTCGCGCCTTGATTTCAGAAGTGCTCGCCGACTACCTCAACGCACCAGGCGCGGCTTCGGTTGGAAATCCTGACATTCCGGCTCTCATGCGTGAGCTTGGGCGCCGCGCACGGACAGCCGCCCGGCGCGTGGCGCTGGCCTCCGCAGAGGACAAGAACGCCGCTTTGCGCGCCATGGCCGCGCGCATCCGGGCGCGGGCGGATGCGATCCTCGCCGCCAACGAGCAGGATCTGGCCGAGGCGAACGCCAAGGGGCAGCCTGCCTCCTTCATCGACCGGCTCATGCTGAATCCCGAGCGGCTGGAGGCCATTGCGGCTGCAGTCGAGAGCATCGCCGGTCTGCCCGATCCGGTCGGGCGCGTGATGGCCCGCTTCGAGCGTCCGAACGGCCTGCAGATCGAGCGCGTGGCGACGCCGCTCGGCGTCATCGGGGTGATCTTCGAAAGCCGGCCCAACGTGACGGCGGATGCGGGTGCCCTGTGCCTCAAGGCCGGCAATGCCGCGATCCTGCGTACCGGTTCGGAGAGCTTCCTCACGTCGCTCACCCTCGCCCAGGCGATGGGGGAGGGGCTGGAGCAGGCGGGCCTGCCGGCCGACGCCGTCCGCCTCGTGCCGACCCGCGACCGTGCGGCCGTGGGCGCCATGCTGTCCGGGCTCGACGGCAATATCGATGTGATCGTGCCGCGCGGAGGCAAAAGCCTCGTGGCGCGGGTGCAGGAGGAGGCCCGGGTGCCGGTCTTCGCGCATCTGGAGGGCATCTGCCACGTCTTCGTGCATGGATCGGCCGATCTGGAGATGGCCAAGGCCATCGTGCTGAACGCCAAGCTGCGCCGCACCGGCGTCTGCGGCTCCGCCGAAACGCTGCTGGTGGACCGGGCCTGCGCCGAAACCCATCTCAAGCCGCTCGTTGCCATGCTGATCGAGGCCGGTTGCGCCGTGCGCGGGGACGAGGCCGTTCAGGCGGCTGATTCGCGCGTGACTCCGGCAACGGAGGAGGATTGGCGCACCGAATATCTCGACGCCATCATCTCCGTCCGGGTGGTCGACGGGCTCGACGAGGCCATCGCCCATATCGAATCTTACGGCTCCCACCACACCGATTCCATCGTCACCGATGATGAGGCCGCCGCCGAGCGCTTCCTGGCCGAGGTGGATTCCGCCATCGTGCTCCACAACGCCTCGACCCAGTTCGCCGATGGCGGCGAGTTCGGTTTCGGGGCCGAGATCGGCATCGCCACCGGGCGCATGCACGCCCGCGGGCCTGTGGGCGTGGAGCAGCTGACCTCGTTCAAGTACCGCATCCGCGGCTCGGGCCAGACGCGCCCGTGAAGCCTTCGACCTCCCGCTTCCGCATCAGGCCCTCCGGCCTGGCCCGCCTGCCGCGGGTGGCCCCCGGCATGCGGATCGGCCTTTATGGCGGCTCCTTCAACCCGGCCCATGCCGGACACCGCCATGTCAGCGAGATGGCCCTGAAGCGGCTCGGGCTCGACCGGGTCTGGTGGATCGTCACCCCGGGCAATCCCCTCAAGGACACGGGCGAGCTCGCCACCACCGCCATGCGGGTGGAGGAAGCTCAGGCTTTGGCCGATCATCCCCGCATCGACGTGACCGCCTTCGAGGAGGAGATCGGGGCCCGCTATACCGTGGACACCCTGGCCTATCTCAAGCGGCGCTACCCCGATGTCCGCTTCGTCTGGATCATGGGAGCGGACAACCTGGCAGGCTTCCACCGCTGGCGCGGCTGGCGCCGCATCGCCCGGATGATGCCGATCGCCATCGTCGACCGTCCCGGCTGGACCCTGAAGGCCGTCCGGTCCCACAGCGCCACGGCCCTGTCCGAGGGGCGAATCGACGAGGCCGATGCCCTCGCCCTGCCGGGGCTCAGGCCGCCCGCCTGGGTTTTCCTGCATGGGCCCCGGTCCCACCTCTCGTCCACCCAGCTGCGGCAGATGCGACGAACTTCTCCGATAGGAGGACGTTGAAAAATGGGGCCTTCCCGCATTATCTTAAGGGTCGGCGCCATTTAAGCGCTGCTGAGAAAGGGTCTGAACCTGAACCGACTATCTTCCGTCGAAGCGGACTTGAACCCGCTTCCTCCTCTCTCTGGAGCGGACGCTCCTGCCGCAGAGGATATCCGGGCCGCTGCCCTGGCCTCCCTCGAGGATATGAAGGCCGAAAACACGGTCGAGATCGACCTGGCCGGAAAGACCTCGCTTGCCGACACCATGATCGTCACCTCGGGCCGCTCCGACCGCCATGTCGGCGCGATTGCCGAGCGCGTGATCAAGGACCTCAAGGACAAGGGGTTCGGCAACGCGCGCGTCGAGGGCCTGCCGGCCTGCGACTGGGTGCTCATCGATGCCGGCGACGTGCTGATCCACGTTTTCCGTCCCGAGGTTCGTGGTTTCTACAACCTCGAGAAGATGTGGGGCGCCGACCGCCCGCAGGATCGCGCGAGCTAAAAGCATGATCCGGGCAAGTGGGTACCGGTTGCCCGGCCAAGATCATGCGGCATTGAAAGGGTAAGGCCAGGATCGTGCGATTGAGCTTGCTGGCCGTGGGCCGTCTGAAGAGCGGCCCCGAGCGGGAGCTGGTCGAGCGATACAGGCAACGGGTCGAAGGCATGGGCCGGGCCTTGAGTCTGGCCGGGCTCGACATCGTCGAGCTGCCGGAGAGCCGCGCGCGCCGAGAGGATGACCGGCGCGCTGAAGAGGCCGCGGCTTTGCTCGAAAAAGCCGGTTCCTCCGTGCTGATCGTCTTCGACGAGCGCGGCAGGAGCCCCTCGAGCGAGGCTTTCGCCGAAAAGATCAGGCAGTGGCGCGACGAGGGCCGTGCGGGAATAGCCTGCGTCATCGGCGGGCCCGACGGCCTCGATCCCAAGCTGCGCCAGCGCGCTGACCTCGTGGTGTCCTTCGGGGCGCTCACCATGCCGCACCAGATCGTGCGGGCGCTCGTGGCCGAACAGCTCTATAGGAGCCTGACAATCATAGCCGGTCACCCTTATCATCGGGCCGGCCACGATGATTCCTGACCGGATGACCCGCTTCGAAACCTTCCTTTCCCGCAAGGCCCTCGGCCTTGCCGCCTTGATGATCGCCGCCAGCCTGAGCCCCGCCGGGGCCCAGCAGCCCACGCCTGCGCCTGCGGCACCATCCGTCCCGGCGGAAACGGCCGAGGAGAAGGCGCGGCGGGAGCAGGACCTGAAGGTTCTGGAACAGGCGATCACGGCCAATGCGGAGGCACGCCGGCGGCTTGAGGCCGAGATCGAGTCCATCAGGGCCGACCGGGCCAAGCTCAACACGGCCCTGATCGAGACGGCCGAGCGCGTGCGCGGCACCGAAGACCGCATTCGCGGGCTGGAGCAGAGGCTTCAGACCCTGACCTCCAGCGAAGCGGCCATTCGCCGCTCCCTGCAGAGCCGCCGGGCCGTCATCGTCGAGGTTTTCGCCGCCCTGCAGCGCATGGGCCGCCGTCCGCCACCGGCCGTGCTGGTGCGGCCGGAGGACATGCTCGAGGCGGTTCGGGCTTCGATCATGCTGGGCGCCGTTCTCCCGGAGCTGAGAGTTGAGGCCGAGATCCTGGCCACCGACCTCGCCGAGCTTGTTCGCCTGAAGGAGGCCATCACCGTCGACCGCTCGACCCTCAACAGCGAGCTGGCGGCGCTCACCCGCGAGCAGGAGCGGGTCGCGGCCCTCATGGAGGCCCGTCAGGGCCGCATTGCCGAGGTGGAGCGCGATGCGGGCGCCGAGCGGCAAAAGGCTGAGGAACTGGCCCGCCAGGCCGGAACGCTCAAGGAACTCATCGACCGCATGGAAGCGGAGATCGCTGGGGCGCAAAGAGCCTCGGAGGAGGCGCGCAAGGCTGCCGAGGCTCAGGAGCGCCAGACCCGCGAGAAATTTGCCCAGCTCGCCTTCAGGGATCCGGCGCGGCTGGCTCCCAAGATTCCCTTCGCGGAAGCCAGGGGCCTGCTGCCGCGGCCCGTCAGCGGCGAGACGACTCTGGAGTTCGGCGCCGCGGATGGGTATGGCGGAACGACGCGTGGCATTTCGATCACGGCCCGGCAGAATGCAACCGTGGTATCACCCTCCGACGGTTGGGTGGCCTTTGCGGGCCCCTTCCGGTCGTATGGACGACTCTTGATCATCAATGCCGGTGGTGGATACTATGTTCTTCTGGCCGGTATGGACCAAATCAACGTTGATGTCGGGCAGTTCGTGCTCGCCGGCGAGCCCGTTGCGACCATGGGAGAGGCTCCTCTCATGAGTTTGATCGGCGCCGCCATAGAAAAGAACAACCCCGTCCTCTATGTTGAGTTCAGGAAAGACGGCGGTTCGATTGACCCAAGTCCCTGGTGGGCAAAATCGCAAAGCGAAAAGGTTCGCGGATAATGCGCAAACTATCCCTCTTGATTCTCGGTGCGGCCATCGGCGCGGGCAGTGCGACCATGGTGTCGCAGACCAGCCTTATGTCGGGCATGAGCGCGGTTGCCGCCTCGGCCGACACGTACCGTCAGCTGAGCCTTTTCGGAGACGTCTTCGAGAAGGTCCGCACGGATTACGTTGAAAAGCCTGAGGAAGCGAAGCTGGTCGAGGCTGCCATCAACGGCATGCTCACCTCTCTCGATCCCCATTCGAGCTTCATGGATGCCAAGAGCTTCCGCGACATGCAGGTGCAGACCCGCGGCGAGTTCGGCGGCCTCGGCATCGAGGTCACCATGGAGGATGGCCTCGTCAAGGTCGTGACGCCGATCGACGAGACCCCCGCCTCCCGGGCCGGCATCCTCGCCAACGACATCATCACCCACATCAACGACGAGCAGGTCCAGGGCCTCAACCTGAACCAGGCGGTCGACAAGATGCGCGGTCCGGTCAATTCCTCCGTCACCCTCAAGATCCAGCGCAAGGAAGCCAAGGATCCGGTGGTGGTGAAGCTGACCCGCGAAACCATCAAGGTGCGCCCGGTCCGGGCCCGCGTCGAGGGCGACATCGGCGTCCTGCGCGTGACCCAGTTCAACGAGCAGACCTACGAGAACCTGCGTGCAGGCATCGAGAAGCTCACCAACGAGATCGGCGCCGACAAGGTGGCTGGCTTCGTCATCGACCTGCGCAACAACCCGGGCGGCCTGCTCGATCAAGCGATCATGGTCTCCGACGCCTTCCTCGACCGCGGCGAGATCGTCTCGACCCGCAGCCGGAATGCCGAGGACACCCAGCGCTTCAGCGCGAAGGCCGGCGACCTGACCAAGGGCAAGCCGCTGGTGGTGCTCGTCAACGGCGGCTCGGCCTCGGCGTCCGAGATCGTGGCCGGCGCCCTGCAGGACCACAAGCGTGCGACGGTTCTCGGAACCCGCTCCTTCGGCAAGGGCTCCGTGCAGACCATCATCCCGCTCGGCGGCAACGGCGCCGTGCGCCTGACGACGGCCCGCTACTACACCCCGGCCGGCCGTTCGATCCAGGCCAAGGGCATCGATCCCGACGTCGAGGTGCTGCAGGAGATCCCCGAGGAGCTCAAGGGCAAGGACGAGACCAAGGGCGAGGCCGGTCTGCGCGGCCACCTGAGCAATGGCGGCGAGAAGGAAGAGCGCGGCGGCTCCTCCGCCTACATTCCGCCGGATCCGGCCAAGGACAAGCAGCTGATTGCCGCTTACGACCTGCTGCACGGCGTCCGCAAGGATGCCGCCAACACGGCCGCGAAGCCGAATCCGAACTAAGAGCGGATCGTTCTTTCGTTCGAGAAACAGCGATGCAAATGGGCCCGGCGGGATGAACATCCGCCGGGCCCATTTCTGTTGCGGCGTCCACAGCCCTGCGGAAAGGCTTGTGCGAGAGCCGGTGAAGCGGCACTCTCTCTCCCTGCTTCGGAACTATGACCAAGCGCCGGCACTAATAAGAACCGTCCGCATTCGAGTTCCGTGATTAAGGGAGTGACTTTCCGATGAGGAGCGCAAGAGGATCACAGGCCAGAAAGGATCTGCCCTATCGCTCCTGTGTCGGCGTCATGCTGATCAACAAGGACGGCCTGGTGTTCATCGGCCGCCGCCGTTCCGATGCCGATGCGGCCTCCGACGGCTACTCCTGGCAGATGCCCCAGGGCGGCATCGACCCAGGCGAGGAGCCCTATCAGGCTGCCCTGCGCGAGCTTCATGAGGAAACCAGCGTCCGCTCCGTGACCCTCCTGGCCGAAGCGCCCGAATGGTACGCCTACGATCTTCCGACCATGGTGGCTGGGCGCGCCTGGCGCGGACGTTACCGCGGGCAGAACCAGAAATGGTTTGCGTTCCGGTTCGAGGGCGACGAGAGCGAGATCAACATCCATCAGCCGGGCGGCGGCGGACACAGGCCCGAATTCGATGAATGGCGCTGGGAAGAGATGCGCCGCCTGCCGGAGCTGATCATCCCGTTCAAGCGACCCGTCTATGAAAAGGTCGTTGCCGCCTTTGCGCCGCTTGCATCGGCAGGGCTGCACAGCTCTATCCACTCCTGACGGTTTGGAGGCTGCATCGGACCGGCTTTTCCAGCCGGCCTGAGTTCAAGTCGAAGCGATCTCTGCGGTGGGTGCTCTCGTGCTTGCGCATGAAACTTCGGCATCGCACTAACCGCCCCAAAATGCCCATTTTCAGAGGCGTTTCGTTCATGTTCATGAACCGCAGATGTACGCCGCCGATACTTATGGATGGGAACGGAACCCTAGCTGAAAACCCCCGTTGACAGGCTTGCAGAGGGCCATTGTCGGTCCTCCATCATAGGGAGGTTTCATCCAATGCGTGTCACTTTACTGGCCGGTGTAGCAGCAGCAACCCTTTCCCTGAGCGTGGCTGCGATGGCGCAGACGAGCAGCGGCAGCTCGAGCGGCAGCAGCGCCGGCGGCACTTCCGGCGGCTCCTCGGGCAGCTCGACAATCATGACGCCCGGCGCGTCCGGTGGCTCCTCGGGCTCGACCATGGGCGGCGCGTCCGGCTCGTCGAGCTCAACGACGTCGGGCTCCGCATCCAGCAGCACCGGCGGCTCGTCCGGCACCTCGACCACGGGCGGGACCTCGACCGACAGCGCCCAGTCCGGCACCTCCGGTAAGACGCAGGGCAGCACGTCCGGCACGGCCTCCAGCACGAGCGGCAGCTCGAACACGAAGGATAATGCGTCCAACACCACAGGCGGCGCGGCCAACACCAACACTACGGGCAGCACCAACTCGTCCGGCTCCACGAGCGTGAACGTGACCTCGGAGCAGCGGACGCAGATCTCGCGGTCGTTCAGCAGCGTGAACGTGCAGCCGCTCACCAATGTGGAGTTCAGCGTGAGCGTCGGCTCGACCGTCCCGACCTCGGTGACCACCCTGTACGACTGCCCGGAAACCGTCCGGAGCATTCTGACCGGCCTGCCGGAGTGCAAGTACATTGTCGTACGCGATCAGGTGGTGATCCTTGAGCCTCGCACCCGTCGCATCGTGACGGTGATCGAGCGTCGCGGCTGATCGGCAGCGTAGCGACGACGCCCCCTAAAAACCGGCGCCCGCGGCTCGACCGAGCCGTGGGCGTTCTCTCGTCAGGACCCGTGATCACGGATGGGCATGCCAGCGTGATGGACGATCAAGGGCAAGGGGTTGTTCTAGGCTGCGTAAGGAAAGGCAACAGCCTGCCTGTCGTACCGCTCTTGCCTGCGGTGCTGAGCGAGCAATTCCAGGGCCGCCCGTGCAAGAGTGCGAAATTCGTCCCTGACGATCTCCGGCTCGCGGTCCCACACCTGGGCATCGTCTTCGGCAGAATATAGGGCGCGCGCAACTGCTTCGATTTCATGTTCCATGATATGCCCCTCCCGGCTCGGATTGACTGCTTTCTTGATGCGGCGCGAGCGCTTGGAGGTACCCGTCTATGGGCTGCCCCAAGACCCGCGCGCATCCGGCATCCCCAGCACGGGCATTTGTTCCAAACGCCATGGTCGAGGCAACGTGGAAGATGAGGTAGCTCAAAAGCGATAATCCTTTCAGACAGCCATGCGCAGCCCCATGATCGGCGGCCTCACAGCATTCGAATGTCTGAACGGTCTTCGGCTTCTCGCCGTGCCACTGGAAGGTCAGTGGTGCCCCTGGCCGGGATCGAACCAGCACTCCTTGCGGAACTCGATTTTGAGTCGAGCGCGTCTACCAATTCCGCCACAGGGGCAAGGACCTGCGACGTACCATGAGGCGCGAAGGCGGGTCAATCCGGCAGATGTGAAGGGACGCCGCATGGGGCGCCTCTCGCCATCCGGCCGGGCTTGTGCCAAAGGGGTGGGGCGAACGGGCCCGTTCGCCGCCATCACCTGCGGGACACCATGCTGAGACGTCTCTACGACTGGACCCTAGCCCTTGCGGCCCGGCCTTCGGCCCCCTATGCGCTGGGCGCCGTATCTTTCTCGGAAAGCTCCTTCTTTCCGGTCCCGCCGGACGTGATGCTCGTTCCCATGATGCTGGCGCGGCCGGACAGGGCCTGGCGCTACGGTGCCATCTGCACGGTCACCTCGGTCCTTGGCGGCGTCTTCGGCTACCTGATCGGCGCCCTGACCTACGACACGATCGGCCTCTGGCTCATCGAGCTCTACGGCCTGTCCGACAAGGTGAGCCTTTTCCGGAGCTGGTACGAGGAATACGGCTCCTGGGTCATCCTTCTGGGCGGCCTGACACCGCTTCCCTATAAGCTCGTCACGATCATGTCGGGCCTGGCGGGATACAACCTGCTGTGGTTCATCCTGCTTTCCGTTTTCGCCCGCGGGGCGCGTTTCTTCTTCATCGCGTTGCTGATGAGCCAGTTCGGGCCCGCCATCAAGGCGTTGATCGACCGTCATTTCAACCTGCTTGCGGCCTTGAGCGTGGCCCTGTTCATCGGCGGTTTTGCCGCCGTCAAATTCCTGCTCTAGGCCTTTGTCGCGAATGATCGGTGCCCACCTTCACCGGAGTTGATGTCGGAGTTCGGAATGCGGATGCAGCTCAACGTCAAGCATGTCGCTCTAGCCGTTGCCCTGGGGGCGGCGGCCACGGTCGGCGGCGCGCTCGTTTTCGAGCACGTTTTCGGCTACGTGCCCTGCAAGCTCTGCCTGACCCAGCGCAATCCCTACTACATCGCCATTCCCCTCGGGATCATCGCAGCCCTCCTGCCGCCGCGCTGGACGAGGGCGGGCCTGTGGCTCCTCGCCCTGATCTTCATCGTCAGCGCCGGGCTCGGCGCCTATCATTCCGGCGTCGAGTGGGGTGTCTTCGCGGGCCCGAGCGATTGCGGCGGCGGGGCAGGGGCCGGAGCGGGCAGTGTCGGGGATTTCCTGAACCAGCTCGAGAACACCCGCGTGGTCAGCTGCACGGAAGCCGCGTGGCGCTTCCTCGGCCTGTCGCTGGCGGGATGGAACGTGCTGATCTCGCTGGCGCTTGCCGCCCTGGCGGCCATGGGAGCCGCTGGCAAAGGCCCGTATTTCGGCCGCTAACGCGCTGAACGGGAAGGGCCTTACGGCTCCAACTCGCTGTCCCAGTAGAGATAGTCCATCCAGCTGTCGTGGAGATAGTTGGGCGGGAAGAGGCGGCCGTTGGAATGGAGATCGTGGATGGTGGGGGCGAAGGGGCTCTGCCGGGGCCACATCTCGACCTCGCGGGGCAGCTTGTCCCCCTTCTTGAGATTGCAGGGCGCGCAGGCGGCGACGACGTTTTCCCAGGTGGTCTGCCCGCCCTTGGACCGGGGAATGACGTGATCGAAGGTGAGGTCCTCGCGAATGCCGCAATACTGGCAGCTGAAGCGGTCGCGCAGGAAGACGTTGAAGCGGGTGAAGGCCGGGTGCCGGGACGGCTTGACGTAGGTTTTCAGGGAGATGACCGAGGGGAGGCGGAATTCGAAGGTCGGACTTCGCACGACCTTGTCGTATTCCGACACGATGTTGACCCGGTCCAGGAACACCGCCTTGATCGCATCCTGCCAGCACCAGATGGACAGGGGGTAGTAGCTCAAAGGCCGGTAATCGGCATTGAGAACGAGGGCCGGGCAGGCCTCCGGTCGTACAACAGGTTGGACGTGTATCGTCACCTCACCTCCTCTTGGGGAAAAAGAGAAGACTGCTATCCCGTCTGATTAGACTATAGGCAGTGTGACGCTGTTGTGAAGATCACAGGCAATACGTTTGTGACGCACCCACAGGGATGTGGATGCGCCCTGGGCCTGCCTCAAAGGGAGCTTAGCGGGTCGGAACCGGCTTCTCGCCGCGGTAGTCATAGAAGCCGCGCTTGGTCTTGCGGCCGAGCCATCCGGCCTCGACGTACTTCACCAGAAGCGGGCAGGGGCGGTACTTGGAATCGGCCAGGCCCTCGTGCAGCACCTGCATGATCGACAGGCAGGTGTCGAGACCGATGAAATCCGCGAGTTGGAGCGGGCCCATGGGATGGTTGGCGCCGAGCCGCATGGCCGTGTCGATGGCCTCCACCGAGCCCACGCCCTCGTAGAGGGTGTAGATCGCCTCGTTGATCATCGGCAGCAGGATGCGGTTGACGATGAAGGCCGGGAAGTCCTCTGACACCGTCGAGGTCTTGCCGAGCTTGGCGATGAACTCCTTGGCCGACTCGTAGGTGGAATCGTCCGTAGCAATGCCGCGGATCAGCTCCACGAGCTGCATCACCGGCACCGGATTCATGAAATGGATGCCGATGAACTTCTCCGGCCGGTCCGTGGCAGCCGCGAGCCTCGTGATGGAGATCGACGAGGTGTTGGTGGCGATCATCGCGTCGGCCCGGAGGGACGGGCTCAGGTTGGTGAAGATCTTGCGCTTCACCTCCTCGTTCTCGGTCGCCGCCTCGATGACGATATCGCAGGTGGAGAGGTCGTCGTAGGAGCGCGCCGGCTTGATCCGCTCGAGGGCGCCCTGGCGGTCGCCTTCGGCGATGGCTCCCTTGGAGACCTGACGGGCCATGTTGCCGTTTATGGTGGCGAGGCCGGCATTGATCCGCTCCTCCGAGAGATCGTGGAGCCGGACGTTGAACCCCGCGATCGAACAGACATGAGCGATGCCGCTGCCCATCTGTCCCGCGCCGATCACGCCAACCGTTTTGATCTCAATGCCCATCGACCTGCTGCCTGCATCCATCCGTCACAACGGCCGGGCGGAGGCTCCGCCCGGTCCGTCACTATTCCTGACCTTATTACCCGCCTTTGGTCAACTCATCCTTGAGTTCAGGCAGGATCGTGAAGAGGTCGCCCACAAGGCCGTAATCGGCCACCTGGAAGATCGGGGCCTCCTCGTCCTTGTTGATCGCCACGATCACCTTGGAGTCCTTCATGCCGGCCAGGTGCTGAATGGCGCCTGAAATGCCCACCGCAATGTAGAGGTCGGGCGCCACCACCTTGCCGGTCTGGCCCACCTGCCAGTCGTTGGGGGCGTAGCCCGCATCGACGGCTGCGCGCGAAGCGCCCATGGCGGCGCCGAGCTTGTCGGCGATCGGCTCGATATAGGTGGTGAAGTTCTCCGAGGAGCCGAGCGAGCGCCCGCCCGAGATGATGATCTTGGCCGAGGTCAGCTCGGGCCGGTCCGACTTGGCGATCTCCTCGCCCTTGAAGCTCGACACGCCCGGATCGTCGGCGGCGTTCACCGTCTCGATCGCGGCGGAGCCGCCCTCCGCGGCCGCCGGGAAGGCGGCGGTGCGCACGGTGATCACCTTCTTGGCGTCGGTGGCCTGCACGGTCTGGATGGCGTTGCCGGCATAAATCGGCCGCTCGAAGGTGTCTGGCGACACCACCTTGGTGATGTCGGAGACCTGCATCACGTCGAGGAGCGCGGCGACGCGCGGCATCACGTTCTTGCCCTTGCTGGTGGCGGGCGCCACCAGGGCATCGTAGGAGGAGGCCAAGGACACGATGAGCGCGGCCGTCGGCTCGGCGAGCTGGTGCTCGTAAGCAGCGGCGTCGGCCAGCAGCACCTTCTCCACGCCCTCCAGCTTCGCGGCGGCCTCAGCCGCGGCACGGGCGTTGGAGCCGGCGACCAGAACGTGCACGGGGGCGCCGAGCGCCTTGGCTGCGGAGAGCGCCTTGTGGGTGGCGTCCTTCAGGTGAGCGTTGTTGTGCTCGGCAAACAGCAGGGTGGTCATTGTCTTCAATCCTCTCAGAGCACGCCGGCTTCGACTTTGAGCTTCTGGACCAGTTCGGCCACGGACCCGACCTTCACGCCGGCCTTGCGGCCGCCGGGCTCGGCGGTCTTCACCACCTTCAGGCGCGGCGCCACGTCGACGCCGAGCGTCTCCGGCGAAGTCTCGTCGAGCGGCTTCTTCTTGGCCTTCATGATATTGGGAAGCGACGCGTAGCGCGGCTCGTTGAGGCGCAGGTCCGTGGTGACGATGGCCGGGAGCTTGAGGCCCACCGTCTGCAGGCCGCCATCGACCTCGCGGGTCACGTCGATGGAGCCCTCGCCCACATTGACCTTGAACGCGAAGGTGCCCTGCGGCCAGCCCAGGAGGGCGGCCAGCATCTGGCCGGTCTGGTTGGAATCGTCGTCGATGGCCTGCTTGCCCATGATGATCAGGTCGGGCTTTTCCTGCTCGACCACCTTGGCCAGGATCTTGGCGACGGCGAGCGGCTCCACGGCGGCATCGGTCTTGACCAGGATGCCCCGGTCGGCGCCCATGGCGAGCGCGGTGCGGATGGTCTCGCCGGCTTGGCTCGGGCCGATGGACACGGCGACGATCTCGGTGGCCTTGCCCTGTTCCTTCAGGCGAACCGCTTCCTCGACGGCGATCTCGTCGAAGGGGTTCATGGACATCTTGATGTTGGCGAGTTCCACGCCGGAGCCGTCCGGCTTCACCCGGATCTTCACGTTGTAGTCCACAACCCGCTTCACACAGACAAGAAGCTTCATTCGTCCGTCCTCACCAATGGCAGATCCCCGGATATGGCCGAAACCCGGCCCTCCGGACATATAGGAAAAAGGCGGATGGACCGTAGAGCATCGGACCCAAAAGTGGAACCCACTTTTGGGGCTCATCCGATGCTCAATCCTTTAAGAAGCGCATCGTCTTAGCGGAAAACCGGGACCACTTTTCGCTAGCGCGGCCCGCTGGGTCCGCACGATGCGCTGACGGCCAGCATCCGATTGTCAACGCGGCGCTTGCAGTTCCTGCGCCTGAACGCGGGCGAGCACGGGATCGTAGCGACGGCGCATGAGGGGAATGAGAATAGCGCCCACGAGGAAGCCGCCAAGATGGGCGAACCAGCCGACGCTGTCGTCTCCGCCCAGGAACGCCGAGGCGAACTGGAGAACGAACCAGAAGCCGATGGTCCAGTAGGCCGGCAGGTGCAGCGGAATGCCCTTCAGGAAGAGACCCCAGATCTTCACCCGAGGATAGAGGATGAGATAGGCCGCCACCACGCCCGAGACGCCGCCGGAGGCCCCGATCAGGGGGCGGTGCGGCTCCGGGGTGATGTAGGCATGGGCCAGGCTCGCGGCCGTGCCGCAGAGCAGGAAGAACACGACGAAGCGCAGGTGCCCCATGGCATCCTCCACGTTGTCGCCGAACACCCACAGGAACAGCATGTTGCCGATGAGATGAAACAGGGACCCGTGCAGGAAGATGTTCGTGGCCAGCGTCAGCTCCACCGGCACGAAGGGATAGCCCTCGGGCAGCACCTCCGTGCCGAACAGGACCGAGGGGATGAAGCCGAGGCCCCCCACCATGGCATCGGGACCCGGCGGGGCATAGAAGGTGACGAGATAGGCGACGATGCACAGGCCCATCAGGAACCGCGTCGCAAGCGGCGTCTTCATGTTCTTGAGCGGGACGCCGTCGTGAAGCGGGAGGAACATGGCCCTGTTTGCTACCTGTTCTGCCCCGGCACCCAGAGCACGTCGAGCGCGCCCTTGTCGTTGACGTAACGGGAGGCCACAAACAGAAAGTCGGACAGGCGGTTCAGGTACTTCACGGCCTCCGGGGAGACCTTCTCGTCGGGCTTCTCCGTGAGCTCGACCACATGCCGCTCCGCGCGGCGGCAGATCGTGCGGGCGAGGTGGAGCGCCGCGGCGGCAGGCGTGCCGCCCGGGAGCACGAAGGAACGCAGCACCGACAGCTCGCTGTTCAAGCGATCGATCTCCTGCTCGAGACGATCCACCTGGGCTTGCGTGATGCGCAGGGGCTCGTAGGGCAGGGGCTTGCCCGTCTCCACCGTCGCGAGGTCGGCGCCTAGGTCGAACAGGTCGTTCTGGATGCGGCCCAGCATCGCGTCGATCTCGTGGCCGGCCGTGTGGAGGCGGACCAGCCCGATGCAGGCATTGGTCTCGTCCACCGTGCCATAGGCTTCGATGCGCAGGTCGTGCTTGGGACGGCGCCCGCCGGCGGCCAGCGCCGTGGTGCCCGTGTCGCCGGTGCGGGTGTAGATGCGGTTGAGAACGACCATGAAAGGCCTGACAGGTTAGGATTCGCTCATTCTAGATGAAGCATCAGATCCATCCCAAAAGTGCAACCCACTTTTGGGTCCGATGCTCTAGAAGGAATACCCAACCCGCGCGCCGACATTCGTCAAGCCTCTATTCTCGTCCGAGCAGGTTCCGCCATCGGACAGGTGCTCGATGGTCGCCATCACGCTCCAGTTGGCGGAGAGCCGCACGCCCACCGATCCGGACTCGCGGAACAGGGGCGAGCAGCCCACCGTCTGACGGTCCGAGAGCGGATGCGAGGAATCGCTGCCGTTGTGGATGGCGCCGCCGAAGCTGCCTTCCACGAAGATGTTCGGGGTGACGTCGATGGTCCAGGACAGGCCCGCATAGGCGAAGCTGGTGTTGTCGTCGAAATTCAGGCTGCCGCCGAGATGCGGCCGAGGAATGAAATAGCTGGTGAAAAGGTCCGAAGCGGTGAAAGGCTTGTCGAACAGGATTTCGCCGGTCAGGTTGGCCGATCCATCGAGTCCCTCGCGGCCCCACGGATCCTGAGCGGACAATCCGAAACGGAATTCCGAGAGAATGCTCGAGGAAGACGACGTAGGGGAAGTGCCGGCCTGTCGCTTGAAATCGGAGCCCAAAGCACCTGCCGATCCCATGAACAGGACCAGAAGGCTCAGGCCTATGGCCGGGCTGGTGCGCATTAAAAGATCCATAACTCAATAAAACTTAGGCCAACAGGCTACGCCGTCATGGCTAACGATCTCTTAATACAAACCGTGGCGAAAACGTGTCAATACGGAGAAGCTAAGCGGCTCTCCACCAGATAACGCCCATGATGACGATGATGGCGAGAAACTGCAGCAGCACACGCATGCGCATGAGATGCTGCGACCGATTGGCATTGCCGCCGCGCAGCATGTTGAGAAGGCCGAGAAGCAGCACGAAAGCGACAGCGACAACCGCTGTCGGCACAAGCAATTCAACAAAACCGGACATCGTGATTCCATGAGAAGGTTCGGGCGACCGTGGCCCGAACCTGTCGATGAGACAAGAGGTGCGTTTACCCTGATATCAGTTTCTGCGCAGCAGCCGCTCGAAATATTCGAGTTCTTCCTGGGCTCGCGTCGGATCGCCCAGCTTGCGCCGCAATTCCTCCAGAATGCGTTGCGCTCGCTGAGCCGGTGACGCACCGGCACTGGGCACCTCGACGCGTCCGTCGGAGTAATCCCGGTTCCTTAGCGGCCGTCCCAGTGGATCGTTGTTGTTCTGGCCGGCCTGCTGGTTGCCTTGCGGGTTGCCTTGGCCCGGCTGGTCTCCGGCCTGCTCGTTCCCCTGACCTTCGCCCTGCTGCATTTGCTGCATCTGCTGGGCCATGCCCTGCATGCCGCGCCGGAGGCTTTCCAGGGCCCGGCCCTGGGCATCGACGGCAGGGCCGTCTTGGCCCTCCCCGAGGGCGCCCTCGGCATCGCGCATGGCCTGCTCGGCCTCCCCGAGGCCCTGCTCGCCCTGCATGCCCATGCCCTGCATGCGTCGCTGCAGCTCCTCCAGTCTTTCCCTCAGGGCCTGCTGCCGCTGCTTGAGGCCTAAGGGATCCTGATCCTGTCCTCCCTGGCCCTCGGCCTGCTCCTGGCCTTCACCCTGTTCGCCTTGCTGGCCCTGTTGACCTTGCTGACGCTGGCCTCGCTGACCCTGCTGGCGCTGACCATTGCGGTCGCCCTGCTGCATGCGCTGGTTCTGGCCGTTGCGGAAGGTCTCGTCGCGCAGGTTCTGCTGCTCGCGCGCCATGTCCTCCAGGTCCTGCATGGCCTGGTTCATCTCGCGGCCGAGCGGGTCTGTCATGCGGCTGTTGGGCTGGGCGGTCTGCAGGTTCTCGAGGATGTTGCGCAGCTGCTCGAGCAGGCGTTGGGCCTCGGCCACGTCGCCGCGGCGCATGGCCTCCTCCATCTGCTGCAGCATGCGGTTGAGGTCGTTCTGCGAGATCATCCGGTCCGGAGAGCGCTGGTTCTGATCCTGCGACTGCTGCTGGTTCTGCTGCATGCGCTGGGCGAATTCCCGCAGGAACTTGTCCATGGCCTGGCGCAGCTCCTCGGTCAGGCGCCGGATCTCCTCGTCCGTCGCGCCCCGGTCCATGGCCTCCTTGAGCCGGTCCTGGGCCGCGCGCAGCTCCCGCTCCGCATCCGAGAGCCCGCCATCCTCGATCTGCAGCGCCATGGCCCAGAGCCAGTCGGCCACGTCCACCAGATCCTGGTCCGTCCTGGCGACGCGCAGGCGCTCCGCTCCGGTGCGCAGGCCCATGAACACGCCCCATTGCTGCGTGTACTCTTCCGGCGCGATCAGCAGCGCGTCGAGGGCCACCTGCACGCGCTTGCGATCGTCGGGCGCGAGCACCAGGTTGCGCCGCTGCTCCACCAGGGCCTTGGCAAGAGGATTCGTAAAGGGGCGCTGCGGCAGGGTGAAGGTGATCTTCTCGCTCAACGCCTCCTGGCCGGCCTCGTCCTTGGCCTTGAGCTGGATCGTCACCGGCGCGCCGGCCCAGGCATGGTTGGTGAGGTCGACCGGGGACTTGGTGTCCGGCGCATCCTCCTCATGGCTCGGCAGCGCCAGAGCGAGCTGGGGCGCCGGCACGAGGGAGCGGCCCCGGCTGTTGTCGGCCTTCTCCACCACGCCTTCCAGGGTCGTGATGCCGTAATCGTCCTTGCCCTTGTACGAGAGGGTGAAGGTGCCCCGCGCATTCACCTCCGGGGGCGTGGTGAAGGCGATCTCGGGGACCCGGTCGGGAATGGCCTCGATGGTCAGGGTGACGCTGCTGGCGAACCCCGTGCTGACGGTGAGGTCGCTCGAGTCCTTGAGCGTATAGCGCTCCTCGCGCATGTCGGTGCGCTGGCCGGCCTTGGGGGCCAGGGGTGTGAGGCCCTTGCCGGGCTTGACCTCTGCGCTGCCTTCGCCGGCGATGCGGACGACCACCGTCGAGTTGATCGGCGCCCGCAGGCTCTGCCCCCGGGCGAGGTCGATCATGAGCGGTGGGGTGCGGGTGTAGAGGGGCGGGTCGATCCAGCCGTCGATACGGAAGGAGGCGCTGGCCGCCTCGGCGTCGCGCCAGTCGAAGGCCGCGGCGAGGCGTGAGCCGATTTCGGGGCCGGCCACGAAGGCGCTTGTCACCAGGGCGAGCACGCCCGCAGCCCTCAGGGCATAGCGGTCGCGCCGGGGCATGTCCGGCTGCGGCAGGCCCACGCGCATGCGGCCGACGGCCTCTTCCGCGCGCTTGCGATGGAGAGCCCACAGGGCCCGGGTTCCCGGATCGGCCGAGCCCAGGGCAAGGGAATCGTCGAGGACCCTGGCCGGGCCGGTGGCGATGCCCGTCTCCCGGTCGAGGCGGTCGAGCGCCCGCGTCCGGCTCGGCATCCGCAGGCTCAAGACGGGCCAGAGGGACAGGAGGAACGCCGCCGCGAAGAGGCCCAGGCCAATGGTCCGCCACAGGACGGGCAGATCGAGCCAGAGACCGAGCCAGGACAGGGTGAAGAACAAAAGGACGATGGCGAGCGGCAGCCAGAGCCGGGGCCAGGCCTCCTCCCACCAGAGCGACCAGCGCGCATGAGTCACAAGGCGGCCGAACCGCTGGTTCAGGCGGCTCTGCCCAGGCGTCGGGTTCGGGCCTTCGCTCATGTAACAAGTCTCCGCTGCACCGGATGTGCAGACGCCCCCGCAGGGAAGCTAGCACGGCGACCCCGGATAACCAGCGGTCAAATGGGCACGGGGCTTCAAGAAGAGGTGACAAGCCTTCTCCGAAACGCAGCCATGACCCCGGAGTTCGGAACGGAGCGCGATTTCACGCAGGGCGGCGAAACTCCTTGACCATACGGAGCTTCTGGCGCTAAACGGATGCCATAACATAACATATTTTCCGACTTGGGGCGCTATCATGGCTACGCTTGTTCTTTCTTCCTACAGAGTTCTTGAAAATGCACCTGCGTTTACCCTCATCGGCACCTTGAGCGTCACCGGTGACGACATTCGGCCGGGAGAGACGTTCACGTTCGCTCTGGATGACGAGCGCTTCGCCATCGAAGGGAACCTACTGATCGTGAAGGCCGGCGGCTTCGACTTCGAGGGCCCTGAACAGCAGTTCCCGATCAACATCCAGGTCACCGGGAGCCAGAACACGCCAGTCGATGGCACATCCGTGGTGCTCAACGTCGCCAATGTGAACGAGGCCCCCACTGACATCCTCGTGACCGGCGGCACCATCGGGGACAATGCCATCATAGGGGCACCTGTCGCCTTCCTGACCGGAGAGGATCCCGACAGGGGCGACCTGCTGACCTATATGATCGTGGACGAGAACGGCGTCGAGTACGATCATCACCTTTTCGGCATCTCCGGCAATCAGATCGTCGTGAAAAACGAAATCAGCAGTGCCGACGTCGGTTCCAATCCGGTTTACGTCAAGGTCACAGATGCTGGCGGCCTGTTCCATGTGGAAAGAATTACTCTCACTGTTGAGTATGTGAACAAGGCTCCGGAGGTTGATCACATTTTGAGAGATGTACTCGACGGGTCTCCAGGGGGCACTGTCGTCGCCGTCATCAGCGCACAAGACGAAGAACAGGAGACACTGACCTATAGGCTGTCCGAAACCAGTGCTCAGTTGTTCGATCTCATCAATAACAATGACGGCACATACAATGTCGTGGTGAAGCAGGGGCAAATCCTGCGCTCAGCCAGGACGGCCTTTCAGAGCGTCGTGGTTGAGGTTTCCGACACTGCCGGCAACACAACGTCGGAAACGGTCGCTCTCAACATTATCGAGAATCTTGAGCCGGAGGCCAACTTCGAGTTCGCGCCGATCGAACGGATCGCCGGTGCCGGCTCAATCGTCGGAAGGCTCGTCGCCGACGATCCCGAGGGCAAGCCGGTCACCTTCACTCTCTCGAACGAGAGCGCCCAGGTGTTCCAGCTCGTGCGGAATGCGGACGGGAGCTACAATGTCGTCGTCAAAGCCGGCGTCACCCTTAGGCACGATCAGGAGGACGGCAGCCACCAAAGCTTCACGGTAACGGTGTCTGACGGCTTCAACACTCCCTTCGAGGAAACCTTCCAGCTGGAATTCTGGGATAAGGCTCCGGCAGCTTTGTCGGTCGTCCGCGTCAGCGAAGGCATCAGCAGCGGCGTCATCGGCACGGTCACGCCGATGGATGACGACGACGAGATGGTGGACGTGGCCCTATCCGCCGAAAGCGCCCGGTATTTCCGCCTCGTCGACAATGGATCTGGCGGCTACACCATCTCTCTCCGTCCCGGCGTGGTCCTGGACTACGAGAACCCTGCCCATCATGCCATCACGCTGATCGTATCGGATGGCATCAACGCCATGACCAAGACCCTGGCGCTCGACATCATCGATGAGATCGACATCCTGACCGGCACCGCCAGGGCCGACGTCCTGAACGGCACGACTGGACGCGACATCGTCAAGGGTCTGGCCGGCAACGACAGGCTTGCCGGCAATGCCGGAGACGACAGGCTCCATGGCAGCACGGGCAAGGACATTCTGACCGGCGGCTTAGGTCGAGATGTGTTCGTGTTCGACTCCAAGCCGAACAAGAAGACCAATCTCGACAAGATCGTCGACTTCAAGGTGGTGGACGATTCCATCTGGCTGGAGAACAAAATCTTCTCCAAGCTCGGCAAGAAGGGTTCCGAGGCGGCTCCCGCCCAGCTGAAGAAGTCCTTCTTCAAGGTTACCGATAAGGCCAAGGATAAGGACGACTACATCGTCTACAACAAGAAGACCGGCAAGCTGTTCTACGATGTCGACGGATCCGGTTCCAAGGCGGCCGTGGAGATCGCCACGCTCTCCAAGAAGCTTGCGATGACCCACAAGGACTTCTTCGTCATCTGAGGCAGAGAGAACGTCGCCCCTATATCGACGATGAAGGAGAGCCGTTCGGCTCTCCTTTTGCATATTGGCGGGTTCCTCAACGGTCATGGCAAGCCCCCAACGTGGCAAGTCTCCAAGAGGCTGAACTTGGAGGCTGAACTTGGCGCTTCCCTTTTGAGATGCCGGAGCAACCGACCAAGCCCATTCTGCGCTCGAAAAGCGCGGCTCACTTCCAACTGCTCTATTGTTGCATTTGCCTCTTTCAAGCGCGGAAATGGGCGGACATATTCCTAAAGTTGTTATTGATACGTTATATAAATTCCCTAAAGTAGCCTGAGTGACTGCCCGATAGCACCGTCTGGCAGGGCTCCAAGAATGGCAACGAGCTTTGATTTGAGCAGGGGGAACTATGGCCTTTACCGTGTTGCGCAGCGGCGACGAGCAAAAAGTCAACACTCTGACGAAGGGCAGTCAGACCCACCCGACGATTGCCCGGCTTCGAAACCCGGACGGCACTGATGGCGGTTGGGTGGTCACCTGGACCGGGCAGGATGCGAGCGAGACCGGCATCTATATGCAGCGCTACGATGCCGACGGAGTGCCGCAGTTCACCTCCGGCGGCGTCGCGGCCGACCGGCTCGTCAACACGGCCACCGATGGCAGCCAGATCTGGTCGTCGGTGACAGGGCTCTCCGACGGCGGCTGGGTGGTCAGCTGGATCGACAAGGGCACCGATGCGCCAGGCGTGATCCATCAGCAGCGCTACAATGCCCAGGGAGAGGCGCAGTCGGTCACCCCAACCGTCGTGAATCCGGGCTTCCCGGCGGAGGAAACCGAAAACATCGAGATGACCGCCTTGGCCAACGGCGAGTGGCTCGTTACCTGGCAGAGCGGCGACGGATCGAGATACGGGGTTTATCAGCAGCGTTTCAGCGCAAGCGGAGACCCCTTGCTCGATGCAGCCGATCAGCGGGTGAATACCGTCACGGACGGGTCGCAGCGTTACGCCGATGTCGTCACCCTCGCGGATGGCGGCTGGCTGGTCACCTGGGTCGACGGGGACGCGTTCGATCCGACGGCCAACATCCACATGCGCCGCTACGATGCGAATGGAGTCGCATCGTCGGTCGAGGTGGTCACGAACGCGCGGGGCATGCAGACACAGCCGCAGGTGGCGGCTTTGTCCGGCGGCGGATGGCTGGTGGTGTGGTACGGCCTCGGCGCCGACGGATCGAACGACATCTTCCTCAAGCGCTACGATGCAGCCGGTACGCCGGGCGAGACGCAAGTCGTCAATGCCACGACCGAGGGATCCCAGAAGGATCCGCATATCGCCGTGAATACCGACGGGAGCTGGGTGATCACCTGGCAATCCGGCGCAGACGTTTACCAGCGCCGCTATGATTCCGACGGCAACACGTCCGGTCCCGATGCGGTCGTGCCCGCTTGGCTCGGCAGCCAGTCGAACTCGCGTCCGCAGGTCGTCGCGCTCTCGGACGGGCGCTGGGTGGTCGTCTGGCAGAACCTGGATCAGGATGAGTTTCCTGGGAGCGGCATCGCCCAGCGGATCTTCACCCCGGTCGCCGTGGAGGCAGTGACGGATGTCGCGGAATATGCGACCGGCACCGTCGACGACGATACTTTGAACGTCGAGCAAAACGGCCTGTCGCTGGGCGACATCCTCGATGGAGGCGGCGATGACGACGTCGATACCCTCCAGATGACCTGGACGGGAACCATCGACCTGACG
Organism: Microvirga splendida; assembly: GCF_016427565.1. Classification (GTDB taxonomy): domain Bacteria; phylum Pseudomonadota; class Alphaproteobacteria; order Rhizobiales; family Beijerinckiaceae; genus Microvirga; species Microvirga splendida. Next base: position 73,412 of record NZ_JAELXT010000019.1, read on the forward strand.
TTGCCGACCGAGCTCCTCCGCTTTGAGGCCCTGGTCGGAACGGTCGGCGACGACCGCATCATGACGGATGCTCACCGGATCGTGCAATTCGCAACAATCGATGGCGGCGCCGGAAACAACGACGTCCTGGAGCTTTTCACCGGCGACAATTACAGCCTGCGGAACAAGACGATCACCGGCATCGAGAAGATCCTCCTGTCGGATTACGTCAACTACAAAGTGACGGTCGACAGCGTCGCCACCGCCCTCCTCATCGACGGCAGCGCGAGCTCCGGCGACACGGTCCGGATCGTAGACACTCGGAGTCTCACCACAGACGAGCTGATCCAGCTCTTCAGCCAGGGGGTAGACGTCATCATTGACAGCAACGGCCAGCACACCAATGCCCTGCCGCAGGTCGCGGGCTTCAACGGCGACCAGAGCAGGGCCCTGGTCGGCGGAATGACCCTGCTTGACACTGGTGCCGCTGCCGGCGTCACGGACGATCTGGACCGCTTCCGGTCGCTTGAGGTCCAAATCACGAACCGGGTGGCCGGCGAGGACCGTCTCATGCTCATCGAGCAGGATGGCGTGACGATCGCCGGAAACCAGGTTTCCGTGAACGGAACGCTTGCCGGCACGCTGCAACGCGATGGATCGGGCGCAGCCGGGCTCCTGATCGCCTTCTCCGCCGATGCCACGGAGGCCATGGTCTCAAGCATCGTGCGCGCCCTGGCCTACGTGAACACCGCATCGGGCAGCTTCGTCGTCAAGCAGCGCAACATCGCGGTGACGCTCACGGATGCGGGCGGCGCGCAAAGCACCCATGACGTGCAGGTGGACATCGCGCTTCCGACCGGAGGTCTCGAGAACAAGGCGCCCACGGTCGACGGGACGCCGACGGGTGTGGTGCAGGTTGCCGACACCGGACTGATCTCGCCCTTCGCCAGCATGGTCCTGCACGACCCCGACGGTGATCGTCTCACCGTCACGGTATCCTTCGACAAGGAGAAGGGAAGGCTCATTCCGCAGGCCGGCGTCAGCTACGATCCTGACACCGGTATCTATACGATCGAAGGCTCGGCACCTTATGTCACGCAGGTTCTGAAGACCCTTCAGTTCGACCCGAGAGACCGGAACGGGCCGGTCGGCCAAGGCGAGGAAACCACCTTTACGGTCACGGTCAGGGATGAAGGCCCGGGGATAAGCACGCAGGTCAGAGTCAATGCCGTGATCGCCGACCGACCGCCGTCGCAGCCGACGCTGTCGAACAACAGCGTCGACGAGTTGGCGAAAGACGGGACACCAATCGGCACGCTCGCCGCGCAGGACAGCAACGGCCAGGCCGTCACGTACTCGCTCGTGGGCGCAGGCGATGCGCCCTTCGAGATCGTTGGCAACGAGCTTCGGGTGACGAAGGGCATCGCCCTCGATTACGAGCAGACGAAAGCCTACACCTTCACCATCCGGGCTTCTGCCGGCGGGCTCTCCAATGACCGCGTCGTGACGATTGCTGTGAACGACGTCGGCAAGGAGACGACAGGCGGCAGCGCTTCCAGCGACGTGATCAAGGGCGGTGCCGGGCGGGACAACCTGGGCGGCGGCCTCGGCAATGACGGGCTCTGGGGCGGCCTCGGCAACGATGTGCTCAAGGGCGGCAAGGGCCGGGACGTCTTCGCCTTCGACACCAGGACGAACAAGAAGACCAATGTCGACAAGATCCTCGACTTCAAGGTCAAGGACGACTCGATCTGGCTCGACAATGCGGTGTTCACCAAGATCGGCAAGGGCTCGGAGACGAAGCCCGGCAAGCTCGCGAAGGCGATGTTCTGGAAAGGCAAGGAGGCGCACGATGCCTCCGACCGGATCATCTACGACAAGAAGTCCGGCGCGTTGTACTACGATGCGGACGGCACGGGCCGCTCGGCGCAGGTGAAGTTCGCCACCCTCAAGAAGGGACTCTCGCTCACCGAGAAGGACTTCTTCGTGATCTGAGCGGAGACCGCGACCGACAAAAAAATCCCGGCGTGAACAGCGCCGGGATTTTTTGTTTCGGTGAAGGGCCGATACCGTCAGCCCAGCCAGCCGGGAACGCGGTCGAGGCCGATCAGGTCGTCATAGGTGGGGCGGGGGCGCACCACCGCATGGTCGTCGCCGCGCACCAGCACCTCGGGCACGAGCAGACGGGTGTTGTAGGTGTTGGCCTGAACGGCCCCGTAGGCGCCGGCCGTCATGATGGCGATGAGGTCGCCGGCTTTCACCTGGGGCATGTCGCGGGAGAGCGCGAGATAATCGCCGGTCTCGCAGACCGGGCCGACCACGTCGGCGACGATGCGCGGCGTGTTCGCAGAGGCTTCCGCCACCGGCTTGATGTCGTGATGGGCCTCGTAGAGGGTCGGGCGGATGAGGTCGTTCATGGCCGCATCGACGATCACGAAGGGCTTGTCCGCTCCTTCCTTCACGTAGATCACCCGGGCGACGAGCACGCCCGCATTGCCGGCGATCAGGCGGCCCATCTCGAACACCAGCTTGAGGCCGAGGTCCTTCGTGTGGCGCTTGATGATCGCGGCATAGGCCTGCGGATCGGGCGGCGGCTCGTTGTCCTCGCGGTAGGGCACCCCGAGGCCGCCGCCGAGATCGATGTGGTGCAGCTTGTGGCCGTCTGCCATGAGATCGCGGGCGAGCTCGGCCAGCAGCGCCGTGGCGTTGTCGTAGGGCGCGAGATCCGTGATCTGGCTGCCGATATGCATGTCGACGCCGGTGACCGCGATGCCCTTCAGGGACGCCGCACGCGCATAGACCTCGCGGGCGCGGGCAATCGGGATGCCGAACTTGTTCTCGGACTTGCCGGTCGAGATCTTCGCATGGGTCTTGGCGTCCACGTCCGGATTGATGCGGATCGAGACCGGCGCGCGCATGCCCTTGGATACGGCGACTTCGGAGATCGCCGCGAGTTCGGGCTCCGATTCCACGTTGAAGCACAGGATGCCGCTGTCGAGCGCAAAGGCCATCTCGGGCCTCGTCTTGCCGACGCCGGAGAACACGATGCGTTCGCCCGGCACGCCGGCGGCGAGCGCCCGGCGCAGCTCGCCCTCGGAGACGATGTCCATGCCGGCGCCCAGGCGTCCCAAGGTCTTGAGCACGGCCTGGTTGGAATTCGCCTTCATGGCGTAGCAGACCAGCGCATCCGTGTCGGCGAAGGCCTCGGCGAAGACCCGGTAGTGCCGCTCCAGGGTCGCGCTCGAATAGCAGTAGAACGGGGTGCCAACCTCGTCGGCGAGGCGGCGCAGATCGACGCCCTCCGCATGGAGGACGCCGTCACGATAGGCGAAATGGTGCATTGAAAAGGCCTAAAGCAGCGGATCGAGAATGAAGGGTTTGTTCGGGATCGTGTAGCCCTGGCGCGGTGAGGAGCGGGGCGTCCCGACCGGGGAGGGCAGGGTCGAGTCGCTGACCGTGCTCGCCGGCTGCGCCACGGGCGCCGTGGCGCTCGGCGGCGGCTCGAGCGCGCCACGGCGGCCGCAGGCCGAAAGACTTAAAACAACAAGGCCCGCAACCAGGACCGCGCGGGAAAGGGACAGGCTGGACGACATCAGGAGGCTCCGAAACGTGGCCGCACCATAGCGAGAACTGATTTCAGATGCGAGGGGCAAGGTGTGGAAGACGACAGGCTAGGCCGCCACAGGATTGTGACCTGCCAACCGGAGCCGTTTCGCCATTCAGGACTTGAGGCCGGCACCGAAAAGCGCCACATCACGGGCGATGTCGAACGCAGCGAAACCCCGAAAAACCTGGCTTGTGGGCCTGGCGGCTCTTCTCCTCACTGGCGCCGGCGCCGCCTGGTACGGCCTGGCGCCCCGCGATCCCCAGGCCGCCGGCGTGGCCGAGTGCCGGGCCTCCAAGGAAACGACCGAGCGGCTGAAGCCGCTCGCCAAGGGCGAGGTAGCGGCCGTCGGGGTGAGCAGCGCCCCCAAGCCGCCGCCGGTCATCGCCTTCACGGGGCCGGAGGGGCAGCCGATGAGCCTTGCCGACTTCAAGGGCAAGGCGATCCTGGTCAATCTCTGGGCGACCTGGTGCGTGCCGTGCCGGGAGGAGATGCCGGCCCTCGACAAGCTTCAGGCGGAGCTGGGCGGGCCCGATTTCCAGGTGGTGGCCATCAACGTGGACACCCGCAACCGCGAGAAGCCGAAGGCCTGGCTCAAGGAAAACGGCATCGCGAACCTTGCCTATTTCGCCGATCCCGAGGGCAAGCTCCTGCAGGTCCTGCAGAAGTCGGGCCATGTGGTCGGCCTGCCGACCACCTTCGTGGTCGATGCGTCGGGCTGCGAGATCGCCCTGCTGAAAGGGCCGGCCGAGTGGGCCTCGCCGGATGGCATCGCGTTCATGAAGGCGGCGCTGAACCGGTCTTAAGCCGGGAGGCCCCCGCCGTCGGGAACGCCCGGCATGCCCGAGAAGGCCGGCTTCAAGAGCCGCCAGGGCCGGTCCATGGCGCCCTTGGCCTCGCCGCGCTGGAGCCGGCGCGGGGTCCCGTCGGCCATGATCTCTTCGATCAGCAGGAGGCCCAAGGCCTGCAGCATCACGGCCGCTGCCTTGGTGGCGCGGTCGTCGGCCCGCAGCGAGAGGGAGCCGGAGGCATAGACCCGCTCCATCAGGCTCCTGGGATGATGCGCTACGGCCGCGCGCGGCTTGAAGGCGACGACGTTCGTCTCCGGTTCCAGCATGAAAAGCCCCCAATGCGAGCCGATGCATTCTGTTTGTTGTGCGCAGCGGCTTCGATTCAGTCAGAACGACTATTGTGCCGGAAACGGGGCCTTGGGCGGAATGCGACATAAGACGCCCCCCGCTTTGGAGGGGCATGCCGAAAAAGAAAAAGGCGGGGCATCGGCCCCGCCTCGATGGATCTGGCAGTTCGCGCCGGTCAGGCGCTCTGCTGAACCTGAATGCCCTTGTCGGCGAAGAGCTGCTGCAGCTCGCCGGCCTGGAACATCTCGCGGGTGATGTCGCAGCCGCCGACGAACTCGCCCTTCACGTAGAGCTGGGGAATGGTCGGCCAGTTGGAATAGTCCTTGATGCCCTGGCGGACGGTCTCGTCCTCGAGCACGTTGACGCCCTTGTAGGGCACGCCGAGGTAGTTGAGGATCTGGACCACCTGGCTCGAGAAGCCGCACATGGGGAATTGCGGCGTGCCCTTCATGAACAGCACCACGTCGTTGGACTTCACTTCGTTGTCGATGATCTGGTTGGCGTCGGCCATGGATGTCTCCTTCGTCCCGGCGGTCAAGGCGTCGGGCTTATCTCAATTGTCGGGTGCCAGCGTCGTCAATGCAAGGGCGTGGAGGGTGCCGCCCATATGGCCCTGCAGCGCCGCATAGACCATCTGGTGCTGCTGAACCCGCGACTTGCCCTTGAAGGCCGAAGACGTGACCGTGGCGGCGTAGTGGTCGCCGTCGCCCGCCAGATCCTTGACCTCCACGACCGCATCCGGCAGGGCGGCCCTGATCATGCTTTCGATCTCATGGGCATTCATTGGCATGAATCAAACTCCTCAGGACCTTCCGGTCACGCTTTGCCGGTCATGTAGTTCGGCAGCCAAGCTTCGTGGGCCGCCTTCAGTTGCTTCACGGATATGGCCTGTTGCCCCGGCAGAATCAACGCGTCGCCGCCCGTGAGGCCCAGGGTCACTGCCGGAATGCCGATGGCGCCGGCCTCGTAGAGGATGTCGGCCGCCACGTCCTCGTCGACCGCGATGAGGTAGCGGGCCTGGTCCTCGCCGAACAGGAAGGCATGGAGGGACAGGCCCTCGGGGAAGGCCGTGATCTCGGCGCCCACACCGCCCGCCATGGCCATTTCGGCCAGCGCCAAAGCGATGCCGCCGTCCGAGACGTCGTGCACGGTCTTCACCTGACCGGAGCGGATGAGCTGGCGCACGAAATCGCCGTTGCGCTTCTCTTGGAGCAAATCCACCGGCGGCGGAGCGCCTTCCTCGCGGCCGCAGACGTCGCGCAGGTAGATCGACTGGCCGAGCCAGCCTTGGCTGGCGCCGATGAGGATGATCGCCTCGCCCTCGCGCCGGAATGCCAGGGAGGCGTGCACCGTCACGTCGTCGAGGAGGCCGACGCCGCCGATGGCAGGGGTCGGCAGGATGCCCTGGCCGTTGGTCTCGTTGTAGAGCGAGACGTTGCCGGACACGACCGGGAAATCGAGCGCCTTGCAGGCCTCCCCGATGCCCTTCACGCAGCCGACGAACTGGCCCATGGATTCAGGCCGCTCGGGGCTGGCGAAATTGAGGTTGTCGGTGATGGCCAGCGGCAGGCCGCCCACGGCCGTGATGTTGCGCCAGGCTTCGGCCACCGCCTGCTTGCCGCCCTCGAACGGGTCGGCCTCGCAATAGCGCGGCGTCACGTCGGTGGTGAGCGCCAGGCCCTTCGGCCCGTCCTCGACGCGCACGATGGCCGCGTCGCCGCCGGGCGTCTGCACCGTGTTGCCGAGGATCAGGTGGTCGTACTGCTCCCACACCCAGCGCTTGGAACACTGGTCCGGCGAGCCGACGAGCTTGAGCAGCGCCTCGGCCTCGGACATCGGCGCCTTCACGTTGTCGGGCGCAATCACCGGCAGCTTCGGGCTCTCCACCCAGGGGCGGTCATAGAGGGGAGCCTCGTCGCCGAGTTCCTTGATCGGCAGGTCTGCCTTCACCTCGCCCCCGTGCTTGATGACGAAGCGCAGCGTGTCGGTGGTCTTGCCGATCACCGCGAAGTCAAGGCCCCACTTGTGGAAGATAGCCTCGGCTTCCTGCTCCATGCCGGGCTTGAGCACCATGAGCATGCGCTCCTGGCTTTCCGACAGCATCATCTCGTAGGCGGTCATGCCCTCCTCGCGGCAGGGCACCTTGTCGAGATCGAGCTCGATGCCGAGATTGCCCTTCGCGCCCATCTCGACCGCGGAGCTGGTCAGCCCGGCCGCGCCCATGTCCTGAATGGCGATGACGGCGCCCGACTTCATGAGCTCGAGGCAGGCTTCCAGCAGCAGCTTCTCGGCGAAGGGGTCGCCCACCTGCACGGTCGGGCGCTTCTCCTCGGACGCGTCGTCGAACTCGGCCGACGCCATGGTGGCGCCGTGAATGCCGTCGCGGCCGGTCTTGGAGCCGAGATAGACGATCGGGTTCCCGACGCCGGTGGCCTTCGCGTACCAGATCTCGTCCGTGCGGGCGAGGCCCACCGCCATGGCGTTGACCAGGATGTTGCCGTTGTAGCGCTTGTCGAAGCCGACTGAGCCGCCCACGGTCGGCACGCCGAAGGAATTGCCGTAGCCGCCGATGCCCGCCACCACGCCCGAGACGAGGTGCGGGGTCTTCGGGTGATCCGGCTCGCCGAAGCGCAGGAAGTTCAGCGCCGCGATGGGCCGCGCCCCCATGGTGAACACATCGCGCAGGATGCCGCCCACGCCCGTCGCCGCGCCCTGATAGGGCTCGATGAAGGACGGGTGGTTGTGGCTCTCCATCTTGAAGATGCAGGCGAGCCCGTCGCCGATATCGATCACGCCCGCGTTCTCGCCCGGACCCTGGATCACCCAGGGGGCCTTGGTGGGCAGGCCGCGCAGGTGGATGCGCGAGGATTTATACGAGCAGTGCTCGTTCCACATGGCCGACACGATGCCGAGCTCGGTGATGGTCGGCTCGCGGCCGATCAGGTTCACGAAGCGCTCGTACTCATCGGGTTTCAGCCCGTGCTCCTTGACCAGCTCCGGGGTGATGGCGACGTCGTTGCGGATCATCGGGGTCTCGCTTCTTTCATTCTCCCGGGAGGGAGAGAATGGAACAATCAGGTGTCCTCATCCTGAGGAGGGCCTGCAAGGCCCGTCTCGAAGGACGAGGACACCGGGTCCGAAGAGCGCTGGAGACGCCCTCGTCCTTCGAGACGCTTCGCTCCTCAGGATGAGGGCTGCTGGGGCGTCTCGTCCCCGCTCTTGGTATCAAGCCGCTTTCGAAAAACTCGACACGAGGCTCTCGAACAGGCCGCGCCCGTCGGTGCCGCCCACGAGATTCTCAACCAGGTTCTCCGGATGGGGCATCATGCCGAGCACGTTGAGCTTGGTCGAATAGATGCCTGCGATGGAATTCATCGAGCCGTTGCGGTTGGCGTCCTGGGTGACGTGGCCCTGCGCGTCCGCATAGCGGAAGGCCACCAGGCCCTCGCCCTCGAGCCGCTTCAGGGTCTCTTCGTCCGCCGTGTAGTTGCCCTCGCCATGGGCCACGCAGACATCGATCGCCTGACCCTTGACATAGGCCTTGGTGAAGGCGGTGTCGTTGCGCTCGACCCGCAGGAACTGGCGGTGGCAGATGAACTTCAGGTTCGCGTTGCGCATCAGGATGCCGGGAAGAAGCCCTGCTTCGCACAGGATCTGGAACCCGTTGCAGACACCGAGCACGAGGCCGCCGCGGGCAGCATGCGCCCGCACCGCATCCATCACGGTGGCGCGTCCGGCAATCGCTCCGCAGCGCAGGTAATCGCCGTAGGAGAAGCCTCCGGGAAGCACCACGAGATCAGTGCCCTTCGGCAGGTCGGTTTCGGCGTGCCAGACCTTCTGGGCGTCGGAGCCGGCCAATGTAAGAGCCCGGACCATATCGCCTTCGCGATTGGAGCCGGGGAAGACGATGACGGCGGATTTCATGCTTTTCGCCTCACGCGATCTCGACGCGATAATTCTCGATGACGGTGTTCGCCAAGAGCTTCTCGCAGGCGGCCTTGAGCTGGGCTTCGGCCTGAACCTTGTCGGCGGTTCCGAGCTCGATGTCGAAGACTTTGCCCTGGCGCACGCCATCGATTCCCTCGACGCCGAGGGACTTGAGCGCGCCTTCGATGGCCTTGCCTTGGGGGTCGAGAACGCCGTTCTTGAGGGTCACGGTCACACGCGCTTTCATGGAGGCCTCGGGCTGTTTCAAGATGTGCCCCACGCCATAAAGGCAAAGGCTTCAAGAAACAACGGCCTAGGAGCACGATCCGGTGAAGTGGGGGCCGGTTCACCGCAAGATCGTGCGACAAGCAAAAACCTCAGGAGCCCAGTTCGCGGGCAGCGACCTGCTTGGCCGTTTCACGCACGGCATCCTGGACTTCGCCGATCACCAGCACGACGGACAGGCCCTCGCCCTCGCGCCGGCCGATAGCCGCGCCGTAGGCCGGGCGCTTGCTGCCGTCGGCCGGGGCGAGATCGATGGCAAAGCCCGGGTAGCGGCCGTCCGTCAGGCGCTCGACCGTGATGTGGGTCCTGACCGGCTTGTTCCGGCCCGCCGGCGAGCGCAGGGCGCGGGCCAGGCGTTCCGGGTCCTTCAGGACGGCTTCCGTGATATCCGCGTCCTTTCCCGTCAGGCGCACGACGCTGACGGCAAGGCCAGGGCTGCATTCAGGCGGGGCGCAGAAGGCCAGCGCGACCGGCTCCGACCGGTCCTCGGCCAGCCATTTGCGCAAGGGGAGGGCATCCCAGGACGAATCGACCGCGAGGCCTGCCACCTGCCGGGGAATGTAGCCGCAACTGGCGACCGCGAGGGCGATGGTCAGGACCGGAAAGAAGGAACGCAACAGGCGCAGGAGCATGGCCCTATCTATGCGCGAAACAGGCCGGGAGGGGAAGCGCTTCGAGCCCCGGCGGTGCCGTTCTCAGCCGTCATCCCGGACGCAGCGCAGCGGCGATCCGGGATCGGGTGCAGGATAGGGCGCAGGAACCCTCTCCCCTCTGCGGGAGAGGGGAAGTCCTCATTCGAACGCGGCCCCTCTCCCGGTCCTTCGGACCACCCTCTCCCGCTGAAGGGGAGAGGGAACACCATGGCTAATGTTCTCATTTTGTTCTTGACAGGTGTGCCAAGCTCGGCTATATCGTTGTGCATTCCCGCCCTTCGAGGGGCGCGCTCGCGAGGCGTCGCAGAGGTGGGGTGGGGAGCGGTCCCGCCGCAGGTCTCGCACACCTGTGATCGCGGGTGGCCGATCCTGGCTCTGACCAGGTCCGCTGAAACAAACCGCGCGTGACGAGCAGCTTGGCTCTTCCATTCACCATCACATAGCGAGCCGGGCTGCCCGATGCGCCACCCTCGACTGACCTTCAGGCTCGCAGCACCCGCTGCGGGCCCACAGGTGCTGGCTCTTTGACAGAGAAGTCATCCCGGACGAAGCGCAGCGGAGATCCGGGATCGCGCAAACCAGCCTTGGCACCGTCATCCCAGGGCGGCTTCAGCCGAGCCCGGGATCCATAACCGCTAACGGTGCAGAAGGAAGCGCGACGCTGATCGCCCCAACTTGGAACGTCATGGTTCTGGATCCCCCTGCGCGGGATGACACCCATGAGGTTCAGGCGCCACATTCGCAGGAACAGCAGATCGCGCGTTGGACGGGGCAAACAAAAAGCCCGGCGCGACGGCCGGGCTTTGCTTTACTGAGCAGACAGAAGGCTTATCCCTGCACGAGGCGCGGGCCGCCCGTGACCGGGTTCTCGTTCTCGGCCAGGATGCCGAGGCGGCGGGCCACTTCCGAATAGGCCTCCACCAGCCCGCCCATGTCCCGGCGGAACCGGTCCTTGTCGAGCTTGTCCTTGGACTTGATGTCCCAGAGGCGGCAGGAATCTGGGGAGATCTCGTCGGCCACGACGATGCGCATCATCTCGCCCTCCCACAGACGGCCCGTCTCCAGCTTGAAGTCGACGAGGCGGATGCCGACGCCGAGGAAGAGGCCGGACAGGAAGTCGTTGACCCGGATGGCCAGCGCCATGATGTCGTCGATCTCCTGGGGCGAGGCCCAGCCGAAGGCCGTGATGTGCTCCTCAGAGACCATGGGGTCGTTGAGAGCATCGTTCTTGTAATAGAATTCGATGATCGAGCGGGGAAGCTGCGTGCCCTCCTCGATGCCGAGCCGGGTGGCGAGTGAACCCGCCGCGACGTTGCGCACGACCACCTGCAGCGGAATGATCTCCACCTCGCGAATCAGCTGCTCGCGCATGTTGAGGCGGCGGATGAAGTGGGTCGGGATGCCGATGTCGTTCAGATGCTGGAAGAGGTATTCCGAGATCCGGTTGTTGAGCACGCCCTTGCCGTCGATCACTTCATGCTTCTTGGCATTCGCGGTGACATTGAAGGCGGTGGCGTCATCCTTGAAGTGCTGGATGAGCGTGCCGGGTTCCGGGCCCTCATAAAGGACCTTCGCCTTGCCCTCATAGATGCGACGGCGACGATTCATAGGCGTGTACCGTGGTTTGAGAAAATCCATGTGCCGTGGCTCCTGGGGGTGGTCATTTTGTAGATCCGCGGCTGGCGAAGGCGCGGCTTTCCGCCGGCGCTCCGCTCCTGGGGCAACCTATCCGATCCCTCGGGCAAGCACAACGCGGGGAGAGTGCAGCAGGGCTGCAGCCCGTTCAAAGCACCGATCTTAAGATGGGGAGCGTCTGGCGGCGGCGCGAGTGCGCCCTTATATCGCATGAAGATAAAGCCAAGGGAGGAGACCCGATGACCCTGTTCAACGAGCGTGAGGATGCCTTCGAGAAGCAGTTCGCTCACGACGAGGAATTGCGCTTCAAGGCCACGGCGCGCCGGAACAAGCTGCTGGGCCTCTGGGTGGCCGAGCGCCTTGGCAAATCGGGAGAGGATGCCGAGACCTATGCCAGGAGCGTGGTTCTGGCCGATTTCGAGGAGGCGGGCGATGCGGATGTCCTGCGCAAGGTGCGCCAGGATCTGGAGGGCGCCGGCCGCCCCGTCGGCGAGGCCGAACTGAAGGACAAGGTGGCGCAGCTCAACGCCCGCGCCGTCGAGGAGATCAAGGCAGGCCGGTAGGCCTCGCTCCGACCCATCTCTCACGTCACCATCCCCCAAAAATCCCGCCGAAAGGGCGCCATGCTGACCAATCCCCTGTTCCCCGAGCGCCTCAAAGGCGGCACGCCCCTGTTCACCGCCTGGTGCGGCCTGCCGGATCCGTCCATCGCCGCGACCCTGGCCCGGGAGGGTTTCGATGCTGTGACCCTGGACACGCAGCATGGCTCCATCGACTTCGCCGCAACCCTCCAGGCCATTCCGCTGATCGCGGCGGCGGGAAAGCCGGCCCTGGTCCGCATCCCGGTCGGGGAGTTCGCTACGGCGTCGCGCTATCTCGACGCCGGCGCCTCGGGCATCATCGCCCCCATGATCAACACGGTCGAGGATGCCCGCCGTCTTGCCGCCTTCACGAAGTTCCCGCCGGTGGGCGAGCGGAGCTGGGGCGCCTACGGGGCGCTGGCGCTCTCGCGATTGGAGCCGGGCGATTATCTCCGGACGGCCAATAATCTGGCCGCCTCCTTCGCCATGGTGGAGACCCGGGAGGCGCTCGCCATCATCGACGACATCCTGGCCGTACCGGGGATCGACGGAGTCTTCATCGGCCCGTCCGACCTGTCGATCGCGCTGTCCGGTGGGAAGGGGGTCGACCCGACCAGCGCCGAGGTGGACAAGGCCCTGGACCATGCCCTGGCCCGGGTGAAGGCCGCCGGCAAGATCGCCGCCATCTATGCGGTCTCGGGCCCGCGGGCGGCGGAGCTCGCCGCCAAGGGCTTCCATCTGGTCGCCATCGGCAGCGACATGTCCATGCTGCGCGCAGGGGCTCATGCGGCCCTGGCCGCCGCCAGGGCTTAAGTCCCTCCAGGAGAAGGCTATGCTGCCGGCCCTCAGGCCGGCGCTCCCTCCCGGGCCTTGACCATTCGGTAATGGGCCCAGAGCACCTTCGCGGCGACGCCGCGCCAGGGCCGCCAGCGCTCGGCCAGGGCGTTGAGCGCCTTGGCATCCGGCCTCTGCTCCAGCCCGTAGGCCAGGCGGGCGGCCTCCTGCACGGCCAGGTCCCCGCCGGGAAAGGCATCCGGGTGGCCCAGGCAGAAGAGCAGGTAGATGTCGGCGGTCCAGGGGCCGATCCCCTTCACCCGCGTGAGAAGATTGTGCGCCTCGTCGGCGGGAAAGCCGGGGAGATCGGCGAGCGGCAGCCGCCCGTCGATGATCTCCGTCGCGACCGTGCGAAGGGTCCGGACCTTGCCGGCCGACAGGCCTGCGGCCCGAAGATCCTCGTCGGACAGATCCAGAAATCTCTGCGGGGTCGGAGGTTCGAGGATGGCCCGAAGCCTGCCCCAGATGGCCGCGGCGCTCGCGGTGGAGACCTGCTGGCCCACCACGATCCAGGCCAGACCCTCGAAACCGGGCGGGCGCTTGCGGAGCTGCGGCGTGACGCCATCGGCCTTAAGCCGCGCCATCACCGGGTCCGCCTTCGCCAGCGCCGTCAGGCCCCTCTTGAGAACCGCGTCCGTTTCGAGGAGGGTGGCCATTCCTTCGCGCTCCTTATTCCACGCAGGCCCCCGTGACGAAGCCCGTCTTCCGATTCGCCCCCAGCCCCAACGGCCGGCTGCACCTGGGCCATGCCTATTCGGCCCTGCTCAATGCCGATTTCGCGCGACGCTACAATGGGCGCCTGCTGCTGCGCATCGAGGATATTGATACCACACGCTGCCGTCCCGAGTTCGAGGCGACGATCCACGAGGATCTCGCCTGGCTCGGACTGGCCTGGGAGGAGCCGGTCCGGCGGCAGTCGGACCATTTCGACGATTATCGCGCCGCCTTCCGCACCCTGAAGGGGAGGGGAGTTGTCTATGCGTGCTTCTGCTCCCGCCGGGACATCGCGGAGGCGGTTGCCTGCCGGGAGGCGGAGACCGGCGAGCCCTGGCCGCGCGATCCGGACGGCGCCCCGCTCTATCCCGGCACCTGCCGGGGCTTGCCGGCGGGCGAGATCGAACGGCGCATCGCAGCCGGCGAGCCCCATGCCTGGCGGCTCGCCATGGGGGCTCTGCAGAAACTCCTGCCGGGGCCTCACAGTTATTGCAGGTTCGACCGCGAGGGCGCCGAGGAGAGGGTGGCGGCCGATCCCTGGCGCTGGGGCGATGCGGTCGTCGTGCGCAAGGATACGCCGACGAGCTACCATCTCTCCGTGGTGGTTGACGATGCGCTCCAGGGCGTCACCCATGTGGTTCGCGGCCAGGACCTCGAGGCCGCCACCGATCTCCATGTCCTGCTGCAGGCCCTGCTCGGGCTCCCGACGCCCCTCTACCATCACCACGGGCTCGTGCTCGATCCCGGTGGCGACAAGCTGGCGAAGAGCCGCCAGTCGCAGTCCCTGGCGGAGCTGCGGGAGGCGGGCGCCTCGCCGCAGGCCGTTCGCGAGAGGCTGGGATTCTGAACCTCAGCCAATCCCTAGTACATAAAGCCAGACGAGGGTGCTCCCCAGGGCCAGGAAGGTCGAGAGGGTCACGGCGCTCGACGCCAGGGCCACGCCCTCGCCATAGCGCTCCGCGAACAGATAGGCGTTGATGCCGGACGGGCAGGAGGCGAAGAGCACCGCCACGCCTGCCCAGACCGGCGGCATCTGGAAGACCTGGGTGGCGAGCAGCAGCACCACAAGCGGATGCACCACGAGCTTCAGGAACGAGATCAGGGTCGGCAGCTTCCAGCCCATCTGCAGGCCGTAGCGGCGAAGGGCAATGCCCATGGAAATCAGCGCGCAGGGCACGGCCGCGCTCGCGAGCAGATCCATCACCTGCCAGGCCGGAGCCGGCACATAGGTGGCGATCGGCCGGCAGGCGGATCCGGCCAGGATCCCGACCACGATCGGATGGGTCAGGAGGCGGCGCAGGATGAGGAGCGGCGAGGCCTGCCGTCCCTCGGCCAGGATCGTTGCAAGCGTCATGGTGACGGGAAGATGGACGGCGATCAGGAGGAAGAGCGGCACGGCGCCTTCGTCGCCGTAGGCCTTGAGGATCATCGGGATGCCGACAAACACTGTGTTCGCCTGGCCGGCCGAGAACCCGGCGACCACGCCCGAGACGCCCTTGATGCCGAAGAAGTGCCGGCCGAGGGCGGTGGCCAGAAGCCAGACCACGGCCACGCCGGCGAAATACGAGATCCAGTAGCCCCAAGGCTGAACGTCCGGGATCTCGGCTCTGACGAGCGTGCGAAAAATCAGGCACGGCAGGGACAGGGTGAAGACGAATTCGGACAGCCCCTCGCCGACCCGTTCGGAGACAAGTCCAACCTGGCGCGCGAGATAGCCGATGCCGATCAGGCCGAAGACCGGCAGGACGATCGCGAACAGGTCAAGCATTCAGGGTTATCGGAGTTCGGCGCGCTGGGAGAGGCTGGCCGAGGCCATGCTGTGAGACATCAGCTCGTCGACCTGCTCGCGCTGACGCTTGAACTCCACCAGGCCGCGGCCTTCCAGCTCGCGTCCGCGGGGCAGGCGGATCTTCAACGGATCGACGAAGCTGCCGTTGATGATCACTTCATAATGAAGATGCGGGCCCGTGGAGAGGCCTGAATTGCCCACGTAGCCGATGACCTGCCCCTGCTGCACCCGTTTTCCGGGCGCAATGCCCTTCGCGAAGCTCGACATGTGCGAATAGGCGGTCACATAGCCGTTGGTGTGCTGAAGCTCGACCCGGCGGCCATAGCCGGAATCCCACTCCGCTTTGATCACGGTGCCGTTGCCGGCAGCGATGATGGGGGTACCGACCCTGTGGGCCCAATCGACGCCGGTATGGGGGCGCGAGTAACCCAGAATCGGGTGGAAGCGCGAGCCGAAGCCAGAGCGCAGGATGCCGTCGGCAATAGGCTTGCGGATCAGGAATTTCTTGAGGGAGCGGCCTGTCTCATCGAAGAAATCGACGGTTCCGTCATCGCCCTGGTAGCGGTAGACGCGGCGCTGCTCCCCGCTCACCGTCAGGGAGGCATACAGAATTTCCGGCACCCCGTTCTCGTCATCCGAGCCGAAGAAGAGCTCGAAGGAATCGCCCTGCGAGACGCGGCGCTGAAAATCCACGTCATAGCCGAAGATGCGCACCAACTCGTCCACGGTCTCCCGGGGCAGATCGTTCTTGAGGGCCGTCTCGTAGAGGCTCTCGTAAAGGCGCACACCGCCGCGCGCCTCCTCTTCCTCCTCGTCGGCGGCATCTGCAACCTGCTGAGTCGCGGGATCCTCGGGGGGCGTGACGGACACGAACACGCCGCGATCGTTGGTCGCCGCAATTCCCTCGATGCCCCGCTCTCCGAACGCGATCATGCGCACGATCTGGCGGGGATCGCCCAGGCGGGGGCCCGGGGCGATGAGGATCCGCAGCCGCTGGCCCTCGGTCATGGCTTCCACCCTGATCCGGGCCGAGAGGGCGGAGGTGATGGCGGCGATCTGCTCCGGCGTTGCTCCGTAGCTGCGCAGGGCCGTCTCGAGGGTCTCGCCCTTGACGAGGACCACGTCGCGCTCCTCGATGAGGGGAGGCATGGCCTTCTGCTCTGTCTTCGCGAGGTCGGTCACGTTCTCCGGCACGACCCGAACCTCGATGGTGCTGAAGGGCGCATCGACCACGCGCGCATAGCCGAGGGCATCGCCCAGGGCCTCCGGCGGCCGCAGCGTCCTCGACAGCATCTGCTGGGCGGGAATCGGCACCGTGGTCCGGCGGCCCGCTTCGTTGAAGACCCGGCGTTCCTCTTCCAGGATGGCCAGCACGTCATTGTCGGTCAGCGACGGGGCGCTCGCCTCGATGGCAACCGGAGCAAGATCGCGCCTGAGGACCGAGACATCGGCATCGACGACTTCGGGAGCCGGCTCGACCCGTCCCCCGGTCTCCTCCGCGAACAGGCGCAGGGGATTGAAGGGCGGGATGTCGGTCGCATAGGTGCCGGAGGTGAGCGACAGGTTCGTGGCGACGCGCACGAACTGGCGAACCTTGATGGCCTCGCGCTCGCCGTTGCGGATCGTCATCGGAGCCTTGAAGCTCTGGCGGGCGGAGACCGTATTCTCCGTCATGTTCAGCCGATCGGCCTTGCGGGCCACGTTCGTCGTCCGCTCTTCCTTGGACGAGGCGGCGCGGCCGCTGAGGGCCGCCCGCTCTGGAGGCAGCGCGGAGATCGCCGCACCTTCGAACGTAATATAAATGGAAGCTCCGATCAGGGCGGCGCCCGTCACCCCGGTCAGAACGCTGGCGCCGAGCCAGCGCAGGTTCACCTCCCACTTGTCGACCTCCGGAGCCGCGACGCCGCTGCTGTTCAGAGGAGGCTCATGCCCGAGATCGATGCCGGACGACAGATGCGCCGCGTCCCTGCGGGCGCCTTTGGCATGGCTGTCGTCGGGAGGAAGATGGCTCATGATCCCTGTCATGTGTCGATGCGGGTGGGTTGCTGTCACAGACACCAGAAGGGCTCTAGCACAGGAGACGGCAACCGCACAGATCCATAGATAAGCTTGCGCAGGACGCCAACTCTCCAGGAGGGGAGGCCTGCCGCGGCCCTGCTTCCTGCCTTTCTGTGTCGGCAGTGAGGCAGCGGCCGAAAAACCTGTGCGGCAGGCCCGGAAATCGCCGGACTTCCCGACCTGTCAAAAAACTTTCACAAGCCCGTTGACAGGCCAAAAGGGTTCAGCCTATATACGGCCCATCGACGGCGGCCACTTGGTGGCTGGCGCCAAGAACTTCCTCAGAGACCGGGCTGTTTGGCCTGACTTTAAGTCGGGACCAAAGTCTGTTCTGCGGAAGTGCTTTTTATCGATTGCATCGAAAGATGTGTGCTCTTTGACATTGTTGAGAGGGGAAGAGAAGCGTAGGCGGCGGTGTCCTTGCGGGCAGTTCATTGGACTGCTGTA